>NZ_CP034446.1:4800000-6300000 GCF_003952445.1 Mesorhizobium sp. M2A.F.Ca.ET.043.05.1.1
CTATATCGTCGATCCCAACCGGGAGGCCGCCGCCAAGGTCGCGGCCGCGACCAGCGCCGAGATCGCCGACACCGAGACCGTGATGAACGATCCGGCGGTGAAGATGGTGTTCATCGCCTCCGCGACGCGCACCCACGCCGACCTCGCCATGGCAGCGGCGGCAAAGGGTAAGGCGATCTTCTGCGAGAAGCCGATCGATCTCGACCTCAAGCGCACCGACGAGTGCCTGGCCGCGGTCGCGAAGGCCGGCGTGCCTTTCCAGATCGGGTTCAACCGTCGCTTCGATCCGAGCTTCCGGGCGCTGAAGGAGCGGCTGGACGGCGGCGAGATCGGCGCTGTCGAGCAGGTCATCATCACCAGCCGCGATCCCGAACCCGAAACCGAGGAAGCGCTGGCCGGAGGCGGCGGCGTCTTTCGCGAGATGACCATCCACGATTTCGACATGGCGCGGAACATGCTCGGCGAGGAACCGGTGGAACTGTTCGCGACCGGCTCCTCGCTGGTGGCGCCGCAATACAGGAAGCTCGGCGACTACGACACCGCGATGTTCATCCTGCGAACGGCATCCGGCCGGCAATGCCACATCAACAACAGCGTCAGGGCCGCCTATGGCTATGACCAGCGCATCGAGGTGCATGGCGCCGACGGCATGCTGCAGGCCGGCAACCGGCTGCCTACCTCGGTGGAGATGTATGGCGGCAAGGGCATATCGCGCGACAAGCCCTATTACTTCTTCGTCGAACGCTACGCGGAATCCTACGCCGCCGAGATCGATCACTTCATCAGCTGCGTCGAAACCGGCAGCAGCCCGGCGGTCACGGCGAGTGACGGCCGCAAGGCCATGATCCTCTGCGAGGCGGCGCTTGCGTCGGCGCGGTCCGGCCGGTTCGAGCCGGTAAAGCTCTGAGCGCATGGTCTGAAGTCAACGGGAAGCGACAATAATGAAGATCGGCATGATCACCGACAGCCTGGGCAACCTGTCCTTCGACGAGATGCTGCGCGCCTCGGCCGAACTCGGGCTGGAGACTCTAGAGTTCGCCTGCGGCAACTGGTCGTCGGCGCCGCATATCGACCTGGCGGCGATGCTGGACAGTGCCGCCACCCGCGCCGAATTCGTCGCCAAGGTCCGCGACCACGGGCTGACGATCGCGGCGCTCAACTGCTCGGGCAACCCGCTGCATCCGGGACCGCAAGGCAAGCAGCACCGCCAGGTGACCGAGGACACGATCCGGTTGGCGAGCCTGATGGGCATCGACCGCGTGGTGATGATGTCAGGGCTGCCCGGCGGGCCGGGCGACGCCAACCCCAACTGGATCATCACCGACTGGCCGCCCGAATGCGCCGACATCCAGCGCTACCAATGGGACGACTGCATCATTCCCTATTGGCGCGATCTCGTCGGGTTTGCGAATAACCTGGGTATCAGGAAGCTTTGCCTGGAGCTGCATGGTCATCAGGCCGTCTACAATGTCCAGACGCTGTTCCGGCTGCGCGATGCCGTCGGCGAAACGGTCGGCGCGAACTACGATCCGAGCCATCCGATGTGGATGGGCGCCGATCCGATTGCCGCCGTGCGCAAGCTTGGCTCGGCGATCTACTATGTCCACGCCAAGGATACGCGCGTCGAGCCGGTGCCGGCCGGCATCGACGGCGTGCTCGATGCGCGACCGCCAACGCTTTTTTCCGAAAGGGCCTGGAACTACATCACGCTGGGCTACGGCCACGGCGAGACTTGGTGGCGGCAGTTCTGCACCGCGCTGAAGCAGGCCGGCTACGACGACGTGCTGTCGATCGAGCACGAGGACATGATGCTGTCGCCGATGGAGGGCATGCGCAAATCCGTGGCGCTGCTGCGTAACGTCGCCATTAACCTGGCCTGATGCTCAGATCCATTATCGCATTGGCCGGTCGCCGTGGGCCGCCAAACCGGTCCCGGCGCTCGGCTCGATCACCTCACATCGACCCAGCGCTGCTCCTGGAAGGAGCGCGCCATGGCATGCACGGTGCGCTCGATCTCCAGCCCCTCGTCGAAGTCGATGATGCGGGCCGGCTTGCCGGCGATGCGCATCAAAAGCTCGCGGCATTCGATCATCTTGAGGTCGTTGAAGCCGAGGCCGTGGCCCGGCGCGGGCAGGAAGGAATCATAGGGCTTGTGGTGCGGCGCGACCAGGATGGTGCGATAGCCCTGCTCGGTCGGCCGGTCGGCGGTGAGATAGAGCTGGAATTCGTTCATCCGCTCCTGGTCGTAGAGGATCGAGCCCTTCGAGCCGAAGATCTGGATGGCGATGCGGCCTTTGCGGCCCCAGGCCGAGCGGTTGACAAGCAGCGTGCCGGCGACGCCGTTCTCGAGATGCAGCAAGACGCTGGCGATGTCGTAGGTCTCGACCGCGCGGCGTTCTCCGGACGCCGTCTTGCGGTCGGCATAGGGTTTGGCCATGTCGCACATGACGCGCGAAACGCGGCCGAACAGCACCTTGATCAGCGACAGCGGATGGACGGCGAAATCGTCGAGCGCGCCGTAACCGGACGCCGCCTCGTGCTTCCAGAAGAACAGCGCTTCCGGGTCGGCCATGAAGTCCTCGTCCATCTCGATGCGCACGAGGTTGACATCGCCGATGATCTTTTCCTCGAGCAGCGCGCCGATATGGCGGATGGCGGGGTTCTGGATGTAGTTGTAGCCGAGTCCGGCGACCTTGCCGGATTTCCTGGCCGCGGCCGCCATGGTCTCGGCCTCGGCGAAACTCGGCGCCATCGGCTTCTCGCACCACAGATGCTTGCCGGCTTCGAGAATGGCGATCGCCATCTCGGGATGGAACTGGTTCGGCGTGGTCAGCGAGACGACATCCACCTCTGGATCGTTGACCACAGCGCGCCAGTCGCCGGAGCCCTTGGCGAAGCCGAACTCGCCGGCCTTGCGCTGGGCCAACTCGTCATTCACCTCGCCCAGATGCACCAGTTTCGGCTTGTCGACATCGGGAAAGACGGTGCCCACCGCGTTCCAGGCGATGGCGTGGCACTTGCCCATGAAGCCCGTGCCGATGAGGCCCACTCCGACCATGTCGATTGTCTCCGAGACTTGGGAATATTGATATGGATGAATTAGTCCATTTCGATAATAAATGGAACATACAAATCATTTTTTATGGTGTTCTTGCGCGAACTCGCTATGATGAGGCAGGAGAGGGACAACCATTATGGGCGCGGACGGAGCGACGATGGACGAACGGGTGCCTCGCGATTTCGAAACGCTGCGCGCGACGATCCTGGACAGGCGCGCGAGCCTGCCCAAGCGCATCGCGCAGATCGCCGCCTATGCGCTCGACAATCCCGACGACATCGCCTTCGGCACGGCGGCGAGCATCGCCGCCTCGGCCGGAGTCCAGCCCTCGACGCTGATCCGTTTTGCCCAGCAGCTCGGCTTCGACGGCTTCACCAGCCTGCAGCAGGTTTTCCGCGAGCGCCTGCGCGAACGCAATTCCTCCTATGACGAAAGGCTGGCGGCACTGCGCGCCAAGGCCGAGGAAGGCGCTGGTCACCGGGCGATCTTCGACGGCTTCGTCGCCGCCGCCAGCACCTCGCTCAGCGACATTTCGCGTTCGCTTAACGATGCGCATTTCGAGGAGGCGATCGCGCTCCTGGCGAAGGCCGAGACGATCTACGTGCTGGCCAAGCGCCGCTCCTATCCGGTCGCGTCCTACATCGCCTATGCATTGGGCAAGTTGAAGATCCGCAACCAGCTGGTGGAATCGGCCGCCGGGCTGAACGCCGAGATGATCGGCTTCGCCACACCGCGCGACGCCGTCATTGCCATCAGCTTTTCGCCTTACGCGCCGGCGACCATCGAGGAGACGCGCGCGATCGCGGAACAGGGCGTGCCGATCGTGGCCATCACCGACTCGTCCTTCTCGCCGCTGGCGCAATTCGCCAAGGTCTGGTTCGAGGTCGCCGAGGCCGATTTCGGCGGTTTCCGCTCGATCTCGGCGACGATGGCTTTAGCGATGGCGCTGACAGTCGCCGTCGGCGAAAAGCGCCGCGAAACCGGGCGCCGGCGCAAGGGCTGAGCCTCGCGGAGGCGCGCTTTTCGGCTCGGGAACACTCATTCCATATTGACTACGGATTGGAATTAATATTTCATATTGGCGACATCGCGCCGTCGCCGGCGCGTGCTGTCCAAAACGACGCTGCTCTGCATAACAAGGCCGATGGGAGGTTCGAATGGGCGAAGCCGTGGAAGGGAAATACCCGCCGCTCGACGTCATCACCATCGGCCGCGCCTCGGTCGATCTCTATGGCCAGCAGATCGGCTCGCGGCTGGAGGACATCACCTCCTTCGCCAAGTCGGTGGGGGGCTGCCCGGCCAACATTTCCGTCGGCACGGCAAGGCTCGGCCTGCGCTCGGCGCTGCTGACGCGCGTCGGCGACGAGCAGATGGGCCGCTTCATCCGCGAGCAGCTCCGGCGCGAGGGCGTCTCCGTCGATGGCCTGAAGACCGACAAGGAGCGGCTGACGGCGCTGGTGCTGCTCTCGGTCGAGAGCGAAGGCGTCTCGCCGATGATCTTCTACCGCTCCGACTGCGCCGACATGGCGCTGGCCGAAGAGGATATCGACGAGGCCTTCATCGCCTCGGCGCGCTCGGTGGTCGTCACCGGCACGCATTTCTCGCGGCCGAATTCCGATGCCGCGCAGCGCAAGGTGATCCGGCTGATGAAGGCCCGAGGCGGCAAGGTTGTCTTCGACATCGATTATCGTCCGAACCTCTGGGGGCTTGCCGGCCATGCCGAGGGTTTCGAGCGTTATGTCAAATCCGACCGCGTCTCGGCGCAGCTGAAGACGGTGCTGCCCGATTGCGACCTCATCGTCGGCACCGAGGAGGAGATCATGATCGCTTCCGGAGCCGACGATTGCCTGAGCGCGCTGAAGACGATCCGTGCGCTGTCCTCGGCCACCATCGTGCTGAAGCGCGGCGCCAAGGGCTGCATCGTCTATGACGGGCCGATCAGCGACGATCTCGAGGACGGCATCGTCGGCAAGGGTTTCCCGATCGAGATCTACAATGTGCTGGGCGCCGGCGACGCCTTCATGTCCGGCTTCCTGCGCGGCTGGCTCGGCGGCGAAAGCTTCGCCACCGCCGCCACCTGGGCCAATGCCTGCGGCGCCTTTGCGGTGTCGCGCCTGCTCTGCGCGCCGGAATATCCGACCTTCGAAGAGCTGCAGTTCTTCCTGAAGAACGGCAGCAAGCACCTGGCGCTGCGCAAGGACGAGGCGATCAACCATATCCATTGGGCGACGACGCGAAGGCGCGACATTCCCTCGCTGATGGCTCTGGCCTGCGACCATCGCGTTCAGTTGGAAGATGTCGCGGCAAGGGTCGGCGCCGACGTTTCGCGCATCCCCGACTTCAAGGTCCTGACCGTCAAGGCGGCGGCAAAAGTCGCCGCCGGCCGCGACGGCTACGGCATGCTGATCGACGAGAAATACGGCCGCGACGCCATGTTCGAATTCGCCCGCCATCCTTTCGCCTGGCTCGGTCGTCCGGTCGAGTTGCCGGGATCGCGGCCGCTGCGCTTCGAATTTTCGCAGGATATCGGCTCGCAGCTCACCGAATGGCCGGTCGACCATTGCATCAAATGCCTGTGCTTCTATCACCCGGACGATCCCGAGACGCTCAAAGTCGAGCAGCAGCAGAAGCTGCGCGCTTTGTTCGAGGCGGCGCGGAAAGTCGGCCGCGAACTGCTGGTCGAAATCATCGCCGGCAAGCATGGCAAGCTCGACGACACCACCATTCCGCGCGCGCTGGAGGAACTCTATGCGCTGGGCATCAAGCCCGACTGGTGGAAGCTCGAGCCGCAAGCTTCCGCAGGCGCCTGGGCGAAGATCGAACAGGTGATCGTCAGGAACGACCCATGGTGCCGCGGCGTCGTTCTGCTGGGGCTGGAAGCGCCGCAGAACGAACTGGTCGCGGCCTTCGCCGCCACCGCCAACGCGCCAATCGTCAAGGGTTTCGCCGTCGGCCGCACCATCTTCATCAATGCCGCCGAACAATGGCTGGCCGGCAAGATCTCGGATGACGAGGCCATCGCCGACATGGCGTCGCGCTTCGAACAGTTGACCGAAGCGTGGCTTGCCGCGCGCGGCCGAAAAGCAGCATAAGAACACGGGCAGCATAAGAAAACGGCGTCAACGAAAGCCGGAGGAAATGACAATGACGAAGACCGTTCGCCTGACGATGGCGCAGGCACTGACCCGCTTTCTCAGCCGGCAAATGACCGAGATCGACGGCAAGACGGTGCCGATCTTCGGCGGCGTGTGGGCAATCTTCGGCCATGGCAATGTCGCCGGCATCGGCGAGGCGCTCTACCAGGTCCGCGACGAACTGCCGACCTTCCGCGCCCATAACGAGCAGGCGATGGCGCATGCGGCGATCGCCTATGGCAAGGCGAATTTCCGCCGCCGCTTCATGGCCGCGACCTCTTCGATCGGCCCTGGCGCGCTGAACATGGTGACGGCGGCGGCGCTGGCGCATGTGAACCGGTTGCCCGTCCTGTTTTTGCCCGGCGATGTCTTCGCCAACCGTCTGCCCGACCCTGTGCTGCAACAGGCGGAGGATTTCTCCGACGGCACGGCCAGCGTCAACGACTGCTTCCGGCCCGTCTCGCGCTATTTCGACCGCATCACTCGACCGGAGCAGATCATCC
The DNA here is from genome assembly GCF_003952445.1 of Mesorhizobium sp. M2A.F.Ca.ET.043.05.1.1. Taxonomy (NCBI): domain Bacteria; kingdom Pseudomonadati; phylum Pseudomonadota; class Alphaproteobacteria; order Hyphomicrobiales; family Phyllobacteriaceae; genus Mesorhizobium; species Mesorhizobium sp. M2A.F.Ca.ET.043.05.1.1. The sequence continues at coordinate 4,806,696 of NZ_CP034446.1, forward strand.
CGGCGCTGAACCGAGCCATGCAGGTGCTGACCGATCCGGCCGAATGCGGCCCCGTCACGCTGTCGCTCTGCCAGGACGTGCAGGCCGAGGCCTATGATTATCCGGAAAGCCTGTTCGCCGAGCGCGTCTGGGCGCCGCGCCGGTTGCGCCCGGACCGCAACGAGCTTGCCGCCGCCGTCGCGGCGCTGAAAGGGGCGAAGAAGCCGCTGGTCATCGCCGGCGGCGGGGTGCTCTATTCGCAGGCCTCGGACGAGCTCGCCAAGCTGGTGCAGGGCGCGGGCATCCCGGTCTGCGAGACGCAGGGCGGCAAATCCTCGCTGCCTGACGATCATCCGCTCAACATGGCGGCGGTCGGCGTCACCGGCACGTCGGCCGCCAACCGGCTGGCGGAAGAGGCCGACGTCGTGCTCGCCGTCGGCACCAGGCTGCAGGATTTCACCACCGGTTCCTGGGCACTGTTCAAGAATGCCGGCCGCACCATCATTGGGCTCAACACCCAGGTCTTCGACGCCGGCAAGCACTGGGCCCTGCCGCTGGTCGCCGACGCGGCCGAGGGGCTCGCCGAGCTTGCCGCGGCGCTGAAGGGCTGGAAGGCCCCTAACGCCTGGACCGACAATGCGCTGAGGGGCAAGACGGAGTGGCAGGCCGCCGCCGCCAAGGTGACGGCTTCGACCAACGCCGCCTACCCTTCCGATGCGCAGGTGATCGGCGCCGTGCAGCGCGCCATGGGCTCGGGCGTGACGCTGCTGAATGCGTCCGGCGGCCTGCCGGGAGAACTGCACAAACTCTGGCAGGCCGGCGCCCCCGGCTCGTATCATGGCGAATACGGCTTCTCTACTATGGGCTATGAGATCGCCGGCGGGCTCGGCGCCAAGATGGCCAAGCCCGACCAGGAGGTCGTCGTCATGGTCGGCGACGGCTCCTATCTGATGATGAATTCCGAGATCGCCACCTCGGTGATGCTTGGCCTGAAGCTCACCATCGTGCTGCTCGACAATCGCGGCTATGGCTGCATCAACCGGCTGCAGATGGCGACCGGCGGCGCCAACTTCAACAATCTCTTGAAGGACGCGCGCCACGAGGTGCTGCCCGACGTCGACTTCGCCGCGCATGCGGCAAGCATGGGTGCCATCGCCGAGAAGGTGGCGTCGATCGCCGAGCTGGAAACGGCGCTGGCCAAGGCGAAGAAGAACGACAGGACGACCGTTCTGGTCATAGACACCGATCCGCTGATCTCGACCGAAGCCGGCGGCCACTGGTGGGACGTCGCCGTGCCGGAAGTTTCGTCGCGGCCGCAGGTCAACGCCGCGCGCAAGAAATACGAGGAAGCCGTGGGCAGCCGCCAAGGCTGATCCGGCCGCGCAACGAACCGACATTTGGAGTGACGACTTGAAAGCCAAACTGGGCATGTCCCCCATCGCGTGGTGGAACGACGATCTCGTGGAGCTGAGCGACGACGTAGCGCTGGAGGAGTGTCTGCGCCAGTCGCGTTCGGCCGGTTTCACCGGCATGGAAAAGGGCCGCCGCTTTCCCGATGATCCCTCGGTGATGCTGCCGATCCTCAAAGCAGCCGACGTCACGCTTTGCGGCGGCTGGTTCTCCGGCACGCTGGTCAACGAGGACCTGGCGAAGAACAAGGACCGTATCCAGCCGATGATCGACCTGTTCAAGGCGGTCGACGCGCCCTGCATCGTCTATGGCGAGGTCGGCCGCTCGATCCAGGGCGACCGCTCCAAGCCTTTGGCCACCAAGCCGAAACTTTCGGACGACGAGATGAAGGCCTATGGCCGGCGCGTCACCGAATTCGGCGAATGGTGCGCGGAGCAGGGCATGCCGCTTTCCTACCACCATCACATGGCCGCTGTGGTCGAGACCGAGCCGGAGCTCGATGCCTTCATGCGCAACTCCGGCGAAGGCATCCCGCTTTTGCTCGACGCCGGCCATCTCGCCTTTGCCGGCGGCGATGTGCTGCGCGCCATCGACAACCACCACAAGCGCATCAACCATGTCCATGTGAAGGATGTGCGCATGGGTGTGATCGAAGGGCTCGACCGCTCCAAACAGTCCTTCCTCGATGCCGTGGCGCTCGGCGCCTTCACCGTGCCGGGCGACGGCTCGCTCGATTTCGGCGCCATCGTCCAGCGCTTCGCCGATCATGGCTATGAAGGCTGGTTCGTCGTGGAAGCCGAACAGGATCCGAAGAAGAACCCGCCTCTCAAGATGGCCCAGGTCGGCCACAAGGAGCTGATGCGGGTGATGACGGCCGCCGGCTATACGGTGGAGACGCAAGGGTTTCCGGCCTGAACGGTGGATTAGTCGGGGCGCGCGGTTTATCCGTTGCGCTTTGGACAAATCCTGGATTGGCGCGATGAAAGACTATGAACACCCCTTCTTCCGGCCGCTGTGGCGGCGCATCGCGGTCGTCGCGGTTTGCCTGATCTGGTCGGCGATCGAGTTCGCCTCCGGCACGCCGTTCTGGGGCGTCATCGCGCTCGGCTTCGCCGGCTACGCGGTGTGGCAGTTTTTCTATCTGTATAAGCCGGCTGAGGAGAACAAGGCCGACCCCGAACCGAAGGAATGACTGATCCATGGCTCAGAAGGTTCTACGGATCGGATACTGCGTGCCTGGCGGACCTCATGCGTTGGCGACTAGTCGAAACGCACCTCGCTTCGTCATCCTAGGGTCTCCGCGACGGAGCTTCGCTCCTGCTTCGCCCTAGGATGACGAAGTTCGGAGGCCACGGCCAATCGCGAAGGTTTGCGCCGGATTCCTCAGCTGGTGAAATCTCTGGGTCGCCAGCCCGCTAGAGCGAATAGGGATAGGAGAGACAAAGATGTCGAAACTGCTCGTCAAGGCCGACAGGGGCCACGGCCATGTCGCACACGTCACGCCGCAAAGCGCCGGCTGGACCTATGTCGGGTTCGACCTGCATCGGCTGAAGGCGGGCGAGGCGGCGGGCGGCACGACGGGCGACCGTGAGGTCTGCCTGGTCTTCGTCACCGGCAAGGGCAAGGCGACCGCTGGCGGCAAGGATCTTGGCCTGCTCGGCGAGCGCATGTCGCCCTTCGAGGGCAAGCCCTGGTCGGTCTATGTGCCGCAAGGCACTGAATGGTCGGTGACCGCCGACACCGAGTTGGAGCTCGCCGTCTGCTCGGCGCCGGGCCTCGGCGGCGGCCTGCCGGTGCGGGTCATCGGGCCGGACGATCTTGGCCAGGAGGTGCGCGGCAAGGGCACCAACACGCGCTATGTCACCAACATCCTGCCCGAGGGCAAGCCGGCGGATTCGCTGCTGGTGGTCGAGGTGATCACGCCCGGCGGCCACACCTCCAGCTACCCGCCGCACAAGCACGACCAGGACAATCTGCCGGCCGAATCCTATCTCGAGGAGACCTATTACCACCGCCTCAACCCGCCGCAGGGCTTTGCCTTCCAGCGCGTCTACACCGACGCCGACCGCAACGGCGTGCGCGAGCTGGACGAGGCGATAGCGATCGAGGACGGCGATGTCGTGCTGGTGCCGAAGGGCTATCACCCCTGCGCGGCCTGCCACGGCTACGACCTCTATTACCTCAACGTCATGGCCGGACCGAAGCGGACGTGGAAATTCCACAACGCGGCCGAGCACGAATGGCTGATGAAGGCCTGACCGCGCATTGGTCCAGCCGGGAAAAATCGTCGGCTAACGAGCTTGCGGCTGGACTTGCCTTCGAAAACCCATGAAAGCTTCGTCAATCCGTCATGGAAATCACCTATGGCAGCGGTTCCGGTGCATGTCGCCGCAAACGCCTTGGCGTTTTGGACCCACGACTTGCCAAGACAATGACTTGAAGTGCGTCGCATGATCCTTCGGGCGCGACGCGCTTGACGAGGAACGCCGATGCGATACGCCATCTACTACACACCGGGACAGGACGAGAAGCTGGCGCGCATTGCCGCCAACTGGCTGGGCCGCGACCCGTTCGGGGCGGCGACGCGGCCGGTGGAGGCGGTCGGCGATCTGTCGGCGGCGGAAGTCGCCTTCCACACGGCATCGGCCCGGCGTTACGGGTTCCATGCGACGCTGAAGGCGCCATTCCGGCTGGCGCCGAACGAGACGGAAGCTTCGCTGCGCGCCGCGCTCGACGCTTTCGCCGAGGCGACGCCGCCCGTCGTCATCCCGCGCCTGGTCGTCGGGCAGATCGACGGCTTCTTCGCGCTGGTGCCGGAAACGCGGTTCGCGCCGCTCAACGACTTCGCCGGCGAGGTGGTGCGCGCCTTCGACAGTTTCCGCGCGCCGCTCACCGAAGCCGAGATCGAGCGCCGCAGCCCCGATGCGCTGAAGCCGGATGAGTTCCGCAACCTCTGCCAATGGGGCTATCCTTACGTCTTCGACACATTCCGCTTCCATATGACGCTGTCGGGGCGTGTCGGGCCCGAGGAGAGCCCGCGTCTTCGCGCGGCGATCGACGGCCTGTTCGCCGACGCGCTGCGCCAGCCGGTGCCGGTCGATGCGCTGACCTTGTTCGTCGAAAGCGAGCCCGGCGCCCCGTTCATGGTGCTTTCGCACCATGCGCTTGGCCGTGGCCCGGCCCGTAAGACAGCCTAGGGCGGATCAGCGGAACGCTGAACCGCCCTATCTTTAGTTTTAACGCAATTCCGGACGGAAAACCGCAAAGCACTTTTCCTGGAATTGCTCTGATTTGATTGCCGACCGCTCGAGATAGGACCGCCTGAGATGACCGCCGAAACCGTTCTCACCAATGCCCGCATCGTGCTGCCCGACGAGATCGTCGAGGGCTCGCTTCTGTTGCGCGACGACATGATCGCCGCCGTCGAGCCGGGCGCTGCCCGCACCGGCGAGGATATGGGCGGCGACTTCATCATCCCGGGCCTTGTCGAGCTTCACACCGATCACCTCGAAGGTCATTACGCGCCGCGCCCGAAAGTGCGCTGGAACCCGATCGCCGCCGTGCTTGCCCATGATGCCCAGGTGGCGACCGCCGGCATCACCACCGTGCTCGACGCCTTGCGCGTCGGCATGGACGAGGACGCCGACCTGAAATCCGACGACGTGCGCAAGCTGGCCGACGCGATCGAGGACAGCGTGCGCCAGGATCGGCTCAGGGCCGACCATTTCATCCATTTGCGCTGCGAGGTCTCGGCGCCGGACTGCCTCGAGGCTTTCGCCAATTTCGAGACCGACGATAGGGTGAAGCTCGCCTCGCTGATGGACCACGCGCCCGGACAGCGCCAGTTCGTCAATCTCGAGACCTATGCCTATTACTACCAGCGCAAGCTGAAGCTGACCGACCGCGACTTCCAGAAATTCTGCGAGAAGCGGATGGCGGAATCGGCCAGCAATTCCGGCCCGAACCGGGTTTTCATCTCGGCCGCCTGCCGCGAGCGCGGCATCGTGCTGGCCAGCCATGACGATGCGACCGCCGGCCATGTCGACGAGGCGATCGAGCAGGGCGTGCGCGTCGCCGAGTTCCCGACGACGGAAGAAGCGGCCAGGGCCTCGAAGGCGGCTGGCCTCGGCGTGCTGATGGGCGCGCCGAACGTCATGCGCGGCGCCTCGCATTCCGGCAATGTCTCGGCGCGCACGCTTGCCGCCGACGGCCTGCTCGACATCCTGTCGTCGGACTACATTCCTTTCAGCCTGATCCAGTCGGCCTTCTTCCTCGGCGATGTCGTTGAAGGGATTTCGCTGCCGCAGGCGGTGGCGATGGTGTCGAAGAACCCGGCCGAAGCGGTCGGCCTCTCCGATCGCGGCGTCCTCGAGCCGGGCCGCCGGGCCGACCTGGTGCGCGTGCGCGTCGACGACCATGTGCCGGTCGTGCGCACTGTGTGGCGCCAGGGCCGCCGGGTCGCATGATGGTCTCGGCCCTCATCGAGCGAGAGCTGGCCGATAGCCTGCCGATCCGCAACGGCGTTTTCGTCGCGGTGGTCGGCCCGAGCGGCGCCGGCAAGGATACGGTGATCGGCTACGCCAAGCAGCGTTTTGCCGGCGAGACGCGGCTGGAATTCGTGCGCCGCGTCATCACAAGGCCGAGCGACACCGCAAGCGAGGACCACGACACGCTGGCCGATGCCGCCTTCGCCGAAGCCGAGGCTGACGGCGCCTTTTCGCTGTGCTGGGACGCGCACGGCCTGCGCTACGGCCTGCCGGCCGATGTCGACTGGGCCGTGGCGAACGGCCACGTCGCCGTGGCGAATGTCTCCCGCGCGGTCATCCCGGCGCTGCGCGAACGCTACGCCAACCTGGCCGTGGTCGAGATCACCGCCACGCCGGAGATCCTCGCCGAGCGGCTGGCGGCGCGCGGCCGCGAATCGCGCGGCGAGGTGCTTGCCCGCCTGGCGCGCAGCACCAGCGTCAAGCTGACCGGGCCGGACGTCACCTCGATCGACAACAGCGGCGACAAGGACATCGCCGGCGAACGCTTTGCCGAAGTGCTGCGCAAGGCGATGGCGTTTTCGGACCTGTCGGACATGATCTAAGCGCCTTCCCTTCTCCCTTTGTGGGAGAAGCGCAACCATTAGCTTAGGCGGCGTGGTTTGCGGGTGGAGCTTTGCTCCACGGAGTGCCGCGTTCGACGACGGCGTTGGCGAAGATGAGGAGCTTTCTGACACAGGCGATGATGGCTTTCCTGTGGGCCTTGCCGTTGTTCGTAAGGCGGCCGTAGAGAGCGACCAGGGCGGTGTTCCAGCGCTGGGAAGCGGGCAATGCAGCATTGAAGAGCGCTCGGCGGACACGACTGCGACCGCCGGCGATATGGCGCTCGCCGGTACGTTCGCCCGAGTCGTCGTCGTAAGGAGCGACGCCAACCAAGGCAGAGATTTGCTCACGACTGACCTTGCCGAGTTCGGGCAAGAGGATGACGAGGGTGAGCGCGGTGCGTATGCCGATGCCATCAACGCTGGCGATCAGCTCGAGCCGCCGAGCGAGATCATCGTGTTTGCACACGACGACCTGCAGGAGCAGCAGTTCGGCCTCGCGGCGCCGCTGCAGACGCTGAACGTCACGCTTGAGTTGGTTGAGAATCCGCTTGGTGGTGAAGTGCTCGCGCCGCGTCTTGAGGTGAGCGATATCGTACTCCAGTTGCTCGATGAAGAGCAGATGCTCAGCGAACGCGGCCAGCCTGGTGTCTGGCGGTTCATGCAGGTCGCCGAGATTGGCAGCGCACTCGGCGATGAGGGCGGCGTCGATACGATCGTTCTTGGCACGACGCAGCTTGTAGATGGCAAAGGCATGCACTTGACGCGGCTGCAGGAGAGCGACCTCGAAGCCCTGCTCGCGCAAATATTCCACGACGGCTCGTTCGTAACCCCCGGAGGCTTCGATGCCGATGCGTTTGATCTTACGCGCGCTCAGCCAAGCAACCAACTCTTGATGTCCGTCTCTGGCATTGGCTACGCGCAACCTGTCGCTCGTCGGATAGGTTGCGACATCAAGCGACTTCTTGCTGGTGTCGATTCCGGCGGTTCTTGTGCTAGTCTCATTCATCTTCGTCGTTCCCTGCCTTGCATACGAACCAGGTTGTTCCAGCAACCATCCGGGCCACGATGAAGAGCCGATCGCGATCTTGCTTCTCCTTAACCCCACGGGTTCGGGTGGCTGGCGATCCGACGATCGGCGCCAACGGCCGGGTGGCCACCCGGCCGTTGGCGTCCCTTACGGGACGACCACTTCATACAACATCGCTTATGCAAGGTGGCCGCGAAGCGGCCGGATGAGGGGTGCTGGAAGGAATGAAGCGCTGGCGGTTGGGCACAACGGTGCTGCCAGGCGAACGCCATTGCCAAGCTGGAACACCCCTCATCCGTCTCGGCTCTTCGCGCCGATCCACCTTCTCCCACAAGGGGAGAAGGAGAGGCGCCTACTTGTTGAAGTTGGCGATGAACTGCTTGAATTGAGGCGTCGGCGGCCTGGCGAACATTTCCTTCGGTTCGCCGACCGTATCCACCTCGCCCTTGTGCAGGAACATGACCTTGCTGGACACGTCGCGGGCGAAGCTCATTTCGTGGGTGACGACCAGCATGGTGCGCCCTTCCTCGGCAAGCGAGCGCATGACGCGCAGCACCTCGCCGACCAGTTCCGGATCGAGCGCGGATGTCGGCTCGTCGAACAGCATCACCTTGGGGTTCATCGCCAGGGCGCGGGCAATTGCCGCGCGCTGCTGCTGGCCGCCCGACATGTGCGGCGGATAGTAGTTGCGGCGCTCCCATATGCCGACGCGCTTCAGCAAAGCCTCGGCCTGCTCAAGGCATTCCGCGCGCGGCCGCTTCAACACATGCGTCGGCGCTGCGACGAGGTTTTCGAGCACCGTCATGTGCGACCAGAGATTGAAGCTCTGGAAAACCATGGCGAGGTTGGCGCGGATGCGTTCCACCTGGCGGATGTCGGCCGGCATCTGACGGCCGTCGCGGCTTTGCTTCATCTTGATGAGCTCGCCGTCGACCCGCACTTCGCCGGAATCAGGCGTCTCCAGCAGATTGATACAGCGCAGCATCGTGCTCTTGCCGGACCCTGACGAGCCGAGGATCGAGATGACATCTCCCTTGTGCGCTTCGAGCGAAATGCCCTTGAGCACCTCGTGATCGCCAAAGCACTTGCGCAGGTCCTTGACGCTGATGGCTGCCTTGTCGTCCGGGGACGATGCCGCTTGCGCGGCAGCGGCGACATTTGCCGACATCACAACACCTCCGGTACGGGTCTGATTTGCTGGCTCTGCTCGGGCGGCGGCCGCAGATGCGGGGAAAGCCGGTATTCGACCCAGGCGAACAGCCGGGCGATCGACAGGTTGAGAAGCAGGTAGATCACGCCGGCGCAGGTCAGCACCTCGATCGGCCGGAATGTGTCGTGCTGGATCTTCTGCGCCGTTCCCATCATCTCCATGATCGTGACCACCGAGGCGAGCGCAGTCGCCTTGGTCATCAGGATGATTTCGGTCGAATAGGCCGGCAGAGCGAGCCGCAGCGCGATCGGCAGCGTGACGAGGCGGAAACGGGTGAAGGCCGACATGCCGAACGCCTTGGCCGCCTCGATCTGTCCGACCGGCACCGCCCGCAGTGCGCCGCGGAAAATCTCGCTCTCATAGGCGGCCGTGTTCAAAGCCATGGCGACGATCGTGCAATACATCGGATCGCGCAGGATCGGCCACAGGATCGGGCTGTGGCGGACGAAGTCGAACTGGGAGAGACCGAAATAGATCAGATAGAGCTGCACCAGGAGCGGCGAGCCGCGGAAGATGAAGACATAGGCGCGGGTGAAATATTCGCCCAATTTGTAGCCGGAAGCCCGCAGCCAGGTCAGGCCGGTGGCGATGACGAGCCCGAAGGCGATGCCGAAGAACCAGATCTCGAGCGTCAGCGGCAGCGCCTTGAGCACGCTCCACATGGTGGAAAGGTAGAAATCGAAATCCACCGCCACCTCACTTCGGCCGCGTGAAACTGCGCGAGGTGTAACGCTCGGCCTTTTCGAAGATCGGTGTCGAGACCGAGGTCATCACCAAATAAAGGATGCCTGCGACCGTGTAGAAAAGCAGCGAATGATGCGTCGAACGCGCGGCCTTGTTCGCGGTGAGCATCAGCTCCGCAACGCCGGTGACCGAGATAAGCGCCGAATCCTTGATGGTCAATTGCCAGACATTGCCCAGCCCCGGCACGGCGAGGCGCAGCACCTGGGGTACGATCACGAGGCGAAACCGCAGCCAAGCCGACATGCCGTAGGCGCGGGCCGCCTCCAGTTCGCCGCGGTGGATCGCCAGGAACGACCCGCGAAAAACCTCGGCCTGGTAGGCGCCGGAAATGATTCCGACCGCAAGCACGCCGCCGAGGAAGCTCGGCATGTTCAGGATGTCGGTCGAGCCGATCGATCCGGTCGAGCGAGCCACCCCGGTCAGGACCTGCGTGCCGCCGTAGTAGAACAGATAGATGATCAGAAGTTCCGGTTCGCCGCGGAAGACGGTGGTGTAGCTCTCGCCGATGAACCTCAATCCTCCGCGATGCGAGAGCTTGGCCGCAGCCACCAGCGAGCCCAGCACGGCCCCGATCAGCATCGAGACGACGGTGACGGCGAGCGTCCAGGCGATGCCCCAGAGAAGCTGCACGCCCCAACCGGCGGCCAGCAGCTCATAGGCCGTCGAAAACTGCGCCTGCAGATCGTTGAGAAACTCCACCTACGCCTTCCTTCCCGGCGACGGTTGCTTGTCTCAATGAAAAACGGGAGCAGCCTTGGCTGCTCCCGTTGCGACATCACTTGGTAATGTCGATCTTGAACCACTGCAGGCTGTATTTCGACACCGAACCGTCGTCAAGCGCGGCCTTCAGCGCCTTGTTGTAGATGTCCTGCAGGTCCTTGTCGGTCTTGCGGAAGGCGGCGCCGATGCCCGGCCCGAGGATCGGGCCTCCCTTGAATTGCGGCCCGACGAATTCCAGGTCCTTGGCGTCGGGCTTGGCCAGCGTGCCGAGGAAGTAGGTGGTATCGGCGAAGGCCACGTCGATGCGGCCCGCCATCAGGTCGAGGTCGTGCTCGTCGGTGGTCTTGTATTCATGGACGTTGGCGACGTCCTTGAGATACTTGTCGGCGAAGGTCGCCTCGGTGGTCGAGACCTGCAGGCCGACATTCTTGCCGGCGAGCTCCTTGCGCAGCGTGTCGAGTGCCGCCTTGGATTCGGCGTCGTCCTTCGAGAGGTCGATCATCTTGCCTTTGTTGGACAGGTTGGCCAGCGGACCGTTCTTGTCGGCCAGGAAAGCCACCGGCGAGGAGGCGTAGGGGATCGAGAAGTCGATCGTCTTCATGCGCTCCTCGGTGATCGACATGCCGTCCATGACGATGTCGAACTTGCCCGCGGTAAGGCCGGGAATGACGCCGTCCCAATCCTGCGCCACGATATTGCATTCGAGCTTGGCGCGGGCGCAGACGTCGTTGAGGATGTCCACCTCGAAGCCGACGATCTTGCCGCTGGCGTCGGTCTGGTTCCAGGGGGCGTAGGAGCCCTCCATGGCGACAGAGACGGTCTTCCAGTCCTTGGCCAGTGCCGGGGTCGAGCAGGTCAACGCCAGCGCCGCGAGCGCGATCCAACGTGATGATGTCACGGTAGTTTCTCCCATTTTTGTTCTTGGAACCCTCAGATGCCAATTGCTTAACCCAGCCCCGATTCGCCGACAAGGGCTGTTTTCCGGTTCACGGGTTGTTGCAATTCGCCCGTGAATCCGGACGCGCCCGGCGGCTCAGCCGCGAGCATCGATCCAATCAGGCCGTTATCCGAAGAGCGGGACTACTCCGCCGGCGCGCCCGCAACGTTCTGGCGCGTTGCCTCGATCATGCGGCGCCGGGCGCGGAAGACGCCCCATTGCTGGTCGACCAGCACGCCGATCAGGATGACGCCGCCCATCACCGCGAAATTGAGCGACGAGGGGATGCCGAGCAGATTGACGAGGTTCTGCAGCTCCTGCAGCAGCACCGTGCCGAGGATTACGCCGACCAGCGAGCCCTCGCCGCCACGCAGCGAGAAGCCGCCGAGCACGGCGGCCGCGATGGCGTAGAGCTCATAGAACTGGCCGTGGCTCGCCGGTGAGATCGAGCGCGTGTACATGGCGAAATAGATCGCCGACAGCGCCGTCAGCACGCCGCAGATGACATAGGCCGCGATGATGATCCGGCCGGTGCGGATGCCGGAATATTTCGCCGCCTCCTCGTTTTTGCCGATGGCGTAGAGATAGCGGCCGAACACCGAGCGGTGCAGCACCACCCACATGACGATGGCAATGACGATCAGCGCGATGAAGGAGTTCGGCAGGCCGTAGGAGCGGCCCGCGGTCAGGAATTCGAGCGTCGGGAAATTCTGCCCGAAGGCAAAGCCCGCCGTGCCGTCGGCGGTGTAGAAACGCGCCACGCCGCGATAAATCAGGAGGCCGCACAGCGTCACCACGAAAGGCTGCAGTTTCAGCCTTGTGATCAGCCAGCCATGCACGAAGCCGATGACGGCGCCGAGCACGATGATCACCACGAAGGCCAGCGGCCAGTCCAGCTCGCGCACAGCGATGAAGTCGATGAACAGGGTGCCGAGCAGCGCGATCAGCGAGCCGACCGACAATTCGATGCCGCCGGTGATGATGACGAAGGCCTGGCCGATCGACAGGATGCCGAACAGCGCGACGAGGTTGGAGGTGTTGGCAAGGTTGATCGCCGACAGGAAGCGCGGATTGATGGCCGTCACCACCGCGCCGACCACCAGGATCAGGATCAGCAGGCCGAGATCTTTCTTGCTCATACAACTCCTCCCGCCGCTTGCAGCAGTTTCGGCTTCTTGCCGACCGCCAGCAAGAGCACGTTCTCCTGGCTGAAATCTTGCCTGTCGAGGATGCCGGAAATCTGCCCCTCATGCATGACCGCGATGCGGTCCGACACGCCGATGACCTCCTCCATGTCGCTGGAGATCATCAGCACGGCAACGCCGGCATCGGCCAGCGCCCGCATCAGGCCGTAGATCTCGGCCTTGGCGCCGATGTCGATGCCGCGCGTCGGCTCGTCCAGGATCATCACCTTGGGATTCATCGCCAGCCATTTGGCGAGAACCACCTTCTGCTGGTTGCCGCCCGACAGCGTGCCGGTTCGGGTCAGGACCGACGGCGCCTTGATGCCGAGGTTCTTCTTCTGCTTTTCGGCCGTCGCAAGCTCGGCGCCGGTCGAAACCAGCGAACGCCTGGCATGCGCCGGCAGGTTGGGCAGCGTAATGTTCTGCGCGATCGAGAGATCGAGCAATATGCCGGTGAGCTTGCGGTCTTCCGGCACCAGGAAGATGCCGTTCGCCACTGCGTCGGCGGCCGAGCCGACATTGAGAGGCTTGCCGTCGAGCGTGACGCTGCCGCCCAGCCGCTCGTCGATGCCGAACAGCACGCGGGCGAGCTCGGTGCGGCCGGAGCCGACCAGGCCCGCGAGGCCGAGGATCTCCGCGCGCCTCAGCTCGATGCTGACCGGCCTGTCCGGATAGGTGCTGGTGCGGATCGCCTCGGCAGACAGCGCGGCGCTGCCCGGCGCGCGCGTGGCTTCGCCCGCCTTCTCGCGCTCCTTCAGCATGCGGCCGATCATCAGCCTGACCATCTCGTCGTGGTTGATCCGGTCCTTCGCCAGCGTGCCGGCCAGCGTGCCGTCGCGCAACACCACGACGCGGTCGGCAACGCGCTCGATCTCGTGCAGCCGGTGCGAGATGAAGATGACGCTGATGCCTTGCGCCTTCAGCCCCTTGATGACGTCTAGCAGCTTTTCGGTTTCCGCCATCGGCAGGCTGGAGGTCGGCTCGTCGAGGATCACAAGGCGGGCCCTGATCGACAGCGCCTTGGCGATCTCGACCATCTGCTGCTGAGCGAGCGACAGCGACGCCACCGGCGCGTCCGCAGAAAAATTGGCGCCGACACGCTTCAGAAGCGGCGCCACCATCTCGCGCAGCCTGGCGCGGTCGACCAGTCTCAACGGTCCGGCGCGCAGCGGCTCGCGGCCGAAGAAGATGTTGGCGGCGACGTCGAGGTTTTCGAAGAGGTTCAATTCCTGGTGCACGAAGGCGATGCCGGAGCCGATGCTCTGCTCGACGGTCAGCCCGTCATGGGCGACGCCGTCGACGGTGATGGTGCCGCTGTCCGGCCGCGTCACGCCGCCTAGGATCTTCATCAGCGTCGACTTGCCGGCGCCGTTCTCGCCGACAAGGCCGATGACCTCGCCGGGCCGGACCTCCATCGAGAACCTGTCCAGGGCGACAACGCCCGGATAGGTCTTGCGCACGGCCTCGAGGCACAGGAACAGAGCGGTGTCTGGGTGAGTGGTGTCGGTAGAGGTCATCGCGCCTGACAGCAGCCGGTGGGCCACAGACTGACCGGCCTTGGCGGGTCCGTCAATACGAACGCCGGCTCAAGGAACCCCTTGAGCCGGCGCAACTGTGCCGGGCTTACTTGCCCTGCATCGCCTTGAGGTTGGCGGCGTAGGCATCGACATCGTCCTTGCCGATGATCTTGGTCGGGATGATGATCAAGCCGTTGGCCGGGATGCCCGACTTGTCGCCCTTGAGATAGGCGGCCATCAGCTTCATACCCTGATAGGCCCACTCGAAGGGCTGCTGCACCACGGTGGCGGCAACGGTGCCTTCCTTGACGCCGCCCAGCGTGATCGGATCATCATCGAAGCCGACGACGGTGATCTGGCCGAGCTTGCCGGCATCACGCAGCGCTTCATAGATGCGCGGCGTGTTGTAGGAATAGAAGCCGACCATGCAGGTGATGTCGGGGCTGGCGACCAGCGCGTCCTCGACATTCTTCTTGGCGCGCGCCTGGTCGATATCGTCGCCGCGCACGTCGACCAGCTCGATCTTGCTGCCGGCGAGCCCGTCCTTCATGCCCTGGATACGCTCCTTGGCGTTGTCGGCGCCGAGCAGGCCGACGAAGCCGAGGCACTTGCCGCCGTCCGGCATTGCCTTCTTGGCGATCTCGGCCGCCTGCTTGCCGGCGTCGACGTTGGACGAGCCGATATAGGCGACGCGCTTGGTCTGCGGCGCATCGGAGTCGGTGGTGAACAGCGCGGTTTCCGAGGCGATCTTGTTCAGCCCGTCGGTCGAGGTCTTGGGATCGACGGCCGAGACCATGATGCCCTTGACGCCAGCCGTCACCAGGTCATCCATCAGCCGCTGCTGGATGGCGACCGAGGACTGTTCCGGATACTTCAACTCGAGATTGTAGTCGGGCAATTCGCCCTGCGCCTTCTTCACGCCGGCTTCCGCCGCCTTCCAGAAGTCTGACGCACCGTTGACGACGAAGGCCAGCGTCGGCTTGTCGTCCGCGCGGGTAACCGCCGTGGCCGCAAGCCCGATGAGCAGGGCCGCTGCGGCGACAGATGCGTTACGGATCATGGATTTCATAGTTCAACCTCCCTTGTAGAACCTGACTGTGGAACTCGTCGCCGATGTCTCGGCCGCGGTCCGGACAACCCTCCTCCTCAAGGGCCTGGCGCGAAGGTCCGCCGACTTAAGAACGGTGCCGATCGGGCCGCGGTCGAGACACTAGACACTCATGTGGCGTTCGTAAATAGTCCGATTTGTCCGACATTTCGTGAGAACGGATGCAGGCCCAGACCGGCGATAAAAGCCGGATTTCGAGCAAGCGTCCCTCGCACCTGCCGCGCCGAACGGATGCCCGGACAGCCACGGCGAGTTGACAGTAGAACGCTTGCCGCTATTAGTAAAGACTATTAGTTATGAAGCCGCGAGGCGCGTTTTCGACGCGGAGGAGACGCTGGTCGAAGGCGTGCCGGGAGTGAGGAGGGCGAGCGCTGCAAAGTCTGCAGCCGCGCGGAAAATGACCGAATTGTCAGCATTGCTGACCTTGTCTGACCGATTCCGTCGTGAAGCGGCGTAGCTGGCGATTTGCGTGTGATGCCTGCTAATATGTATTAGTTGGCGCGTATCGATAAACGCAACGGCCTCGACCATCTTGCCGTTGCCGCCTCCTTTGATTTAGAGCCGGCTGGGTTTGGGAAACGACCATGAGCGAACCGACCGACCTGCGCGATCCTCCCGGGGCTTCCAGGCGCCGCAAGCCGGCGGCCAAGCCGAAGGGGCGCGTGACCATGACAGACATTGCGCGCGCCGCCGGCTGCTCGCAGGCGACGGTCTCGTTCGTGCTCAACAATTCGCCGGGCATCAGGCTGTCGCAACAGACGCGCGACCGGGTGATCGAGGCGGCGCGGGCGCTGGGCTATTCGCCGCCGGTCTTCTCGGCGCTCCGGCCGCCGGTGACGCCGTTCGAGGGCCTGGACGGCGTCATCGGCTTCGCGGTCGACCAGCTCGCCACCAGCCCCGAGGCGGTGGTCGCCATCGAGGGCGCGCGGCAGGCCTCGTGGAACGCTGGCAACGTGCTCTTGGTGGCGCAGACCATGGGTGACGCGGTGATGGAGCCGCGCGCGATTTCAGCGCTGACGCGGCGCGGCATCTCGGCGCTGATCTACATGACCATCTTCACGCGCGAGATCACGGCGCCGGATTTCCTCTACAGCCTCGACATCCCGGTGATCCTGCTCAACTGCTACACCGCCGACTATGCCTTCCCGGCCGTGGTTCCCTCCGAGATCGCCGGCGGCCAGAGCGCGACCAGGCACCTGATCGCCCATGGCCATCGCCGTATCGCCACCATCACCGGCGAGCCGTGGATGCAGGCCGCGCAGGACCGGCTCAAGGGCTACCGCCGCGCTTTGGCCACCGCCGACATTCCCTTCGATCCCGAGCTGGTGGTCGAGGGCGACTGGTCGGCTAGCGCCGGCTACGCCGCGACGGTCAAGCTGCTTGGACTCAAGGAGCGGCCGACCGCGATCTTCTGCCAGAACGACCGCACGGCGATCGGCTGCTACGAGGCGCTGAAGGAGGCCGGCCTGCACATCCCGCAGGACATTTCGGTGGTCGGCTATGACGACGAGGAGATCGCCCGCCACCTCTTCCCGCCGCTGACCACCTCGATCCTGCCGCATCTGGCGATGGGCCAATGGGCGATCGAGCAGCTCGAAACCCCGCCGACGCCCGGCCGCGGCCGCTATCCAATCACCAAGCTGGAGTGCCCGCTGGTGGAACGGGAGAGCGTGGCGGGCGTGAAATTACCTACATAACCCATAACCGCCGACTCGGTCGGCTACCTTGCTGCCGATGTTGCAGATCGCCCGGCACCTATGCAGCAATTGTGCCGTCGTTTAGCTTAAGCTCATAAATGGGAGGCTCCGATGACGTCCACCTTCACCGTCCATGCTGCATCCGGTTACGAGCAACTCATGGGGCGCTGGAGCCAAAGGCTCGCGCCCAAATTCATCGACTTCGCCGGTCTGGCCGCCGGCGAGACAATCCTCGATGTCGGCTGCGGCACCGGGAGCCTGACTTTCGAGCTGGCGAAATCGGCCGATCTCGTGGAAATCCAGGCCATCGACTTTTCGCCGGTGTTCGTCCAAGCGGCGAAGGAGAAGAACTCCGATCCGCGCGTCACGATCAGCCAGGCCGATGCCACGGCGCTGCCTTTCGGGGATGATGCGTTCGACCGCGCGCTGGCGCTGCTGGTGCTGCATTTCGTGCCCGAGGCCGGCAAGGCGGTGGCCGAGATGCGCCGCGTGGTGCGACCAGGCGGCGTGGTCGCGGCGGTGGTCTGGGACCATTACGGCGGCATGACCGGCATGCGCATGATGATCGACACGATTGCCGCGCTCAGCGAAAGCGGACGACAGATGCGCAGCCGCTACTGCTTCCAGCCGATGATGCAGCCGGGCGAGATGAAGCGGACCTTCGTCGAGCAAGGCCTGGCCGATATCACCGAGGCCGAGCTGATGATCCGCATGGACTACGCGGATTTCGACGACCTCTGGGCGCCGATCGGCGCCGGAGAAGGCCCGCTCGGCAAATACATCACCACACTGGATACGACCGAGCGAGAGCGTGTCGCGGCCGCCGTGCGCGATGCGTATCAGGCCGGTCGGCCCGACGGCCCGCGATCCTTCGCCAATGTAGCCTGGGCCTGTCGCGGCATCGTGCCCTGAAGCCAAGGCGCGCGTCATTTGCCGGCGGCCGCGGCATTGATCTCCCAGCCGTCGACCCAGACCTGCCGCAGCCGGTCGCCCTCGCCCTTGAACCACAGGTTCGTTGGCCGGCAATCCTCGATGCGGTCGCTGCGGAAATTGCGGATGGCCTGGCGCAATTCGCACCAGGCGACGATGTTGGCGGTCTCGGCATAATAGATCAGCGCGACCGGACGGATGATGCGCTCGCTCGCCCGTCCCGCCTCGTCGCGGTAGGAGAGGCTGAGCTTCTCCTCGTCGCGGATGGCGCGGCGAACCAGAGCGAGGTCGACGGCGGAAGCAGAAGGGGCGGCAAAACCCCAGGCGTGAAGGGCGTTGGCGTCGAGGGTTTGTCGCAAGGGCGGCGGCACGGCGCCGGCGATCTTGGCGCCGACGCGTTTTGCAGCCTGCTTCAGCTCGGCGTCGCCGGTGCGTTCGAGCAGCGCCAGCGACAGCACTATCGCTTCCATCTCCTCAATGGAAAACATCAGCGGCGGCAGGTCGAAGCCGGGGCGCAATATGTAGCCGATGCCGCGTCCGCCCTCGATCGGCACGCGCATCGCCTGCAGGGCGGCGATGTCGCGATAGACCGAGCGCACCGTCACCTCCAGTTGTCCGGCCATCGCAGCTGCGGTCACCGGTTTTCTGGCCAGACGCAGGATCTGGATGATCTCGAACAGGCGCGAAGCCTTGCGCATTTTTCCACCCGACCGAAACGCAACTGACACATCCCCGTCAGTTGGAGTGACCTATAGGGCGGCTTACCCGGTTGAAAATCAACAGATTCCTTTTCGTCCCTGCGACCGAAGCGACGGACAACTGACATGAGCTATGCCGAAAACCTCTGGTTGTTCTTCGTGCTTTTGTTCGGCATCATCGCCGTTCCGGGCATGGACATGCTGTTCGTGCTGGCCAATGCGCTGACCGGCGGCAGCAACCGTGGCTTGGCCGCGACCGCAGGCATCATGCTCGGCGGCGCGGTGCACACGCTGAACGGGGCGATCGGGGTCGGCCTGCTCATGCATTTCGTGCCGGTGCTGTTCACGCCGCTGCTTATCGTCGGCGCCGCCTATATGGCCTATATCGGCATTTCGCTGATGCGCAGCTCGATCACCGTCGGCGATGACGGGCCAGCCGGCAGTCGCTCGGCCTGGAAGGCGTTCCGCCAGGGCCTGGTCACCTGTCTGATCAATCCGAAGGCCTATCTCTTCATCCTTGCCGTCTATCCGCAATTCCTGAAGCCGGCTTACGGTCCGATCTGGATGCAGGCGACGATCATGGGATTGCTGACGGTCGCCACACAGGCGGCGATCTATGGCGGGCTCGCCGTTACAGCGGGCCGCAGCCGGGGGCTGCTGGTCGACAATCCGCAGGCGACCATATTGGCAGGCCGCGCGGCAGGGCTGCTGCTGTTTGCCGTTTCGGTCTTCACCGCCTGGGAAGGGTTGAGGGCGGCGTAAATCCTGAGACAGAATTCACGCCGCGGTCCTTCCAACACCCCTCATCCGTCTCGGCGCTTCGCGCCGATCCACCTTCCCCCACAAGGGGGGAAGGAGAGAGCGTCACGCCGCGCCCTGGCGGCTGGCGAGCAACTCGCGCTTCACGGACCGGCGCCATTCGACGGCGCCGGCAAGGCCGTGCAGCACGGTCTCGGTGGTCGCCCAGTCGATGCAGCCGTCGGTGATGCTCTGGCCGTAGGTAAGCGGCTTGCCGGGCACGACGTCCTGGCGGCCGGCGACGAGATTGCTCTCGATCATGACGCCGATGATGCGCTCGTCGCCGGCTGCGACCTGACCGGCAACGTCATGCGCCACCTTCGGCTGGTTCTCCGGCTTCTTGGCGCTGTTGGCGTGGCTGACATCGATCATCAGCCGCGGCGCGACGCCGATGCGGCCGAGCTCGGCGGCGGCGGCATCGACGCTTGCGGCATCGTAGTTCGGCTGAATGCCGCCGCGCAGGATGACATGGCAATCCTCATTGCCGGTGGTCGCCGCGATGGCGCTGCGGCCGCCCTTGGTCACCGCCATGAAATGATGCGGCTGGGCTGCCGACTTCACCGCTTCGCCGGCGATCCTGAGATTGCCGTCGGTGCCGTTCTTGAAGCCGACCGGGCAGGACAGGCCGGACGCCAGCTCGCGATGGATCTGGCTTTCGGTCGTGCGCGCGCCGATGGCGCCCCAGGCGACGAGGTCGGCTATATACTGCGGGATGGTCATGTCGAGGAACTCGGTCGCCGCCGGCAGACCGAGATTGTTGACGGCCGACAGCACATTGCGCGCCATGCGCAAGCCCTTCTCGATGTTGAAGCTGCCGCCGAGGTCGGGATCGTTGATGAGACCCTTCCAGCCGACCGTGGTGCGCGGCTTCTCGAAATAGACGCGCATGACGATCTCGAGCCGGTCGGCCAGGGTCTCGCGCAGCGCCGCCAGACGGCTGGCATAGTCAACGGCCGCGACCGGATCGTGGATGGAGCAAGGGCCGACGATGACAAGCAGTCGATCGTCGGCCCCGGTCAGGATCGAATGAATGGCGTTGCGCGAGGCGGCAACGGTGCGCGTCGCGGTGAGCGAGCGCGGTATCTCGCGCATCACCTCGTCCGGCGTGCTCAAGGCTCTGATTTCGGTGACCCGAAGGTCGTCTGTGGTGGTCAACACGGCTTTCTGCTCCTTGTTAGGAGACCTGCCGGCTGAAACAAAAAAGCCGCCAGGTCTGGCGGCTTGTCGGATTTGATCTGGAGTTTTTCAGATCGAGCGCAATCCTCCCGCCGCCAGCGAGCTACCGTAGCTAAAGTACCAAAACGAGGCGGTCAGGTGGATCATGCGGCTCATATAGTCGATGCGAGAGTGTTTGTCACGTGTCCCATGCCGCCACGTATCGGCTCAGTCTGCAATGTGCTCATAGCCTTGGGGAAACCAGATGCCGCGCCGAAGCCAGTTAGCCCCGCCCAGATTGGGCACGACGTGACTTTGATCGAGATCGTTCATGTCCTTAATGATCTCGATTCTGACGACCTCTCTGGACGGGAAGGCTAGCGCGAAAAGCTGAAGCGCTTCGGCTTCGGACCGCGCGGTGACGCCAATGCCAAGATGGCCGTCTATCGTGATCCAGTATGGATGCATTGGACGCTCTTCCTGGCTTAGGCGTTGCCGCACCTCTATTATAGCAAAGAATGGGCTCAGAGCATCATGAGGTCCGCTCCGAGCGCCAGCCTTTATTCGCCAATCACGCCGGCAATGTTCTGGTCGTAGTCGACAAGCGAGCCGGTCATGACGCCGGCCTGGGGGCTCAGCATATAGGTGATCAACCGGGCGAGCTGCGCGGGCTTCACCAGCTGGCCCATCGGCTGCGCGGCCTCGGCCTTCTTCAGCCAGTCATCCGACGCTCCGTGCCACTTCTTCTGCACGACCGCTTCGCCCTCGGTGTCCATCCAGCCCGGCAGCACGGCGTTGCAGCGGATGCGGTTCTTCCGGTAGGCGCTCGCGACATTCTTGGTCAGCGTCATCAGCGCACCTTTGCTGGTCGAATAGGGCGTGAGGAAGGACTGGCCGGCATGCGCCGACATCGACAGCACGTTGACGATCGAGCCGGGCGATTTGCGCTCCAGCAGATGCGCGACAAGGCCCTGCATCAGGAAGAAGGGACCGCGCACATTGGTGTCGAAGATTTGGTCGAAGAGTTCCTCGGTGGTCTCCACCAACGACCCCCGCGCGGACGTAGCGGCGGCGTTGACCAGCGCGTTCAAGGTTCCGAAATGCTCAAGCGCCGTCGCGACGGCGCGCTTGCAGTCGGCGACCTTGGCGACATCGGCGCTGATGAAGATGGCGTCGACGCCGTTTTTCTTCAGCACTGCCACCGCCTTGTCGCCCTTTTCCTGCGAGCGGCCGATCAGCGCGAGCGCGCGGCAGCCCTCGTCTGCAAGCGCTTCCGCGACGGCGAAGCCGATGCCCTGCGCGCCGCCGGTGACGATGGCGCGTGTTTCTGAATTGCGACCGGCCAAACCGCTCATCGCTGTGCTCCTGTAAAACAGTCAGTCGACGCGGACGGTCTTGCCCGTTTTCGCCGACTCCAAAGCCGCGTCGGCCAGCTTCAGCGCGATCAGTCCGTCCTTGCCGCTCGGCGCCGCCTTCTTGCCGGCAGTCGCCGCGGCGATGAAGGAGGCGATCTCATTGGCATAGGCGTCGATGTAGCGGGTCATGAAGAAGTCGTGCAGCGGCGGGCGGGTGTAGCCCTTGTCGTTGGCAAGCTCGATCGAGACCGGCCGCTGGTTCTCGGCCGCGACCATGCCTTTCGAGCCGTGCACCTCGATGCGCTGGTCATAGCCATAGGTGGCGCGGCGTGAGTTGGAAATGACGGCCTGCCTGCCGGACGCGGTTTCGAGGATGACGCTGACCGAATCGAAATCGCCCGCTTCGCCGATCTTCTTGTCGACCAGCACCGAGGCGTGGGCGCTGACGGCAACCGGCTCCTCGCCGAGCAGGAAGCGCGCCATGTCGAAATCGTGGATGGTCATGTCGCGGAAAATGCCGCCGGAGCGGGCGATGTAATCGAGCGGCGGAGCGCCCGGATCGCGGGACGTGATGGTGACCATCTCGACCGTGCCGATGGCGCCGTCGTCGATCGCCTTGCGCACGGCGGCGAAATGCGGGTCGAAGCGGCGGTTGAAGCCGACCATCAGCGTGGCGCCGGTCTTCTCGACCACCGCCAGGCATTTTTCGACGCGCTCGACGGAGAGGTCGATCGGCTTCTCGCAGAAGATCGCCTTGCCGGCCTTGGCGAAGCGCTCAATCAGGTCGGCATGGGTGTCGGTCGGCGTGCAGATGATGACGGCGTCGATGTCCTTGGCCTTTTCGATGGCATCGATGCTGCGCACTTCGGCGCCATAGGCGGAGGCCAGCTCCGTCGCCGCTTTCTCGAAGGCATCGGCCACGGCGACGAGTTTCGCCTGCGGGTTGGAAGCGACGGCGCGGGCATGCACCTTGCCGATGCGGCCGGCGCCGAGGAGAGCGAAGCGGAGTGTCATGGAATTTCCTTCGGGGTGGGGTTGTAGGCATAGCCGCGCCTTGCGGCGCGGATGATTGGTTCGTCGCGACCCCGTCAGGCGGCCTGCAGTTCCGCCTGGCCGGTCTTGGCGCCGGTGATATAGGCGACGATGTCGTTGCCGTCAGTGTCCTGCTTGCGCAAATTGGCGACGATGCGGCCACGGCGGAAGACGACGATGCGGTCGACCAGGTCGAACACCTGGCGCATGTTGTGGCTGACCAGGATCAACGGCTCGCCGTTCTCCTTCAGCGTGCGGATGATGTTTTCGACCTGCGCGGTCTCCTGCACGCCGAGCGCCGCGGTCGGCTCGTCCATGATGATCAGCTTGGAGGCGAAGGTCGCGGTCCTGGCGATCGCCACGCACTGGCGCTGGCCGCCCGACATGTGGCGGATGGTGCTGGAGAGGTTCGGGATCTTCACCGCCGTGCGGACAAGTGCTGCCTCAGTTGCCTTGCGCATCGCCTTGCGGTCGAGGATGGAGAACGGCCCGAGGTTGAACAGCACCTTCTCGCGGCCGAGGAACAGGTTCGACGGCACATCGAGATCGTCGGCCAAAGCGAGGTTCTGGAACACAGTCTCGATGCCTGCCTCGCGCGCCTCGATCGGACCGGCGAAGTTCACCTCCTTGCCGTCGAACCAGATCTTGCCGTCGGTGCGCTGCTCGACGCCGGTGATCTGGCGCACGAAGGTCGATTTGCCGGCGCCGTTGTCGCCCATGATGGCGACATGCTCGCCCTTGCGCAGCTCGAAATTCGCCTCCTGCAGCGCGTGCACGCCGCCATAATGCTTGGTCAGGTTGTCGGTCTTCAGAACGATATCGGACATGGTCAAGCTCCTATCGCGCGGCGGCGCTGGCGCCATTGATCGAGAACGACGGCGCCGACGATGATCACGCCCTTGACCATCTCCTGATAGTAGGCGTCGAGGCGCAGGAAGGTGAAGCCGGAAATGATGACGCCGAAGATAAGCGAGCCGATCACGGTGCCGATGATCGACCCGCGGCCGCCCGACAGCGAAACGCCGCCGATGACCGCCATGGCGATGGCGTCGAGCTCGTACATGACGCCCATGCCGGCCTGGGCGGTGAGGTTCTTGGACGACAGCACCACCGCGGCGATCGAGGCGAGAATGCCGGCGATCGCGTAGACCAGCACCTTGTGGTTGGCGATCTTGATGCCCGACATGCGCGCGGCGTCTTCGTTGGAGCCGATGGCGTAGCAGTGCTTGCCGTATTTCGTGTAGGTCAGGATGAGCTGGAACAGGATCGCCAGCGAGATGAAGATGACGACCGGCATCAGCCCCTTGCCGATGGCCGCGAAGCTGTCGGTCGGGAAGGAGATCGGCTGGCCCTTCGACCACCATTTGGCGATGCCGCGGGCGGTGACCATCATGCCCAGCGTGGCGATGAAGGGCGGGATGCGGGTGTAGGCGATCAAGAGGCCGTTGATCAGGCCGGCGATCAGGCCGCAGCCGATCGCGACCAGCAGCGGCACGATGACCGGCAGGTCGGTCCAGCCATAGGCGATGAACATGGCCTTGGGATTGGGATTGCCATTGACGGTCGCGACCTGGGCGAAGCTCATGGCGATCATGGCGGTGGCGCCGACAATCGAGCCTGAGGACAGGTCGATGCCGCCGCAGATGATGACCTGGGTGACGCCGATGGCGATGATGCCGACGATCGACACCTGCAGGATGATGATCTGCAGGCGCTGCTCGTTGAAGAGCCCGGAGACGTTCTCGCGGGTGTTGAACAAGAAGCTGTCGCCAAGGAAGACGCGGCCGACCAGCTCGAAGGCGGCGACGAGGATAACCAGCGCCAGGAACACGTTGAACTCGGCAGGCCACGGGCGCTTCTTGGCGTCATAGCTCAGCCCGCCAATGCCGTGCGATGTCTGTGACACGTCTTCTTCCTCCGTCGGGGCGCACTTGTCCAGCCTCCCGCGCGGTGGGAGGAAAGGCGGAGCGGCGCGCTTGTTTCGATTGGACGCGCCGCCCCGTATCGAGGGCGCCTCAGTTCTTCTTCAAGAACTTGTCGATGTTCGCCGGCGTCACGAGCTGGAACGGGATGTAGACCTTCTTGTCCACCTTCTCGCCCTTGGCGAGCTTCAGCGCGGCGTCGAGCGCCCCGGCGCCCTGGCCGGCGGCGTCCTGGAAGACCGTCGCGTCGAGATCGCCGGCCTGCATCGCCACCAGCGCGTCCTGGGTGGCGTCGACGCCGCCGACGACGACCGACTTCATGTCGATATTGGCGGCCTTCATCGCCTGGATGGCGCCGATGGCGCTTTCGTCGTTGTTGGCGATGACGCCGTCGAAGGCCTTGCCGGACGACAGCCAGTTGGTCATCAGGTTCTGCGCCTCGTCACGCTTCCAGTTGGAGGTCTGCTTGTCGATGATCTTGATAAAGTTGCAGTCCGGCGTGGCGATGACCTCGTCGATGTCCTTGGTGCGCTGCACCGCGGCCTGGTTGGAAAGCTCGCCCATGATCACATAGACATTGGCTTCCTTCTTGCCGGCTTCCTTGAACAGGCGGCAGACCTCCTTGGTCTCGAGCGTGCCGGAATCAGCTTCGTTCGAAGCGACGAAGGCCTGGTTGTCGGGAAGCTTGTCGACATTGACCGGCTCGCGGTTGACATAGACCAGCGGGATCTTGGCGGCGGCGGCCGCATCCGACATCGCCTGCGTGGCCGAGGTGTCGACCGGGTTGACGATGATGGCGTCGACGCCCGAGGCGGCGAAGTTCTTGATTTGGTCGAGCTGCTTGGCGACGTCGTTCTGCGCGTCCTCGACCTGCAGCTCGACGCCATCCATGCCCTTGGCCTGCGCGATCATGCCGTTGCGCAGCACGGTGAGGAAGTTGTCGTCGAAAAGAGCCATCGAAACGCCGATCTTGGCGGCTAAGGCGGATGAACACATCAGCGCCGAAAGCGCGACGCCCAAAAGAAGTTTCTTCATTTTCTCCTCCACTTGGTGTCCGGCTGCACCTATTGAACCGGAATCCCCGGTTTGCCCGGGGAATCTCTCCCTGCGGCCATGCGGCGTCGCCAATTCGACTGGAACGCCTCTTCCTTCGTTCGAACATCCGTTCCCGGAACGAAAGAACCAAAAGGCCCATTTGGTGAAATATTTATTCCATTTCGTTTTGAAAACGTCAAGGGCGATTCCGACCGGGGCGGCCGGTTTTTCGATCACCGTGGGCGGTGCGAGGACCAAATTCACCGAAATTGGCGCCCGAGCCCGGGTGAACCGCGATGAAAGAATCCATCAGACTGATGGATTCTTTCACATTGGCTATATCGCGATCGGCGCCTAGATATTTTCCGGCAGATAGATGTCGAATGGCAGGAAGGTCTGCCCAGGTGCATTGGCGGCGCCGCTTTCGATGGCATGGGCCATCAGTCCGACGAGTTCCCTGCAAAGCGCGGCGAGCGGCGTCGAGATCACCATGGTGAGGATGTTGTCGGCGAGCGCCGCGCGCGAGACGGCATTGATCTCGTTGCAGATCACGACCGGCATCTCGGTCGGGCGCGCCCTCCGCAGCGCCGAGACCGCGCCCTCCATGCCGCCGCCGGCGACATAGCAGCCGGCGAGATCGGGATGGCGGGCCAGGAGGTCGAGCATGGCGTCATGCGTCACGTCATTGGCCTCTAGGTTGACCAGCGTCTCCATCACGGTGAAGTCCGGCGCGTGCTCGCGGAAGAAGGAGCGGAAGCCGATCTCGCGCAATTCATGGCCGTGGAAGCGATGACTGCCGACGAACAGCGCCACCTTGCCGGGCTTGCTGGCGCCCTTGGCGATCATCCAGGCAGCGCTGCGCCCGACCTTGCGGTTGTCGAGACCGACATAGCCCTCGCGGATGCCGGCGGCGAAGTCGGACAGCAGCGAGAAGACCGGCTGCCCCCTCGCCTTCAGCGTCTCCACGACCGCCGTCAGGTTCGGGTGGTCCGGGCCGACGACGGCGATGGCTCGCGATTTCGCCGCCAGCCCACGCATCTGGGCGGCGATCTCATCGGGCGCCAGCGAAGCGGCGAAATCGATGGTTGCAACGCCGCGAAAACGCTGCGACTGCGCGACCGCCAGCTCGAGCTCCTGGGCGAAATCGCCATAGAAGACGTCATTGCCCCTGAGCAGCAGGAAGCCGAGCCGATATTCCGGCAATTCCTGGCGCATGCGCTGCTTGATCAGCCCGGCGGCGTGATAGCCGATCTCGGTGGCGGCGTCATAGACCCGGCGTGCCGTTTCCTCGCGCACCGGCAGGCGGCTGTTCAGCACCCGGTCGACGGTGGCGACGCTGACGCCGGAGACGCGCGCGAGATCGGTGATGGTCGGGCGCTTTGCCATGAATGCTTCCTCGCTTGTCCCACTCCGGGTACCCGGCTCACCCATAGCTCATTCTGATAGGAAATGATAGAAACTATCTTTGTGATGTTGAGACTATCAGACCTTGCGGCTATGCTGAAGTAGAAAGGCAGCGATGGCGCGAGCCCTGCACGGTCGGGCGGTTCGCCAAGGGCTGGCGGAGGAACCCCAATGACGGCAATCACGTCTTCGGCGTCGCCGCGCGACTACAGCCTGACCGGGCGAGACGCCAGGCTCGCGGTCGAGAACGGTCTCGCGGCGGCCGAGTGGTACCACACCGAGATTCCGCGCAAGCAGATGAAGGAGCTGATGCAGCGCTCCGACCAGCCAGCGATCCGCGACACCATCATCTGGCTGGCCGCTTTCGTCGTCAGCGCCGCGGGCGGCATCTGGTTCTGGGGCAGCTGGTGGTGCGTGCCGTTCTTCTTCGTCTACGGCACGCTTTACGGCTCCTCGACCGATTCCCGTTGGCACGAATGCGGCCACGGCACGGCCTTCCGCACGCAGTGGATGAACGACGCCGTCTACCAGCTCGCCTGCTTCATGATCATGCGCAATCCGGTGACCTGGCGCTGGAGCCATACGCGCCATCACACCGACACCATCATCGTCGGCCGCGACCCGGAGATTGCCGTGATGCGGCCGCCGGACCTGTTGCGCGTGGTGCTGAACTTCTTCGGTATTCTCGACGCCTGGCACGCAATGGTCGACATGGTGCGCAATGCAGCCGGCGTCATCAGCGCCGCGGAAAAGACCTTCATTCCCGAGCCGGAGCAGCCGAAGGCGATCCGCGTCGCCCGCATCTGGCTCGTCATCTACATCGCGACCATCGCGCTGGCGTTTTATCTGCATTCATGGCTGCCGCTGATGCTCGTCGGCCTGCCCCGCCTCTATGGCGCCTGGCATCACGTGATGACCGGCCTGCTGCAGCATGGCGGACTCGCCGAAAATGTCATCGATCACCGCCTGAACAGCCGGACGGTGCTGATGAATCCGATCAGCCGGTTCATCTACTGGAACATGAACTACCATGTGGAACACCACATGTTCCCGATGGTGCCCTATCACGCGCTGCCGAAGCTGCATGAATTGATCAAGCACGATTTGCCGGCGCCGACGCCTTCGATCCTGGCCGGCTATCGCGAGATGATCCCGGCCTTCCTGCGCCAGCTGCGCAACGAGGATTATTTCCTCAAGCGCGCGCTGCCGCCGACGGCGAAGCCCTACCGGGAAGAACTGCACAACGACAATCCGGTGGCGGCCGCGGCTGAGTGAGCTGCCGAAGGCTGACCAGGAATTTCACGAGGACGAGATGAGCGACTGGGTCGAGGCCTGCGCGGCCGGAGATATCGATGAAGAGGACGTGATGCGGTTCGACCATGCCGGACGCACCTTCGCCATCTACCGCAGCCCGGACGACGAATATTTCGCCACCGACGGCCTGTGCACGCATGAAAAGGTACATTTGGCGGACGGGCTGGTGATGGACGACATCATCGAATGCCCCAAGCACAATGGCCGCTTCAACTACAAGACCGGCGACGCGCGCGGCGCGCCGGTCTGCGTCAACCTCAGGACTTATCCGGTCAAGGTCGACGCCGGAAAGGTCCTGATCCAGGTCGGATGACGGCTATGGCGGGGATGGTGATCATCGGTGCGGGCGAGTGCGGCGGGCGCGCGGCGCTTGCGCTCCGCGATCTCGGCTATGACGGGCCGGTGACATTGGTCGGCGACGAGCCGCATCTGCCCTATGAGCGGCCGCCGCTGTCGAAGGATGCGATGACCGGCGAGGCTCCCGCCATCAAGGCGATCGCCAGCGACGAATTGTTCGCCGAACGCTCGATCCGCCACATCCATTCCGTCCGGGCCGTCGCGATCGATCGTGCCGCGCACACCGTGCAGCTGTCGGACGGCTCTTCGCTTGCCTACGACAAGCTGCTGCTGGCGACCGGCTCCGTACCGCGCAAGCTGCCGATGCCGGGGCTCGGGGGCCGTTGCGTCTATCTCAGGACCTTCAACGATGCGCTTGCCATCCGCGCCCATCTCAACGCCGGAAAGCGTGTCGCCATCATCGGCGGCGGCTTCATCGGGCTGGAGCTTGCCGCCTCGGCGCGCAAGCTCGGCGCCACAGTCACCGTCATCGAGGCGCAGCCGCGCATCCTGATGCGCGGCGTGCCGGCCGAGATCGCGGAAATCATCCACAAGGCGCATGAGGCCGAGGGCGTTGCGATCCGCACCGGCCAGGGGATTGCGGCGATTGCCGATGAAGGCAAGGAAGTCGGCATCACGGCCGGCGGACAGAGGATCGTCGCCGATCTCGCGGTGATCGGCATCGGCGCCGTGCCGGTGACGGCGCTTGCCGCCGAAGCAGGACTTACAATCGACAACGGCATCGCCGTCGACGAGCATTTGCGCACCGCCGACCCGGATATCTTCGCCGCCGGCGATTGCTGCTCGTTTCCGCTGGCCATCTATGGCGGCCGGCGCCTGCGGCTGGAAGCCTGGCGCAACGCCCAGGAACAGGGCGCGCTGGCAGCAAAGAACATGCTGGGCGCCGACGAGGCCCATGCCGCCGTGCCTTGGTTCTGGTCGGATCAGTACGGGCTGACCTTGCAGATCGCCGGGCTTTCGGACGAGGGCAAGAGCATCGTGCGGCGCGACCTCGACGACGGCGCCTTCATCCTGTTCCATCTGGCCGAGGACGGCAGGCTGGTCGCCGCCAGCGGCATCGGCCCCGGCAATGCGGTGGCGCGCGATATCCGGCTGGCCGAAATGCTGATCGCCAAGCGGGCGAGGCCGGCGCCGGAAGCGCTCGGCTCGCAAGCGGTCAAGCTGAAATCGCTGCTGGCGGCTTGAGGTCTGGTTAAAAAAGCGCCTTCAGCTCGTCCAGCTTGTCGTTGACCAGCCAGCCGTAATAGTTCTCCTCGGGCAGCTTTTCCGGTTCGCCGGCGGCGCGGCGTCTGTCGTTCTCGGCCTTCAGCGCATAAGCCCGCTGCTCGGGGTTGCCGACATTGTAGAGCGTGGCGGTAAGCCCCGGATTGTGAGAGATGTCGAAGCCTGCGATGCCGCGATAGGCGTCGATCGACTTCCGGATGGTCGCGGCGACGTAAGGCAGCGTCAGGTCCGGGTCCATGATGGTCTTGTAGACCGCATTGGGATCCTCGACATCAAGCTTCGGCAGGCCGGAGACCTTGTGCACGAGATCGCTCATCTGCAGCGCGGTCAGTGGATTGAGCTGGCCGAGACCGAAGGTCTGGCCGGCGTAATAGGGCTGGAAGAAGGTGGCGCCGAAGCGGTCGTTGGGGAAGCTCGTGCCGCCGACGGTCTTGCCGCGAAAGGCATGGTTCCACACCTGCTCGCGGCATTCCCACAGATCGTAGCTGTCGTCCATGCCGGCGCATTTCTTGAATTCCGGCCGCTGGACGAAATCGCTGACATCCTCGCCCTCATAGGCAAAAGTCAGCTTGCTCGACAGATAGGACATCGCCTTGACGTAATAGGTCTGCAGGCGGTCATAGGCGTCGACATTGTAGGTGTGCTCGCCAACGATGGCGCCGACGATATGCATCGGATCGATGCCGTAGGCTGCCGCCACCTTCCTGATCTTGCCGCGCAGCTCGGCATCGTTCTGCAGCAAGGCGTAGACTTTCCGGTACTTGGCCTGGAAGGTGGTGTTGGTTGCCTGGGTGCGCCGGCTGGACGCGCCCGGAATGTCCGGCTGCACGGCGTTGCGATTGCCCGGAGGCACCATGGTCGCGGCATCGGCGATCGTCACCGCCGCCGCCAAAGCGATGCCCAGAAAAAGCAGGATATATTTCTTCATGCCGCCGCCTTTGAATTCGCGGCAAACTAGGAAAAGCGCACGACAGAGTCGAGGGAAGGCGCGGTCAACCGGATCAAAAGGTGCCAGATGGTACCATCTGGCCACACTGCAGGTTTGAGGTAAAGGACCGTCGCCAAGAGATGAGCCGTCGTTGCGTTGCCGGCTGACAAGAACCGGCGGGTATCGATCAACGGCATTAATTCGAACCGGCTGAGAGCTGCTCCAAGGTCACGCAGAGGTTCGCGATTTCACGGGGAGCCTTCTGGTGCAGCACTCGGACAAGGCGTTCGTCCGCGGTCACAAAGCGACAGCTTCGGCTCATCGCAAGGCAGACATACATGCAGTCATAGGCCGGATGACCGATATCCGTCGCCAGTTCGGTCGCTTTGGCGAGCAATCCCCGCATGCCGAACAATTCGATATCGCTGCGCTCCAGCAAGCTTGCGGCCATCTTCGCCTCTTCGCGATTGACCTCGCCGCGCTGGACCTTCTTCCAGAGAATGTTGGCGCACTCAACGATGAGCAGTTCCGGCGCCGCGAAGCGTCGACCATGCCGCAAGCCAAGCGCCAGAGACGTACCCTCCTCCTCGACCACCCATTTGACCGCGATGCTGGCGTCGACGACGAGCGTTTCCGTCACCGTTCGTCACGTCCTTGGCGCAGCAGCACTTCGGAGGGTGTTTGCTTTCGCTGCGCGGTGAGCAGCCGCAGCCGGGCCGCCAGTTCATCGAACGACGGCTCACTCTCATTTTCCAGCGCCTGCCTAAGGATTTCACGGTGCTCGGCCTCAGCCGAGCGCCCATGCCGGGCGGCACGCATCTTCAGCTTGGCGATCAAGTCGTCATCCAGATTGCGGACGTGCAGATTTCCGGCCATGCGCCTTGGTGCTCTCATTGAGCCCAATGATAGCATTGGGCCAGTATCCAATCAAGACGCGCGCTGGACGCGGCAGATATCCGTCCGTGCGCGCAACGAGCGAGAGGAAGGATAGCTGCCGCCGGCGGCGGAGCCTACAGGATGAAGCGCGACAGGTCAGTATTGCGCGACAGGTCGCCGACATGCTTCTCGACATAGGCGGCGTCGATGGCGACCGCCGTGCCGTTGCGATCCGGCGCGTCGTAGGAGATCTCGTCCAGCACGCGCTCCATCACCGTCTGCAGGCGCCGGGCGCCGATGTTCTCGACGCTGGCGTTGAGATCGACCGCGATGCCGGCCAGCGAATCGATGGCGTCGTCGGTGAAGGTCAGCTCGACGCCCTCGGTCTTCATCAGCGCGATATACTGCTTGATGAGGCTCGCCTCGGTCTCGGTCAGGATGCGGACGAAATCCGCCTTCTCCAGCGCGCGCAGCTCGACGCGGATCGGCAGGCGGCCCTGCAGCTCGGGCAGCAGGTCGGACGGCTTGGACACGTGGAAGGCGCCGGACGCGATGAACAGGATGTGGTCGGTCTTGATCGGCCCGTATTTGGTCGCGACCGTGGTGCCTTCGACCAGCGGCAGCAGGTCGCGCTGCACGCCCTCGCGCGACGGACCGCCCGAAATGTCGCTCCTGGCCGCGATCTTGTCGATCTCGTCGAGGAAGACGATGCCGTCATTCTCGGCCGATTCCAGCGCGCGGCGCACGACCTCGTCCTGGTCGAGCAGCTTGTCGGATTCGTCGTTGACGAGCAGCGCATAGGAATCGCGGACCGTGGTCTTGCGGGTCTTGGTCCTGCGGCCGCCCATCGCCTTCGACAGCATGTCGTTGATGTTGAGCACGCCGACATTGGCGCCGGGCATGCCGGGGATCTCGAAGCCTGGCATGCCGCCATTGCCGGTGTCGGCCACCTCGATCTCGATCTCCTTGTCGTCGAGCTCGCCGTCGCGCAGCTTCTTGCGGAAGCTATCGCGCGTGGCCGGGCTCGCCGTCTTGCCGACGAGGGCTTCCAGCACGCGCTCCTCGGCATTGATCTGGGCGCGGGCGGCGACGTCCTCGCGCATCTTCTCGCGGGTCAGGCCGATGGCGACCTCGACGAGGTCGCGCACGATCTGCTCGACATCGCGGCCGACATAGCCGACCTCGGTGAACTTGGTCGCCTCGACCTTCACGAAGGGCGCGCCGGCGAGTCGCGCCAGGCGGCGCGAGATCTCGGTCTTGCCGACGCCGGTCGGGCCGATCATCAGGATGTTCTTCGGCATCACCTCTTCGCGCATCTGGCCTTCCAGCTGCTGGCGGCGCCAGCGGTTGCGCAAGGCGATGGCCACGGCGCGCTTGGCGTCCTTCTGGCCGATGATGAAGCGATCGAGTTCCGAAACGATTTCGCGGGGAGAAAAGGTGCTCATATTACTCAAATTCCACTTTGCCACTGCCTGATGGACTCGAACGGATGCAGCAGCATGATCACGTTGAGCGTCAGATTGTCCCGGATGATGTAGCCCGTGCCGAGCTCGAAGATGAGCGCCAGGGCCACGATCACCCATATAGGTAGCTTTCGCGCCATCACAAATCCCAGCACCATGAACAGCGTGTCGGACACCGAGTTGATGATCGAATCGCCGTAATAGTTCAGCGAGACGGTGCCGGCGCGGTAGCGCTCGATGATGAAGGGGCTGTTCTCCAGGATTTCCCAGCCGCCTTCGATGAGCACGGCGAAGGCGAGCCTCAACCCCACCGGCGAGCGCGGGAACAGCGCCCAGGCCAGCGCATAAAACAGGAAGCCGTGGATCACATGCGAGAAGGTGTACCAGTCGGCAATGTGCTGGGAATTCTCCGAGCTGTTGACCACGCCGTGCCAGAGTTTCACGTAGCCGCAGGTGCAGATCGGCGGATGGCCCATGCCGTACAAGGTGCCCGCCTGGAACACGATCAAGGCGAGCACGAGCAGCAGGCCCATGCGCCAGCTGTCCTCATAGGCGGAAAGCGTCTTGTCCTCAGGCGCAGTCATTCGGTCAGTCCCCCAGATTTTCATCGTCGTCTTCGTCCGCATCGACGGCCATCAGCACGACGTCCCCATATTGCGAATGCCTTTGGCCGATAGGCCTGAAGCCTGCCTTCTCATAGGCGCGGATGGCGCGGCCATTGTCGGGATGCGGATCGATGATGACGCGCGGCGCGCCTTCCTCGAACAGCTCCTCGACGAACTGGCTCAGGATTGCCGAGCCATGGCCGACACCAACCAGCTCCGGCGGGCCGATCGACAGATCGACGCCCAGCGTGCCGAAGGGCTGGTCGGCATAGGGATGGCCGTCCTCCAGATGCGGGTCATAGCTCTGCAGATAGGCGATCGGCCTGCCGTCCAATTCGACGATCAGCGGCTCGACCGAGACCGAATCCATATGCTCGCGGATCTCGGCGATCTCCTTGTCCGGATCGTCCCACCATTCAGCGACATGCGGCTCGCGCAGCCACCTGGCGATCAGCGGCAGATCCTTCTCGGTGACCGGCCGAAAATCGTAGCTATGCTGCTGGTTGGCCATGATCCTCTCCCCGATCATGGGCCTCAGGCGGCATCGAGCGTTTCGACCACGAAATTGTTGTTGGTGTAGACGCAGATGTCGGACGCGATCTGCATGGCCTTGCGGGCGATCTCCTCGGCGTCCTTGTCTGTGTCGATCAGCGCGCGGGCCGCGGCCAGGGCGTAATTGCCGCCGGAGCCGATGGCCATCACGCCATGCTCGGGTTCCAGCACGTCGCCATTCCCGGTCAGCGCCAGCGAGACCGACTTGTCGGCGACCAGCATCATGGCTTCCAGGCGGCGCAGGTAACGGTCGGTGCGCCAGTCCTTGGCGAGCTCGACGCAGGCGCGCGTCAGCTGATCGGGATATTGCTCGAGCTTGGCTTCGAGCCGCTCCAAGAGGGTGAAGGCGTCGGCAGTGGCGCCGGCGAAGCCGGCAATGACGCTGCCGCCCTTGCCGATGCGGCGCACCTTGCGGGCGTTGCCCTTCATGATGGTCTGGCCAAGGCTGACCTGGCCGTCGCCGGCGATCACCACCTTGTTGCCCTTGCGCACGCTGATGATGGTCGTTGCGTGCATGGTGAGTTCATTCGACATTTTGAGCTCCGATTCGCGCTATCCCTTGAAGGCGATTGGCGCGGTACGAGTGAGTTGGATCGGCCATATGTATGCATAAGGCCAATGATTGCAAACCGGCCGCGGCGAAGGCCGATAGTGGCCGGAATGGCAACTGGCAATCGCCGGATCATGCTGATAGAAGGCTTTCGTTTTCAAGCCCGAGGGCCCCGACCAGGGCAATAAGGACACGACGATGACGCGTTCGGCCGAAGTCAGCCGCAAGACCAAGGAAACCGAGATTTCGGTCTCGGTCCATGTCGACGGCAAGGGCAAGGCCGACATTTCGACCGGCGTCGGCTTCTTCGACCATATGCTCGACCAGCTGTCGCGCCATTCGCTGATCGACATGACGATCAAGGCCAAGGGCGACCTGCATATCGACGACCACCACACGGTCGAGGACACCGGCATCGCCATTGGCCAGGCGCTGAGCAAGGCTTTGGGCGAGCGGCGCGGCATCATGCGCTACGCCTCGATCGACCTTGCGATGGACGAGACGCTGACCCGCGCGGCGATCGATGTCTCCGGCCGGCCCTTCCTAGTCTGGAACGTCGCCTTCTCGTCGCCGAAGATCGGCACCTTCGACACCGAGCTGGTGCGCGAGTTCTTCCAGGCCATGGCGCAGAATGCCGGCATCACCCTGCATGTGACCAATTACTACGGCGCCAACAACCATCACATCGCCGAAACCTGCTTCAAGGCGGTGGCGCGTGTGCTGCGCGCAGCGCTCGAGCCCGATCCGCGCCAGCCCGACGCGGTGCCGTCCACCAAGGGATCCCTGAAAGGATAGGCTATGGCGGTCTATGTCGTGATGGAGTCGCCGGCCGGCAACAACGCCGAGGACATCCGTTTCGTGCGCGACGGCTTCACATGGCTCGGCTTCCTGTTCTCGCCGCTTTGGCTGGCCTGGAACCGGCTCTGGATGGCGGCCGTGCTGACCTTCATCGTCATGGCGATCCTGTCGGCGACCGGTGAGAAGCTGGGGCTCGAATGGGCCGGATCGATGCTGTCGCTGCTGGTCTCGCTTTACATCGGCTTCGAAGGAAAGAATTTACGCATCGCTTCGCTGCGCCGGCGCGGCTGGCGCGAATGGGGCGTGATCGAGGCCGGCAATCTCGCCGATGCCGAGACACGTCATGCGCTGGACGCCGGCGAGAAGTGCGAGGAGCAGGCAGCCCTGCCGCGCATCGTACCGGACGCATCGCTGGCGCGCCCGCCGCAAACCGGCATGGCGCTCGGCCTGACCCATACGCCCGGAAGGCCCTGACATGCGGGTAGCCATCATCGACTACGGCTCGGGCAATCTGCGCTCGGCCACCAAGGCCTTCGAGCGCGCGGCGCGCGAGGGAGGCATCGCCGCGACGATCGAGCTGACGGCCGACGCCGAGCGGGTGCGTTCCGCCGACCGCGTCGTGCTGCCGGGCGTCGGCGCCTTTGCCGACTGCGCCGCCGGCCTGCACGCGGTGCCAGGCATCTGGGAGGCGGTGGAGGAAGTGGCGCTTCGTAAAGGGCGGCCGTTCCTCGGCATCTGTGTCGGCATGCAGTTGATGTCGCAACGCGGGTTGGAAAAGACGATCACCAAGGGCCTCGGCTGGATCGCCGGCGACGTCAAGGAGATCAAGCCCTCCGATCCGGCACTGAAGATCCCGCAGATCGGCTGGAACACGATCGAGCTTACGCGCGAGCACCCGCTGTTTTCCGGCATCGAGACCGGCCCGAGGGGGCTGCACGCCTATTTCGTGCATTCCTATCACCTGGAAGCGAAGAATCCGGACGAGGTGCTGGCGGTTGCCGACTATGGCGGCCCGGTGACGGCCGCGGTCGCCCGCGACAACCTCGCCGGCACGCAGTTCCATCCCGAGAAGAGCCAGGCGTTGGGCCTGGCGCTGATCACCAATTTCCTGAAATGGAGGCCCTGAAAATGAGCAGGAAGGGCTATTGGATGGCGATGATCGATGTCCGCGATGCGGACGTCTACAAGCAGTATATCGAGGCGAATGCCGTCGCCTTCGCGAAATACGGGGCGAAATTCGCGGTCCGCGCGGGCCGCTACGAGAGCCCGGAAGGACCGACCGGCAACCGTCACGTGCTGGTGGAGTTCGAGTCCTACGACAAGGCAATCGAATGCTATCATTCGCCTGAATATCAGCACGCCTCGAAATTCCGGCTCGCCGCTTCGACCGGTCATTTCGTCATCGTCGAGGGCGCCTGACCCATGATCCTGTTTCCAGCCATCGACCTCAAGGACGGCAAATGCGTGCGCCTGAAACACGGCGACATGGCCACCGCCACGATCTACAATGACGACCCCGCCGCACAGGCACGGGCCTTCGAGGACCAGGGCTTCGAGTGGCTGCATGTCGTCGACCTCAACGGCGCCTTCAAGGGCCAGAGCGTCAACAGCGCCGCGGTCGGGGCTATCCTCAGGGCGACGAAGAACCCGGTGCAGCTCGGCGGCGGCATCCGCACCTTGCCGCAGATCGAAGACTGGCTGGACCGCGGCCTGACGCGCGTAATCCTCGGCACCGTGGCGGTGCGCGAGCCGGAGCTGGTCAAGCAAGCCTGCAAGGCTTTTCCGGGAAAGATCGCGGTCGGCATCGATGCCAAGGGCGGCAAGGTGGCCGTGGAGGGTTGGGCCGAAGCCTCCGAGCTCGGCGTCATTGAGCTCGCCAGGAAATTCGAGGGCGCCGGCGTTGCCGCCATCATCTACACCGACATCGACCGCGACGGCGTGCTGACCGGCATCAACTGGGATTCGACCATCGACCTCGCGGAAGCGGTTTCCATTCCCGTGATCGCATCCGGCGGCCTCGCCTCGATTGCCGACATCGTGCGCATGACCATGCCCGACGCGCAAAAACTCGAAGGCGCGATCTCCGGCCGCGCCCTATATGACGGACGTATCGACCCGGCCGAGGCGCTGGCGATCCTGCGCGGCGAACGGGCGGAGGCAGAATAGTGAACATCTCGATCATCCTGGCATCCTATGACAGCGGCCATTTCCACGGTGGCTGCGGCCAGGGCCCGGACGCGCTCATCTCGGGCGGGCTGGCCGAGGCGCTGAAGCTCGCCGGCCACGAGGTCGAGGTGAACGACATCGGCAAGGTGGTCGAGGACGAAGAAGAGCGCGAGATCGGCACCGGCTTTGCCGTCTGCAACGCCGTTTCGGGCGAGGTCCGCATGGCGCTGGACAAGAAGCGGTTTCCGATCGTGCTGGCCGGCAACTGCCTGACCGCCGCCGGCGCCGTGGCGGGCGCAGGCGCCGACGCCATCATCTGGGCCGACCAGCATGGCGACCTCAACACGCCGGAGACCACCACAACGGGCTTCCTCGACGGCATGGCGCTGGCCACCGTGCTCGGCCTCTGCTGGCGGTCGATGGCGGCGCAGATCCCCGGCTTCAAGCCGGTCGATCCGTCGCGCAGCGTCCTGGTCAACGCGCGCGACCTCGACGCCGCCGAAAAGGAACTGCTGGAAAAGCTGCCGATCATCCGGACCGAATGCCCCGACTGGAAGAGCGCGGCGCAAAGGCTGAAAGCCGACGGCGCCAAGCGGGTGCACATGCATGTCGACCTCGATGTGCATGACCCCGAGAAGCTGCAGGCCAACCGCTACACCACGCCCGGCGGCCCGGCGCCGGAGCAGGTGCGCATGGCGATGTGCGGCCTCGCCGGCCCACTCACCATCGCGGGGCTCACCATTTCCGCATATGATCCGGCCTTCGACCCCAAGGGCGACGTGCCGCCGCTGGTCGGCGAGCTGGTGGTCGACCTGCTGTCCACCCTGGAAAGCAAGTGATGCTGAAAGCCCGCGTCATCCCCTGCCTAGACGTCAAGAACGGCCGCGTGGTCAAGGGCGTCAATTTCGTCGACCTCATCGACGCCGGCGATCCGGTCGAAGCCGCCAAGACTTATGATGCCGCGGGCGCCGATGAGCTTTGCTTCCTCGACATCACCGCCTCGTCGGACAATCGCGAGACCATCTTCGACGTGGTCGCCCGGACCGCCGAGCA
Source organism: Mesorhizobium sp. M2A.F.Ca.ET.043.05.1.1 (assembly GCF_003952445.1). Taxonomy (NCBI): domain Bacteria; kingdom Pseudomonadati; phylum Pseudomonadota; class Alphaproteobacteria; order Hyphomicrobiales; family Phyllobacteriaceae; genus Mesorhizobium; species Mesorhizobium sp. M2A.F.Ca.ET.043.05.1.1. The sequence goes on from NZ_CP034446.1 coordinate 4,845,533, forward strand.
ATGCTTCATGCCGCTCACCGTCGGCGGCGGCGTGCGCCAGGTGGCCGACATCCGCAAGCTGCTTCTGGCCGGCGCCGATAAGGTGTCGATCAACACGGCGGCGGTGATGAACCCGGATTTCGTCACGGAAGCCGCCGACAAGTTCGGCAACCAGTGCATCGTCGTGGCCATCGACGCCAAGAAGGTGTCGGCTGCCGGCGAAGCCGACCGCTGGGAGATCTTCACCCATGGCGGGCGCGAGAAGACGGGCATCGACGCGGTCGACTTCGCCGCACGCATGGTCGATCGCGGCGCCGGCGAGATCCTGCTGACCTCGATGGACCGCGACGGCACGAAGGCCGGCTACGACATTGCGCTGACCCGCGCCGTCGCCGACGCGGTGCGCGCGCCGGTCATCGCTTCAGGCGGCGTCGGAACGCTCGATCACCTGGTCGAAGGCATACGCGACGGCCATGCCGGCGCCGTGCTTGCCGCCTCGATCTTCCATTTCGGCACCTACTCGATCGCCGAGGCCAAGGCATACATGGCCAAGGCCGGCCTGCCGATGCGGCTGGACTCGGCCGCCCATCGGGCTTAAAGCATGATCCCGCAAGGTTGGGGACCGGTTTCGGAAAAGATCATGCTTAAACAAGCAGATAGATGACCGACATGGCTCAATTTTCGCTCGCCGAGCTGGAAACGATCATCCATCAGCGCGCCCATTCCGGCGACCCGGACTCATGGACGGCGAAACTGTTCGCCAAGGGCATGGAGAAGGCGGCGCAGAAGCTCGGCGAGGAGGCTGTGGAAGCCGTGATCGCCGCCATACGCGGCGACAAGCAGGCCCTCGTTTCGGAAAGCGCGGATCTTCTGTATCATTGGCTGGTCGTGCTCGGCATCGCGGGCGTTCCGTTGGACGACGTGCTCAAGGAGCTCGAGGGCCGCACCGGCCGCTCGGGGGTTGCCGAAAAGGCGTCCCGCCCCCGGGTTTGACGCCCGGGGCGACGGCGAGGAGGGCAGGAAACCCGATGGACCAGCTGACTCCGACCGAGAAGTATTCCCCTTATCGTTTCTTCTCCGCCGAGCAATGGTCGCAGTTCCGCGCCGACACGCCGCTGACGCTGACCGAGGACGAGATCGCCCGCCTGCGCTCGCTCAACGACCCGGTCGACCTCGAAGAGGTCAAGCGCATCTACCTGTCGCTTTCCCGCCTGCTCTCGGCCCATGTCGAGGCGAGCCAGCTGCTGTTCAGGCAGCGCCAGGCCTTCTTCAAGGCGCAGGACATCGTCAAGACGCCTTTCATCATCGGCATCGCCGGTTCGGTCGCGGTCGGCAAGTCGACCACGGCGCGCGTGCTGAAGGAGCTTCTGGCGCGCTGGCCATCGAGTCCCAAGGTCGATCTCATCACCACCGACGGCTTCCTGCTGCCCAACGAGATCCTGCGCCGCGAGAACCTCATGGAGCGCAAGGGATTTCCCGAGAGCTACGATGTCGGCGCGCTGCTGAGATTCCTGTCCGGCATCAAATCGGCGCAAGGCAGCGTCCGCGCGCCGGTCTACTCGCACCTGACCTATGACGTCATCCCCGGCGAGTTCGTCACCATCGACCGTCCCGACATCCTGATCTTCGAAGGCATCAACGTGCTGCAGCCGGGCAAGCTGCCGAAGGACGGCAAGATCGTGCCGTTCCTCTCCGACTTCTTCGATTTCGCCATCTATATCGATGCCGACGAGAAGCTGATCCACCAATGGTACATCCAGCGCTTCATGCGGCTGCGCGAGACCGCCTTCCGCAATCCGGACTCCTTCTTCCACCGCTATTCGCAGCTTTCCGAGGACGCCGCGCGCGCCATCGCCGAGGGGCTGTGGGCCAACATCAACCTGAAGAACCTGCGCGAGAACATCCTGCCGACCAGGGCGCGAGCCGACCTCATCCTGCGCAAGGGCGCCAACCATTTGATCGAGGAAGTGGCGCTGAGGAAGCTTTGAGGCCCTGCGCAGGGCTCCCGGCGGCCGGTTTTTGGGTTTCTTAAGGGAATCCTGCAAGAAACCGAGCAGCAACGGGCAAGTTTCATGCAAGGGCTGCTGGCACTGCCAAAGCCATATCTGTTCGTCTTCGCGGCCGCATGCCTGGCTGCGGCGGTCCTGGCCGGCTCGACCCTCGGCGCCCTACTGGCGCCAGGCCTCGATCCGAACCTCGCCGACAAGGATTTCGCCAACTATTGGATGGCGTCCAGGCTGTTGCTCTCCGGCGGAGTGCAGGACCTGTTCGGTCCTTGGAATATCTATTTTCACCATCTGCAGGAGGTTTTCGGCGGCGAATATCCCTGGCACAATTGGAGCTATCCGCCACATTTCCTTTTCCTGGTCTGGCCATTCGGGTTGTTTGGCTACAAAACCGCGCTGCTGCTTTTTCTGGCGACGACGGGTATCGCTTTCCTTTTCGCCTATCGTGCGTTCATCGGCGAACGGAGCCTCGTGGCTTGGGTGGCCGCGATGCCCTTCATGGTTGTCAACTTCTGGGCGGTGCAGAACGGCTATCTCTGCGCGGCACTGGCCCTCGGCGCGCTGGCAATGCGCGAAAAACGGCCCATCATTGCCGGCATGCTGCTCGGCCTGCTGACGATCAAACCGCAGCTCGGCCTGCTGTTTCCCTTCCTCCTTGTGGCTGAGCGGCGATGGACCGTGATTGCCAGCGCCACTATCTCCACGCTGCTTTTGGCGGCAGCCTCGGCCGCGGTCTTCGGGGTCGATTCCTGGGCGGCTACATCCAGCACGTCGTGCCGTACCAGAACGCGGTCATGCAGTTGCTCAGGGGTCTGTTCCTGGCAATGATGCCCTCCGTCTATGGTGCGTTCCGCAACTGGGATTTCGATCCGGATCTGGCGCTGGTGATGCATCTCTCAGTGGCCGCGCCCGTGGCGCTGGTCGTGATTGCGGCCTTCTTCCGAGTCAATGGCACGCGCGACCGCGAGATTCTTCTGCTGATCGCCACATTCATCATCACCCCTTATGCGCTGGCCTACGATCTCGGCCTGCTCGCCGGCGCGCTCGGGTTGATGGCTTTGAAATATCCGCCGCGGCTGGAGGGCAAGGGGCGGATCATCATCTTGACCTTGGCGATGCTGCTTCCTCTTGCCATGATCCTGTTCGGGTTGCTGAAGATTCTGCTCGCCACGATTGTTCTGTTCGCGCTCTTTTTCGTGGCATTGCACGACGCCGGCTTTACGCCTGACTTCTCTCGGTGGCGCGTGAACGCCAAGACGGACGCAACGCCATAGGTTTTGCCGGTGCCCAATTCCGCGCGGAAACCCGGCACGAACGCTTACGCGAGCGAGGGCTCTCCGGAAAATTGCGCCTTCCTGCCTCTCGTCCATACCGAAAGCAGCATCCAGCCGGCAATGAACAGCGGGATCAGGACACCGAGGCAATATCCGCCGTGTGTGAACAAATGCGCGACGAACGGCCAGAGCCAGCAGATCGCCAGTATCAGTCGAGGCGGCCTGGAGACCATCGTGGCAAGAATTGCGACCGCCACGGCCACGCCAATCGTGTCGTAGGTGTAACCATAAGGCGTGGCAAGAATCGCAAGGACAGCGGTGAGCGCCACGCGTTCCTGGTGCGAAACCAGGCGCCCCGGACGCCAAAGCCATGCCGCAGCAGCGATGGAAGCCACGGTGGCGACCGCCTGAACGGCGTAGGCGGGCCCCAGCCCGAAGCCAACCGCCCTCGCCGTGAAGAACACCGTTATCGCGTTGTACTGATAGGGCTGCGGGTAAGGCGCTTCCATGATCGCCGTCATCAAGGGACGGGTTTCGGTCAGGAACAGGTGCCAGACATCGAAGCCGAAGAACAGGCCGGTGGCGACGGCAATCACGACGCTGGTGCAGACGGCCGCGAGAATGGCGCGCCAGTTGCCGCTGGCAAGCAGGCAGAAAGGTACGAGAATGCCGAGATGCGGCTTTATCGTGAGCAGGCCGAACAGGACCCCGGCCAGCAACGGGCGCTTCGGCGCCGCGGCGAGGCCCCCAATCAACAAGGCGGCGGTCAACGCGCCGTTCTGCCCGAAAACAGAGTTCCAGATGACGGCCGGACTCAAGACAATCGCGAGTTCCAGGGCAGCGCCGAGTCTCAGCGGCCGGATTGCCAGCCACAGACACAGAACGGTGCCCACCGTCCAGATCAGGTAAGCGGGCAGGATCGGCAGGGTCGCGAGTGGGACGCCAAGCAGCAGGATATTCGGCGGATAGCTCCATTCCTGATTTGGAAGGTTGGGCGAGAACATGCCGCGCAGCGCCGCGCGGTAGCCGTCCGCGTCGAAAAGCAGGGCGACGTGGCCATCCATCGCCATACGGGAACCTGCCCAGAGATTGGTGAAATCCCAGTAGGGCAGCCTGTGCGACAGCTCGGAAAATCCTTTGCTGTTCAGGGTCCATAGGCTGCTCAGGTAAAACTCGGCCATCCAAAGCCCGATGATCGACACCACCGTGACGATGGCCACGTCTAGGAGGCTTCTGGTCCTGATCCAGTCCGGTTCCATGACGACCTCGGTTTCGCGCCCGCGCTTGTAGCCCAGATGTCCTTAAGATCGCGTTGCATGAGCACCAGGGATCGTCAGCCAGGCACCGTCACCCGCCGCAGCGTCAGATTGATGCGGCCGCCATTCTTCAATAGGGCCGACGTCGCCGGATATATGCGGTCGACGCCGTGGAAGGAGAGGCGGCCTTCGCCGCCCAGCACGACGACGTCGCCGCTCTTGAGCCGGAACGATTTGGTGCCCGCTTCGCGCGTGTTCTGACCGATGCGGAACAGGCAGTCGTCGCCCAGCGAGACCGACACAACGGGCGCGTCAAAATCCTGCTCGTCGCGGTCCTGGTGCAGACCCATCCTGGCGTCCGCCGCATAGAAGTTGACAAGACAGGCCTCGGGCGGATGCGGGTAGGCCGAGACTTCGCGCCACAATTGCAGCAGCGCGTCGGGGATCGGCGGCCAAGGCTCGCCGGTCACAGGATGCGTCGGCTGGTAGCGATAGCCGCGCTCCTTGTCGGTGACCCAGCCAAGCGCGCCGCAATTGGTCATACGCACGCTCATCTCCTTGCCGGTGCGCGGCATGGCCGGAACGTAGAGGGGTGCGGCCTGCACCACGCGCCTTATTTCCTCGACCAGCGCTTCCTGGGCGTGGCGCGCGATGTAGCCCGGCATGTGGCGGACGCCCTTGGGCAGAACGAGCATGGATCACCATCAATTGGCCCGAGAGCATGCCACCGAAGGAACAGTTCCGCGACCCGAAAACGGCTTCCGGCATGCTGTTCTCAGTCGCTGTCGACGCGACCGCGCAGCTTCTTCACCGTCGACCGGCCTGCCTTGCTCTTGAGGCGGCGCTCCACGGCGCCTTTGGACGGCCTGGTCTTCTTGCGCGGCGGCGGCGGCGGCTCGGCCGCCTTGGCGACCAGCGCGGTCAGGCGCGCCCGCGCATCGGCGCGGTTCTGCTCCTGGGTGCGGAACCGGCCGGCCTCGATGACGATGACGCCGTCCTTGGTGGCGCGCTGGCCAGCAAGCTTGATCGCGCGGGCGCGGACCCGCTCGCTAAGGCCCGAAGCGTTCGCCGCGTCGAAGCGCAACTGCACGGCGGTGGCCACCTTGTTGACGTTCTGGCCGCCCGGGCCGGACGAGCGGATGAAGTCCTCATGCAGGTCGCCCGCATGGATGACCGCTTCGCCTGATATGATGATGTCGTCGTCGCTCGCCATGGAGCACTCATGACGCGACGGCCGCAAAAAGAAAAGGCCCGGCGCAGGGGCTTCACCGTTTCACGGAAACGGCGAATCCACGCTGGCTCTCTGTGTTGGCGCAATTCCGGTCGGAAAACCGTTTCGCACTTTCCTGGAATAGCGCTGGCCGGGCCCTGGAGGTGAGGACGCTCGAGGCAGCGATTATTCCGCCGCCTCCTGCAGGCGCGGCGCTGCGCCCAGGATGGCGGCGTCGACGTGACGCTCGAACTTCTCGAAATTGGTCGCGAACATGTTGACCAGCTTCGCCGCCTGGCGGTCGTAGCCGGCCTTGTCCGCCCAGGTCGAGCGCGGGTCGAGAATGGCGCCGTCGACGCCCGGAACCGCCACCGGCACTTCGAAACCGAAATTGGCGTCGGTGCGGAACTCGGCCGACTTCAGCGAACCATCGAGCGCGGCGCCCAGAAGAGCGCGCGTCACCTTGATCGGCATGCGGCGGCCGATGCCGTAGGCGCCGCCGGTCCAGCCGGTGTTGACCAGCCAGCAATCGACCTTGTGCTCGGCGATCAGCTCGCGCAGCAGATTGCCGTATTCCGAGGGATGGCGCGGCATGAAGGGCGCGCCGAAGCAGGTCGAGAAGGTCGCCTCCGGCTCGGTGACGCCCTTTTCCGTGCCGGCGACCTTGGCGGTGTAGCCGGACAGGAAGTGGTACATCGCCTGCGCCGGGGTCAATTTGGCGATCGGCGGCATCACGCCGAAAGCGTCGGCGGTCAGCATGATGATGTTCTTCGGATGGCCGGCGCGGCCGGTCTTCGAGGCGTTGGGGATGAAGTCCAGCGGATAGGCGCAGCGCGTGTTCTCGGTGAGGCTGCCGTCGTTGAAATCCGGCACGCGGCCGGCATCGAGCACGACATTCTCCAACACCGTACCGAAGCGCTGCGTGGTGGCGAAGATCTCCGGCTCGGCCTCGGCCGACAGCCGGATCGTCTTGGCGTAGCAGCCGCCCTCGAAATTGAAGACGCCGTGCGGGCCCCAGCCATGCTCGTCGTCGCCGATCAGCGTGCGCGACGGATCCGCCGACAGCGTCGTCTTGCCGGTGCCGGACAGGCCGAAGAACACCGCCGCGTCGCCGGCCGGGCCCTCATTGGCGGAACAGTGCATGGGCATCACGCTCTTTTGCGGCAGCAGGTAGTTCAGCATGGTGAATACCGACTTCTTCATCTCGCCGGCATAGGACGTGCCGCCGATCAGCACGATCTTGCGGATCAGGTCGACCGCGATCACGGTTTCGGTGCGGGTGCCGTGACGCGCCGGATCGGCGCGGAAAGACGGCAGATCGATGATCGTCATGTCGGGGAGGAAGCGCTCGAGCTCGGCGGCTTGCGGGCGGATCAAGAGGTTGCGGATGAAAAGCGAGTGCCAGGCAAATTCGGTGATGACCCGGGTCGGCAGCTTGAGGTCGGCGTCGGCGCCGCCGACCAGGTCCTGGACATAGAGATCCTTGTCCGCGGCGTGGGCGCGGAAATCGGAAAGCAGCGTCTCGAACTGGGCGGGCGAGATCGCCTTGTTGTTGTCCCACCAGACATGCGGCTCGGTCGCCTCGTCGCGCACGACGAATTTGTCCTTCGGCGAACGCCCGGTGTGCTGACCGGTCTCGGCGACCAGCGCGCCTTGCGCGGTCAGCCTCGCCTCGCTGCGCCGGATCGCTTCCTCGTAGAGTTCGGCCGCGCCGAGATTGTAGCGCACCATGCCCGTGGTCTTCAGGCCGATCGCGTCAATAGCGCAGTCGGGGTTGCGTTTGCCGGCTTCCGACATCAAATTTCCTCTCTGGATTTGGCCGCATGTGACGGGGATTTCCCGGAGCCCGCACCGGGGCTGTCAGGTTCAGAACCAGAAAAGCCGAATGATATCAAATCATTAATCGATTTAAAAAATTTGAAAGTTGTTTAAATCGTTTATATGTGCAAAAAGTCGCGGAAGTTGCCCAAAGGATTGGCAGACTTCAATCGTCCAATCCCGTTATGGGTGCGATGGTGTGTAGCGGCAGGCCGCCCGTGACTTCGGACAGGGCCCGTGCCACATTTTGTACCCAATTTGTCCTGCAAAAGCCCCTTCTCGACGACAGAAGGGACAGCTCATGAGGGAGCCGCTTGAAATGGCAACAATCGCGCTTGTCGACGACGACCGCAACATCCTGACCTCGGTGTCGATCGCGCTCGAATCCGAGGGCTACCGGGTCGAAACCTACACCGACGGCGCGTCGGCGCTGGAAGGCCTGGCGGCGCGGCCGCCGAACCTCGCCATCCTCGACATCAAGATGCCGCGCATGGACGGCATGGAGCTGTTGCGCCGCATGCGGCAGAAATCGGACCTGCCGGTGATCTTCCTGACGTCGAAGGACGACGAGATCGACGAATTGTTCGGCCTCAAGATGGGTGCCGACGACTTCATCCGCAAACCCTTCTCGCAGCGGCTCCTGGTCGAGCGCGTGCGGGCGGTGCTGCGCCGGACTAGCGCCCGCGAGGCGGCGGCCAAGGCGCCTACCCAGCAGGCCCGCTCGCTGGAACGCGGCCAGCTGGTGATGGACCAGGAACGCCACACCTGCACCTGGAAAGGCGAGCCGGTGACGCTGACGGTGACCGAGTTCCTCATCCTGCATTCGCTGGCGCAGCGCCCCGGTGTGGTGAAAAGCCGTGATGCGCTGATGGATTCGGCCTATGATGAGCAGGTCTATGTCGACGACCGCACCATCGACAGCCACATCAAGCGGCTGCGCAAGAAGTTCAAGGCCGTCGACGACGACTTCGAGATGATCGAAACCCTTTACGGAGTCGGGTACCGGTTCCGCGAAGCTTGAGGTCGTGAATGGTGAATAGTGAATGGCGGATGGTCCGCGGGTCCTTTATGGACCTCGCCTCATGTTAGGCGCCCATTTTTCCTTTCACCATTTACCATTCACTATTCACCAAACAGGGCCTGCTATTCGATGGCAGTGGAAGTAGAGCGAGGCAGACGGGCGGGCGCGGCAAGGCGTCCGCCGCGGATCGTGCCCGCCTTCGTGTCGAGAATCACGGTGCCGATGCGCCGGTTTCTCGGCCATCACATCTTCTCCAGCCTGACGCGGCGCATTCTGTTCCTCAACCTGGCCGGCCTTGCCGTGCTGGTGACCGGCATCCTCTACCTCAACACCTTTCGCGACGGCCTGATCGACGCCCGCGTCGAGAGCCTGATGACGCAGGGCGAAATCATCGCCGGCGCGATCGCCGCCTCGGCGACGGTGGAAACCGATTCGATCAGCATCGACCCGGAAAAACTGCTCGAGCTGCAGGCCGGCGAGAGCCTGGGGCCCGGATCGGACCAGCTCGACAATCTTGACTTCCCGATCAATCCCGAACGCGTTGCGCCGGTGCTGAGACGGCTGATCTCGCCGACGCGCACCCGCGCCCGCATCTATGACCGCGACGCGAACCTCCTGCTCGATTCACGGCATCTCTATTCGCGCGGCCAGATCCTGCGCTACGACCTGCCGCCCGTCGACGACGAACAGCCCGGCCTCGTGGAGCGGGTCGAGAAGTTCATCTTCGACTTCTTCCGCAACAAGGACCTGCCCGTCTATCACGAGCAGCCCGGCGGCAATGGCGCGGCCTTCCCAGAGGTGGTCAAGGCGCTGACCGGCAGCCCTTCGACCATCGTGCGGGTGAGCGAGCAGGGCGAGCAGATCGTCTCCGTCGCGGTGCCGATCCAGCGTTTTCGCGCCGTGCTGGGTGTGCTGATGCTGTCCACCGAGGGCGGCGACATCGACAAGATCGTCGCGGCCGAGCGCAAGGCGATCCTGCGCGTCTTCGGCGTCGCGGCGCTGGTCACCGCGATCCTCTCGATGCTTCTGGCGTCCACCATCGCCAATCCGCTGCGGCGGCTTTCCGCCGCCGCCGTCAGGGTGCGGCGCGGCGTCAAGAACCGCGAGGAAATACCGGACTTTTCCGACCGGCAGGACGAGATCGGCAATTTGTCCATCGCCGTGCGCGACATGACCAATGCGCTTTACGCGCGCATCGAGGCGATCGAAAGCTTCGCCGCCGACGTCTCGCACGAATTGAAGAACCCGCTGACATCGCTGCGCAGCGCCGTCGAGACGCTGCCCTTGGCGAAGAACGACACGTCTCGCGCGCGGCTGATGGAGATCATCCAGCACGACGTGAAGCGGCTCGACCGGCTGATCACCGACATCTCCGACGCCTCCCGTCTCGACGCGGAGCTGGCGCGGGAGGACGCCGGAACCGTGGACCTGAAGAAGTTCATCACCGATCTGGTCGCGGTCTCGCGCGAGACCACGCGCAACAAGAAGGCCGTCGAGATCGAGCTCAAGGTGGCCAAGCTGCCGGCCGGCGCCAAGGGCTATTTCGTCGTCGGCCATGATCTGAGGATCGGTCAGGTCATCACCAACCTGATCGAGAACGCGCGCTCCTTCGTGCCCGACGAGCACGGCCACATCGCGATCTCATTGGCGCGCGCTGGAAAGTTCAACATCATCACCGTCGACGACAACGGCCCGGGTATCCGGGCCGAGAACATCGACCGCATCTTCGAGCGCTTCTACACCGACCGGCCGGCCGGCGAGGCGTTTGGCCAGAACTCCGGCCTCGGGCTGTCGATCAGCCGCCAGATCGTCGAGGCGCATGGCGGCACGCTGACGGCCGAAAACATCCCCGGCACCAAGCCCGGCGAGGTCAAGGGCGCGCGTTTCGTGGTGACGCTGCCGGCGGAAGGCTGACGCTAGCCGAACATGCCGGACACCGCCGCGAAGCCCCTGAACATCCACGGGACGGCCCTCCTGATCGGCGAGCGCGGCGTGCTGATCACCGGGCCGTCCGGCGCCGGCAAGACGACGCTGGCGCTGGCGCTCCTCGATCATTGCCGCACCCGCGGCATGTTTTCCCGGCTGGTCGGCGATGACCAGCTGTTCGCCGCCGCGCATGGCGGGCGGCTGGTGTGCCGCGCGCCGGCAAGCATCGCGGGCCTCTGCGAGGTGCACGGCATCGGGCCGCGGCCACTGGCCTTCGAGCCGGCCGCCGTGATCGACCTTGTCGTTCGGCTTGTCGAGCCGGCCGCCATGGCGCGGCTGCAGGACGAAGCCACCGAGACGATCGAGGGTTGCCGGCTGCCCCGCATCGACATCACCCGGCAAAATGTCACCGCCGCGCTGCCCATGCTGATGGCGCGGCTGGCGATCCAGCCTTTTTCATGATCCGGCCGAGGTTTTTTGCTGCGATGCGTCAAAATGGCCCAAGCCGCCGCAATTTTGGGCTTGTCAACCGGCCGTGCGTCGACAAGATAGCGCTCCCGCCGCCTGGAATGGCTGGCGAACATAATATACGCCTGTGAAGCGGCGATGACGGGAGCCACCAGAGAATGATCGGACTCGTGCTCGTGACGCACGGTCAACTCGCAACCGAGTTCCGGCATGCCGTAGAACATGTCGTCGGGCCGCAAGACAATTTCGAAACCGTGGCGATCGGCGCCGACGACGACATGGAGCAGCGCCGGGCCGACATCGTCGATGCGGTGGCGCGCGTCGACACTGGCGCCGGCGTCATCGTGCTCACCGACATGTTCGGCGGCACGCCCTCCAACCTCGCCATCTCGGTGATGGAATCCGGCCGCACCGAGGTCATCGCCGGCATGAACCTGCCGATGCTGATCAAGCTCTCCTCGATCCGCAAGGGCGACAACATGGCCGCCGCGCTCGACGAAGCGCAGGCGGCGGGCCGCAAATACATCAATGTCGCCAGCCAGCTCCTGAGCAGCAAATGAACGCATCGGCGCCGCAGACGGATGAGGTTGTGCGGGAGTTCCCGATCATCAATCAGCGCGGCCTGCATGCGCGCGCTTCGGCGAAATTCGTCCAGGTTGCCAGCGGATTCAATGCCACCATCCATGTCGAGAAGGATGGCGTGAAGGTCGGCGGCACCTCGATCATGGGCCTGATGATGCTGGCGGCGAGCCCGGGCTATTCGATCCGCGTGATCGCCAGCGGCCCGGAAGCCGTGCCGGCCATGGACGCGCTGGAGCAGCTGGTCGCCTCGCGTTTCGGCGAGGAAATCTAGTCCCCGGCCTCACATTTCGCGCCTCGAAGACATGCGCGCATAAAGATTTCTTTATGTCCCATTGTCGTATGACGGCCGATCTGCTAGTCAGGCCGGCAACCGCGCCCTTCCACGCGCCTCCCGGCGCCGGCGCGCATTGAGAAAAAATCACACCGGAGCACTGCCATGACGGGTAGCAAGGACTATGTGGTCGCCGACATCTCGCTTGCCGGCTGGGGCCGCAAGGAGATCGAGATCGCCGAAACCGAAATGCCGGGCCTGATGGCCTGCCGCGAAGAGTTCGGCGCCAAGAAGCCGCTGAAGGGCGCGCGCATCACCGGCTCGCTGCACATGACGATCCAGACGGCGGTGCTGATCGAGACGCTGAAGGCGCTGGGCGCCGACATCCGCTGGGCATCGTGCAACATCTTCTCGACGCAGGACCATGCGGCCGCGGCGATCGCCGAAGCCGGCATCCCGGTGTTCGCCATCAAGGGCGAGTCGCTCCAGGACTATTGGGATTACACCGACCGCATCTTCCAGTGGACCGATGGCGGCACCTCCAACATGATCCTGGACGATGGCGGCGACGCCACCATGTACATCCTGCTCGGCGCGCGTGCAGAGGCCGGCGAGGACGTGTTGTCCAATCCCGGCAGCGAGGAGGAAGAGATCCTGTTCGCGCAGATCAAGAAGCGCCTGAAGGCTTCGCCGGGCTTTTTCACGAAGCAGCGCGAAGCGATCCGCGGCGTCACCGAGGAGACCACCACCGGCGTCAACCGCCTCTACCAGCTGCAGAAGAAGGGCCTGCTGCCCTTCCCGGCGATCAACGTCAACGATTCCGTCACCAAGTCGAAGTTCGACAACAAATATGGCTGCAAGGAATCGCTGGTCGACGGCATCCGCCGCGGCACCGACACGATGATGGCCGGCAAGGTCGCGGTGGTGTGCGGCTATGGCGACGTCGGCAAGGGCTCGTCGGCCTCGCTGCGCGGCGCCGGCGCCCGCGTCAAGGTCACCGAGGTCGACCCGATCTGCGCGCTGCAGGCGGCGATGGACGGCTTCGAGGTGGTGACGCTGGAAGACGCGGCCCCGACCGCCGACATCGTCATCACCACCACCGGCAACAAGGATGTCGTCACGCTCGACCACATGCGGGCGATGAAGGACATGGTGATCGTCGGCAACATTGGCCACTTCGACAACGAGATCCAGGTGGCGTCGCTGCGCAACCTGAAATGGACCAACGTCAAGCCGCAGGTCGACCTGATCACCTTCCCGGACGGCAAGCGGATGATCCTTCTCTCCGAGGGACGCCTGCTCAACCTCGGCAACGCCACCGGACATCCGAGCTTCGTCATGTCGGCCTCGTTCACCAACCAGGTGCTGGCCCAGATCGAGCTGTTCACCAAGCACGGCCAGTACCAGAACCAGGTCTATGTGCTGCCCAAGCATCTCGACGAGAAGGTGGCGCGGCTGCATCTCGACAAGCTCGGCGCCAAACTGACCGAGCTCTCCGGCGAGCAGGCCGCCTATATCGGCGTGACGCCGCAGGGCCCGTATAAGCCGGAACACTACCGCTATTAACCAAAGCGAAATTAGCTACCAGATATTGAAGCCGGGTGGTTGACTTTCCGCCCGGCTTCATTTTTTGCGCCAATGATTCTTCACGCCGATTCCGGCAGGCGTTATTGTTGTGATTCGCGGTCCGGGGACATGTTGGGCCGGGGACGCATTCAGGGCGGTCTTGCATTCAAGCGGCGAAGAGGACCAAGACATGCCGGGGGATTACCCGCCAAGCGCGGGAAAGGCCGTTTCCGGCGGCCATGAGGATTCGAACGAAGCCGGCCCCGCCGTGACCGGCGGCGGTTTTCTCGCCGGTGCGCGGCAGGCCTTGCTTCTTGCCACCTCGGCGCTTGCCAGCCCGCTGCTCGCCTTTGCCGCGCGCGCCGACACAAGCCTTCCGGGAAAGGCCGCGGCGCCGGTCAGCACCGTCGAGGTCATGCAGCTCGCCATGTTCGTCGGTGTGATGGGCGCGGCGCTTGTCTCGGCCATCTTCCTGATCCGCGAACGCGGGCGCACCGCCGCGCAGAATGCCCAGCTCAGGGCCCGCATCGCGGACGTCAACGCGGCGCTGCAGCGTTCCGAGGCGCTGCTCAACCTGCGCGACCAGCGGCTGATCGTCTGGGCCACGGACAACAAGAAACCCGAACTCATCGGCAGCCTGCCGTTGGAAAGCGGCGCGCCCGACGACAGGTCCGCCTTCCTCGCTTTCGGCCGCTGGCTGATGCCGCGCTCGGCGGCGGCGCTGGAACACGCGGTCGCCGCGCTGCGCGAGCAGGCAAAGGCCTTCGATCTGGTTATCGAAACGCAGGCCGGCGTGCCGCTGGAAGTGCATGGCCGCAAGAGCGCGGCTCATGTCTTGGTGCGCTTCGTCTCGCTGTCGGAGACGCTGCGCAACCAGGCCAGGCTGAAGATCGAGAACCAGCGGCTCAGCGCCGACCACGACACCATGATCGGCCTGCTCGACGCGTTGAAGATGCCGGCATGGCTGCGGTCAGCGGACGGCCGATTGCAATGGGTCAACCGCGCCTATGCCGAGGCGGTGGAGGCAGAAAGCCCGGGCGCGGCCGTGCGCGACGCCAGGGAATTCCTTGGCGGCCAGGCGCGCGAGCAGATCGCCGAGCAGCACAAGACGCGGCCGGTCTTCGAACAGACGCTTTCCACCGTGATCGATGGCGACCGCCGCATGTTCGCGGTCACCGACTTCGCCGGCGCCGATGGCTCGGCGGGGCTTGCCTGCGACACAAGCGCGGCGGAGACCATCCGCGCCGAATATGAGCGGACCGTGCGCAGCCATGCCGACACGCTCGACCAGTTGAACACCGCGGTGGCGATCTTCGACACAGAGGAAAAGCTGCGCTTCTTCAACCAGGCCTTCCAGAAGCTGTGGGGCCTGGATTCGGGCTTCCTGCTCAGCGCGCCCTCCAACACGCTGCTGCTCGACCGGCTGCGCTCGGAAGGCAGGATCGCCGAGCAGCCGGAATGGCGGCGCTGGAAGGAGAACCTGCTCAGCGCCTACCGCGCCGTCGAATCGCAGGAGCATTGGTGGCACCTGCCGGACGGCAAGACGATCCGCGTGGTGGCGAACCCGCAGCCGAAGGGCGGCGTCACCTGGGTGTTCGAGAACCTGACCGAGAAGATGGATCTCGAAAGCCGCTACCAGACCGCCGTGCGGGTGCAGGGCGAGACGCTGGACAACCTCGCCGAAGGCGTGGTCGTCTTCGGTCCGGACGGGCGGCTGCGCCTGTCCAATCCGGCCTTCGTCGCGCTTTGGGGGCTGACGGCGGAAGCGGTCAAGCCCAACGTCCATGTCTCGGCGATCCGCGACCTCTGCGACCAGCACGCCGCGAACAGCCCGTGGGGCGGCTTCGTCGCCGCCGTCACCGGCTTCGACGATGAGCGCCGCGACCGGCGCGGCCAGATCGAGCTGATCAACGGCAACGTGCTGAGCTACGCGGTGATCCACCTGCCCAACGGCCAGGTGATGATCACCTTCGTCGACGTCACCGACACCGTCAATGTCGAGCGGGCGCTGAAGGACAGGAATGAAGCGCTGGAGAAATCCGACCAGCTGAAGAACGAATTCGTGCAGCACGTGTCCTATGAGCTGCGCTCGCCGCTGACCAACATCATCGGCTTCACCGAGTTGCTGTCGCTGCCCGCCACCGGGCCGTTGACGCCGAAGCAGCGCGAATATGTCGAGTATGTCGGCTCGTCGTCATCGGTGCTGCTCACCATCGTCAACGACATTCTCGACTTGGCCACCGTAGACGCCGGCATCATGCAGCTCGACATTTCCGAGATGAACATCGACCGGACGATCGCCGCGGCGGCCGAACTGGTCGCCGACCGGCTGGACGAGCACCGGATCAAGCTCGCGATCGACTCGACGGAGGCGCCGGCGAGCTTCCATGGCGACGAGACCCGCATCCGCCAGATCCTCTACAATTTGCTCAGCAACGCGGCGAACTATGCGCCGGAGGCAAGCACGATCCGGCTTACCTGCCGGCGGCTGGCCGACGGCGTCGAGTTCTCGGTGCATGATGACGGCCCCGGCATGCCGCCGGACGTGCTGGAGTCGGTCTTCCGCCGCTTCGAGCCGCGCGCCAATGGCGGGCGGCGGCGCGGCGCGGGGCTCGGACTCTCGATCGTCAAGAGCTTCGTCGAGCTGCATGGCGGAACCGTGCGCATCGAGACCGGCCAGGACAGGGGCACCACGGTGATCTGCACCTTCCCGGACAAGCCGTCCGGAATCCCGGATACGCCGGCCGGCATCCGCGACGCGGCCGAGTAGCGCGGCCTATATGACAGGGATGGTGCTGGAGCGTTTTCTCGCCGACGAGGCGGCAACGGCAAGGCTTGGCGAGGATCTCGCCATGGCATTGCGCGCCGGCGACGCGATCGCGCTCAAAGGCGATCTCGGCGCCGGCAAGTCGACGCTGGCCCGCGCGCTGATCCGAGCGCTGGCCGACGATGCCAGCCTCGAGGTGCCCAGCCCGACCTTCACGCTGGTACAGAGCTACGAGACGCGCGTCCCCGTCCACCATTTCGACCTCTATCGGCTTTCCTCACCGGACGAGCTCGACGAACTTGGGCTCGACGATGCTCTCAGCCAAGGCACGGCGCTGATCGAATGGCCGGAACGGGCTGCAGACCGCTTGCCTGTAAATACGCTGTGGGTCGATCTCGCCGATCATGGCGAGGGCCGCTTGGCGCGGTTGTCGGGACAGGGACCGGCCTATGATCGCCTGGTGCGATCACTGGCCATGCGCGATTTCCTGGTCTCGGCCGGATGGGGCGAAGCCAGCCGCCGCCATTTTGTCGGCGACGCCTCCGCCCGCTCCTACGAGATCGTCTCACTGCCCGCCCAGGCGCCGCGCGTGCTGATGAACTCACCGCGCCTCGTGCTCGGGCCGCCCGTGCGCGAGGGCAAGTCCTATGCGGTGATCGCTCACACGGCTCAATCCGTCGCCGCCTTCGTCGCCATCGACAAGGCGCTGCTGGCGAACGGGGTCAGCGTGCCGGTGATCCATGCCCAGGACCTCGACCAGGGTTTTCTGCTCCTCGAGCATCTCGGCTCCGAAGGCTTCTTGAGCGGCGACGGCCAGCCTATCGCAGAGCGTTACGAGGCGGCGGCCGAGTTGCTTGCCATGATGCATGGCAAGGCCTGGCCCCCGCGCATGGAAGCAGCGCCCGGCGTGGTCCACGACGTGCCGCCCTTCGATCGCGACGCCATGCTGATCGAGGCCGATCTCCTGGTCGACTGGTATGTGCCTTGGATCACCGGCGGGCCGGCAAACGGCGTGTTGCGGGCAGGCTATCACAAGGAATGGAACGCGGTGCTCGACCGCCTCGCCGGCAGCGAATACACGCTGATGCTGCGCGATTTCCATTCGCCCAACATCATCTGGCGCGCAGAGCGATCGGCCCTCGACCGGCTCGGCATCGTCGACGTCCAGGACGCGCTGATCGGCCCCGCCGCCTATGACGTCGCCTCCCTGGCCATGGACGCACGCGTCACCGTCTCGCCCGAGATCGAGCGGCGGACGGTGGCGGCCTATGTCGCGGCGCGGCATGCCGCGGGCGCCTTCGATGAGGCCGGCTTCGCCGAGGCCTACGCGATCATGGCGGCGCAACGCAATTCGAAAATCCTCGGCATCTTCGTTCGGCTCGAAAAGCGCGACGGCAAGCCCTACTATCTGAAGCACCTGCCGCGCATCCGCGACTATCTGAGGCGGGCACTGGCGCATCCGGCGCTGGCCGGCCTGAAGGAATTCTACATGGCGCACGGCCTGCTCGAGGAACGGGTCCCATGAAACCGACGACCGCGATGGTGCTGGCGGCCGGGCTCGGCAAGCGCATGCGACCGATCACCGACACGATGCCGAAGCCGCTGGTGAAGATCGCCGGCAAGACCTTGCTCGACTGGGGGCTGGACAGCCTGGAGGCCGCCGGCATCGCCAAGGCGGTCGTCAACGTGCACTATCTGCCTGAGCAGATCGTCGCCCATGTCGCCGGACGCAGCGCGCCGAAGATCGTCATCTCCGACGAGCGCGAGGCGCTGCTGGAATCGGCGGGCGGCATCGTCAAGGCGCTGCCGCTCTTGGGCAGCGAGCCCTTCTACATCATCAACGCCGATACCTTCTGGATCGACAGCGGCAAGCCCAGCCTCGAGCGTCTCGCCCTTGCATGGGACGCCGCCAGAATGGATATTCTGCTGATGCTTACCGATCTCGACTCAGCGACCGGGCATTGCGTCGGCACCGATTTCCTGGTTGCTCCGGATGGCGCGCTCACGCGCTCGAAGGGTGATCCCGCGGGCCTGATCTATGCCGGCGCCGCCATCATCCATCCGCGTATCTTCAGGCAACCGCCGACCGGCTCGCATTCGCTCAACGTCTATTTCGACAAGGCGATCGCCGCCGGGCGCCTGTTCGGCATGAAGATGAACGGGCGCTGGATCACCGTCGGCACGCCCGACGCGATACCTGCCGCTGAAGCGGCTGTGGCCGGCGCCCTCGCGAAAGCAATATGAGCGGCGCGCGCCGCGTCCTTTCCATCCCGCCCGGAGCGCCGTTCCTGCCGACGCTGGCGGAGGCGTTGCTCGACGGGCGCTTGATTCCCGGCTTCCGCTTCGACGGCGAGCCGCTGGCGCTGGCCGACGCTACCATCTACGTGCCGACCCGGCGCGCGGCGCGGGCGCTGCGCGGCGCCTTCGTCGACATGCTCGGTCAACGCTCGGCCATCCTGCCGACGGTGCGGCCGCTCGGCGAGTTCGACGAGGATGAGGCAGCCTTCGACGCCGAGGCGGCGCCGGCGATAGACCTCGCGCCGCCAATCGCTGCGCAGGAACGGCTGCTTTTGCTGGCGCCGCTGGTGCGCGCCTGGAAGGAAAGCCTGCCGGCGCATGTCAGAGAGCGGTTCAACGAGGAATTCGTCGTGCCGACCTCGGCCGCCGACGCCATCTGGCTGGCGCGCGACCTTGCCCGGCTGATGGACGAGATCGAGACCGAAGGCACGGATTGGGCGAAGCTCGCGACGCTGGTCACCGGCAATCTCGCCGGCTGGTGGCAGGTGACGCTCGATTTCCTCGGCATCGTCACCGACAACTGGCCGGAACTGCTGAAGGAGCGCAACCGCTCCAATCCGGCCGCGCATCGCAGCGCGCTGATCCGGCTGGAGGCGGCGCGGCTGAAGAGCAATCCGCCTTCCGGTCCGGTGATCGCCGCCGGTTCGACTGGCTCGATTCCCGCCACGGCGGAACTGCTTGGCGTGATCGCCGGGCTGCCCAATGGCGCCGTCGTGCTGCCCGGGCTCGACCGCGAGCTGGATGACGCATCCTTCGCGGCGATCACGGCGCCCGGCGCGCGTCCGGCAACGCTCGGCCACCCGCAATACGGCCTCGCCAAGCTGATCGGCGGCATCGGCATCCCGCGCCGCGATGTCGAGGATGTCGTCGCCGCGCCGCCGCCGCTGGCGCTGCGCGCGGCCCTTGTCGGCGAGGCGCTGCGGCCGGCCGAAACCACCGAATACTGGACCGAGACACGACCGCGCTTCACGTCATATGACATCGGACAGGCGCTTGCGGGCGTGACGCTGGTGGAAGCAGCGAACGAACGCGACGAGGCGGCGGCAATCGCCATCGCCTTGAGGCGGGCGGTGGAGACTCCGGGCAAACGCGCGGCGCTCGTCACCGGCGACCGGGCGCTGGCGCGGCGGGTCTCGGCCGAGCTTCTGCGTTTCGGCGTCGTCGCCGACGATTCCGGCGGCGCGCCGCTCATCAACACGCCGGCCGCCAGCCTGCTCAGGCTCGCGCTGAGCGCCGCCTTCCGGCCCGGCGACCCGGTAAGCCTGCTCTCCTTGCTCAAGCATCCGCTGCTCGGGCTCGGCCTCGAACGCCAGGCCGTGCGCAAGGCGGCCGAGCTGGTCGAGCTGGTCGCCTTACGGGGAGGCACGGGCCGGCCCGATGTCGCATCGCTCGGCGCGCTTTTCGAGACGCGGCTCGCGGAGCTGAGCGGCGACACAAGGCAGCCTTTCTGGTTTTCGCGGCTGACCGTGCGCGGCATCGAGCAGGCGCACGGCATGCTTAGCCGCCTTACCAAGGCGCTCTCGCCGCTCACCGCTATGCGTGACGAGAAGGACGCCGACATCGCGACGCTGACGAGCGCAAACGTCGTCGCGCTGGAGGATCTCGGCCGCGCCGCCGATGGCAGCCTGGCGGAACTCTATGCCGGCGATGCCGGCGAAAAGCTCGCCGAGCTGTTGCGCGGGCTGGTGGCTGCGTCGTCGCCCTTCACTTTCGCCGCTTCGGAATGGCCCGACGTGATGGAAGCGCTGATCGCGCCGGAGACGGTGAAGCCGGCGCAAGGCACCGACCGCAGCATCGCCATCTGGGGTGCGCTGGAAGCGCGATTGCAGAATGTCGACACGCTGGTCATCGGCGGGCTCAATGAAGGGGTCTGGCCGCGCAAGCCCGAGAGCGACCGCTTCATGTCGCGGCTGATGAAGACCGGCATCAACCTCGAGCCGCCGGAGCGGCGCATCGGCCTTGCCGCGCATGATTTCCAGATGGCGATGGGCACGAAAGAGGTCGTGCTGACACGGTCGGCGCGCTCGGGCGACGCGCCGGCGGTGCCGTCGCGCTGGCTGCAGCGCATCCTGACCTTCATCGGCAAGGGGCCGGCGGCGGCGCTTCGCGGGCGGGGTGACGCGCTGCTTGGCTGGGCGCGCTCGATCGATGCCGGCGAGAAGAAGGATTTCGCCGCCCGCCCGCAGCCCAGGCCGCCGCTCAGCATGCGGCCGCAGCATTTCTCGGTCACCGAGATCGAGACGCTGCGACGCGACCCCTACGCGGTCTATGCGCGGCGCATCCTCGGGCTCTCGCCGCTCGAGCCGTTGATCCGCGATCCGGGCGCCGCCGAACGCGGCACTTTGTTTCACGAGGTCCTGCATCTGTTCTCGCGGCGGGTGGAGGATCCAAGGGCGCCGAATGCGCTCTCGAGCCTCATCGAAGCCGGCCGCCTCTGTTTTGCCGAGGCAAAGCTTCCGCCGGACATCGAGGCTGTCTGGTGGCCGCGTTTCGAAAAGCTCGCCGAGAACATCATCGAGTGGGAGCACACCCGCGCCGATGCCGTCGCGAGACGCTATGCCGAGGAACGCGCCGAGAAGACTGTGGTCGGCCGCACCGGCGTGACGCTGTCGGGCTATGCCGACCGCGTTGACCTGCTGGCCGGCGGCATGGCCGACATACTCGACTACAAGACCGGCTCCTCGCCCTCGAAAGCGCAGGCGCACACGCTTTTGTCGCCGCAGCTTGCGCTGGAAGGCGCGCTGCTCAGGCGCGGCGCGTTCAGGGAACTCGGCATCCGCGAGCCCTCGCAGCTTGCCTTCGTGCGGCTGAAGCCGAATGGCGAGGTGTTCGAGGAATCGATCCTCGAATACAACCGCAAGCCCCGCACCGCCAACGACCTTTCCGAGGAAGCCTGGGCGCGGCTAGAGCGGCTGCTGTTCCATTATGCCGACCCGACCACCGGCTATCTGTCGCGCGCCCTTCCCTTCCGCGAGGGCGAGGCGGACGGCGATTACGATCATCTGGCGCGTGTGCTGGAATGGTCGGCGGGCGGCGCCAGCGAAGACGAGGCGGAAGGATGAAATATCCGATCCCCTCCGATACGGCCGCCAGCCAGGCGCGCGCCTCGGATCCTGCCTATTCCGCCTGGGTGTCGGCCAATGCCGGCTCCGGCAAGACGCATGTCCTGGCGCAGCGCGTGATTAGGCTCCTGCTCAACGGCACTGATCCGTCGAAGATCCTGTGCCTGACCTACACGCGGGCTGCCGCCGCCAACATGTCGAACCGCGTGTTCTCGACCCTGTCCGAATGGACAGCGCTGCCCGATGCGGAGCTGGCGGTCAGGATCGCGGCGCTGGACGGCCGCAGCGCCGACCGCGACATGATGCGGCGCGCGCGCCGGCTGTTCGCCGAGGCGCTGGAGACGCCGGGCGGGCTGAAGATCCAGACCATCCACGCCTTCTGCGAATCCGTGCTGCACCAGTTCCCGCTCGAAGCCAACATCCCGGCGCATTTCGAGATGCTCGATCCGCAGATGGAGGCCTCGCTGTTCGCCGATGCCCGCCGCGACATGATCTCGGGCGCTGGCGCCGGCGACGAAGGCCTGGCGGAAGCCTTCGCCACCGTGCTGGAGCGCGGCGGCGAGTTCGGTCTCGATTCCCTGCTTGCCGAGATCGTCGGCAAGCGCGACGAGTTGCGCGATTTCATCGCCAAGCTCGGCAGGGATCGGGATTTCCGGCCGCTCTTCGCCGAATTCGGCTTCAGGCCGGGACAGACGGCCGAGGGCATCGCCGCTTCGCTATGGCCGCTGCCTGGCTTCGACCTCCGCCAGTTCGCCGAATTCGCGCAGGCCGCCGAAGCCGCAGACGCGCGGCAGGTGCTGAACAATGTCATCCCTTATGCCAGGGGCGCCTTCGCCGAAGCCGACCCGATCCGCCGGCTGCGGCTGTTGGCAAAGGCCTTCCTCAAGGCCGACGGCGACCCCTATGAGCCGGCCAAGATCTTCAAGAAGGCGCTGGTCGACCGGCTGCCGGATTTGCCCGACCGCTACCTTGCGACGGTCAAGGCTATCCTCGACGTGTCGGACCGGCTGGCGCTGTTCCGCATGCTGGAAGGCACGGCGGCGGCGCTCACCGTCGCGGGCTGGCTGATCGCGCGCTACGAACAGCTGAAGCGCGGACGCGGCTTCCTCGACTTCAACGACCTCATCACCCGCACTGTGAGCCTGCTGTCACGGCCCGATGCCGGACCATGGGTGCAGTTCAAGCTCGACCAGGGCATCGATCATATCCTGCTCGACGAGGCGCAGGACACCAGCCCGGACCAATGGGAGGTGGTGAAGAAGCTGACGGAAGAGTTCTTTGCCGGGCTCGGCCAGCGCGAGGCAGTCAGGCGCACGGTGTTTGCCGTCGGTGACGAGAAGCAGTCGATCTACTCCTTCCAAGGGGCAGTGCCGGATTCCTTTGCTGAAAGCCGGCAGCTGTTTGCCGGGCGCGTGCGCGACGCCGAAGCCGCCTTCGCCAATCTCAAGCTCACCTGGTCGTTCCGGTCGAGCGACGATGTGCTGGCCGCCGTCGACCGCGTCTTCGCGGAACCCGGCGTGCGGCGCGGCATCAGCCACGATCCCGATCCGCTCAGCCACAAGGCGATCCGCAATGACGCGCCCGGCTATGTCGAGGTGTGGCCTTCGGTCGGCGCCGAAATGGTCGAGGAGCCGGGCGATTGGACGCTACCGGTCAACCATGCCAGCGCCCCCGCGGTGCGCGTCGCTGAGCATGTCGCCACGACCATCCAGACCTGGCTCAAGCAAGGCGAGGTGATCGAAGGCAAGGGCCGGAAGCTGACCGCCGGCGACATCCTGGTGCTGGTGCGCAAGCGCGACCGCTTCGTCCATGCGCTGTCGCGCAGCCTGAAGAACCGGCAGATCCCGGTCGCCGGCGCAGATCGGCTCAGCCTGCCCGGCCATATCGCGGTGCAGGACCTGATCGCGCTCGGACATTTCCTGATTCAGCCGGAAGACGATCTTTCCCTGGCCGCGGTGCTGCGCAGCCCCATCTTCGAGGTCTCCGAGGAGACGTTATTGACGCTTGCCGGCCAAAGGCCGAAGGGCCAGTCGCTGATTGCCTCGCTCAGGCATCACGCGGCCGAGGATGTTTCCCTCGCCGCTGTTGTTAGCCGGCTCGATGGCTGGGCAACCGAGGTGGCGTTCAAGCCGGTCTTCGAATTCTACGCCGCGGCGCTGGCGCGCGACGGGCTGCGCCGCAAGATGACGGCGCGGCTTGGACCCGAAGCCGGCGACATCCTCGACGAATTCCTGAGCTTCTGCATGGCCGAGGAACGGACCGGACTGCCGGGGCTGGAATCCTTCCTATCGACGCTGGAGAATGCCGGCCCGGAGATCAAGCGCGAGATGGACCAGACGCGCGACGAGGTCCGCGTCATGACCGTGCATGCCGCCAAGGGCCTGGAAGCGCCGGTGGTCTTCCTCGTCGATGGCGGCTCCGCGCCGTTCAGCGACCAGCATCTGCCCAGGCTGATGCCGTTCGAGAGCTCAGGCGGGCAATGGAAAGGCAAGGGCTATCTGTGGCGCTCGGCCAGCGATGTCGCCAATGGCGTCTCGAAGGCGGCCTCGGTGCGGGCGCGCGAGCTGGCGGACGACGAATACCGGCGGCTGCTCTATGTCGGCATGACGCGCGCCGAGGACCGGCTGATCGTCTGTGGCTATCACGGCAAGCGGCAGCCCAGCCCCGGCACCTGGCATTCGATCGTCAGCCGCGCGCTGCTGGGCGCGCCAGAGAGTTCCGAGCGGCGTCATCCGGCGACGGCCGATGTGGCGGTGCATCGCTTCCATATGACGAAACTACCGCCGGTGGCGCTGGCGGAGGGCGTAGCCGAGCATCCAATCGAGCATCTTGCGCCGCTGCCGGACACCCTTTTCCAGCCGTTGCCGCCCTATGAGGAGCTGCCGCGTCCGCTTTCGCCCTCCGGCGCCTCGGCGCTGATCGAGGAAGCAAACGACGCTATTCCCGATACGCGCTCGCCGGTGCTCGACGCTGCCGCCGAGCCCGGCTTCGCGGTCGTGCGCGGCCTTGCCTTGCACAAATTGCTGCAGATGCTGCCCGGCATCGCCGAGACGGAAAGGCACGGTTCGGCCGAGCGCTACCTGGCGCGCACCGGCGCAGATTGGCCAGATGGTGAGCGCGACAGGGCGATGGATGCGGTGCTCTCCATCCTGTCCGACGACCGCTTCGGCGCGTTGTTCTCGCCGTCGTCCCGCGCGGAGGTCGCGATCATGGGCAGCCTGGAGGTGAAGGGCAGGCTGCGTTCCATCTCCGGCAAGATCGATCGGGTGGCTGTTACCCCGCAAAACGTGTCGATCGTCGACTACAAGACCAACCGGCCGGCCCCCAAAGACCTTGCCGAAGTGCCGCCCGCCTATGTGTTGCAGCTTGCGCTCTATCGCGCGCTGCTTGAGCCGCTCTATCCGGGACGCGCGGTGACGGCGGCGCTGCTGTTCACCGAGGCACCGCGGCTGATCGAGCTGCCGGCCAGGGCCATGGACGATGCCCTTGCCCGACTCACGGGAGCGTGACACAAGAACTGCTTGAACATCGCCGCCGCAACCACCACATTTGGGGCAACCCGAGTTTTCGAAAGGATTTCAGCATGGCCACCGTCAAGGTCGACAATGGCAATTTCCAGGCCGATGTGCTCAACGCCAAGGAGCCGGTCGTGGTGGATTTCTGGGCAGAGTGGTGCGGCCCGTGCAAGATGATCGGCCCGTCGCTGGAAGAGATCGCCAAGGAGCTCGGCTCTAAGGTGAAAATCGCCAAGCTCAACATCGATGAGAATCCGGAGCTTGCCGCGCAGTTTGGCGTGCGCTCGATCCCGACGCTGATGATCTTCAAGGGCGGCGAAGTGGCCGACATGAAGGTGGGTGCGGCGCCGAAGACCGCGCTGTCGCACTGGATCAACGGCGCTCTCGCCTAAGCCATTCGGATACCCAAGGAACAAGCCCGGCCATCGCGCCGGGCTTTTCTTTGGCGCCATCGCTCATGGCGCCCTGGCCCTGACGTTCGCGCCCGCCATCTCCTCTTCTACAGGAAAAGGAGAATGCCATGACCGGAACAGCCAAGGCCACAGTCCATGTCGACAATGAGCGGGTGATCGTCACCGAGTACCGCTTCGCGCCGGGCGCCAACACCGGCTGGCACCGCCATGGTCACGACTATGTCGTCGTGCCGCTGATGGACGGCAAGGTGAAGCTGGTGACCAAGGACGGAGAATCCTTCGCCGAAATGAAGAAGGGGGCGCCCTATTTCCGTCGCGAGGGCGTCGAGCACGACGTCATCAACGCCAATGACGGCGAATACGCTTTTATCGAGATCGAGCTGAAGTAACCGATCTGGCTAGCCGAAACACCCATCGCGATCGTCATTCCAGGGCGGAGCAGCCGCGAAGCGGCGTCGCGAAGACCCTGGAATCCATTCCGTTACCTTCGCCAAGGCGTGCAACGGAGCAGAATTCTGCACCGCGGCAACGCTTCCAAGTCACGGCATGGATTCTATGGTCTGCGCCGCGTCGCTTCGCTCCTTGCTCCGCCATAGAATGACGAGGTTGGGGCGGCTTCAACCAATCCCCGGCGTTTGCGCTGATTTCACGCAAATAAATCTTGCACCAAGACCAACGGCGACCTTTCAAATCCCTTTGTCTAGCCGAATTTCGGACCAGTCAATCAGCCGAACTAGTCACCAGTCGGCGACGCGATCGCCGCCGGCGAATTGGGCGCTTTTTGTGGTGTATTCAAACAGCTCGATCCTCACGCCGTTGGGATCGCTGATCCAGGCCTGGTAAGTGTCGTCGCAGGCGAGCTTTTTCGGGGTCACCGCGACGCCTTTCGACCGGATATGGGCGATCGCAGCGTCGATATCTTCCACTTCAAGGCAGAAATGGTTGATCTGGTTGCGGTCGCTGTAGCTGGCCTCGTTCTTTTCGAAGACCTCGACATGACTGCGGCCGCCGCAATCGAGATAGAAGCCGAATATCCTGCCGTCGCGCAGGAAATTGAACCTTGTGTCCATGCCGAGCACATCGCGATAGAAGGAGCGCGTCGCCTCCAGGTCGTGCGCGAAGATGCAGACATGGGCGAGCTGCCTGACTTTGATCATGGCCGGTTCCTTTCGGCCCCCGCCGAAATCCGCAGCGCTGTCTCGACCTGGCCTCAGGTCAGCGGCGTGCCGTTTTCGGCCAGCACGGCGCCAGCGAAATAGAGCGAGCCGCCGATGAGAATCCGCGGCGCCGGGCCGTCCCAGGAGTCGCGCAGCAGCATCAGCGCGCTGGCGACGGAACTGACCGGCTCGGCCGACAGGCCGGCCTCTTCCGCACGCAATGCCAGCTCGTCATTCGGGACGCCGGCATCGCTGTTGCTCACCGGCACGGTGTAGACATGGCGGGCGAGGCCCTTGAAGGCGCTGAAATAGCCGGTCTGGTCCTTGGTGTTGATCATGCCGGAAATCAGCACCAGCGGCCTCGGATTCTTTTCCTCCTGCTCGGCCAGGGCCTCGGCGATGACGATGCCGGCGCCGGGATTGTGGCCGCCGTCCAGCCAGATGTCGGCCCCTTTCGGCGCAAGGTCCACCAGCTTGCCCTGCGTCAGCTTCTGCATGCGTGCCGGCCAGGCGACATGGGTCATCGCCCGCTCGGCGGCGCGATGGCCGATCTCGAAGCCGGCCGCCTTTACAGCGGCGATCGCGGCGGCGGCATTCGCGTACTGGTGCCGCCCAGGCAGGCGCGGCAAGGGCAGGTCCATCAGCCCGTCCTCGTCCTGGTAGACCATGCGGCCGTTTTCCTCGAAAGCGAGGAAATCCTGGCCGTAGACAAAGGTCGGGCAATCCAGCCGCTCGGCCGTCTCAATCAGCACCTGAAGCGCCGTCTCGCTTTCCTGGGCGCCGATCACCACCGGGCAGCCGCGCTTCATGATGCCCGCCTTCTCGGCGGCGATCAGCTCGACGCGGTCGCCAAGATAGGCTTCGTGGTCCATCGAGATCGGCATGATCACCGAAACCGCGGGCCGCTTGATGACGTTGGTGGCGTCGAAGCGGCCGCCAAGGCCCACCTCGATGATCGCGGCCTCGGCCGGATGCTCCGAGAACAGGACGAAGGTGACGGCCGTGAGTATCTCGAAAACGGTGATCTTCTGGCCCTGATTGGCCTCGGCGACGCGCGCGATGGCCTCGGCGAAAACATCGTCATCGACGAGCTTGCCGCCGCCTTCGGCCGCCAGCCGGTAGCGTTCGTGCCAGTTCACCAGATGCGGCGAGGTATGGACGTGGACGAGATGCCCGGCCGCCTCCAGCAGCGCGCGCGAGAAGGCGGCGCAGGAACCCTTGCCGTTGGTGCCGGCGATGTGGATGACCGGCGGCAGCCGGTCCTGCGGATTGCCGAGGCGTTCGAGAAGCCGGGTGACGCGGTCCAGCGAAAGGTCGAAGCCTTTCGGATGCAGTGTCATCAGATGTTCGATTTCGCGTTCGGCGGAGAGCGTTGTCATGGCGGAATCCTAACGCCTGACCCGGAGACCGGGAATCGGTCTCGGAACGGTCATATGCAAATAAGAGGCTACAGCAGACAACGCTCGGCGCAAATCGCGGTTCGCGGCGAACGATGTCGCGCCAGGCCGATATCGTGTCAGGCTTGTGGCCGTGACTCGGCGCCGACCACCGCCGGCGGCAGGATCTCCGGCTCCAGCGGCTTGTCGGCCGGCGGCACTTTGAGCAGCATCTTCAAGAGCCGGGAAATGGTCTGGCGCATCTCCAGCCGGGAGACGACCATGTCGACCATGCCGTGCTCCATCAGATATTCGGCGCGCTGGAAACCGTCGGGCAGCTTTTCGCGGATGGTCTGCTCGATGACGCGCGGACCGGCAAATCCGATCAGCGCGCCCGGCTCGGCGATATGGACGTCGCCCAGCATGGCGTAGGAGGCGGTGACGCCGCCGGTGGTGGGGTTGGTCAAAACGACGATATAGGGCAGGCCGGCTTCCTTCAGCCGGTCGACGCCGACCGTGGTGCGCGGCAATTGCATCAGCGAGAGGATGCCTTCCTGCATGCGGGCGCCGCCGGAAGCGGCGAACAGGATCAGCGGCCGCCTGCGCTGCAGCGCGACCTCGAAGGCGTGCACGATGGCTTCGCCGGCAGCCATGCCGAGCGAGCCGCCCATGAAGGCGAAATCCTGCACGGTGACGATGACCGGCAGCCCGTCGATGGTGCCGGCGCCGTTGAGGATCGCATCCTCGAGGCTGGTCTTGGCCTTGGCCTCCTTCAGGCGATCGGTGTAGCGCTTCTCGTCGCGGAACTTCAGCGGGTCCTGGACGACCTTGGGATTTTCCAGCACCTCGTATTTGCCGTCGTCCAAGAAGTATTTCAGCCGCTCCTTGGCCGAGATCTTCATGTGGTGCCCGGAGGCCGGGATGACGAACTGGTTGGACTCGAGGTCTTTGTGGAAGATCATCTCGCCGGTCTCGGGATCCTTGATCCAGAGGTTTTCCGGCATGTCGGTGCGCCGGCCGAGCATCGAATTGATCTTCGGGCGGACGTAATTGGTGATCCAGTTCATGGCTTCGGCTCCCGTCCTGGAAAGGACTTCACGCAATTCCAGGAAAAGTCTGTGGCGATTTTCCGTCCGGAACTGCTTGTAGAGGAATAGTCAGGCTATTCGGCGGCAGCAAGGCGGGCCGAACGGACACCCTGGGCGAGTCCGCTGACCAGCGTGGCGACGGCTTCGGCCGGATCGGCTGTCTTCTCGCCCTTCGGCCCCAGCACATTGGCGATCGCGTTGACGATCGCCGTGCCGACCACGACGCCGTCGGCCGAGGCGCCGATGACCCGCGCCTGCTCGGCGGTCTTGACGCCGAAGCCGACGCAGACCGGCAGCGCGGTGTGGCCCTTGATGCGGGTTACCGCCGTCGAGACCTTGGCGGTGTCGGCCAGCGCCGAGCCGGTGATGCCGGTCATCGAGACGTAATAGACAAAGCCGGAGGTGTTTTCGAGCACCTTGGGCAGGCGCTTGTCGTCGGTGGTCGGCGTCGCCAGCCGGATGAAGTTGACGCCGGCCTTCAGCGCCGGAATGCAGAGCTCCTCATCCATCTCCGGCGGCAGGTCGACGACGATCAGGCCGTCGATGCCGCTGGCCTTGGCGTCGGCGAGGAAGCGCTCGACGCCGTAGATATAGATCGGATTGTAATAGCCCATCAGCACGATCGGCGTCTCGTCGTCGCCGGCGCGGAACTCGGATGCCATCTTCAGCGTCCTGGCCAGGGTCTGGCCGCCCTTCAGCGCCCGAAGACCCGCCGCCTGGATGGCCGGACCGTCGGCCATCGGATCGGAGAAGGGCATGCCGAGCTCGATGACGTCGGAGCCCGAGGCAGGCAGCACCTTCATGATCGACAGCGAGGTCTCGTAGTCGGGGTCGCCGCCCATGATGTAGGTGACCAGAGCCGGACGGCCTTCGGATTTGAGCTTCGCCATGCGGCGGTCGATGCGGGTGGTCATTGTCAGATCTCCATGCCCAGCATCTTCGCCACCGTATGCACGTCCTTGTCGCCGCGGCCGGACAGATTGACGATGACGAGCTGGTCCTTGTCCATCTTGGGCACGATCTTCATCGCATGGGCGATGGCGTGCGCCGATTCCAGCGCCGGGATGATGCCTTCGACCCGGGTGGTGAGCTGGAAGGCCTCCAGCGCCTCGTCGTCGAGGATCGGCTCATACTGGACGCGGCCGGAATCGCGCAGCCAGGAGTGCTCGGGACCGACACCCGGATAGTCGAGACCGGCCGAGATCGAATGGCCGTCGAGGATCTGGCCGTCGGAATTCTGCAGCAGATAGGTGCGGTTGCCGTGCAGCACGCCGGGCCTGCCGGCATTCATCGAAGCGCAATGCTCGACGCCGTCGAGGCCGCGCCCACCGGCCTCGATACCGATGATGCGGACTTCCTTGTCGTCAAGGAAGGGATGGAAAAGGCCGATGGCGTTGGAGCCGCCGCCGACGGCAGCGATGATGACATCCGGCAGCCGGCCTTCCTGCTCCAGGATCTGCGCGCGCGCCTCCGAGCCGATCACCGACTGGAAGTCGCGCACCATCTCCGGATAGGGATGCGGGCCGGCGGCGGTGCCGATCAGGTAATAGGTATCCTCGACATTGGTGACCCAGTCGCGCAGGGCTTCGTTCATGGCGTCCTTCAGCGTGCCGTGGCCGGCAGTGACGGGCCGCACCTCGGCGCCCAGCAACTTCATGCGAAAGACGTTGGGGCTCTGGCGGGCGACGTCAGTGGCGCCCATGTAGACGACGCAAGGATAGCCGAAGCGCGCCGCGACGGTTGCCGAGGCGACGCCGTGCTGGCCGGCGCCAGTCTCGGCGATGATGCGCTTCTTGCCCATGCGCTTGGCAAGCAGGATCTGGCCTAGGCAATTGTTGATCTTGTGCGAGCCGGTGTGGTTCAAATCCTCGCGCTTGAAATAGACCTTGGCGCCGCCGAGATGCTTCGTAAGCCCTTCGGCGAAATAGAGTTTTGAGGGCCGCCCGGCATAGTGGGTCGACAGGTTCTGCAGCTCGGCCTTGAACTCCGGATCATTCTTGGCGTGGTTCCACTGCTCTTCGAGATCGAGGATGAGCGGCATCAGCGTTTCGGCAACGAAACGGCCGCCGAAAATGCCGAACATGCCCTGCTCGTCGGGTCCGGTGCGGAAGGAATTGGGCATAGCCGGCTTGTTCATCGCCGATCTCTCCTTGACTTGGTGAGCATGTCCTTGTCGGAAAACCGGATTCCACTTTTCCGGGACATGCTCGGGTTTGAGCCTGCTCAGGCGGCGCGGTCGTCGCGCGCGGCCCTGACGGCCCGGAAAAACTGCTCGATCAGTGCCGGATCCTTGACGCCCGGAGCGCTTTCCACACCGGACGAGACGTCTATTCCGGGAGGGTTGGCCAGTCTCAGGGCATCGCCGATATTGGCGGCGTTGAGCCCACCGGAAAGCATGTAATCGAGCCCGGCGTCAAGGCCGGCAAGGATGCGCCAATCGAAGGCGACGCCATTGCCGCCCGGAAGCTGCGATCCCTTGGGCGGCTTGGCGTCGAACATGAAACGATCGGCAATCCCGACGAACGGCTTTATACGCTCGAGGTCGGCTGTCTCGCTGACGGAAAACACCTTCATGACCGGCAGGCCGTAACGCGCCTTGATCTCGGCCACGCGCTCAGGCGTTTCCGAACCGTGCAGTTGCAGCATATCCGGCTGCATCTTGGCGACGATCTCGTCCAGGAAGGCATCATCGGCGTCGACCGTGACGGCAACTGCCAAGGCCTTGCCGCGCGCCGCTTCGCGCAGGCGCCCGGCCTCGGCGGGCTCGACATAGCGCGGGCTTTTGGGGAAGAAGATAAAGCCGACATGGCTGGCGCCGCCGGCAAGGGCGGCGGCCATCGCGGCGTCGGTCTTCAATCCGCAGATCTTGATGTCGAGCGTCATGGCGCGGGCTTGGCACGAAAAGCCGCGAGAGTCGAGAAAAAGCATGCTGTTGCCACCACGGCGGAAAACGCTACCTTCATATAGGGACCACAGGCGAGAGCAGGATAATCATGGCCGACCGGACCGTCGCCGAACTCCGACAAAAGATCGCGCAGGCACGCGAGGTGATCGCGCATCTGATCGACAAGGCCGCCGTCAACGGCGCCGAGGCGCACCGGGCGCTGGAGTATTTCAGCAGCGACGCCTTCGACCGGGATTTCCTGCCGTGGCCGCATATCGAGGAAGGGCTGCGGCCCGAGGAGCTGAACGCGGCGAATGATGATTGAGGGGGTGCGTGAGGCGAGGCAACTACGCGGTCGTCATCCTAGGGCGGAGCGACGCGGAGCGGCGCGCAGACCCTAGGATCCATGCCGTTACATCAGCCGAAAGGTGCACCGGCGGAGAATGTTCTCTTTTTCGTTCAACGACATAGCATCGCTTGCACCGCTGCGGCGCTCGCACGTCACGGCATGGATCCTCAGGTCTGCGCGCGTCGCTTCGCTCCTTGCTCCGCCCGTGGATGACGAAGTTGAGATGGCTCGGCTAGCAGTGCCGACGGCCTTCGCACCATTGCCCCGCTGTAGCTACTCAAACACAATCGCCTGCAGCGCGCCGCCGTTGCGCTTCAGCCAGTCCTTGCAGCGGTCGGTATCCGGGCAGAGCTTCTCGCACAGCTTCCAGAATTTCGGGCCGTGGTTCATCTCCTTCAGATGCGCCACCTCGTGCGCCACCAAATAGTTTATCACCGCCGGCGGCGCCATCATGATGCGCCAGGAGAAGGAGAGGTTGCCCTCCGAGGTGCATGACCCCCAGCGGCTGGAGGTATCCTTGTACCTTATGGCCTTGGCGCGCTTGCCGATCGCCTCGGTGTGCTTGACCACCAGCCTTTCGATCTCCTTCTTGGCCTCGCGCTTGAGGTAGTCGGCGACACGGCGCGGCAGATGGATGCGCTCGCCATGGACGACCAGAAGCTGGCCGCGGTCGTCGCGCGAGACGGTGACGGTGCCGCGCTTCGAAGGCTCATGCACGATGCGGTGCGGCACGCCGCGGATCGGGATCTTTATGCCGGGGCGCACTTGCGGGCGGGTCGGCACCTTGGCCAGGCGCTGCTCCAGCCAGTCCTGGTGGCGGTCGAGGAATTTCTCCACCTCTCCCCGGCGCAGGCCGGGCGGCACGGTGACGCGCAGGCCCTGGCCGCCGGAATCGATGCGCAAAGTGAGCCGCCTGGCCCTGGCGCTTTCGACGATTTTCAGCGGGAGCGTGCGTCCGGCGACGCAATGTTCGCGCTCCACGACAGGCGTGGGCTTTGGCTTGGTCAGATTGCGAAAGAAGCCGAGGGTCATGGCTGGACGATACGCGATTCGAAAAAAACGGCCAGTGGAGGGAAGCTACAAAGAGAACAAAAAAGAAACGGCGCCGCTAGACGCGACGCCGCATATTAAGCCGAGACCTGTCCCTGCAGCGCCGCGCGTCCCTTGGACGCGCAAAGGACGCTGCAGCACTTTAAGTTTGCGCATGACCTTTTCCGAAAATCGGCGTCGATTTTCGGGGTCATGCGCAGGATCTCAGTCGTCGAGCAGGTTCGTGCCCTTGCCGCGCTTGGAAGCGGGCTTGTCGGCCGAGTCGGTGGTGGTCGGCGCGGTATGCTTGTTGCGGTTGGCCATGAAGCGGTCGAACTCTTCCTGGTCCTTGGCGCGGCGCAGCTCGCGGGCGTAGTCATCGAACTCGGTCAGCATCTCGTCCAGCTTGCGGCGCTCCTCGGCCAGGCGCTCCAGTTCCTTCTCGCGCCAGTCATCGAAGGCGACGTTGCCGGTGCGGGCCGAGCCGTGACCCCAGCGGGCCGCCTTGTCGGAGCCGCGGCGGCAGCCGGCGAAAATGCCGTCGGTCGCGCGGTTGACGTCGCGCTTGAAGCCTTCCAGCCGGTCGCCCCAGATGATGTAGGCGAGCATGGCGAAGCCGAGCGGCCAGAACACCATGAAGCCGATGACCATCAGCGCGATGGTGGCCGGCGTCCAGGCCGGACGGATCAATGCACTCGTATTCATTTCTCCCAATCCTTCCGTTGGAGACAGCCAAACCGGCTGCGTGGAATCGAAATGGGAAGGCGAAATAGGCTATTCAAGACAAATCCGGCCAAAACCGGCGAAGCGCATGAAATGATTATCGCTTTTTGAGTTTTTCCAGGAAAAGCACTGCCATGCCGGCGACAAGGCCCCAAAAAGCGGCGCCGACGCCGAAAAGCGTGAGCCCCGACGCCGTCACGGCGAAGGTGACGGTGGCCGGCATGCGGTCGCCAGCGTCATGAAGGGCTATCGACAGCGCGTTGGCTAGGGGCGCCGTCAAGGCAAGCCCCGCGACCAGCACGATCAGGCTTTGCGGCAGGACGGCGAAGATCGCCACCAGCGAGGCGCCGAAGATGGCGAAGATGAGATAGGCGAGCGCATAGAACGGCCCGGTCTTCCACCGCTCGGCCGGATCGGGATGGACATCGGGGCCGGTGCAGATTGCGGCCGAGATCGCCGCGAGATTGGTGGTCGCGGCGCCGAACGGCGCCGAGAGCAGCGAGAACAGGCCGGTTACGCCAATCAGCGGGCCGGGTTCGGGGTGGTAGCCGGCGGCGCGCAGCACCGCCAGGCCGGAAAGGTTCTGCGAGGCCATGGTGACGAGATAGAGCGGCAGGGCAAGGCCGATGATCGCCGATGCAGTGAATTGCGGCGCAATGAACGTCAATGTCGACAGTTCCGGCACCGGCAGGCTGCCGACGCGGCCGGTGAGGAAAGCGGCAAGGCCGCCGCCGACCAGCACCACCAGCACGGAAACCGCCGGATTGAACAGGCGGATGACGAAGAAGGCGGCAATCAGCGGCAGGATCAGCCAGGGATCGGCGGGAATGGCCTTCACCGCATTGACGGCGAAGCTGACCAGGATGCCGGCCAGCATGCCGGACGCGACCGAGGCCGGGATCTGCGCGATCAGCCGGGTCAGCGGCTTGAACAGGCCGGTGGCGACCAGAAGGACACCGGTGACCATGAAGGCGCCGACGGCCTGCGGCATCGTGAAACCGCTGGAGGCCGCGATCAGCGCGAGACCCGGCGTCGACCAGGCGGTGATGACCGGCATCTTCGTGCGCCAGGACAGCCACAGGCACTCGATCGTCATGGCAAGGCAGATCGCCGTCACGCCGCTTGCGGTCTCGATCTGTGTGGCACCGACCGCCTTGGCGGCGGCGATGACGAGGGCCAGCGTGCCGCCAAAGCCGACGATCGCGGCGACGAAGGCGGATATCGGGATGGAGATGCGCATGGTCAGGCGGCCCGCCTGACCATGTCGGCGACGGCGCGCTGCAGCATGTCGAGATCCTCGGGACGGGACAGGCGATGATCGCCGTCGGGGATCAGCGACAGCGTCACATCGTCGGCGGGCAGCATCGATGCGAGCTTCAGGGCATGGCTGGACGGCACGTCCGGATCGGCCAGGCCCTGCAATATGTGCACCGGACAGTGCGTGTCGATCGGTCCGATCATGACCCGGTTGGCGCGGCCGTCCTCGATCAGCGCTCGGGTGTAGATATAAGGCTCGTCCGAATAGTCGGACGGCTCGGCAAAAAATCCCTTTTTCGAAAGATCGCGCTTCTGCGCCTTGGTCAGCACCGGTTCGATCAACTCGATCGTGAAGTCAGGCGCCGGCGCAAGCAGCACGAGACCGGCCACGCGGTCGTCGCCCGCCCGGCGCAATTCCTGCACCATGCGCAGCGCGATCCACGCCCCCATCGAGGAGCCGACCAGGACCTGCTTGCCTTTGCTGAAACGCCGGAAGACGGCGAGGCTCTCGGCCAGCCATCTGGAGATCGTGCCGTCGGCGAATTCGCCGCCAGACTCGCCATGGCCGGAATAGTCGTGGCGCAGATAGGCGCGGCCCTCGCGAGCGGCCCAGGCGGCAAGCGTCTCCGCCTTCGTGCCCAGCATGTCGGACTTGTAGCCGCCGAGCCACACCACGCCGGGCGCCGCGCCAGGCGCCTGCCTGACGGCGATGCTCGATCCGTCGACATCGATGAAAACCGGAGCGCTGGCGGCCATGGGCTTGTCCTTTCCGCCGGTCTTTTGACACAGGCGGTGGTTCAACGAAAAGTGCTCGCGGCATTTCTTTGCTTGGTGCAGGTAAAGGCAAGCGGACAGGTGATTTTCCAACCAGCCTGTGCTATTGACTCACGCCCCGCGCTCCCCACATAGGCGCGTCCAGCAATTCGAATTTACTGAACCCTGAACGAAACGGCCGAGGAGACCACGACCATTCGCAGACCTTTCAAAGCAGCGGCACCCACCAAGGACGGGCCGCGCTCCAACCGAGACATCCGGGTTCCCCGGGTCCAGCTTATCGACGCCGAAGGCCAGAACCGAGGCGATGTTTCCATCAACGACGCACTGCTGCTGGCCGAGGAGGCCGGGCTCGATCTCGTCGAGATATCGCCCAATGCTGTGCCCCCCGTCGTCAAGATCCTCGATCTCGGCAAGCTGAAATACGCCAACCAGAAGAAGGCGGCCGAGGCGCGCAAGAACCAGAAGGTCATCGAGATCAAGGAGATCAAGATGCGCCCGAACATCGACAGCCATGACTATGAGACCAAGATGAAGGCCGTGCGGCGCTTCTTCGAGGAAGGCGACAAGGTCAAGCTGACGCTGCGCTTCCGCGGCCGCGAGATGGCGCATATGGAGCTCGGCATGCAGCTTCTGAACAAGGTGCGCGAGGAAGTGGCGACGATCGCCAAGGTCGAGGCGGAGCCGAAGCTCGAAGGCCGCCAGATGATGATGGTTCTGGCGCCGCGCTGACCTTCGGATGGCGCGGCCGCTAAAGCGTCGCGTCCATCACGCTTTCGCGAGTTGCCGGGCAGCGTTGCACCCGCTCTAAAATCCGCCCGAATTGCCGGGCACGGCGTCCCGACGATCGGCGGGGCGCCTGTTTTCAATCCGATCGATGGCTACTCGATGATCGAATTCCTCGATCGCGA
This sequence comes from Mesorhizobium sp. M2A.F.Ca.ET.043.05.1.1, assembly GCF_003952445.1. NCBI lineage: Bacteria > Pseudomonadati > Pseudomonadota > Alphaproteobacteria > Hyphomicrobiales > Phyllobacteriaceae > Mesorhizobium > Mesorhizobium sp. M2A.F.Ca.ET.043.05.1.1. The sequence goes on from NZ_CP034446.1 coordinate 4,882,513, forward strand.
GTCAATCGACGATCGGATTTTCCCGATCGCGAGCAAACGCGACGATCGGATGGGTCATGGTCGATGAAGTGAAGGTGCCTGCCGACAACCGGAACGAAGGGTTGGGCGGCTACCAGCACATGCGCCGGATCGTGATCGCGGTGCTGGTGGTGGTGCTGTTCTGCGCGCTGCTGTTTGGCCAGTCGACCTTCCCGCCCGACACCTGGATGCATGAGTCGATCGAGATGTTCGGCGTGCTCTTGATCTTTCTCGGCATAGTCGGGCGATTGTGGTCGACGCTCTATATCGGCGGGCGCAAATCCTCCGAAGTGGTCACCGGCGGGCCGTATTCGATCACCCGCAACCCGCTCTATCTGTTCTCGACCGTGGCGGCCGCCGGCGTCGGCGCGCAGATCGGCTCATTTTCAGGCATCATTCTCTTTGCGCTGCTGTGCGCCGGCGCGTTCCAGATCGTCATCCTGCGCGAGGAGCGGTATCTGAAGGGGGTGCTCGGCGCCCCCTACGCGGCCTATCTGGCGAAGGTGCCGCGCTTCTTCCCGAACCTGTCGCTCTACCAGGAAGGCGACACCGGCAGCTTCAAGCCGCGCCTTTTGTTGAACACGCTGCTCGATGGCCTGGTGTTCCTGGTGGCGCTGCCGGCCTTCGAGCTGATCGACGGCGCGCAGCAGTCGGGGGTATTGCCGGTGCTCTTCCGTCTGCCCTGATCAAGACAGCGCGTTGCATCGCTGCAGGTGTTGCACACAGGCCGTCTTTGATCTATAGGACTGCCGTTCCAAGAAAACCGCCCGGCAGGGCATGCCGTGGCGGTTTCATTTGCTTTTCGGGCTTTGGTCGGCCCGAAGCGGACAAGAAGCGCGATGGTGCGCCACCAATACGGAGTAGCAAAATGCCCAAGATGAAGACCAAATCGGCCGCCAAGAAGCGGTTCAAGATTACTGCCACCGGCAAGGTGCTGTCGGCTGCCGCCGGCAAGCGCCACGGCATGATCAAGCGTTCCAACAAGTTCATTCGCGATGCCCGCGGCACGATGGTTCTGGCTGAACCGGACGGCAAGAAGGTCATCAAGAATTTTCTGCCGAACGGCCTCTAATCCCTCGGCTTGGACAACGTATTAAGGAGATCATGACATGGCACGCGTAAAGAGAGGCGTCACCGCCCACGCCAAGCACAAGAAGGTCCTGAAAGCCGCCAAGGGTTTCTACGGCCGCCGCAAGAACACCATCCGCATCGCCAAGCAGGCGGTGGAGAAGTCGCTGCAGTATGCCTACCGCGACCGCAAGAACCGCAAGCGCTCGTTCCGCGCGCTGTGGATCCAGCGCATCAACGCGGCGGTGCATGAGCACGGCCTGACCTATGGCCGTTTCATCGACGGCCTCAACAAGGCCGGCATCGAGATCGACCGCAAGGTCCTTTCGGACATGGCCATCCACGAGCCGCAGGCTTTCGCAGCACTCGTGGCCAAGGCCAAGGTCGCGCTCGAATATCTGAAGAACACCACGCCGAATGCTTTTGAGAGCGCTGTCGCCTAAGCCAGCGCTTCCCAAGCATTTCTAGTACTGATTTGGGGAACCCGCGCTGGCACGGCTGGCGCGGGTTTTTCTTTTGCCTGATCAAACCAGATGGTGGCGCACCACATGGGTGCTGTCCGCCCGAACGAAGAGAGTTTCGCCGTGAACGCCACTGCTGGAAATCTTGAAGCCCTGGAAGCTTCGCTGCTCGCCGAGATCGCGGCGGCCTCGGACGAGGCCGCGATCGAGGCGGTGCGCGTCTCGGCGCTGGGCAAGAAGGGCTCGGTCTCCGAGATGCTGAAGACGCTCGGCGCCATGAGCGCCGAGGAACGGCAGGTGAAGGGCCCGGCGATCAACGGCCTCAAGAACCGCGTCACCGAGGCGCTCACCCAGCGCAAGGCGGAGCTGAAGGACGTGGCGATCGCCGCGCGGCTCGCCGCGGAGAAGGTCGACGTCACGCTCCCTGTGCGCCAGTCGCCGGCCGAGCGCGGCCGCATCCATCCGATCAGCCAGGTGATCGACGAGATCGCGGCGATCTTCGGCGATCTCGGCTTCTCGATCGCCGAGGGTCCGGATATCGAGACCGACCATTACAATTTCACCGCGCTCAACTTCCCGGAAGGACATCCGGCGCGCGAGATGCATGACACGTTCTTCTTCCAGCCGGACGAGAAGGGCGAGCGCAAGCTGTTGCGCACGCACACCTCGCCCGTGCAGATCCGCACCATGGAGCGGCAGAAGCCGCCGATCCGCATCGTCATTCCCGGCAAGACCTACCGGCAGGATTCCGACGCGACGCATTCGCCGATGTTCCACCAGGTCGAAGGGCTGGTGATCGACAAGACCGCCAACATCGCCAACATGAAGTGGGTGCTGGAGGAGTTCTGCAAGGCTTTCTTCGAAGTGCCGTCGGTCAAGATGCGCTTCCGCCCGTCCTTCTTCCCGTTCACCGAGCCCAGCCTCGAGGTCGATATCCAGTGCGACCGCTCGCGTCCGGGCGAAGTGCGCTTCGGCGAAGGCTCCGACTGGATGGAGATCCTGGGCTGCGGCATGGTGCATCCCAACGTGCTGCGTTACGGCGGGCTCGATCCAGACGAATATCAGGGCTTTGCCTGGGGCATGGGCATCGACCGCATCGCCATGCTGAAATACGGCATGCCGGACCTGCGCGCCTTCTTCGATGCCGATGTGCGCTGGCTGTCGCATTACGGCTTCCGGCCGCTCGACCTGCCGACGCTGTTCGGGGGGCTGAGTACATGACCGCACCCCACACCGGCGGCTGCCGTTGCGGCGGGGTGCGGTTCGAGGCCTCGGCTGAGCCGCACCACATCAGCTATTGCCATTGCGGCGACTGCCGGCGCGCCACGGGCGCGCCGGTGTCGGCCTTTGTCGGCTTCATGGCCGACCAGGTTGCGCTCGAAGGCAAGTCGCTGAAAAGCTATCGCAATGGCCTGGTGGAGCGCTCCTTCTGCGGCACCTGCGGCTCGCCGATTGCCTATGTCGATAAGCGGCTCGACAACCGGATCTATTTCATGCTCGGCGCCATGGATATGCCGGCCTATTTCAAGCCGACGCTGCATGCCTATGTGCGCGAGCAACTGCCCTTCCTGCACATGCCGGACGATCTGCCCAGGCATCTGAAGACCAGTGTGCCCCGACCAGAAGGGCAAGGACAAAACGGAACAGAACCATGAAATTCACGCTCTCCTGGCTCAAGGACCATCTCGAGACCGACGCCTCGCTTGCCGAGATCGTCGAGCGGCTGACGGCGATCGGCCTCGAAGTCGAACATGTCGACGACAAGGCAGGCTTGAAACCCTTCGTCATCGCCAAGGTGCTGACGGCGGTGCAGCATCCCGATGCCGACCGGCTGCGGGTGCTGACCGTCGACACAGGCGACGGCAAGCCGCCGGTGCAGGTGGTGTGCGGGGCGCCCAACGCCCGCTCGGGGATGATCGGCGCCTTCGCCGCGCCCGGCACCTACATCCCGGGCATCGACGTGACGCTCTCGGTCGGCAAGATCCGCGGCGTCGAAAGCCACGGCATGATGTGCTCCGAGCGCGAGCTGGAACTGTCGGACGAGCACAGCGGCATCATCGATTTGCCTGAGGACGCGCCGGTCGGCACCAGCTTCGCGGCCTACGCGCATCTCGACGATCCGGTGATCGAGATCAATCTGACGCCGAACCGGCCGGATGCGACCAGCGTCTACGGCATCGCCCGCGACCTCGCGGCGAGCGGGCTCGGGCGGCTGAAGACAGCACCCGTGGAAGCGATTCCCGGCAAGGGGGCGACACCGGTCAAGGTGACGATCGAGGCGCCCGAGCTTTGCCCCGGCTTCGCGCTGAGGCTGGTCAAGGGCGTCAAGAACGGCCCGTCGCCGAAATGGCTGCAGCAGCGCCTGATCGCCATCGGGCTTCGACCGATCAGCGCGCTGGTCGACATCACCAACTATGTCACCTTCGATCGCGGCCGGCCGCTGCACGTCTTCGACGCGAAGAAGGTCGCCGGCAATCTCGTGGTTCGCCGCGCCAGGGACGGCGAGACGGTGCTGGCGCTGGACGGCCGCGCATATACGCTGACGCCCGAAATGTGCGTGATCGCGGACGACAATGGCGTGGAATCGATCGCCGGCATTATGGGCGGCGAGCATTCTGGCTGCGACGAGAACACCACCGACGTGCTGATCGAATCGGCGCTCTGGGATCCGATCACCACGGCCCGCACTGGCCGCGCGCTCGGCATCATCACCGATGCGCGCTACCGTTTCGAGCGCGGCGTCGACCCGGAATTCATGGTGCCGGGCGTCGAGCTCGCGACCAGGCTGGTGCTCGATTTCTGCGGCGGCACGCCTTCCGAAACCGAGGTTGCCGGCTATGCAGGCCACAAGCCGATGGTCGTGTCCTTCCCGCTTTCGGAAGTGAAGCGGCTGACCGGCATCGAGGTGCCGAGGGAAGAAACCCTCGGAATCCTGGCCCGTCTCGGCTTCGAGCCGCAGGGCTCGGGCGACGTCTTCAAAGTGACGGTGCCCTCATGGCGGCCGGATATCGACGGCAAGGCAGACCTGGTCGAAGAGGTGATGCGCATCCATGGCGTCGACAACATCTTGGCCACGCCGCTGACCTCGCACGACGCCGTCAACGGCAAGATCCTGACCACGCTTCAGGTGCGCACCCGCGCTGCCAAGCGCGCGCTCGCCGTGCGCGGCATGATGGAGGCCGTCACGTGGTCTTTCATCCCGGCCAAGCACGCCGAGCTGTTCGGCGGCGGTCAGACGGCGCTGAAGCTCGCCAACCCGATCGCCGCCGACATGTCCGACATGCGGCCTTCGCTGCTGCCCGGACTGATCTCCGCGGCGCAGCGCAATGCCGACCGCGGCATCGGCGACGTGGCGCTGTTCGAGGTCTCCGGCACCTATGAAGGCGACGCGCCCGAACAGCAGCGGCGCGTTGCCGCCGGCGTCAGGCGCGGCACAGCCAAGCTCGACGGTTCGGGCCGCAGTTGGGCCGGCAATGCCGGGCCGGTCGGCGTGTTCGACGCCAAGGCGGACGCGATCGCGGCGCTGGAAGCCTGCGGCGCGCCGGTCGACCGGCTGCAGATCGAGCCCGGCGGCCCCACCTGGTATCACCCGGGACGTTCCGGCACGATCAAGCTCGGGCCGAAGACGGTGCTCGGCACTTTCGGCGAGTTCCATCCGAAGACGCTGGACGGGCTCGGCGCGTCCGGCCCGATCTGCGGCTTCGAGATCTTCGTCGACGCCGTGCCGGAACCGAAGGCCAAGCCGACGCGCACCAAGCCGAAGCTGGAGCTGTCGCCCTTCCAGGCGGTGAAGCGCGACTTCGCCTTCGTCGTCGACCGGACGGTCGAGGCCGGAACGCTGGTGCGGGCGGCACTTGCCGCCGACAAGAAGCTGGTCACCGGCGTTTCGGTGTTCGACGTCTTCGAGGGCGCATCGCTCGGCGAAGCCAAGAAGTCGATCGCCATCGAGGTGTCGATCCAGCCGGTCGAAAAGACGCTCACCGACGAGGATTTCGAGGCGCTGGCCAAGCGCATCGTCGAGAACGTCAACAAGCAGACGGGCGGCGTGCTGAGAGCATAATGCATTGCCGGCAGGTGGCGAATCGCCTTCCAAAGGGCGATGGACGACCTCCGCTATTCCGGCCTTCCCTTCGAAACGCAACGCGCGGTTTTCCTTGCGATCGTCGCGGCCGATCCGCTGTTGGCCGAGACGCTGGCGCGGGTGCGGGCGCTTGCGCTGCCGGATTGGCTGGTGGTTTCCGGCGCGCTCTACAACAGCGTGTGGAATCATCTGACCGGCAAGCCGCCGGGGTACGGCATCAAGGACGTCGACCTGTTCTATTTCGACGATGCCGATCTTTCCTACGAGGCCGAGGATGTGGTGATCCGCCGGGCGGCGACGCATTTCGACGGATTGCCGCTGCCGGTCGAGGTGCGCAACCAGGCGAGGGTGCATCTGTGGTATCCGGTGAAGTTTGGGCGGGAATGCCCGCGGTACGTGAGTTCGAGCGAGTCGGTGAGCTATTTTGCGTCGAAGACGCATGCGCTAGGGGTGCGGTACGGCAGCGACGGGGCGCTGGAATTGGTGGCGCCGTTCGGGCTGGATGATGTTTTTTCGTTTCGCATCACGCCGAACAGGGCGCTGGACAATCAGCGGACCCATGAGGCGAAGGGGAGAAGGGCCCGGGAGTGCTGGCCGGAGATTGAGGTGGTGCCGTGGTAAGGGGGTGCAGACTAAAATAGGTCGGCGCGAGGCCCCCCTCTCTGCCCTGCCGGGCATCTCCCCCTCAAGGGGGAGATTGGCAGCTTCAGCGCCGGCGCTCCCCTTGCAACGTTGGCGATTGGCGAAAGCCGGTGTGACTTCTGATCTCCCCCCTTGAGGGGGAGATGGCCGGCAGGCCAGAGAGGGGGCCTTGCGCCGGCCTTTCAACAACGGGTGCCAAAGCGCCCTTCGCTCACCCATTCACCAGCGCCAGCAGTTCCTCCGTATAGCGCTTACCGACCACCTTGTCCGGCGACAATGCATCGCCGATCGCCGCCACTTCCGCCGCGCTCAGCTCAATCCCGGCCGCCGCCGTGTTCTGCTCCAGGTGGCGGATTTTCCTCGCACCGGGGATCGGCACGATGAAATCGCCCTGGTGCAGCACCCAGGCGAGCGCCAGCTGCGCCGGTGTCACGCCCTTCTCGGCCGCCATCTTCTCCAACACCGCGATGACGGCGTTGTTGGCTTCCATCGCATCGGCCTGGAAGCGCGGCAAGGTGAGGCGCCAGTCGCCGGCGCCGAGCGCGTCCGGCTTGGCGATCGTGCCGGTGAGCAGGCCGCGGCCGAGCGGGCTGTAAGGGACAAAACCGATGCCGAGCTCGCGGCAGACGGGGAAGACCTCGTCCTCGGGATCGCGGCTCCACAGCGAATATTCGCTCTGCACCGCGGCGATCGGGTGCACGGCATGTGCCCGGCGCAATGTCGCGCCGCTCACCTCCGACAGGCCCAGCGCCCTCACCTTGCCCTCGCGCACCAGCTCGGCCATGGCGCCGACCGTGTCCTCGATCGGCACGTTGGGATCGACGCGGTGCTGGTAGTAGAGGTCGATGACGTCGGTATCGAGCCGCTTCAGCGACGCTTCCGCTACTGCCTTGACGTGCTCGGGACGGCTGTCGACGCCGATCATGCGGTCGGTGCCCGAGCCGTGCTCGGAAATCTTGAAGCCGAATTTGGTGGCGATGGTGACCCTGTCGCGCACCGGCTTCAGCGCCTTGCCGAGCAGGATTTCGTTCTCGAACGGGCCATAGACTTCCGCCGTGTCGAAGAAGGTCACACCGATCTCGACGGCGCGGCGCAGCGTGGCGATCGCCTCGGCCTCCGGCTGGCCGCCATAGCCGAAGCTCATGCCCATGCAGCCGAGGCCGACGGGAAAGACTTCGAGTTCAGTTCCGAGTTTGCGGGTTTGCATGGCGCATCTCCTTATTGCGATGGGCAGGAAATAACGCCTTGCAGCCCGTTCGATAATCGGCTCTCCTTTGCACGACTTGTTCTAAAATATAGATCAATGAACCGCACCAACCTCTCCCAGCTCGCCGTGCTTGCCACCGTCGCCCAATGCGCCAGCTTTCGCGGCGCCGCGCGCGAGCTCGGCATCGCGCCCTCGGCGGTCAGTCACGCGGTGTCGAGCCTGGAAGCGCGGCTCGGCGTGCGGCTCTTGGCGCGCAGCACGCGCAGCGTCGCGCCGACCGAGGAAGGCGCGCAGCTGCTCGAACGGTTGCGCCCGGCGCTGTCCGAGATCGACCTGGCGCTGGAGACGGCGGTCGAGGCGCGCGACCGGCCGGCGGGCAATCTGCGGCTCACCGTGCCGCGCACGGCCGCCCACCTGACGCTGACGCCCAGGCTCGGCGCCTTTGCCGCGGCTTATCCCGATGTCGTACTGGAGATCGTCATCGAGGACCGGTTCACCGATGTGGTCGAAGGCGGCTTCGACGCCGGCGTGCGGCTCGGCGAAAGCCTGCAGCGCGACATGATCGCGGTGCGCATCGGGCCGAACATCCGGGGCGCGGTGGTCGGCGCGCCCTCCTATTTCGCTTCCATGCCGAAGCCGCGCCATCCGCGCGAGCTCGCGGAGCATCGCTGCATCCGCTTCCGTTTCTCCAGCGGCATCCTCTACCGCTGGGAATTCGAGAAGGACGGCGAGGATATCGAGATCGCGGCGCAAGGGCCGCTGATCCTCGACGAGGACCACCTGATCGCCCAGGCGGCGGTCGACGGCGCCGGTCTCGCCTTCGTCTTCGAGCCGTATGTGCGGGCGCCGCTCGCCGATGGCAGGCTGATCCGCGTGCTGGAGGACTGGTGCCCGTCCTTCGAGGGTTTCTTCGTCTATTATCCCAGCCGCCGGCAGATGCGCCCGGCGCTGCGGGCGTTTGTCGATTTCTTCAAGGTGAGCGGGTAAGCGGTCGTTGAAAGCGCCGACAGCAGGCTATCAATTCAGCGTTGATCGCAAGTCCTGCCAAACGCTGGCGCCGCCCCTCATCTGCCTGCCGGCATCTTCTCCCCGTTGAACGGGGAGAAGGGCGCAGTGGCCGGCGGTTTCGCCAATCGCCAACGCTGCAGGAAAAGAACGCCAGCGTCGCGGCCAGCCACTTTCTCCCCGTTCACGGGGAGAAATGGCCGGCAGGGCAATGAGGGGCAGCGCCGGCACCCGAAATCGGGGCGCCCCTCTCGGAAGAAAGCCGGCGCTGGCTTCGTTCGCCTCGCATGCAGTCCCTCACCAACACCCCTACCCGCTACGGCTGGGCGATGATCGTCCTGCACTGGCTGATCGGCATCATCTTCATCGGCCAGTTCGTGCTCGGCGACGTCATGGTGCGAACGACAAGCCAGCGGGCGTCCTTCGAGCTGATCCAGCTGCACAAATCCTTCGGCTTCCTGCTGCTCGGCCTGATCATCCTGCGCATCGCCTGGCGGCTCGGCAATGCTGCGCCGGCGCTACCGGCTTCGGTCGGAACGCTGGAGCGCAGGTCCGCGCCGCTGGCGCATTTCGCGCTCTATGCCTTCCAGATCACGCTGCCGCTTTCCGGCTGGGCCCTGGTGTCGGTGTCGACGCTGGAGATCCCGACCATGCCGTTCAACCTCTTCGTGTTGCCCAACCTGCCACTCGCCGAATCCGACGCAGCGGAGAGCTTTTGGACGTCCGTCCATTGGTATCTCGCCTATGCCGGCATCGGGCTGGTGGCGCTGCACATCGCGGCGGCGCTGCGCCACCATTTCCTGCTGCGCGACTCGGTGCTGACGCGCATGATCACACCTTCGTCAGGCAGGGAATAGAACCGTGCCACCATTCGTTGGTGGGGCAAGAACGCAGAAAATGCGTGTCTGCGGAAGGAAGAAACCCATGAACGCGCGTATCCTCGCATTGGCGGCCTTTGCCGCTTGCCTTGCCGTGCCTGCCGTTGCGGCGGTGGCGCTCAGCGACGCGGCCGGCAGCTACACGATCAGCCCGTCTGGCTCCTCGATCCGCTTCACCATCGGCAAGGCCGGCGGCGGCGGTTTCGACGGCGCTTTCGGCCGCTTCAAGGGCACGATCCGCATCGACAATGGCGATGTCGGCCGCTCCAAGGTCGACCTCACCATCTATCCCGAAAGCGTTGGCACGGGGCAGGGCCGCATCGACGCCTTCCTCCGCTCCGACGCGGTGTTCGACGCCGCCAACAATCCCGAGATCCAGTTCCGCTCGACCAGCGTGACCCGCACTGGCGACACGACAGCGCTGGTCACTGGCCGGCTGACGGCGCGCGGCAAGACGTTTCCGGAGAAATTCACCGCCGAACTCGGCGGATTGAAGGGCGGGACCATCAAATTCCACGTCACCGGCAAGGTGCTGCGGTCGCGCTACGGCATGGATGTCGGCACGCCGCTCTATTCCAATGTCGTCGACTTCGACATGACGCTGACGGGGAAGAGGGGGTAGGCGCGGCACATTTCCTCGCCCCCGCGAAGGCGGGGGAGAGGTGGCTCGGGCGAAGCCCGAGACGGAGCGGGGGCGCCCTCCGCGTCGGCAGAGCCTTCGCAGAATTGTGCTGTCGTCAGTCCACTCCAAAGCCCGGCACTCTACGAAGGCCCCTCTCCGTCCCGGCTTCGCCGGGCCACCTCTCCCCACTGCGTGGGGCGAGGAAGGTGCGCTCCCTCCTGCATTGGCTTTTCCGTCGATTTCAGGCAAACCTCGTCGCCTGTAAACCGAGATGGAGAAGCGTGATGTTCCGATGGGGTGTTCTGTCGACGGCAAAGATCGGCCGCGAGCAGCTTTTGCCGGCAATCGTGGATTCGGAGAACGGCGTCCTGTCGGCGATCGCCAGCCGCGACCTGTCGAAGGCCAAGTCGCTGGGCGAGCGTTTCGGCGCCCGCAATGCCTTCGGCTCCTATGAGGAACTGCTTGCCTCCCCGGACGTAGACGGCGTCTACATCCCGCTGCCGACCTCGCAGCATGTCGAATGGACGGCGAAGGCGATCGAAGCGGGAAAACATGTGCTGGTGGAAAAGCCTCTGGCGCTCAACGCCAAGGACATCCCGCCGCTGATCAAGCTGCGCGACCAAAAGAAGGTGCTGGTCTGCGAGGCGTTCATGGTCACCTACCATCCGCAATGGATCAAGGTGCGCGATCTCATTGCCAGCGGCGCCATCGGCCGGCTGCGGCACGTGCAGGGCGCCTTCTCCTACTACAATGTCGATCCCAACAACATGCGCAACAAGCTCGATCTCGGCGGCGGCGCGCTGCCCGATATCGGCGTCTATCCGACGGTGTCGACGCGGTTCTCGACCGGCAAGGAGCCGATCCGCGTTCAGGCGACGATCGAGCGCGACAAGACCTTCGGCACCGACATCTATTCCTCGATCCGCGCCGATTTCGGCGACTTCGAATTGTCCTTCTACCTGTCGACGCAGATGGCGGCGCGCCAGGTGATGGTGTTCCACGGCGAGAAAGGCTTCATCGAGGTCTTCGGCCCGTTCAACGCCGGGCTCTACGAGCATCACCGCATCGAGCTGCACAACCAGAACCACACCGAGGCGCAGGTATTCCGCTTCCCCGGCACGCAGCAATACCGGCTGGAATGCGAAGCCTTCGTGCGCGCCGCGCAAGGCGGCAAGGACCGCGTCTTCACGCTGGAGGAATCGGTGCTCAACCAGAAGGTCATCGACGCCATCTTCCGCGCCGGCGAAAAGGACGGCTGGGAGCCGGTCTGACGATTTTTGCTTTACTCAATTCCAAACGGAAAACCGCGTCACACTTTCCTGGAATTGCGTAGGCTTCGAATAAGTTTGCCGGCTCATTCTGGGAGGAAAAATGGCTGACGCGGACGTGATCATTGTCGGCGCGGGGCTGGCCGGCCTCGTCGCCGCGGCCGAGCTGGCGGAGGCCGGCAAGAAAATCATCATCGTCGACCAGGAGCCGGAGCAGTCGCTGGGCGGCCAGGCCTACTGGTCCTTCGGCGGGCTGTTCCTGGTCGACTCGCCGGAGCAGCGGCGCATGCGCATCCGCGATTCGCACGACCTCGCGCTCGAGGACTGGATGGGCACGGCCGCCTTCGACCGTCCGGAGGATTTCTGGCCGCGCAAGTGGGCCGAGGCCTATGTCGGCTTCGCCGCCGGCGAGAAGCGCTCCTGGCTGATCGAGCGCGGCTTGAAATTCTTCCCCGTCGTCGGCTGGGCCGAGCGCGGCGGCGGCAATGCCGTCGGCCACGGCAATTCGGTGCCGCGCTTCCACGTCACCTGGGGCACCGGACCCGGCGTGCTCGAACCTTTCGTGCTGCGCGTGCGCGAGGCGCAGAAGCGTGGGCTCGTCGAATTCAGGTTCCGGCACCGGGTCAACGAGATCGTCCGCACCGGCGATACCGTCACCGGCGTGCGCGGCGGCGTGCTGGAGGCGAGCAGCGTCGAGCGCGGGCACAAGAGCTCGCGCGCCGTGGCCGGCGCGTTCGAGTTCAGCGCGCAGGCGGTGATCGTCGCTTCCGGCGGCATCGGCGGCAATCACGAGCTGGTGCGCAGGAATTGGCCCGAGCGCCTGGGCGCGCCGCCCAAGCGCATGATCACCGGCGTGCCGGACCATGTCGACGGGCGCATGCTGGCGATCACCGAGGCCGCGGGCGGAAGGATCATCAACCGCGACCGCATGTGGCACTATGTCGAGGGCATCAAGAACTGGGCGCCGATCTGGACCGAGCATGCGATCCGCATCCTGCCCGGCCCCTCCTCGCTCTGGCTCGACGCGCGCGGCAAGAGGCTGCCGGTGCCGCTCTATCCGGGCTTCGACACGCTGGCCACGCTCAGCCACATCATGAGCACCGGCTTCGACTATTCCTGGTTCATCCTGACCAGGAAGATCATCCAGAAGGAGTTCGCGCTGTCGGGCTCCGAGCAGAATCCGGATCTCACCGGCAAAAGCTGGCGGCAAGTGCTGGGCCGCGCAACATCGGGCATTCCCGGCCCGGTGAAAGCCTTCATGGAAAAAGGCGAAGACTTCATCGTCGAGGCCGATCTTTCGAAGCTGGTGGCGCACATGAACGCGCTGGCCGGCGGCGAGCCGCTGCTGGACGTCGCCCAGGTCGAGCGCGAGATCCGCGCCCGCGACAGGCAGCTCGACAACCCGTTCTCCAAGGATGCGCAGATCACGGCGCTGCGCGGCGCGCGCACCTATCTCGGCGACAGGCTGATCCGCACGGCCAGGCCGCACAAGATGCTCGATCCGGCGAACGGCCCGCTGATAGCGGTGCGCCTCAACATCCTCACCCGCAAGACGCTGGGCGGGCTTGAGACCGATCTCGACAGCCGCGTGCTCGATGCCGCCGGAAAGCCGGTTCCGGGGCTCTACGCGGTCGGCGAGGTAGCCGGCTTCGGCGGCGGCGGCCTGCATGGCTATGCGGCGCTGGAGGGCACCTTCCTCGGCGGCTGCATCTTTTCGGGGCGCAGCGCCGGACGGGCGGCGGCGGGTGCGGTGGCCTGAACGATCGAATGGTGTTGTCGCAAGCTCGTGAATTGGCCCACCTTGTCTGCTGCGGCATCATTCCGGCGATTGAATATTCTTTGAAGTCGATGCCCGAAAAAGCGTGACGACGCGCGGGGCGGTCTCCGGCAAGTTTGGACACTTTCCCAAGCAAGAGCGTCTCATACGATGGGTACCCACGCGCTTTAACAGATGCTAATATTCTCCGTTACTCGGGACCGTCGCAATGTCCAAGATTTGCTTGTTGTGCGCGTGCCTTCTTTTTCTGGCAAGCTTGTCGACACCGGCATCCTCCGAGGTCGAAATCGGCCAGCGCAGCCACAGATATGCGCTTGTCATCGGCAACTCTTCCTACCGTTATGCGCCATCGCTCCCCAACGGGGTGAATGATGCGAATGCGATCTCCCGAGTTTTGCAAGAGACGGGCTTTGAGGTCACCCTCGGATTGGATGCTGACGCATCAACGTTCAGGGAACTCATCGGAAAATTCAGGCGAAACTTGCAGCCAGGTGACGTCTCCCTTTTTTACTACGCCGGCCATGGGCTCCAAGCGAACGGAGAAAACTACCTCTTGCCAGTTGATGCCGCCCTTCAACGTCCGGCCGACTTGGCTTTAGAGGCTGAGCGCTTGCAAGATATTATTGCAGGCATGACGGCCGAGGAAAATACCGCCATCGTCCTTCTTGATGCCTGTCGGGACAACCCTTTCGTCAAGCAATTGAGTGGACAGGGTCAAAGTCGCGGCCTTGTAGTCGGCAAGGGACTAGGCGCCTTGGATGCTGGCAGGGGGGTCTTTATCGGCTTTGCGACACAGCCCGGCAATGTCGCGCTCGATGGAGCCGCCAATCATAGCCCTTTTGCAGATGCTCTTGTGAAGCGCATAAAGACTCCTTCGATTGACATCGAAATTCTCATGCGTCGCGTCCGGTTGGACGTCATGAACGCGACTTCCGGGAGGCAGGTCCCCTGGAGCAACTCGTCCCTGGTGGAGCCGGGGTTCTCATTCAACCCAGATGCTGCGTCTGGTCAGTCTCCTGCAGAACCCTATCAGCCAGACATCAACGCGGCGACAGAGCTCGAATTTTGGAGATCGATCAAGGATACATCCGATGTCTCGATGTACCGTGCTTATTTAGCGGCATTTCCGAATGGTGCATTCATCGAAATTGCAAAGAGCCGAATCGCCAAGCTTCAAGCACCTGCGCCGCTACGCAAAAAAATCCTGCCGAAGAAAGTCAGTCGCAAGCCGCAAGTCTCGTTGCCTATTAATGAGCCTTCTGCCAATCGTTCAGCGGAAACGACCGAACCTGCTAAACCGGAATCTGTTGGACGATGCCGGGATGGCAACAAAGAGAAATGTCGCGAGAAATGCCGAGAAGGCAGGAGGCGGGCCTGTCGCAAGCTGCAGCAGCTTGGGGGCTAAGCAACTCGCGGATGATTGCCTTGCGTAGCGAATTCGGGTGCGTCGCGGTGGGCGTGGTCGATTGACCCAAATCCGACGACGCGGGCATGCCGCCCGCCCACCGGCTGACCAACACCATGCGATTGCCTTCGCTGTCGAGAAATTCTGCGACGGTTCGCCCGGCTGCCAAGGCGTTTCCTGCGGCTCGGTGACAATCTCGACGGCCTTCGCCTTCGCTGCGGGCTAAATTAAAAGATTCGCGAGCCGTTGAGAATCTTTTCGGCCGTACGAAACGTCTTCCTCACGCAGACACGTCAAACAGGAGACGACCATGAACTACAACCTCATCCGCTACGGCGTGAAGGACGCCGGAATCGTCGAGAACCGGACGCTGGTGACAAAGGTGTTCGAGGCGCTGGATGAAACAAAACCGCAAACCGTGCGCTATCTCGTGCTCGAACTCGACAACGGCGAATTCATGCACATCGTCGGTTTTGAAAAAGACAGCTCGGCGCTGACCGAGCTCGACGCGTTCAAGGCATTCAGCGCCGATCATGCCGGCCGGCGTTCGACGCCGCTTGTGAGGTCGCCGGCGAAGATCGTCGGCAACTATCGTATGCTGGCCGGGGCCGACGAAGCCGTGCCCGCCTGACCTTGGCATTGGCGAGGCGAGAAAGAGGACGATGAGCTTGGCAGGGCTCGGCCGCGCGGAACTTGAAGCCATGCTCGTCGGCCTGCGCCCGAAACTGCACCGCTATGTCGCGCGCATGGCGGGCTCCGCCATCGAGGGCGAGGACATCGTGCAGGAGGCGGTGGTCAAGGCGCTCGCCGCCCATGATGGCGGTGCTCTCGTCGAACGCCCCGAGCAGTGGCTGTTCCGCATCGCTCACAATGCGGCGCAGGATCATCTGCGCCGCCGCCAGCGGGAGCGCTCCCGCGTCACCGAGGCCGACATGACGACGATCGAGGATCTCTCGGCCAATGCCGAGGCGAGGCTCGCGGCGGCGGCAAGCCTGCGCAGCTTCATGCAGCTTACGCTGGCGCAGCGCAGCGCCGTGATCCTGGTCGACGTGCTTGGCCTCACCTTGCATGAGACCTGCGAGGTGACGGGCGCGACACTTGCCGCCACCAAGGCGGCGCTGCATCGCGGCCGGGCGGAGTTGAAGGCGCTGGCTTCGGCGCCGGCCGATGTCGCGATGCCGAAACTCGAACCGGAAGAAGAGCGCCGGCTGCGCCGCTACATCGAGCTCTTCAACGCGCGCGATTTCGACGGGGTCAGGGCGCTGATCGCCGAGGACGTCCAGGTCGACGTCGTCAACCGCACCAGCCTCAACGGCAAGAAGGAAGCCTCGACCTATTTCGGCAATTACGACCGCCTCGGCGACTGGGCATTGTCGCTCGGCTTCGTCGATGACCTGCCGGCGATCCTCATCCGCAACCCGCAGGCGGACGATGCCGTGCGCGGCTTCGTGCTGGTCCATTGGCGCGGCGAAGAGGTTGTGCGCATCCGGGATTTCCGCCATGCACCCTACTGCCTCGAGAATGCCCACGTCCGTCCCGTCGCGGTTTGATCGTCGCGTGAGGCGCCCCTTCATCAAATCATCGTGAAGTCGCGCGATTGTCACGGATCGGCCATCAGCGCAGCAGCATAGGCCTGCTCGAAGTCGGCCAGTCCCCGGCCCCATACGCGCCACGGCATTTCACCGTCCGCGAAAGAAGGCCTGGACGCCCGACGTTAGTTTTTTTGTCATTTCACCAATCACGTAATGCGGGCGGACAGGAGCCCGCGAGGTTCTCTGATGTCTCTTACCGAAGCCACCAAGCCCGCCAAGCAGAATTCCCGCAAGGCCAAAGCAGCGACCGCGGCGCCGCCGCGCGAGCAGATCCTGATCGGCCCCGATTTCATCCAGAAAGGCGAGCCGCATGAGCGGCTCGACCGGTTCTTCGCCGATCTGGCGGGCCGCTTCGACGCCGCACCGGCGGTCGTCTCCGGCGGTCGGCCCTGGTCGTATCGCGAACTGAACAGCCGCGCCAACCAGTTCGCCCATCTGTTGATCGAGCGCGGCGTCAAGCCAGGCGACAGGATCGGCCTTTTGCTCGACCGCTCCGCCGAAACCTACATCGCGGTGCTTGCCGTGATGAAGGCCGGGGCGGCATTCGTGCCCTTGGCCACCGCGTTTCCCGAAGACCGCATGGTGATGATCATCGAGGACGCCAACGTCACGATGGTGATCAGCGTTTCCGGTTATGCCGCGCGCGTGGCGCGCCTGCCCGTTCCGCATATCTCGATCGATTTGGCGGAGTCCGAAATCGCGCTCCAGCCGGAAACGGCGCCCCTGCCGGACGGCGTCCAGGATCAGACCTGCTACATCCTCTACACGTCGGGCACCACAGGCAAGCCCAAGGGCGTGGTCATCACCCATCAGAGTTTTTGCAATTTCATCCGCGTCGCGGCGGCGTCCTACGGCTACCAGCCGGGCGACCGCGTCTATCAAGGCATGACCATTGCCTTCGATTTCTCCTCGGAGGAGATCTGGGTGCCGTTCGCCGCCGGCGCGACCGTCGTGCCGGCGCCCGGCCAGCAGCCGTTGGTGGGCGAGGAGCTGGCCAGTTTCCTGCGCGAGCACAACATCACCTGCATGGCCTGCAGCCCGACGCTGCTGTCGTCGATCGAGAGCGATGCGCCAAGCCTGCGCGCGATCCTTGTCGGCGGCGAGGCCTGCTCTCACAAGCTCGTGGTGCGGTGGGCGAAGCCCGGCCGCCAGATCCTGAACACCTACGGCCCAACGGAGGCGACCGTCACCGCCACCATGGCCTTGCTGACGCGGGACGAACCGGTGACGATCGGCAGGCCGCTGCCCACCTATTCGATCGCCATCCTCGATCCGAAAAAGCCACAGGTGCTGAGCGGCGACGCGTTGGGCGAGATCTGCATCGGCGGCATGGGCGTCGCGGTCGGCTATCTCAACCGGCCGGAACTCAACGATGAGAAGTTCATCCATGATTTCATCGGCCTGCCGAACAACCCAGGCGGCCGCATCTATCGGACGGGAGACCTTGGCCGGATCAACGACAAGGGCGAGATCGAATACCACGGACGCATCGACACGCAGGTCAAGATCCGCGGCTATCGCATCGAGCTGGGCGAGATCGAGGCCGTGCTTTTGGATCAGCCGGGCATCGCGCAGGCGGCGGTCACGACCTGGGAGATCGAGCCCGAGCGCACCGAGCTGGTCGGCTATTTCGCTCCCAAAAGCGGCGGCGACGGTGTGGACCGCACCGCTCTCGTGCAGGAGCTGAAGCGACGGCTGCCCGATTACATGGTTCCGGCCTATCTCGAGCAGTTGCCCGCGATCCCGATGACCGTTTCCAACAAGGTCGACCTGAGGAAGTTGCCAAAGCCGACGAGCGCGCGTGTCGCCGCCGGCCATGCGATGATCGACCCGCGCAACGAGGACGAAAAGTTCCTCGTGGAGACGCTGGCGGACGTGCTGAAATTCGAGGACATCTCCATCGAAGACCACTTCTTCGACGACCTCGGCGCGAACTCGCTGTTGATGGCGCGGTTCTGCGCGCGCATCCGCTCGCGCAAGGCCTGGTCGACGACTTCGATGCGCGACATCTACCTCCACCCGACGGTGGCGAAGCTTGCCGAGCATCTGCGGGAACCCCAGACGGCCGCGGTTGCCGCGCGCGAGCCGATGCTGACGCACAGGGCCTCCAATCTTGCCATCTGGGCGACGGGACTCGGCCAGCTATTGTTCTACGCGGTCTACAGCTATGCGGCGTTGTGGACGATCAATGACGGCCTCAATTGGGTCTATGACGCCCTGGACGACCCGGTGTCTCTCTATCTGCGTTGCGTTCTTCTGTCCGCCTGCGTGTTCTTTGGATTGAGCGGCTTCGCCGTGGCCGCCAAATGGCTGCTGGTCGGCCGCTGGAAGGCCGAGACCTTTCCGATCTGGGGTTGGCGTTACTATCGATTCTGGATCGTCAAGACTCTGGTCCGCAGCGCTCCGGTCGTGCTGTTCCGCGGCAGTCCGCTCTATAGCCTCTATCTGCGCCTGCTCGGCGCGCGGCTCGGCAACCGCACCGTCGTCGAGTGCAGGGCCGTTCCGGTCTGCACCGATCTGATCGCCATTGGCGACAACTCGATCCTGCGCAAGGACTCGACGATCCTTGGGTTCCGCGCGCAGGCGGGCTATATCCATACCGGGCCGGTCAATATCGGCAACAACGCCTTCGTCGGCGTCGGATCGACGCTCGACATCGACACGCGCATGGGCGACGGCACCCAGCTCGGCCACGCTTCGTCGCTGCATCGCGGACAGACCATTCCGGCCGGAGAGCACTGGCACGGTTCGCCTGCGATCCCGACCGAGGCGGATTACTGCAACGTGCCCAACGTCCCGTTGTCGCGGGTGCGCCGCGTCATCTACGAGGCGATCCAGCTCTTCATCCTTTTTGCCATCGTCACACCGTTCCCGCTTCTGTTCCACAGCTACTGGGAAAATGTCGGCGACGACTATGATGAAACCATCGGCGTCGTGGCGATCGGCACCACGGTCACGGTGGCGGGCTTCATCATCGGCGGGGTGCTGCTGGCGGCCATCGTGCCGCGGCTGTTCAACCTCGTGCTGAAGCCCGGCCGAAACTATTCGCTCTACGGCTTCCATTACTGGCTGCAAACGATGCTGGAGCTGGTCAGCAATGTGCGGCTGCTGAACGTGCTGTTCGGCGACAGTTCCGCCGTCGTCCATTATCTGCGCGCCATCGGCTGGAAGCTGAACAAGGTGGATCAGACCGGATCGAATTTCGGTACCAACCAGCGGCATGAAAACCCGCAGCTGAGCGAGATCGGCTCGCACACGATGGTGTCGGACGGTCTGTTCATGGTCAACATGCAGAAGTCGGCCAACTCCTTCCGGCTCGAGCATACGCGGGTTGGCGAACGCAACTTCTTCGGCAACAACATCATCTATTCACCGGATTCCCGCGTCGGCGACAATTGCCTGCTCGGGACCAAGGTTCACGTGCCGGTGGACGGCCCCGTGCGCGAGAATGTCGGGCTCCTGGGCTCGCCACCCTTCGAAATTCCGCGCATGGTCAATCGCGACAAGGAGCTTCTCGGATTGATCTCCGACAAGGAACGCAGTCGCCGCCTGCCCCTGAAGAACCTTCACAATTTGATCACCGCGCTGATGTTCGTGGCCGCGCAGTGGCTGATCCTGTTCCTGACGCTCGCAATCTGGGACCGCGCGCTCAACTACTATACCGAGTGGGGGCAGACGGCACTGTTCGTGGCGGTGATGCTGACCACGGCGATCGGCATCCCGTTCTATATCTTCCTCGAGCGCGCCAGCCTCGGCTTCCGCCGCCTGAAGCCCAGGATGGCGACGATCTACGACCCGGTTTTCTGGCGGCACGAACGTCACTGGAAGCTGTCCGATTCACCGATCATGGGCCTGTTCACCGGCACCCCGTTCCGGCCCCTGATCCTGCGCATGCTGGGCGTGAAGGTGGGGCTGCGCCTCTATGACGGCGGCTGCATCATCACGGAGCGGTCGCTGGTGGAGATCGGCGACGACGTGACGCTCAACGAAGGCTGCGTGATCCAGCCGCACTCACTGGAGGAAGGCGCGTTCAAGTCCGACTACATCCGCATCGGCAATGGCTGCACGCTGGCGCCGTCCGCTTTCGTTCATTACGCGGTGACGATGGGCGAGGGATCGGTGGCCGACGTCGACTGCTTCGTCATGAAGGGCGAGGTGCTGGAGCCGAACACGGTCTGGCGCGGCAACCCGGCGAAGCTCTATGGCGTGGTGACGCCGATCGACGCCCGCGCGATGGAAATCGGGCACGCCGCGTGACGCGCCGCGCCGGCACCATCGACCGGCCGGTTGCCCTGGAGCCTGTCAGCAAGGGCAACCGGGCGGCGATACTGGCGCTCGAACCGTTGCCGGAGCAGCAGGAGTACGTCGCCTCCAACGCCGAATCGCTGGCGGAGGCCGAGCAGGATGACGAGGCGATCGCCCGCGCCGTGGTCTGCGCCGGGCGCGTGGTCGGATTCCTCATGTACAGCGCGCCAAAGGACGATGACGAAGCGATCATCTATCGCTTCATGGTCGACCGCCGGGAGCAAGGCAGGGGCCTTGGCCGCGCCGCTGTCGGCAAGGCGCTGGAAGAGATTGCGAAGCTCGGCCACATCCGCCGCGTTGCGATCTGCTATGAACCGGAGAACGAGGCGGCGCGCCGGCTATACGCCGGCTTCGGTTTCGTCGAGCAAGGACTGGACGAAGACGACGAGATGATCGCCGTGCTCGAACTGGGCGGATAGAGCGTTGGACACCCGGCCGCAACGCATCTCGGCAAGCATCCAGCACACCGTCAAGCAGGCATTGGCCGGCCTCGCGCCGCCCGGCCTGAGCGCCGGTTGCCGTCATATCCTCGCCGGCGACGAACAATATATCCTGCCTGCGGAAAGTGCTTCCATGGCGACGCGCGAACCCGGCGCGCGCGCCGCTACCGGGACAGGCCGCCACATCGCGCATGAATTGCTGCGGCGTCTGGGATGCGTGGACCCCACGATATTACGCGGCCGATCGGGAAGCCCGATCTGGCCGGCCGGCATTGTCGGCTCGATCGCGCATGACGACACGATGGCCGTGGCAGTCG
The DNA here is from genome assembly GCF_003952445.1 of Mesorhizobium sp. M2A.F.Ca.ET.043.05.1.1. Lineage (NCBI taxonomy): Bacteria > Pseudomonadati > Pseudomonadota > Alphaproteobacteria > Hyphomicrobiales > Phyllobacteriaceae > Mesorhizobium > Mesorhizobium sp. M2A.F.Ca.ET.043.05.1.1. The sequence goes on from NZ_CP034446.1 coordinate 4,903,599, forward strand.
TCGCGCGATCCGGCGCGCTGCGAAGCGTCGGCGTCGACATCGAGCCCGCCTTGCCATTGCCCGACGACCTCAGGGCCATGGTTGCCGCACAGGACGATCGCCTGGGCGATCTCGATCCGAAGCTAGGCGGCCGCATCCTGTTCGCGGTCAAGGAAGCCGCCTACAAGGCATCGTTCCCGCTCGACGGTCGCGTGCTGGGTTTCGAGGACATCGCCATCGATTTCAAAAAAGGCGAGGCGGTCACTTCGCCGGGCCGTCGCCTGGCCGTCCGTTTTGTCACCTCCCCATGCATCCTGGCGCTGGCTTACGCAGCCGTGGAGCGCTGAGAAGCCCTTCCGTATCCCGGCACACTCTGACTCCGGCTGCATAGATCGGGTGCCGTATCTGGCCAGGGGCTGCCGCGCCGTCGGCCCACACTGTCGCGCCATCAGCATAGATGTTTTAAACATCAATCCTTGACTATGGTACATTTTAATATAGGCTATAGCACCGATACCTCATATCTCAGATGTGAACGAGTGAGCCCTCGGTGATAACCGCACCGCAATTGCGCGCCGCAAGATCGCTGCTCGGCATCGATCAACGCCGGCTTGCCGAATTGTCCGGCCTGTCGGTGCCGACGATCCAGCGCATGGAAGCCAGCGGCTCGATCATCCGAGGCAATGTCGATTCGCTGATGAAGCTGATCGCGGCGCTCGAGATCTCCGGCATCGAACTGATCGGGGAAGGCGCGGCGAGCCCAGGCGGCGGGCGCGGGGTGCGTCTGAAGAGCGGTTTCGATCCCGCCAAGGCGCCCGAACCCGATGGCGGCCGGGTCGAATCGGGCGGGAGCCAGCCGTGAATTCGACCGTCGCCCTTCTGCTGTGCGGTCCTGCCGGGTTTCTGGCAACGGCCATAATGGCCGCGGCCGCCAGCCGGCTCGCCGCCGCGACGCGACTGGTCTATGGCGCGACGCTTGTCATTTCAGCCGTGCTGCTCGCGACTGCTGCCGGCCAGCTCGCCGGCAACCCCGGCGAAGCCTCCGCCACCTTGCCGCTCGGCCTGCCCTGGACCGGCGCCCGGTTCCGCCTCGACGGCCTGTCGGCGTTCTTTCTCGTCGTCGTCAATTTGGGCGGCACGATCACCAGCCTCTACGGCCTCGGCTACGGCCGGCATGAATCCCAGCCGCATCGGGTGCTGCCATTCTATCCCGCCTTCCTCGCCGGCATGAACCTCGTGGTGCTGGCGAACGACGCCTTCAGCTTCCTGTTGTCCTGGGAATTCATGTCGCTCGCCTCCTGGGCGCTGGTCATGGCGCATCACCGCGACGAGGCCAACCGGCGGGCCGGCTACATCTACCTGGTGATGGCAAGCTTCGGCACGATGGCGCTGCTGCTTGCCTTCGGCCTGTTGGCCGGGCCGGCGGGAACCTATGCGTTCGACGCGATGCGGACGGCGCATCCCGGCTCGTTCGCCGCCGGCGCGGTGCTGGTTCTCATGCTGCTCGGCGCCGGCTCCAAGGCCGGCCTCGTGCCGCTGCATGCCTGGCTGCCGCTTGCCCATCCGGCGGCACCCAGCCACGTCTCGGCGCTGATGAGCGGCATCATGACGAAGGTCGCCATCTATGGCTTCGTCCGCGTGGTGTTCGACCTGCTTGGCGAGCCGGCATGGTGGTCCGGCGTGGCGGTGCTTCTCATCGGCGGCGTGACGGCGGTGCTGGGCATCCTGCACGCGCTGATGGAAAAGGACCTGAAGCGGCTGCTCGCCTACTCCACCGTCGAGAATATCGGCGTCATCTTCGCCAGCCTCGGCCTTGCGCTGGCCTTCAAGGCGAACGGCATGCCGTCGGCGGCCGCGCTGGCCTTCACCGCGGCGCTCTTCCACGTGCTGAACCATTCCTTCTTCAAGAGCCTGCTGTTCTTCGGCGCCGGCGCGGTGCTGACAGCAACCGGCGAACGCGACATGGAGAAGCTGGGCGGCCTCATCCATCGCCTGCCGGTGACCAGCTTTGTCTTCCTCATCGGCTGCGTCTCGATCTCGGCGCTGCCGCCCTTCAACGGCTTTGCCTCCGAATGGCTGGCCTTCCAGGCCATATTGCGCAGCCCCGAGCTGCCGCAATGGGGGCTGAAGGTCATCGTGCCCGCGGTCGGCGGCATGCTGGCGCTGTCGGCCGCACTTGCCGCGGCCTGCTTCGTCAAGGCATTCGGCATCACCTTCCTTGGCCGGGCGCGGTCGGCGGCGGTGGAACGCGCGCACGAAGTCGATCGGTGGTCGCTGGCGGCGATGGCCGTGCTTGCGGCCTTGTGCCTGCTCGCCGGCATCCTGCCAGGCTTCGTCATCGACAGCCTGTCGACGGTGACGCTTCCGCTCGTCGGCGAGCGCATGCCGGTTCAGATGGCGCAGCCCTGGCTGTCGATCGTGCCGATCGCCGAGAGCCGCAGCTCCTATAACGGCCTGCTGGTGTTCGTCTTCATCACCATCTCGGCGTCGCTCGCGGCCTTCTTCATCCACCGCTTCGCCTCGCATGCGCTGCGCCGGGGCATCGCATGGGGATGCGGCTTCCCGGACGCGGTGCCGGCCGCGCAATACACGGCCGTCAGCTTCGCGCAGCCCATCCGCCGCGTCTTCGGAGGCTTCGCGTTCCGCTCGCGCGAGACGGTGGACATGCCGGCGCCGGGCGCGCTGGAACCGGCGCGACTCAAGGTGGAGATGCACGATGTGGCCTGGGAGATCTTCTACCAGCCGATCACCGGCGCGATCGATTTCGCCACCGAGCGGCTGAACCACCTGCAGTTCCTGACCATCCGCCGCTACCTGACGCTGGTCTTCCTCTACCTCGTCATCCTGCTTCTGGTGCTCGCGCTATGGCCATGATCTCGCAGCTGGCCGTCCAGGGCGCGCAGATGCTGGTCGTGCTTTTGCTTGCGCCGCTGCTGATCGGCTTCGTTCGCAAGGTGAAGGCAAGGCTCGTCAGGCGGCAGGGGCCTTCGCTGATCCAGCCCTATCGCGACCTCGTCAGGCTGATGCGCAAGGAGGTCGTGCTGGCGGACAATGCGTCCTGGCTGTTCCGGGTGACGCCCTATCTGATCTTCGCCGCCACCTGGGTGGCGGCCGCGCTCGTTCCGACTTTCGCCACCGGCCTCGAATTCAGCTGGACCGCCGACCTCATCGTCATCGTGGCGCTGCTCGGCAGCGCGCGCTTCTTCCAGGCGCTGGCGGGAATGGATGTCGGCACCAGCTTCGGCGGCCTCGGCGCCAGCCGCGAGGTGATGATCGCGTCGCTGGCCGAACCGGCGATGCTGCTCACCGTGTTCAGCCTGGCGCTGCTGGCCGGCGCCACGCAGCTCTCGACGGTCGCCGCCTTCATGGGCTCTCCGCAAGTCGGGTTGCGGGTGTCGCTCGGCATGTCGCTGATCGCGCTCGTGATGGTGGCGATCGCCGAGAATGCCCGCATACCGGTCGACAATCCGGCCACGCATCTGGAGCTCACCATGGTGCATGAGGCGATGATCCTGGAATATTCCGGCCGCCATCTGGCGATGATCGAGCTCGCCACCTTCCTCAAGCTGCTGCTCTACATGTCGCTGATCGCCTGCGTCTTCCTGCCCTGGGGGCTGGACAGCGGGGGGACCGGGCCGAAATCGCTGGCCATCGGCGCCGTCACCTATCTCTGCAAGCTCACGGTGCTTGCCATCCTGCTTGCCGTGTTCGAGACGGCGGTCGCCAAGATGCGTGTCTTCCGCGTCCCGGACTTCCTGGGCGCCGCGCTGATGCTGGCGCTGCTCGGCACGCTGTTGCTGTTCGTCTCGCGGAGCCTGTGATGAACGGTCTCACCTTCGACATCGCCCATCTGCTCGCCGGCAGCCTGGTGCTGATCTCCTTCATGATGCTCTACCAGGACCGGCTGTTCGCGCTGATCAACGTCTTTGCGCTGCATGCCGTCGTGCTGGCGCTTTCGGTGGCCTGGCAGGCCTATATTCAGGACGCGCATCATCTCTACATCACGGCGGCAATCGCCCTGGTCTTCAAGGCGATCGTCATTCCGGTCGGGCTGCATCGCATCATCCAGCGGCTCGGCATCCACCGCGACATCGAGACCGCGGTCGGCATCGGCCCGACCATGCTTGCCGGCATCGGGCTGGTGACGCTCTCCATGGTGCTGATGCTCAGGGTGACGCCCGAGGCCGACCCGCTCGCCCGCGAGGATCTCGCCTTCGCGCTGTCGATCATCCTGCTGGGGCTGCTGGTGATGGTGACCAGGCGCAACGCCGTCAGCCAGGTCGTCGGCTTCATGTCGCTGGAGAACGGCTTGGTGCTGGCCGCCACCGGCGCCAAGGGCATGCCGCTGGTCGTCGAGATCAGCGTCGCCTTCTCGATCCTGATCGCCTTCATCGTCATCGGCGTCTTCCTGTTCCGCATCCGCGAACGGTTCGATTCGGTCGATATCGGCGCGCTCGACGACTACCGGGGAGAACGCCGGTGAGCGGGATTTCCTTCGACGCCGTGGCCGCGATCCTTTTCATCCCGGCGGGCGCCGCGGCCATCCTGGCGGCGATGCCGAACTACCGCATGACGGCGACCGTCAATGTCATTGCCAGCCTGCTCACCTTGCTCGCGGCGCTGTCGCTGTTCGTCACGGACCGGCCGGCGCCGGGACAATATCTGCTGGTCGACGACCTCAACATCGTCTTCATCGTGCTCAACACATTCGTCGGCTTCACCACCAGCGTGTTCAGCGCGTCCTACATCGCGCATGAGCTGGAAACCGGCCGGCTGACCGCGCCGAACCTGCGCTTCTACCACGCGATGTACCAGATCATGATGTTCGGCATGAACCTGGCCTTCGTGTCGAACAATATCGGCCTGATGTGGGTCGCGGTGGAGCTCGCCACGCTGACCACCGTGCTGATGGTCGGCATCTATCGCACCCATGAGGCGCTGGAAGCGGCGTGGAAATATTTCATCCTCGGCAGCGTCGGCATCGCGCTCGCGCTGTTCGGAACGATCCTCGTCTACATGGCCGCTCAGCCGGTCGTCGGCGAAGGCACCAACGCCATGGTCTGGTCGGTGCAGATCGAGAAGGCGGCGCATTTCGATCCCGCGCTGCTCAGCGTCGCCTTCATCTTCCTGCTGCTCGGCTACGGCACCAAGGTCGGCCTTGCCCCCTTGCATGCCTGGCTGCCCGACGCCCATGCGGAGGGCCCGACGCCGATCTCGGCGGTGCTGTCGGGCCTGCTGCTCAACGTCGCGCTCTATGCCGTGCTGCGCTTCAAGCTGTTGCTCGCGGCGAGCCCACAGGCGATCGGCCCAGGACCGCTAATGGTCACGATGGGACTGACCTCGCTGATCTTCGCGGCCTTCATGCTCTACCGCCGCCGCGACATCAAACGCCTGTTCGCCTATTCCTCGATCGAGCATATGGGCATTATCGTCTTTGCCTTCGGCATGGGTGGCCCGCTCGCCAATTTCGCCGGCCTGCTGCACATGGTCATGCACAGCCTGACCAAATCGGCGATCTTCTTCGCCGTCGGCCATATCGCGCAGGTCAAGGGCACGCAGAAGATCTCCGAGATCAGGGGGCTGACCGAAAGCCATCCCGGACTTGGCTGGGCGCTGGTGATCGGCGTCGTAGCCATCGCCGGCCTGCCGCCGCTCGGCATCTTCATGAGCGAATTCCTGGTCGTCAGCTCGGCCTTCGCCAGGCATCCGTGGCTGGCGATCCCGTTGGTGTTTGGGCTGCTCATCGCCTTCGGGGCGCTGCTGCTGCGGCTGACCGGCGTCGCCTTCGGCGAGCCGCGCGGCGGCATGGCGCCGGTCGAGGCGTCCTACGTGCCGATGTATTCGCACCTCGCTTTGGTGTTTGCCGCCGGCATCTATCTGCCGGCGCCGCTGGTGGCGTGGTTCCAACATGTCGCCGGTATCCTGGGGTAGGCGCATGATCCGGAAAAACATACCCGCACTCGCCGATCTCATCGAGGCCGACCGCCAGGTCGAACATCACGCGCCCTGGCGGCGCGCCGTCGTCGCACCGAAGACCTGGAACCTCGCCGTCGAGCAGCTCGGCGCCGGACGCTGGAGCCTGCTCGGCCTGTGGGGGGAACCTGACAAGGTGCACATGGCGCTGCTCGACGAGACGCAGACCATCGGCGTGATCAGCCTGGATTGCCGTGGCGGCCGTTATCCGTCGGTCGGCCAGCTCCATCCACCGGCGCTCCGGCTGGAACGCGCCGCGGCGGATCTTTTCGGGCTGGCGCCGCAAGGCCTGCCCGATACCCGCCGCTGGCTCGACCATGGCCAGTGGGGCATCAGCCACCCGCTGGCGGCGCGGCCCGGCCGGCCGGCGGCCGCGTCGTCCTACCGGTTCCTGGCGGCCGAGGGCGAGAGCCTCCACCAGATTCCCGTCGGGCCGGTGCATGCCGGCATCATCGAGCCGGGGCATTTCCGCTTCACGGCAGGCGGCGAAACCGTGGTGCGGCTGGAGGAGCGGCTGGGCTATGTGCACAAGGGCATCGAAGGGTTGATGCAGGGCGCATCGATCGATCGTGCCGCGAAACTCGCGGGCCGGACTTCAGGCGACAGCACCGTCGCCTATTCGCTGGCCTTCGCCCGCGCGGTGGAGGCGGCGCTCGGCATCGCGCCGCCGGCGCGCGCGATGTGGCTGCGGGTGCTGATGGCCGAGCTGGAGCGCCTCGCCAACCACCTTGGCGACATCGGCGCCATCTGCAACGACGCCGCCTTCGCGATCATGCACGCGCATTGCGGCGTGTTGCGCGAACGCGTGCTGCGCGCCGCCGACGCGGCCTTCGGCCATCGCCTGATGCGCGACCGCATCCTGCCCGGCGGCACGGCATGCGACCTGAACGAGGCGGGGATCGGCGCCATCCGGTCGCTGGTCGCGGAGATCAGGCGGCGCTTCCCGCATCTGGTCGAGCTCTACGACAACACCGCCTCGCTGCAGGACCGCACCGTGGCGACCGGCCGGCTCAAGGGCGAGCTTGCCCGGCAATATGCCGCCGGCGGCTATGTCGGGCGCGCCTCGGGCCGCGATTTCGACGCGCGCCGCATGCCGGGTTACGCGCCCTATGACGAGCTCGCCTTCGATGTGCCGGTGCTGCAGGAGGGCGACGTCAACGCGCGCGTCTGGATCCGCGTGCGGGAGGTCGAGCAAAGCCTGTCGCTGGTGGTGCAGATTCTCGGGCGGCTGCCCGCCGGGCCAATCAGCGTCGATATCGCTGCACCGCAAGAGCCGCGCGAGGGCATGGCGCTGGTCGAGGGTTTTCGCGGCGACATACTGGTCTGGCTGCGCATCGGCGAGGACGGCCTGATCGAGCGCTGCCACCTGCGCGACCCGTCATGGTTCCAGTGGCCGCTCTTGGAAGCTGCGATCGAGGGGAACATCGTCGCCGATTTCCCGCTCTGCAACAAATCGTTCAACTGCTCTTATTCCGGCCACGACCTGTAGAACCATGCGAAAACTGCTCTTCGAAAGCCTGATCCGCCCGCCCCTGACGGAACGCGCGCCGCAAGTCAGCAATGCTGCCGTCGACGAGCTGGCGCGCGCGCTTGACGGCATGGCGCGCAGGAAACTCGGTCGGAGCCTTTCGATCCGCGCGGTCGACGCCGGCTCCTGCAATGGCTGCGAGCTCGAGATGCACGCGCTCAACAACGCCTTCTACGACATCGAGCGCTTCGGCTTCCGCTTCGTCGCCTCGCCGCGACATGCCGACGTGCTGATGGTCACCGGTCCGGTGACCAAGAACATGCGCGAGGCGTTGAAGCGGACCTTTGAGGCGACGCCCAACCCGAAATGGGTGGTTGCATTAGGCGACTGCGCGAAGGACGGCGGCTGCTTCGCCGGCAGCTACGCCGTCGTCGGCGGCGTGTCGGACGTGGTGCCGGTCGACCTGCACATTCCCGGATGCCCGCCGCCGCCGATCGAGATCCTCAAGGGATTGATCGCCCTGCTCGACGGCGCGAACGGGAAAGCTGGGAAAACCGGCGCCGTCAAGGGCTGACTGCCGCAGTTTGCGGCCAACTCGGTCCTACCGGTCGACCACCAGCCGCAGCACCCTTGATGCCGGCGACAGCCGCACCTGCCTGCCCCAGTCGAAGGCGATGAAATCCTGCTCGATGCCGTCGGCGAAGATCACGCCGCCCTCGTTCATGCGCGAGGTGATGAAGAGCGGTTTCTCGGTGACCTTTCCCGCCCGCAATTTCGTGGCGGTGGCGATGCTTGGAAAGGGCTCGCGCACCCAGAAGCCGACCGCATGTTCCTCGCGGCCGAGCGACAGCTCCAGATGCGTCGCTTCCATGATCGATCGCGCCCAGCCGGTCGCGCCGGTGCCTGAGGCGACGATGAGGCCGCTGGAGGAATGGTCCTCCGCCTCGCCTTCCGCCTCGATCCGGTAGCGGGCCGACTGGTGGCTGCGATGGCCGACGAAAATCTCGTTGAGCGCAAGCAGCGTCTCGCCTTCGCCGAGCTCGGCCTGGACCATGGTGCGCGACTCCATGTCGACATCGCCGGCGGCGCTGGCGACAAGCAACCTAGCCAGCCTGCCGGCGCCAATGCGCACCAGCACGCCGTCATAGAGATCAGGTGCCGGATTGACGCCCAGCACCGGCTGGCCGTTGAGATATTTGGCGACATTGGCGACCAGCCCGTCCTGCCCGACGGCGACAATGACGTCGTCGGGCGCGAACAGGAAGCGGTTGAGGTCGGCACGACTCACCAGGGTCTGGCGCCAGTCGGCCGGCACCGAGGCACGCGCCGTGCCGAGCACCGCGTGGAAGCGATCGTGCCGGGCCTCGACGTCTTCCAGCCGCTGGCCGCGCGTCTCGAGAAAGAAACGAGCCTGGCCACGCGTCGCGTGATGCGTGATCAGCAGCTCGTAGTCGGTCTCGCGCGTCACGAAGACCGCGCGGGGACGGTTCGCGGCCATGGCTCGCTCCTTACCGGCCTTCGATCACCGCCGGGACCTTGCGAAACTCGCCGAGCACGGTGGCGAGCAGGTCGGGCGTGACGTTGACATGCTCGATCTTGTCCAGCTTGCCGGCGAGCTGCTGGGCGGCAAGGCCGAGCAGGATCGCGGGCGGCAGGTCGCGGTAGATGGCGATATGCTGCCGTTCGGCTTCCGCCTTGGCGCCCTCGATGGCGCGGATGCGCTCGGCCTCGGCGCCGGCTTCGATCTGCTGCGCCTCGGCCGCGCCGGTCGCGCGGTTGCGGGCGTTCTCGGCCTCCTCGGCGATCAGCAGCTTCTCGCGCCGCGCCAGCTCGGTCTTGTTCGCCAGCTCGTTCTCGGCGATGGCACGCTCCTTCTCCACGGCAAGCGCCCGGCGCTGGAAGGTCGCCTCGTCGGCCTTCTGCTGCAGCGCCTCGAAGGTCGGCGTCTGCAGCGCCCGCTCGAGTTCGCTGGTCGGCGTCAGGTTGGTGAGACGCACGGCGACGGCGGCGACGCCGATGTCGGTCAGCGCCGGATCGGCGGCGACCAGCGCCTGCAGCCGTTCGCGCAACGGCGCCGGGCCGGCATCGAGCAGCGCGCGCACCGGCGCTTGGCCGAGATATTGCTGCACCGCCTGGTTGGCGATGCCGGCAATGCGGGCCTGGATCTTCTCGATCGGTTCGCCGCGCAGCTTGCCGGTCCTGAGATCGATGCTGAAGTCGACGCGTTCGGCGAGCCGCGCCGGATCGACCACATGCCAGCCGATCGTGCCCTGCACGGCGACGGTCTGGAAATCCTGGCTGCGGCCCTTGACGAAGAGCGTCATCTCGCGGTCGTCCATCGGCAGCTCGGCGATGCTGGCGGTCTCGGGCACGAACCAGAAGACCAGGCCGCGGCCGCTCTGCATTTCGCGGCCGTTGCGGTAGCGGATGACGTGGCTGCTTGCCTCGCTGCGAAGCTGGGCGACAAAGCCTAAACTGCGGATGGTGGCCATGATGGTCTCTCCTTCAATCAGCCATGAGACGTTGGAAACGATAGAGTTCGGCCGGGCGGAAAGCAGCGCCCGATTCATAGGCGCCGGTCGCCGCCAGCCAGCCCTTGTCGAGTTGGCGGCGGCGGAAGGCCGGCTTGTTGAGCGACGTGCCCAGGATCGCCTCGTGCACGTCCTGCAGCTGCCGCAACGTGAAGAATTCGGGCAGCAGCGCGAAGGCGACGTCGGAATAGTCGAGCTTGCCGCGCAGCCTGAGTATCGCCATTGCCAGGATATCGGCATGGTCGAAAGCGAGCGTCAGTTTTTCGCCTTCCGGCGCGAGCACATCGACCGGTCCGCCGGTCTCTCCGGCCCAGGCCACATGGATCGCGGCCGGCAGCAGCGCCGGCTTCGCGCCGAGCGCCGCATCGAATGCCTGCTCGGTGAGCAGCGCCAGATAGGCGACGCTGATAATGCGCATGCGCGGATCGCGTTCCACCGCGCCGAACGTGTAGAGCTGCTCGAGATGCGCCTCGCCCATGCCGGCCTTTTCGCGCAGCACGCGCGCGGCGGCCGCGTCGAGGGATTCGTCGATGCCGACAAAGCCGCCCGGCAGCGCCCAGCGCCCCGCATGCGGAAGCTGGTCGCGCTTGACCAGCAGCACGGCCGGCCGCCCGGCGCGGATACCGAGCAGCACAAGGTCGACCGCCACCGACGGCCGCTGGAAGGCGCTCGGGTCGTAGTCCTTGAGGAAATCGGTCTCGTTCATCATATGCCCTGATCCGTAATATGCAAATTACATATATCTAATTTGCATATATGTCAACGGACATTTCCGCCTGTCACCGGACAGACTCGAGCGGCTGGAATGCAGTCTGGGCGGGAGAGGTATCCGCAGGCCGTGCGTCGCGGCAAGTGTCCCTATGCCGCTGCGGGTTCATACAATCGCCATCGCCTAACGAACGTTCGGCCAGCCCCGAAGGGCGATATCCGCGACCGCTTCCAATTCCTTTTTGTTCGCTCCATCAGCCGACAATATCGCCATTCCGTATATCAGCGCGGAAAGGTACCGGGCGAGATCCGCGGGTTGCGCGCTGGCCTGCAACTCGCCCTCAGCCTGTGCGCGCTGCAGTCGTTTTAATATGCCTGCCTCCCCGCGGCGGCGGCGGGCGGACAGGTCGCCTCTGACCGCCTGCGATATCGGGCTGACTGACAGCGCTCCTTGGACACCCAGACAACCTTGCGGATTGCGGCTGTCTCCGTGCAGCTCGACAGGCCCGGTCATCAGGAGCCTAATTGCGTCCTCAAGCGCCGCGGCCTGCTGCGCGGCGCGTCTGTAGGAACCGGCCCGGCTCTCATAGCGATCCATGACGCGCTGGAACAAGGCCTCCTTGCTGCCGAAGGCGGCGTAGAGGCTGGCGCGGGTGATGCCCAGCGCTTCGGTGAGGTCTGCAATTGAAGTCCCCTCGTAGCCATGGCGCCAGAAGAGCTGCACCGCACGGTCGAGCGCCTGGTCGATGTCGAACTCGCGTGGTCTTCCTGCTCCCATGTCAACTCTCCGACTCAGCGTCTTCATAATAGTGCTTGCTAAATATAGAATGATCGTTCTACATTTCGGCACCTAGGGATTGAGATGGTGAGGGGAAAAATGCTCGGCAAGGTGATGATAGCGCTATCGTTGTTGCTGGCGATATCAGCGCCGATGACTGCTCACGCGGAAGGCGGCACCTTTCCGGGTTTCCACACTGAAATGGTCGCCGCCAACGGCGCCAAAATCTATGCGCGCATCGGCGGATCGGGGCCGGCGGTGGTGCTGATACACGGATTTGGCGACACCGGCGACATGTGGAAGCCGCTGGCTCTCGATCTCTCCAAGGATCATACCGTCGTCGTTCCCGATCTGCGCGGCATGGGACTTTCCTCGATCCCGGAGAGCGGCTACGAGAAATGGAACCAGGCCGCCGACATCCGAGCCGTGCTCGATCATCTGGGCATCGGGAACGCCGATATCATCGGGCACGACATCGGCACGATGGTCGCTTACGCCTACGCGGCACGCTATCCTGAAAAGACGGAGAAGCTCGTCGTGATGGATGCGCCGGTGCCCGGCATTCCGCCCTGGAACGATATCGTGCGGGATCCGAGGCTGTGGCATTTCGACTTCGGCGGTCCCGACATGGAGCGCCTCGTGCGCGGCCGCGAACGCATCTATCTCGACAGGTTCTGGAACGAGTTCGCAGGCACGCCGGCGAAATTCGACGAGGCAACCCGCCGGCACTACGCGAAGCTCTATGCAAGGCCCGGCGCCATGCGCGCCGCCTTCGCCCAGTTCCGATCGATCCGTAAAGACGCCGTCGACAACCAGGCCGCCTTGGCCAGGAAATTGCCGATGCCCGTGCTTGCCATCGGCGGCGCGAAATCCTTCGGCGAGGCGGAGGCGGTCGTGATGCGCAACGCCGCCACCAATGTGACCGAAGTCGTCATCCCCGAGTCCGGGCACTGGCTGATGGAAGAGGCTCCCGGACCGACAATCAGCGCCGTGCAGGAGTTTTTGAAGCACAACTGATCCGGCGGCCTGTCGGAGAACCCGATGGCTTAGCCGGCGCGTGGCAGTTCTTGCCCCTGGCGTGAAGCAATGGCGCCGCGGATGCGCACCGAGAGCTATGTCAACCCTGGTTCGCGCCAATCTGTTGGCCGTCGTCGCCAGCGTGGTTCTATCCTCTTGAGAGTTGAACACTGGTGCAGCAGCAGCTGCGCGGTCTGGCACGCTGATCTTCCTCGGCGCGCTGCGTTGTGATCGGCTCGCGGCGCCTTGCATCTTTGACGGACCGATCAGCCGTCAATGCTTCCGCGCTTATGTCGAGGACACCCGGCGCCACATCGGCCACCTCGTCGAAACCATCGAGGCAGCCGAATGCAACAACTACTTCGCAAACGCCCGGGTGCGCTTCCGTCAAAACGTAAAAGAGTCTGGTGCGTTTCACCGTTTCACGGAAACGGTGAAACGCACTACCTCTTTGACGCAATTCCGGACGGAAAACCGCTCACACTTTTCCTAGAATTGCTCTAGCCTGCCCTGCCCTTTTGTGGGGGTTCGAACGCCGCCTGCCCGTGCAGGCCCGAACGGCCCCGCAGGCGGGCTGAGGCCCTTGCGAACTTTCCGCTGTCGAGACGAGGGATGGGCGCCGCCCGAAAACGCAAGCCTCGATCCTGATCAAGGTGCAGGGGTCATTGGGGCGGAGCTGGGCGGCGACGCCACGGGTTGCGCCACGACCGGCGCGCAGCTGTCGCCGACCACCAGTGAAGGCTGGAAGACGACGTTGCGCGGTTCGGCAGGACCGCCACGCCTGATCTGATCGACGAGAAGCCGGACCGCCTCGTTGGTCATGTCGACAAGCGGATGCTCGGTGCGCGTCAAGCGCGGACGCAAGCCTCCGATGCCAGGGATGGTATCGGTGGAAGCGATGGAGATGTCGCCCGGACAGCGCAGGCCGAGATCCGCGACTGCCCGCATCACGCCGAGCGCCATCAGGCCGCTCGCGACATAGAGCGCCGTTGGCCGCGCCGGCTGTTCCAACAGGCTGCGCGCCACAGAATAGGCGGCATCCTCACGGAACTCACCCGAGCGTATATAGCGCGATTCAAGCGTCAGGCCCCGCGACCGCATGGCCGCCAGCATCCCGTCGAGTCGGCCACGCCCGGTGGTGACATGCAGCGGGCCGGTGACCGTGCCTAGGCGGGTATGGCCGAGATCGAGCAGATATTCCGTCGCCTGCCTGCCGGCCGATATGTTGTCGATCGTCACCGTGTCCGACCTGTCATCGGCGACGGTACGGCCGAACAGCACGGTCGGGATCGGTTTGCCGTCGGGATCGTTCTGCAGATGCTCCGTCGAGTCGCCGACCGGGACCAGGATCACCCCGTCGCAGGAGAGTGTTCGCACGCGGGCGAGGATGCGACGCTCGACCTCCGGCTTCTCGTCGCTGTTGAAGATCAGCAGCGAATAGCCCCAGGCGGCGACCGCCGCTTCCGCCGCCCATACGACACGCGAGAAGAAGGGGTTGGCGAGATCGGCCACGACCAGGGCGATCAACTGGCTGCGCCCGCGCTTCAGGTTCCGCGCGGCGAGCGAGGGCGCATAGCTGAGGTCACGGACGGCGGCCAGGACGCGGGCCCGCAATTCCGGGCTCACATAGGCGGAATCGTTGATCACCGCCGACACCGTTGCCGTCGATACCTCTGCCTTGCGAGCGACGTCCTTGATGGTGGCCATAGCGAACTCAGCTAATCGATTAGTTGAGTTTTGGTCGCCAGAACGGCCTTTGTCTAGGCTAAATCACCGAAAATTTGCTTGATTGCCGTTATTATCCGCATAATCTAGCGAAACGGTTCGGCGAGGTAGGCGCCGCAACGTCAAGGGAGGAGATCATGAAGTGGATAGTCATTGGGGCTGCGTTGGCGGCCGCGGCCGCAGCGTTTCCCGCTCGGGCGGACACGCCGCTGGTCGGCATCGTCTCGATCTCGGCGACGGAGGCGAACAACGCCCGCTATATCGTCGGCGCCAAGGCCGCTGCCAAGGAGATCGGCTGGGATGTTTCGGTCATCGATGCGGCGGGCAGCGCCGACCAGGCGAATGCCGCGATCCAGAATTTTGCGCAGCGCGGCTCGGCGGCAATCGTCGATATGGTGTTTCCCTATTCCTCGATCGGGGCAGGGCTCCAGGCCGCCAAGTCGGCCAATATCCCGGTCGTCACCTGGGGTGGCGGGCTCGGAAGCTCGGTCGCCGCCACCAATGGCTCGGGCGGGCCGATGGTGGTGCCGGTCAATGAGCTGATGCTGAAGACGATGGGCGGCAAGGGCTCCATCCTGGCGCTGACCTATCACACCGGCGAGGTCTGCCGGAACCGCGAGGTCGAGCTCGACAAGGCGCTCGCGGCCAATCCCGACATCAAGGTCACGAAGAACGAGGTGCGCATCCCCGGCTATTTCGAGGATGGCGCGCAATATGCCAATGCCTGGCTGGCCTCGCACCCGGCGGGCCAGGAGAATCTCGCCATCTGGGGCTGCTGGGACGATCCGGCGATCGGCGCCATCGGCTCGCTCAGGGCGCAGGGCCGCGACGACGTCAAGGTCTATGGCGTCAACGGCAACGCGCAGGCGCTGGAGAACATCAAGAACGGCTTCATGACCGCGACCGCCTGGCAAGACAGCTATACTGAAGGCTACAATATGATCAAACTGCTGCCGGAGATCCGCAAGGCCGGCGCGGACTGGACGCCGAAGGCGGTGGAGGTGCCCGCGGTGCTCGTCACCAAGGACACGATCGACGACTTCATCGCCAAGCATCCGGACGCCATGAAATAGGAACCTCAACGCTTCACCCATGAACCCAGTCCCGACTCCGATGGCGGCGCCGCCGGCGGTGCCGTTCGTGGCGGCGAATGCGATCAGCAAATCCTACGGAGGAGCGCAGGCGCTGCGCGGCGCTGCGCTCTCCGTGCTGCCCGGCGAAGTGCATGGGCTGGTCGGCGCCAACGGCGCCGGCAAGTCGACATTGATCCGTATCCTGGCCGGCGTGACCCAGCCGGACACGGGCGAAATCGCCATCGAGGGCAGGCCGGTGGCGATCGTGTCGCCGCACGCGGCGAGCGGGCTCGGCATGAGCTTCATCCATCAGGAGCTCGCCTTCGTGCCGGATATGACGGTGCTCGAGAACATAATGCTTGGCCTGCCCAAGAAGAAGACGAGGCTCGGCCTGGTCGACTGGTCCGCGATCCAGAGCGACGTCGCGCCGATCATCGAACGCGTCGGTATAACCGCGCCGCTCGACGCCGCGGCCAAGAGCCTGTCGACGGCCGAGAACTGGCTGATCAGCATTGCCCGGGCGCTGGTTTGGAAGGCGCGCCTCATCGTCATGGACGAGCCGACCGCTTCGCTCTCGGCAGGCGAATGCCGCAAGCTCTTCTCCATCATTCGGGGGCTTTCGGCGGCGGGCGTGGCAGTGCTCTACGTCTCGCACCGGCTGGACGAAATCCTCGATCTGTGCAGTCGGGTCACCGTTTTCCGCGATGGCCGGTCTGTTGCGGTCCTCGACGGCTCCGGACTGACCCGGCGCCGGCTGGTCCAGGAGATCGTCGGCGGGGCAGTCGAACAGCTGCCCAAGTCGCGCGAGGCGACGGGCGGTGAGATCGTGCTGTCAGTGCGGGGCCTGCGCCGCCTGCCGCGCGTGGAGGAAGCAAGCTTCGACCTCCGCCGCGGCGAGGTACTTGGGCTCGGCGGCCTTGTCGGCGCCGGGCGCAGCGAGCTTGCGCGTCTGCTCTACGGCGCCGACCGGCCCGACGCCGGCAGCATGACGATAGAGGGAAGGCCTTTTGCGCCGCGCACCCCGGCCGGCGCGGTGCGCGCCGGGCTCGGCCTTGTGCCGGAGGAGCGCCGTACGGAGGGGCTGCTCCTCGGCAAATCCGTCGCCTTCAATCTCAGCCTCGGCAATCTCACGCCTCTCCTCGCCAGCCCGGTCCTGCCCTTCATCAGCCTGCGCAAGCGGGCGCGGCTGGCGCAGGCGACGATCCGCGACCTGTCGATCAAGGCCGGCTCGCCGGAACAGCCGGTCGGGCGGCTTTCCGGCGGCAACCAGCAGAAGGTCGTCATCGGCCGCTGGCTGCGCTCGAAGCCGAAGGTGCTCATCCTCGACGAGCCGACGCGCGGCGTCGATATTGGCGCTCGCGGGGAAATCCATCGGCTCATCCGCGAGCTCGCCGGACACGGCATGGCCGTGCTCGTCATCTCGTCCGAACCGGACGAACTCCCCGATCTGTGCGACCGGGTCCTGGTGATGGCGGAAGGACGGATCGTGCGCGAGCTCGCCGGCACCGACCTCACCCGCAGCGCCATCATCGAGGCAAGCTATGCCTTAACCGAGGAAAGGGTTTCCGCATGAGTGACGCCGGTTACACGCGACGCCTCTCGCCCGGCACCAGGGCCGCGCTCGGTGTTTTCGCGCGCTATGGCACGATCATCGGCCTGCTCGTGATGATCCTGGTCTTCTCGTTCCTGTCGCCGCACGCCTTTCCGACCTACAATAATTTCATCAACGTGCTGAGCCAGGCATCCCTCGCCATGATCATCGCCGGCGGGCTGACCATGGCCGTGATCGTCGGCGAGCTCGACCTCTCGGTCGGCTATGCCGCCAGCCTGCACGGCGTGCTCGTCACGGGGCTGATCGTGGCAAACCATCTGCCGATCCCGGTGGCGGTTCTGATTGAGCTCGCGCTGGGGGCCCTCATCGGCGTCGTCAACGGCGTGATCGTCACCAAGCTCAAGGTCAATTCGGTGATCGCCACGCTTGGCGTCGGCACCGTGCTGGTCGGCCTCTCCTTTGCCTATTCGGCCGGCGTACCGATCGTCTCCGGCGTACCGGAATCCTTCCTGCAGCTGGCGCTGGGACGCTGGCTGTTCGGCATCCCCAACCCGATCATCTTCATGGCACTGGTGTTCGGCAGCCTGTGGTTGCTGGTCGAGCGCACGGCGATCGGCCAGGAGATCCAGGCGGTCGGCGGCAATCCCGCCGCTGCGAGGCTCGCCGGCATCAATGTCGACCGCATCAAGATCCTCGGCTTCGTGCTTTCCGGCATGTGCGCGGCCCTCACCGGCACCTTGCTTGCCGCCAGGCTCGGCAGCGGCACAACCAATGCCGCCGATTCCTATCTCCTGACCGCCTTCGCAGCCGTCTTCCTCGGATCGGCCACGCTGCGCGACGGCGAATTCCACATATTGGGCACGCTCATCGGCACGCTCATCATCGTGCTCGGCTTCAACGGGCTCAACATCTTCGGCGCGCCGACCTTCTCGCAATTCGTGTTCCAGGGCGCCATCCTGATCGTCGCGGTCGGACTCGCCAGCCTTGGCCGCTCGCTTGCCGAAAGCTGAATTGGAGGAGGACACCGATGACCGTTCCACAATCCGCGAAATGGCAAGTCTTCGTGCTGGAATATGCGCGCTCCAAGGAGCAGCCCTGGGTTGATCTCATCAGCGGCATGTACAATGACGGCGTGGTCGACCTGCCCTTCTCCTTCGTGCTCGCGCGCAACGGCGAACGCAACGTGCTGATCGATACCGGCTTCATGCAGGACGACCACAGCTTCTCGCAGAAGTTCGGCATCCCGACATGGATCTCGCCGGTGCGGATGCTGGCGGCGCTCGACATCGCACCCGATCAGATCAGCGACATCGTGGTCACCCATGCGCATTTCGACCATATGGGCTCGATCGCAGAATTCCCGCGCGCGCATATCCACATCCAGAAGAGCGAACTGCTTTCGTGGTACGAGGCGATCGCGCTGCCGAAACGCTTCGCGCATCTGACCGCCATCATCGATCCCGACAATTTGCGCACCGCCCTCGAAGCCTCGATCGAGCATCGCGTGACGCTCATCGACGGCGACAAGGACAACATCCTGCCCGGCATCCATGCGCGGCTCGGCAGCGGCCACACGATCGGCCAGCAATTCGTGCTCGTCGACACCGATGCCGGTCGCCGGGTGATCTCCGGCGATTGCGTCTATTCGCGCCGCCAGTTCACCGGGCACAATCACGACGGCGTCTATGTCCCGCTCAACAATGCGGTGGGCAGCGTCTGGGAGCAGCTGAAGACCATCGACAAGATGAATGACGAGCTCGGCGGCGACCTGTCGAAGCTTGTCGTGCTGCATGACGTCGAGCGCTGGAAGGACCATCCGGTCGTCAAGGAGGTCGAGGGCTTCAAGATCGTCCGGCTCACCTGATCACGGGAGACCGTCGCGAGATCATGCCGGAGCGCAGCTCAACCTGATCACATCGTCGCCGATCCGGTCATGCGCCATCAGGCGAAGCGGCGGCCGGGGTCCGGCGAAATAAGGCTTGCCGCGGCCAAGCACGACCGGGTGCAGGTAGATCCGATACTCGTCGATCAAGCCCAGTTCGGTGAGGCTT
This sequence comes from Mesorhizobium sp. M2A.F.Ca.ET.043.05.1.1, assembly GCF_003952445.1. Taxonomy (NCBI): domain Bacteria; kingdom Pseudomonadati; phylum Pseudomonadota; class Alphaproteobacteria; order Hyphomicrobiales; family Phyllobacteriaceae; genus Mesorhizobium; species Mesorhizobium sp. M2A.F.Ca.ET.043.05.1.1. The sequence continues at coordinate 4,922,454 of NZ_CP034446.1, forward strand.
CGCGCCAGGTCCGGGCCGGCGACTTCGATCTCGCCGTCGTACTCGGCCTTCAGCTTGCGCATCGCGCCCTCAAGGTCATCCCCGACGAGGCTGGCGTTGGGGCCGACCGACTGCAACGAGCGCGAGACGACCCATTTCGGCTGGCGCCGCCACGCCGACGCGTAGGCAAGCCGATCGGTATCCCATTCAGGATGCTCGTCGTCCCAGTAGCGCATGATCTCATACATGCGGCGACCGTAGATGCTGCCCGACTGCCGCTCGGCCTCCTCGATGAAGTGGCGGAAGAGCGTGGGGCTTGGCCCGAAGGCCGTGTGATCGACATAGCCGTCCAGTGACTGGTTCATTCCGAAGACGAGCTTGGCCATTGCCTGTTCCTCACATGGCTTTCGGACGATCTGATTGCGTAATGCAATCGGCTCAGGTTAGGGCAACCGGTTTTATTTTGCAATTGGTTTGGTGCTGCATGAACGCGCCCCCGGCAAGGCGAAACTCAAGCGACCACCGCCAGACCCGGTGAGGCGCGCAAGCGGGCTATGTCGCGCGCCGGCGGTTCGCCAAAATGACGGCGATATTCGCGGCTGAACTGCGAGGCGCTTTCGTACCCCACGCGGAAGGCGGCGGTCGTCGCATCGATGTCCTGGACCAGCATCAGGCTGCGCGCGTCCTGCAGCCTGAGCTGCTTCTGGAATTGCAGCGGCGTCATCGCCGTCACCGCGCGAAAATGCTCGTGCAGGCTCGATGGACTCATGCCCACCTCCCCGGCAAGCCGCTCGATACTGAACCGCTCCCGGAAGTTCTGCCCGATCCAGGCGATGGCGCGGCCGACCTGGGCCACCCGACCCTGACTGGAGGTGATGTGGCGCATCCTGGCGCCGTCCAGGCCGGCAAGCAGGCGATAGAGAATTTCCTGCTCGGCAAGCGGCCCGAGCACGGGCAGCGCCGCCGGATCGTCGAGCAGGCGCAGCAGGCGCAGGACCGCGTCGAGCAGACCGGCGCCGGCGTCGGACACCGTCTTGCCTATGGGCGCGGACGGCGCTTCCGGCGACCGCGGCACGCGCTGAGCCAAGTCCCCCAGCATAAGCGGATCGAAATCGAGGTACAGGCAGAGATAGGGCTTGTCGGGCGTCGCCTCGACCACATGACCTGTGGCTGGCAGGTCGTAAGTCACGACCCCATAGCGCCCCGGTGCGTATGTGAACACGCGATCGCCCAGCATGACCTCCTTGCGCCCCTGCGCGACGAGGCACAGTTGCGGCCGGTAAACATTCGGCATCGGCATCGTCACGGTGGAGGATCGAACAAGCGTCACACGGTCAAGAGGGGTGCGTGGAAGCCATCCTTCGAGACGTGCCGGGCAATCAAGGCCGCGATTTTCGAGAGTTTTTCCATGAATGCGACCATCGCACGCGTGCGCAAGCGCGGCAATGCGAACCGCAGCTTCTGGAGGATCAGGCAGCAATCCCGGCGCATCGGGCTAACGGGCCGGCGTCGCCGCGCTCCATGGTGTCAGGCGAACCAGGCCGCAGAACAAAGTGAGCAAGCATGGAGCGAACATGACGATCGATAGACTGAAGACACCCACGGTCGCACTGGGAACCTGGGCCTGGGGCGACAGCGGCGAAACCGGCGACGGCTATTTCGGCAGCCAGCTCACCCGGGCCGGCCTGGAAGAGCTCGCGGACAAGGCACATGCGGCCGGCTTCACCTTGTGGGACACCGCCATGGTGTACGGCATGGGCCGTTCCGAGACCGTTCTCGGGGAAGTCCTGAAGCGCCTCGACCGCGGCGACTACCAGCTCTCCACCAAGTTCACCCCGCAAGCCGTGGGAACCGGCGACGATCCGGTGGCGGACATGCTGGAGCAGAGCCTGGCACGCCTCGGCACCGACTACATCGACCTCTACTGGATCCACAATCCAGCGGATGTAGCACGCTGGACTCCATGCCTGATCCCGTTGCTGAAGAGCGGGAACGTCAGACATGTCGGCGTCTCGAATCACAACCTTGGCGAAATCGAGCTCGCCAACCGGATCCTCGGAGAAGCCGGGTTCCGGGTCGAGGCCGTCCAGAACCATTACAGCCTCCTCTATCGCAGCTCCGAGGATGCCGGAATCCTGGATTACTGCCGCGACCAGGGCATCCCGTTCTTCGCCTATATGGTGCTCGAACAGGGCGCCTTGACCGGCAAGTACAGCCCGCAGAACCCGCTGCCGGAAGGCAGCAGCCGGGCGAAGGCTTACAATGGCTTATTGCCTCAGTTGAAGGCGCTGACGGACAAGCTCGCCTCGATCGGCCAGAAGCAGGGCGCAGCGGCTCCCGATGTCGCGACGGCCTGGGCCATCGCCAAGGGCGCGACGCCGATCATCGGCGTCACCAAGCCTGGCTACATCGATGGTCTGGTCCGGGCTACCAGCATGACGCTCCCCAGCGACGACATCGCAGAGCTGGAAGCTCTCGCTATCGCCGCCGACGTGAACACCCGCGGCTGGTGGGAAAAAGCGATGGACGTCTGAGCTCCCTAGGGCCGCGTTGCCTGCCGTTGTTCGCAAGAACTACGCGAACATGATCCGGCCATCAGGAGGGCGGCTAGATCCGAGCGCCGCCTGTGGCGTCGATGGACTGCCCCGTCGTCCACCGCGCATCGTTTGACGCGACGAAGGTGATGACGTCAGCCACGTCCGCGGGCTGGCCGACACGTGAAAACACCGACAATGCTTCCGCGCCCGCACGCGCATCCGTCGCAAGCCAGTCCGCGTTCATGTCGGTCTCGGTGACACCGGGCATGACCGAGTTGACGGTTATGCCGCGGCTTGCGAAATCGGGCGCGAGTGCCAGTGTCAGCGTTTCGAGAGCACCCTTTGACGCCGCATAGGCGGGGTGATTCGGCGCTGCGATGCGTGTGAAGCCCGTGGAAATGTTGATGATGCGTCCTTCGTCTCGGATGTCATTCGCCAGCGCCTGGATCAGGAAGAACGGCGCCTTGAAGTTGATGGTCATGAGGTCGTCGAATGTGGTCTCGCTGGTCTGCGCCAACGGCGTTGCCACCGCGATGCCCGCATTGTTGACGAGGATGTCGAGGCCGGCTTTGCCGGTCGCGGCCAGCGCCGCGGCCCTAATCTCTCCGGCAATGCTGTCGGCAGCCGCCTTCGCGTCGCGCAAATCCGCGCCGATGGCGACAGCTCGCGTCCCCAGTGCCTCGATATCCCGCACCGTGGCGTCCGCGGCTTCCTTGTTGCTGGCGTAGTGCACGCCGATGAGTGCAGCGCCTTCCCTGGCGAAGGCGAGCCCCACTGCTCGGCCTATACCGCGCGATCCGCCGGTTACGAGTGCGACCTTGTTCGAGAGGCGTGCGGACATTTGCAACTCCGTTGCGATTTTTAATAGCGATCGATATATTAATGTCGGTCGATGGTTGTCAACAGATTTTATAGGGATCGATATATAAATGACCGAGCCTCCGAAAAAACGGGGCAGGCCGAGGACCCTGGATCGTAATGTCGGGCTTGATGTCGCGGCGCGACTGTTCTGGGAACACGGCTATGAAGGAACATCGATCGCCGACTTGACGGCGGCCATGGGCGTGACCCCGCCGTCGCTCTATGCGACGTTCGGCTCCAAGGAGGAGCTGTACAGGCAGGCGCTCGACCGTGCCACCGAGCGTGAGAGCAAGGCCCGGATGGACGCGCTACAGAGCGATATGAGCGCTTATGAGGCTTTGTCCTTCTACCTGCACGACGTCGCGACCGGCATCTCGCGTCCCGACGATCCGCGCGGGTGCATCGTCTCGACAGCGGTTGTTCAATGCGCGGCGGAAAACGAGACGGTCGCGAAATCCGTAACCGCAAGGCGCGAGGCTGCCATCAAAGCCATACGCGAACGTTTCGACAGGGCAGTCATCGAAGGGGAACTTGCCGCCGGCACCGACACGGATTCGCTTGCACGCTTCTACGGAGCTTTCGTACAAGGAATGTCGGTTCAAGCCTGTGACGGCGCCTGTACCGAAAGGTTGAGACGTCTGGTCGATATCGCGCTTTCAGCTTGGCCGGGAAGCCGTGGTGATAGAAGTCGTTGAACGCGCTAATGCATGCCGCCATACCAAAAGAGCATTTTGGATTGCAGAAAAACTGGATGATCCAGAATGCCACCTCTAGCGCAGTGTCGCCAGCAGGCGTGCCGCATACTTCAGATCAGCCGTATCCAAGCCCTCCGCGAAACGCTCGAACAGCGGTTGGAGTAAAGCTCGCGCGCTTTCGTATTGGCTGCGGGCAGCCAGAAAGGTAGCCAGGTCCATCGCAGCGCGCAACTCCCACCCCCGTGCACCATGACCGCGGCTCATTTCGAGCGACCGCCTGAGATACAATTCCGCCTCGTCATCAGCATGCGGCTTCGTCACGCGGACGAGGTTTGCTTTCCCCCGCAGCAACTCCGGCATGTAGCAAAGATCCCCATTTGCCTCGACCGATCGAATTGTCTCGTCGATCAGCGCAAGGGCTTCCGGGAATCGGCCCGTCGCGGCGAAGCCTTGAACGAGCGCGATGCTGAGCGGCGTTGTGAGCAGCTCGTATGGGGCTGCGTGAAGATCCTGAAGAACGCGTTGCAGGCTCCGAACCCCGCTTTCTGCATCGCCTCGACGAATCGCGAGTTCTCCTTGGAAGCCTCGCCCAACCGTTAGGTAAGGCCTGAGAGAGTGCAGCTCGGCGCAGGAGAAAAGACGATTGATGTGCTCCTCCGCGCGGTCGAAATCACCAACCCAGACCAACACGGAAACTGCCCAGACCAGAGCGATGGAGAGCGTTAGCGGATGGTCCAAGGTTTCCGCATCCTTGACTGCCAGCAGCGCACGCTCCACCGCGCGATCCGGATAGCCTTGCAGCCAGAGTGTCCTGGCCAGAATCGCGTCTGCGAGAATTCTGCCGTCAAAGCCGAGATAGTTCGTCGTGGACCGGTCAGAACGGGGGCCGTATCGCAGCGCCTCTTCGAGCGCAGTCCGCGCACGGCCATGCTCCCCGTTCAGATGGAGCGAGATTCCCATCAACGAGTGCGCCAATGTCGTGGACACGGAGTCCTTGATAGTGCCAGCGATGACGGAGCAGCGCTCCGCATAGCTAAGCGCCGTCCTGAACCCTCCTGTGCGCAGATGGAACATCTGCAGTGGACCCAAAACCTGGATCTGATCGAGCGCATTGCCTCGCTCCTCGGCAATTGCGAAGCTTCTGTTCAATGCCGCACGCGCAGCGTCCTGTCCTCCGCGCGTGAACATCAGGGATACACCCGAGGCGGCCTGAAGACGCATCTCGTCGGGCCCTCCATGCGTGCTGTCGTCCAGGGCGAGAATTGCCTGGGCAGCCCAGCGGTGGCATTCGGTGAGCAAGGACATCGACAGGAAGACTGGCGCTGCGGCAGTGGCAAGCCGGATGCCGAGCTGAGTGTTCCCGTTAGGCCCGAAGCACCATTCCAAGGCTGTTCGCACATTCGCAATGCCGGCGAGGTGAAGAGCGCGCTGCGCGGCGCTCGACAAGGTCGGCCATTCAGTTCCAGTCTCCTCCAGCCATCGCAGATAGTAGGTGACGTGGCGGGCGGCCAGCTCCGTGAGTTCGGCATCGTGAACGTCGAGCTGGAGGGCATAGGCCCGCGTCGTATCGAGCAGCCGATACCGCATTGTTGCGCCTGCCGGTCTTGCGGCGATCATCGATTTGGCTACGAGGCTGTCGATGGCACCAAACACCAGAGTTTCGTCGGCGGCGGGGCTCGTCACGATCGCCAGGGCGGCCTCAATCGAAAAGTGGCCAACGAACACGGCGAGCCGGCGAAGCACCAGACGCTCGAACTCGGACAGAAGCCCGAAGCTCCAGTCCAGAGTGGCCTGGAGGGTCTTCTGGCGCGGCGGGGCGGTGCGCTGCCCCGGCCACAGCAGGGTCAGCCGCTCGTCGAGAAGGGCCGCGGTCTTATGAAGGCCGTAGCTCGCAACCCGTCCGGCCGCCAGCTCGATCGCGAGTGGCATGCCATCAAGCTTCCGGCATATGTCGGCCACCACCTTGGCATCCGCGTCGTCGAGATCGAGGCGAGCGCCGCTCGCCGCGGCGCGTTCCACGAACAGCTGGGATGCGGGGAAGCCCTGCGCAACTGACACCGTGAGCTCCGGATCGTCCGGCGGGTATGCCAGCGGCGCCAGCTTGTAAACGTTCTCCCCTTCGACCAGAAGCGGCTCGCGACTTGTCGCGAGGATGTGAGTCTGCGGCGTGTCGGCGAAGATACGGGTTGCCAGGTCTGCAGCCGCATCGATGACATGCTCGCAGGTATCGAGGATCAGGAGGGTCCGCCGCCCCGCGAGATAGGCGATCAACTCGGAGATGGCGTCGTCGGACTGTGGTGACAGCCCGAGCGTCGAGGCCACCGTTGTTGCGACCAAGCTGGGATCGCTGAGCGCGCCTAGATCGATGAAGTGCACGGCGCCAGCGAACATCTCGATCACATCATGCCCGACCGCCACCGCAACGGTGGTCTTGCCGACCCCACCCGTGCCAACGATTGTGACGAAGCGCGTGGCAATGAGCTGGGTTGAAAGCGCGATAGCATCATCGGCCCGCCCCACCATACGAATGAGCCGGCTTGGTAGATTGGCGTGGTAGCTGGCGGCGACCTCGCTGTGCACATCGTTCCGACTGCCCGATCGCGAGATCGGTGCCACAAAGCAGTAGCCTCGTCCGGCCAGGGTAGCGATGTAGCGCGCGCCGTCCTTGCCGTCCCCCAAGGCTTTTCGCAGGTTGGCCATGTGAAATCGCAGGCTACCCTCCTCCACAGTGGCATCGGGCCAGACATGAGCCAGCAGATCCTTCTTGCTGACGACCTCGTTTGGGCGGGCAGCCAAAGTCGCCAGGATGTCGAAGGCGCGTGCACCGAGGTCAACCGGCATGCCCTGGCGCAGAAGGAGCCGTTCGTTCGCAACCAGAGTGAAGGGACCAAACGAAATCATGTCGCTCGTCGGGGCTCCGGTCGTATCATGGAGTCATCCTTCGCCTGATTGAGGAGGATCCCGGCTCGCAGAAGGGCTTTTCCCACAGGACAGATTCGCGCCGAGTGACGATCTGCGGCGAGACTGCTGCTGCTGGCGAGCACTAACAGCTCCTCATAACGCATAACGGGCCAGCAGGGCGACATCTCTCTATGTGTCGAAGCAGCACAGCCTTCCATCGACCAACGGAGAGTGATCATGCCCGCACAAACAAAACGGCTCTACACTGGCAAAGTCCGCACTACCGGCGGTCGGGACGGAGCATCCCGCAGCTCCGACGGGAGACTGGATATCCGGCTATCGACACCCGGAGGTCAAGGCAGCGGCACCAATCCGGAACAGCTGTTCGCGGCCGGCTGGTCGGCCTGCTTCGAGGGAGCGATGGCGATCGCCGCCCGTAAGATGAACGTCGCGCTGCCTGCCGGCACAGCAATCGACGCTGAGGTGGATCTGAACGTCGATGAAGGTGCCTACTCCCTCAGCGCGCGCCTCAATGTGAGCCTGCCGGGTCTCGACCCCAACGTCGCACGAGCGGTCGTCGACGCGGCCCATCAGACCTGTCCATACTCGAAGGCCACACGCGGCAACATCGATGTCGAAATTAACCTGATCTAGCCCTCGCTCCCGACTGTCGGTCGGCCCTGACCAAACCTCACAGCAAGGCGGTGCACCAATGAATGCAATCAGAACTCCGGAAGACATCGATCATTCCCGCCGGCGCCTGTTCGGCATCGCCGCCGCGACCTTGGCGGCTGCTCAACTCGGCGCGATCCATAGTGCGAGCGCACAAGGTGCCGCTCCCGAGGCCTCCGGCTCGGGCTCCATAAAGCCTCAGACGTCATTTGCATCGCTGAAGACAATCGAAGCCGGCTTGCTGAGCGTCGGATACGCCGAGGACGGCCCTTCGGATGGGCCCCCGGTCATCCTTCTGCACGGCTGGCCCTATGACATCTACAGCTATGTCGACGTCGTACCGCTGCTTGCGGATGCAGGTTACCGCGTGATCGTGCCCTATCTGCGTGGTTACGGCACGACACGCTTCCTGTCGGACGCGACTGTCCGAAACGGCCAGCAGGCGGCGGTCGCCGTCGACATCATAGCCTTGATGGATGCCCTCGGGATTCAGAAGGCGGTCGTCGCGGGCTACGACTGGGGGGCGCGGACCGCCAATATCGTTGCCGCGCTCTGGCCGGAGCGCTGCAAGGCCATGGTGTCTGTCAGTGGATATCTGATCGGCAGCCAGGCCGCCAACGTGGCGCCGCTGCCGCCGCAGGCCGAGCTCCAGTGGTGGTATCAGTTCTATTTTGCCACCGAGCGTGGCCGTGCAGGCTATGCGAAAAACACGGACGAGTTCGCCAAGCTGATCTGGAGGCTCGCCTCGCCGCAATGGAAGTTCGACGACCCCACTTTCGCACGCAGCGCGGCAGCCTTCGCCAATCCGGACCATGTCGACGTCGTCATCCACAATTACCGTTGGCGTCTCGGCCTCGCCGCAGGCGAACCCAAATATGACGACCTGGAAAAACAGCTCGCTACGTCTCCCATGATCGGCGTGCCGACGATTACGATGGAGGGCGACGCCAATGGCGCGCCGCATCCGGAGCCCAGCGTCTACGCCAAGCGATTTTCCGGCAAGTACGAGCACCGGCTGATCACGGGCGGCATCGGTCACAACCTGCCGCAGGAGGCACCACAGGCCTTCGCCCAGGCCGTCATCGACGTCGACCGGTTCTAGCCACTCGACAGAAGGAACATTGCGATGAGGCGCGTTAATCTCGCATGGGCTGGGCTGGCGGCGATATTCGTCACAGCGGCGGGTGATGCGCTTGGAGCCGGCGCGGGTTCGGAGGCGACGAATGCGTCGCCGATCTATGGCGTGACGATCCCCGACGGTTACCGGGGTTGGGAACTGGTCGCCCCGGCGTTGGAAGCGGACCCGCTGAACGAGCTTCGTGCAGTCGTCGGCAATTCGGTTGCAATCGAAGCCTATCGTGCTGGCACGCTGCCGTTCCCGGACGGTGCTGTTCTCGTCAAGCTGGCATGGAAGCGGGCGCAATCGCCCGAGTTTGAGCCTGCTTCTGTTCCCGGGGCAGCGACGACCGTCCAAGTCATGGTCAAGGATTCGAAGAAATATGCGGCCACGGGCGGATGGGGCTTCGGCAGGTTCGTCGACGGCAAACCGGTCGATGAGGCTCAGCACCAGACCTGCTTCGCTTGCCATGAGGCGCGCGTTCGGGGGCACGACCATGTCTTCACGCGGCTCGCGCCGTAACCCGGCACCGATCCATGGATTCCCGCAGGAACCGGGGGTCTGCGGCCATTGCCGGAGAAATCCGGTCTTCCCATTGCCTGGCCGGCCCAGCCGGCCGAGTCAATCAACCATGAAGGACATATCGGATGAAAATACTCTTTGCGGCCTTGGCAATTGCCAGCGCCTTGTTCGGCAATGCATATGCGCAGGCCAACAAACCCACCGTCGTCTTGGTTCACGGCGCATTCGCGGATTCGTCGAGTTGGAACGGCGTCGTCAAGGTCCTGGAGAAGGATGGCTATTCCGTCGTAGCTGTCGCCAATCCGCTGCGTGGCGTCAAAAGTGACGCTGGCTACGTCGCCGACATCCTTGGTTCTATCAAATCGCCTGTCGTCCTCGTTGGCCATTCCTATGGCGGCTCGGTCATCAGCGACGCGGCCGAAGGCCATTCGAACGTCAAGGCGCTGGTCTATGTCGCGGCCTTCGCGCCGGATGCGGGCGAGACCGCCGCGCAACTCGCCGGCAAATTTCCCGGCAGCACACTCGGTCCGACCCTCGCGCCGCCGGTCACCCTGTCAAGTGGAGGCAAGGATCTCTACATCCAGCAGGAAAAATTCCACGATCAGTTCGCCGCCGACGTCCCCGAAGCCGAAGCCAGGCTGATGGCCGCGGGGCAGAGGCCCATCGCAGAAGCCGCGCTGAACGAAATCCAGGCAGAAGCAGCGTGGAAAAAGCTTCCGACTTGGTTCATCTACGGAGACGGCGACAAGAACATACCGGCGGAAGCCTTGGCTTTCATGGCTGCTCGGGCCCACTCGCGGGATACCGTGGTTATCAAGGGCGCCTCGCATGTAGTGATGGTTTCGCACCCTGAACCCGTGGCGCGGCTGATCGAGAAGGCCGCTACGGAGGCATCACGATGAAAGCGGTCGTGATGACTACTCAAGGCGGACCGGAAGTGATGGAATTTGCCGAGTTGCCCGAGCCCGAGCCCGCCCCGGGCGAAGTCCTCGTCAAGGTCGCCGCTGCGGGCGTCAATTTCATGGATACGGGTGTGCGGCGCGGGCTCGCCTGGACCGACGTCCCCAATCCGAAAGTTCTTGGCGTCGAGGGGGCGGGTCGCGTGATTTCGGTCGGCGAGGGAGTTGACCGTCTCGCGCCTGGCGATCGCGTCGCCTGGGTCTATGCACCGGGGAGCTATGCCGAGCGTGCGATACTTCCCGCCGAGGCGCTCGTACCGATACCGGATGCGATCGACGACCGCACCGCAGCGGCTGTAATGATGCAGGGACTTACCGCCAGCCACTTCGCAACGGATTTCTATCCGGTACAGCCGGGCGATATCGCGCTTGTGCATGCGGCGGCCGGCGGTCTCGGCCTGCTGCTCACCCAAATCATCAAGTTGAGAGGCGGCCATGTGATCGGCCGCGTCTCCTCGGCGGACAAGGTGGCGATCGCTAAAGAGGCCAGCGCTGACCATGTGATCGTGGATACCAAAGGGCAGTTCGGGCAAGAGGTGCTTCGCCTGTCCGGCGGCGACGGCGTCCACGTCGTCTATGACGGCTCAGGGCCGAAAACCTTTCAGGGGTCGCTCGACTCACTGCGCCGTTCCGGCACTTTCTGCTGGTACGGCCCGGTGCTCGGCGGTCCCGGTCCGCTCGATATCATGAGCCTGCCGAAGAGCATCAAGATCGGCTACGCCGTCTTCTTCGATCATGTCCACACGCCGGCACTCCTTCACGCTCGCTCCGGTCAGCTATTCGACTGGATAACAAGCGAAAAGCTGAAGGTTAGGATCGGCGGCATCTACCCGCTTGCCGAGGCAGCACAGGCGCATGCCGACATGGAAAGCCGCGCCACGACAGGCAAGCTTCTGCTCATCCCGTAATCTCCGGCATTTTCCAGAGAGCACAGCAAAAGCTCCGGCGATTGCTTTGACTGCCATCAGTCACTCTCGGCACAACGGGTGATGCCTCGTGTGCTGGCGAGAAGACCTCGCGCTCCGCAGACTAGTTTCTCTCTCTAGTCTGCGGTGCCTTGCTCGAGCGTTTCACCGAAACGGCGAACCGCTCTATCTCTTTATTTTGACGCAATTCCGGACGGAAAACCGCTCACACTTTTCCTGGAATTGCTCTAAGTCATTGAAATATTGGCGCGCCCGAAGAGATTCGAACTCCTGACCCCCAGATTCGTAGTCTGGTGCTCTATCCAGCTGAGCTACGGGCGCGCAACAGGCCGTGTGTGACACAAGCCCCGCGATCCGGTCGAGACGGCCGGCCGCGATGTGGAGTGTTCCCTAACGACTGAATTTGAGAATTGCAAGCCGATCCGGCAAAAGTTTTGTCGCAGGGCGGTTTTGCCCCTGTTGAGACGTCGCGCGACTTAGGCCGGTCTGAGCCGGATGAAGTGCTCCTCAAGCCGGGCGGCGCAGGCCGTTGCGCGCTTGATCGAGCCGGACCGGCTGGTCGGGGATGGTGACGGCGAAGACGGTGCGGCCGCCGATCGATTCGACAAGCTCGACCGAGCCGCCATGGGCGCGGATCAATTCGTGCGCGATCGCCAGGCCAAGGCCGGTGCCGCCGCTGCGCGCCGAACCCCGGAAGGCGGCGAACAGGTTCTCGCGCGCCTTGGGCGGCAGGCCGGGGCCGGTGTCGGTGACGGTGATGCGGCTGACGCTGCCGTGACGCTCCGCCGCGACCGCCAGCCGGCGCACAACCGTCCTCTCCGTATCGGCGGCCATCGCCTGAATGGAATTACGGCACAGATTGGTGAGCACGCGGAAGAGATGGTCGGAATCGGCGTCCACCTCGAAGGCATGTTCGACGCCATTGATGAATTCGATGCCTGTCTCGATGTCGAGCAGGCCGTGCACGTCGTCGACCAACTGGCGCAACCTAAGGCGTCGGCGTGACGGCGCCGGCTCCTGCGTACGGCCATAGGCGAGCACGCCCTCCGAATAGGCGACGGCGCGGTCGAGCGCGCGCACAAGTTTCGGCGCGAAGGATTGCACGGTCGGGTCCTTCACCTGGCGCAGGCGGTCGGACATCAGCTGCGCGGAAGCCAGGATGTTGCGCATGTCGTGGTTGATCTTGGAGACGGCGAGGCCGAGGTCGGCGAGATGCTTCTGTTCCGACAGCATCTTCTGCAGCCGACCCTGCATCTGCGCCAGCTCGCGCTCGGCCACGCCGATCTCGTCGGCGCGCTCGGTCGGACAGATTATGCGCCCGGGATCGTCGGGCGCCTCGGAGAAGGACAGTATCGAGCGCGTCATGGTGCGGATCGGCCCGATCATGATCAGGTCGATTGCCGCATAGACGAGCATGGCCGTGAACAGCGAGATGAGCAGCGAAACGACGGCGACATTGCGCGAGTATCTGAGCATAGCGTCGCGCAGACGGTAATCCGGCATGATCAGCTCGAATTCCTTGTCGCTGTCGCCGACCGGGCCGAAGACGCGCAGCATGCGCTTGCCGCCGAAGAACAAAGTGTCGAGCGCGCCGGTCATGCCGTTGACCAGGCCGACATTGGCGATGTCGATATGCTCGTCGACCTGCGGCGGCATGTCGGAAACGACGAGCAGCCGCGACACCCCGCCGTCACGCACGGCGATCGCCTTGGCGCCGATCGCCATCAGCACGTCGTTCTGGGCGTTGTGCGACAGCGCGTTGGGCTCGCCCTGCAACAAAACGATCGACACGGCGGCGGCGGTGCTCAACCGCTCCTTCAGCCAGTTCACCCGGTAGCTGGCGATCCAGGGCAGGAAGATCAGGATTTCAGCCAAGAGCACGAAGGCAATGGTGAGCAGAAGAAGCTTTGTCGACAGGCCGCGCGACAGCGGCACCCGGCGCGTCGGGTTTGCCGCCGGGGTTGCCTTCTCGTTCGTGGACAGAGTTTCACTCGTCATTGACGCGCATTCACAAAGGCTTGATCGGGCAAGATTATGCGATTTGCGGCTTTTTTGCCAATTTCATCGTCACCCCCGCGAAAAATTGCCTCGCGGCGGGGCGGATTGACTTCCAAAAACCTTCTTTCTATAAGCCCGCTCACGCTCGGGCCATTCGTCCCGGCGCGGTTTCGATCGCGCCTAAGCCGGCCCGGCAAAGCTCCTGTTACAGAGTGACAGAATCAAGAAGGGCCGCACCCCGCGGTATTAAAACAAATGAAGCGTACATACCAACCGTCCAAGCTCGTCCGGAAGCGCCGGCATGGTTTCCGTGCCCGCATGGCCACCAAGGGTGGCCGTGGCGTCGTTGCTGCCCGCCGTAATCGCGGCCGCAAGCGGCTCAGCGCCTGAACGAAAGACGAGATCGTTGCCCGCAACCGGCAAGCCAAAGGGGAAAACTCCCGGGCGGCTTCTGAAACGCGCGGACTTCCTGGCTGTGCGCGGCGGCGAGAAACGCCGCGGACGGCTTTTTCTCGTTGAAGTTCTCGACCGCGGCGACGACCTTGCGCCGCGTGTCGGCTACACCGTCACCAAGAAGGTCGGCAACGCCGTGGTGCGCAACCGCGTCCGGCGGCGGCTGAGGGAAGCCGTGCGCGTTCACGCCGCCGATGACATGGCGCCCGGCAATGATTATGTCATCGTCGGGCGTGAAGACGTGCTCGCCACTCCGTTCGGCCAGTTGAAGGCCGAGCTTTCCCGCCGGCTACGCGGCGCACGATAGGCCAAGGGCTTTCGATGGAAAACAACCGCAATTTCTTCATCACCATCGCGCTGTCGGTGCTGATCCTGACGCTCTGGCAGGTGTTCTATATGAACCCGAAGATGGAGCAGCAGCGCGAGCAGGCCCGCATCGAGCAGCAGCGCGTCGAGGCGCAGAAGAAGGAAGCGGGCGGCGGCGCCAATTCCGGCGCGACCGGAACGCCGGCCCCGGCGGCCGGCAGCGTTCCCGGCGCACCCGGCGGTGAAGCGGTGACCGCCGCCAGCCGCGACCAGGCCATTGCCGCCACCAAGCGCGTCAAGATCGACACGCCCAGCCTCGAAGGCTCGATCAACCTGACCGGCGCGCGCCTGGATGACCTGAAGCTCAAGCACTATACCGAGACGGTCGACAAGAACTCGCCCGAGATCGAGCTGCTCAACCCGTCGTCGCTGCCCAACGGCTATTTCGCCGAGATCGGCTTCGTCGGCAACGATGCGACCGGCGCCGTGCCGGGCGCGGATACGGTGTGGAGCGTCGAAGGCAATCCGACGCTGACGCCCTCGACGCCGGTGACGCTGACCTTCACCAACGACAAGGGCCTGACGTTCAAGCGCACCATCTCGATCGACAACGAATATATGTTCACCGTTTCCGACACGGTGCAGAATTCGGGAACGGCCGGCGTCTCGCTCTACAATTACGGGCGCGTCACCCGTTTCGACAAACCGGCCGTCGCCAGCACCTATGTGCTGCATGAAGGCCTGATCGGCGTGACCGGCAGCGAAGGGCTGACGGAGTACAAATACGCGGCCATCGAGAAGGACAAGGAGGTCAAGCCCGGCAAATCCACCGATGGCTGGCTCGGCATCACCGACAAATACTGGGCCGTGACGCTTATCCCGACGGAGAAGCAGCCCTTCCAGCCGAAATTCTCCTATTTCGAATTCAGGGACGGGCCGCACAGCCACAGCTATCAGTCCGACTTCCTGTCCGACGCGATCAGCGTCGCGCCTGGACAGTCGACGACGATCGAGTCCGAGATCTTCGCCGGCGCGAAGGAAGTTTCGACCATCAACGCCTATGAAAAGGACCGGCACATCCGCCAGTTCGACCTGCTGATCGACTGGGGCTGGTTCTATTTCATCACCAAGCCGATGTTCTGGCTGATCGACACGCTCTACAAATTCTTCGGCAATTTCGGCCTGGCGATCCTCGCCACCACCGTCATCGTCAAGGCGATCTTCTTCCCCCTGGCCAACAAGTCCTACGCCTCGATGGCGAACATGAAGAAGGTGCAGCCGAAGATGGTCGAGATCCGCGAGAAATACGCGGACGACAAGATGAAGCAGCAGCAGGCGATGATGGAGCTGTACAAGACCGAGAAGATCAATCCGCTGGCCGGCTGCTGGCCGGTGGCGCTGCAGATCCCGGTCTTCTTCTCGCTCTACAAGGTGCTCTACATCACCATCGAGATGCGGCACGCGCCCTTCTTCGGCTGGATCCACGACCTTGCGGCGCCCGATCCGACGTCGATCTTCAACCTGTTCGGCCTCCTGCCCTTCGCGGCGCCCGCCTTCCTGCCGCATATGGGCGCCTGGGCGGTGGTGATGGGCATCACCATGTTCCTGCAGATGCGCATGAACCCGGCGCCGCCGGACCCGACGCAGGCCGCGATCTTCACCTGGATGCCGGTGATCTTCACCTTCATGATGGGCTCCTTCCCGGCGGGCCTCGTCATCTACTGGGCCTGGAACAACACGCTGTCGATCCTGCAGCAGGGCGTGATCATGAAGCGCCAGGGTGCCAAGATCGAATTGTGGGACAATCTGGCGGCGATGTTCCGCAAGAAACCATCGCCGGCGGAATAGAAGGCGCACCAGACGGCGCAGTTCAAACCCCGGCCTCGGCCGGGGTTTTTTGTTGTCTCCTGACCTTTGCGATTTGCAGAGACAATAGCTCGGTCGTCATTCCAGGGCGGAGCAAGGAGCGAAGCGACGCGCGCAGACCCTGGAATCCATGCCGTCACGCTAAGGCGTTGCGACGGTTACAGAATTCTGCACCCTCACACTCCGTGGCAAAGGTCACGGAATGGATCCTCGGGTCAAGCCCGAGGATGACGACGTCACGGGGGGTTTGGCCAATCTCCAACGTCGCGACAGAAGCGCCAGCGCCAACATTCGCGATTGGCCGTGGCTTACACCCCGGTCGTCATTACAGGGCGGAGCGAGGAGCGAAGCGACGCGGCGCAGACCATAGAATCCTGTGTGTTGGTTCTGGTGTATGGTTCGAAGTGGGAAGGAGACCGAGTGGATCCTGGTCGTCCTTTCGGACAGGCCGTGGCATGGCCCGGTCCCTTCCCACCGGTGAACCATCAACCTGAACAGTTGCACGGGGCTGTTACAAGCAGACCTCGCACCACAGGAAGAGGCGTGGACATGATAGCCCAGAACTATGTCGGCTGCGACATCTCCAAGCAGTGGCTCGACTTTTTTGATGAGACAAGCGGCCGTCTTCGGCGCATCGACAACCAGGCCGATGCGATCGCGGCTTATGTGGCGGGTCTTGATCCCAGTCGGGACTTCGTCGTCATGGAGGCGACAGGCGTGCATGACCGGCTGCTGCGTCATGCGCTGGCCAAGGCCGGCGTGCCGTTCTCGCGGCACAACCCGGCACACACCCACCACTATTCGAAGTCGACGCGCCGGCGCGCCAAGACCGATCCTCTCGATGCCAGGATGCTGAGCGACTATGGCCGTCGCTATAACCCTGAAGCCGAGCCGGCGCCGCGCGAAGAAGTTGAGCGGCTTCAATCGCTTGCCGGCCACCGCGACCACCTGGTCGAGATGCGGGCAGCGCTGAAGAAGCACCTCGCCGAGGCCTTCGATGAGATCGTCATTGCCGATCTGGAAGAGACGATCTCCTTCCTTGACACGCGCATCAAGGCGTTCGAGAGCCAGATTGCCGAAGTCATTCGTCAAAACCAGGACACCGCTCGCGACCATGCGCTGATGGTCTCCGTGCCCGGTGTCTCCAAGGTCGGCGCGCTCTCGCTGCTGGCGCTCCTGCCCGAGCTCGGCCAGCGCTCACCCAAGGCGATCGCGGCACTGGCCGGCCTTGCCCCGTTCGACAACAAGAGCGGCAAGCTCAACCGCAGGAGCCATATCCAGGGCGGGCGATCACGCGTGCGCCGCGCCCTCTATATGGCTGCCCTCACCGCCATCAGAACCTGTGAGCGCTTCAAGACCTTCTACACCGCACTTGCTGCCCGCTCAGGCTCCAAGAAACTGGCTATCATCGCCGTCGCAAGGAAGCTCTTGGTCGTCCTCAATGCCATCATGCGCGACAAAATCGCCTTCGCATGAACACAGTTGCCATGCCGTTACGCCAAGGCGTTGCAACGGTTACAGAATTCTGCACCGTCACACTCTACGGCAAGGGTCATGGAATGGATCCTCAGGTGGCTCGGGGATGACGGCGTTGCGTTGGCCTTCGCCGATAAACCCATACGTGATTGCCTCGATCCGCCGGGGCGAGAATGATTTTCGGGAAATTATTCGGAGTTCCTGAAACTCCGCGCCTGCTCGATTCGTACGATTCCAGTCCTCCCAAAAAGGGCCGGCCGGCTTCCGGCGCAGCGACGCCGGTGTTTGGGAGGTCGTCCGGCACGCCGGGGTCCCGCGGGCGGCGGGATCCCGGTCCTTTTATTCCATGGCCGCGCTGTGATCGACCTTGGCCGGCGTCGACGGCTTGCGCAGCAGAAGCACCAGCGGGATGGCGGCCAGAGACAGGATCATCATCAGCTTGAAGTCGTCGATATAGGAGATGATCGTGGCCTGCAGCGTGACCAGGCCGTCGAGCGCGGCGCGGCCGGCGGCGGTGTAGGGGCTCAGCGCCTGCGAGATCGCCGGATCGCTGAAGGCCGGATTGTAGGGCGTCACATAGGTGGCGATGTTGGCGTGGTTGATCTGCTGGTTCTGCGTCAGGAGCGCCGAGACCACTGAGATGCCGACGCTGGAGCCGATGTTGCGCGACAGATTGTAGAGGCCGGTGCCTTCCGCGCGCCGCTCAGGCGCCAGCGTGGCGAAGGTGATGGTGGTGAGCGGCACGAACAGGAAGCCGAGGCCGGCGCCCTGGATGAAGCCGGTGCTGATGATCGTCCATTGCGAGACGTCCGGCGTCCAGCCGGTCATGTCGTACATCGCCCAGGCAGTGATGGCGAGGCCGATGAACAGCAGCCAGCGCGTGTCGACCTTGCCGACGAGGCGGCCGACCAGGAACATGCAGGCCATGGTGCCGAGGCCGCGCGGGCCCATGACGATGCCGGCGGTCACCACCGGATAACCCATCAGCGTCTGCAGGTAGGGCGTCATCAGCGCCAGCGAGGCGAGATAGGTGATGCCGATGATGAAGATGAAGATCATGCCGACGGCGAAGTTGCGGTCGAGGAACAGCCGCGGGTTCACGAAAGTGTCGCGCGCGGTGAAGGTGTGGACGATGAAGATGTAGAAGGCCGAGGCGCAGACCAGCGCCTCGACGATGATCTCGGCCGAGGAGAACCAGTTGAGCTGCTCGCCGCGGTCGAGGAACATCTGCAGCGAGGCGATGGCGAGGCTGAGCATGCCGAAGCCCAGCCAGTCGAGCCTTGCCTTCAAGTCGAGCTTGGTTTCCTGGACGAACATGGAGACGCCGATGAAGGCCAGCGCGCCGATCGGCACGTTGATGTAGAAGACCCAACGCCAGGAGACATTCTCGGTCAGCCAGCCGCCGATGACCGGACCGAGCACCGGGCCGACCATGACCGAGACGCCGAACAGCGCCATGGCCGAGCCGCGCTCCTCGACGCTGTAGATATCGAGCAGGATCGACTGCGACAGCGGCACGAGCGCCGCGCCGAACAGGCCTTGCAAAAGCCGGAAGCCGACGATCTGCGGCAGCGACTGCGCGAAACCGCACAGCACCGAAGCGACGACGAAGCCGGTGATCGCCACCAAAAGAATGCGCTTGCGGCCGAAGCGGTTGGCGAGATAGCCCGACGGCGGCGTCATCACCGCGGCGGCGACGATATAGGAGGTGAGCACCCAGTTGATCTGGTCGGCGCTGGCCGAGACGCTGCCCTGGATATAGGGCAGCGCCACATTGGCGATAGTGGTGTCCAGCGCCTGCATGATCACCGCCAGGATCACGCAAGCGGTGATGGCGCCGCGATTGGCGACCACGGGCGCGCCTGTCGCGGAAGCCGTTGTCATGACTTTGACCCGGATTGCTTGAAGAGGTTGGCGATGAAATCGGGCAGGCCGCGGGCGTGACCGGTGTCGATGCTGAGGACGGCGCTCATGCCGCCGCGCAGGGGCGGCTTGCCGTCCGGATCGTCGATCGTCACGCGCATCGGGATGCGCTGCACGACCTTGACCCAGTTTCCGCTAGTGTTCTGCGCCGGCAACAGCGAGAAGCTGGACGACGATGCAGGGCTGATCGAGCCGACCGTGCCGTGCCAGACCTCGCCGGGATAGCCGTCGATGCTGATCGTCGCCTTCTGTTCCGGCCGGACATAGGTGAGCTCGGTTTCCTTCGGCTCGGCCGCGATCCAGATATCGGTCGACGATACCAGGCTGAAGGCCGGCTGCGAGGCGGGCAGGTACTTGCCGACCTGCAGCGCGTCGACATTGGTGACGATGCCGTCGAACGGCGCCCTGACGACGGAATCGTTGAGGTTGCGCTGCGCGTCGTCCACCGCCGACTGGGCCTGCAGGTAGAACGGGTTCTGCTCTACCGGCTGGCCGGCGTCGCCGCCGAGCTGGGCAAGCATCGCCTGCGCCTGCGCCTTGGCGATGGTCACCTTCTGGCGGGCCGCGATCAGATCGTGCTGGGCGCTGTCGAAGGTCGCCTTGGAGGCGGTCGAGGTCTTGAGCAGGTCCTGCTGACGCTGGAAGGCGGACTCGTAATAGGGAATGTCAGCCTCGGCCTGGTCGATCGAGGCCATCGACTGCTGATAGCTCGCCTGCAGCGTCAGCACCTGGTTGCGCACCGTGCCGAGCTGCGCCTTGGCGCCGGCGAGCGCGGTCTCGAAGGAGGCCGGCCGCAGGCGGAAGAGCACATCGCCCTTCTTCACCGCCTGATTGTCGTGCACATCGATCTCGTCGACGGTGCCGGAGACGTCGGTCGAGACGCCGAGCGACTGCGCCTGGATATAGGCATTGTCGGTGGTCATGATCTGGCCGCCGACGACATAGTAGTAGCCGCCGGCCACCAGAGCGACGGGCAGCAGCGCGAACAGGATCGGCCGCGTCAGGCTGCGGCGCGGCTTGGCGGGAGCGGGTGGAGCCACGGTGACGGAAGCCGGCTTCGGCTGCGCCGAAGGCGCCTCCAGCGTCACCGGCTCCGGCGCCACGGGCGCTTCCAGCTCATCGTCTTCGACGACAGGCTGATTATTGCCGCGCCTTTGCTCGCGCTGGCTGTCCAGGCGAATGACCTGGTCGCCTGCTCTTTCGCCGGCATTTTCTCCGTCGGCGGGCTTTCTGGGTGAGGTTCCTTCAGACATGGACTTTCTCCCGGTCGACGGCCGGCTGGGTGCAGGCCTCGAGCAGATTGGATTTGATCAGGCAAAGGGCTTGCAGCAGTTGCTGCTGCGCGTCCGCGGACAGGCCGGCGAAGGCTTCGTCACGCGTCTTCCGGCCGTTGCTGCGCATCACTTCAATCAGCGGATGCGCCTGCGGGGTCAGATAGAGGAGCCACGCCCGGCGGTCGGCCGGATCGAGCCGGCGCTCGACGAAGCCGCGCGCTTCCATCTTGTCGAGCAACCTTGCGAGGGTGATCGGCATGATCTCGATGAGGTCGGCCAACTTGTTCTGGTGGATGCCCTCATGCACGGAAAGATAGGCCAGCACCTGCCATTGCGCGCGGGTCAGCCCAAAGGCGCACGAGCGCTGCTCGAACCGCTTCCTGAGCAGGCGCGCGACGTCGTGCAGCACGAAGCTGATATTGGGCGAGGAGGGCATGGGAGAACTTCGGAGCCGGTGGACGAACTTTCGTAAGCATGCTTATTATCATCATGCACATAATCCCGCTGGACGCGGAGCGCAAGACCGACTAAGGCGCTTGGAAAAAATATCGGATGGGCCAGAACCGCCGGACCGGCTTGGGTTTTCGGCAAGGACAAGACGATGAACCGGCTCAAGATCACCATGCTGGCGCTGCTCGTGGGATACGCTTTTCCGGCCGCGGCGAAGGACGCGGTGAGCTGCGGCGGGGCGGCGATGCTGGGCGGCGCGCAGCTCAACTGCAGCCACGTGCAACCCAAGGCGCCGCCGCAATTCTGCACCTTCAGCTGGGCGCTGCACACGATGACCGGCGACCAGAAGATCGTCGAAGGCAGCTTCTCGCTGCCGCCCGGCGCGTCGAACGTCCAGGTCTATCAGGGCAGTGGATTCGACAGCGCCCTTTCCAACCCGATCGTGATCTGCCGCGGCAGCCAGTGAACGGTTGGTGCCGCGGCCGGATCACGTTAGTTTGATCTGACGTTGACCGCTCCGGAACGCACTGTCTCTCTGTTTTTACCGCTCACACTTTTCCTGGAATTGCTCTAGCCACGGAGGGACCGCGATGACCGGACCCAATCCCAACATCAAGCATCCGATGGCGACGCATCCGCGCGTCGGCTTCCTGAAGCCGCTGGTGACGTCGCCCAACATCGAGATCGGCGACTTCACCTACTATGACGATCCCGACGGTCCCGACAAATTCGCCGAAAAATGTGTGCTGCACCACTACGACTTCATCGGCGACCGGCTGGTGATCGGCAAGTTCTGCGCCATCGCGGAAGGCGCGCGCTTCATCATGAACGGCGCGAACCATGCCATGTCCGGCTTCTCGACCTATCCATTCAACATCTTCGGCCATGGCTGGGAGGAAGGGTTCGATCCTGAGACCTGGTCGAAGGAGATCCGCGGCGACACCATCGTCCAAAACGACGTGTGGATCGGCATGGATGCGGTGATCATGCCGGGCGTCAGGATCGGCAATGGCGCAATCGTTGCGGCGAAATCGGTTGTCACGCACAACGTGCCGCCTTATGCGATCGTTGCCGGCAATGCTGCCAAGGTGGTGAAGATGCGCTTCGACGACTTTACCGTGCGCCGCCTGCTCAAGGCGGCCTGGTGGGACTGGCCGGTCGGCAAGATCAGCCGCAACCTCGACGCCATTCGCGGCGCCGACATTGCAAGACTGGAGGCTGCGGCTTGAGCGCGCCCGACACGAAAAGCGACAAGATGGCGATCGATCCAGAGCTGTTCACCCGCGGCTGGATCTTCATCCGCGGCGTGCCGTCGATGAAGTTCCTGCCGCCGGAAGGCCCGCCGGAGATCGCCTTTGCCGGCCGCTCCAATGTCGGCAAGTCGTCGCTGATCAACGCGCTGGTCGGCCACAAGGGCCTGGCGCGCACCTCGAACACGCCGGGGCGCACACAGGAGCTCAACTATTTCGTGCCGGACGGGTTTTCCGGCGAAGGCGCCGACCTGCCGCCGATGGCGCTGGTCGACATGCCCGGCTACGGCTACGCCAGCGCGCCAAAGGACAAGGTCGATGAGTGGACGAAGCTCATCTACGAATATCTGCAGGGCCGCGTGACGCTGAAGCGCGTCTATGTGCTGATCGACGCCCGCCACGGCATCAAGGCCAAGGACGAGGAAGTGCTGACCCTGCTCGACAAGGCGGCGGTGTCCTACCAGGTGGTGCTGACCAAGACCGACAAGATCAAGGCCGCCGGCGTGCCGAGGCTGATCGAGGAGACGCTGGCCAAGATCAAGAAACGGCCGGCGGCTTTCCCCGTGGTCCTGGCGACATCATCGGAAAAAGCCTCGGGTCTCGACGAGCTGCGCGCCGCGATCGTGCTGGTGGCGAACGGCGGCTGACGCCGTCCGCCTGAGGCCGATCAGCCAGGATCAGTCCGTCTCTTCGCGTTCGGGCTCGCGATCGCGCCGGCCGGTGAGGATCTCGCGCTTGCCGACATGGTTGGGGGCGCCGACCAGACCTTCCTTCTCCATGCGCTCGACCAGCGAGGCGGCGCGGTTGTAGCCGACGCCGAGGCGGCGCTGGATGTAGGAGGTCGAGCATTTCTTGTCGCGCTTGACCACCTTGACCGCTTCCTCAAAGAGCGCGTCGCCATCCTCCTCGGCGATCGAGCCCTTGTCGAAGACCGGGCCGGTATCGGCCGCCTCTTCAGCCTCCTCCTCGTCGGCGGTGACGGTGTCGAGATATTCGGGACGCCCCTGCGCCTTCAGATGCGCCACGACATGCTCGACCTCCACATCTGAAACGAACGGACCATGCACGCGCGAGATGCGCCCGCCGCCGGCCATGTGCAGCATGTCGCCCTGGCCGAGCAGCTGTTCCGCGCCCTGCTCGCCGAGGATCGTGCGGCTGTCGATCTTGGAGGTCACCTGGAAGGAGATGCGGGTGGGGAAATTGGCCTTGATCGTGCCGGTGATGACGTCGACCGACGGGCGCTGCGTCGCCATGATCAGGTGGATGCCCGCGGCGCGCGCCATCTGCGCCAGGCGCTGGATGGCGCCTTCGATCTCCTTGCCGGCCACCATCATCAGGTCGGCCATCTCGTCGACGATGATGACGATATAGGGCATCGGCGCGAGATCGATCACGCGTTCCTCGAACAGCGGCTCGCCGGTGCCCTTCTCGAAGCCCGCCTGCACCTGCATGGTCACGACCTCGCCCTTGTCGCGGGCGCTGGCCGCGCGCTGGTTGTAGCCGTCGATATTGCGTACGCCGAGGCGCGCCATCTTGCGGTAGCGATCCTCCATCTCGCGCACCGCCCATTTGAGCGCCGTCACCGCCTTCTTGGGGTCCGTGACGACCGGCGTCAGAAGATGCGGGATGCCGTCATAGACCGACAGTTCGAGCATCTTGGGGTCGACCATGATGAGGCGGCATTCCTCAGGCTTCATCCGGTAGAGCAGCGACAGGATCATGGTGTTGATGGCGACCGACTTGCCGGAACCGGTGGTGCCCGCCACCAGCAGATGCGGCATCTTGGCGAGCTCGGCGATGACCGGCTCGCCGCCGATCGTCTTGCCGAGGCCGAGCGCCAGCTTGCAGGAGGTGTTGCGGAAGCCGGCCGATCCGATCAGCTCACGGAAATAGACCGTCTCGCGCGTCTCGTTGGGCAATTCGATGCCGATGACGTTGCGGCCCGGCACCACGGCGACGCGCGCCGAGATCGCCGACATCGAGCGGGCGATGTCGTCGGCGAGGCCAATGACGCGGCTGGATTTCACGCCCGGCGCCGGCTCGAACTCGTAAAGCGTGACGACCGGACCGGGGCGGACATGGATGATCTCGCCCTTGACGCCGAAATCCTCCAGCACGCTTTCAAGCAGGTCGGCATTCTGCTCCATCCGCTCCTGCGACATGTAGAAGCCCTGACCTTCCGGCGGCATCTGCAGGAGTTCCTCGGAGGGAAGCTCGTAGCCGACGGAAGCCGGCAACGGCACGACCTCGCCGGCCATGGGCAAGGAAGGTGCCTGCCTTGCCATCCTTGCGCTTGCCGGCGCGGCAACCGGCATGGTCTCGGCAGGTGCCGGCTGGGCGGCCACCGGGACCGGCGTCTGTGCCGGAGCAGGGCTCATGTCCGCCGCGTTGGAGCGCCACTCGATGACCCGGTAGAATGATGTCGCCTCGCCCATGAAGGCGGCGCGGGGCGGCATCGGTTGCGCCGCCGGCGCCGGCATCGGTCTGACGGGCGGCGACGCCGAAGCCGCGGGGGCCTGGCCCGCTTCATTCAGGCGCGCCCGCGCCAGGCGCTCGGCGAGGAAAGGCATGCCGAATTCGAAGAAGGCATGATCGGAAAGATAGGACCAGCGCAATCCGCTCGGACGCGGTTTTTGTACCGGAGCGGCGGTGGGAGCGACAGGCGTGGCGGCGGCGGGCGCGATGACCGGCTTGGCTTGCGCCGGCGCCGCGGCTCGAGCCGCGGGAGCCGCGGGAATCGTCCGAACTGAATTGGCTGCCGGCGGAGCGGGCTGTGCAGGCCGGACGGGCTCGCGGGCAGGTGTCCTGGCCGGCGCGGCATCCTCCTGCGGGGCGGTTCGCCTGAGATCGGTGTCCGGCGTGCGCGTGAACCGCACATTGGGCGCAAGGAAGAAATAGTCCTGCCAGGCCGGGCGGCTGAATTCGCCGCTATTGGCCGAATCGAGCGGTGCAGCACGAGCCGCGTCCGAATCGCTCGCCGGCGCGACGCGCAACGCGACCACCTGCCCGGTTTGCGTCTGCGGAACCCCGCCCCGGCGCCCGTCCGCGCCGTGATCGTCGTCGCCCTGATAAGCGGAAGCGCCGGAAAGATTGGCACGGGGAAAACGCATGGATGTCATTCTCGAGACTCGCCGATTGAACGTCTCCCGAGACATAGGAAGCGATGGTTAACAGGTCCTTCCGAAAGCGCATGCCGGAGGGATGCCTGCCGATAATTTCAGCGGGGTCGGCGGACGATCGCGACGAGCATCACAAGACGCAGCGAGGCCCCCCAGCCTTGCTTCGCGCGCTTTGGGAATCACGTGCCCGGAGTGGTCAGGCCGATTGCAGCGCCTTTTCCTCGGCGAGGAATTTTTCCGTGGCGTAGGCCTTGAGGAAGACGTCGACGCCGGATTTCACGATACGCTCGATCTCGGCCTGGGTCGGCGCCTTGGTGCGGTAGGAAAAGATGCACTGGCGGAACAGACCGGCGAGGCAGAGCTCGGTGAACTGATAGGCGGCGACGTCGACATCGTCGATCTTGAGCAGGCCGCGCTCTATGGCTTCATTGAGGAAAGCCATGACCTTGTCATGGCCGCGCTTCGGGCCGCGCTCGTAGAAACGCGCGCCAAGCTCGGGGATCCGGTCGGCGGCGCCGACGACGGTGCGCTGCGCCTGGATGACCTTGGCCGAAGTGATCTTGATCGAAAGCGCCATGCCGAATTTCACCAGCGTTTTGCGCAAGTCCTCGAAATGATCGAGCACCTCATACAAATTCTTGAAAATGGTGCCGCGTTCTTCCTCGATGAGAGCCTCGAACAGCTCTTCCTTGTTTTCGAAATAGACGTAGATCGTGCCCTTGGAGACACCGGCCTCGCGCGTGATGTCGTTCATCGAGGCGGCCTCGAAGCCTTTGTCTATGAAGACGCGGCGGGCGCCTTCGATGATCTGGGCGCGCTTGACCGGGTCCTGTCCGGCGGCCGGTCGGCCCTTGCGTAAGTCGAGCAGATCGCTATCGGCTGTCGTGTCGACCATGGAAGTCGTTCCTTGAAAATATTTCGAACCACTCGGTTCGATTTCCTCTTGATATGGTCCTCTTTCCGCGCTATGTCAATCGGCAATTCGAACCGAACGGTTCAGTCTGACTGACATCCAGAGAGATACCCAATGTCCTCCAACGCGCCCGCCACCGCCGAAGTCCGCACGTTTCCCAACGCCAAGGTCCAGCCGTCGACCGAGGCTCCGGAAATCCCTGTCCAGCCCGCCGCTCCGGTTGCCGCACCCGCGGCTGAAGCACCCGCCAAGAAGAAGCGTTCGGTGCGCTCTTTCCTTTTGCCGGTCATCGGCCTCGCCTTGCTCGGCGCCGGTTCCTACTATGGCTATAACTACTGGACCGACGGCCGGTTCATGATCTCCACCGACGACGCCTATGTCCAGGCCGATATGTCGTTCGTGTCGCCGAAAATATCCGGTTATATCGACAAGGTGCTGGTGAGCGAGAACCAGCCGGTCAAGGCCGGCGATCCGCTGTTCGTCATCGACAATGGCGACTACAGAATAGCCGTCGCCCAGGCCGAGGCGCAGATCGCCACGCTGGCGAAGACGCTCGACCGCATCGACGCGCAGACCAAGGCAGCCCAGGCCTCGCTGTCGCAGGCTCAGGCGCAGAAGGTCGCCGACCAGGCCGCCGCCGACAACGCGGCGCGCGCCCAGGTCCGCGCCGCGCAGCTGCTCAAGACCCATGTCGGCACGCAGGCGCAGCTCGACGACGCCCAGACAGCGCTCGACCAGGCCAAGGCGGCGCTTGTCGGCGCCGACGCGCAGATCGCCGCGGCGCAGGCCAATATCGGCGTTCTGGAGGCGCAGCGCGCGGAATCGGCCTCGACGCTCGCCTCGCTGCAGCTCACCCGCGACAAGGCCCAGCGCGACCTCTCCTTCACCGTGCTGAAGGCGCCTTATGACGGCGTCGTCGGCAACCGCTCGGTCGAGCAGGGCGACCTCGTCAGCCCCGGCCAGAAGCTCGCCGTCGTCGTGCCTATGGACAAGCTCTACATCGTCGGCAACTTCAAGGAGACGCAGCTCGGCCGCA
Organism: Mesorhizobium sp. M2A.F.Ca.ET.043.05.1.1; assembly: GCF_003952445.1. Taxonomy (NCBI): domain Bacteria; kingdom Pseudomonadati; phylum Pseudomonadota; class Alphaproteobacteria; order Hyphomicrobiales; family Phyllobacteriaceae; genus Mesorhizobium; species Mesorhizobium sp. M2A.F.Ca.ET.043.05.1.1. The sequence goes on from NZ_CP034446.1 coordinate 4,949,687, forward strand.
TGGTGCCCGGCGAGAAGGTCCGCATCACCGTCGACGCGATCGACAGCCAGAGCTTCGAAGGTACGGTCTCCTCGCTGGCGCCGGCTTCCGGCGCGGTGTTCTCGCTGCTGCCGCCGGAAAACGCCACCGGGAACTTCACCAAGGTGGTGCAGCGCGTGCCGGTGCGCATCGACGTGCCGGCCGACGTCTTGAAGACCGGCAAGCTGCGCGCCGGCCTCAGCGTCGTCGTCGCTGTCGACAGCCGCACCGCGCCGGCCTCGACGACCAACTGATTGGGGGGCGGTTCGGTGGCCAATCGAGCGCCGAGCCGCCCAGCCTGCTTTATCCGTTTCGACGCAATTCCGGACCGCCACGCGCTAGTCTTCGAGAATTGTTTAAGGAGGCCATGACATGGCAACCGCAACCATCACCGCAGGAGCAATGCCCGGACGCCCGGCCGCAGCCGTCGCGCCGGCCCTGCCCGCGGACCATATGCCTGTGCGCCGCGTCGTCGCCTTCCTGGCGATGGTGTTCGGCATGTTCATGGCGATCCTCGACATCCAGATCGTCTCGGCCTCGCTGTCGGAGATCCAGGCGGGTCTCAGCGCCAGCTCCGACGAGATTCCGTGGGTGCAGACCGCCTATCTGATCGCCGAGGTGGTGATGATCCCCCTGTCGGGCTTCCTCAGCCGCATGCTGTCGACGCGCGTGCTGTTCACCACGGCGGCGGCCGGCTTCACCGCGGCGAGCGCTTTGGCCGCCACCGCCACCAACATCGACCAGATGATCGTCTACCGCGCCATCCAGGGCTTTATCGGCGGCGGCATGATCCCCAGCGTCTTCGCGGCCGCCTTCACCATCTTCCCGCCTTCCAAGCGCGCCGTCGTCTCGCCGATGATCGGCCTGGTGGCGACGCTGGCGCCGACGATCGGACCGACGGTCGGCGGCTATATCAGCCATGCCATGTCCTGGCACTGGTTGTTCCTGATCAATGTCGTGCCCGGCATCCTGGTGGCGACGGCGGCCTGGGCGCTGATCGATTTCGACAAGCCCAACCTGAAACTGTTCTCCAAGTTCGACTGGTGGGGCCTGGCCGGCATGGCCGCCTTCCTCGGCTGCATGGAATATGTGCTGGAGGAAGGCCCGAACCATGACTGGCTGCAGGAGCCGGCCGTGTTTGCCTGCGCCATCATCATGACCATAGGCGGCGTCATCTTCTTCTGGCGCGTCTTCACCGCCGAGGAGCCGATCGTCGACCTGAGGGCCTTCAGCAACATCAACTTTGCCTTCGGTTCGCTGTTCTCCTTCGTCGTCGGCATCGGCCTTTACGGGCTCACCTACCTCTATCCGGTGTTCCTGGGACGCATCCGCGGCTACGATTCGATGATGATCGGCGAGGCGCTGTTCGTCAGCGGCCTGGCGATGTTCTTCACCGCGCCGGTCGCCGGCATCCTGTCGAACAAGATCGATCTCAGGCTGATGATGATGATCGGCTTCGTCGGCTTCGCCACCGGCACGTGGTGGATGACGCATCTCACCGCCGACTGGGATTTCTATGAGCTCTTGATCCCGCAGATCCTGCGCGGCTGCTCGATGATGCTGTGCATGGTGCCGATCAACAACATCGCGCTCGGCACCTTGCCGCCGGAACGGCTGAAGAATGCGTCGGGACTGTTCAACCTGACCCGCAATCTCGGCGGCGCCGTCGGCCTCGCGCTGATCAACACGGTGCTGATCGACCGCAACGCCTTCCACTATGCGCGGCTTGCCGAGCATGTGCAGTGGGGCAGCCAGGCCGCGCAGACCAAGCTGCAGAACATGACGCTGAACTTCGAGCAGACCGCGGGCCTCGACGCAGGCAGCGCGGCGATCTCGAAACTGTCGGGCATGGTGCATCAGCAGGCCGCGCTCTTGTCCTTCATGGACGTGTTCATGATGCTGACCGTGCTGTTCGCCTCGCTCGGATTCTTCGTGCTGTTCATCAACAAGCCGGCCCAGCAGGGCGGCGGTGGCGGCGGAGGCCATTGAGGAGCCGGAACCCCCGCCTGGTCTCCTCAACACGTGACCCCGGAAATCGGCGACGATTTCCGGGGTCATTCTTTTTGGAGAAATCGCATAGGGCGCTCACCCTCACCCAGCCTCCGCTTCGCTCGGCTGACCATTCCGGGGCGAGCCACGGGTCTCGCCTGTCCTTCGGACCCCCGAGGGGAGAGGAGACTGTCGGCGCCGGCGCCAACCTCTTCTCCCCTGGGGGAGAAGGTGGCCGCGAAGCGGCCGGATGAGGGGGCGGCGCTGCCCTATGCGATTGACCTATGTTGGCGCCGGGGGACCGCTCAAGCCGCGGCCGGCTTGAAGCTAAGCGCCACGCCGTTGATGCAATGGCGCAGACCGGTGGGCGGCGGGCCGTCGTCGAAGACATGGCCGAGATGGCCACCGCAACGCCGGCAATGCACCTCGGTGCGGGTCATGCCGAGCGAATTGTCCACGGTCTTGCCGATGGAGTTGGCGATCTCCTGCCAGAAGCTCGGCCAGCCGGTGCCGGAATCGAATTTCGTCTCCGACGAATAGACCGGCAGGTTGCAGCCGGCGCAAGCAAAGATGCCCTTGCGGTGCTCGTTGAGCAGCGGGCTGGTGCCGGGATATTCGGTGCCCTGCTTGCGCAGCACATCGAAGGCTTCGTCCGACAGAATGGCATGCCATTCGGCGTCGGTCTTGGTGACCTCGAAGGTCTCGGCGGCGAGAGCCGGCTTCGGTCCGCCGGCGCGCAGCATCGCTGCGGATCCCACGATGAGAGCTGTGGCGGCAGCCCCGCTCCAGAGAAAATCGCGACGGTTCATGGCCGTTCCTCCTGACGCATTTTGCCAAGATAGAGCTCGGCCCGGAAATCAAAAGCCGGTGACGCCCTATCCGTTATTGCTTGAGCATGCAGCCCGCGCCGCCCTTGCAGGACGGCGCGGAGCAAACCCTTGCCGGCGGCGCGGATCTTGGATGTCGCGGCCGGCGCTCAGCCATGTCTTCGCCGGCCAGGTCCGCTTTGTTACATCTTCGGCCCGCTTTGTTACATCTTGGGCAAGAGAACCTTGTCGATGACGTGGATGACGCCGTTCGACTGGCGGACATCGGCGATGGTGACGTGGGCGACATTGCCGTTCTCGTCGGTGACGGTGACCTTGCCGCCCTTGGCCTTCAGCGTCAGCTCGCAACCGCCGACCGTCTTGACCTGGTGTGCGCCGCCATCGGCCTTCGCCATCTTGGCGACGTCGGCCGCCAGCGCCTTGGCGGCGACGACATGGCAGGTGAGCACCTTGGTCAGCTTGTCCTTGTTCTCGGGTTTGAGCAGCGTGTCGACCGTGCCGGCGGGCAGCGCCGCGAAGGCTTCGTTGGTCGGCGCAAAGACGGTGAACGGACCGGCGCCCTGCAGCGTGTCGACGAGGCCGGCGGCCTTGACCGCGGCGACCAGCGTGGTGTGGTCCTTCGAATTGACGGCGTTCTCGATGATGTTCTTCTTGGCATACATCGGCGCGCCGCCGACCATCGGATTGGCATAGGCAACGGTGCCGAGCGCCGAAAGGCCGAGCGTAGAGGCGAGAAAAAGGGTGGCGAGTTTACGCATTGTGTCAGTCTCCTCGGGTTGTTTTCCCATTCTTGGGAACGCGAGGAGATACGACTGCGCCGAAAATCAAGTTTCATGGTCGCCAAAGATTTTTTCTTCGTGCGATTTATTTTATCCGCGCCACTCATGGCGTCAGCAGACTTTCCCCGCCTTCGTCAGGAAGAAGATAGACTTCGATTGGTCTCTATGGGCGTAATTCTGCCGAAGCGGCGGTCAGATGCCCTTCAGGTCACCTGCGGCGACGACAGGGCCGGTCGGCTGGCCGGTCGGCGAGCCGCCCGAAGGCTCGAGGCTGACGGCGAGCACGGCGCCCTGCGCGAGCTTCTGCTGGACGGCCGGGGTGACGGCCATGCGTGCGGTCTGGCCGGCCGGGATGACGCCCATCGAAACCGGCGCGTTCTTGCCTTCGATCATCCACAGCTCGAAGTCCTTGCCGGCGCCACGCTCGCCGGAGACCAGCGACAGGCCGACCTCATGGCGGGCGGCGTCATAGACGGCGAGGTATTTGACGTTGCTGTTGTCGGCGGCGAGCGACGCGACCAGCCTGGTCCCGGGCGGCTGAGCCGGCGGATTGACGTATGGCAGGGCGACATAGACGGCCAAAGCGGCGATGGCCGCGACGGCGAGGCCGCGCCAGAAGGCCAGGCTCATCCACAGGCTGCCACTGGGCGCGCCGGACGCGGACGACGCGAACAGGCGGCGATCGATCGCCACCTTGACCGACGCCGGCGGCTCGACTGCAGCATAGGCGGCCACCATCGGCGCGAAATGGACCTCCCAGGCATCGACCAGGCGGGCGAAGGCCGTCTCGGTGTCGATGCGGCGGGACGCGCTCTGGCGCTCTTCGGCTGACAGAACGCCGAGAACGTATTCGGCGGCGAGCAGGTCGTCGCCTCCACGTTCCGGTCCGTTGTCTTCCGCCAGCGTCATCTTTCCAGGCATTCCCTCAGTTTGAGCAGGCTTCGCCGCAGCCAGGTCCGCATCGTGTTCAGCGGAACCTTGAAGCGCTCCGCCAGCTCGGCATAGCTTTCGCCGCTCAAATAGGCGCCCCGGACGGCCGCCGCCCGGTCTTGTTCAAGCTCTTCGAGGCAATGGTGGATGCGTTCGGCCTCGCCGCCCGCCACAGCCATCGCCTCGGGTCCCGGCGCCGGATCGGCGACGTCGAGAGCCACGTCGATGTTGGCGGAAGGACTGCGCCGCGCCCTGATGCGATCGATCGCATGGTTGCGCGCAATGGCCACCAGCCAGGAAATCGGGCTCAGATCGGAAACTGCGAAGCGGTCCGCCTTCGTCCATATCTTGACGAAGACCTCCTGCAGCGCTTCTTCCGCATCGCCCCGGTCCTTCAAGACACGCAGGCAGACACCGAAAAGTTTCGCGCTGGTCTGCTTGTAGAGCAGATCGAACGCGGCCCGGTCCTTCATCGAAGTCCGGACGATCAGCTTGCTGATGTCCTGCGGCGCCATGGCGGCAAATTAGAAGATTGCGATTTAATTGCAACGGGCGCGGAAGGCTTCGCCCGCCAAGGGCAACGGCACGCTCGCGCGAGTCGGCAGTGAGCCGCTGCCAAGCAAATCGGGTCCGCCAAAGCGTTTCAGCGGTCGCTCGGGCTGCCGGCTTAAATCGCATAGAGCGTCCCCCGGTCTCCGTCCCGGCTTCGCGTACGGAGAGAGCTGCGCTGCCACATTGGTTACATGGCTAGACCACTAGTGATTTCGTCATTGTGACCGCAAAGCCGTTTGCGGCCTGCGGCAATTCCCGCTAAGAGGCCGCCAATCAAGCTCAGCTGGGATCGATACCGATGACGGACGTCGCCGCCAACGCCGAAATGCAGGCCGCGCTGCTCTCGCGCGCGCTGCCTTACATGCAGCGCTACGAGAACAAGACGGTGGTGGTGAAATATGGCGGCCATGCCATGGGCGACCATGAGCTCGGGAAGGCCTTCGCCCGCGACATCGCGCTCTTGAAACAGTCCGGCGTCAACCCGATCGTCGTGCATGGCGGCGGGCCGCAGATCGGCGCGATGCTGACCAAGATGGGCATTGAATCCAAGTTCGAGGGGGGCCTGCGTGTCACCGACCAGAAGACGGTCGAGATCGTCGAGATGGTGCTGGCGGGCTCGATCAACAAGGAGATCGTGGCGCTGATCAACGCCGAGGGCGAGTGGGCGATCGGGCTTTGCGGCAAGGACGGCAACATGGTGTTCGCCGAAAAGGCACGCAAGACCATGATCGACCCCGACTCCAACATCGAGCGGGTGCTGGATCTCGGCTTCGTCGGCGAGCCGGTCGAGGTCGACCGCACGCTGCTCGATCTGCTTGCCCGCTCGGAGATGATCCCGGTGCTGGCGCCGGTGGCGCCCGGCCGCGACGGCCACACCTACAACATCAACGCCGACACGTTCGCGGGCGCCATCGCCGGCGCCTGCCGCGCCTCGCGCCTCTTGTTCCTCACCGACGTGCCGGGCGTGCTCGACAAGAACAAGAAGCTGATCGACGAGTTGACCGTCGCCGAGGCCAAGGCGCTGATCAAGGACGGCACGGTTTCCGGCGGCATGATCCCGAAGGTCGAGACCTGCATCGAGGCGATCGAGCGCGGCGTCGAGGGCGTCGTCATCCTCAACGGCAAGACGCCGCATTCGGTGCTGCTCGAGCTCTTCACCGAGCATGGCGCCGGCACGCTGATCGTTCCGTAAAGAGCACGCTAGTTCGTTGTTTCTGCAAACGGTGAACTTGCCTTTAGCCAGCTAATCTTCTCTGGTCTTCGATAATTGCGGCCGGCTTTCTCACCGGCCGGCGGACGATCATCGATTCCTCCTCGGCGTCCTGCGGCGCGCCCAAGAATTCGGCTAATGTCGGCCCGTCCGTGACGCGGCGGTCGCGGGCGAGAAAGCCCCAGACTTCGCGGAGCCACACGCGGCGGCCCATCTTCGTGTACCAGCGCATCGAATGCCGCTGCTCGGGATCAGGGTGGAAGAGGATGCGCGCCAGCGCCTTCGGCCGCGACTGCACGGCGACCTCGATCAGCTTGACTGCGAAGAACAGCATCCACGGTTTCAGCCGGGTCATGTGCAGAACCTGATGCTTGTAATCCCAGAGGCGCACGTCCTTCTGGATCGCCTTGCGATCGGCAGCGATGCGGAAGAATGGCGTCCAGCGATGCGGCGTGACATAGAGCGCCTGGATCTGGTCGGGATCATAAGCGATCAGCTGGCGGAAGCCGCGCCAGAGATCGCGAAGGCCCTCGTCCTCGAAGCCGGCAACCCAGGTCGCCATCGACAGGATGCCGTGCCGCCTGAGCAGCCGGATCGCTTCGCGGTCCGACTTGGTGCTGCCGCCCTTGCGGATCAATGACAGCGTCTCCTCATCGGTGTTTTCCATGCCGAGCAGCCAGCGGATGACACCGGCCTTGCGATAAAGGTGCAGGATATCGGCGTCGCGCACGATGTCGTCGGCGCGGGTCGAGCCGACGATCAGCACCGGCACGTTCTCGGCGATCATGGCGTCCAAAAAGGCGCGCCATGCCTTCTTCGAGGAGGTCGGGTTCTCATCCGCCAGATTGATCAGCTCGACGCCATGCTCGCGATGCAGTCAGGCGATTTCCTTGGCGAATTTGACCGGGTCGCGATGCCGCCAGCGGGTCCAGAAGCCGCGCTGGCCGCAATAATTGCACAGATGCGGGCAGCCGCGCGAGAACTGCATGACCACCGCGCGCTTGCCGCCCCAATAGGAGTAGCGGCGATGATCGATCAGCTCCCAGCCGACGCGATAAGCGTCGAGATCGGCGATCGTCATCGCCGCCTGCGTCGCGACCGGGCGGCCGAGATCGTCGCGATAGGCGATGCCAGCGACACTTCCCACCGGCTGGCGCATTTCGATCGCCTCGACCAGCACCGTCGCGGTCGCCTCGCCCTCGCCGCGCACGATGAAGTCGAAGACGTCGGTCGCGGCGAGGATGTCGCGCCAGTGATAGGTCGGAAAGACGCCGCCATAGATGACGATGACGCCTGGAGCGCGGGCCTTGATCATTTCGGCAATCTTCAAGGCGGTCGGATGCGCCGAGGTCGAGCCGGAATGGCCGATCAGGATGAAATCCGGATCGCCGCGCAATGCCTCGTCGACAAGCGTGCCAAGCGGCATCGGCCCGAACTCGGCATCGACGAGGCGCACCTGATGGCCGGAATCGATCAGCGGGCCGCCGATCGCCAGCAGCCCAAGCGGCGGCAGATGGTCGTCGGGCACGCGGCTGCCGATGGCCGTGTGCGGCGGATTGATCAGCACGATGTTCAAGGCGGACCTCCATGTTGGTCCGCTTGTGCTAATCGCCGATGCCGAAGCCGCCTTGGCGCGGTTCAGCAGTTTCCAAGCAGCTTTTCGCCAGATTTGACCGGTCAGCGCCGCAAATGGCTGAGCGGCACGTGGCCGGGGCCCTTGATGTTCTGCAGCACCAGTTGCGTGTGGACGTCGCGCACGCCGGGCAGCCGCATCAGCCGGTGCATGACGAAGGCGTTCAGATCGTCCACCGAAGGCACCATGACATGCAGCAGGAAATCGTGGTCGCCGGTCATCGTCCAGCAGGACGACACCTCGTCCATACGCTGCACGGCGGCGATGAAACTTTCGGGCGAGCCGTCGCTGTGGCTGACCAGCCGCACCTGGATGAACACCTCGACGGTCAGGCCGACGGCGCGGCGGCTGAGCACGGCGGCAAAGCCCTTGATGATGCCGGTTTCCTGCAAGGCCTCGAAGCGGCGCGCGCAAGGTGTTGTCGACAGCCCGATCTCCTGCGCCAGCTCCGAGACGGGCTTGCGGCCGTCGCGCTGCAGGATGTCGAGCATCCTGATCTCAAATTCGTCGAATTGAGGCATGTTCTCTCGATCTCTCGTTGATCTGAGTGATTTTACCTCAAAATCCCCCGGCAAGCCACAAACAAGGCTGATTTGCCTCATCTGCCGCCTCTAAACTCCGCTTCACGATCCACGGATCACGATCCTAGAGGAGGAAACGATGACGATCAGCGTTGCCGATTACGCCGCCGAATGCGCCGCGCAGGGCCTTCGCGGCGACTATTCGGTCTGCCGCAGCGATTTCACGGTGGCGCAAGGCTACGACTACTCCGCCGAGGAACAGGCGGTGTGGCGCACGCTGTGCGACCGCCAGACGAAGCTGACCCAGAAGCTCGCGCACCGTTCCTATCTGGACGGCGTCGCCGCGCTCGGCCTGCTCGACAGGATTCCCGATTTCGACTCGGTGAGCGAAAAGCTCAGTGAGCTGACCGGCTGGGAGATCGTCGCCGTGCCCGGCCTCATTCCGGCCGGCCCCTTCTTCGACCATCTCGCCAACCGGCGCTTCCCGGTCACCAACTGGCTGCGGACGAAAAAAGAGCTCGACTATATCGTCGAGCCGGACATGTTCCACGATTTCTTCGGCCATGTGCCGATCCTGACCCAGCCGGTGTTCGCCGATTTCATGCAGATGTATGGCGAAAAGGCGGAGGACATGATCGCGCTCGGCGGCGACGAGATGATCACCAGGCTTTACTGGTACAGCGCCGAATACGGTCTCATCCAGGAACCCGGCCAGCCCGTGAAGGCCTTCGGCGCCGGCTTGATGTCGTCCTTCACCGAGCTGCAATTCGCGGTCGAGAGCAAGGACGCCCACCATGTGCCGTTCGACCTCGAGACGGTGATGCGCACCGGCTACGAGATCGACAAGTTCCAGCGCGCCTATTTCGTGCTGCCGTCCTTCGATGCGCTGCGCGATACCTTCGCCAATGGCGACCTTGCCGGCATCGTCTCACGGTTCAAGGGTCAGCCGGCGCTCGACCCGGCTACGGTATGATTGTTTTACGCAATTCCGGACAGAAAACTGCGACGCACTTTTCCTGGAATTGCTCTGAGGTCGGTTTTCGCCCAACCGACATTCAGGGCGGCTCAGTTGCCGAGAGGCAGCTGAGCCGCTTCGTTCCCTTTTGCGATTACGTTTCCAGCACAGGGATTTTGACTGGTCGGCAATGTTTATGTTGGGCAGGTGGCATGCCTTGGAGATTGGCCGAAACGCCCACCCAGTCGTCATCCACGGGCGGAGCAAGGAGCGAAGCGACGCGCGCAGACCCGAGGATCCATTCCGTGTCGCATGAGTGCTACCGCGGTGCAGAATCCTGCTCCGCTGCGTTCTTCGATAAAAATCACGGAATGGATCCCAGGGTCTCCGCGACGCCTTCGCGGCTGCTCCGCCCAGGGATGACGAGGTTGGAAGGCTTCGGCCAACCCTCGTTGCACTGATTTCACGGAAAGGAACGGTGAAAATCGTGCCCGTCGACAAACGGCAACCTTTCAAAATCCTGCACCGAACCTCTCGTTATGCCTTGTCCGGCTCGGCCTTGATCCTGGCCAGTTGCTCGCTCTGCAGCTCCAGCGCGGCATTGATGAAGCGCAGCACGGTCGCGAGCTCCGCATCGCTGAAGCTCGCCACCACCTTCTCGCCCTCCCGCGCGATCGTGCCGTAGTAGCGCTCCGACAACTTCCTGGTCAGTTCGGTCGCCTCGATCACCACCTTGCGCCTGTCCTCCAGGCTGCGGGTCCGGGTGACGTAGCCGCGCGCCTCGAGCCGGTCGATCAATGCAGTGACGGCGGCTGGCGTCAGTCCGGTCGCCGCCGCCACGGCGCCCGCCGATTGCGGCCCGGCGTAGAGCAGGCCAAGGCAATGCCGCTCGGCCGCGATCAGGCCCAGCCGTGCGCCCACCGCCTCGTCATAAGCCTGGGTGGCGTCCTGCCAGCGCATGACGGCAAGGCCGACGTCCCGGGTCATTTCATCGCGTTTCGTGCTTGACGATTTTATTTCGATCATTTAACTATCTATCTGTCTAACATTCAGACTATTGTATCAATATGCGATGACACCCTTTGCGAGGCAAGGGCAAAGTCGCCGACATGGAGTGACCAATGAGCTTGATCCAACAGCGCACCCCTCTCTCGAACGAGGAGGAATACAAATACGCCAAGCTGGCGATGGAATGGTATGGCTGGGGCTCGCCCATCGGCCTCGGCATCCTGCTGGTGGCGCCGGCCGCCGCGGCCGTGCTGGTGCGCATTGCCGTCTACGGCCTTTGAACGCGGTCGCAATTTCGCCAAAAGCGCCCGGGCGGCGCCGGTTGCCGCTCCAGGCGCCGGCGCCGCCGGCGTTTCGGAGATCAGACGGCGATCAGCTTGCCGAGATGCTCGCCCAGCCGGCAGGCGAGCGCGGTGATGGTCGTCGTCGGGTTGCACTGGCCCGACGTGCAGAACACTGATGAGCCGCCGACATAGAGATTGTCCATGCCGTGCACCTTGCAATTGGCGTCGACGACGCTCTTCAAGACATCGGTTCCCATGCGGGTGCCGCCCATATGATGGTGGCCGGCGGTCTCCTCGTTGGTCGGATAGTCGCCGCCATTGCTGATCCAGTCGTCGATGCGGACGCGGCCGAGGTTCTTCTGCGCCATCGTCGTGCCGAAGAGTTTCAGCCCCTCGAGCAGCGTGCGGCGCTCGAGCGGCGACTTCTTCCAGCGCAATTCGATGCGCGGCACGCCGGCGTGGTCGACATCGGTCTTCGACAGCTCGATCTGGTTCGAGGGGAGCGGCGCCTGCTCCCAGGCGACATAGAGCTGGGCGGCGCAGCGCAGCCTCTGGTCCAGTTGCGAAGACATCCACTCCGCCATGTTCGGCGCGGTGCAAGCAAGGTCGGCGATCAGCTTCTTGACATTGGGATAGGGGCTCTCGATCAGGCGGATGCCGAAATTCATGATCTGCAGCCGCTCCATCGCGGCAAGCGTCGGCGAGAAGAAGGCTTCGTTCGAGGCATCGACCTCGAACTCCGAATAGTTGGCGAGGATGGCGTTGCCACCCTCGAAGGTCGGGTGCTCCATCCAATAGCGGCCGAGCGCCGCCGCGTTCGGCACCACGCCGCCATTCGACCGCTCGTTCGACCATAACAGCAGCCGCGAGTTTTCCAGCCCGCCGGTGCAGGTGACGAAATAGTCCGCGCTGAAGGTGCCGGCGTCCTGGCCGTTCGACCACAGCTTTGCGCCGGTGACGCGCTTGCCGTCGCCGATAAGCTCGGTCGCATAGGTGTTGAGCACGACGGCGATGTTCTTGCTCCGGTCGAGCTCGTCGGCAAATTTCTCGCCGAAGCGAACCGCGGGACTCTTGATCAATTGCACCCAGCGTATGTCGTCCGAAACCGGCACGTCGGGCCGGAAGTCGGGAAGCTCGAGGATGTCGTGGACTTCCTTCAGATAGGGCTCAATATCGGCGCGGCTGATCGGCCAGCCGGTGTCCGGCGCCCAGGCCTTGGGCTCGAAGTCCTGGCTGTCGAGCACGCGGCACCAGCCGGCCCAATGGTTGGACGAGCCGCCCATGAAGCGCAGCCTGGTGATGTCGAGGTCGAAGTAAAAGTCGCCGACCGTCTTGCCGCGGTAGAAATCCTGCGACTCGTCGCTGAACTCGCGCGAGCCCGCCTCCAGGACGACGACCGGGATGCCGACGGCGCCCAGCTTCCTGGCGATCGTGGTGCCGGCCGGGCCGGAGCCGAGGATGCAGGCCCTGGGTTTGAAGCCGACCTGCTTGTAGGCTTCGTAGCTGTCGAAGATCATGCGAGGTCGCTCCGCCGCAGGATCCATCCATTGATCTCGACGATTTCGTCGCGGTCGGTTTCGTCAGGATTGGCAGGGGCCGGCGGGTTGCGGAACAGCGACAGTGCCGGCAACGCGATCAGCGCCTGCACGATCGCGCGGCGCGACATTTTGCTTATCAACCTGCTCATGACACGTCTCTCGATAGGGGCCTCGATCCACGCATGCCGTTCCTGAACGGCACACATGCCGCCGAGGAGGCCAATTCCGTGCCAAACCGGGGTGAAGACGGTGTTACACCCGGAAGTTTAGCGCGGTTGAATATGGACATGGTTAGGGTTTTCCTAAAGCGCGGCGCACTGGAGCGGTTCAGGCGCCGCGCTTTCGAGTTTTCGATGCATGTCGTTGCCTCAAAACCGCTTCGCACTTTTGGGCGACATGCATGACGCCCGCGACGGGGCTTCAAGCCGCTTCGGGAAACTCGCGGTCGAGTATCGAAAGGTTGCGGCCGCGGTTCTTCGCCTCGTAGAGCCTGCGGTCGGCCGCGCGCATCAAATCGGAAACGGTTGCACCCTCGCCGCAGCTTATGCCGCCAATCGAGACCGTGAGCGGCACGGTGCGCCCGTCGCTAGGGTGGAAACGGATCAGCTCGACCTCGCGACGGATGCGTTCGGCGACATGCTTGGCCTCACGCTCGCTGGCGCCGACCAGGAAAGCCGCGAACTCCTCGCCGCCGATGCGGCCGAGCACGTCGCCGTTGCGCACGCCGCGTTCGATGGCGCCGGCGATCAGAAGCAGCGCTTCGTCCCCCGTCAGATGACCGTAGCTGTCATTGATCCTCTTGAAGTGATCGGCGTCGATGATGAGCAGCGCGCCGCGATCACTCTTGCGCCGCGATCCATCGAGCGCGGCAAAGAAGGTTTCGCGATTGAGCATGCCGGTCATGTCGTCGCGGCTTGCCTTTTCGGAGAGGCGCCTGTGCGCGGCTGCGAGTTGCGCGTGGGCGCGGGCAAGCTCGCGATGCGCGTTCTGCAACCGGTCGCTGTGCCAGAAGCTGCCAGCGCTGGCGGCCCAGGCGAGCACGAGCGGGCATAGCGTCGATGCCAGCCAGATGGTGCGGCTCATCGGAAAGCCCATCGCCGGAACCACAATCAGCGTCAACAACAGCGAGACGGCGACCGAAGCGAATGCTACGGTAGCGGCCTTTAGAAATATGCGGCTCATCACTTGCTCCCAAGGATAGCCTCTGTGCCAGCAAGCGCTGAAGGCGACCTTTCCGGAACTTTTAAAATTTGAAGCGAGACGCCATTTTCACATTTCGTGACGCGCATAAGTTGTGGATAACTTCAGCGCCGGCATGCCATAAGAAGCCATGACAATGACACCCGATCCCGCCCGCTTTGCCCATGTCACGGACTGGGTGTTCGACCTCGACAACACGCTTTATCCGCATCACTCAAACCTGTTCGCGCAGATCGATGTGAAGATGACCGCCTATGTCGGCGAGCTGCTGACGCTTTCGCGCGACGACGCGCGCAAGCTGCAGAAGGAACTCTACCTGGAATATGGCACGACGCTGAACGGGCTGATGAAGCGGCACGGCATCGATCCCGACGATTTTCTCGAGAAGGTGCACGATATCGACTATTCGAGGCTGGTGCCGGATCCGGTGCTGGGCGCGGCGATCCGCCAGCTTCCCGGACGCAAATTCATCTTCACCAATGGCGACCGCAGGCATGCCGAGCGCACCGCGCGCCAGCTCGGCATATTGGAGCATTTCGACGCCATCTTCGACATCGTCGCGGCGGGGCTCAATCCCAAGCCGGAGCGCCAGACCTATGAACGCTTCGCCGAATTGCACTCGGTGACCGGGCACAATGCGGTGATGTTCGAGGACCTGGCGCGCAATCTGGCCGTGCCGAAATCGCTCGGCATGACGACCGTGCTGGTGGTGCCGCGCAATTTCGAACCGACCTTCTCGGAAATCTGGGAACGCGACCCGGCGAATGATGACGACGTCGATTTCGTCACCGACGATCTCGCCGGCTTCCTGACCGCGATCGTCGACGTCGTAGCCTGACCTCTCCGCATAGCCGTACGCCGCCCGTGCGGACGATGCCCTCTAGTCGAAATCCGGAATCGTGCCGGGCGGTAGTCCCAGCCGGCCGTTCAGCTCCTTCAAGAACCGGCAGAGGTCCGGATTGCCGGCCGCTACCGTACCGTTGCCGTTGCCGTCGGACGCGTAGCCGTTGCCGTGGCCGTTGCCGCAATTGGCGTCGCCGTTGAAGCTTCCGCCATTGAAATTGCCGCTGAAGCTCCCGGCATTGCCATTGCCATTGAAATTGCCGCTGTTGCCGTTGCCGTTGAAGTTGCCGGTATTCCCATTGCCGTTGAAATTTCCGGTATTGCCAAGGCCGTTGGCGACAGCGGCGCCGATTGGAAGATCGGCAATCCTGACCAGGGTCGAGGCATCGGCGGCCAGCAACGCGGCAAGCAGGGTGCCGAGCGCGAGGCCGTTGCCATCAAGCAGCCTCGCCGCCACCCGGCGCTCGCGGGGCCGGGCGGGTCGGGATGATTTCAGGCCGGTCATCAGCGATTCCCCCGGCCGTTGAAGTTGCCGTTGAAGGCGCCGGCATTGCCGTTGCCGTTGAACGACCCGCCGTTGAAGTTGCCATTGCCGGCGCCGATGTTGCTGTTGCCGTCATATTCGCCGGTGTTGCCGTTGCCGTTGAAGGCGCCGATGTTGCCGTTGCCGCTCGTCGCAGAGGTGTTGTTGTTGCCGTTGAACGCGCCCACATTGCCGGTACCGTTGTTGAAGGCGCCGACATTGCCGGTGCCGCTGTTCTTGTAGCCGAGATTGCCGCCGAAGTTGCCGAGCGGATTCATGCCCCTGACGTCCGAGCCGATGGCCTGGCCGTATTTGCCGACCGCCGCCTGGACAGCCGACATGCCGAAGGCCTGGCTGCCCGTCGTGGTGTCGGCCTTCGCCGCGGTTGCACTCAACAACCCCAGGCATAGCGCCGGTATGACGTAGCGTTTCATCTGCGAGCTCCTTCCATGGCTAAGCTTGAAATTGGGTTTTCGAAATTGGCCCCTGTTTCGAAAAGGATCGTTCGTCGAACAGGACTGGGACCGCCGGCGACATGTCGCGATAGCCTTGCGCGGGGGACGGGCGCGTGGCTCGGCGGTCCCAGAGCCATCAGCGTCTTTCCAAACTGAAGCTTGGCGACGCTGGCGGTTGGACGGCGCTAGCGGTTGGCGTTGCCGTTTCCGTTGCCGTTGCCGGCGCCCCAGTTGCCGTTGCCGTTGGCATTGCCGTTTCCGAGGCCCCAGTTCCCGTTGCCGTTCACGTTGCCGTTGCCGAGGCCGAAATTGCCGTTGCCGTTGCCATTGCCGTTCGCGACGCCGGCATTCAGGTTGCCGTTATAGTTGCCGTTGAAGGCGCCCATATTGGCGTTGCCGTTCCCGTTGCCGTTGCCGAAGCCGAAATTGCCGTTGCCGTTGAAGTTGCCGTTGAAGGCGCCGGTATTGGCGTTGCCGTTGCCGTTGCCGTTGCCGACGCCGACATTGCCGTTGCCGTTGCCGTTGCCGCTGCCGATCGAAAGCGCGGATGCCGTACCGGTCAGAGCCGACAGTACGGCCGCGGCCAGGATGATCTTTCTCATGACGTTCTCCTTCGTTTGCGTTGAGCTTCCCGGGCAGTTCAAGATGACCGGGAGGACGCTTTAAGGATGCACGCAGAAATAGCGGCGATACATTCGGGCTGATCAGCGGAGGCTGTCGGTTTTTCTGCTGATCCCCATGTCAGGAAAAGTTGAAGCAATCAGGAAAAAACTGACAGGCATAAAGGCATCTGGCGGGTGTATACTGCGTGGACATTCATGCCTTTTCTCGCCGACCCGCGGGTGGCTTGCGATCCTCGCGACGGCAATGGGAAGAGAAAAGTTGATGTGGGCGGGTATGACCACAGGCAAGGACGATAAGGCCCTGCGCCGTAGGCTTGCGCGGCGCTTGATCGCCGTGCAGGAAGAGCAGCGCCTGCGCCTGTCGCGGGAGCTGCATGACGACCTCGGCCAGATGCTGGCCAGCGTCGCGCTGGAGTTGCACAACGTCCGTGCCGGCACGCAAGAGATGGACGGCCGCCTCGAGCGCGCCGCGATGCTTGTCGATCAACTCAGCGCCAAGGTGCATGACGCTGCCTGGAACCTGCGGCCCGCCGACCTTAATCGTCTCGGCCTGCGGGCTTCGGTCGAGGATCTGGCGACAATGCTTTGCAGCCAGCTCGGCATTCCGTGCGAGATGGATCTCGACGCCCTTTCGAACCCGCTGCCCGCAGAGACCGCGCTCACGCTTTATCGTGTCGCGCAGGAGGCGCTTACCAATATCGGCAAGCATGCCCAGCCAAGCCGGGTAAGCGTAACGGCCCATATTCAGGACAATCGAATGCGCCTGGCAATCGAGGATGATGGCCGCGGTTTTGACGGCCGCGCCGACCCCGGTCCGGGCCATCTGGGGCTTGCCGGAATGCGGGAGCGGCTGGCGCTGGTCGGCGGTGAATTGACGGTCGAAAGCGCCGCGATGAAAGGAACTACCGTTTATGCGGATGTGCCGTTGGCACATTGAATAGCGGGGAAGGGCTGCGCCTTCCAAGGACAGTCCGATGGGTGGGGAAACGGTCGCTTCGGCTTCGGGCCTGTTCGTCGCGTTTTGCCAAGTGTCTGGTTTTGCACAGATTCGGACAGCAAAACCGCGACGCTCCTTTCCTAAACTCGTCTACGTGAAGCGCCGCACATCCCGGACATTAGCTGCGGCTTACAATCCGCGCCGCATGGGTTAGGCGGGGGGATAGCTTTACCCGCTACGGCCGCCTCAGGGCTTGCCGATACAGACGGGCGTCCCGCGCCATGCGGGGCTGTTGCCTAGACCATCAAGGACAAGAGGCCTCTTCCGGAGGAAGGGCTCTTCACGACTGATGGAGGTTAAAGGTGCGCTGCAGGCGGATATTTTTGGTCGACGACCACCCGATCATGCTGTCGGGGTCGGGGCGATGATCAACAGCCAGGACGATCTGACGGTTGTCGGCCTGGCCGGGAATGCCGAGGATGCCCTTGAAGGGATCGGCAAGACGCTGCCCGATATCGCCGTGGTCGATATATCGCTTCCCGGCGACAGCGGGGTCGTGTTGGTCGAAAGGCTCGGCGAGCGCTTTCCCGAGGTCAGCTGCATAGCATTGACGGCGCATGAGGACCCCGGCTGCCTGCGCCAGGTGCTTGCGGCCGGTGGCCGCGGCTTCGTGGTCAAGCGCTCGACCGCGACGGACCTGCTGCAGGCCATCCGATGCGTGCTGGCCGGTGACAATTATGTCGATCCCGCACTTGCGGCGCGTATCCTGAGCCCGCGCAGCGCCCCGCAGGGCGATCCGGGCAATCTCAGCGAACGGGAGCGGTCGGTCATCCAGCTGGTGGCGCTCGGCTACAGCAACAAGGAAATCTCGTCCCGCCTCAACCTCAGCATCAAGACGATCGAAACCTATCGCACCAGGGCGTCCGGGAAGCTCGAGCTCCGCTCGCGGGCGGCCATTGTGCGCTTCGCGCACTCGAATGGCTGGCTGGCCGAGTTGCCGGTGTGAGCAGACGGGCCGGGATGCCATCCCGGGTAGAGGAATTGGAGAACTGAAGAACTGAGGAACTGAAGAATTGAAGAATTGAAGAACTGGAGAACGGACGAACGAGCCGGACGCTCTTTTTCCTCAATTCTTCAGTTCTTCAGTTCTTCAGTTCCTCAGTTCCTCAGTTCCTACTCCCCCAACTTGTAGAAGCGTCGGATGATGTCCCAGGCTTCCTCGGCGGTGTCGACGAAATCGATGATGTCCTGATCGCCGGGCGAGATCGTGCCCTGCTCGGCGAGGAAATCGAGGTCGATCACCCTTCGCCAGAAGGCCTTGCCGAACAGGATCACCGGCACGCGCTCCATGCGCCCGGTCTGGATCAGGGTCAGGGTCTCGAAGAACTCATCCATCGTGCCGAAGCCGCCCGGGAACACGGCGACCGCCTTGGCGCGCATGACGAAATGCATCTTGCGGATGGCGAAATAGTGGAAGTTGAAGCAGAGCTCCGGCGTGACGTAGGCGTTCGGCGCCTGCTCGTGCGGCAGCACGATGTTCAAGCCGATCGACGGAGCGCCGACATCGTCGGCGCCGCGGTTGCCTGCCTCCATGACGCCAGGCCCGCCGCCGGTGACGACGACATATTCACGATAATAGGAGGTGGCCGATTGCTGCGAGCACAGACGGGCGAATTTGCGCGCTTCCTCGTAATATCTGCTGTTCGCCTCGAGGTTCTTCTTCTGCGTCTCGTTCTTCGCCGCCCAGGCTTCGCCGCCCGGCTCTGGCAAGCGGGCGCCGCCGAACAGGATCACGGTCGAGCGGATGCCGCGTTCGGCCAGGATCATTTCCGGCTTCAAAAGCTCGAGCTGCAGCCGCACGGCGCGCAATTCGCGCCGCGTCATGAAGTCGGGATCGTTCCAGGCCAGCCGGTAGGTTTCGGCACGAGTCTGCGGGGTGTCCGGCACGCTTTTCGCGCGCTCCAGGTCCTCGTCCGAATGCGGCAGCGGCGTCCACCCCGCCTTTTCCATGGGAGTCATCGAATCCACCCGTCCAATTCCCTTACTTGCGCCGTCCCGTGACGCTGGCGCGATTGACCCTCATTCAGCCTTAACATAGGGTCCGCGCGATTTTTAAACAGGTTAAGGCTGAGCCCCTTAACAGCTTGGTAATGGAGCGAAATCATGTCGAAGCCCGATCTGGCGAGCCTCGAAACGACCATCGAGAAGGCTTTCGAGGAGCGCGACACGATTTCGAGCGCCACGCGCGGCGAGACGCGCGACGCCATCCAGGCGGCGCTCGACCTGCTCGACCGCGGTGTCGCCCGCGTCGCCGAGCGGCAGGACGACGGCACGTGGCATGTCAACCAGTGGCTGAAGAAGGCGGTGCTGCTCTCCTTCCGGCTGAACCCGATGGAAATCATCAAGGGCGGCCCCGGCCAGGCGGTGTGGTGGGACAAGGTGCCGTCGAAGTTCGACGGCTGGAGCGCCGTTGATTTCGAGAAGGCCGGCTTCCGCGCCGTGCCGTCCTCCATCGTGCGCCGCTCGGCCTATGTCGCGCCGGGCGCCGTGCTGATGCCGTCCTTCGTCAATGTCGGCGCCTATGTCGATTCGGGCACCATGGTCGACACCTGGGCCTCGGTCGGCTCCTGCGCCCAGATCGGCAAGAACGTGCATCTTTCCGGCGGCGTCGGCATCGGCGGCGTGCTGGAGCCGATGCAGGCCGGCCCGACCATCATCGAGGACAATTGCTTCATCGGCGCGCGCTCCGAAGTGGTGGAAGGCTGCATCGTGCGCGAAGGGTCGGTGCTCGGCATGGGCGTGTTCATCGGCCAGTCGACCAAGATCGTCGACCGCGCCACCGGCGAGGTCTTCTACGGTGAGGTGCCGGCGAACTCGGTGGTCGTCGCCGGATCGCTGCCAGGCAAGCCGCTGCCCGATGGCGAGCCGGGTCCGAGCCTCTACTGCGCCGTCATCGTCAAGCGCGTCGACGCCAAGACGCGTTCGAAGACCTCGATCAATGAATTGCTGCGCGATTGATCCTGCCTAAAGCACGTCGCGATCTTTCAGATTCGCTCGCTGCGCTTTAGGTTTTTGATTTTGCGCATGTCTTTATCCCGATACCGGTTCCCACTTTCGGGAGACATGCTTTTGACGGAGCGGACGCGATTGTCTGAAAGATCGCAATTCCTCTGGCTGTTCTTCAGCCTGTCGGGGCGGCTGAGCCCGGTCGCCTATGCGCTTGCCGGCATCCTGCTGGTGCTCGTCCAGTTTTTCCCGTTCTACCAGTTCGCGCGGGTGGAGTTGAACACCAGCGCCAGCCAGAACTGGGCCATGATCTGCTGGGGCGTGCTCTTGGTCTCGGCCTGGGCCACCTTCGCGGTGACGGCAAAGCGCTTCCATGATTTCGGCAAGCCGACCTATTTTGCGCTGATCTCGCTCATCATCGGTCCCATCCTGCTCATCATCCTCTCCTGTTTCCGCAGCGATCCCGGACCGAACCGCTACGGCAGGCGCACCAACGCGCCGGCCGATTCTTGAGGCCGTCATGCGCTACCGCGCGCTCGATCCGCAACTGATCATCGAGACGGCCGAAAGGCTGGAGGGGCGGATCGGCGAGCGTTTTCCGGATGCCGGTCTGCGCGGCGTTGCCGCCGAGCTGGTGTCGCTGTCGCGGGACCTCGCCAAGGCGGCCAGGGAACTGGAGACGCCGATCTGGTGGCTGCGCGGCGTCATCATCGCGGCCTTCATCGCCGGCGTGGCGGTGTTCCTGTTCGTCGGCACGATCCTGCCGCTCGACCGCATCTCGGGCGCCGACGACGCCGTGCAGTCGATGCAAGGCATCGAAGCGACGATCAACACCGTCATCCTGGCCGTGCTCGGGCTGCTGGCGCTGGTCCGCACCGAGGAGCGCATCAAGCGCAAGAAGGTCTTCCGCCAGTTGCACGGGCTGCGCTCGCTGATCCATGTCATCGACATGCATCAGCTGACCAAGGACCCGGCGGCGCTGTCGGCCGAGTTCAAGCCGACCACGCACTCGCCCGCCCGCATCACCAACGCCGCGGACCTCGCGCGCTATCTCGACTATTGCTCGGAGATGCTGTCGATCACCGGCAAGGTGGCGGCGCTGTTCGCGCAGTCGGTCAATGACGATGTCGTCATCGACGGAGTCAACGACATCGAGAACCTGAGCTCCAACCTGTCGCGCAAGATCTGGCAGAAGATCACGCTGATCGAAGGCCGCCGATAGAGCGGTTCACAGTTTCAAGGACACGGCGAACCGCTCCATCCTTTTGTTTTTGCGCATTCCGGACGGAAAAACCGCTCACACTTTTCCTGGAATTGCGCTGACCGCATCCGGCCCGAGGCCTGGGGGACCGCGCTTTTCCGCCTCGGCCTCACGCACCAGAGCCGTGACCCGTTCGTTCATCGGCGTCGGGATGCCGACCTGCCTGGCCAGGCGAATGACCGCGCCCTGCAATTCGCCGATCTCCGTCGGACGGCCGCGTTTGAGATCATCCCACATCGACGAACGCGCCTGAGGGTCGATCGCCAGCATGCGGCGCGCCAGGAGGCCGAACAGCCAGTCGGGCAGCCGCAGCACTATCGGCAGCAGCGCCGGCGGCAGGCCGGTGATGCGCGCCGGCGCTATGCCGGCCGCCCTCATCGCGGCGAGCGCCTCGTCGACCTGGGCGGCCAGGATAACGCGCCAGCTCCGGTCGGCCAGTTGGCTTGCCAGCGGAAGGTCGGAGAGCGCCACCAGGGCATTGTTGAGGTTCATCAGCAATTTGCTCCACTGCACCGCCTTCATGTCGGCGCGCGCCTCGACGGCAAGCCCGTCGACATCGAGCAGCTCGGCAAGGCCACCGACGCCCTGGTCGATCATCACCTCGCCCTCGCTGGCGCGATGGATGCGGAACGGCAGCTCGCCGTCCGGCGACTGGACGACGTTGAACATCACCATGCCGGTCAGCACCCGCCGCCCGGGGAGCGCGGCGCGCAGCCGGTCGGCGTTGTCGACGCCGTTCTGCAGGCTGACCACCACGGCATCCGGGCGCCCGTGAGTGCCGATCAGCCCGGCCATCTCCGCGGTCGCGCCGCTCTTCACCGTCACCAGGACGACGTCCGCGTCGTACAGCGCGGTTGCCGGATCGTCGGTCGCCGAAATCGCCTGCGCCTCGACGTGGCGGTCGCGGCCGTTAAGATCGCTGACGCGCAACCCGCTTTCTCGCATGGTCCCGACGACGCAGCCGCGGCCGAGGAAAACGACCTTGCGCCCGGCGAGTGCGAGGCAGCCGCCGACATAGCAGCCGATGCTGCCGGCGCCGGCTATCGCGATGATGCTTGTTTCGCTGGCCATGCATTTGTCCTCATCTGGCTCGCAACATGCATTTATACGTGATGAAAACTATATCGTCGGCGGCATGACCGGCGATGATCTGCCACCGTGACACGACAAACGCTTTCGACTATCGCTTTGCCCATGACATTGCCGACCGATCCCGCCGCGAATCTTGCCGCCCTGATCCGCTGTCCGTCCGTGACACCCGCAGAAGGTGGGGCGCTTGCCGCATTGGAGGACATGCTGAACCCGCTTGGCTTTTCGGTCGAGCGTCCAGTCTTCTCGGAAGACGGCACGCCGGACATCGAAAACCTCTATGCGCGGCGCTCGGGCAACGGCCCGCATCTGATGTTTGCCGGCCATACGGATGTCGTGCCGGTGGGCGACGAATCAGCCTGGACGCATCCGCCCTTCGCCGCCGAGATCGCCAATGGCGAGATGTATGGCCGAGGCGCCGTCGATATGAAGGGCGGCATCGCCTGCTTCATCGCCGCAGTGGCTCGCCACGTGGAGAAAAACGGCGGCCCGAAAGGCTCGGTCTCGCTGCTGATCACCGGCGACGAAGAAGGGCCGGCGATCAACGGCACCACCAAGCTGCTCGACTGGGCGGCCGCCAAGGGCGAGAAGTGGGATGCTTCGATCGTCGGCGAGCCGACCAATCCGGACGCGCTTGGCGACATGATCAAGATCGGGCGGCGCGGCTCGCTGTCTGGCACCGTGACCGTCAACGGACGCCAGGGCCATGCCGCCTATCCGCAGCTTGCCGACAACCCGGTGCGCGGCCTGATGAGCCTGGTCGACGCGCTGCTCCATCCGGTGTTCGACAAGGGAACCAAGGATTTCCAGCCGACCAATCTCGAAGTGACGTCGATCGACGTCGGCAATCCGGCGACCAACGTCATCCCGGCCAAGGCGACGGCGACGTTCAACATCCGCTTCAACGACACATGGGACGCGGAGACGATCCAGGCCGAGATCCACAACCGGCTCGACCAGGCGGCGGGGCGCAAGAAATACCGGCCGGGCAAGAAGACACCGGTCGACTACGAGCTTGTCTGGCGCGACCGGCCGAGCCATGTCTTCCTCACCCGCGACGACAGGCTGATCGATACTCTGAGCAGCTCGGTCAAGACGGTCGTCGGCAGGACGCCGGCGCTCTCCACTTCCGGCGGCACGTCGGACGCGCGCTTCATCAAGGATTATTGCCCGGTGGTCGAGTTCGGGCTGGTCGGCAAGACCATGCATATGGTGGACGAGCGCGTCGCGCTTGCCGATCTCGAGACGCTGACGCAGATCTACGAACGCTTCATCGAAGACTGGTTCGCAAAAGGCCTTTCGTGACCATGCTATCGGCGGACGAAACCTATGCTTCGCTGGCCGGCGCCTGGCGGCTGATGTTCGGCAAGGCCGACGGGCTGCGCCTGCTCGACCTTTCGGCGGACGGTTTCTGGAACTCCTTCTACGCCATCGTCGTGGCGGCGCCGGCGCTGATCGTCGGCTGGGTCGGAATCGCCAATGAGATCGGCGATCCCGAGGCCTTCGCCGGGCGCCTCGGCATGCTGATCAGGCTGGCGACGGTGGATATCGGCTCCTGGGTGCTGCCGCTGGTGGCGCTGGCGGTGGTCGCGCCACGCGCCGGCATAGGCGGCCGCTTCGTCCACTATGTCGTTGCCTCCAACTGGGCGTCGGCGATCATCGCCTGGCTGATGCTGCCCTCGGCGTTGCTCAGGCTGTTCCTGCCCTCAACCAGCGAGATCAGCAGCCTTGTCTCCCTGTTCCTGTTCGCGCTGTCGGCGCTGCTGACCTGGCGCATGACCAATGCGTCGATCGGCAAGGGCGCCGCCGTGGGCACCGCCGTCTTTGTCGGCATGTTCATCGCCTCGCTGCTCGTCCTGTTCGGCCTGCAGGCGCTGCTCGGCATCGACATACCCGGCGACGCCGGAACCTAAAGCAATGAAGTTCGGCGCGCATTAGCCGTAGCAGCGGC
Organism: Mesorhizobium sp. M2A.F.Ca.ET.043.05.1.1; assembly: GCF_003952445.1. Taxonomy (NCBI): domain Bacteria; kingdom Pseudomonadati; phylum Pseudomonadota; class Alphaproteobacteria; order Hyphomicrobiales; family Phyllobacteriaceae; genus Mesorhizobium; species Mesorhizobium sp. M2A.F.Ca.ET.043.05.1.1. The sequence goes on from NZ_CP034446.1 coordinate 4,973,819, forward strand.
CTATCGCGCTCCCGCGATCCTGTCCTGGCGCCGCCGCCTGCCTCGGTTCGTATCGGCAGCCCCCTTCACAAATCCAATCGGATGATCCGAAGGGCATTGCTCCCGGGCGATATTCATCATCGCAGCCTTTTTCGCGGCGCAATCGGGCGCCTGACAATCTTCTTCAAGTGATTTGCGCCAGATCAATGGTCGAGCCTTGATCGCAGAGTAAATTCATCATGACAAGATTGTCACAATTCTTCGAAGTCTTTTTCATAAGGCGGCTTATGATTTCGGAGAACTTTCGAACAAGGATGAACCGGCAATGAGCGGGACCGCAAGGCTTCACGACAGGATGGATGGCTGACAGATGGAAAAGGTGGATGTCGTCGCCGCGCTCGGTCAATCGAAACTGCTCCTGCCGGCCCGGATAAAGGGCGCGCTCGCGGCCAATGACCGGCTGAAATTCGCGCTGACCGCGCTCCAGGCCGCCGCTGCCCATGCCGCCGACGGCTCAGCCCCGCTGGCCGACCTGCGCCGCGACTATGCCGCCGCGCATGCCAACGCGCCCTGGATGCTGATGATGCAGGAAGCGGCCTGGTCGGAGGGCGGGAAGCTGCATCTTCCCGACCTGCCCCGACTGGGCAAGCTGCTTGCCGACGACATCCGCCTGATGGCCCGCCCGCTGGAGGGCAGCGCGGATGCCGCCCACCTGGCGCTGCTGGCGCGAGTCGACCACTGGTGCGATTGGCTGGACCGGTTGAACGCGGGCGTGCTCGACGACGCCCAGATGGTCGCGCTGACCGGCGGGAGGCGCGGCGAGGACGATACATTCCACATTCTGGTGATGGATCTGCACAAGAGCCTGAACCGGATGGCGGCCGATATGTCCGACGACACTGTCGACGGCGCCCATGTCTGGCAGCTCGATGCCGGCGACCGCCCCCGGGTCGCCGCGTTCATGCGTGGGCTGAACCGCACGCGCAAGCTCAAACTCGACCATCCCGGCCTCGATACCGCGGCGACCCGCGACGGAGCGCGGCTGCTCATCCAGAACGACATCGGCACCAACGACGCGCATGTGCTGGTGATCCAGATGGAGGGCCTTTCGATCACGCTCACCTATTCGGACCTGCACGAGCGGCGCTTCGCTTTCTTCCAGGAACTCTTGTCGGAAATCGGTGCGCAATGGTCAGGCGTCGGCGCACGGCGCAGCGCCGGGCTGAACGCAGGCGCCGACTATGTCGTCGGCACGGCACGTTTCGATTGCGCCGATGCCGGGGCGGCGGACGCCGTCCTCGAGGGGCTGGGCGCGCGCATCGTCTTCCTGATCGACTGGAACCGGGCGCGCAAGCGGCTGAACCGGCTGGTGGCCAAGCCACTCTCCGTCGCGGTGCTGACCGAGGCGGCCCATCGCGAGGCAGGCCACATGGGCTGGCTCATGGCCGGGGCCGAGCAGCTGGTCTTCGACGCGATGGAAGCGCTGTCGCCGGACCACTTTCGCGTCGGCGACCGGCTGGACGGCGTGCTGGGCGAGGCCGAAGCGCGGGATTTCCTGACCGAAGCGCTGGTGCTTTCCTCCAATGCCATGCAGGCGGGCCAGACCGCCGCCCTGGTCGCCGACCAGATCCGGCTGCTTCTGTCGCGCCATGTCGGCCGCCACCGGGACGAATTCGCCCTGCTCGGCGAGCACGCCGCCTTCTGCCAGGCCCTGGCAGAGGGCATACGCGATGCGCTGGCCCATGGCCACGAAACGGACGTCAAGGCGGCGCGAAAGCTCTCGGAGCGCGCCAAGGTCTGGGAACGCAAGGCCGATCATCTGGTGATGCGGCTGCGCGACCAGGCCGCGGGCAACGCGCGCTGGCTGCCCTTCCTGCGGCTGATCGAATGCGCCGACGATGCGGCCGACGAGCTCGAGGAGGCCGTTTTCGTGCTGTCGCTGATCGCCGAGCACGACCATCACGGCTGGAACGACGAATTGCGCGCCGCGCTGCGCCGGCTGGCCGACAAGGTGCTCGACGCGGCACAGGATCACGTCAAGGCGCTTGCCGTGGCGCGCACGCTCAACGAAGCGAGCCTTGCGGAGGATCAGGATGAATTCCTGGCCGCCTGCTGGCGGGTGGTCAATGCCGAGAAGCTTTGCGACGCGCTGACCCGCGATGTCAGGCGGCTGTTCGTGCGCCACGTATCGGACGCCGCCGCGCTCAGCCTCGGCACCGATTTCGCGGCCGCGCTGGAGGCATCCACCGACGCGCTGCTGCGCACCGGCTACGCAATGCGCGGTCTGGTCTTCACGCGGGTCGGCGCGGACCATCAGGGGAGACGGGCGTGAACGACGCATCGATGGGCATTCCGGCACAAGGAGCGGCTGGCCTCATCGTGCCCGGCGCGCCGCTCGCCAAGGCGGCATCGCCCGAGACGATGGGCTTCAAGGCCTATAATCTCGCGCGGATGGCGGCGCTTGGGCTGAACGTGCCGCCGGCTTTCGTGCTGGGCACCAACCTCTGCGCCCATCCGGAAGCGGTCACGCCCGCGCTCTGGCGCGATGCGTTGACGCATCTCGAAGCCGCGACCGGGCTGCGCTTCGGCGATCCGCGCCGGCCGCTTCTCCTGTCCGTCCGCTCCGGGGCACCAGTGTCGATGCCGGGGATGATGGAGACACTGCTCAATATCGGCCTCACCGACGCGACGCTGCCGGGGCTGATCCGATCGACCGGCAATCCGCGGCTGGCCTGGGATGCCTATCGCCGGTTGATAGCCGGCTATGGCGAGGTGGTGGCTGGCATCGAAGCGGCCGCGTTCGAGGCCGATCTCGATCAGGTGCGCATGGGCGAGGATGAGCGCGCGCTGGACTTCGCCGCGCTGCGCGATCTCGCGCAGCGGCATCTGGAAACCTACCTGCGGCTGACGCAGGAGGCCTTTCCACAGGACGCCGTGGCGCAGTTGCAGGCGGCGATCGCGGCGGTGTTCCGCTCCTGGTCGAGCGCCAAGGCCGTCGCCTATCGCGAGATGCGCGGATTGAGCCATGGCATGGGCACCGCGGTGACGGTCCAGCGGATGGTGTTCGGCAACGCGGGCGGGCTGTCCGGGGCCGGCGTCGGCTTCACCCGCAATCCCAGCGACGGCGATCCTGCCCCCTGGGTCGATTTCCTGTTCAACGCGCAGGGCGAGGACGTGGTCAGCGGCCGGCGCAGCGCGCAGGGCCACGACCGGCTGGCCGCGATCGCTCCGCGCGTCTGGAAGGAACTGGTCGAGGCGACCAAGGCGCTCGAGCGACATTTCGGCGACATGCAAGATTTCGAGTTCACCGTCGAGGACGGCAAGCTCTTCCTGCTGCAGACCCGCGAAGGCAAGCGCACGCCCCAGGCGGCGGCCCGCATCGCTCTCGACATGGCGGACGAAGGGTTGATCGACCGCGACACCGCGCGCAGCCGCACCGCCGGCCTCGACGCGGCCGCGCTGACCACGCGCGTCATCGTGGCCGAGGACGGCGCGGCGGCAGCGACGCTCGGCCATGCCGCGACCGCCTCCAGCGGCGTCGCCAGCGGCGTGGTCGCACTCAACGAGGAGCAGGTCGCGGCGGCCGAGGCGGCGGGAAAACCGGCGATCCTGGCACGGGACAACGCCGAGACGCATGACGTCGCGCTGATCGACCGCGTGCGGGGCCTGCTCACCCGGCACGGCGCGCGCACGTCCCACGCGGCCGTGGTGGCGCGGCAGCTCGGCAAGGTCTGTCTCGTCGGCTGCGAGGCCATGCGCATCGACGAGCCCGGCGGCCGGATCGGTTTCGACGACGAATGGCTCGACCCCGGCGCGGTGATCACGCTGGACGGCAACAGCGGCACGATCTTCGCTGGCGCGTCGCGCACCGCCGAGCAGGTGCCGACGGAATTGTTGCGGCGGCTCGACCTGCTGCACGGGAGGACGGGATGATATTTGGGCCACGAACAGTCGGCCGGCGTCGCGCTTGACAGGTTGGGCCGGTCAGGTGCCTGCCGCCGACTGCCCTGCTCAGGGTCTTCCGGGCCGATGGTTCGGGATCATGTCTCTTTCGGATAATCGACGCCGACGAGAAAAAGCCCGTCCGGCGGTGCCACCTGGCCGCAGGCTGCTCGGTCGCGCGCTTCGAGCGCCGCCTTGAGATCGGCCGCGCGCCAGGAACCGTCGCCGACGCGCCGCAAGGAGCCCACCATCGAGCGAACCTGGTTGTGCAGGAAGGAGCGCGCCGAGCTGCGCACCTCGATGAAATCGCCATCGCGGCTGACGTCGAGGCGGTCAAGCGTGCGGACCGGGCTTTCGGCCTGGCACTGGGTCGACCGGAAGGTGGTGAAGTCGTGCTTGCCGAGCAGCACTTTCGCCGCCTCGTGCATGGCCTCGGCGTCGAGCCGCTTCGGCACCCACCAGACCTTGCCCTTTTCCAGCGCCGCCGGCGCGCGGCGGTTGAGGATGCGGTAGAGATAGTGGCGGCCGGTGGCGGAAAAGCGCGCGTCGAAATCGTCGGCGACGACCGCCGCCTTGAGGATGGCGACGCGCGCGCCGGCCGCCTGCAGATGGGCATTCACCGCATCGCGCACCTTGTCGCCCGACCACGCTTTGGCAAGATCGACATGCGCCACCTGGGCGGTGGCGTGCACGCCGGCATCGGTGCGGCCGGCGGCCCGTATTCTCAGGTCTTCGCCGCAGAACTTTTCGATCGCCTGCTCGATCGCCTGCTGCACCGAGGGCTGGTCGGCCTGATGCTGCCAGCCCGCGAACTGGCTGCCGTCATATTCGATATCGAGCCGAAAACGCGGCATGCCAGCTTGTGCTTTGCCTTAGCCTAGGCGGCCAAGGCGGTGAAAGCGGAAGCGTAGACCAGCCTGCCGGTCTCGGGGGCGTCACCCCAGGCCAGCGCCTGCAGCGCCTCGCCCTGATACTCGCTGTCGAACTTTGCGGCGCGGCCATGGGTGTAGCCGAAGCGGCCATAATAGACCGGATCGCCCAGGACAACTGCCAGCGTCTCGCCGGCTTCCTTGAGGCGGATATGCGCCTCGCGGATCAGCGCACCGCCAATGCCGGTGCCGTGGAAGGAGGGCTCGACCGCCAGCGGCGCCAGCGCGACGGCGGCGAAACGCTTGCCGCCATTCTGCACGTAAAGCCTGGAAAACAGGATGTGGCCGACGACCTGGCCGTCCTCCTCGGCAACCAGCTCGACGACGGCGTCACCGCCGGTGACCAGGGCATCGACCAACCCGGCTTCCGCCTGCTGGCCGAAGGCATGTTCTTCGACGAGGCGGATCGCCTCGCGATCCCGCGGCGTCGCCGCGCGTATCGACATCATGCTCATGTCAGTTTCGTTCCTTTTTCGATCTTGGCTCCGCGCAAGAACTCCTGCGCGGCGGCGGGCCTTCCGCCCGCCCGTTGAACTTCGACCAGCCTGACCGCGCCCGATCCGCAGGCGACCGTCAGCCGGTCATCGAGAATTCCTCCCGACTCGCCGACGCCATCCGAGAGCGTCGAGCGAAGCAGTTTCAGCCGCTCCATGCGGCCGCCAATTTCGACCTCGCACCACGCGCCCGGAAAGGGCGAGAGGCCGCGAATGTGATTGTGGACTTCGCCAGAAGGCCGCGTCCAGTCTACGCGTGTCTCCGATTTATCGATCTTTCCGGCGTAGGTCACCCCTTCCGCCGCCTGCGGGGTAAATGTCAGACAATTTATCCCCAACTGCGCGAGCGCCTCGACCATCAGCGAGGCGCCCTGAACCATCAGGCGGTCATGCAATTCGCCGGCCGTCATATCGGGTGCGATGGCCACTTTTTCAACCAAAGCCACCGGCCCGGTGTCCAGACCCTCTTCCATCTTCATGACCATCATGCCGGTTTCCCTATCGCCGGCCATGATGGCGCGCTGGATGGGAGCAGCACCACGCCAGCGTGGCAAAAGCGAGGCATGGCCGTTCAGGCAGCCGAGCCGCGGCGCGTCCAGAATGGCTTTCGGCAGCAGCAATCCATAGGCGACGACGATGGCGACATCGGCACGAAGGGCCGCGAAAGCCACCTGCGCGGCTTCGCCCTTCAGCGACGTGGGCGTGCGCACGTCCAAGCCCAGCCGCTCGGCCTCGCGCTGCACTGGGGAAGGCGTCAGCTCCAACCCGCGTCGACCGGCGGCACGCGGCGGCTGCGTGTAGACGGCCGCGATCTCGTGACCGGCCTCGGCGATGGCGCGCAGGGTCGGCACGGAAAAATCCGGCGTGCCCATGAAGATGACGCGAAGCGGCATGAGGTCCTGCGATCCTGTTTTGCGGGAGGCTCAGGCGCTCGCGCGGCCGAAACGGCCCTCAGCCCACCATCTTGCCCGGCGCCTTGTCCTTGGCGAGCTTCTTGAACTTGCGCACCACCATGTCGCGCTTCAGCTTCGAGATGTGGTCGATGAACAGCACGCCGTTGAGGTGGTCGATCTCATGCTGCAGGCAGGTGGCCATCAGGCCTTCCGCCTGTATCTCCTGCAATTTGCCGTCGCGGTCGAGATATTTCACCCGCACGGAAGCCGGGCGCTCGACCTCGGCATAATAATCGGGAATCGACAGGCAGCCTTCCTCATAGACGGAACGCTGGTCGGAACTCTCGAGCACTTCGGGATTGATGAAGACATGCGGCTGAGGCTCCTCGCCTTCCTTGGCGAGGTCGATGACCAGCAGCCGACGCGGCTCGCCGATCTGGATCGCCGCAAGGCCGATGCCCGGCGCGTCATACATGGTTTCCAGCATGTCGCCGGCAAGCTTGCGCAAATCGGCATCGACGCGCTCGACCGGCTTGGAAACCTGGCGCAGGATGGGATCGGGAAGAATGATGAGCGGCTTGATCGACATGGCGTCTCACCTAAGACTTCGCTGGAGAAGCGTCAACGGGGGCAGCTTTTCCCTGTTCACGTTTTGATCTGTGCCGGCGATGCGAATCGGTTATGCTGCGCACATGAACGACATGACCTCCATCCTTTCGCAACCGGTCGCGCGGCTCGGCGCCACCACGGTCACGCTCGGCCAGGCGCTTGGTATCGCCACTGTCCTGTTCGTCGTGCTGTTCGCCGCGCTCGTCATCGCCCTGTGGCGCGCCGCCAAGGCGCGCTCGGTCGCCGCGGCGGAAGCGGCCGACCATGCCCGTGACACCGAGGCGCGGATGGCCGACATCATGCAGGCGCAGGCCGAGATGCAGGGGCGCATGGGCGCGATCGCCGACGTGTTCGGCGCCAGGCAGGCGGAGCTCACGCAATCGCTCGGGCAACGGCTCGACGCCATGACCGGCCGCATCGGCCAGACCATGGCCGAGCAGACCAAGTCGACGCATGAAAGCCTGGCCAAGCTGCAGGAGCGGCTGGCGGTGATCGATACCGCGCAGGGCAATATCCAATCCTTGGCCGGCCAGGTCGTGCAGCTGCAGGCGATCCTCTCCAACAAGCAGACGCGCGGCGCCTTCGGCCAATCGCGCATGGAAGCGATCGTCGCCGACGGGCTGCCGCACGGCGCCTATGAGTTCCAGGCCAGCCTCAGCAATGGCAGCCGCCCCGACTGCCTGGTGCGAATGCCCAACGGCGCGCCGATGCTGGCCATCGACGCCAAGTTCCCGCTGGAAGCGTGGAACGCTATCCGCGCCGCCGAGGGCGCCGACATGCAGAAGGTGGCGGCGCAGGCCTTTCGGCGCGACATCGAGGTGCATATCCGCGATATCGCGGAAAAATACCTGATCCAGGGCGAGACGCAGGACACCGCCTTCATGTTCGTGCCGTCGGAATCGGTGTTCGCCGAGATCCACGAGAATTTCGAAGCGGTGGTGCAGAAGGCGCACCGCGCCCGCGTCGTCATCGTCTCGCCCTCGCTGCTCATGCTGTCGATCCAAGTGATTCAGGCGATCCTGAAGGACGCCCGCATGCGCGAGCAGGCGCATCTGATCCAAGGCGAGGTCATCCGGCTGATGGAGGATGTGGCCAGGGTCGACGAGCGGGTGCGGCGGCTGCAGACGCATTTCGGCCAGGCGGCCAAGGACATCGACGACATTCTGGTCTCGACGTCGAAGGTCACCAAGCGCGGCCAGAAGATCGAGGCGCTGGAATTCGCCGAGGGCGAGACCGAGGCGCCGCGCCCGGCGAAGGCCGAAGGGGGCGCGCGGGTGGCGGACTCCAAGACGGGACAGCTCAGGCTGCGAGTCGTTGAGGACGGCGACTGATCCCTACTGCTCCTCGATTGTGGTCATGCCTTCGAATTCCGGCAGCCAGTGCAGCGCCGAGCGGTGCCAGACCTGCCTTCTCGGAACGAGCTCCTCGCGCTGGCGCGCTGTGCCTACCCTGATGCCGTAGATTTTAGGCCCGTCGCCGACTGACGTCGCATAGAGATGCGAGCCGCAGTCGCCGCAGAAGCCTTGTGCGCGCTTGGCGCCGCTCGATCCGGTCTTGATATAGACTTTGGGCGTGCCCTTGGTGATCCGGTAATGCTCTTCTGGCGCCCCCACAGTCACGCGAAAGGCTGTTCCCGTCAGTTGCTGGCAATCCGTGCAATGGCAGATTCCGGTCTTTTCCGGGTCGACCTCCGCCTCATAGGTGATCGCGCCGCAATGGCATCCGCCGTCGATCTTCATCGGCTTGCTCCTCAAAAAATTCGTTGTCGTGTTGAACCTAACCCTCCTCCGAAGCCTCGGCCATGGCCTTGCGCCGCCGCTCCCATGTGCCAGTCGCCTGCGGCTTGACGAAGAGCCTGGAGATTTGCGGCATCTCTTTCTTCAGTCTCGCCTCCAGGCGCTCGACGCAGGCTTCGATGTCGGGCGCGGTGAGGTGATCCTCGAATTCGATGCTCAAGCCCGCGACGATTTCCTCCGGACCGACATGGACGCTCAATATGCCGTTCGCCTGCTGGACGGCCGGGTCCTGCTGGACGATCGCCAGAACCTTCTTCTGGACCTCGGGCGACGCAGGTTCGCCGAGCAGCAGGCCCTTGCTCTCACGCGCCAGAAAAATCGCTGTGGCGCCAAGGATGAGGGCGATGCCAAGAGAACCGAGGCCGTCGAGCTCCGGCCTTTCCAGGAGTTGCGCTGACAGGATGCCGGCGAAGGCGACGACGAGGCCAAGCAGCGCGGCGCTGTCCTCGAACAACACGGTGTAGACGCTCGGATCCTTGCTCGACTGCACGGCCTCGAACCAGCCCTGTCGGCCCTTCTGCCGGCGGAACTCCTTCAGCGCCACCAGCCATGAACTGCCCTCGAACAGGAACGAAAGGCCGAGCACGATATAGTTGACCTTGGCGTTGACGACCGGTTCCGGCGCCATGATGTGGATGATGCCCTCATAGAAGGAAACGCCGGAACCGAGCGCGAACACCAGGAGCGCGACGATGAAACTCCAGAAATAGAGCTCGCGCCCATGGCCGAGCGGATGCGCGCGGTCGGGCGGCCGCGCGGCGCGATGCATGCCGTAGAGGAGCAGCGTGCCATTGCCGGTGTCGACCAGCGAATGCACGCCTTCCGACAGCATGGCGGACGAACCGGTGAAGGCTGCCGCCACGAATTTGGTGACCGCGATCGCCAGATTGCCGGCGAGCGCGGCGTAGATCACCCGTCTCGATCCGCTATGTCCTGCCATCCGATCCCCGGCTTGCCCTGCGCGCGAGCTTAGCGGCCCGCCCGGCAAAGCTCTACAGACAATGCGCCAGTCCATGCGAGGTTTCGAACTGGCGTCGCGACCTCAAAATCGGTTGACAGCCGGCCGGCCGGCTTAGCAAAGCCGCACTGCCTCTTGCAGTCCGTCACTTCTCTTGTTTCACTCGGATTGCCCACAATCGGAGGAGCGAATCATGGCTAAAGGTGCGATGAAGGCGGGCAAGGAAGCCCGCAAGCCGAAGAAGGACGCCAAGAAGCCCGCCGCGGCCCCGGCTCCCAAGGCGCCGCCGGTCAAGGCGATGCGCATCAAGGAAAAGTAAGCGGCCCGATTCGGTCGGCCGACTCGATGCAGGCTTGAACCGGCGGCATCACAATGCTGCCGGTGTTTTGTTGATCGCAAAACAGGCCATCCTATATCCAAGGAGCGAGGACGACCTCGCTTCCCCGAAAAACCGGCCGGGACGACCCGCCACCAAGCATCTCAGGCGATGCTGGAATGACGGAGCGTTTTCGATGTCCTGGATCTTTCTTTTCTTCGCCGGCCTGTTCGAGATCGGCTGGGCGATCGGCCTCAAATACACCGACGGCTTCTCCAGGCCGCTGCCGACCCTTCTCACCATCGCCTCGATGATCGTCAGCCTCGGCCTGCTCGGCCTGGCGCTGAAGACGCTGCCCGTCGGCACGGCCTATGCCGTATGGACCGGCATCGGCACCGTCGGCACGGCGCTGCTCGGCATCTGGCTGCTCGGCGAGCCCGCGACCGTCGTCCGCCTGGCTTGCATCGGCCTGATCGTCTGCGGCATCGTCGGGCTGAAGCTGGTAGCCTAAATTTAGGGCTGACAGCACGAACGCGTTCAGGGCCGCTTTTGGCGACCCTGACCGATCTTCCAAACAACCCGAACTTAGCGGGCGGAGAAGCCCGGAGGCGTCCTGCCGACGCGCGCCTTGCGGGCGGCGTAGCGTGCGTCACGCTTGGCCTTGCGCGCGGCCTCGTCGGCAAGCTCGAGCGCGATGCGCTCTGCTTCCTCGGCCTCGCGGATTTTGGCCTCGGCGGCAGCGGCCTCTTCGGCTGCGATGCGCGCCGCTTCGGCGGCGGCTTCGCGTTCGGCCTTCTCGGCCGCTTCGCGAGCCAGCTTCTCCTGCTTCAGCCTTGCTTTCTCCGCTTCGCGGATGGCGCGGGCCTCGAGGATCGCCTTGCGTTCGGCCTGGCGCGCCAGCACAGCGGGATCATCCGCCGCCGGCTTTGCCTTGAAGCGCGCGAGCAGCGCCTTCTTTGCCTCGTTCGCGGCATTGCGCCGCTCGAAAATGTCTTTTTCCCTGTAGATAGCCAAGTGTACTTCCCTGCAGTCTATTCGCGACGCTTACATACGCGTGAAAGCGCCGAGTTCAAGCGTCAAAACGGTATGCCAGCCATGAAAAAACCGGGCTTGTTGCCGCAGGGATACGGCTTGGCGATGCGCGATGCACTGTTCACCGATCGCGCCTCTGGCGGGCGGCAAGGCATACGGCTACCTAGAGCGCCAACAGGCAAAAACCCCATATGAACAGGTTCAGGACGCAACCAGATGGAACTCGGTCTCTACACTTTTGCCGATGTCAGCCCGGAGCCGGGTCCCGGCGCCATCGGTCCGCATGAGCGGCTGCGCAACCTCATCGAGGAAATCGAGCTGGCCGACCAGGTCGGCCTCGACGTGTTCGGACTCGGCGAGCATCACCGCCCCGACTATGCCGCCTCCGCGCCGGCCGTGGCGCTTGCCGCGGCGGCCGAGCGCACCAAGAAGATCCGGCTCACCAGCGCGGTCACCGTGCTTTCCTCCGACGATCCGGTGCGCGTCTTCCAGCAATTCGCCACGCTCGACCTTCTGTCCAACGGCCGCGCCGAGATCATGGCGGGGCGCGGCTCCTTCATCGAATCCTTCCCGCTGTTCGGCTACAATCTGGAAGACTATGACGAGCTTTTCGCTGAGAAGCTCGATCTGTTGCTCGCCATCCGCGACCAGGTGAAGGTGACGTGGCAGGGCAAGCTGCGCGCGCCGATCAACGGGCGCGGCGTCTACCCGCGTCCCTTCCAGGACAAGCTGCCGATCTGGATCGCCATCGGCGGCACGCCGCAATCCGCAGCCCGCGCCGGCGTGCTCGGCCTGCCGCTGGCTTTGGCCATCATCGGCGGCGAGCCGGCGCGTTTCGCGCCGCTGTTCGATATCTATCGCGAGGCGGCGCGCCGCGCCAACACCGATCCAGCTTCGCTTGCGACCAGCATCAACGTGCACGGCTTCATTGCCGAGACAACCGAACAGGCGGCCGACGACTTCTACGGACCGCAGGCGGAGGTGATGAACCGCATCGGGCGCGAGCGCGGCTGGGGCCCGACCTCGCGGGCGCATTTCGACCAGGCGCGGAGTCCCAATGGGGCGCTCTTCGTCGGCAACCCCGAGCAGGTGGCTGAAAAGATCGTCGCCCAGCACAGGATCTTCAACAACGACCGCTTCCTGCTGCAGATGGCGATCGGCACCATGCCGCATGCCAAGATCATGAAGGCGATCGAGCTCTACGGCACCAAGGTGGCGCCGATCGTGCGCAAGGAGACGGCCAAGACGGCGCCAGCGCCGGCTGCCTGACGAGCGATCCGCTCCAAACCGGCCCCCGGATGCGGAAAGCCGGCTCTTGGAACCTTGCCCGGAACTCCCGCGTTTCGGGCACAGGCCCGCCATGCATTATCGGCTGGCGGCTTGCAAGGGAACCGATGAAAGCCGAACAGATCGCTTCGGGCGCAAGCGCTGCCGAAAGCCCTGACCCGCGTGCCGATGCCAGGGCGGACATACGCCTGATGCGGTCGCTGGTGATCGGGATCTTCATTCTGATGACGGCAGCGGCGCTGTACTTCGCCCGCGCCTTCTTCATGCCGGTGATGCTTGCCTTCCTGCTGGCGCTGACGCTGACGCCGATCGTGCGCTTTCTGAGAAAGCACGGGATCCCCGAAGTGGTGTCGGCGACGCTGCTGGTGCTGCTGTCGATCTTCATTTTCACCGCCGCCGGCTATCTGCTCAGCGGCCCGATCATCGACCTCATCAACAACTCCTATTCGATCGGCCAGCAGCTGACCGAGCGGCTGGCGCCGTTCAGGCGGCCGCTCGAACGAATGATGGACCTCGCGCATCAACTGGAAGCGCTGACCGAGACCTCCCAGGAGCCCGGCCTGCAGCGGGTCGCGGTGGCGCCTTCCGGCATCCTCTCAACCGCGGCCAGCAACATCCTGGAAGCAGGCACCGCGATCACCATCGTCTTCGTGCTGTCGCTGTTCCTGCTCGCCTCCGGCACATTGTTCTACGAGAAGATCGTCCAATCCTTCGCCAGCATGACGCAGAAGAAGCGGGCGCTGCGCGTCGTCTATGACGTCGAGCGCGAGATTTCGCACTATCTCCTCACGGTCTCCATCATCAATGTCAGTCTCGGCACGGTGATCGGGTTGGGCCTCTGGGGGCTCGGCATGCCCAACCCATTGGTCTGGGGGCGATGGCGGCCTTGCTCAATTTCCTGCCCTATGTGGGCGCGCTGATGACCGTCCTGATTGTCGCCGTCATTGCGCTGATCAGCTTCGACACGATCGCCTATGCGCTCTTGGCGCCGGCCTTCGTGGTGCTGTGCGACATTATCGAAGGCCAGTTCGTGACACCGATGGTGGTCGGGCGGCGTCTTGAGATCAACGCCGTGGCGATCTTCATCGCCATCGCCTTCTGGTCCTGGCTGTGGGGCTTCGTCGGCGCGCTGATGGCGGTGCCGCTGCTGGTCGTCATCAAGGTGTTTTGCGACCATTTCGAAAGCCTGAGCCCATTCGGCAATTTCCTGGCGGCGCAGCAAGCAACTGTCGTCGATGACGAGCCGGCCGAGAACAACCACAATCAAGCAGGCTGAGGGCTGGCCCAATCCCAAATCCCGGCCATTGTTTGCGACACCGGTGACCAGTGCCTATATCGGACCGGTCAAGCCGGACCGTCCCTGAATGAGCGACTTCGATCTCGATGGCTATTTCGCCCGCATCGGTCACGGCGGACCGGCCGACGCTTCGCTCGCCACGCTGCGGGCGCTGCACGCCGCGCACCCGCGGGCGATCCCGTTCGAGAACATCGATGCCTTGATGGGCGTTTCCGTCGGCCTCGACGTCGCTTCACTGCAGGACAAGATTTTTCGCCAGGGCCGCGGCGGCTATTGCTTCGAGCACAATCTGATCTTCATGCACGCGCTTGGCGCGCTGGGCTTCACCGTCAGCGGGCTTGCCGCCCGCGTGCTGTGGGGCCAGCCGGAGGACGCGGTCACCGCGCGCAGCCACATGCTGCTGCGCATCGAGCTTGGCGGCCGCACTTACATCGCCGATGTCGGCTTCGGCGGCCTGACGCTGACGGCGCCGCTGCTTTTGGAAGCCGGGCTCGCGCAGCAGACGCCGCACGAAACCTTCCGCCTCGTCGAGACCGGCGGACAATTCCGCCTGCAGGCCGATATCGGCGGTGATTGGCGCACGCTCTACCGCTTCGACCTGAGCCAGGCCTATGAGGTCGACTACCGGGTCGCCAGCCATTTCCTGTCGACGCATCCGAGCTCGCATTTCCTGTCGACGCTGGTCGCCGCGCTCGCTTTGCCCGACCGGCGCTACGCGCTGCGCAACAACCGGCTGTCGACGCATCATGCCGGCGGCCGCAGCGAGCAGCGCGAGATCGCGACGGCCGCCGAGCTCGCCGACGTGCTGGAGAACCAGCTCGCCATCGTCATTCCCGACCGCGCCGCCTTCGAGGCGAGGCTCAGGGAAAAACGCATCGTGGAGACCTGACCAATGACCGCCCTTTCGGTTCTCGACCTGTCGCCGATCACCCAAGGCAGCACCGTCTCGCAGTCGCTCGCCAATTCGCTCGACCTTGCCCGCCATGCCGAGCGCCTGGACTACAAGCGCTACTGGCTGGCCGAGCACCACAACATGCCGGGCATTGCAAGCGCCGCGACCTCCGTCGTGATCGCGCATGTCGCCGGCGGCACCAAGTCGATCCGCGTCGGCGCCGGCGGCATCATGCTGCCCAACCATGCGCCGCTGGTGATCGCCGAGCAGTTCGGCACGCTGGCCGCGCTTTTTCCCGGGCGCATCGACCTCGGCCTCGGCCGCGCGCCGGGCACCGACATGCTGACCGCGCGGGCGCTGCGCCGCAACCTGGAGTCCGCCGACAACTTCCCGCAGGACGTGGTCGAGTTGATGGGCTATTTCCAGCCGGCCGAGGAAGGCCAGCGCATCCGCGCCGTGCCGGGCGAGGGCCAGACCGTGCCGGTCTGGATCCTCGGCTCCAGCCTCTATGGCGCGCAGCTCGCAGCGCTTCTCGGCCTGCCCTACGCCTTCGCCTCGCATTTCGCGCCGGCCGAGCTCGACCACGCGCTGGAGGTTTATCGCACGCGCTTCCAGCCCTCCGCGCAGCTCGACAAGCCCTATGTCATGCTCGGCCTCAATGTCTCTGCCGCGCCGACGGACGCGGAGGCGAAGCTGTTGTTCAGCTCGCTGCAGCAGGCTTTCGTCAATCTGCGCAGCGGCCGGGCCGGGCAATTGCCGCCGCCGGTCGAGAATTACGACCGCGATCTCGACCCGATGGCGAAAACCATGCTTGCCCAGGCGCTGTCCTGCGCCGTTGTCGGTTCGCCGGAGACGGTGCGCCAGGGCATCGACGCCTTCGTCCGCCGCACCGGCGCCGACGAATTGATGGTGACGGCGCAGATCTTCGATCACGCGGCGCGCGTGCGCTCCTACGAGATCCTCGCCGACGTGCACAAATCGATGTCGAAGGCGGCGTGATCGCGCCGTCACTTTTACCTGACATATTGGTCTGTTAAGGGCGCGCAGATGTCCCTCTCAGCCAAGAGTTCCCCGTGACCAAAGATCTCGACGACCGCATGCATTTTGCCATCGACCTGGGGCGGCGCGCCGGCGAGCTGGGGCTGAAATATTTCCGCGACCTCGACAATCTGGCCGTCGAGAGCAAGGGGCATCAGGATCTGGTTTCGGAAGCCGACCGCGAGGTCGAGCTGTTCATTCGCGCGGCGATCGCCGAGGCCTATCCGCAAGACGGCATCATCGGCGAGGAGCATGCTGCGGTGACCGGAACAACCGGCCATGTCTGGGTGATCGACCCGATCGACGGCACCGCCAATTTCGTGCGCGGCATTCCCGCCTGGTGCGTGGTGATCGCCTGCGCCAGGGACGGCGAGACAGTGGTCGGCGTCATCCATGAGCCTTCGACCGACGAGACGTTCTACGGCCGGCTGGGCGGCGGCGCCTTCCTCAACGGCAAGCCGATCAAGACCAGCAATGCCGCGTCGCTTTCCGAGGGCGCCGTCGGCACCGGGCTGTCCAACCGCGCCTCGACCAAGAATGTCGTCACTCTCATCAGCCTGATCATGGCCCAGGGCGGCGTCTTCTACCGCAATGCTTCCGGAGCGCTGATGCTCGCCTATGCGGCGTCCGGCCGGCTGCTCGGCTATGTCGAGGAGCACATGAACGCCTGGGACTGCCTCGCCGGCATGCTGCTGGTCGAAGAGGCCGGCGGCACGGTGCTCAGAGCGGATCCGAAGACGGTGCTCGACCAGGGCACGCAGGTGATCACCGGCGGCAGCCGCATCTTCCCGAGATTGCAGGCGCTGTGCGCGGAGGCCTTCGAACCTACGCACTGACGCTCTGCGCGATCGCGCCCAGCGGCCGGCAGGAATTGCGGATCATCAGCCGGCCTTTCAGCACCAGCTTGCGCGGCGGCGCGTCGCGGTTGCCGGCCAGTCGGTCGAGCAGGAGGTTCGCCGCCTGCTCGCCGATCGCCTGCACCGGCTGCGCCACGGTGGTCAGCTGCGGCACGAACACGTCCGACCAGGGAAAGTCGTCGAAGCAGGCGACCGAAATGTCCTCGGGGCAAGATAGGCCGATGTCGCGGATCGCCTTCATCGTGCCGATCACCATCGGGTTGTTGGCCGAGAAGATCGCGCTTGGCCGGTCGTGCAGTGACAAGAGCTGCATGGTGGCGTTGTAGCCGTCGATCTCGTGGAAATTGCCGGAGCGTATGAGTTCCTCCGCCACCGGCAGGCCGGCCGCCTGCAGCGCCTCGCGGTAGCCGATCATGCGGTCATGCATGGGGGATATGTCGGAGGTGCCGGTGATGTAGCCGATGCGCCGGTGTCCGAGATGGATCAGATAGGTGACGGCGTCGAACACGGCGCGCTGGTTGTCCAGCACCACCGCATCGGTGTCGACGCCTTCGCAGAGACGGTCGAGCAGCACCACCGGCACGTTGGTGTCCTCGACGATGCCCTTCAGAAGGCCGCCATCGCCGACGCGCGCGACGATCAGCCCGTCGACCATGCGGTCGAGCAGCAGGCGGATCTGCTCGTCCTGCGTGTTCAGATCCTCGTCGGTGCAGCACAGCATGACCGCATAGCCGGCGCGGTCGAAGGCCTGCTGGATGACCGAGACGACATCGGTGAAGAACGGGTTGGTGATGTGCGGCACGGTGAGGCCGATGGTGCGCGTTGTGCCCATCTTCAGGCTGCGGGCGATGGCGTTGCGCTTGTAGCCGATGTCGCGGATCGCCTGCTCGATGCGTTGCGTAAGCTCGGGACTGACGGTGGCCGTGCCGTTCAGCAATGCCGACACGGTTGCCACCGACACACGCGCCGCCTCCGCCACATGCAGCATGGTCGGCGCCGTGGATTTCCGCTGTTTTTTCCGCCCTGACGCCATCATTTTCGAAACGTTTAGCCGCCCTTATCTGGCTAAACCTACGTAAAGCCGCCATTTTTCGCAAGAATTGAAATGCATCAATCCTCAGAGAACAGATAGGCGCTTGACACGTTCGAAACGTTTCGATTAGCGTTCAAGTCGCCGAAGACGACGGAGGGAGGCCGTCCTTTGTCATGCAGCGCGCTGGCTCCATCACGACGGAAGACGTGACGGCCAACGGTCCGACCGTCGTCCTGAGCGCGACCGGCATTTCCAAGCGGTTCGGCGGCATCACCGCGCTGTCCGATGTCAGCCTGGACCTCAGGCGGGGCGAGGTGCATGCGCTGATGGGCGAGAACGGCGCCGGCAAGTCGACCCTGATGAAGATCCTCTCGGGCGTCTATACCGACTACGAAGGCACTGTCGCCATCGACGGCGAGGCGGTCCGTTTCGCCGGTGTTCGCGACGCCGAGGACGCCGGCATCGCCATCATCCATCAGGAGCTCAACCTCGTCCCCGAGCTCAGCGTCGCCGACAACATCTTCCTCGGCCGCGAGAAGCTGATCGCCGGGCTGGTGGTGGACCGCAAGGCGAGCAGCCGCGCGGCAAAAGCGCTGTTGGAGCGTCTCGGCATCGAGCTCGATCCGGAAGCGCGGGTCGGCCGGCTCAGGGTCGGCGAGCAGCAGCTGGTGGAGATCGCCAAGGCGCTGTCGAAATCGGCGCGCATCCTGATCATGGACGAACCGACATCGGCGCTGTCGCCGGCCGAGTGCGAGCGACTGTTCCGCATCATCCGCCAGCTCGCGGCAAGCGGCGTCGCCATCGTCTACATCTCGCACCGCATCGACGAGGTCATGCATCTGGCAAGCCGGGTGACCGTGCTGCGCGACGGGCGTCACGTGCTGACCAACGATATGGCGGCGCTGAACGAAGACGCCATCATCTCGGCCATGGTCGGCCGCGATCTTATGGCGTCCTCCGATCATCAGCGCGGTCCGGGCGGCAAGGCTGTGCTCGCGGTCAGGGACCTGTCGCTGTCGAAGCCGGACCGGCATGGCTGGCGCAGCGTGATCGAGGGCGTGAGCTTCGATCTTTCGGCGGGCGAAATCCTCGGCATAGGCGGGCTGCTGGGTTCCGGCCGCAGCGAAATCCTGGAAGCGATCTTCGGCTCCAGCGACGGCCGCACCGGCGGCGAGATCAAGCTCGACGGCGCGCCGGTCGAGATCGGCTCGCCGCGCGAGGCGCGCCGGCTAGGCATCGCCCTGGTGACCGAGGACCGCAAGACGCAAGGCCTGCATCTCACGGCCTCGATCACCGACAATGTCGCCTTGCCACTGGTCGGCGCGCTGGCGCGCTTCGGCCTGCGCTCGCGTTCGGGCGAGCAAAGCCTGGCGCGCGAGGCCGTGAGCGCGCTTGGCATACGCTGCGAAAGCATCGAGCAGGCCGCCGGCACGCTGTCGGGCGGCAACCAGCAGAAGGTGGTGATCGGCAAATGGCTGGCGACACGGCCGCGCGTGCTTCTGCTCGACGAGCCGACGCGCGGCATCGATGTCGGCGCCAAGCGCGAGATCTACGACCTCATCTTCAAACTCGCCGGCGACGGGCTGGCGATCGCCGTGATCAGCTCGGAACTCCCCGAGCTCCTGCATCTGGCCGACCGCATCCTGGTCATGGCGGAGGGCCGCCAGCGCGGCATCCTGTCCCGCACCGAAGCCAGCGAGGAGGCGATCATGCGGCTTGCCGCGCCCAGAAGGACCGCGAGACCTGCCGCATGAACCTCATCAGCCTTGTCTCCCGCACCAAGCTTTACTGGGGGCTGATCGCCATCTTCCTGATCGGCGTCTTCGGCTCGCCGATCAGTTCCAAGGGCAACAACATCTTCCTGTCCTACGGCAACCTGCTCGACGTGCTGCGCCAGGTGTCGACCACCGGCCTCATCGCCACGGGGATGACGGCGGTGATCCTGACCGGCGGCATCGATCTGTCCGTCGGCTCGCTGATGGCGATCTGCTCGGTGGTCTGCGCCATGCTGCTCACCGTGCCGGGCGTCACGCCGTCGGCGGCGCTTGGCGTGCCGACAACCGCGCTGGTGGCTCTCTGCCTCGGCGCGCTCGTCACCCGCTTCATCCTGCTCAACATCCAGAAATCCCGCGCCGGTGCGGAAGCCGGGCGCGACGTGCGGCTGGACACGACGCGCGGGCTGGTCATCCCGGGCGTCGTCGGCGTGATCCTTTGCGGCCTCTCGCTGTGGTATCTGCTGCCGCAGGTCGAGACCAAGTTCGGCGTGCTCGGCGTGCTTCTGGTGGCGCCTTGCGTCGGCTTGCTGTTCGGCACCATCAACGGCTTCATCATCGTCGCCGGCCGCCTGCAGCCCTTTATCGTCACGCTGGCGATGATGGTGACGGCGCTCGGCATCGCCAGGCTGACCGCCGGCCAGAACAATGCGGTGCTGCCGGTCTATACCGGCTCCAACGCCACGGAAGAGTTCGAGATCCTGCGCTCGCTGGTGTTCGGCGTCGTGCCGATGCCAGGCCTGTTCTTCCTCGGCGCGGTCCTGATCTATGGCGCGGTGCTGCGCTTCACGCCCTTCGGCCGCTATGTCTACGCCATCGGCGGCAATGAGGAGGCGGCCAGGCTTTCCGGCATCGCGGCGGGACGCGTCAAGATCGCCACCTATGCGGTGTCCGGCCTGCTCGCCGGCATCGCGGCGGTGCTCTACGTGGCGCAATACCGGCAAGGCAAGCCGGATGCCGGCGCGGGGCTGGAGCTCGACGCCATCGCCGCCGTGGTCATCGGCGGCACCAGCCTGATGGGCGGGCGAGGCAGCCTGATCGGCACCTTCTGCGGCGTGCTGATCTTCGGACTGCTGTCCAACATCCTGCAACTGCACAACATCAATTCGAACCTTCAGCTGGTGCTGAAGGGGGCGATCATCATCGGCACGGTGCTCGTTCAGGAGCGCAACGCCGGCGACATCTTAAGCTATCTGCGCCTGCCCGGCGGACGGGCGGCGCAAAAGGAAACGGCCGCGGCCAAGCGGCCGTCACAGGAGACCTCGTCTCTATAATCCGGAGGAAACAGGACCATGAAACGACGTGAAATGCTGAAGCTCGCCACTTTCGCGGCGGCACTTCTGACGACCACCGCAATTCTGTCCGGCAACCATGCCTTTGCCCAGGACAAGAAGTGGAAGATCGGCTTCTCGCAGGTGACGACCATCGAGCCCTGGCGCGCCCAGTTCAACAAGGACATCATCGCCGAGGCCGCCAAGCATCCGGAAGTCGAGCTGATCATCACCGACGGCGAGGACAAGACCGAGAAGCAGGTCGCCGACGTCGAGAACCTGATCCGCCAGGAGGTCGACGCGCTGCTGGTGTCGCCGAAGGAATCGGCCGGCCTCACCGGCGTGGTGCAGCAGGCGATCGACGCCAAGATCCCGGTCTTCGTGCTCGACCGCAACGTCGACACCAAGGACTACACGCAGTTCGTCGGCGGCGACAACAAGCTGATCGGCCGGGCTGCCGGCGAATATGCCGTCGAGCTCCTGGGCGGCAAGGGCAAGGCCGCCGGCAACGTCGTCGAGATCTGGGGCGGCATGGGCACGCAGCCGGCGCATGACCGCCATGACGGCTTCCATGAATTCACCGACAAGGAGCCGGGCATCAAGTACCTGCTCGACCAGCAGTCGGGCGACTGGAAGCAGGACCAGGCCTACAACATCATGGCCAACGCGCTGAAGACCAACGAGAAGATTGACCTCGTCTACGGCCACAACGACCCGATGGCCTATGGCGCCTATCTCGCGGCCAAGGATGTCGGGCGCGAGAAGGACATAAAGTTCATCGGCATCGACGGCCTGCCCAACGAAGGCGTGCAGATGGTGAACAAGGGCGAGCTGACGGCGACCTTCACCTATGTGACGCCGGGCGCCGAGGGCCTGCGCCAGGCGATCAAGTTCCTGAACGGCGAGAAGGTCGAGAAGACCATCACGCTGCCGACGGAAAGGATCACCAAGGAAAACGCTGCCAAGATCCTCAAGGACAACGGGCTCTAAGTCCGGAACCCTGCCGGGCCACGCGCCCGGCAGGGTTCTGCCCGAGCGCGAGGCGCTCCCATTCCTTGGCCGCCGGATGCGCGAAGCGTCGCCGAGACGCCAATTTTCCGGCCTTTCGCGACCGAAAGTCACGCCCGCCGAGGCGAGCGTTGCCCTCGCCGGATGATGGCTGCAAGCACCGCCAGCGGCGTCGCGTCCAAAAAATTCAGCCGGAACAATAAGATAGCGCGGGCTCGCGCCGAGCGCGCTACAAAGCGCGGCGGATCGCTTCCCAAGCCTTGCCGAGACAATGAACAGCTTGCGCAGAATGCTTGCGCCCCGTATCGGCTGTTCTTATATACGCCCCAGCCGTCCCGGCCCCCGAAAACCGGTGACCATGACGGGATTTCTTGTGAACAGGGGCTTTCGTCGGAACGCCTTTTGAAGGGTCCTGAGAGCCTGCTTAGAGGAGAGACTAGAACAATGGCAAAAGTTATCGGTATCGATCTCGGCACCACCAATTCCTGCATCGCCATCATGGATGGCAAGGACCCCAAGGTGATTGAGAATGCTGAGGGCGCGCGCACGACGCCTTCCATCGTCGCCATCTCGAATGACGGCGAACGTCTCGTCGGACAGCCGGCCAAGCGCCAGGCGGTCACCAATCCTGAAAACACCATCTTCGCGGTCAAGCGCCTGATCGGCCGCCGCTATGACGACCCGGTGACGGAGAAGGACAAGAAGCTTGTCCCCTACAAGATCGTCAAGGGCGACAATGGCGACGCCTGGGTCGAGGCCGGCGGCAAGAAGCAGTCGCCCAGCCAGATCTCGGCCATGATCCTGCAGAAGATGAAGGAGACGGCGGAAGCCTATCTCGGCGAGAAGGTCGAGAAGGCGGTCATCACCGTTCCGGCCTATTTCAACGACGCCCAGCGCCAGGCGACCAAGGACGCCGGCAGGATCGCCGGCCTCGAGGTGCTGCGCATCATCAACGAGCCGACGGCTGCGGCGCTTGCCTACGGCCTGGAGAAGAAGGACGGCAAGACCATCGCCGTCTATGACCTTGGCGGCGGCACCTTCGATATTTCCGTGCTCGAGATCGGCGACGGCGTGTTCGAGGTGAAGTCGACCAATGGCGACACCTTCCTCGGCGGCGAGGACTTCGACATGCGGCTCGTCGAATATCTGGCGGCCGAGTTCAAGAAGGAACAGGGCATCGACCTCAAGGCCGACAAGCTCGCGCTGCAGCGCCTGAAGGAAGCGGCCGAAAAGGCCAAGATCGAGTTGTCGTCGACGACCCAGACCGAGATCAACCTGCCCTTCATCACCGCCGACGCCACTGGCCCGAAGCACCTGACGATGAAGCTCACCCGGGCGAAGTTCGAAAGCCTGGTCGAGGATCTCGTGCAGCGCACGATCGAGCCCTGCAAGGCGGCGCTCAAGGACGCCGGCCTGAAGGCCGGCGAGATCGACGAAGTAGTCCTGGTCGGCGGCATGACTCGCATGCCCAAGATCCAGGAGATCGTGAAGCAGTTCTTCGGCAAGGAGCCGCACAAGGGCGTCAACCCGGATGAGGTCGTCGCGCTCGGCGCCGCCATCCAGGCCGGCGTGCTGCAGGGCGACGTCAAGGACGTGCTGTTGCTCGACGTGACGCCGCTGTCGCTGGGCATCGAGACGCTGGGTGGCGTGTTCACCCGACTGATCGAGCGCAACACGACGATCCCGACCAAGAAGAGCCAGACCTTTTCGACCGCCGAGGATTCGCAGTCGGCTGTGACGATCCGCGTCTTCCAGGGCGAGCGCGAAATGGCGGCGGACAACAAGCTGCTCGGCCAGTTCGACCTGGTCGGCATCCCGCCGGCGCCGCGCGGCGTGCCGCAGATCGAAGTCACCTTCGACATCGACGCCAACGGCATCGTCAACGTCTCGGCCAAGGACAAGGGCACCGGCAAGGAGCACCAGATCCGCATCCAGGCTTCGGGCGGCCTGTCCGACGCCGACATCGAGAAGATGGTGAAGGACGCCGAGGCCAATGCCGACGCCGACAAGAAGCGCCGTGCCCTCGTCGAGGCCCGCAACCAGGCCGAAGCGCTGGTGCATTCGTCCGAGAAGTCGCTGAAGGATTATGGCGACAAGGTCTCGGATGCTGACCGCACCGCGATCTCCGACGCCATCGCCGCGCTGAAGACCGCCGCCGAAGGCGACGATCCGGCCGATATCGAGGCCAAGTCGCAGTCGCTCGCCGAAGTGTCGATGAAGCTCGGCCAGGCCATGTACGAGGCCTCGCAGAAGGAAGCGGCCGAAGCCGACGCCAAGGCGGATGCCGCCAAGGATTCGGACGTGGTCGACGCCGACTTCGAGGAAATCGACGAAGACGACGACAAGAAGAAGTCGGCCTGAGCCGGCTGACGGCGAATAAGTGCAAAAGCCCGGCGCAAAGCCGGGCTTTTTTGCAACCTTCGTTGAAAAAGTACGGGCCTGCTTGAAAAAGTGACGGAAAAAACCGGAGCGAGCCTGCTTGGTACTAGCATCCGGGAAACATCGCTCCTAAATCCAAGGCCATGCCGGCAAACGTCGCCAACAATGCTTGAAGACATTGAGCATCCGGACAGCGGGAAAAAATGAAAGCTGATTTCTACGAAACGCTGGGCGTGCAAAAAGGCGCCGACGAAAAGGAACTCAAGAGCGCTTTTCGCAAGCTCGCCATGCAGTTCCATCCCGACCGCAACCCCGGCGACCATGCCTGCGAGCACAAGTTCAAGGAAATCAACGAAGCCTACGAGACGCTGAAGGACCCGCAGAAGCGGGCCGCCTATGACCGCTTCGGTCACGCCGCCTTCGAGGGCGGCATGAACGGCGCCGCGCACGGCTTCGGCGCCGGCGGCTTCGCCGACATCTTCGAGGATATTTTCGGCGACATGATGGGCGGCCGCCAGCGCCGCTCGTCGGGCGGCCGCGAGCGCGGCGCCGACCTGCGCTACAACATGGAAATCACGCTGGAAGAGGCCTTTTCCGGCAAGACGGCGCAGATCCACGTGCCGGCTTCCATCTCCTGCTCGGAATGCTCCGGCAGCGGCGCCAAGCCCGGCACGCAGCCGGTGACCTGCTCGATGTGCCACGGCCACGGCAAGGTGCGCGCCACGCAAGGTTTCTTCTCGATCGAGCGCACCTGCCCGCAATGCCAGGGCCGCGGCCAGACGATCAAGGACCCTTGCCCGAAATGCGCTGGACAGGGCCGCGTCACCGAGGAGCGCTCGCTGTCGGTCAACATCCCGGCCGGCATCGAGGACGGCACCCGCATCCGGCTTGCCAATGAGGGCGAGGCGGGCCTGCGCGGCGGGCCGTCCGGCGACCTTTACATCTTCCTGGCGGTGAAGCCGCACGAATTCTTCCAGCGCGATGGCGCCGATCTCTATTGCAAGGTGCCGATCTCGATGACGACGGCCGCCCTTGGCGGCTCCTTCGAGGTCACTACGCTCGACGGCACCCAGACCAAGGTCAAAGTGCCGGAAGGCACCCAGAACGGCCGCCAGTTCCGCCTCAAGGGTAAGGGCATGCCGGTGCTGCGCCAGCCCAATGTCGGCGACCTCTACATCCAGACGGCGGTCGAGACGCCGCAGAATCTTTCGCGCCGCCAGCGCGAATTGCTGGAAGAGTTCGAGCAGCTCTCCTCGAAGGACAACTCGCCTCAGTCGAGCGGCTTCTTCGCCCGCATGAAGGACTTCTTCGAGTCGTTCGGCGAAAACTGATCGTCACGCCCCACATTGTGCACGGCTTGGGAGGGGCGATCCGCTTCCCAAGCGTCATCAACACCTTATGCCAGCTTGACGCCTTGCCTTGTCCCACCCACCTGCTAAGTAGCGGATCGGGGGGGCGAGCATTGAGGAGAGCTCTGATGGCACGTAGTCCCGGATTGCGCAAAGCGCTGGCGGAAAAATTCGACGACGAGCTGAAGTTCTTCAAAGGCTGGATGGACAAGCCGAAAACGGTCGGCTCGATCGTTCCGACCAGTTCCATCACCGCCCGCAAGATGGCCTCGATCGTCAATCCGAGATCTGGCCTGCCCGTGCTTGAAGTGGGGCCCGGCACCGGCGTCATCACCCGCGCCATCCTCGCCCAGGGCGTGAAGCCGGAAAATCTCTACGCCGTCGAGTATTCGACCGACTTCGTGCGCCATCTGCGCGGACTCTATCCCGGCGTCAACGTGATCGAGGGCGACGCCTTCAATCTCGATGCCACGCTCGGCGACAAGCGCGACATGGTGTTCGATTCGGTCGTCTCCGGCGTGCCGCTGCTCAATTTCCCGGTCGCCCAGCGCATCGCCTATATCGAAAGCCTGCTCGACCGCATTCCCGCCGGACGGCCGATCGTGCAGCTGACCTACGGCCCGCTGTCGCCGATCCCGGCCGGGCGCGGCGACTACACGGTCGAGCATTTCGATTTCATCTTCCGCAACATCCCGCCGACGCAGCTGTGGATTTATCGGCGGCCGTCGCACTAGGGTGCGCCGATATTCAGGTGAGGCCGGCCTGCAAATGGCGGCTTCCTGCGCTTCCGGTGCTCACGTACTTTAAGTACGCTCCGCTCCGGTTCTCGGAAGCCACCATTTTCGACTGGCCTGACCTGAATCTCGGCACACCCGGCAGGCGCAGATCGCCGAATTCGGTTTTGATTTCTGCCACCACTCGTTGATTTGCGCTCCCCTTGGCTGTACCTGTCCCCGAACAAGGGTGGCCCATGGCAGTGATCCCACGAATCCTCGTCTTCGCCGGCTCGGTCCGGACCGGCGCCTATAGCGGCCGGACCGCCGACGTGGCGCAGAAGGAACTGGCCATCCAGGGCGCGGAGGTGACGCGAATCTCGCTCGGCGACTATCCGCTGCCGATCATGGACGAGGATCTGGAAAAGGAACGAGGCATCCCCGAGAACGCGCTCAGGCTCGGCCGTCAGATCGCCGCGCATGATGGGCTTTTGATCGCGACGCCCGAATATAACGGCTCGATCCCGCCATTGCTCAAGAACGCGATCGACTGGGTGAGCCGGATACGGCGAGAGGGCAGCCGCACCTTCAGGCCCCTGGCCGGCAAGCCGGTCGCCCTCTGCTCGTCCTCCGAGGGCAAGTTCGCCGGCATACGCTGCATCAACCACCTGCGCGCGGTGCTGGTGCGCTGCCAGATGGAGGTGATCACGCCGGAATGCTCGGTCTCCGAGGCCGACGAAGCTTTCGCCGAGGACGGACAGTTCAGGGACGCCAGACTACACCAATCGATGGAGCGCCTATGCCGTACACTGATGGAAACCTCGCGCATGCGGTCGACCCGGATCGAGGCGTGATCAATTTCGCGGAGGCGAACACGATGCGGGACCGTTTGATCGTCGGGCTCGACCTGCCGACGCTGAAGGAGGCCGAGAAGGCGGTGCGCGAGCTCGAAGGCGCCGTTTCCTTCTACAAGATCGGCTACCAGCTGGCCTTTGCCGGCGGGCTGGACTTCGCGCGGGAGCTCGCCAGCGGCGGCACCAAAGTGTTCCTCGACATGAAGCTGCTCGACATCGACAACACGGTGGCCAAGGGCGTCGAGAACATCGTCAAGATGGGCATGACGATGCTGACGCTGCACGCCTATCCCAAAACCATGAGAGCGGCGGTCGAGGCGGCCAAGGGCAGCAATCTGTGCCTGCTCGGGGTGACAGTGCTGACCTCGATGGACGAGCAGGACATGATCGACGCCGGCTATGAATACGACCCGCACACGCTGGTGCTCCGGCGCTCCGAACAGGCGCTGCATGCCGGCATGGGCGGCATCGTCTGCTCGGCGGAAGAGGCTGAAGCGGTGCGCCGCATCGTCGGCCCCGACCTGGCGGTGGTGACGCCGGGCATCCGCCCCTCGGGCAGCGACCATGGCGACCAGAAGCGCGTGGTGACGCCCGCGCAGGCGATCCGCAACGGCTCCAGCCATCTCGTCGTCGGCCGGCCGATCGTCAAGGCGCCGGACCGCCGCGCCGCGGCCGAGGCGATCCTCGCTGAGATGCAGTCGGCATAGAAAGTCCCGGGACGCGGCTGCCGAGAATCGCGCCGCCAGGCGGCCGCGACCGCTGTGCCGGTCGCGCGTTTTCCACTGTAACTTCGATGAGTTGCTGTTAGTTTTGCCCTCTAAAGCGCGGCGCGATCTTTCAGATTCGCTCCATGCGCCTTAGGTTTTTGATTTTACGCATGTCTTTATCCCGAAACCGGTTCCCGCTTTCGGGAGACATGCTGTAACAGTTTTGCCGAGGGGTTCGAATTGGGTCAGCCGAAACGACCTTCGCCAGCCATGATCCGGGCCCAGCTCGCGCGACTTCGGCGCAGCCGCACCTTTGCGGATTCAGAGCGCCTGCTCGAATTCCTTGGTTTTGTCGTGACCGAGACCCTCAAGGGTGGCGGCGGCACGCTCAAGGAAGTCCAGATCGGCAACAATGTCTATGGTCGCGAGCCGCCCTATGACCCGCGCATCGACTCCACGGTGCGGGTGGAGGCCCGGCGTCTGCGCGCCAAGCTCAAGGAATACTACGCCGGCGAGGGGCAGATGGACCCGGTCAGGATCAGCCTTCCGACCGGCGGCTATGTGCCGGAGTTCACCTTGCAACCGGATCCCGCAGAGGCGCGGGAGCCACATCCTTCCGACGCCGAAGGCATTTTCCGCGAAGGTATGGGCGCTGCCATTGCGATCATGCCTTTCCGTTCGCTGTCGGCGGAGGCGGAGGATGAAAGCTTTGCCGACGGGCTGACCGACGAGCTGATCTTCAGGCTGCAGCTGGCGCAGGGACTGCGGGTGGTTTCGCGCAGCATCACGTTTCAGTTCAAGGACCAAGCCTATTCGCTTGCAGGCGCCGCGCGCGAGCTCGGCGTCGACGCCATCGTCCAGGGCACGGTGCGCCGGGAGGACGACATGCTCCGCGTCACGATCGAGGTGGCCGATCCGCAAGGCTTCGTCATATGGACGGATCGGTTCGACGCGCCGGCGCGCGAACGGCTGCGGCTGCAGGAACGCATCGCTATCACGGCGCTCAGCCGCGTTCGTTTCGACAGCTCGGCGATTCGCTCCTCGAAGATCGGACCGCGCCCATCCGCCTTAAAGGCGCTTGGCGCCGTCTATCGCGGCCGGCAACTGCTCGATGAGCAGACGCCCGGTTCCATCCGCGCCGCGTTGCAGGTTTTCGAGTTCGTCGCCGCGAACGCTCCCGACTATGCGCGCGGTCATTCCGGCATCGCCGACTGCCATTGCGACCTCTATCGCCTGGGGCTTGTCGACCACGATACGGCCTTGCGGGAAGCCAGCGCCGCGGTGCGGGCCGCTCTTGCCGTCGACCCCGGATCGGTCGAGGCGCACACCGCGCGGGCCACGATCGCGGCCTGGCTCGAGTGGAACCGCGCGGCGGCGGACGAAGGCTTCCGCAAGGCGGTTGAGCTTGGCGAGAATGCGCGCGCGTCACGTCTCCATGGCGTCCTTTTGACCATCATGGCGCGCCACGAGGAAGCGGAGCGGCTGTTCCGCGAGGCCCGGGCAATCGAGCCTTTTTCCATCCAGCAGGACATCGCCGAAGCCATCAGCCGTTATCAGGCGCGCGACTTCGGTTCCCTGCGTGCGGCGTCGGCTGGCGCAGCGGGCCGGAGCGCTCCCGCCGAAGTCCTGGTCTATCGCGCGCTGGCGCATGTCTTCGACGGCGATGCCGAAGCCGTTCGCTCGCAGCTGGCCGAGATCGAGCATGTCACCGACAAATTCCCGGACCTGATGCTGGCGGCGGCGGAACTGCAGGCTTTGCTGGGTGCTCCTGAACGAGGCATGCGCGTCCTCGACGGCGCGCTTGGCGCCTCGACGCATTTCGCGCGCGCCATGCTTGCGGCGGCGCTCGGGCGGGATCAGCTCTGCCTCGACATGCTGGAGAAGGCGATGGACCGGCGCGAGCTTTCGACGGTCTGGATACGAACCGACGCACGGCTCGACCGGCTTCGCCACATGCCGCGTTTCTCGGCCTTGATGGAACGGCTCAACGCCTTCGTGCCCGCTGGCACGACCGGCCTTGCGGACCCGTTGGCGATCGTCCAGCCCTAGACCCTCAACGTCAGCTAACAGTTAGCCCGCCCGCGCCTAACTTCACGGGCAAGGGCGCAGCCCCATAGGCTCACCTCCATTCGTGCTGTCCGCCAGCGGACAAGAGACGGGAGCAGGTGCATGCCGCAAAACAGCCAGTATCGCAAAGCCGAGGACATCGTCGCCAAGATCAAGTGCATCCTCGGTGACTTCCCGGGCTATCGCGCCCTGCATGCCGACGGCAGGCTCTACAAGGGCACCTTCTGCGCCAACGAGGCGGCCCGCCGCTACACACGGGCCGTTCATCTGCAGGGCGCGGAAATGCCCGTCACCGTCCGTTTCTCGAAGGGCGGCGGCGACCCTTACGCCCATTTCGGCTCGACGGTCGGCATGGCCACGCGCTTCTATCTCGACGACGGGCGCGTCACCAACCTCATCATGCTCAGCCAGAAGCTGTTCATCGCCAATTCCATCGACCAGTTCGTCGGACTTCTCGATGCCGGCCTGCCGGCCGAACCTGGCGGCCCTCCCAACCTTGCCGGTCTTAAGACCTTCCTGGCGGCGAATCCCAATTCGGCGCGGGTGTTCCAGATGCGCGCCGAAAGCCCGGCTCCGGTCAGCTTCGCGCACACGGAGTTCAATTCGGTGCACTGCTTTCGCTGGATCAGCGCCGAACATGTCGAGACGCTGGCCCGCTGCCACTGGGTGCCGGTGGCCGGCATCAAGGGGCAGCCGCCGGCTGACCTGAAGGAGGAGAATGTCGACATCCTCTACGTCGAGCTGGAGGAGAGGCTGGCGCGCGAGCCGGTGCCTTTCGACCTGGTTCTGGAGCTGGCCGAACCCGGCGATCCCGTCGACGACGCCACCGCCTTGTGGCCCGAGGACCGCCGCCGCGTGGTTATCGGCCGCATGACGCTGACAGCTCCGGCATCGGAAAAGGACACAGGCGATCCGGTCATGAACCACGACCCCACGGTGCTGACCGACGGCATCGAGCCGACCGACGATCCCATTCTGCAGATCAGGCGCGGCGTCTACGAGGTTTCGGCGGCGAGTCGTTCGGGCGGCTGGCGCAGCGGCTGTCCGTTCGGCGGCGAGGAAAAGCGATGATGGCGATGCGCGGCACGCTCGAGCGGATGCGCGCGATCGACACTGCCTGGAACGCGCGTGACTGGGCGACTTATGGCGACCTGCTGTCCGAGGGGCTGACCGCCTATGCAGGCGGCGAAGCCGAGCCGCACGGCAAGCAGGCCCATATCGAGAAGGCACGGAAGTTCTGCGCGATCGCGGCCGACGCCCATGTCTGGATCGAGCCTTATCTCGATCTCTTTGCCAGCCACGACGGCTCGAAGAGCTGCTCGGTCGCCCGCATCACCGGAACGGTGGACGGCGCGCCGAAGACGCTTCCCGGCATCGCGCTGCCCCCCGGCCGGCGCGCCTTCGACGTGACCCTCGCGGTCGTCTGCCGCTGGCAGGCCGGCCGTATCGTCGAGCAGCGGCAGCTCCTGGATACGGCACTGATGCTGCGGCAACTGCAGGCGGATCCCCATAGCCCGCAGCGCCCGCCGGCCGGTCCGGCCGACGCCATTGCCAGCTTTCAACACAAGGAGACGATCATGACCGACATACTGCCCCTGGAAGAGCGCCTGGCGATGGCGCAGACCATGACGGATCAGCCCGACGGCCCCGGCAAGCGGATCGGCAAGCGCGGCGAGCTGACAATGATCGGCAACGTGGTGCCGGGCGGCGCCGAGCTGTTCCGCAAGCGGCTGCCGCAATTCCAAGCCGAGGCCGCCTATTGGGAAGGCCGGGTGGGCACGGTCCAGAGCCTTCGCATCCTGCTGTTCGACAACGACACGCGCTTCGTGCTCTCGCTTCTCTATGACGGCGACTTCAAGCCTTATCTCGTCGACATCGCCACCCAGGCGGCTCCCTGGCTCGACGCCCTGGCGAACGGGGTGCTGGAAGGTTATCCCGGCATAACCAGCCCCAAGGCAGGCGAATGGGTCATCAGCCTGCTTCACCCGACCGAGTTCTTCTATACGGCGCATCCCGACGTCTCGGTCCGCGACCTGACCAGGATGAAGAAGCTCTCCGCCGCCGTCAGCGACCTGCTCGACGCCGCCGGCTGATTGCCATCATGCCCGTTCAGCTCGAACTCGACGACATCCAGGGCACGGTGCTGCGCAACCGCCCCATGCCCTATTTCGGCGCCTACCTCCTGTTCCGCATCGACGACGCGGAGCAGGCGCGGATACTGCTGCGCCGGCTGTTGCCCTATGTGACATCGGCGGCGGACTGGGACAGGCCGGTCGAGGATGCCTGGATCAACGTGGTCTTCACCTTCGAAGGGCTCCGGCGTCTTCGGCTGAGCGAGGCTATCCTGCCGGAGTTCCCGGTGGAATTCCGCCAGGGGATGGCGGCGCGCAAGGTGTTCCTCGGCGATGTCGGCGCGAGCGACCCCGAGCACTGGGACATGCCGCATGGCGCAAACGGCTTCCATGTCGGGCTTCTGGTGATGGCCGCCAGCGATGAGCTGCGGCAACAAAAGCTCGCCGTCGGGCATGAAGCGCTGGCAGGGCTCGCGGGCGTCAAGCTGGTCGGGCGCGTCGATGTCGGGGTGCCGCCCAATTTGCGCGAGCATTTCGGCTTCGCCGACGGCATCAGCCGGCCCTATATCGAAGGCCAGGGCGGCGCGCCGCTGCCCGGCCAGGGCGAACCGGCCAAGGCGGGCGAGTTCGTGCTGGGTTACGTCAACGAGCTTGGCGTGGTCGCGACCGGTCCTGGTCCGGAAGCGCTGTGGCGCAATGCAACCTATCTGGCGATCCGCAAGATCCACCAGGACGTCGCCGCATTCCGCAAATATCTGCGCGACAATGCCGACAGCCCCGCGGGGCAGGAGTTCGTCGCCGCCAAGATGATGGGACGCTGGCGCAGCGGGTGCCCCCTCGCGCTGGCGCCGGAAGCCGACGATCCGGAACTCGGCCGCGACAGCCGGCGCAACAACGACTTCGCCTATCATGACGAGGATCCGGATGGCCGCAGGACCCCGGTCGGCAGCCACATCAGACGGGTCAACCCGCGTGACGCGCTGAAGGCGTCGCTGACCGACGCCCGCCTGCACCGGCTTTTGCGGCGCGGCTCATCCTATGGGCCGATGCTGCCCGAAGGCGTGCTCGAGGATGACGGTCAGGACCGGGGCATCATACTGGCGCTTGTCAACGCCAATCCCGGCCGACAGTTCGAATTCGTCCAGTCGCAATGGATCAATGACGGCGATTTCGTCTCCGAGGGTTCGCGCAGCGACCCGATCGCCGGCCGCCGCGACCACTCGGACGACTACGCCTTTCCAGCGAGGCCCGTGCGGCGGCGCTTGACCGGCCTGCTCGACTTCGCCGTCACGCGCGGCGGTGAGCATGTGTTCCTGCCGGGCATCGGCGGCCTGCGTTGGCTTGCCGGTCGAGGGTGATATCCAAACATCGGCAAGCCGATGTAAATATCGAAGGCGGGCTTCAACGGCATCCGGGCCGGTGACCGGCAAAAGGGCGCAGCGGGCTCGTCATCTCCGTCGGCTGGAGCGTTGCTCATATCATAGGCCAGCGTCCGGCCAGCGCTTGCTTTCCCTGGGTTCGGGTTGTGTGTTAAGGCGCGCCGCTCAACCAAGCCACAATGCCGCGGCATTGTGGCCGGCGGTCGGCAATGACCGAGCGCTCGCCCGAACATAAACAGGAGAAACGCATGCCCAAGGGATATTGGATCGCTCGCGTCGATGTGCGCGACGCCGAGGGATACAAGGATTATGTCGCCGCCGCGAAGCTCGCCTTCGATCGCTTCGGCGCGAAGTTCCTGGCGCGCGGCGGCGAGCACGAAAAGGCCGAAGGGCCGGGGCGCGCCCGCAACGTCATCATCGAGTTCGACTCGCTGGCCGTGGCGCATGACTGCTACCACTCGCCGGAATACCAGCGCGCCGCCGCTATCCGCCAGAAAGTGGCCGATGGCGAGATCGTGCTGGTGGAGGGCGTTTAGTTCGTCTGCGCGGGCGTAGGTTGGAGATCGGCCGCCCATTACTTCGTCATCCACGGGCGGAGCAAGGAGCGAAGCGACGCGCGCAGACCCGAGGATCCATTCCGTGACTTCAACGCGCCGCCATGGTCCGGAATTCTGCTCCGCTGCACTCTACGGCCGAGGTAACGGCATGGATTCCAGGGTCTGCGCGCGTCGCTTCGCTCCTTGCTCCGCCCTGGAATGACGAAGCTCTTAGGTCTCAGCCAATGATGAGTGTCACGACCGCAACCGGCTCGCCGCTGTCTGCGCCATCGCGTCGGCCAGGTTCATGCCCCACTCCCTGCGACAATAGTCGCGGAAATCGAAGCAGGGCAGGCCGGGGCAGACCTCGAACTCGATGAGATGGACGGCGTCGTCGGCCTCGACCCTGAAGTCGACGGAAAAGACATCTTTCAGGCCGAGACCGCTTATCAGTTTTTGCGCGATGGCGCGGATTTTTCGATCCGCCTCCGGCTGGCTGGCGCCGACAGCCTCCAGCTCCGGCTCGACATAGGTGCCCGCATCCTTCGCGGCCTGGCCGGTCTCGCCATAGAGCGCCATCGAGTCGGCCATGGTCTGGAAATCGCCGCCGGAATCGACGAAGAAGATGCCCAAAGCCTCAACGCCGGTTTCGGGCTTCAATCCAAGGAAGCTGGCGCGCACGTTGCGGCCGGCGACATAGGGCTGGACGACGACGTCGTCGCGGTAATGGGAAAAGACGCGCCGGCTAAGCTCCAGCGCATGGCCGAGATCGGCGATGCGCGAATCCGGCCAGATGCCGATCTTGGCGCCGAGGCGGTTCGGCTTGACGAACCAGCCCTTGGGCGAGGCCGGCGGCTCGAGCAGCCATTCACCGTTGCGTGCCAGGCCGGCTTGCGGCATTGGCAGACCGAGCGCGCCAAGCACGGCGCCGCAGCGGAACTTGTCCTGGCAGAGCGCGAACAGCGAATCGTCGGCGCCGATGGTGCGCAGCCCGTTCAGCCGCGCCAGCGCCGGCGAAGCGCCGCCACGGAAATAGGCAATGCCGTCGGTCAGCGTCCAGACCAGCGTTGTCGGATCGGCCTTTGCCAGAACCGGCGCCGCGTCGTCGAGCTCGACAGGCTTGAAAGCGAGACCGCGCTTCTCGCAGGCGGCGGCGAGCAGGTCGAATTCGGGCGCAAGGTCGGTCGACTGCGCCAGATAGGACGAAATTTCCAGGGCACGATCCGCCGGATAGCCGTCGGCGGACAGGCGGGCGAGACAGGCCTTTTCCGGCTCGTAGACGAGGATGAGGGTCGGCTGCAGCATCGAATGCTCCGGGCGAAATCAGGCGCTACCATCGCATGGCCGCAGCGGCCGGCTTGCGGGAAACCGACCGGCCTACGGCGATTGCCTGATAGTGTCGACCGCCTTATGCGATCAGCACGCGCGGTTCGAAGCGGCCGTTCACCGGGATATCGAGCAGGAAGGTCATGCCGGCTTGCGGGTCGAGAGCGCGCTGTTTCTCGTCCTTGCCGCTCCAGGCCGAGGTCACGGCGAGGCGATCGGCTTTCGCGCCGACAAAGGCGGGACAGGAAGCCTGCGTCACCGGCATGGCGATCTCGCGCAGCAGCGTGCCGTCCGGCGCATAGGCCTTCACCGCGCTGCCGCCCCAGACGGCGTTCCACAGAACGCCGTCGCGGTCGACGACCGAGCCGTCGATATAGCCTTTCGAGGAGCGATGATCGACGAACACCTTCACTTCGCCGGCCGGCAGGCCGGTCACCGGATCGCAGGCGACGCGCATCAGCAGCCCGGTCGCGGTGTCGGTGTAGTAGGCGATCGTGCCGTCCTGTGAAAAACAGATCGAGTTCGAGACGGTGATGCCGGAAAACAGCCGGCGCAATTCGCCCTTGAAGAACCAGTAGATCGAGCCCGCGCCCTTCTCCTCGCCCTTGCCCATCGTACCTGTCCACAGCGCGCCGCAGGGATGGACGCGGGAATCGTTGGATCGCGTCACCGGATTGTCGGCCTCGATCGGCGTGTGCAGCGTCAGCCTGCCGGTTTTCACGTCCCGGACCTGCAGGCCGATCTCGGTGGCGATGAGCTGGCGGTCGGCGTCGATGACGGCGATGGCGCTGGCCATGAC
This sequence comes from Mesorhizobium sp. M2A.F.Ca.ET.043.05.1.1, assembly GCF_003952445.1. NCBI lineage: Bacteria > Pseudomonadati > Pseudomonadota > Alphaproteobacteria > Hyphomicrobiales > Phyllobacteriaceae > Mesorhizobium > Mesorhizobium sp. M2A.F.Ca.ET.043.05.1.1. The sequence goes on from NZ_CP034446.1 coordinate 5,009,403, forward strand.
GCCGAGGTCATGCACCTTCAGCGCGCCGGCGAGCGGCTTTTCCAGAAGCTTGCCGTTGACGATGTCGAACCAGAACAGCGTGTCGGTCGCGGGATCGTAGCTCGGGCCTTCGCCGAGCTCGCAGATGTGGTCGGAAAAAACCGAAATGCCGTCCATTGTCATCCTCCGAAAGCTTCATCCCAGGCGGCGACCGCGGCGCTGGCGCGCCGCGCCACGTCCTCGACCGTCGCGCCCGGCTTGTAGAGGCTGGATCCAAGACCGAAGACGCTGACGCCGACCGCCTTGTAGCCGGCAAAGTCCTTGTCGGAGACGCCGCCGACCGCGCCGATCAGCGTCGCTGCCGGCAGCACGGCGCGGATCGCCGCGATGCCGCTCGCTCCAAGCACGCCTGCCGGGAAGAATTTCAGCGCTGAGGCGCCGAGCCGGATCGCCTGGAAGGCTTCCGTGGGCGTGAACACGCCAGGCATTGTCACCATGCCATGATGCATGGCGCGGCCCATGACCTCGGCATCGATGTTGGGACTGACGAGCAGGCGACCGCCGGCCTTGTGCAAGGCGTCGACGTCCGCCGCCGTCAGCACAGTGCCGGCGCCGATCAGCGCGCTTTGCGGCAGCGCCTTGACCAGATCGGCGATGGAGACGAACGGGTCCGGCGAATTGAGCGGCACTTCGATCGCCTCGATGCCAGCGTCGTGGATCGCCTTGCCGATCGCCACCGCCTCGGACGGCTTCAAGCCGCGCAGGATGGCGACAAGGCCGCGCCTGAGCTTCGGGAAAGATGCGGTCTGGCCCATCAAGCGCCTCCAATCATGCCGTTCTCGCGCGCGGCCTCGACAAGGCCGGCGCGCACCGCTTCATCGGCGTCGACGGTGCGGAAGGCAAGGCCGGCAAAGCCGAGCGCCGTGCCATAAAGCGTGGCTAGCGCGCCCGAGGCGACCAGCACCACCAGCTCTTCGCCGGCGCCATAGCGGCGCCTCGCCGAGGCGATCTCGCCGCCGATCAAAAGCCCGGACAGGCATGCCGCCGCGTCGGCGGGCTGCAGATCCTGCAGAAGCCCGGCCGCGCGGATGGCGAACAGTTTCGAGGTGACATCGCCGCCCTCGCCCAGGACCCGCTCGCACCATTGCCGGAAGAACGGACTGTCCGCGGCGACGGGAGCAGGATGCTCGCCGAGCGAATGTTTCAGGATCGAGTGCGCGGCCAACACGGAAAACAATTCGCCGGTCGGCCAGGTGCCGAAGCCCGTGACCGCACCGTCCTCGACCGAAACCCATTTCGAATGGGTGCCCGGCATGCAGACGAGATGGCGCCCCTTTGCCGGCAAACCGGCGCCGGCAAGCTGGGTCTCCTCGCCCCGCATGACATCCGGCGCGTTGGCCAGCCGCTGTGCGAGACCAGGCACGATGCGGATGTCGCGGCGCGAGCCCTCGATGCGTGCGGCGCCGCGCAGGATCGCGCCGATCGGCGCCGGCACGGTGACATAAGGCGCCTCGATCCAGCCCTGCCGCGAGCCGGCCATGCCGCAGATGATGACCGGCAGCGCCTCCGGCGCGCCCATGGCTGCCAGATGGCCTTCCAGCACCTTGGCAAAACCTTTTTCGCGAGCGGTGATCAGGCCGTCGTCGCCGCGCCGCTCGGCAAGCACGTTGCCGGTATTGTCGAGCAGCCAGGCCCGCAGCCTGGTCGTGCCCCAGTCGAGCGCGGCAACCGCCGGTGCCGAACTCACAGGAAGCCTCCGTCGACGATCAGCATCTGGGCGGTCAGCATGCGCGAGGCGTCGGATGCTAGGAACAGCACCGTGCCCACCATGTCGTCGGGCTGCATCACGTCCTTGATGCACTGCTTGGCGACATGGGCGGCGAGCCCCGCGTCGGTGACCCAGAGCTCGCGCTGGCGTTCGGTGATGACCCAGCCTGGCGCCACCGCGTTGACGCGGATGCGGTCGGCGCCGAGCTTGCCGGCGAGGCCTTTGGTCAGGCCGAGTATGCCTGCCTTGGCTGCTGTGTAGGCCGGCATATCGGGATGGTTGATCAGATAGGAGGTGGAGGTGAAGTTGATGATCGAGCCGCCGCCCGCGCGTTTCATGCCGGGCGCCACGGCCTGCGCGGTGAAGAAATGCGGCCGCAGGTTGATGGCGAGATTGTTGTCCCAGAACTCGACCGTGACGTCTTCCACGGCGTGGCGATCGTCGAGCGCGGCGTTGTTGACCAAAACGGTGACATCGCCATGCGCTTCGGCCGCCTTGGCCGCGGCGGCGCGCAGCGCCTCGATGTCGCGCAGGTCGGCCTTGAGATAGAGCGGGCGGCGGCCGAGCTCGTTCTCCAGCCGGTCGGCCAGGGCCGTGCTTGGCCTCTCGGCGATGTCGATGAAGGCGACTTTCGCGTTCTGCCGCATGAAACCTTCGGTTAGCGCCGCGCCGATGCCGGAGCCGCCGCCGGTAATCAGCACCGAGGCGCCGTCCAGGTCGGCAAAGCGTGCCGATGGCATCATGATTTCTTCTCCCTTTGGCCGGCGCGCATCCTAGCCACGCCGGGCTGGGGGGCAAGGGTGAAAAGGCGGATTTCCGGCCAAATATCAGACAAATGATCGGCGCCCCGGCAAAGCGGGGACCGCCGGTCTTAGAGGCAGTCGAAAAGCTCCAGAGCGTTTCACCGTTTCAAGGAAGCAGTGAAATGTCTTGGTAGAAGATTTTCTGTTCATTTCGGTGAAACCAGCGCAAACGCTGGAGATTGACCGAAGCCGCCCCAGCCTCGTCATTCTATGGCGAGGCTGGGGCGGCTTCGGTCAATCTCCAAGGCATGCCGCCAGCCAAGGCAACAGAGCCGACCGGTCAAAATCCCCGTGCTGGGACCTTGTCAGATCGCCTTGGCATGCAGCGCGCCGCGATAGGAATCGCGCAGATAGCCGAGCGTGGCGTCGGCATCGGCCGGCTTGCCGAACAGGTAGCCCTGGCCGCCGGCGCAGCCGAACTGGACGAGGCGATCGGCCTGCGCCTCGTCCTCGATGCCTTCGGCGACGACATCCATGCCGAGCCCCTCGCACATGGCCAGGATCGCTCGGATGATGTGCTCCGAGGGCCGGTCGTCGAGAATGGAGGAGACGAAGGCGCGGTCGATCTTGAGCTTGTCGAAATGGAACTCGCGCAGGCGGCCGAGCGAGGACTGGCCGGTGCCGAAGTCGTCGAGCGAGACGCGGATGCCGACGCGGCGCAGGTCCTCGACGATCTTCTCGGCCGAGGCCGGATCGTTCATCAGGCCGGTCTCGGTGATCTCGATCTCCAGGCGGCGCGGATCGAAGCCGGTGCGCTCGAGGATGGCCAAGATGTGCAGGCCGGTGTTCTGATCGACGAGCTGCGAGGGCGACAGGTTGAAGGACAGGAACAGATCCTTCGGCCAGCTGCGCGCCGCTTCCGTCGCCTTGCGCAACACCAGCTGCGACAGCGGGCCGATGATGCCGCGTTCCTCGGCGATCGGGATGAAGACGGATGGCGGCACGACGCCGAGGTCGCGGTCGGTCCAGCGCGCCAGGGTCTCGAAGCCGATGGTGCGGCGGCTGTTCAGGTCGACGATGGGCTGGAAATGCGGCTCGACCTCGCCGGCCGAGACGGCGCGGCGCAGCGCCTGCTCGATGCGAGTGACGCGCTTGGCCGCCTCCTCCATCTCGCGTGTGTAGACGACGACGCGGCCGCGGCCCGAGCGCTTGGCGTGATAAAGCGCGGTCTCGGCCTTGTTGATCAGGATCTCGGTGGTCTCGTCGCCGGAATAGAACAGCGAGCAGCCGACCGAGGCCGAGAGCCTCGCGGTGCGCTCGCCGACGTCATAGGGCGCCGACAGGATCTCGATCAGCATGCGGGACTTCTCGGCCGCCTGCTCCTCGGAGAACACCATGGGGTAGAGATAGGCAAACTCATCGGCGCCGATGCGGCAGACGGTGGAATAGCCGTCCATCGAGGCGCGCAGGCGCATCGCCACCTGGATCAGGATGTCGTCGCCGGCCTTGTGGCCGAACAGGTCGTTGATCGGCTTGAAGCCGTCGAGGTCGAGGATGCCGACGGTGAAGGGCGCGGGATCGTCGGCGCGGTCGCTGATCAGCCGATCGACCTTATCGAAGAAGCGACGATGGTTGCCGAGCCCGGTCAACGAATCCGTGAGGGCCAGATCCGTGTTTTCCCTGCCTGGCTGACCGGTGCCAAACGCCGTTTGCATCATGCCTCTGTTCTTATGTCAGTATTTTCAGTCACACTGGCAGCAAAGCGTTTAGGAAAAGTATCGGAAAATCGATTTTCTCTCGCCGGAGAGTTACAGGAGTCGCCGGCGCTTGTTCAGCTTTGCGCAGCGAAGGCTAGCCCAGCCCGAATATTCGTTTATGCGTAACTTCTAATGTAAATATCGAACAATCTTTTTCAGGTGCGCAGCTGCCGTTCGAGCAAGTGCCGAGGAAAAGCCGTTTCGCACTTTTCGGCGCATTGCGTCAGCCCGCTTGCCTGACGCGATAGATCTCGATCGGGCCGTCCTTGGTTCCGCTGACCGGCTCGAGCCAGTCCGGCACGCTGCCGCGCAGCAGCCCGGCCAGGAAGCCCTGCGGCGCCTTTTGGGTCAGGGTCCGGCTCTCGCCATTGCCGGGGCAGATGGCGACGAGGCCGACACGATGCGCCTCGACGATCCGCCGCGTGTCATCGGCCGAGCCGAGAAAGGCATCCAGCGCCAGGAGATTGCCGGCGACATTGCGATGATAGGGACCAGCGAAGACCTTGTGGCCGCTATAGACGAGGATCGGCGCGCCGAGATTGGAGATCGCAAGCACGGTGGTGCCGGTCATGCCGCCAAGCGGGGCGAAGGTCGCCTTCTTCTCGCAGGCCTTGTCCGTCGTGCCACGGTCGGCGACAGCCGGGCCTTTTTCGAACGCTACCGAGGCGGCGGCGGCAACGCCGGTCCAGACAGGGTTGATCGAGACCAGCCAGACGGCCGCGAGGCGCAGCGCCACGCCGGGCGAAGAGCCCGCTTCGGCCCGCGCCCGCCATTTGGCGATCCAGGCTGACAGCGGAATGACCGCGAAGGCGATCGAGAAGGTGGTGCCACGCAGTTGCCAGGCGCCGACCACGAAGGAGACGGCAAGCAGCGCCGCGACGAGGCTGTCCTGCCGCCGCCAGCCGCCACGGCGGAAGCGCAATGCCATCAGAATGATCGCGACCAGCGGCGTCGCATAACGCGCCGCCACGCGCGCCGGATCATGGACGAGCAGCGTGAACAGCGACTGGGCCTCGTCGATATGGTCGAGCCACAGTTCCTTGAGGCGCGGGTCGAGATTGGCATAGGGCGCCGAGAGGCATTGCGGGAACAGCGCCGCCACGACCGCGCCGAGGACGACGCCCAGCGCGGCAAGCAACGCCAGCCTGCGCTGCCGGCTGCCGGCGGCGGGCTCGACCAAGGCGATCGCCGCCAGCCCGACGCCGGCGATTGCGGCGACGACGAACTGCGCGACGGAGAAGGCATCGCACTCAGCCACGCCCCAGGCGGAGGGCGGGATGGTGGCGACGAAGACAAGCGCCGCGACGCCGGCGAAGCCGAGGCCAAAATCGCGGGCGATTGTCCGCTCGCCGCTCCGATCGGCGACGAACAGCCGCGACACGCAGACGCCGATGGTGGCGACATAGGGCACGGTTTCCATGCCGACGGCGAGCGTCAGCGCCGCGCAGAGGCCGGACAACAGCGCGGCCCAGCGCCGGGCAGGCGCCTCGAGCAGCAAAGCCAGGCTCGCCATGGTGAGCATCAGCTGGACGTTATGGTGATCGAGCGCGCCGGGGTCGTAGATGCCGAGGAAATAGTAGCCGGCGCCGCCGACCAGGATGGCGGGCAGCACCGCGCCGGCGCCGCCGAAGCCGCGTGCGGCGCGAGCGGTGAAGAACAGGGTCGACCAGAAGAGCAGCGCCGGCCACAGCACCTGCGCCACGTCCTCGGCAAGCGGCCTGCTGCCGGTGAGCGCCGAGGCGGCAAGCACGATCGCGGCGATCGGCGCATCCACCAGCCTGGACCAGTGCATGACGAAGCCGCCTTCCAGCCCCATGCGATACTGGTGCAGGTCGAACCAGCCCTGACCGGCAAGCAAGTCGCGGACCTCTACGAGGCGCAGCAGATTGTCGTTGTCGCCGCCCGCATCGGTCAGTTGGCCAAAGCCGGTCCACGCGTCGACGGCGAGCGCGAGCAAGGCGGCAAGCAGCGCCAGCAAGAGGTCGGATTTCCACGCGGCGGCGCCGTTCTCGGCTGTGCCCATTGCCGTGACCTTTGACGGGAGAGGATTTGGTTTAAACCTAGCCTTAACGGCTTCAATAAATAGTAAAACGGCTCGACGGGACCGGCATCAGGCCGGCCGGAGGCTGGTCGGGCGTCCGGAGACAGACATGCCGCATGCAGTCCGCCACGAGCCGGTCATCGCCGTGCTCCTGCCTTGCTACAATGAGGAGCTCACCATCGGCGAGGTCGTGCGGCGCTTCCGCGAGACCCTGCCGTCGGCCGCGATCTATGTCTACGACAACAATTCCAAGGACCTCACGGCGCTGAAGGCCCGCGCCGCCGGCGCGATCGTCGTGCGCGAGCCGCGCCAGGGCAAGGGCAATGTGGTGCGGCGCATGTTCGCCGACATCGATGCCGACATCTATGTGATGGCCGACGGCGACGGCACCTATGCGCCGGAGGACGCGCCGCAGCTCATCAACGTGCTGCAGACCGAGCGCTCGGACATGGTGGTGGGCACCAGGCGCGGCGTGACCGACGATGCCGGCCGCAACGGCCACGCCTTCGGCAACCGCATCTTCAACCGGCTCTACAAGGGCCTGTTCGGGACCGATTTCACCGACATCTTCTCCGGCTACCGGGTGTTTTCGCGCCGCTTCGTCAAGAGCTTCCCGGCCGTCTCCGGCGGCTTCGAGATCGAGACCGAGATGTCGGTGCATGCCTCGCAGCTCAAGCTGCCGGTGAGCGAGATGGCGCTCGACTACGGCCGCCGCCCGGAGGGCTCCTCGTCGAAACTGTCGACCTTCCGCGACGGCGCCAGGATCCTGTGGATGTTCGCCATGCTGGTGAAGGAGACGCAGCCGCTGCGCTTCTTCGGCACCTTCGCGCTGTTCTTCCTGGCGGCGAGCCTCGGCCTGATGATCCCGGTGGTCATCGAATTCGCCGAGACGGGGCTGGTGCCGCGGATGCCGACCTGGGTGCTGTCGATCGGCATGCTGCTTCTGGCCATGCTCTCGATGATGACCGGGCTGATCCTCGATTCGGTGTCGCGCGGCAGGGCCGAGCAGAAGCGCATCTTCTATCTGTCGATCTCCTCCGGCCGTGCAGAACGCGGGACGCCGGCGCAGGCATTGCCCAAGGGCGAAGCTGGCAAGGCTTCGCGGGCAGCCTAGTGGGCGGCATAGTGGGCCGCCTCATCCGCTTCGGTCTTGCCGGCGGCATCGGTTTTGCCGCCGACGCGGCGGCGCTCTGGCTGTTGCTTGCCACGACGCCGCTCGGGCCGCTTTCGGCGCGCGTGCTGTCGATCGGCTTCGCGCTCTGCGTCACCTGGCAAATCAACCGCCATATGACCTTCGCGCCGTCGAGCCGGAGCATGGCTGAGGAAGGCGCCCGCTATGGCGGCGTCGGCATCGCCACCAGCATCGTCAATTACCTGGTCTACTGCGCCGTCCTGCTCGCGCTGCCGGCCCTGCCGCCGCTCGCAGCGCTCGCCATCGCCTCGATCGTCGCCATGACGCTGTCCTTCCTGGGCTATTCCAGGCTGGTCTTCGACCGGTAAGCGTCTGCACCAAGCGAGCACGATTGGCAGGAGCCGCCGATTTCCCTATATCGACGGCTGAGTTTCCCCGGAGAGGAAAAATGCCGCTCAAGATCGCCGTCCAGATGGACCATGTCTCCACCGTGTCGATCGCCGGCGACACCAGCTTCGCGCTGTCGCTGGAGGCGCAGCGGCGCGGCCACAAGCTCTTCCATTACACGCCCGACCGGCTGTCGATGCAGGACGGCAAGGTGTTCGCTCGCATTGAGGAGATGCAGGTGCGCGACGAGAAGGGCAACCATTATTCGCTGGGCGAGAAGGTGCGCACCGATCTCTCCGAGATGGACGTGGTGTTGCTGAGGCAGGATCCACCCTTCGACATGAACTACATCACCACCACGCATATATTGGAGCGCATCCACCCGAAGACGCTGGTGGTCAACGACCCGGCTTGGGTGCGCAACAGCCCGGAAAAGATCTTCGTCACCGAATTCCCGGACCTGATGCCGGAAACGCTAATCACCAAGGATCCTCAGGAAGTCGCCGCCTTCCGCAAGGAATTCGGCGACATCATTGTCAAGCCGCTCTACGGCAATGGCGGCGCCGGCATCTTCCACCTGCACGAGGCCGACCGCAACCTCGCCTCGCTGCTCGAGATGTTCGGCCAGCTGTTCCGCGAACCTTATATCGTGCAGCGCTACCTCAAGGACGTGCGCAAGGGCGACAAGCGCATCATCCTGATCGACGGCGAGCCGGTCGGCGCCATCAACCGCGTGCCGGCCGAGCACGATTCCCGCTCCAACATGCATGTCGGGGGCCGCGCCGAGAAGACGGAGCTGACGGAGCGCGAGCGCGAGATCTGCGCCCGCATCGGGCCTTCCCTGAAAGAACGCGGCTTCATCCTGGTCGGCATCGACGTGATCGGCGACTACATGACCGAGATCAACGTCACCTCGCCGACCGGCATCCGCGAGGTCAAGCGCTTTGGCGGGGCGGATATCGCCGCCCTGTTCTGGGATTGTGTGGAGGGGAAGCGGGGGTAATTCTCTTCACGATGCAGGGCGTTCCATCGGGCCCGTCGTGTCGCCGAACAAGGTAACGGGGCTTCCGCCTGCAGTGGACGACGAGCTATTTTGGGGGGCAAGATGCCAATGTGCTGCCTATGACCGGAGATGCTACCGCGCTATACCCACAGCTGGGCCTTGCTCCCCGCTTTCCAAGGCTCGCAATTTCATGGTAATTGTTACCGCAAGCGACAATAACTTTGTGCCCGGGCTTTTTCTATTCATCTTTTCTGCCTGGCTTCATAATCGCGAGGCGAAGTTCGTCGTCATCGACGCAGGAATAGAGCCTGCGAGCGTGATGGAGCTTCGCCGTTTTTGCGACCGAAACGGAATTGACTGTCAGTTGGTCCAAGCGGACGGCAAGCGGATTTCCGATCTGCCGACAAGAGGCAAGCTGCTGACGACGGCCGCATATGCCCGAATACTCATTCCCGAGATATTGCCTGATTGCGACAAGGCCATCTATTTGGACGCGGATACGCTGGTGGTGTCCGATCTTGGTGCCCTCTGGTTGGCGGACCTGGGCGACAATTTGGTCGCCGGCGTGGTTGACGGTTTCGTCGAGCAGGAGGAACTCGACGACATCCAAATGTCCCGGAATGAATATATCAATTCCGGCGTTCTGGTGATGAATCTCGTCGCCTGGCGCAGGGAAGGCATTGCGGACAGGGTCTTTGCAACGGTTCGTGAAACCGCCAAGTCGCGATACCTCGACCAGACGGCCTTGAACACGGTGGTGCGCGGACGAGTTCTCTTCCTAGGCAGGGAATGGAATTTCTTTTCAGAGCGCCATGTGGAAATCGAACGGCGACTTCCAAAGGTGATCCACTATGCAGGGTCGGCCAAACCCTGGCGCTACAGGCGCGTGCCTTTTGCCGATGTTTTCAATTTCTACAGAACCCTGTCGGGTTTGGACATCCCGGAGGGGGTGCTGCTTTTGAAATCCGCTCGTAGGCGCAAGATGATCCTTGGCCTTATCGGGCTGCGCAGAAAATACTGGTCCTCCGCCCTGGCGACTTACTACTACCGCCGTCGATTTACCAAGCCACATCTGCGAAGCCTGGGTAAGATGTTCTCGAAGGTTCCGTTGCCGCCGCAGCATTCGACTGCCGTGCGGGAACGAGACGCGCAGTTGCCGACGTTCTCGTAATGTTCTTGCCCAAAGCGAAAATCTGTGGTTGTCTAGCCTGATTTCACTCGCGGCCTGATCGCAAGGTCATGCGAGCTGGTATCCGGGGGCTTAAAAAATGGTGGCGCGGGTTCGCACGGTGGCTTTCCAGGGTATCGAGGCCTTGCCCGTCGATGTCCAGGTGATGGTCGGGCCGGGCAAGGTCGGCATGCAGATCGTCGGCCTGCCGGACAAGGCGGTGGCCGAGAGCCGCGAGCGCGTGCAGGCGGCGCTGCATGCATCCGGCCTGTCGATGCCGTCGAAGAAGGTGACGGTGAACCTCGCGCCGGCGGACCTGCCCAAGGAAGGCAGTCATTACGACCTGCCGATCGCGCTCGGCCTGATGGCGGCGCTGGGCGCTATCCCTGGCGAGATGCTCACCGGCTATGTGGTGCTGGGCGAATTGTCGCTCGACGGCACGATCGCCGGCGTGGCCGGCGCGCTGCCGGCGGCGATCGGCGCCAATGCCGAAGGCAAGGGCCTGATCTGCCCCTTCGCCTGCGGACCGGAGGCGGCCTGGGCCGGCAAGGATTTCGATATCCTGGCGCCGCGCAGCCTGATCGCCGTTGCCAACCATTTTCGCGGCACGCAGGTGCTGTCGCGACCCGAAGCCGGCATCCAGCTTGCGGCGCGCGACCTGCCGGACCTCGCCGACATCAAGGGCCAGGAGAGCGCCAAACGGGCGGTCGAAGTGGCTGCCGCCGGCGGGCACAACCTCTTGATGGTCGGGCCGCCCGGCTCAGGCAAGTCGATGCTGGCTCAAAGGCTGCCCTCGATCCTGCCGCCGCTGGCGCCGAAGGAACTGCTCGAAGTCTCGATGATCGCGTCGGTCGCCGGCGAGCTCGGCGAGGGCAAGCTGACCGACCGGCGGCCGTTCCGCGCGCCGCATCACTCCGCCTCGATGGCGGCGATGGTGGGCGGCGGGCTGCGCGCCCGCCCCGGCGAGGTGTCGCTCGCCCATCACGGCGTGCTGTTCCTCGACGAGCTGCCGGAGTTCACACCGCAGACGCTGGATGCGCTGCGCCAGCCGCTGGAGACCGGCGACTGCATGATCGCGCGTGCCAACCACCGCGTCACCTATCCGGCGCGCATCCAGCTGGTGGCGGCGATGAACCCGTGCCGCTGCGGCATGTCGGGCGAGCCCGGCTATCGCTGCCTGCGCGGCGACCGCTGCCGCACCGAATACCAGGCGCGCATTTCCGGCCCGCTGCTCGACCGCATCGACCTTCGGATCGAAGTGCCGGCGGTCTCAGCCAGCGACCTGATCCGGCCGGACAAGGCCGAGACAAGCGCTGCGGTGGCGCAGCGCGTGGCGCGTGCGCGGGCCATGCAGCGCGAGCGGCTGGAAAGGCTGGGCGCCGGCGCCACCACCAACGCACATTGCCCGCCTTCGGTCATCGAGGAGATCGCCAAGCCCGATGCCGCCGGACTGACGCTGCTCAAGGACGCCAGCGAAAAGCTCGGCTTCTCGGCGCGGGCCTATCACCGCGTGCTCAAGGTGGCGCGCACGCTGGCCGACCTCGACGCCAGCGAGACCGTCGGCCGCATCCATCTCGCCGAAGCGATTTCCTATCGCATGAGCGCCGAGCGGATGGCGCAGGCGGCGTAGTCAAGGAACTCGCAAGGAGGCCGAATCGGTTTCTTCGCTCCTGAGTTCCTCTTCAATCGGCCTCGGGGATCAGCTTCTGCAGCGTCGGCGCCAGGATCATGCCGAAGGTCAGGACATCGCCATAGGCACGGGCGGAAAGCATCGCCCCGTGCACGGTTGCCATGAAGGCCTCGGCCTCGACGCGAGGCGCGGCGGCGATCGTCAATGTGCCTTGCCCGGCGCCGCGCTCGATCACGCCGGTCAGCCAGCCTGACAGAAACTGAAAATACGCGCGGACTTCCACAGCAACCTCCGGCGGCAGGGCGGGAAGCTCGCTGGCGAGCAGCGCGCAGACGCAAAACGGCCTGCTCGCGTCCTCGATGCACTGGGCCCAGAAGCCGGCATAGGTTCGCAGCAGCTCGGGCGGCTCAGGCACGTTGCGCTCAAGCTCCGTCATGCCCGTCACGGCATCCTCGAGGTAGCGCCTGACCAGGGTTTGCACGAGGTCGACCTTGCTCGGAAAATGATGGTGGATGCTCGCCTTGCGGATACCGACCACCTCGGCGATATCGGCGTAGCTGAAGCCGTTATAGCCGCCGGCGACGATGAAGCGTCGCGCGGCGGCCAGGATGTCATCGGCGGTGCTCGAGGGCCTGTCCATAGGCATGCCTAACCTCCGGCGGCAGAAATCTCAACGCGCGGCCTGCGGCGACTTGCGAAGGATATCGCCGACCGACAGCCAGACGGCGGACACCAGGAAATAGAAGGCGCCGAAAGCGGCGTACGGCGCGACATTGGCGATGCCGATGGCCTCCGCGCCGCCAGCCATCTTGACGAAGAAGAGACCAGCCAGCGCCGACTGGGCGCCGCTCAGGATCATCGCCCACTGGGCGCCGTTGGTCTTCCAGCGACGAACCGCCGTCAGAAGCTGAAACGCGCCGGAGACCGCAGCCCAGACACCATAGACCGCGAGCACCGCGTTCATGCTGTGGCCAAGCGCGATGGCAACCGCAATCGCGGTGACGATGCTCACGGCGAAGTTGAGCAGCTGCGACCTGTTGCGGCCGAGGCCGCCACTGCGTTGCGCGTCGACATAATTCGCAAGCGCGTCCCAAAGGGGGTAGGCGACCAGCATGACGGCGGCCAGCGGCGGCACCATCTTCGCCACGGTGAAGGCCGCCAGGACCCAGGCCGCCGATACGGCAAACCGCAGATAATAATAGTTTTTCAGCCAGCCGTTTGAGGAGTTGGCGCGGCCTTGACCGCTCGTTTGTGCAGACATGATGTGAACTTTCCTTCGATTTGATTTGCCTACCTACTAGAAGGTAGATAGGTGGCTGTCAAGCGTTTGCGAGGTGGCCGCCTGGGCGTTCACAACTCTTTGAACGCGCAATCGCGTCCAGAAATTGTGCGTGGTATGGTGGAGCCGATCCGCGCGGGGGCGAGGGATGATTTCAGTTCTGCCGGCGCGCAGCGCCGAAGATTTCGAGACACTGGCGGGGCTCTGCCGCAAGCTCGCGCAATGGGATGTCGACGCTTCGGCGCCGCATGGCGTCTCGGCCGCGGATGTGAAGGCTCTGTTCCATCCCGAAACAAGCGGCCCGCAGCTGGCCGCGCAGTTCGGCGCGCCGGATGCGATGGCGTTCATCGCCAGATCCGGACGCCTGCCGGCGGGCTGCCTCGCCTTCGATCCGTTCGGCGAAAGCACGGTTGAACTTCACAAGTTCTTCGTCGACGCCGCTTTCCGGGGGCAAGGCATAGGCCGCGCGCTGATGGGCGCCGTCCTGACGGAGATCGACAAAGGCCCCGCCCGCACGGTGCTGATCCACACGACCTTCTACATGGAAAGCGCCATCGCCGTGTATGAGGCATTCGGCTTCGGGCCCTGCGCGCCGTTTCGCGACACACTGGCGCATGTCAGGCACACGGATGTGTTCCTGTCGCGGCCAAGCAAAGGCGCGTAAGGGCCGCAGCCGTCAACCAGCCGGCGGCAAGCCGGCAGACTCAGGCGGAGCCCTGCCTGTCGCGTGCCTTCAGCTCCAGCCGCCGCGCATGCAGCACCGGCTCGGTATAGCCATTGGGCTGGCTCGCGCCCTTGAACACCAGGTCGCACGCCGCCTGGAAGGCGATGGACTTGTCGAAATCCGGCGCCATCGGGCGGTAGAGCGGGTCGCCGCCATTCTGACGGTCGACGATCGCCGCCATGCGCTGCAGCGAATCCCTGACCTGGATTTCCGAGCAGACCTTGTGGCGCAGCCAGTTGGCGATGTGCTGCGAGGAGATGCGCAGCGTGGCGCGGTCCTCCATCAGGCCGACATCGTTGATGTCGGGTACCTTCGAGCAGCCGACGCCCTGGTCGATCCAGCGCACGACGTAGCCCAGAATGCCTTGCGCGTTGTTGTCGAGCTCGCGCTGGATCTCGTCCGGCGTCCAGTTGGGCCGCACCGCCACCGGCACGGACAGAATATCGTCGAGCTTGGCCTTCGACAGGCTCTTCAGCGCCGCCTGCACGGCATGCACATCGACCTTGTGATAGTGCGTGGCGTGCAGGGTCGCGGCCGTCGGCGAGGGCACCCAGGCGGTGTTGGCGCCGGCCTTGGGATGCGCGATCTTCTGTTCCAGCATTGCCGCCATCAAATCGGGCATAGCCCACATGCCCTTGCCGATCTGGGCATGGCCAGCGAGCCCGCATTCGAGCCCCGTGTCGACATTCCAGGCCTCATAGGCGGAAATCCAGGCGGCCTGCTTCATGTCGCCCTTGCGGATCATCGGGCCGGCTTCCATCGAGGTGTGGATCTCGTCGCCGGTGCGGTCGAGGAAGCCGGTGTTGATGAACACCACGCGCTCCTTGGCCGCGCGGATCGCTTCCTTGAGGTTGACGGTGGTGCGCCGCTCCTCGTCCATGATGCCCATCTTGATGGTGTTCTTCGCCATGCCGAGCAGCGCCTCGACGCGGTCGAAGATTTCCACCGCGAAGGCGACCTCCTCCGGCCCGTGCATCTTGGGCTTCACCACATACATCGAGCCGGCGCGGGAATTGGCGCGGCGGCCGTTCTCGCCGACATCATGCAGCGCGATCAGCGCGGTGATGGCGGCGTCCATGATGCCTTCCGGCACCTCGTTTCCATCGCGGTCGGTGATCGCCGGATTGGTCATCAGGTGGCCGACATTGCGCACCAGCATCAGCGAGCGTCCAGGCAAAAGCAGCTGGCCGCCATTGGGCGCCGTATAGCGGCGGTCGGGATTGAGCTTGCGGACAAAGCTCTTGCCGCCCTTGGTGATCTCTTCCGCGAGGTCGCCCTTCATGAGGCCGAGCCAGTTGCGGTAGACCACGACCTTGTCCTCGGCATCGACGGCCGCGACCGAATCCTCGCAATCCTGGATGGTCGTGAGAGCCGATTCCAGGACGACGTCGGCGATGCCGGCCGGATCGGTCTTGCCGATCTGGTTGGCGTGGTCGATCACGATCTCGATGTGCAGGCCGTTCTTGACCAGCAGCACGGCTTCGGGATTCTCGGCATCGCCGCGATAGCCGGCGAACTGTTTTGGATCGGCGAGCGTCGTGGCGCCGGCGCCCTCGCCCGCCTTCAGCGCGCCATTCGCCACCGACAGCCCGTTGACGCCGGCCCATTTGCCCGTAGTCAGCGGCACGGACTGGTCAAGGAAATCCTTCGCCCAAGTAATGACTTTCGCGCCACGCGCGGGATTGAAACCCTTGCCCTTCTCGGCGCCGCCGGTCTCGGGAATGGCGTCGGTGCCGTAGAGCGCGTCATAGAGCGAGCCCCAGCGCGCATTGGCCGCATTGAGCGCATAGCGCGCATTCATCACCGGCACGACGAGCTGCGGCCCGGCGACGACGGCGATCTCGGGGTCGACATGCTCCGTCGAAACGCTGAACGCCGGGCCTTCCGGCACCAAATAGCCGATCTCCTTCAGGAAGCCCTTGTAAGCCTCAATGTCGATCGGCGTGCCGTTTTCGCGGTACCAGCCGTCGAGCTTCTCCTGCATGGCGTCGCGCTTGGCGAGCAGCGCCCGGTTCTTCGGCGCGAGATCGTGGACGATGGCGGAAAAGCCCTCCCAGAATTTTTCCGGATCGATGCCGGTGCCGGGCGTAGCCTCCTCGGCCACGAAGTCATGGAGCTCCCGGGCAATCCGCAACCCGGCGATCTCGATGCGGTCGGTCATCAGCACGTCTCCAGATAGGTAGCTTGCCGGGGCCTTTGGCATGTTTGGGGTTGCGGGGTCAATTCGGCTTAGGGTGAAGGTGCGGTGCGGTTTCCCCTTCTCCCCTTGTGGGAGAAGGTGTCGCCGAAGGCGACGGATGAGGGGTGCTCCAGGGAAAACCGGCGTCTCACTCCGCTGGAACACCCCTCATCCGTCTCGGCGCTTCACGCCGATCCACCTTCTCCCACAAGGGGAGAAGGAAAAGGCGCACTCACACCGCAATCCGCGGCCTTCCCGAAGCCACGGCCACCACATGCGCCTCGATGAACATGCGCTGGCCTTCGATGGTCGAGACCTTGAACTCAGTGGCGACGTCGATCTCGGCGCTGTCGGTGCCGGCGTCCCTCGCGCGCTGGGCGGCAATCGCCCGCACATCGGCTTCAGCCGCCGCGATCGCCTTCGCCTCTTCGGTGAAGTCGCGCACCGTCTGGCCGGAGGCGAGGCGGAACAGGCCTTCCTTGGGCTGGCTGACCCGGGCTTCGGCCGAGACGCGCACCTGACCGACCACGGCGCCGAGCGCGTTGGCGACGTCGGTGTCCTCCGGCACGATGCAGCCATTGCCGACCAGCACGGCCAAGCCGGCGTAATGCAGCGGCGCCGAGGCGCCCAGCCCGATGACCGGACGATCGAGCGCGACGGTGAAACGGGCGATGCCGGGGTGGCCATCGACCGCGCGCTGAACCAGCGCATGCGCGACGGTTGCGGCGCCGTCCAGGCCATCCTCGGCGAACGCGGTTTCGAGGATGTATTCGGCCGACCAACGGGTGAGCGTCGTCAGCACGCGCTCGGCCAGGGCTTCGGGTGTCGCCGCGATCGCCTGGCCGCGGCCGTCGCGGCGGCGCGAAAACAGCTCGGCGCCTAGGCGGGCAGTGGCGGCGTCCCAGTTCGACTGCTTGCCCAGCACATGGGCGGCGTCGGACGGCGTGAAGCCGCAGATATGCACCAGCCCGCGCGCGACCAGACGGTTCAGCGTGGCGTTCTGCGCGTTCGACGAGAGCAGCCGGTCGAGCGCAAGCGGGGTGCCGCCGATCATCTCGTAAAGCTTCGCTTCCGGCGCGGTCAGCCCCGCGGCGAGCCTGTCCGGCACGCCGGTGCGGACGGCGAAGCGCCCGTCCATGCGGCCCGGATTGGGCGCGCGCAGCTGCCGTTCCAGCTCGGCGGTGACTGCCTCGCCATGCGCCATGCCGGCCAGCGCCAGCGGCACCAGGCGGCGCGGCCCGAGCAGGATTTTCGGATCGAGCACGCCGTCTTCCAGCGTGACCTCCGAGTCGCCGCCAAGGCCGAAGGTGCGCATGGCGACCGCTTCGACCATGGTGCGGAAGCCGCCGACGGTGGCGCCTTCCGGATCGAGGCGCGGGCGGCCGCCGTCGAGCACGGCGACGTCCGTGGTGGTGCCGCCGATATCCGAGACCATGGCGTCGTCCAGCCCGGTCATGTGGCGTGCGCCGACAAGAGAGGCAGCCGGGCCCGAGAGGATCGTCTCGATAGGCCGCTGGCGGGCAAAGGCGGCCGAGACCAGCGCGCCGTCGCCGCGCACCACCATCAGGGGTGCCGCGATGCCGCGCTTGGCCAGAAACCCTTCGGTCGCCGCGACCAGCCGGTCGATCATCGAGATCAGGCGGGCGTTGAGCAGCGTGGTGAGCGCGCGGCGCGGGCCGCCGAGCTTGGCCGACAATTCATGGCTGGCTGTCACCGGCAGGCCGGTCTTCTCGCGGATCAGGTCGCGGGCCGCCAGCTCATGCGCCGGATTGCGGGTGGCGAAATAGGCGCAGACGGCGAAGCCCGAAACCGAGCCGCCCAATTCCGGCAGCGCCGCCTCGAGGCCGGAAAGGTCGAGCTTGGCGGCATTGCCGTGCACGTCGTGTCCGCCGGGGCAGAACACCACCGGGTCCGTGCCCAGCGCCGTCTTCAACCCGTCGCGGGCAAGGTCGGCCTCGGAAAAGCCGATCATCACCAGCGCCACGCGCCCGCCCTGGCCCTCGACCAGCGCGTTGGTGGCGAGTGTCGTGGACATCGAGACGAGTTTTATCGCGGCCGGATCGGTGGCGGATTGCTGAAGCACCGCATCGACCGCGCCGGAAATGCCGACGGCGAGATCGTGACGCGTGGTCAGCGATTTGGCCTTGGCCAGAACCTTGCCCTTGGGTCCGCCCTCCTCCGACCACAGCACCGCATCGGTGTAGGTGCCGCCGGTGTCGATGCCGAGGAAGAGGGGGTGAGGCTTGGCAGTCATTTTTGCGGGCAGTCCGGGGTCGAGGGCTTGGTCGCGAAGCCCTTAGCCGATACGGGCTGCCGGATAAAGGTTGGAGGGATGGGCCAAGAAGTCAGGGCGCGTGGCGTATCTGCTGAGATGCCGGCGCGAGGCCCCCCTCTCTGGCCTGCCGGCCATCTCCCCCTTAAGGGGGGAGATTGGCAGTTCAGGCGCCTCGCTCCTTTCTACAACGCTGGCGATTGGCGAAAGCCGGCGTGACATCTGATCTCCCCCCTTGAGGGGGAGATGCCCGGCAGGGCAGAGAGGGGGGCCTCGCGCCAGCCTCCGTGATTACCCCTCAAACCCCACTCTTTTATGGCTCCCATCACAAAACGGTTTGTTCGCCGAATGCCCGCAGCGGCAGAGGAACACCTTGGTCGTGCGAGCGATCGTATGCCCCGTGCCGGTGACGAGCTCGGCATTGCCTTCGACCTTGAGCGGGCCGTTGCTGGTCGGGGTTACGGTCAGCGGGCCATTCCTCGCGTCCAGCACCTGCGCTTCCTTCAGCGGCGGCTCGCCGGTGGCGGTGAAGCCGGCCTTCATGTGGCTGTTGTCGCAGAACGGCTTGTTCTGCGAGGCGCCGCAGCGGCAGAGCGTGGCGCGCAAGAAGGTGTCGTCGCCAAGCACGATCTCGGCATGCACCGCCAGCGGGCCGTTCTCGCGGACGCGCACCGTATTGACCACCGGCGGCTTCTCCTGCGGCCCGCCATCCTTTCTGGTGTAGGTGATGGCGCCCGACGGGCAGTTCTGCGCCAGCGCCACCACCTGCTCGACATCAGCCGCTTCCGGGTGGATCCACTCACCCGGCGCGTTGGGCACGAAGACATGCGGGTTGCCGAGCACGCAATTGCGCGAATGGATGCAGCGCTTGCCGCTGAAGGAAACGTCGATCTTCTCGCCTTCGACCGTGCCTGCCATATGGGTGGGGTCTCCTGTTGGGATGGAGACCAGGCTTAGGGCGCGGGAGCGAAGGGCGTCAAGCTGGGAGGATGGGCAGCCCTGCAATAGCGACCGTTAAGAGATTGGCGAAAGGGGAGGTGCCGGCTGATCTCCCGCGCTCCCCCCTTGAGCGAGGGGCGCCCGCTGCTATGGCGCGCTGGCTGCCAGATTGTCGCGTCTCTAATCGCTTACCCACTGTCCAGAGCTGTCAGGAGCGGCATCAATTGCCGGTTTGCATAAAACGGCAACCGGCCTATATCAGGTCACAATTTCCAGCCGGCCGTTTTTCAGCATGTCATCCATCATCTCGATCTCCGGTGTCACGAAAACCTATGCCACCGGCTTCAAGGCATTGAAGGAAATCAATCTCGACATCGAGCGCGGCGAGATCTTCGCGCTGCTCGGGCCGAACGGCGCCGGCAAGACGACGCTGATCTCGATCGTCTGCGGCATCGTCAACCGCTCGTCGGGCAGCGTCACGGTCGACGGCCACGACATCAGCCGGGATTACCGCGCCGCGCGCAGCCTGATCGGGCTGGTGCCGCAGGAACTCACCATCGACGCCTTCGAGACGGTCTGGGCGACGGTGAACTACAGCCGCGGCCTGTTCGGCAAGCCACCAAACAAGGATTTCGTCGAGAAGGTGCTGCGCGACCTGTCGCTCTGGGAGAAGAAGGATTCCAAGGCGATCACGCTGTCGGGCGGCATGAAGCGCCGGCTGATGATCGCCAAGGCCCTGTCGCACGAGCCACGCGTGCTTTTCCTCGACGAACCGACGGCCGGCGTCGACGTCGAGCTGCGCCAGGACATGTGGGCGATGGTCAGGCGCCTGCGCGAGGACGGCGTCACCATCATCCTCACCACGCATTACATCGAGGAGGCCGAGGCGATGGCCGACCGCGTCGGCGTCATCAACAAGGGCGAGATCATCCTGGTCGAGGGCAAGGCCGAGCTGATGCGCAAGCTTGGCCGCAAGCAGATGCGGCTGGAGCTGCGCGCGCCGCTTGCGGCCTTGCCGGAGAGCCTGTCGCGCTATGCGCTGGAGCTGTCGGGCGACGGCAACCAGCTCACCTACACCTATGACAACCAGAGCGACCGCCCGGGCGTCGCCTCGCTGATCCGCGACCTCGAGACGGCCGGCGTCCAGTTCCGCGATCTCGACACCAAGAACAGCTCGCTCGAAGAGATCTTCGTCAATCTCCTGAGGCAAGAGCCATGAACCTGCGGGCAGTATGGGCGATCTACCGGGTGGAGATGGCGCGCGCCTTCCGCACCGTGCTGCAGAGCATTATCTCGCCGGTTATCTCGACATCGCTCTATTTCGTCGTCTTCGGCTCGGCCATCGGCTCGCGCATCAACGAGATCGACGGCATCGCCTACGGCGCCTTCATCGTGCCGGGCCTGATGATGCTGTCGCTGTTGACGCAGTCGATCTCGAATGCGTCCTTCGCCATCTATTTCCCGAAATTCGTCGGCTCGATCTATGAGCTTTTGTCGGCGCCGGTGTCTTACCTCGAGATCATCATCGCCTATGTCGGAGGCGCGGCGACAAAATCGATCATGCTCGGCCTGATCATCCTCGCCACCGCCGCGCTGTTCGTGCCGCTCAGGATCGAGCATCCGTTCTGGATGATCGCCTTCCTGATGCTGACGGCGGTGACCTTCAGCCTGTTCGGCTTCATCATCGGCATTTGGGCGAAAACCTTCGAGCAGCTGCAGCTGGTGCCGCTGCTCATCGTCACGCCGCTCACCTTCCTCGGCGGCAGCTTCTATTCCATCCACATGCTTCCCGGCATCTGGAAGACGATCACGCTGTTCAACCCGGTCGTCTATCTGATCAGCGGGTTCCGCTGGAGTTTTTACGGCAAGGCCGACGTTTCCGTCGGCGTCAGCCTCGGCATGACGCTGGTGTTTTTGGCCATCTGCATCGCCATCGTGGCGTGGATCTTCAAGACGGGATATCGGTTGAGGAACTGACCGAAGCTGTAGAGCACTTGAGCGGCCGCAACGCTTGGAAAATTAGCCGCGACGCCAGTCCGTCGTCATTCTATGGCGGAGCAAGGAGCGGAGCGACGCGCGCAGACCATAGAATCCATGCCGTTACATCTGAGCGTCGCTCACGGCGCAGAATTCTGCGCCGCCGCACTCTTCGTGCGAGGTAACGGCATGGATCCCAGGGTCTTCGCGACGCCGCTTCGCGGCTGCTTCGCCCTGGGATGACGAAGCTGCAAAGCGTCGGCCAACGGCAAAGGTGGTGATATCGCTAAATCGCCTTGGTCAGGCGCAGCAGCCCCAGCATTTCCACGAAGGTTCCTTTGCGGAAGGCGATATACGTCGGTTCCTCGACACCGTGGAAGCGGCGCTTGAAGGCCGCCTGGCCCTGCAGGTTGAAGCGCGAGCGGTTGACCCAGGGCGAGTTGTAGGCGCGCTGGAAGGCGTTGCGCCAGAAATCCGATTCGGCGAAGCCGCTGGGCTCGATGTCGAGCAGCGGCGAGAGGCCGAGCGTCACCTGCGAGATACCTTCCTCGCGGAAGCGGTCGACGGCGAATTTGGTCAGCCCGACCTCGGCATGCGGCGTCGCGTCGGTCTGCTTGCGCTTGAAGGCGGTGGTGTAGCCGATCACCTTGCCGTCGCGAAACAGCGGGTCGAAATCGAGGATGGCGAGAAGCCGGCCTTCGGGGCTGTGCAGAAGGAAGCGGCGCATGCCGGCACCGAGCTCCTCGGAGAAGCGGCGGTTGAGGAAGCCCATCTCCCAGCGCTTGATGATGCGCTTTCTGCGCCAGTCGGCGGAAAGCTGCTTGATCTCTTCCTGCAGCATGTCGCCCGTGCCCTCGGCGAGGACAAAACCCTTCTTCGCCAGCCAGCGCTCGGAATAGCGCACCGTCTCGTTGCGCTTGCCGGAAAAATCATGCGCCGGCAATAGCAGCCTGGTGTCGATGCCGAGCCGGTTGACCTGGTAGCCGAGACCGGCGAGCACCTTGGCCGTGTCGGCGCCGATCTGCACGAACCAGGGGCCGCCGGCCGCCTCCACAAAGCGCTTGATGTAGGCCGGGCGGTCCGCCGGGTCGGCCACCGGATCGCCCAGCGCGAAATGACGGCTCATCTTGGTGCCGAAGGCGATGTAGCCGTCGCCGTCGCCGAAATAGGACAGCTTCTGCTGCACGGCCGTGGAATAGGCGAGCGAGAAATCGCCGTGGCGGCGCACCAGCGCCAGGCGCTCCTCATCGCTCAATTCGCGCCGCGGAACCTTGGGTGCCACGGCGTCGAGAAGCCGATCGAAATAGATGCGCAGGGGCGCCATGAGCTCCGCGTGCCAAGAAGTGATGACCTGCCCCCTCAGGTCGCGAATCGCTGGCGACCGCTGCCGGCCAACGTCGCGTCAGCGATATAGGATGCAATTGACGGCGAATGAAGGGCAAAGGTCGCAAAGCTTCCGGCATCGGCCACCCGCCGCGGGAAACGCCCCTGCGAGCACCGGGTTGATCTTTCCATGCAATGTTATATATCATGTTATCGATATCTGGCGAGCGCGCTATGGAAGACATCCTCCGATCTCTCGGCTTTCTCTGCCTCGGCAGCCGGATGAAACGCATAGGCGAGCAGTTGCAGGCCGATACGCAGCGCGTGCTCGACCGCCTCGACATGCGCATCCAGTCGAGCCAGTACCCGCTGCTCGCCGCGCTCGACCGGCTGGGGCCGCTGCCGGTCGGTGAGCTGGCGCAATCACTGGGCGTCGCGCAGCCAGGCGTAACGCGAAGCGTAGCGCTGCTTGCCGAGTTGGGGTTGGTGGAGGTCAATCCTGCGGATGACGACCAGCGGCGCAGGATCGTTTCGCTGACCGGCAACGGCAGACGGCTGGTCGACCGGGCGAAACAGGACATCTGGCCGAGCATCGAAAATGCCGTCGCGGATCTGTGCGCCGATCTTTCCGGGCCGCTGCTCGGCCAGCTTGCCGCCATCGAGGACCGGCTGGCCGAGACACCGCTCCACCGTCGCGCCGAAAGGGTCGCTGCGCCATGAAGCATATGCTCGACCGTCCTGTCTGGAGCGCGCTCGGAACGCGACAAAGGACTTTCGCCGAGGGTGACGATCTCGCGCGCCGGTACCGGCCATCGATCATCCCGTTCGCCGCCACGGCGACGGACGATCCGGAAAACCTGCACGCGCTCGGAAGGCTCGTTCCCGCTGGCGAAACCGTCATCCTGGCTCAGGCCGAGAACATTGTCCTGCCGCCGGCGCTTGTCGCGACGATGACCGCCGGTGCCGTGCAGATGATTGCCGGGCAAGCCTTGCAGACGGTCGCCGATCCCCGGATCGAGCAATTGACGCGGCAGGACGCGGCCGAGATGCTCGCGCTCGCCTCGTTGACGAAGCCTGGCCCGTTCACGCTGGAAGCCTTGAGCCTCGGCGAATTCTGGGGCGTGAAGATCGACGGCAGGCTGGCCGCGATGGCCGGCGAGCGCATGAAGCAGCCCGGCTATTCGGAACTCAGCGGCGTGTGCTCGCATCCGGATTTCCGCGGCAGCGGCCTCGCCCGGCTGTTGTCGCTGTTTGTGGCCAACCGCATCATGGCGCGTGGCGAGGTTCCCTATCTGCATGCCTTCGCCAACAATACAGCGGCGATAAAGCTCTACGAGTCGATCGGCTTCCGGCTGCGCAGCGCGATGAACATCGCGGTGGTTCAGCGGGCGGGATAGCGGCTGTCTGGATCAGGCGGTTTTCGACTTCGGCCGACGGAAGCAAACCGTCTCCATCAGCATCTCTTCATCGACCATGCCGGCATTGTAGAGCGCGAGCACAGTCAGCGCGATCTCCCGCGCCTCGGCCGATTCGGGATGCGCCTCGCGACTTCGGCAGGCTTCATCGAAGACGCGTTGCAAGGTGGCGACCTGGGCGGGTTTCAGCAGGCCACGGTCATAAATGGACTTCGGCATGGCGATCTCCTGGCGAGGAGCTAGGGCGCCACCTATAAAAGATCAATCTTTCCTGTGGCTTGATCGACTTCAACCAAAATAGGGGCTCGGATCCTGCCGAGCCCCGCCATGTCGGGCGCCTAGAGCAATTCCAGGAAAAGTGTGAGCGGTTTTCCTGCCAGAATTGCACAAAAACAAAGAGATACTGTCCTCACACCGCGATCTTGCCGCCGCCCTGCTTCGTGATCGCAACGACGGACGGCCGCACCGGCATGTCCGGCTTGAAGTCCGGCCAGCGGGTCGACGGATCCTCGTAGTAGGACGGGCGGCCGAAG
Organism: Mesorhizobium sp. M2A.F.Ca.ET.043.05.1.1; assembly: GCF_003952445.1. Classification (NCBI taxonomy): domain Bacteria; kingdom Pseudomonadati; phylum Pseudomonadota; class Alphaproteobacteria; order Hyphomicrobiales; family Phyllobacteriaceae; genus Mesorhizobium; species Mesorhizobium sp. M2A.F.Ca.ET.043.05.1.1. The sequence goes on from NZ_CP034446.1 coordinate 5,033,652, forward strand.
CCTTCCCAGTCCTCGCCGCCGTCGCCCGGATGCTGGACGGCGACGAAAGCCGTCTGGTCGTCCGGCGCGAAGAGCGGCCCGCACATTTCGGCGCCGATCGGCACGCGGAAGAACAGTTTTGAGGTCGCCCGCGCCGCGCCTTCCGTGTCGACCGCCCAGAGGCCGTCGGTGCGGCCGGTGGCTTTCGGGCCCTGGCCGTCGGTGGCGACCCACAGGCGCCCGGCGGAATCGACGGCGCAATTGTCCGGCATGCCGAACCAGCCATGCGCGGTGGTCGCGGTCGAGAAAGTGGCGCCGACATCGGCGACGGACGGGTCGCCGCATTTGAGCAGCACTTCCCACTTGCCCTTGCTGGCGGCGAAGTCGCCGCCCTCCTCGACGATCTCGATGATGTGGCCGAAGGCGTTGGCAGCACGCGGATTGGCGGCGTCGACCTGCTCGGCCTTGCGCTTGGAATTGTTGGTCAGCATGACATAGACCTTGCCGTTGCCGGCATTTGGCTGGATGTCCTCCGGCCGGTCCATCTTGGTGGCGCCGAGCAGGTCTGCGGCGCGCCGCGTCTCGATCAGCACGTCGGCCTGGGACGCGAAGCCGTTCTCCGCCGTCAGCGGGCCCTGCCTAAAGACGATCGGCATCCATTCGACCGAACCGTCCTCGGCGAACCTCGCCACGTAGAGCGTGCCGTCGTCGAGCAGGTTCATGTTGGCGGCGCGGTCATTGGGGTTGAACGTACCGGCGGTGACGAACTTGTAGACATAGTCGAAGCGCTCGTCGTCGCCGAGATAGAAGACGACGCGGCCGTCCCTGGCGACGATCGACTCCGCGCCCTCATGCTTGAAACGGCCCATGGCGGTGCGCTTCCTCGGCACCGAAGCCGGATCGTTGACGTCGACCTCGACGATCCAGCCGAAACGATTGGGCTCGTTCGGCTCCTTGGCAAGGTTGAAGCGGTCGTAATGGGCGCCCCATTCATAGGCGCCTTCGGGAATGCCGAGGCGCTTGTAATTGGCGGCTTCCTTGTGGCCTTCCGGCAATTCGCCCGAGAAATAGCCATGGATGTTCTCCTCGGCCATCACGTAGGTGCCCCAGGGCGTGACACCGCCGGCGCAATTGTTGAGCGTGCCGATGACCTTGGCGCCGGAGGGATCGGCATTGGTCTTGACGCGGTCGTGGCCGGCGACCGGGCCGGAGAGCGCCATCTCGGTGGTGGAGGTGATGCGCCGGTTGTGCTTGCCGTCGCGCACCACCTGCCATTTGCCGCCTTCCTTGCGTATCTCGACGATGGTGCCGCCATGCGCGGCCATCTCGACATCGACCTGCTCCTTCGTCAGCGGCGCGACCTCGGCGGCCTTCTTGCCGTCCTTCTCGACGATCGAAACGATGCCGGGGAACATCAGATGCGGATTGGTGTATTCGTGGTTGACGACCAGAAGCCCATGCTCGGCCGAGCCGTCGATCGGGATGTAGCCGACATAGTCGTTGTTGTAGCCGAACTGTTTTGCTTGAGCCTCGGCCGACTGCTTCAGCGGATCGAACTCCGGCGAATCGGCAAACAACGGATCGCCCCAGCGCAGCAGCACGTCGGCATCATAGCCCGGCGCGACATGGTGCTTGTCGTCGATGCCGGCTTCGAGCTCGTCGAACTTGAAAGCCGAGGCCTCGGCGGCACGCGCCTCGTCGGCGGCGACGAGCGCCAGCGGGCTGACGGTGGCGGCGATGGCCGAAACGGCCAGCGAGCCCATGAGGAAACCGCGGCGCGAGAAGCGCGCGGCGATGATCTCGCCCATGGTGCGGTTGTCGGTCGGGTTGACGGGCGGGCCGTCATTCTCCTCGAGCTGGCTGGTGCGGAAGCGGGTTTCAGGGGTCACGGTCATAGGCTGTTCCTCTGGCTTCTTGAGGTGGCTTGAGCTTGGACCTTTCGACCCCTAAAGCGCGCCGATCACAATTTCGTGACATCGCCGTGATCAAACCGCAAGATTGGTTTGCTTGCTGAGCAGCGGCTGGGCCAGCTGCAATCCCTGACGCGCACGTGGGATCGACCGCGCCCCGCTTGACGGTTTCGCCCGCTTCGGAAACAAGGGCTGCGGCCGGCATGGCGACGGCGCTTGAAAAAGGGGACGGCGGGTGAGTTTCTGGGGATTGGCGCAGCTCGGTATTTCGACCGTGATGTTCCTGCTGGCGGCGATGGCGGCCAAGCAATGGGGGCTGGCGCCGAGCCTGGCCAAGCTCCTTGTGACGCTGGCGCTCTATACCGCCGGCAACCTGATCATGCTGAGGCTGGTGCGCGAGTTCGGCATGTCGGTGGCGTTCAGCCTGTCGGCGGTGATCCAGCTTGTCGCGGTCAATGTCGTGGCCATCGCCTTTTTCGGCGAACGGCTCAATACTTTCCAGGCGACCGGCATGGTGCTGGCGATCGCCGCCGTCGCCCTGATCACGCTCGGGCCCTATATGCAGAAGCTCTAACCCTCGAGCCTCTCATGAAGCCATCCGTCGGTGCATTGCTTGCCAAGATCGAATTCCCCCTGCTGCTGGCCGGGTTGGTCATCGCCGGCGGGCTGTGGGGCTTTGAAGAATTGATGGAGGTGGCGCGCGCCACAGCGCCGCACGCCTTCGACACCGAGATCCTGCTTGCCTTCCGCCATGCCGGGCAGCCGGACAGCCCGATCGGTCCGCTTTGGCTGCAGGGCGCGATGCGCGACATCACCGCGCTCGGTAGCACCGTGGTGCTGGTGCTGATCACGACCGCGACGATCGTCTATCTCATGTTGATCCGCAGGCCTTCGACCGCGCTGTTCGTGTTCGCGGCGGTGGCGGGCGGGCAAGTGCTTTCCACCTTGCTCAAGCACGAAGTCGACCGGCCCCGGCCCGATCTCGTCTCGCACCTGGCCACCGAAACGTCGCTGTCCTTTCCAAGCGGCCACGCCATGCTGTCGGCGGTGACCTATCTGACGCTCGGCTCTTTAGCGGCGCGCTTCCTTCCGGATCGCCGGACGAAGATCTTCGTGCTTTGCCTTGCCGTGCTGATCACCGTGCTGGTCGGCACCAGCCGCGTCTATCTCGGCGTGCACTGGCCGTCAGACGTGCTTGCCGGCTGGTGCGCTGGCTTCGCCTGGGCCATGCTGTGCTGGCTCGCGGCACGCCTGCTGCAGCGGCGCAAAGTGGTGGCCGACAGCGACGTCGATGGTTGAAGCATTTAAAATGATGCTTGAGACATTGTAACCCTTAAAATATACATCTTTCATATCTTTCAGAACAGGTTCCGGCCGATGATCACTGCCGCACAGATGCGCGCCGCGCGGGCGCTGACCGGCATCGACCAGAAGACGCTCGCCGAGCGTGCCGGCGTCTCGCTGCCGACGATCCAGCGCATGGAAGCGAGCGAGGGCGTGGTCAGGGGCGTGGTCGACACGCTGATGAAGGTCATCCAGGCGCTCGACGCGGTCGGGGTGGAGCTGATCGGCGAGAACCAAGCCAGCGAGCGCGGCGGCAGGGGCGTGCGCCTCAAAGCCGCCGCGGCGCAGAACCCGCAAGGTTAAGCCGCCGGCTTGAAAGACCGCCTCACATCGCCGCTTCGATCGGCTCGGCAAGCTTCGGATTGGCGCGCGCGGCGATCAGGCAGCCGGCGACGATGAGGCATGCGCCGGCCAGCGTGGTCCAGGCCAGCTTCTCGCCGAAGAAGAACCAACCGAGCGCGATCGCCCAGATGAAGGCCGAGTATTCGGTCGGGATCAGAAATTGCGCTTCGGCACGGGCGTAGGACCAGCTCATCAGGAATTGCCCGGCGAGCGACAGCAGCGCCACCCCGGCCACGGGAAGCCAGAGATCGCCCGGCAGCCCAACCGCGAGCCAAGGTGCTGCGCAACCAAGGATGATCCCAACGAAGAGGTTTTGAAACAGCATGATCTCGACCGGCTTGGCCAATAGAGCCTGCTGCCGGGCAAGCACCAGATTGTAGCCGTAGAACACCGTCGATACGAGCACCGCCGCGGTGCCGAGCACGGCATCCTGTGAATAGCTTTCCCGCCCGAACTGCCCGGACAGGATGATCGCGACGCCGGCGATGCCGGCAAGCGATGCCCACACGGCCTGCCGCCGAATGCGCTCGCCCAGCAGCAATGCTGCAAGGAAAAGCGCGAACAGCGGCGCGACGAAGCTGAGCCCGATCGCCTCGGCGAGCGGCAGCCTGGCCAGGCCCCAGAAGAACGAGACCAGGACGATGCCGACAATCGCGGCGCGCAACGCATGCAGGCCCAGCACCGGAAGGCGCGGCTTCGAGCGCGGCCCCGCCGACCATGCCACACCCGCGACCAGGGTCGAGACCATGCTGCGCCACAGCAGCGTGTTGTAGACGCCGACCGCGATGACCAGTGATTTCATGGCCGCATCCATGCCGGACAAAAGAAAGATCGCCAGCGCGCAGACGAGCATCGGGATCGTCGGCGAAACGGCGCCGTTCAAGCTGGATGTCTTCACGGCTTCGCTCATGTGACGGATGCAAGCCGGATAGTCCGGAGCAAGCGGCAGAGCCAGATGGCACCGCCGCCGATATGGCCGGTCCAATCCCGATCGGCGAAAATTCGAAGGCTGTCGGGACAGCGTCCCCCTCTGTCCTGCCGGACATCTCCCCAACAAGGGGGGAGATCAGACGTCACTGCCGCTTTCGCCAATCGCCAGCGCTGCAGGACGAGCGAGGCGCCGAAGCCGCCAATCTCCCCCCATGTGGGGGAGATGTCCGGCAGGACAGAGGGGGGCGCGAAGGAACACGGCGCTTCTCAGTCGTCCGCTGTAACAGCCACTGAACTCCACGATCATTTCCGCCTGGCTCAATCCAGGGACAGCGCCGCGACCTCACCCTCCCCCATCAGCGGCACATAGATGGTTGCCTTGCCATCGGTGCCGATATCGGCGCTGCCCGGCTTGAACTTCATTACCGCTTCCGGCTTGCCGCCGGGCTTGTAGCTGTAAAGCGTGCCGGTCATGTAGGCCGTGGCGTAGATGGTGCCGCCAATGGCGATGACACCGTCGAGGTCGGCGAAGTTTTGAGCGCCGGGCAGCGGCGTGATCGTCTTCGTGACGAGGTCGACCGACAGCAGTCCGCCGGGCTCGGCGGTGCTGAAATCGGCCTTGTTGATGCCCTTGCCCCAGGACGCGACGATCAGCCTGTCGCCATCCGCGAATACGCCATTGGGCGAGGCGAGCAGCGGGTCCTTGACGAACGGCTCCGGCCTGTCGCCGTCGATGCGGTAGATGGTGTCGGCCAGCATGTCGCTGACATAGACCTTGCCGGCGCTGTCCTGCGTCATATCGTTGAGGAACACGGCGCCGGGCACATCGATGGTTTCGACCAGCCTGCCGCTGGCGACATCGACGACGCGCACCTTGGTGAGGTCGGCGGCGTAGAGCCTGCCTCCGGAAATCGCCATGCCCTTGGGCGCATCCATGCCGTCGACCCAATGGCGGGCGATGATCTTGCCGTCCATCGACAGAAGCGACAAATAGCCATTGCCGTCCGCCGCGCCGGGATCGCCGGCGATGTTGGAGACGACGATGCGGTTGCGGGCGGCGTCGGCAAGCACGGATTCCGGCTGCTCGAAGCCGGTGGCGCGCCAGAGCTCGCCGGCCTGCGCAGACGGAGCCGCCGCGATGCCGGCGACGGCGATGACGGTCGAAGCGATGAGGGTGTTCATGGTGCTCTCCTGTGGTGACGGGGAGAGCTAGATTTTTCGATACTTTTCGGAAAGACGGTTCGACGCTAGTATCGAGGTTCGATACGAAATCGCACGAATGAGGCGCATTCCATGAACGGCCCGATCTTCGAGGCGCTGAAACGGACGCTGAAGGCCAAGGGCCTGACCTATCGCACGCTGGCCGAGCGCATGGGCGTTTCCGAGCCGACGGTGAAGCGCATCTTCCATGAGCGGAACTGCAAGCTCGACCGGCTGATGGAGATCTGCGCCGCGGCTGACGTCGAGCTGGAGAACGTGCTCGGCGCGATGAATCGCGGGCCGGGTCCGGCCAACCGCGTTTCGCCGGAGATCGAGCGCAGGCTGGCGGCGCGGCCGGCGCTGCTCTTCGTCTTCATCATGCTGTCGGAGAAATTCACGCCCGAAGGCATCATGCGCTCGCAGGGCTTGAGCGAGGCCTCGATGTTCCTCTATCTGCGCGACCTCGAGGAGCTTGGGCTGGTGGCGCTGGGACGCGGCCTGTCGGCAAGGCTGCTCGTCGACACGCCGATCCAGTGGGATTTCGAGGGGCCGCTGAAGCCGCATTTCGAGATGACCAACAAGAATTTTGTCGGCTGGGCGCTCGGCCATATGGAGCACGGCGCGACCTTCATCAGCTTTTCCCGGCGGATGCGGCCGCAAACGGCCGAGATGCTGCGCCGTGAGGCCGACGAGCTCGCCGAACGCGCCCGGCTGCTTGCCCATCACGACCAGCACACCACGCCGGAGGACCAGCTCACCGGCTACAAATGGACCTTCGCCTTCGGCGCGACGCCGTTCCCCGCGATCATGCCGATCGGTCCGCACCCAAGGGATGCGGGTGCCCAGGCCGCCCCTCCTGCAAAGGGACGCCGCCCCTTGCCGGCTGACCAATCATCTTGAGCAGGATTGCATCTGGCGATCGAGCTTGTCGCGCGCCGCTCCATCGGCGCGGACTGCCGCCCTCTTCGCCATCGGCTTGCCGCCAGCGACGCCGACCGAGCCCGTAGGACGCCTCGGGATAGAATAGAAATCCGGCATCAACATTCATGATAGAATTCGCGCACTGATTTGCCGGACAGTGGTGGGCGGGTTTGCCGAATGCGAAATCGAAGTGATCCAATGCCGACCGCGCCAACACTTGAGCTTCGCCGCCATTCGCGCCTGCAAAAATTGCGGGAGCGCGCAGAACGGCAAGGTGCTGGATTGCAGTTCTGGGCGCGTACCTCATCGCTCGCCGTGATCTCCTGCTTTTTTTCATTGATCAGCCGCTGGGATGCCGCCCTGCTTTTCGTGCTGGCGGGCCTCGTGCTGTTCCAGCTTGTCGGCCTGATCCAGTTTCTCTTTGCACGCCGCCCGACGGCGCCATGGTGGATCGGTTACCTCGTCGGCACACTGGACATCGTTCTGTTGACCGTTCTGCTGGTAATGCCCAACCCGTTTTCCCCGGAGGTCACGCCGGCTGCGATGCAACTGCGCGAGGGCAGCTTCAAATTCCTGTTGATTTTCGTATGCCTTGGCGCGCTGACTCTTTCGCCACGATTGGCGCTCTATCTCGGCGCGCTCGCGGCTTTGATATGGGCAATCGGGGTGGGATGGGTAGTTTTTCATCCGGGAACCGTCATTCCGGCGACGAACCTCTATTCGCTGCCGATGGCAGAGCGACTGAACCTCTATCTCAACCCCAATTTCGTCGATACATTCGCGCAGGCGACCAACGTGTTGGTTGTGCTGATCATCGGCGCGATCATGGCGCTCGTCGTCTCCCGTTCCCGGCGTCTGTCGGAAGACTATGTCAAGGCGGAGCGCGCCCGGGCAAATCTCGCCCGGCATTTTTCGCCCAATGTGGTCGACCAGCTCGCCGCGGATGACGAGCCCTTCGGCCCGGTCCGCCGGCAGGATATCGCGGTGCTGTTCGCCGATATCGTCGGCTTCACAAACTATTCCGAGAATAATCCGGCCGAAGCCGTGTTCGAACTTCTGCGTCAGTTCCACCGCCGCATGGAGCAGGTCGTCTTCGACCACAATGGCACGGTCGACAACTATATCGGTGATTGCATCATGGCGACATTCGGGGTTCCGCAAACCAGCCATGACGACGCGACCCGGGCCATCAAGTGCGCGGAAGCGATGGTCACCGCTGTCGAAGCATGGAATGTGCAGCGTGTGTCCAGGGGATACCCGTCGCTGGACATTCGCATCGGTGCACAATATGGCGCAGTCGTTATCGGCGCGGTCGGCAGCGAGCGCAATCTGTCGTTCGCGGTGGTTGGAGACACCGTCAATGTCGCCAGCCGTTTGCAGTCGCTCTGCCGCGAGCTTCGGGCGAGTATTTGCTTTGGGTCACGACTGATAGAGGCCGCAAAGGTGGAATCGCTCACGATACAGTTGAATGCGAGCGATCATGGGCCGGTCAGCGTCCGCGGCCGGGACGAACCGGTCCATGTCTGGGTCGAGCACAGAGCCGAGGACCAAGGCGCTGTTCCGGTTTCAGCGTGATACAGGCCGCCATGCGAGACGCCTGCACCTCGGCCGGATAGCAGTAGTCCCGCCGTAGGGCATGTACTGACCCAGGCCGAAAGCCATCACGTGCATGAGCGCCGCGATCAGGCAGCCTTTGCTTCTTCCTGCGGCGCGGCGAGGTCGTCGCGCGCCTTGCGGGCGAGTCTTTTGGCCGAGCGTTTCGGGCTGTCGCCGAACAGCTCGGCGGCATCGCCGAGGCAGGCCTTGGTCAGGCTCTTCTCGGAGCGCTTCAAGAGCTTGCGCAGAAGCTTCGTTTCGTCGGGGGAACCGAGCGGCTCGCCCTCGGCGTCGAGCAAAGCGCGGATGACGAAGACGTCATGCAATTCGCCGAGCTGCTCGCCGAGCCTGTCGACCGCCTTGCGGCGCGCCTTGATCGGCGTCGGCCACAGGCGGCCAAGCAGCGACAGATGCATGGAATGGGTCTTGGCCGCTTTGCGCAGATTGTGAAAATCCTCGTCCTCGCCGCGCGCCTCCGCCTTGTCCAGCGCCTTCTTCGCCCGTCGCAAGGTGGCGCGGGCGCCGCCGGCCAGGACGTCGGCCGCCTGTTCCGGCTGGTCGGGCAGAGCGAGCCGGTCGATGCGCTCCAGCCCCTCCCGGCACGCGGCTATCGCCGCATTGATGGCGGCGTCGAGGCCGGGACCGGCATGGAGCTCGTGCTGGCGCAGCACCAGCCGTTCGCGCACGGGCTCGAGACCGCCGCCGGCCGATTGTTCCGGAAAGGCATCGGCGAGACGATCGACGGTCTCGATGAGGGCCGTCGCCTCACGCGGGCCGGCGAGCAGCGCCGAGACCTGTTTGTAGCATTCGTTCTCGGTCTGGCAGAATGGTTCGTCCCCGGAACGAACCAGGCGCAGCAAGGCGCGCACGCTCTTCAGCCGCTTGCGGCATTTGTGCAGCCCCTGCTCCGGCTTCTCGCGCGCCGTCTCGAGATGGCTGATGGCCCTGCTGATCTCGTCGGCCAATATGCGCCTGACCTCGCCGGTCAGCGGCAAGCGCGGATCGATGCGGAAGCTCATGCGGCGATCTCCGGTATCCCCCCGAGGGCCAGCGACGCGTTGTAGAACCTCGACTCGCCGGTGACCTCGCGACCGAGCCAGTCGGGCAGCATTTCGTCAGATACGTCCTCCGGCGTCTCCAGCTCCGCGATCACCAACCCCGCGAGCTTGCCGCCGAAAACATCGACTTCATAGAGATAGCCATGGTGTCTAACATGGTGGCGTGTCTTCTCGATGACACGTCCGATGGCAAAGGCCATCAATTCCTCGGCCTCGGCGAGCGGGATCGAATATTCGAATTCGTCGCGCTCGCGCGCCCTGACGCCGAACTTCAGCGTCAGCTTGGCGGAGCGCCCGTCCGAGATGCGCACGCGCACGGTGCGGCCGGGCTGGGCGGCGACATAGAACTGGCGAATGCGGATCTCCGCCTCGACCTCGTCACGCCAGACGGTACTGGAGACCAGGAATTTACGCTCGACTTCCTTGCCCATGGCCGCGCACTAAAGCCTGTGGGGACCGGGAACGCAAGCCGACTCAAAAGTCAAATTTGACTTTAATCAATCGATTGATTAAAAACTGGGATATGGAAAAGCAATCAAGTGCGAAAAGGCGGCAGCGCGAGGCCACCACCGCCGAGCAGACGCGCGCGGCGCTGGTGCACGCGGCGCTCAAGTTGTTCGGGCGGCAGGGGTTCGACGGCACGTCGACGCGCCAAATAGCGGCGGAAGCCAAGGCCAATATCGGCTCGATCGCCTATCATTTCGGCGGCAAGGAGGGTTTGCGCGCCGCCGCCGCTGACTTCATCGTCGAAACCATCCAGGGCATCGCCGGCCAGGCGCTGGGCGGCGCCCAGGCGACCGCCCCGGCAAACCCGGAAGCCGCGAGGGCACAGCTCTTCGCCGCGCTGGAGCGGATGGTGGGTTTCGTCGTCGTCAGTCCTCAGGCGGGCGAGATCGTACAATTCGTACTTCGCGAGCTCTCGCATCCGACCGCCGCGCTCGACCGCATCTATGCCGGCGTCTTCGAGCCGACGCACCGGCGGCTGTGCCAGATCTGGGAGCAGGCGACCGGCGAGCCGGCCGAGAGCGAGGCAACCCGGCTCACCGTTTTCACCATGATCGGCCAGGTCATCTATTTCCGCATCGGCCGCGAAGCGGTGATGCGCCGGATGGGCTGGCGCGAGATCGGCGAGAAAGAGGCCGCCAAGGTGGTGGCGGTCACGACCGGCAATCTCAGGGCAATGCTGGCGGCGCGCGATGCGCTCGCCGGCAAGAAGGGCAAATCATGAGCTTTCTCTGTTCGTTGCCGCTCGCGGCCCAACTGTTCGGCGCCTGCGCGCCGGCGGCACCCCTCGCCGTCGGCTATGTCGAAGGCGAATATGTGCTGATGGCGCCGATCGAAGTGGCCCAGGTGGCGACGGTGACGGTGAGGCGCGGCGACCGCGTCGAGACCGGCGCGGCGGTGGCGACGCTGGAAGATGCCGATGCCCGGATCGAGGTGGCGCAGGCCGAGGCCGCGCTTGCCCAGGCACAGGCGCAGCTTGCCGACCTGCAGGTCGGCAAGCGTTCGGAAGAGATCGCCGTGCTCAAGGCCGAGGTCGACATGGCAAAGGCCCAGGCCGCCGACGCCAAGCGCAAATATGACCGCGCCAGCGACCTCTACAAACGCGGCACCGGCACCCAGGCCGATTACGACACCGCCTCGGCCTCGCTGGAGACGGCCAACGCGCAGGTCGGCCAGGCGGAAGCCAATCTCGCCGTCGGCAACCTGCCGGCACGCCCCGAAACCATCAAGGCCGCCGACAACCAGGTCAAGCAGGCGCAGTCGGCCCTGCGGCAGGCTGAGTGGCGGCTGTCGAAGCGGGTGCTGACGGCGCCCTCGCCCGGACGCGTCAACGACGTGATCCGCAATCCCGGCGACACGGCCGGGCCGACCGCGCCGGTGATCTCGATGCTGCCCGACGGCGCCGTGAAGCTCAGTGTCTATGTGCCCGAAAGTGCGTTCTCGTCGGTCAAGGTCGGCACAGGGCTCAACGTCCACTGCGATGGCTGCGGGGTTGGGCTGAAGGCGCGCGTCAGCTATGTCTCGCCCGATCCGGAATTCACGCCGCCGGTGATCTACTCGCTCGAGAACCGGCAGAAGCTGGTCTATCTCGTCGAGGCGCGGCCGGAGGGCGACGCCGGACCGCTGCAGCCCGGCCAGATCGTCGATGTCGATCTCGCGGATATGGGGCAATGAACGCCATCGACGTCCGCGGCCTGGTCAAGCGCTTCGGCGACAAGACGGTCGTCGACCATGTGACGATGACGGTCGCCGAAGGCGAGATCGTCGGTTTCCTCGGGCCGAACGGCTCGGGCAAGACGACGACCATCCGCATCATGTGCGGGCTTTTGACGCCCGACGAGGGCGACGGCACGGTGCTGGGTTTCGACATCCGCACCGACGCGCTCAAGATCAAGCGCGAAGTCGGCTACATGACGCAGAAATTCTCGTTCTACGAGGATCTGACGATCGGCGAGAACCTCGAATTCGTGGCGCGGCTCTACCAGCTGAAGCCGGTCGAGCAGTATGTGGCGAGGACATTGGAAGAGCTCGGCCTGGCGAGCCGCCGCAACCAGCTGGCCGGCACGCTTTCCGGCGGCTGGAAGCAGCGGCTGGCGCTGGCGGCCTGCATCATGCACAAGCCGAAGCTGCTTCTGCTCGACGAGCCGACCGCCGGGGTCGATCCCAAGGCGCGGCGCGAGTTCTGGGACGAGATCCACCGCCTCGCCGGCGGCGGGCTCACCGTGCTCGTCTCCACCCATTACATGGACGAGGCCGAGCGCTGCCACCGCATCAGCTACATCTCCTACGGCAAGATGCTTGCCACCGGCACGGTCGACCAGGTGGTGAGGAATGCCGGGCTGACCACCTTCGTGCTGCATGGGCCGGGGCTCGACCAGGTGGCCGCGGCGCTGCAGGGCAGGCCCGGTGTCGACCAGGTGGCGCCGTTCGGCGCGACGCTGCATGTCGTCGGCTCCGACAAGGCGGCGCTGGAAAAGGCGCTTGCCGACGTCGAGAAGGAGCACAAGGACGTGACGGTGACGCCGGGCGAGACCAGCCTCGAGGATGTGTTCATCCAGTTCATGTCCGGCTCGAAGGACAATATGGCATGAACGCGGTCTTTTCCTTCGCCAGGCTGGGCGCGCTGCTCACCAAGGAATTCATCCAGATGCGGCGCGACCGCATCACCTTCGCCATGATGCTGGGTGTGCCGCTGATGCAGCTCGTGCTGTTCGGCTTTGCGATCAACAATGACCCGAAGAGCCTGCCGGCCGCACTTGTGGCGACCAGCAGCGATCCCTACACGCGGGCGATGGTCTCGGCGCTGCAGACCACCGGCTACTACCGCTTCGACCATGTCGCGCAAAGCGCCGAGGAGGCCGAGTTCCTGATGGCGCGCGGCGACGTCTCCTTCGTCGTCACCATTCCCGCCGATTTCGCGCGGCGGGTGGAGCGCGGCGACAACCCGCAGATCCTGATCGAGGCCGACGCCACCGACCCGTCCGTCGCCAGCGGCGCCATCTCCACGCTCAGCACCGTTGCCGGCCAGGCGCTGCTCAGAGCCCAGGGCACGCAGGACGCGGCCAGGGAAGCGGCGCGCGGCCAGCTCGATGTCGTCGTGCACCGGCGCTACAATCCCGAAGGCGTCTCGCAATACAACATCGTGCCCGGCCTGCTCGGCGTCATCCTGCAGATGACCATGGTGATGATGACGGCGATGGCGCTGACCCGGGAAACCGAGCGTGGCACGATGGAAAACCTGCTCGCCATGCCCTCGAGCCCGCTGGAGATCATGCTGGGCAAGGTGCTGCCTTACCTCGTGGTCGGCGCCGTGCAGGTGGTGGTGGTGCTGGTGGCGGCGAAGCTGCTGTTCGGCATCCCCTTCGTTGGCAGCCTGACGCTGCTGCTCTCCTCGGTGCTGGTTTTCGTGCTTTCGCTGGTGCTGCTCGGCTATACGATCTCGACCATGGCGCGCTCGCAGATGCAGGCCATGCAGCTGACCTTCTTCTTTTTCCTGCCGTCGCTGCTGCTCTCCGGCTTCATGTTCCCCTATCGCGGCATGCCGGGATGGGCGCAGAGCCTTGGCGAGATCTTTCCGCTGACGCATTTCCTGCGCATCACCCGCGCGGTCATGCTGAAGGGCGCCGAGCTGCCGGCGGTGGCGACGGAAATCGGCTGGCTGGCGGTGTTCGTAGCGCTGTTTGCCGGGTTCGCGCTGGTGCGGTTCAGGCGGACGTTGGATTGAAAGGCACGAAAGGTCTCTTGGCGCACAAAAGCCCAGGGCTGGCGGGACAGCGCCCCTCTCTGGCCTGCCGGCCATCTCCCCCACGAGGGGGGAGATCGGATCTCACGCCGGCTTTCGCCAATCTCTGACGTCGCAAAATGAGCGATGCGCCGAAACTGCCAATCTCCCCCCTTGTGGGGGAGATGTCCAGCAGGACAGAGGGGGGCGCGAAGGAACGCGACCATGACGATTTGCGGGCCACCGCCCGCAGAGATCTACGCCGCCATGATCTCCGCATAAGTGCTGAAATCGACATTGCCGCCGGACAGCACGACCGCCACGCATTTGCCCGCGAGGTCGATCTCGCCGGAGGCGAGCGCGGCAAAGGCGACGCAGCCGCCGGGCTCGACCACAAGCTTGAGATGGGCCATGGCGTCGCGCATCGCCTGCGCCGCCGCCTTGTCGGAGACGGCGATGGCGCCGGCGAGATTTTTTCGGTTGATCTCGAAGGTGATGGCGCCGGGCTCGGCGGTGAGCAGCGCGTCGCAGATCGAGCTGTGGCCGGGATCGTTCGCGACCCGCTCGCCCTTGGCGAGCGAGCGGCGCGTGTCATCGAAATGCTCCGGCTCGACCGCCCAGACCTGCGTGCTGGGCGAGGCGTCCTTGACGGCGACGGAAATGCCGCTCGACAGGCCGCCGCCGCCGCAAGGGATGACGACGGCGTCGAGCGCCACGCCGAGCGCCTTGGCCTGCCGCATCAATTCCAGCCCGATCGTGCCCTGGCCGGCGATGATGGCCGGATCGTCGAAGGGCGGCACCAGCGCCATGCCTTGTTCGACATAGGGGCGCACGACCGTCATGCGGTCCTCCTTGAAACGGTCGAACGTCACCACCTCGGCGCCCATCCTGCGGACATTGCCGATTTTCATCGCCGGCGCGTCGGCCGGCATGGCAATCACCGCCTTGACGCCGAACAGGGCGGCCGACGCCGCCACGCCCTGCGCATGGTTGCCGGACGAGAAGGCGACGACGCCGCGCCCGCGCTCTTCCTCGCTCAGGGTCGACAATTTGTTATAGGCGCCGCGGATCTTGAAGGAACCGGTGCGCTGCAGCGTCTCCGGCTTGAACAGGATGCGGCCGCCATAGCGCTTGTTGAGCTCGGGCGATTCGATCAGCGGCGTTTCGACGATCAGGCCGGAAAGCCGCTCGGCGGCGGCGCGGATGTCCAGGATGCCGGGCAGGGTGGTCATGGGCGAAGGGCCTCGCGAAAGAAAGCGATCGCCCATGGTGCACAAAAAAAACCGCTGCGCGCCAACGAAAAAATGTGACGGAGACAAGGTTTGGCGCTGGCGCGCCTTCATCTTCGTCGGGAATTTTGGCTACCGCCAATCGCAAAAGGCTGATGCTGTCCCGGGACGCTGGGCTTGTCTTGATACTGGGCGAGAAGGTGAAAGTGGCGCCGGGCGGAGCGGGCGCTGTTGGCGCGACCTATGCGATTAGCCGAGTCGCCTATCCTTTCGTCATACTCGGGCTTGACCCGAGTATCCATGCCGTGACCTTTGCGGTGCGCGCGACGGTACAGAATTCTGCAACCGTTGCAACGCCTTAGCGTCACGGCATGGATTCCAGGGTCTGCGCGCGTCGCTTCGCTCCTTGCTCCGCCCTGGAATGACGATCGGGAATATGGCCACGGCCAATCGCGGTCATACGAACGCCCCCCTCACCCCAGCAGCGTCGGCGTCCGCTTCTTGCCGCCGAGCTTGCGCCAGGTGTTGAAGCGGTGGGTGGCGGCGGCGAAGGATATCTTCATCTGCTGGGAAACCGTGTAGCGCGACTTGCCTTCGTCGAACATGCGGTAGCAGCACTCCGCGCCCTCCTCGGTCAGCTTGCCGTCCGGCGTCTTGTTATGCGGGTTGGCCGGGTCGAATTTCTCGAGCTGTTCCTCGACCAGGCCCTTCAGGCGCTGCAGGTCGGCCTCGATGCTGGCGATGAGATCGAGCACCGGCTTGGCGTCGAATGCGTGCGGCGGTTTCTTCTCCGTCATTGCGTTGGTCTCCTTCGATTTCGGCTGTTGCGCCAATATAGGTTAACATTCGGCAATAATGAAGGGGCCGACCCCGGTCACGCACGGTCATCCATTTTCGCGCGGGGGCCGTGGCCTTCGCAATTGACGTTGGGCGCTTGAAACCATAGTTTAGAATCATTCTAAACTAGAGTGATCCCATCATGCTTTCCCGTGTTTTCGGCTTCGGCCGCCGTTCCTTCGATTCGCTGTCGGAGCAGGAGATCCTGGCGCTGGCGATCTCCTCCGAGGAGGATGACGGGCGCATCTACCGCGCCTATGCCGATGGCCTGGCGCAGGACTTTCCGCAATCGGCCAAGGTGTTCGAGGCGATGGCCGAGGAGGAGGACGGCCACCGCGACTCGCTGATCGAGCTTCACCGCAAGCGCTTCGGCGACCGCATTCCGCTGATCCGCCGCGAGCATGTGAGGGGCTATTACGAGCGCAAGCCGGACTGGCTGGTGCGGCCGCTCGGCATCGAGCATGTGCGCCGGCAGGCCGAGGATATGGAGCGGCAGGCCTACCGCTTCTATGTCGAGGCCGCCAAGCGCACCACCGACGCCTCGACGCGCAAATTGCTCGACGATCTCGCTCTGGCCGAGCAAGGCCATGAGAGCTCGGCGCACGAACTGGAGCAGCAGCACGTGCCGGGCGCGGTCAAGGAGGAGGAAGCGAGCGCCGAGCAGCGCCAGTTCATCCTCACCTATGTGCAGCCGGGGCTGGCTGGGCTGATGGACGGCTCGGTGTCGACGCTGGCGCCGATCTTCGCCGCCGCCTTCGCCACGCATGCGACCTTCCAGACTTTCCTCGTCGGCCTCGCCGCCTCGATCGGCGCCGGCATCTCGATGGGTTTCACCGAGGTCGCCTCCGACGACGGCAAGCTGTCGGGGCGCGGTTCGCCGCTCAAGCGCGGCCTGACCGTCGGCATCATGACGACGCTGGGCGGGCTCGGCCACGCGCTGCCTTACCTCATCCCCTATTTCTGGACGGCAACGATCGTGGCGGCGGTGGTGGTGTTCTTCGAGCTGTGGGCGATCGCCTTCATCCAGAACCGCTACATGCAGACGCCGTTCTGGCGCGCCGCTTTCCAGGTGGTGCTGGGCGGCGCGCTGGTGTTCGGGGCGGGCGTGCTGATCGGGAACGCCTAGAGCATGTCTCCCGAAAGTGGAACCGGTTTCGGGATAAAGACATGCGTAAAATCAAAAACCTAAAGCGCATGGAGCGAATCTGAAAGATCGCGACGCGCTTTAGAGCAATTCCAGGAGAAGTGTGAGCGGTTTTCCGTCCGGAATTGCGTAAAAACAAGGAGGTAGAGCGGTTCGCCGTTTCCGTGAAACGGTGAAACGCGCTAAGCCGCGCCCTACTGCGTCAGCACCGTCTCCGACGGGCGCTGGTTGTAGTCGCACTTGCCGGTGGTGGTGTAGAAGAAGTCGGCATTGCTGACGGCGGCGGGCACCGGGTTGCCGCCGTCTTCCCAGGCCTGGTAGCCGGCCTGGCCGCAGGGCACCGCGGTGAAGATGTTGACGGTCTGGCCGGTCGCCACCTCCGGCATGTTGGTGGCGCTGTCGCCGATATAGAGCCGGTTCGAGGTGGAGGGATCGTTCGACTTCAGCACCTTCGGATTGCCCGAGGGCACGTCCATCTCCAGATAGAGCTGATCCATCTGGCTGACGTCGATCACCGCGCCGGCGCCATTGGCAGGATAGAAGGTATCGGCGCAGGAATAACTGGTGCCGTATTGGTCGATCTGGATCACCGATCCGGCAGGCAGGCTCTTCTGGAGGGACTTCAGTGTCCCGGTCGTGCACACCTGTTTTTGCACCACTGTGGTGGTGGAGCCGTTGACAGTGCTCACCGTCGTCGTGCCGTAGCCCTTCGGATCGCCATAGCCGTTATAGCTATAGCTGATCGTCATCAGCGGCTTGGCCACCGTGTCGCCGAACTTGGTGCCGTAGAGCGTCATGGTCTTTGCCCAGTAACCCGACACCTTCGTCACCTTGAAGGTAGACTGCACCAGCGCCGGCGTCTTGCGCACCGCGGAGCCGACGCCGACCTGCACCGTGTTGATCCGCGCGATCTGCATGAAATTGGTCGGCATCGGGTAGCTCGCCGTGGCGGTGAAGGTCGCCGCGCCGAAACTATCGACATTGACACTGGTGAGCGTCGCCGTGCCCTGGCCACTATTGGCCGCATAGGCCTGCTGCAGCGCCGTCTGGCGGTCGGCCAGCGATGTCGTGGTCGGCAGCGTGGTGATCGAGATGATCGCCGCGTCGAGCGCGTTCTGCATGTCGCTGCGGGTGGTCACCGCCGAGGTGTAGTCGACCGAAAAGCCGACTGCCGTCACCAGCGGGATCGTCAGCAGCACCATCATCGGCATCATCGAGCCGTGGCGACTGGCGAGGAAGCGTCTCGCCGCTCCGACCAGCGCGGCCGGGCTGAACTTTCGGGCAGAACTGGGCATGCTAAGGCCTTCATCATCGCGGCATCGGAGCCGGTTTACCATCCGGGCGCGGAGCATGCCCTAAAGCGGTGGATGAATGCTTAAGCGGTTTTGAATATATTGTGAGCGGTGGCGCCTTTTCCTTCTCCCCTTGTGGGAGAAGGTGGCCGCGCAGCGGCCGGATGAGGGGTGCTCCAGGGAAAGCCAGCGTCTCACTCCGCTGGAACACCCCTCATCCGTCTCGGCGCTGGCGCGCCGATCCACCTTCCCCCACAAGGGGGGAAGGAAACGGGCGTTCCGCTTGCCCCTCAACCCTGCCCCTGCTAAAGCGCGCCGCATGACGACGCCGCTCGACCACATCCGCAATTTCTCCATCGTCGCCCATATCGACCATGGCAAATCCACGCTTGCCGACCGGCTGATCCAGCTCACCGGCGCGCTGGAGGAGCGCGACATGAAGGAGCAGGTGCTGGACTCGATGGATATCGAGCGCGAGCGCGGCATCACCATCAAGGCCCAGACCGTCCGGCTGAACTACCGCGCCAGGAACGGCGAGGATTACGTGCTGAACCTCATCGACACGCCCGGGCATGTCGACTTCGCCTATGAGGTGTCGCGTTCGCTGGCCGCCTGCGAGGGCTCGCTGCTGGTGGTGGACGCCTCCCAGGGCGTCGAGGCGCAGACGCTGGCCAATGTCTACCAGGCCATCGACAACAACCACGAGATCGTCGTGGTGCTGAACAAGGTCGACCTGCCGGCGGCCGAGCCCGAGCGCATCCGCGAGCAGGTGGAGGAGGTGATCGGCCTCGACGCCTCCAACGCCGTGCTGATCTCGGCCAAGACCGGGCTGGGCGTGCCGGACGTGCTGGAGGCGATCGTCCACCAGCTGCCGCCGCCGCGCGAGGGCGACATCAACGCACCCTTGAAGGCCATGCTGGTCGACAGCTGGTACGACGCCTATCTCGGCGTCATCGTGCTGGTGCGCATCATCGACGGCGTGATGAAGAAGGGCCAGACCATCCGCATGATGGGCACCGGCGCCAAATACCTCGTCGAGAGGACGGGCGTGTTCAAGCCGGCCCGCGTCAATGTCGACGAGCTCGGCCCCGGCGAGTTCGGCTTCTTCACCGGCTCCATCAAGGAAGTGGCCGACACCCGCGTCGGCGACACCATCACCGAGGACCGCCGCCCGACGCAAAAGGCCCTGCCCGGCTTCAAGCCGGCGCAGCCGGTGGTGTTCTGCGGCTTGTTCCCGGTCGACGCCGCCGATTTCGAGGATCTGCGCGCCGCTGTCGGCAAGCTGCGCCTCAACGACGCCAGCTTCTCCTATGAAATGGAGACGTCGGCCGCGCTCGGCTTCGGCTTCCGCTGCGGCTTCCTGGGGCTCTTGCATCTGGAGATCATCCAGGAGCGGCTGGAGCGCGAGTTCAACCTCGACCTCATCGCCACCGCGCCTTCCGTCGTTTACCGCATGAACCTCATCGACGGCACGGTGAAGGAACTGCACAACCCGGCCGACATGCCCGACGTGGTCAAGATCGCCTCGATCGAGGAGCCGTGGATCCGTGCCACCATCCTCACCCCCGACGACTATCTCGGCGGCATCCTGAAGCTCTGCCAGGACAGGCGCGGCATCCAGGCCGATCTCTCCTATGTGGGAAAACGCGCCATGCTGACCTACGACCTGCCGCTCAACGAGGTCGTGTTCGACTTCTACGACCGGCTGAAATCGATCTCCAAGGGCTACGCCTCCTTCGACTATCACCTGACCGACTATCGCGAGGGCGACCTGGTGAAGATGTCGATCCTGGTCAATGACGAGCCGGTCGACGCGCTCTCCATGCTGGTTCACCGCTCGGCGGCGGAAAAGCGCGGCCGCGCCATGTGCGAGAAGCTGAAGGAGCTGATCCCGCAGCACCTGTTCAAGATCCCGATCCAGGCCGCGATCGGCGGCCGCATCATCGCCCGCGAGACCGTCTCGGCGCTGCGCAAGGACGTCACCGCCAAATGCTATGGCGGCGACGTCACCCGCAAGCGCAAGCTGCTCGACAAGCAGAAAGAGGGCAAAAAGCGCATGCGGCAGTTCGGCAAGGTGGATATCCCGCAGGAGGCGTTTATCCAGGCGCTGAAGATGGGCGATTGAGAAGCCGGTTGGCGCACGGAGTGCGCCAACCCATCGATCCGGTGAATCGATGGCAGGCTTCGAAAGCGGGGGAGCTGCTGGCAAGCAGCGGGCCCCCGCCAGCGCGGCGCTGAAGCTGCGCGGTGGAGATTCGACGACTTCGTCCGATCAAACCTGAGCCAGCTGCCAACCAGTCCGAAGCGACTGAATGATCATAGGCATTGGGTTCGCAATGATCGGGCTAGCAGACACTGTCACACGTGCGCATTTCGTACACCTGTGATCTCTGGAAGCCGTGCGAGCCTGAAGGCCTTGGTCACAGATGGGCGTACCGCACTCTTCGCAGTTTATTGATCTGATCGCACTGCGAAGTTGATATACTTCGCGCTGCGCCATCCAGAGTCTGGCCGCCGGGACGTCTATCGCGGTCGTCCCGATAGTCACTGTGTCAAATGTATCGTCCCGCAGCATGGTGCCGTCACTTGCGTACCAGTGTATGTGCAAGCCTTCCTCTTCGGGCTTATGAGCCGTCCAGATTATTGCTTGGTTGGACCCCCAAATATCAATTCCCCCAGGGAATTGACCCCACTGCAGCGATAACGGGCGACGAGGCAACACTACGGCAGGATCGATCTTGCTTGAATATCTTTCGCGCAAAGAGATCAACGGGTTGGCGACCACAGCTCCGGCCGTAATGTTTACGGCTAAGCACGATGGGCATTGATGACTCGTCGAAGGGTGTGCGGCAGACTGCCGCCCTAGAAAGATGTCATTCCCGCAATTGGTGCAAACAACATGCAACAGAGGCAGGCCAAGAATCTGAGATATCATGAACCCTACAGCCGCATCCTGGTCGATCCGTATATCCCGGTGAGCGACATGGTCTCTGAAAGTGACTTCATCAAAGCTTTGGTCTATGTCTTTCTCAGCTTTTGGTGATTTGCGTGCGTGAACATGTATTCCAGCCTCTTCACTAGGCCGGTGCGCGGTCATGAAAATCGGTTCGACGCCGCCCCAGATCGCAATACCAGCGGGGTACTCGTCCGGGTCTAATAAAAGGTGATCCATCGATTTGCCAAAGTTGGATGTATGATCGAAGATAAAGATCATAACTTAACGTGGTGTTTTCAAGAGGAATTAGCATGAGCGGCTATGTCTACATCACTGGCCAGGGGGCCGATCCCGGTGCAGGCCGTTTCTTAAAAGATCCAATGTTTGGGCCGGTGCCTACACTGGGCGCATGTATGCCAAATATTCGGCGCGCGGTATCAGTTGGCGATTGGATATTTGTCGTAAGTGGAAAGATCGAAAGGTTCCAACAGTACGTCATCGGTGGGATGCAGGTTGCCGAGAAAATAAGCGCGTTGGAAGCACACGCGAGGTTCCCTGCGAATCGACTGTCGTTAACCTCTGATGGGCTTCTAGTGGGGAATGTCGTGGTGTCCGAAACCGGTGCCAAGCACCCGCTAGATACTCACTCAAAAGATGGCTTCGACCGCCGTATTGAAAACTTCATCGTGGGCGGCAACTCTATAAATTTGGAGACCCCCGAACAGGTCCAGCGCAGCAGGAACGAGACGCTGCCCATCTTGCAAAAGGTGGTCGGCAAGGCTGGAAACAGGCCAATTGACGTAATCGGGCGCATGTCCAAAATAGGGGGGGCGGAAGTAGATACCATGCTTGCATGGCTGAGCGACATCAAGTCGGGAAAATAATCAAGTGAGAAGCAAAATTTCTCGCCTTGAGCCTCGATTCCCAACCATCTCCAAGCGAACTGGTATCTCGGTCGAGCGACTGCAATCAATTTCTCATGGGTCAAGCCCCAGCCTCAGCGAACTGCTCGCTTTGGGCAAATATCTTCGTATCCCAGTCGATGCGATAGGCGAGTTCGACGACAGTACCGGTGTCGCAGACATGCGGCTTCGGTCGTCCAGTGGCCCGGAAATGTTCTATTCGTCGGAAATGCGGGTGCGACTCATAACCGATTTTATATTGAAAGAGGCCGGCTCAAACGAAAGAAATATACAGATAGAAATGAAGGCTTCGACCGAAAACCTTCGGTCAATCGATGACACCTCATTGGTGGTCAGAAGCCTATTCCACCTTGAGGAAGAAATCGGGCCGATAAGGGATATATCCAAGGTAATCAGCGACTCCAAGCTGGCTCACGTCATAAAGCTAAGAGGTTTCGGCGTAGATGGTGCATGCGTGAGTATTGAGGGGGTGAATTTCATATTTGTTTCCGCCCAGTATGCGCCAAGGATGCGGTTTACCGTGGCTCATGAGCTCGCCCACATAATTTTCGGACATTGCAGAAGTAGGCCAATAATTGATGAGAACATATTCAATGATGACGCTGGCATAGCTGATGATGAGAACCTGGCCAATACCTTTGCATCTTGCCTCTTAATGCCTGTCCTGGGCATCACGCGGTTTATTGCGAGGTTCAAAGAGATATTCGATCAGAAAAATGATTCTATCTCCTCGGTTGAGGTTGCATATATTGCTCGATTCTTTGGCGCTAGCTTTGAGGCGGCTGGAAACCGATTGGAGCAAATTCGAATCATTGATCGAGGTGTTACCGCCAGTATACTGAGTGAGATCAGAAAGAATTTTGAAAGCGCAGAAGCATATATGCGAGGCCTCCCTGTTAAAGAAAATTATGATGAGGTCCCTGTATTATCGCCGGCTTTGAAGAAATTCGTAAGAGCCAAAATTGAAGACGGTCAATACTCCGTTAGCCGGGTTGCGAATATATTCGGGTATACGGTAAACGAAGTCTATGAATTTATCCGATAGCGCCAGATTTGATACCTGTAGCTGGATCAATCTCGCGAATTGCGGGCTTCTAGAAACCGTGCTCGACTTTCTGAGGGGGCCAAAAGCGATTGTCGGAGCGGTTCAGATGGAGATGAACGGCTCTTATCGAGCACTCTTCGACATCCTGCGAGCCGATAGCCGATGCGACATATGTCAAAGTGTAGTGGATCCCGATGAACTCCAGGAATTTATTCGAGCAGAAAATATTGGACAAGGCGAGGCGCAATCCATACTCGCGTGCCGTGACCACGGTTTATTTTTTGTTTGCGACGACCGTCGAGCGAGATTGGTTGCCGAAAGGATAATCGGTCAAGACAAGGTAATAGGCACGATCGGTATATTATGTAGCTTGTTGGCAGCAGGAGCGCTGGACCTAGCGGACGTTTTGCTGGGCGTGCGCAAGATTATTGATGCGGGTGGGTTTGTGCCAGCTATGGATGACGCTTACTGGGACCGTTGTCAGGCTGGAGAGGCTAGGCTCAAGCAATAAGGATTACTGCGGGCGGGCTGCCGTGTGTGATCACTAGCATGAGCTTAGGCCCAATCGGATCCGTCTAGCACTTTGCTCCAGTATGCATGCGTCGTGTACCCGGTACACACTTCACCATCCCACCCCCTCGTTGTATCCTCCCCTCCAGCTTGGGGAGACATCACATGCGCTCCACCTCTGACACCGTGGCCGCGATCGGCCTCGCCATTGGCGGAGCGTTGGGCATGGCGGGCACATTCGTTGCCAGCGATGCGCTGCGCGAGACGCTGTGGACCATCGACGGCGTCGGCATCGTCGTCGCCGCGGCGCTGCTCACGATGAAATACCAGCGGCTCGGCAATGACCTCGTTGCGGCCGGCTTCCTCACTTTCCTCGCCGGCGAAAGCCTGCTTCTGGCCGGCAATGCGGCGGGCTTGCAGGCTTCCGTGCCTTCCTATGCCGGCGGCATTGCGCTGTGGGCGGCGGGGTTGGTCATGGTCAGCGCCCAAGACAGTTTCGCGCTCTGGATGCGGCTCACGGGGCTCATTGCCGCCGCGCTCTTCGCTGTTTCGGTCCTGATGATCCTGTGGGGCCCGCCGCTTTTGCCCACCTCGGCGCCGCTGCCGGCGCTCGGCTATCCGTTCCTGGTGCTGACCTTCATCGGCTGGATCTGGACGCTGCTGAAGCCGGAGCGTTGAGCGCGAAGGCGATGGCCGCGCCGCTCGAGCTCCGCAACAGCCCGTCGGGAAAGATCTTTCCGGCGCTCGGGCCGTTCCTGATCGGCGGCGTCTTCGGCTTCGGCGCGCTGCAGGGCGTGGCCTCGGGCGCGGATGGCGGGCATGTGCTGTGGATCGCGCTGCTCGCCGCCGTCTGTCTGGCGCTCGGCGCTTTCATCGCGCGCGGCGCCTTCGACAGTTCGGTCAAGGTCGTCTTGGATCAGCGTGGTTTCCGCGATGCTCGCGCCGGCGACGTGCTGGTGCCGTGGAGCAAGGTGAAAAGCGTGCGGCTTGCCGCCGGCGGCAAGGGCGCGGCCATGCTCAATTTCGAGCTCACCGGCGAGCCGCCCGACGCAATCAAATATTCCTCCGCCAACGCCTTCGGCCTGATGCCCTTCGGCCGGAACATCGTGCATATGGAGATCTCCTCGCTGGATGTGCGCGGCCAGGACCTTGTGGATGCGGTGAGGAAGTTTGCGCCGCATGTGGTGGTGAGGCGCTGATCTCCCCCCTCGAGGGGGAGATGTCGCCAAAGGCGACAGAGGGGGTCGCCGCGCGTAGAGCGCCGACGCCTGCTACGCCGGCAAACGACGCGGGGCTTCACGTGCCGAATGAGGTTGGCGCTCCACGCGCAAGGACCCCCTCTGGCCGCTCCGCGGCCATCTCCCCTCAAGGGGGGAGATTACCCGCGCGACCCGTGCTCTACTCCCCCGGGGACCTCGCCATGATTCGCGCCTTGCTCGCCTTCCTTCTCCTCACCACGCCGGCTTTCGCCGCCGACATGTCTATCTTCGTGCGCAACCAGCGCTCGGACGGCGTGGCGCTGGAGCTGTTCAGCCGCGACAGCCAGAAGGTCTGGCCGGGCGGCGACAAGGTGTTCCTCATCCGGCCGAAGGCGCGAAAGTCCGTGCCGATCTCCTGCGAGCCCGGCGAGCATATCTGCTGGGGCGCCTGGGTGGACGGCGACGATACCGTCAGCGCCGGCGTCGGCCCCGACAACGACCAGCCCTGCGACACCTGCTGCTTCATCTGCGTGGAGCATTCGACAGAGACGGTGGATCTGGCGGAGTAGGAGGGCGTCGAGGCTGCCGACTTCTCAACGCTTGGGTTCCTCGCCCCCGCCAAAGGCGGGGGAGAGGTGGCCGCGAAGCGGACGGAGAGGGGGCCTTCGTAGGGCGCTCCCCTCTCCGTCTCGGCTTCGCCGAGCCACCTCTCCCCACTTTCGTGGGGCGAGGAAACGCGAACTCGCCGGCACCGCGTTCCTTCGCGCCCCCTCTGGCCTGCCGGGCTTTCGTCGCTCGGAAAGCCAAGCAATTGGCTTCCCGTCCGCTACGCGGACCCCTCCTCAACCCCCACAAGGGGGGAAGGGGAGGTCGCGCCGCTTCCGCTCCCGTGCTCTACTCCCCCCCGGGGACCTCGCCATGATTCGCGCTTTGCTCGCTCTCCTCCTCCTCACCACGCCGGCCTTCGCCGCCGATATGTCGGTGTTCGTGCGCAACCAGCGTTCGGACGGCGTCGCGCTGGAGCTGTTCAGCCGCGACAGCCAGAAAGTCTGGCCGGGCGGCGACAAGGTGTTCCTCATCCGGCCGAAGGCGCGAAAGTCCGTGCCGATCTCCTGCGAGCCGGGCGAGCATATCTGCTGGGGCGCCTGGGTGGACGGCGACGATTCCGTCAGCGCCGGCGTCGGCCCCGACAACGACCAGCCCTGCGATACCTGCTGTTTCATCTGCGTGGAGCATTCGACCGAGACGGTGGACTTGGCGGAGTAGCGCGGGGCGTTCGAGCTGCGACTTCTCAACGCTTGGGTTCCTCGCCCCCGCAAAGCGGGGGAGAGGTGTCCGCGAAGCGGACGGAGAGGGGGCCTTCGTAGGGCGCTCCCCTCTCCGTCTCGGCTTCGCCGAGCCACCTCTCCCCACTTTCGTGGGGCGAGGAAACGCGAACTCGCCGGCGCCGCGTTCCGCATGACCTCTGTCCTGCCGAATATCCCAGAGGTGGAATTGGCCGGCATCGCCGATTTCCCAACCATCCCCCAAATTCCCTCAGCTATTTTCCTCCCCACCCCTTGGCATCGCCGCGCCTCGTGCCATCATCCGGCATCGGCCGTGGGGGCCGATTCTATTTCGGGGGTTCTCATGTCCATCTCTTTCGCGCGACGCGTTGCCGTCGCGCTTTCGCTTGCCGTCCTCATCGCGTCCGCCGCCCATGCCGGCGACGTCACCTTCCAGATCAGGAACAACCATCCCAACGCCATGCGCGTCGAGCTCTACAGCCAGGACCGCGACTATGTCTGGCCGGGCGACGGCAAGGATTTCTATCTCGACGACGGCGAGACCAAGCAACTGCCGATCTCCTGCAACGAGGGCGAGAAGATCTGCTACGGCGCCTGGGTGGACGGCGACGAAAGCACCTATTGGGGCGTCGGCCCCAACAACCAGGAGTCTTGCGAGGATTGCTGCTACACCTGCAGCGGCGGCCAGACCGAGGAGATCGACCTGGAGGAGTAGGGCGCCGAAGCTGCTGATCTCGCCCCTTGAGGGCCGTTTACTCTAACTCCGCGCCGTCCAGAACGCGATCTCCTGCGCCTTGGTGCGGAGCTCGGTCTTCAGCCACTGGTCGTCGTCGTCCAGATAGCTCCACGGCGTCTTGCCTTGCGCGCGCATCTCTCGGATGTAGGAGCGGTATCGGTAGTGGCTGTAGACCGACATCGCGTAGGTGGCATAGGCGGCGGCAAGCTTGCTGTGGCCGCGCACGATCACCAGGTTCTCGTCGTTCTTCCGGCTCGCCGGCGCCGAGAAATTGTGGCTGCCGGTCACCACCACGCAATCCTTCGAATGCGGGTCGGTGACCAGGATCTTCGAGTGCACGATGGCGTGGCCGATCTGCGACAGAAACTCCCGCCGGTTGACCTCGGCGATCCACGGCCCGAGCGGCGCGTCGAGGCCCTGCGGCTGCGCCACCGCGTAGCGGTCGGGCGTGAATTTGCGGTCGCTGCTCACCAGGTCGATGTCGAGGAAATTCTGCTCGGTGCCGCCCTCGTCGGCGCTCAGCGTCGAGACCACGCCGCGCACATACATGCCTTTCTCCCTGGCCCGCTCTCCGGCAAGCGTATGCAGCCCCTGCTTGCCCGGCGTGAACATCAAAAACAGCACCGCCTGCCTGGCCGAGGTGATGACCTCGCGCAGCGCATCCATGTCGGCGCCGTTCGAGGTGCGGGTGAACCACACGGTCGCCCTGGCGCTGCCGACCGCGAAGGTTTTCGGCGCGTCGTTGTCGGCGATCAGCGCCGGCGTGAAATTGGCCGGGTCGGTCTTCGGCGGCGAGGCATCCTTGAGCAGGTCCCAATGCTTGCGGAAATGCGCGGCGACAGCCACGTCCTCGATCAGCAGCCCGTTGTTGACCTGCGTGCACAGGCCCGTGGTGCTCCAGTTGGTGCTGCCGGTCCACACCTTCTTCGGCTCGCCGTCCTGCGACACCACGACGAACTTGTTGTGGCCCAGCCCTTTCGATTTCAGCATCCGGTCGATGGTCGCGATGCCGTGGTCGTTGAGGTTCTTGCGCGCCGCCTTGTTGCCGTCGCCTTTTCTGTCGGAGCCGTTGGCAAGGATGAGATGGAGCCGCGGGCCGAGCCCGATCAGCGCCGTCTCCAGCGTCGCGTCGCCGAGCTCGTAGAGCGCGGCATGCAGCTCGTCGCCGGCGCCTTGCGTCAGCCCGACCATGCGCAGGCCGAGATCGCCTTCCAGGAAGGCGCGGAATTTTGCGTCGCCATTGGTCTGCAGGCTCTTCTTGAAAGCCGCGGGCGTCAGCCTGTTCTTGGCCATGTAGCGGGCGACGAATTGCGACAGCACCAGCCCGCGATTGAAGTAGCAGGAAAAGCCGCCTCCGGCGTCGGTCGCAAGCGTCTTCCACTCCGTCCAGTCGCTGGAAACGCCCTTGGTCAGCGGCTTGCCGGGACCCGTGCTCATCATCGCGGTGACCCGGTAGCGCACGACATTGCCGACATCGGCGGCATGGTCGGTCCAGTTGAAGCGCTGGAACGGCCAGACGTCCGAGGACCTGTGGTCGCCCGATTTCGGCTTGTCCTTGGTGAAGCCGACGCGGTTCTCCACCGGCTCGATCTTCTCGGTCGCGCCGGCCTTGCGGCCGCGCTCGAGCAGGAAGCCGCGGCATCCGGCGATGAAGTCGCTCGGCGCCCAGGCGACGAAGGCGTCGTCGCCATTGGTGTAGACGGAAACCTTTATCTCGACGGCCATTTCTCGGTCCTCCCCGATGCAGCGCCGGCTGTTCCGGCCCGTCAATGCAGCCAACAAAATCCACGCCGGAAGCAGGGGGTCCGGATCAATTGAAACAAAACTTTCGAGAAGGTGGTGGCGATGATTATGTGGCGGCAGAACATCGACGTCAATGTTTTGCAGCGTCAAGTATCACTCTATGAACTGCTTCACACTGTGCTCTGTTTGCCAGCAAACGCAAAGGGTGGATGATCTCGGGAACCATGGGTTCAAACGGCAGACGGGCCTGGAGCACCCCTGGAGAAGTGCGAGCGACGCCGTTTGTCGGCGGGCAGGTTTCACCGTTCCTGTCCGTGAAATCGGCGCAAACGCCGGGGGTTGGCCGAAGCCTCCCCAACGTCGTCATTCCAGGGCGGAGCAGCCGCGAAGCGGCGTCGCGGAGACCCTGGAATCCATGCCGTTACCTTGGCCGAAGGATGCAAACGGCGCAGAATTCTGCACCGTTGCGGCGCGTCGAAGTCACGGCATGGATCCTCGGGTCTGCGCGCGTCGCTTCGCTCCTTGCTCCGCCCGTGGATGACGAGTGGGCCTCTCTCAGCTCTTGCTGGAGGCCAGCACGAGCACCGGTTTCTCGCTGTAGAGCTGCGGGAACAGCGCCTTCAGATTCTCGACCTTGGGCAGGTCGTTGTAGACGATATAGGGATAGGTCGGGTTCAGCGTCAGGAAGTCCTGATGGTAATCCTCGGCCGGGTAGAAGGTCTTGCCGGTTTCCAGCGTGGTGACGATCGGCTTGGGGAAGACCTTGGCCTTGTCGAGCTGGGCGATGTAGCTCTCGGCGACCTTCTTCTGCTCGGCATTCTCGGCGAAGATCGTCGAGCGGTACTGCGTGCCGGAATCCGGCCCCTGGTAGTTGAGCTGCGTCGGGTTGTGCGCGACCGAGAAATAGACCTGCAGCAGCTGGCCGTAGGTGACCTTCGACGGGTCGTAGGTGATCTCGACGGATTCGGCGTGGCCCGTGCGGCCGGTGCCGACGACCTCATAGACGGCGTTTTCGGCGCTGCCGCCTGTATAGCCGGATACCGCCTTGCTGACGCCCTTGACGTGCTGGAAGACGCCCTGCACGCCCCAGAAGCAGCCGCCGGCGAAGATCGCTTTCTCGGTGCCGCTCGCCGTCTTCTCGTCCATTGCCGGCGGCGGGATCACCACCGCGTCCTCGGCCGAGCGGGCCGGGCTCTGCCAGAAGACGGCCGCGGCCGCGCTGAGCACCAGCGCCGCCAGCGCGCCCTTGGCAAGGAATGGCCGCCGCGCGGCTTTCTTTTCAATGCCAGTCATGTTGGGTCTCCTTGTTGTTGGTCCACTATATACGAAGGAAGCCGTCGAGAGGTTCTCACTTTGCCGTGCGGCGGTGTGCAACCGCCGACGGCGCTCCCCCTCTCCGTCTCGGCTTCGCCGAGCCACCTCTCCCCCACCTTTGGCGGGGGCGAGGAACCCAGGCTTGCGAAGGCCCCTCCGTGGCTCATTGGCGTTGCTCGCCCTTCGCGGTTAGCGTTTCCTCGCCCCCGCAAAGCGGGGGAGAGGTGGATCGGCGCGCAGCGCCGAGACGGAGCGGGGGCCAGCGCTGACATTCGCGATTGGCTGCGAAGCCGGCTGCCTCGCGAGCTCAGCCTCACTGAGCAGTGCTATCCGCCGGCTTCATGGCGTCGGTTGCAGGCTTCATCGCGTCCGCCGGCTTCATGGCATCTGTCGCAGGCTTCATCGCATCCGTGGCCGGCTTCATCGCATCCGTCGCCATCGCATCGGCGGGCTTCATGGCGTCGGCCGGCTTCATCGCGTCCGTCGCCGGCTTCATCGCATCCGTCGCCATCGCATCGGCGGGCTTCATCGCATTGGTCGTGTCGTCGGCGCGGGCGCCGGCCACGAAGACCGAAGCGGAGAGCGCGAAGGCCAGAGCCGGCAGCGTGAGGAACTTGGTCATGAGGTAGTCTCCTTGGTTTTGGCGCGCGCAGATGCGGGCCTTGGTGAAGCGTTGCCGCCCATGCGGCCCCGCGCGAAAGGGAATGAAAGATCAGTTGGCGGCGGCGGCCAGGATCGGCCCGCCGCGCGGCGCCTGCACCAGCACGGCGGTGCTCAAGCCGCCGCTGGCCGCCGGCAGCGGCAGCGTTGTCGCTTCACCGTTCCAGCTGCCGAGCCTTGTCAGCGCATGCACGACATTGGCGTGCGGCAGCGTGCGGCCGGTGTTCTCGCCGCGCGCCACCGGCACCTGGACGACGCCCTTGTTGTAACGCACCAGCCAGATGTCGGCGCCGCCACCCGGCGCCTTGCCGGCGCCGATGCTGACCTTGCCCCGCCCAAGCGAAAGCTCGGGGCCCTGCGGGTGGCCGCTGTTGGCGATGAGGCCCTGGATCTCGCCGGGCGCAGCACCCACGGCGTCATGGCTGCCATTCACCACCACCTGCGGCGTGAACGGCCCGTCGCGGCCGAGCGGCGGCTCGTAGGTCACCTGGCGATCGGTGAATTCCTTGCGGCCGAACGTGTCCCTCCAGCCGAGATAGTCCCAATAGGTGACGTTGAACGACAGCGCCAGCACGCCCGGCTGGTCCTTGACCTTGATCAGGTTGGCATTGGCCGGCGGGCAGGACGAGCAGCCCTGGCTGGTGAACAGCTCGACCACGGTAAGCGGCTGGGCGGCCGCCGCGCCGATCATGGCCGCGAGCATCGCGCCGGCGAGCAGGCCTGTCTTCAATCCGGTCATGGAAAGCAATCTCCGTAGCGGGTCATGCTCCCATTTCGCCGGGGCGGATCGCTTCGTTACAGGCTTCACCGGTTTGTGATTGCAGGCCGCTTCTCCTTCGATCGCGGAAGAAAGCTCATCCGTTCACCACCCTGCTATCTTGCGGCGCTTCAGCCCTTTCCGTCAGCCCGTAATCGCGCACGACATGGGCGATGCGCAGACGGTAGCCGGCAAAGATGCCGCCGCGGCCGGCCTGCTGCGCCTGGCGGTGCTCCTCGGTGTTGCGCCAGGCTTTCACCGCTTCCTCGTCGCGCCAGAAGGACAGCGACAGCACCCGCTTCGGATCGGTCAGGCTCTGGAAGCGCTCGACCGAGATGAAGCCGTCGATGCTTTCGAGCAATGGCCTGAGATCGGCGGCGATGCCGAGATAGGCATCGCGCTTTCCTTCGGCCGGCTCGACCTCGAAGATGACAGCGATCATGGCTCTATTCCTTCCCTGACCGTCACGTCGGTGCGAAAGAGCTGCCTTGGACCGTGCGGCCCCGACACCAGCTTCAGGAAGACGCGATCTTCCTTCAAGATGAATTTCTCGCGCCTGGCGAACTCGTAATTTGCCTTGCCCGTGGGGTCGGCGGCAAGCCGGGCGCGATAGGCTTCATAGGCGGCGAGGCTCTCGATGTTATAGGCGGCGTAAGCCGTGGTGGCCGAGCCTTCATGCGGCGCGTAGTAGCCGATGAGGTCGGCGCCGCAGCGCGGAATGGCCTGGCCCCAGGCGCGCGCATATTGCTCGAAGGCCGCCTTGCCGAACGGGTCGATCTCGTAGCGGATGAAGCAGGTGATGGTCATGTCGGGTCTCCTCGTCGGTTGGCTTGCGCACATCGACGCTTCGACGGTGATCGAAACATCGCTGACGCCCCTGTGCTAGGCATTGTCCTGTCAGGAGTGTTTGCCCGGGTTGCTTGAGATGGCCCCAGAATAATGCTTCCCTGACGGGAATGCTTCGATGAGGATCGAACCATGCGTGAAGGACCAGACATCGCCCGCATCGCCAGCCTGGTCGGCGACCCGGCCCGCGCCAACATGCTGAATGCGCTGATGGGCGGCACGGCCCTGACGGCGTCGGAACTGGCGCTGGAAGCCGGCGTGTCGCTGCCCACCGCTTCCTCGCATCTGTCGAAGCTGATGGAGGGCGGGCTGCTGACCTTGGCCAGCCAGGGCCGGCACCGCTATTACGGGCTGGCCAGCGCGCAGGTGGCGGGCATGATCGAGGCGATCATCGGCGTCGCCGAGGCGGTCGGCCCGAAGCGGGTGCGGCCCGGTCCGCGCGACGCGGCCATGCGCGTGGCGCGGGTCTGCTACGACCATCTCGCCGGCGAGCAGGCGGTGATGATGCTCGACCGGCTCTTCGACCGGAAGCTTCTGCTGCGCGAGGACAATGAGATCCGGCTCTCGTCAGCCGGCGCCTCGCATTTTTCAGCGCTCGGCATCGAGATCCAGGCCAAGGCGCGGCGGCCGGTGTGCCGCGCCTGCCTCGACTGGAGCGTCCGGCGCTCGCATCTCGCCGGCACGCTCGGCGCCGCCATCCTCGACAAGATCATCGCCGAGAAATGGGCCTGCCGCGAGAAGGACAGCCGCGCCGTGGTGTTTTCGCCGAGGGGAAGGCAAGAGTTTAAGAGGGTGTTTCTGGCGTAGGGCGCGCGCACTAACGACAGCCTCGCAATGCCGGCGCGAGGCCCCCCTCTCTGCCCTACCGGGCATCTCCCCCTCAAGGGGGGAGATCGATGTCACGCCGGCTTTCGCCAACCTTCAACATTGCAGGACAAGCGAGGCGTCGAGACCGCCAATCTCCCCCCTTGTGGGGGAGATGTCCGGCAGGACAGGGGGGCGCGAAGGATCGCGACGCTTGTTGCGCCAGCTAGCTCCGCTTCAACGCCTTCCCCAGCTTGAAGAAGTCCTTCCACGGGTCGGCCTTCTTCAGCTGCGCCAGCGTCGTCTCGTCGCCAAGCGGGAAGGCATTCGGCGCAAGGCCCTTCTCGATCTCCGGCCAGGTCACCGGCATCGATATCGTCGCGCCCTTCTTGGCGCGCGAGGAATAGGGCGCGACGGTGGTCGACCCGCGGCCGTTGCGCAGGTAGTCGACGAAGATCTTTCCGGTACGCGCCTTCTTCGACAGCGTCGCGGTGTAGCGGTCGGGCGCCGCCTGCTCCAGCGCACGGGCGAAGTCGTGCGCGAAATCCTTGACCTCGTCCCACTCCGCCGAGGGCTTCAGCGGCACCAGCACATGATAGCCCTTGCCGCCGGAGGTCTTGACCAGGTTCGGCAGCGACAATTCGTCGAGTTGCTTGCGGATGTCGAGCGCCGCCTCGCGCACTTTGGAGACATCGACGCCTTCGTCCGGATCGAGGTCGAAGATGATCTGGTCCGGCTTTTCCAGCGCATCGATCGTCGAGCCCCAGATGTGGACCTCGACCACGCCGTACTGGACCAGCGCCGCCAGCCCGTCGAAATCCTTGATGTAGAGGATCTCCTCGCCATCCGTCGGATCTTTCATGCGGGCGATCTTGTCGCTCATGCCAGGCGAGGCGTGTTTCTGGAAGAAGCGCTGGCCGTGGATGCCGTCGGGCGCGCGCACCAGGCTCAGCGGCCGGTTGACGACGAATTGCTCCATGCGCGGCCAGACCAGCGCGTAGTGTTCGAGCAGGTCCTGTTTCGAAACCTTCTCGTCGGGCCACAGCAGCTTGTCGGGATGCGAGAGCTTTATCGATGTCTTCGCCGTTCCGGCCGAGGTCTTGGCGGGTTTTGCGCCCGTCTTTGCCTGGCTCTCGGCCTTTTTCGGCTTTTCCTGCACGACTTCCTCCGCCGGCTTGTCCTCGCGCAGCCCCTGGAACGAGGCGTGGCGGATTATACGGTCGGATGTCCAGCTGCGGAACTCCACCTCGCCGACAAGCTCGGGCTTGACGAAGGTGAGTCCCTTGCCCTTCGGCACGGCCGCCGAGAAGGGCGATGTCTTCGCCTCGAGGCGATCGAGCTTCTTCTGCAAATCCGCCATCACCTTGCCGGAAAAGCCGGTGCCGACACGGCCGGCATAGTGCAGCTTGCCGCCCTCGTAATAGCCGACGAGAAGCGAGCGCACGCCTCGCCCGGTCTTGTCCGAAGGCAGATAGCCGCCGATGACGAATTCCTGCCGGAGCGTGCATTTCGACTTGATCCAGGTGAGCCCCCGCCCGCTGCGATAGGGCGCGTCGGCGCGCTTCGACACCACGCCTTCCAGACCCATGCGGCAGACATGCTGCAGCATGACCTTGCCGGGCTCGTGGAAATGGTCGCTGAAGCGCAGCGCCGAATTTTCGGGCTGCTCGCCGACCAATTCGGCCAGCGCCTGCTTGCGTTCGACCAGCGGCTCGCGGCGCAGATCCTCGCCGTCGAGCCGCATCAGGTCGAAGACATAATAGATGAAGCGGTCGGCGCGGCGGGCCGACAGGTCCGCCTGCAGCAGCGGGAAGGACGACACGCCGCTGTCGGCCAGCACCACGACCTCGCCGTCGATGACGGCGTCCCGGCATTTCAATTTGGCCAGCGCGGCGGTGAGCGGCCCCTCGAATTTGCCGGTCCAGTCGAGGCCGGCGCGGGTAAGGAGCCTGACCTCGCTGCCTTCGATCTGCGCCTGCATGCGATAGCCGTCGAATTTCACCTCGTGCAGCCAGTCGTCGCCGGTGGGTGCTTCCTTCTCCAGCGTCGCCAGTTGCGGCTCGATGAATTCGAGCCGCCCAGCCCGGCCGGCCTTGGCTTTGGCGGGCCTGTTGGACTGCCAGACCTTCGGCGTCTGCCCCTTGGCCGCCTTGCCTTCGCCGACCTCCTCGATGGTCAGGCCCGATTTCACCGATTTCGGTTCTTCTTCGAGGATATCCTCGCCGGGACGGGCGGCGGCATCGTCGGATTTGATCAGCAGCCAGTTGTCGCGCTTCTCGCCGGGGCGGGGCCTCAGCCTGACCAGATGCCAGCGGCCGTTGAGCTTGTGGCCCTCGAGCTCGAAGTCGATATGGCCCTTCTTCATGCCCTGGGCGGGATCGCCATCGGGCACCCATCTGCCTTCGTCCCAGACCAGGACCGAGCCGCCGCCATACTGGCCTTTCGGAATGGTGCCTTCGAAGGAGGCGTAGTCGATCGGGTGATCCTCGACATGCACGGCAAGCCGCTTCTCATGCGGGTCGAGGCTCGGGCCGCGCGTCACCGCCCAGCTCCACAGCACGCCGTCATGCTCCAGACGGAAATCGTAATGAAGCCGCGTGGCGGCATGCTTCTGGACGACGAAGATGCCGCCGCCCTGCTTGCCGCGCTTCACCTTGCCGGCCGGCTCGGCGGTCTTCTTGAAATCGCGCTTGGCTTGATATTGTTCGAGGCTCGCCATTGCGGGCTCCTATGCGGACTTGCGCTTCGGCGCGGCCTTGGCCTTCGCTCGTTTGGCCGGCGCTTTGGACGATGCCTTGCCGGTTTTGCCGTCGTCGGCGTTGAGGCTCTTCTTCAGCGCGTCGAACAGGTTAACGACATTGGACGGTTTCGGCGATGCCTTGGCCTTCGGCGCCTTTCTCCCGGCCTTCCTGGAGCGAACCAGCTCGAGCAGCGATTCCTCATAGCGATCCCTGAACTTTGCAGGATCGAACTTCGCCTTCTTCTTGTCGATGATAGTCTCGGCCAGCCCGACCATCTCGCCGTCCAGCTTCGCGGACTGGATGTCGGCGAAGATCTGGGATGCTTCGCGCACCGTGTCGCCGTAGCGCAGCGTCGTCAGCAGCATGCCTTTGCCGAACGGCTCGATCATCGCCGGGCGCTCGCGCTGGTAGAGCACGATGCGGGCGAGGCCGGCCATTTTCTTCTCGGCCAACGCATCGCGAATGACGGCGAAGGCCTCCTGAGAGACCTTGTCGGCGGGCGAGACATAATAGGGCGTGTCGAGATAGACTTGGTCGATCGAAGCCTTGTCGACGAAACCGTCGAGATCGAGCGTGTGCGAGGATTCGATCTGGACCGCCTCGATATCTTCGTCCTCGATGCGGATGAATTCGTCCTTACCAACC
Source organism: Mesorhizobium sp. M2A.F.Ca.ET.043.05.1.1 (assembly GCF_003952445.1). NCBI lineage: Bacteria > Pseudomonadati > Pseudomonadota > Alphaproteobacteria > Hyphomicrobiales > Phyllobacteriaceae > Mesorhizobium > Mesorhizobium sp. M2A.F.Ca.ET.043.05.1.1. The sequence continues at coordinate 5,069,803 of NZ_CP034446.1, forward strand.
TCGAAACCCCTGACCTCCTCATCCTCTTCCAGCGGCTTGCCGCTTTTCTGGTCGACATAGACGCGCCGGACCCTGTTGCCGGTCTTTCGGTTGAGGATGTGGAAGGACACCTTTTCGGCGTGGGTGACGACGTTGCTCAGTTCGATGGCGCAGGTGACCAGTGAAAGCTTGAGATAACCGCTCCAGGCGGGGCGCGGCGCCATGACGAACACTCCTTGCAACATCGGGGCAACATCGGACAAACCGAAACGGCCGGAACGCCGCTTCGGTTCCCGGGGACGGGAAGGCCGACGCCATGCGCCGGCCTAATCGTCAGGCTATTCGGCCGCCTGCAGGTTGATCTTGCTTTCGGCGATCTCGGTGAGCTTGCGGTCGGTCGCCTCTTCTTCCTTGAGGTTCTTGGCCAGAACATTGGCGCAATCGCTGCGGCCGAGCTGCTTGGCCCAGGCGATCAGCGTGCCGTAGCGCGTTATCTCATAGTGCTCGACGGCCTGCGCGGAGGCGATCAGCGCCGCATCGAGGACTTCCTTGTCGTCGACATCGCCGCTCACCTCGTCGGCCTCAGCGAGGATGCCGTCGATGGCCGGGCAGTTGACGGTCTTGGCCTTGACGCCATGCAGCTCGAACACCTGCTCGACCCGCTCGATGTGACCCTTGGTCTGCGTGAGGTGCTTCTCGAAGCCGGCCTTCAACTGCGGATCGGTCGCCTTGTCGATCATCTTCGGCAGCGATTTCTCGATCTGCTTCTCGGCATAATAGATGTCGCGCAGCGTGTGGATGAAGAGATCGTCCAGTGTCTTGATATCCTTCGAAAAGAAGCCCATGGCGGTTGCCTTTCCATGTTTCGGATTGTGGGAAGTTGCGCGGCGGGACAGCCGTCAACGCGGCCAGGTTCGCCCCGGCCTTGCGGGTCAACGTCGGCTTCCGTGACAGGTTCCTGTCCGCCTGGCCGCGAGAAAGGAAATTTCCTGCCGTCGGACGAAGGTGAAACGGAAGCGCGGCCAAGCGACATCGGAACGAAACATATGTGATGCAAAAGTCACACGACGCGGAAAGGCGACGAAAGGCACCGAAACACCGCGAATCAGCCGCAATCCGGCCACGATGCAACGAGTTTCGGACCAGAAATTAACATCACGTTCACCGACTATTCACGCCTCGACGCTATGCTCTCGAACAATTCGGACGGGACATCCGAAAGCGGGACAGGGACAGTAAAAATGAACTTCTGGAACCACATTGCAGGCTACGCCGCCGCCATCCGCGAATTCGTCGCGCCGACCTATCGGCCGGAGCGCTATTACATGCGCGGCCCGGGGCCGGCCTGCGCACGTCGCGGCAACTCGCTGGGCGTCAGCGCGAACTGATCATGACCCGCGAACGCGCCCACCACAGCCGCATCTGCCGGCCGGCCGCCGACCAGCGCGCCACCACCTATCGCGTCGAGCGCCTTGTGCTCGCCGCCAACTGGCGTGCGACAACGCCGCGACTTTGACGCCGCCGCCGGCTGGCTTGGTGTCTCCCCTAAAGCGCATCGCGATCTTTCAGATTCGCTCCGCGCTTTAGCTTCTTGATTTACGCATGTCTTTATCCCGAAACCGGTTCCCACTTTCGGGAGACATGCTTTAGTTTGACGCAATTCCGGACGGAAAACCGCTCACACTTTTCCTGGGACACAAGCAGCCGGGGCCTCCATGACCGACCTGCCCGAACCGAACAGTCCCGCCTCTCCTAGCCAGGCCTATGACACACGCTATCCGCTGATCGTCTTCGACGGCGTCTGCGTGTTCTGCTCGGGCTTTGTCCAGCTTATCCTCAAGCTCGACCGGGAAAAACGCTTCCGCTTCGCCACGGCGCAGTCGCCGCTCGGCGAGGCGCTGTTTCGCCGGCACGGCCTGCCGACCGACGACTACGACAGCAACCTCGCCATCATCGACGGCGCCCCCTTCACCAAGCTCGACAGTTTCGTCGCGGTCATGGCCGCGCTCGGCTGGCCTTGGCGCGCCGCGAAGGCGCTGCTCATCCTGCCGCGGCCGCTGCGCGACTGGCTCTATGACCGCGTTGCCAGGAACCGCTACGCGCTGTTCGGCCGCAAGGACAGTTGCGAGATTCCTTCGGCTGAGTTGCGGGAGCGGCTGATCGGCTAAAGCGCGTCGCGATCTTTCAGATTCGCTCCATGCGCTTTAGGTTTTTGATTTTACGCGTGTCTTTATCCCGAAACCGGTTCCCACTTTCGGCAGACATCCTTTAAGATCGCGGGTGGCTGGGCTGATCGTGCGCTATCGCGGCTGGCTCGAGCCGGCGCATGGTTCGAGCACGATGGGTTCGCCGGCCGTCCCGCCCAGCTCCCGGCAACCCATGACCGTGCACAGCGTCCAGCCTTCCCCGGTGGCGCCGGACGCCGCGAGCACCAGACGCGGCTGGAGCCCGATCCGTGGCTGGTAGACCCACCAGCCTTCCCGCAGCACCGAGCCCTCGGGCGGCTCCATGCCGGCGCCGGAGCCTTTGACCCGCGCCTCGACGACGTGCAGCCCGGTGGGCGACACTTTCCAATCCTCCCGCCAGCGCGTGCGTTCCACCGAATGCGTCCAGGACAGGGTGAAGGCGGCGGCGGCGAGCGTCACCGTCTTGCCGGCGGTGAGGATGCACAGGCTCATGCGGCGCCGGCCATGGACAGCCGGCGCGCGCGCCAGCAATGCCAGCCGATCCACGCCAGGGCGAGCGCCCAGCCGGTCTCATCGGTGAGCGGCAGCGCGACCACCAGGAGCAGGCCGGCTGCGAAAGCGACGAGACGCTCCCACAAGGCCATGCGCCGGGCGAGGAAGCCGACGGCAGCGGCGCCCCACAGCACAATGCCCATACAGGCCTTGGCGACGATGTAAGCGACCTCGACGGGATAGCCGAACGAGGCCGCGATCGGGCCGGCGTCCTGCAGCATGAGGGCCGGCGTGTAGACGGCCATGAACGGCACGACGAAGCCGGCAATGGCGAGCTTTGTCGCCTGGATGCCGATCTTCAACCCGCTTTCCTTGGCCATCGGCGCGGCGGCGAAGGCGGCGAGCGCCACCGGCGGCGTCAGGTCCGCCATGATGCCGAAATAGAAGACGAACATGTGGCTGACCACCAGCGGCACGCCGAGCGACAGCAGCGCCGGACCGGCAAGGGAGGAGGTGATGATGTAGTTGGGGATCGTCGGAATGCCCATGCCGAGCACCAGGCAGGTGAGCATGGTCAACACCAGCGACAGGAACAGATTGTTCTCGCCGATGGAGATGATCCAGCCGATGAAGGTGGAGGCGATGCCGGTGAGCGTCAGCGTGCCGATGACGATGCCGACGATGGCGCAGGCGATACCGACGGGCAGCGCGTTCTTGGCCCCTTCGGCAAGCGAGTCGACGCAGATGCGCAGCGTCTCGCGCCCACCCTTGAAGGGGAGGCAGGCAATGACGAGCGCTGCGATGACGAGGCTGAGCACATTGACGCCGAAACGCATGAAGGACGCGGCGGCAAGCCCGAGGGCCAGCCAGAAGACGACGCGGAAGGCGAGCGGTCCGATCAACGCCGCCAGCGGTGTGCCGAGGATGAGCACGATGGTCAGCGCCAGGCCCATCGTGCCGGCGAAGATCGGCGTGTAGCCGGCAAAGAGCAGGTAGACCAGCACGGCGAGCGGCAGCACGAGCGGCCAGTGCTTTCGCACCGCCTCCCAGGGATTGGGCAACTCGGCCTTGGCCATTCCATGCAGCCCGGCCTTGCCGGCCTCCAGATGCACCTGCCAGAAACAGGCGCCGAAATAGAGCAGCGCCGGGATGATCGCCGCCTTGACGACCTCTGCATAAGGGATGTTCAGCGTCTCGGCCATGATGAAGGCGACGGCCCCCATGACCGGCGGCATGATCTGGCCTCCCATCGAGGAGGTCGCCTCGACCGCACCGGCAAAGGCCGAGCGGAAGCCGAAGCGCTTCATCAGCGGAATGGTGAACTGGCCGCTGGCGACTACATTGGCGACGCCCGAACCGGAGATGGTGCCCATCAGCGCGGAGGAGAGCACGCAGACCTGCGCCGGGCCGCCGCGCCATGAGCCGACGAGGCCGAGCGCGAAATCGTTGAACAGCGCGATCATGCCGGCCCGCTCGAGGAAGGCGGCAAAGACGACGAAGATGAAGATATAGGCGGCCGACACATAGACCGGCGTGCCGTAAATGCCCTCGGTGCCGAAGGCGAAGGTGTCGACCAGCTGCGCGAAATCATAGCCGCGATGGATGAAGGGCGGCGGCAGATGATTGCCGACGAAGCAGTAGGCGAGAAAGATGAAGGCGATGACCGCCAGCGGCAGGCCCATCAGCCGTCTAGCGGCCTCGAAGACCAGCGCCACCAGCAGCGTGCCGACGATGAGGTCCGGCGTGGTGAGGAAGCCGGAGCGGCGGATGAGGTCGGCGTAGAAGACCCAGTTGTAGAGGCCCGTGGCGAAGCCCAGCACGCCGAGCGTCCAGAACGCGGCCTTCGCCGCCAGGCCGGTGGCACGCAAATTGGCGATCAGGGCGAAACCGAGCAGCAGCAGGAAGCCGACATGCATGGCCCGCACCACCTGGCTGGGCAGGCTGCCGTAAGCGGCGATGTAGATCTGGAAGACGGAGAAGGCGACCGCGATGAGGAAAGCAGCCTTGCCGGCGAGGCCGTCGCCGAAGCCCGCCGGCAGCCCTTCGACCTGTTCTTCGGCGGCCGGGGAAAGAACGGTCGGGGTCTCGGTCATTGGGGGGTTCCTGGCGGGCAATACCGTTCTCCGTTGAGGGGAGGGAAACCGCGTATCGTACTTCCCCCTCACCCAGCCCCCGCTTCGCTCGGCTGACCTCTCCCCGAGGGGGAGAGGAGATTGTCGGCGTCGCTGCCAACCTCTTCTCCCCGCGGGGAGAAGGTGTCCGCAAAGCGGCCGGATGAGGGGGCTGGCGCTGCGCTATGCGATAGCCTTCCTCGATGGTGAGGGCCTATTTCAGCAGGCCCTTTTCCTTGTAGTAGCGCTCAGCGCCGGGATGCAACGCCACCGGCATGCCGTCCAGCGCCTTGGCCGGATCGATCGCCTTGGCTGCGGCATGAGCGGCGGTGAGCTGGTCGAGATGCTCGAACAAAAGCTTGGTCATCTGATAGGCGGTTTCGTCGGAGACGTCGGCGCGGGTGATCAGGAAGTTGCCGACCGCGGCGGTCGGGACGTCTTCCGCCTGGCCTTCATAGGTGCCTTTCGGGATGACCACGGAAAGATAGGGCGCCCCGATCTTGGCAACGTCCTCGGCCGGCACGGCGACGACGTTGATCGGCACGGAAGTTGCGAGATCGCGGATGGAGGCAACGCCGAGGCCTGCCGACTGCAAGGTGGCGTCGAGCTGGCGGTTCTTGATCAGCTCGACGGACTCGGCGAAGGGCAGGTATTCGACGCGTCCGAGATCCTCGTATTTGAGACCGGCGGCGGCGAAGATGGCGCGCGCGTTGAGCTCGGTGCCGGAGGCGGGCGCGCCCACCGACAGGCTCTTGCCCTTGAGGTCGGCGAGCGTCTTGATGCCTGAGTCCTGGCTGGCGACGATCTGGATGTAGTTGGGATAGATCGCGGCAATGCCGCGCAATTTGTCGAGCTTGCCCGGGAAGCCGGCCTCGGTGTTGCCCTCGGCGGCCATCTTGACCGAATCGCCGAGCGCAAAGGCGATCTCGCCCTTGCCCTGTTGCAGGAGATTGAGGTTCTCGACCGAAGCCTTGGTCGCCTGAACCTGCGTGCGCGAACCATCAATGCCCTTGCCGTAGATTTCGGACAGCGCGACGCCGAGCGGATAATAGACGCCCGACGTGCCGCCGGTGAGCACATTGATGAACTCCTGCGCCCCGGCCGACACGATGCCGAGACCGAGCGACAGCGCCAAAGCGCCGGCGGCAACATATTTCGTCCTGAAATCGAACATAGGTTTCTCCTCCTGAAACGGTCGCGTCGCCTCCCCGTCGCGAGGCTCGTGAGTTTAGACGGGAGGAGCCAAATGCCAACCCGCAATTTGATCATGATCCTTCCCAAAAACGCGGGTCCACCTTTGGGATCATGATCAGGACGAACGGTTGAGTGGCGGCGAAAAAGCGCCGGCTTGCGCTCTGCTGCTTTGGGGACGAAAGATTTTTCCGGCGCCTGTCGAAATCGGTCTATGCCGCACGACATAGGTCGGCACGCAACGACGCGGCCTTCAAGAAACGGGAGAAGACCATGCGATACATGCTTTTGATCTACAATGACGAAGCTGCGATGGCGAATGCTCCAAAGGAGCAGACCCACCAGGTGCTCGCGGCCTATGGCGCCTATACCGAGGCGCTGAAGAAATCCGGGGCGTATATCGCCGGCGAGCGGCTGCGCCCGACCCAGGCGGCCACCTCGGTGCGGCTCGCCGGAGGCAAGACCAATGTGCTCGACGGCCCCTATGCCGACACCAAGGAGCAATTGGCAGGCTTCTACATGATCGAGGCGGCCGACATCGACACGGCCATCGAGTGGGGCGCGCGCTGTCCCGCGTCCTCCACCGGCACGGTCGAGGTGCGGCCGATCTGGGAAATGGCGGAGTACGTCGCCGCCGCGGAGTGACCCGCGATGGATGATCGCTCGGAGATCGCGCGGGCGGCGGCGGAAGCGGCCGCCCGGCGCAGCTACGGCAAGCTGGTCGCCTGGCTGGCGGCGCGCACGCGCGACGTCGCCGGAGCCGAGGACGCGCTGGCCGATGCCTTCGCCGCCGCGCTGGAGCGCTGGCCGCGGACCGGCGTGCCGGAGCAGCCGGAAGCCTGGCTGCTCGCGGTGGCGCGCCGGCGCGACGTCGACGCCGTGCGGCGGCGGCTGACCGGCGAGGCGGCGCGCGATCATCTGCAGCTGATCGCCGAGGAGATGGAGGCGCGCATGAGCGGCGAGGAGCTGCCCGACGACCGGTTGCGGCTGATGTTCGCCTGCGCCCATCCGGCGATCGAAGCCAGCGTGCGCGCGCCGCTGATCCTGCAGACGATCCTCGGCTTCGACGCCGCGACCATCGCCTCGGCCTTCCTGGTCTCGCCGGCGACGATGGGGCAGCGGCTGGTGCGGGCCAAGGCGCGCATCCGCGAGACCGGGATCCCGTTCCGCGTGCCGGAACAGGCGGAGCTCGGCGAGCGGCTCGGCGCCGTGCTGGAGGCGATCTACGCCACCTTCGCCGAAGGCTGGTCGGATCCGACCGGCACCGACAGCCGCCGGCGCAACCTCGCCGGCGAAGGCATCTGGCTTGGACGGCTGGTCGCCTCGCTAATGCCGGACGAGCCGGAGGCGCTGGGACTGCTGGCGCTGATGCTGTTCGCCGAGGCGCGCCGCTCGGCACGGCGCGGCCCGGATGGAGACTTCGTGCCTTTGGCCGAACAGGATATCGCGCTCTGGGACGACAGCCTGATCGACGAGGCGGAGGCCTTGCTGGCGGGCGCCGCGCAAAGGGGCATCATCGGCCGCTACCAGCTCGAGGCCGCGGTGCAGTCCGCCCACACGGCGCGCCGGCGCGGCAGCGGCACGGACTGGGCGGCCATCCGCCAGCTTTACGACGCGCTGCTTTCCGTCGCCGGCTCACCGGTGGTGGCGATCAACCGCGCGGTGGCCATCGCCGAAACCGAGGGTGCAACAGCCGGGCTGGCGGCGCTCTATGTGCTGGGCGAGGACAAGCGGCTGCAGGACTACCAGCCCTATTGGGCCGCGCGCGCCGGGCTGCTGGCCAGGCTTGGCAATACGAAGCAGGCGGCGCAGGCCTACGACCAGGCGATCGGCCTCGAGCGCGACCCGGCGCTGCGCCGCTTCCTGCAGGGCGAGAAGGCGAAGCTTGTGGGGAAGTAGAGCCCGGTTGCCGTTTGTCGTCTGGCCCGCTGGGGGCGTCCCAGTCTCGTCATTCCAGGGCGGAACAAGGAGCGAAGCGACGCGCGCAGACCCTGGAATCCATGCCGTTACCTCGGCCGCAGGATGCAAACGGAGCAGAATTCTGCACCGTTGCGGCGCGTCGAAGTCACGGAATGGATCCTCGGCTCTGCGCGCGTCGCTTCGCTCCTTGCTCCGCCCGTGGATGACGAGGTTGGGAGGCTTCAGCCAATCCCAAGCCGAAGCCACTTCCTAGGTATGTGCGCGCCTAAGCCCCCAGGCCGTCGAACAGGATGGTCGAGAGATAGCGCTCGGCGAAGGAGGGGATGACGACGACGAGGTTCTTGCCCTTGTTCTCCGGCCGCGAGCCGACGACGATGGCCGCCTGGAGTGCCGCGCCCGACGAGATGCCGACCGGCACGCCTTCGAGGCGCGCGACCAGGCGTGCATTGGCGACCGAATCCTCGTTCGACACCCTGACGATCTCGTCATAGACGGACGTGTCGAGGATCTTCGGCGCAAAGCCCGCGCCGATGCCCTGGATCTTGTGCGGGCCGGGCTGGCCGCCGGACAGAACCGGGGAGGCCTCCGGCTCGACCGCCACGATATGCACGGAGGGCTTTCGCTTCTTCAGCACCTGGCCGACGCCGGTGATGGTGCCGCCGGTGCCGATGCCGGCGACGAAGATATCGACCTCGCCATTGGTGTCGTTCCAGATTTCCTCGGCCGTGGTGCGGCGATGGATTTCGGGATTGGCGGGATTCTCGAATTGCTGCGGGATGATGGCGTTGGGCAGCGTGGCGGCGAGCTCGTCGGCCTTGGCGATGGCGCCCTTCATGCCCTTCGGCCCCTCGGTCAGCACCAGCTCGGCGCCGAGCAGCGCCAGCATCTTGCGGCGCTCGACCGACATAGTCTCCGGCATGGTGAGGATCAGCTTGTAGCCCTTGGCGGCGGCGGCGAAGGCGAGCGCGATGCCGGTGTTGCCGGAGGTCGGCTCGATCAGCGTGGTCTTGCCGGGCGCAATCTTGCCGGCTTCCTCCAGCGCCTCGATCATGGCGACGCCGATGCGGTCCTTGACGGAGGCGATGGGGTTGAAGAATTCGAGCTTGGCCATCAGGTTCGCCACGATGCCCTTCTCCTTGGCGAACTTGTCCAGCCTGACCAGCGGCGTGTCGCCAATCGTCTCCGTGATCGAATTGAAGACGCGGCCGCGGCCGGGCACGCGCGCGGAGGTGACGGGCTTGTTCATTTGGTTCGCTCCCAGGGCAATGGCATAGGCAAAACAGAATAGGGCTTTCAGCCGCGCAAGATAGGCCGGCCACCTAAAATATCCGAGTGGGGCGGTTGCTGAAAAGCGCGCCGCAGCGGAAATGCATTTTCCGCTGCAGTGGGTTTCAGGAATGGTTTGGCTGAAATCCGGGAGCGGCTGACATCCGGAGCCTATTGTCGGGCCGCGATGGCGGCCGCCGCGCCCATCATGAAGCCGGCGGCGGTGCGGTTCAGCACCTTCAGCGCGCGCGGCGATTTCAGGAACCAGCGCGCCTTGGCGGCCAGCGCCAAGTAGGGCACCAGCACCACGAACAGCACCGCCACGGTGAGTGCCGCGAGGATGGCGTAGTCGGCGAGCGTGATCGTCTTCAGGTCGACGATGGTCGGCGTGATGGCGAGATAGAAGATCATCGTCTTGGGATTACCGAGCGTCACCGTCAGCCCGGCGATGAAGCTCGACAGCAGCCCGCCCCGGGCCTTGCGCGCCTCGACGGTCTCGGGCGTGATACCGCTGGTCCAGAAGCGCCAGGCAAGGAAGGCGAGATAGGCGACGCCGGCCCATTTGATGGCGAGGAAGACCATGCCGAAGGTCTGGGCGACGAAGGCCAGCCCAAGCACCACGGCGGTGAGATAGGTTAGATCGCCGAGCATCAGGCCGAACGACATGGCAAGCGAGGAGCGGAAGCCGGAGCCGAGCGCGCGGGCGACCAGCGCCGTGACGCCGGGACCTGGAATGGCGGCGGCGACGCCGAGGGCTGCGCTGTAAGCGAGGAATCCGGTGAGTGTCATGGTTTTGGCACCTGGCGTATAATTTCCCGAAAGCTCGATGAGGGGCGGGTTTTTATCATGGCGCCCGGTCACTGGTAATTCCCTCGCGACGGGATTTGTTGCGCCAGCGGCATCAGGAGCTGGTTTCCGCAGCAAGAAGAATTTTGACCGGTCGACTATGTCTGCGTTGGTGAGGTGGCATGCTTTGGCGATTGGCCGAGACGCCTATCGCGGTCGTCATCCACGGGCGGAGCAAGGAGCGAAGCGACGCGCGCAGAGCCGAGGATCCATTCCGTGACTTCGACGCGCCGCAACGGTGCAGAATTCTGCTCCGCTGCATTCCACGGCCGAGGTAACGGCATGGATTCCAGGGTCTGCGCGCGTCGCTTCGCTCCTTGCTCCGCCCTGGAATGACGAAGTTGGGAAGGCTTACGCCAATCGCCAGCGTCTGCGCGATCGCAAAATGGGAGGTAAAATTTGCCCGCAACAAGCGGCAGCCCTCCAAAACCCTCTGCCGAGAAGCTACCCACCATACGTCACACGCCAGATAGTGCCGTTGCCGTCCTCGGTGAGGATCAGCGCACCGTCCTTGGCCACGGCGACGCCGACCGGGCGGCCCCAGACCGCGTCGTCGGATATGACGAAGCCGGTGGCGAAGTCCTCATATTCGCCGGTCGGCTTGCCGTCCTTGAACCGTAGCCGCACCACCTTGTAGCCGGTGCGGACATTGCGGTTCCACGAGCCGTGCAGGGTGACGAAGGCGTCGCCTTTATAGTCGGCGGGGAAGTTGCCGCCATCGTAGAAGGCGATGTTGAGCGGCGCCGAATGCGCCTGGATCAGCACGTCCGGCATCGTGACCTTGCCGGCGAGATCGGGGCGCGCGCCCTCGTGGCGCGGGTCCTCATTGCTGCCGATATAATACCAGGGCCAGCCGTAGAAGGCGCCTTCCTTCACGGCGGTCGCATACTCGAAAGGGACATTGTCGCCAAGCTCGTCGCGCTCGTTGACGACGCACCAGAGCGCGCCGGTCGCCGGCTGCACGGTCATGCCGGAGCAGTTGCGCAGGCCGGTGGCGACGGTGCGGCGGTTGCGGCCGTCGGGGTCGAAGGCGAGCACATCGGCGCGGCCCTGTTCCGGGCCCCAGGCCTCGCCCAGCGGCTGCGATTTCGCCCACGCCTCGACACCGCCCTTCGGCTTCGCCCCCATATCCTCGGCGATGTTGGAGCCGGAGCCGACCGACAGATAGAGCGTCTTGCCGTCGGGCGCGAAGGCGATGTCGCGCGTCCAATGATGGCTGGCGGGGATTTTCGCGACGATGGTCTCCGGCTCGCCGGACGCTTCGAGGTCGCCGTCGCGATAGGGGAAGCGCACGACGCTGTTGCTGTTGGCCACATAGACCCATTGCGGCTTGTCGCCCGGCGGATAGAAGGCGATGCCGTAGGGTCGCGTCAGGCCCTTGGCGAAGATCGACGTCTCGGCGGCCTTCGCGCTGCCCTTGGCCAGGCGATAGACGCGGACCTGGTTTGCCCGGCTGTCGGCGACGAACAGGTCGCCGTTCGGCGCCACGCGGACCACGCGTGGACTGTCGATACCCGATGCGACCAGCTCGGCGGAAAAGCCCGGCGGAAGCTGTGGCTTCGCGCCCTCCGGGCGATCTGTGACCCCGCCGCCATTGGCGGCGGACTCCGTCACATCGGGTTTCGGCTGATCTTGCGGCTTCAGCAGCCGGCGCACGCCCGGACGATCGGCTTTCCAGTCGCCGAAGGCCTTTTCGCCGCTGAGCAAGGGGGCCCGCTGCGCAAAGGCACCGCTGGCGAGAATCAAGGCAATGCCCGCAAGGCTGGCGATCCGTATCATGCTGTCCTCCGTCGTCTGCCAATACGCCTCGCTCGGTCAGGCGCTCCGAGCAGGACATATTGGGCAAACGACCGAAAAGAGAAGCTTGCGCACGCGGATTTGACGGAGCGCCGGAGCTTAGGTCTCCTCGGCATCCAGGTCGTCGTCGAGGCGCTTTTCCAGCTCGACGAGATCGGCCGGCAAGGGCAGGCCCATGGCGCGGAGTTCCCGCAATTTCTCGCGCAGCTGCTCCTGGATCTCGTGGTCGTCCTCGGGCTGGTTGATCATTTCCTGAAGCAGGAGGTCGATCTGGGCCTTGATTGATTCCAGAGCCATTTTTCCCTCCGCAGCGACTTTAGGTATGTCGAGATTCCGGTCAGGCCGACATCACCTGAATATCGATACACCTAACGCAGCATGCGCGAAATCAGTTGTGCGGTATAATCGACCATCGGCACGATGCGGGCGTAATTCAGCCGCGTCGGCCCGATGACGCCAAGCGCGCCGATGACGCGGGCGTCCTTGTCGCGATAGGGCGCGACGACCAGCGACGAGCCGGACAGCGAAAACAGCTTGTTCTCCGAACCGATGAAGATGCGCACGCCCGGCCCTTCCTCGGCGAGGTCGAGCAGCTGGAGCAGCCCGTCCTGCGTCTCCAGATCCTCGAACAGATGGCGCAGCAGTTCGAGATCGGCCTGGGCGGTGACATTTTCCAAAAGGTTGGCGCGGCCGCGCACGATGAGACGCGCCGGCAGGCCGCTTTCGGCGCCGGCCCAGACTGCCAGGCCCTTCTCGACCAGATCCTGCGACAGCGTGTCGAGGGCGGATTTGGTTTCGTCCTTGATGCGGGCGATCTCGGCGCGCGCCTCGGCAAGCGTGCGGCCCCGGATATGGGCGTTAAGGAAATTGGACGCCTCGTGCAGTTGCGACACGGTGGTGCCGGCGGGCAGGTCGACGACGCGGTTCTCGACATCGCCGTTCTGCGACACCAGCACGGCCAGCGCCTTGGCGGGCTCGAGCTGGATGAATTCGATGTGCTTCAGCGCTACCTCGTTCTTGGAGGCGAGCACGAGGCCTGCGCCCCGCGACATGCCGGACAGCATTTGGCTGGCCTCGGTCAGCATATGCTCCAGCGTCGCGCCCGAACCGGAGGCGCGCACCTGCGCCTCGATGATGCGGCGCTCATCGTCGGAAAGGTCGCCGAGCTCCATGAAGGCGTCGACGAAGAAGCGCAGGCCGGTCTGGGTCGGCAGGCGGCCGGCGGAAACATGCGGCGCGTAGATCAGCCCCAGATGCTCGAGGTCGCTCATCACGTTGCGGATGGTGGCCGGCGACAGCGAGGAGGGCAGGATGCGCGACAGGCTGCGCGAACCGACCGGCTCGCCGTCGCGCAGATAGGAATCGACAATCCGCCGGAAAATATCGCGCGAGCGCATGTCGAGTGACTGAAGCACCGGCGACTGAAGCCCGGGTGACTGCGACGTCGGATCGACTGGTCTGTTCATTCCGGCGAGAAACCTCCTACCGGAAAGATATAGACTCCCGGTCGGCCCGCGCAACCCGCCCTGGCTCGCGCCCCTTTTCCTTTGCGCGAGAGACTGCATGCGTCTACAAGCCGCCAACGAATCCGGGAAAGAACAGAAAGAGCCTCGATGCGCCCCTCCAAACGCCAAGCCGACGAAATGCGCGCCATCTCCTTCGAGCGCGGCGTGTCCAAGCATGCCGAAGGCTCGTGCCTGGTGAAGTTCGGCGACACGCATGTACTGTGCACCGCGAGCCTTGAGGAAAAAGTGCCGGCCTGGATGCGCAATTCCGGCAAGGGCTGGGTGACGGCCGAATACGGCATGCTGCCGCGCTCGACCGGTGAGCGCATGCGGCGCGAGGCCTCTGCCGGCAAGCAGGGCGGCCGCACGCTGGAGATCCAGCGGCTGATCGGCCGGAGCTTGCGCGCCGTGGTCGACCTGCAGGCGCTGGGCGAACAGCAGATCACCGTCGACTGCGACGTGATCCAGGCCGATGGCGGCACCCGCACCGCCTCGATCACCGGCGGCTGGGTGGCGCTTTACGATTGCCTGCGCTGGATGGAAGCGCGCCAGATGGTCAGCGTCGCCAAGGTGCTGAAGGACCATGTCGCGGCGATCTCCTGCGGCATCCATGACGGCCAGCCGGTCATCGACCTCGATTACCTCGAGGATTCCTCGGCCGGCACCGACGCCAATTTCGTCATGACCGGCAAGGGCGGCATCGTCGAGATCCAGGGCACGGCCGAGGGCGAGCCTTTCTCCGAGGAGCAGTTCGCGGCGCTGATGGGACTGGCCAAGAAAGGCATTTCGCGGCTGGTGAGCCTTCAGCAGATGGCGGTGGCGTAGTTTTGAAATGCCGAGCCTAGGCCCCCCTCTCTGGCCTGCCGGCCATCTCCCCCTCAAGGGGGGAGATTGGATTTCGCCGCGGCTTTCGCCAATCACCGGCGTTGCAGAATGGGTGCCTACGACAAAGCTGCCAATCTCCCCCCTTGAGGGGGAGATGCCCGGCAGGGCAGAGAGGGGGGCCTCGTGATACCCTCCGCAATCCTCGAATCCGCCCTCTACGTCACGGACCTGCACGCGGCCGAAGCCTTCTACCGCGACATCATCGGCCTCGAAGCGCTGGGCAAGGTCGAGGGCCGCCACGTCTTCTTTCGCTGCGGCGACGGCGTGCTGCTTCTGTTCAACGCGGAGGCGACGAAGATACCGCCGGCGCCCGACGCCCGGCTGAAAGTGCCGCCGCATGGCACGGCCGGCGAGGGGCATCTCTGCTTTGCGGCTACCGCCGACGAAATCGCCGCATGGCGCAAGCGTCTCGCCGCGAACAACATCGCCATCGAAAGCGATTTCGAATGGCCGCAGGGCGGACACTCGATCTATATCCGCGACCCTTCGGGCAATTCGATCGAGTTCGCCGAGCCAAGGATCTGGGGTTTCTGATGCATTCCCAACCATTTCATTCCCTCAACGGAAAGAAGATCGTCGTCGCCAGCCACAATGCCGGCAAGCTGCGCGAATTTGCCGATCTGATGGCGCCGTTCGGCTTCGAGGCGAAATCGGCCAAGGAATACGGCCTGCCCGAGCCGGACGAGACCGGCACGACCTTCGAAGAGAACGCCTATATCAAGGCGTTCGCCGCCGCCAAGGCGACCGGCCTGCCCGCGCTGTCGGACGATTCCGGTCTATGCGCCGACGCGCTCGACGGCGCGCCGGGCGTCTATACCGCCAATTGGGCTGAAAAGCCGGACGGGTCACGCGATTTCGGCATGGCCATGCAGAAGACGGAAACGGCGCTGCAAAACGCCGGCGCGACGGAACCCGCGCAGCGCACCGGCCGGTTTGTCGCAGTCATCTGCCTCGCCTTCCCGGACGGCGAGGCCGAATATTATCGCGGCGAGGCCGAGGGCACGCTGATATGGCCGCCGCGCGGCGCGCTCGGCTTCGGCTACGATCCGGTGTTTCTGCCCAATGGCTTCGACAAGACTTTTGGCGAGATGAGCGCCGAGGAAAAACATGGCTGGAAGCCCGGCCAGGCGACGGCGCTTTCGCACCGCGCCCGCGCCTTCCAGAAATTCGCCGAAGCGCGATTGGATTTGGCCAGATTGGATCTGGCGCGATCAGGACCCGCATGAGCGCAGTGACCATACCGCTCGACCGCAGCCCCGGCTTCGGCGTCTATATCCACTGGCCGTTCTGCGCGGCCAAGTGCCCCTATTGCGACTTCAACAGCCATGTCCGCCACCAGCCGGTCGACCAGGAGCGCTTCGCCCGCGCCTTCGAGACGGAGCTCAAAACCATGCGCGCCCGCACAGGGCCGCGCGAGGTGACCAGCATCTTCCTCGGCGGCGGCACGCCGTCGCTGATGAAGCCGGAAACGGTGGGCGCGGTGCTGGAGGCGGTGGCGAGGAACTGGTCGGTGCCGGCCGGCATCGAGGTGACGCTGGAGGCCAACCCGTCCTCGGTCGAGGCCGAGCGCTTTCGCGGCTATCGCGCCGCGGGCGTCAACCGCGTCTCGCTCGGCGTGCAGGCGCTGAACGACAAGGACCTGCGCTTCCTCGGCCGGCTGCACAATGTCGAGGAGGCACTGCACGCCATCGCGCTGGCGCGGGACATATTTCCCCGTCTCTCCTTCGACCTGATCTATGCCCGGCCCGGTCAGACGCCGGAGGCGTGGGGCGCGGAGCTGGAGCAGGCGATCGGCTACGCGGTCGACCATCTGTCGCTCTACCAGCTGACCATCGAGGAGGGCACGCCCTTCCACGCGCTTTACGCGGCGAAGAAATTCACGCTGCCTGACAACGACCATGCCGCCGATCTCTATGCGCTGACGCAGGAGGTGACGGCGACGCATGGGCTGCCGGCCTATGAGATTTCCAACCACGCCCGGCCGGGCGCCGAAAGCCGGCACAACCTCACCTATTGGCGCTATGGCGAATATGTCGGCGTCGGCCCGGGCGCGCATGGCCGCTTCGTCGAGAGTGGCCGCCGCACGGTGACGATAGCGGAAAGGATGCCGGAGACCTGGCTCAACCTTGTCGAGGCCAAGGGCCATGGCGTCACCGGCGGCGAGATCCTGACCCGCGCGGAAGAGGCCGACGAGTTCCTGCTGATGGGCTTGCGGCTCGCCGAAGGCATCGACCTGCAGCGCTATGAGGCGCTCTCGGGTCGCGGCCTGTCGATCGCAAGGCTTTCGGTGCTGCAGGAGGAAGGACTGGTGGCGCCGGTCGGCAATGCAAGGCTGCGCGCCACGACGGCAGGGATGATCGTGCTGGATGCGGTGGTGGCGGATCTGGCGCGGTAACCTCCTTGAAGAACGTCCTCTTTGTCTGCAGCCAGAGCCGGTTGCGCAGCCCGACCGCCGAGCAGGTGTTTTCCAAGCGCCGAGACATCGAAGTCGCATCGGCCGGCACCAACCATGATGCCGACAACCCGCTGACGCATGAGCTGGTGGCCTGGGCCGACATCATCTTCGTGATGGAAAAGGCGCACCGCGCCAAGCTGCAGAAGAAGTTCCGGTCGAGTCTGAAGGGTGCCAGGGTGATCTGCCTCGATATCCCGGACGACTACGAGTTCATGGATCCCGAACTTGTGCGGTTGCTGGAGGCGAGGGTGCCGCGCTATCTCTGAGGGCTGTGACGCTCCCCGCGCGTTCGTCATTCTCGGGCTTGACCCGAGAATCCATGCCGTGACCTATGCGAAGAGTGCTGCGGTACAGAATTCTGCACCGTTGGTGGCGCTTCGATGTAACGGCATGGATTCCAGGGTCTGCGCGCGTCGCTTCGCTCCTTGCTTCGCCCTGGAATGACGAGGCGAGGGTCGTCAGCGCTCACATGCGACGCTCTAAGCGTCGTGCTTCTGGCGGTGCTTGCCGCGGTGCTTCTCGCCATGCGCGTCATCGGGGCGGGCAGGCTTCGCATCGGCCTTGTCGCGGCGGACGCCGCTCTGGGCGGCGATGGGGTGTGGAGGGATGCCCTCGCGGGCGGTCTTGCTTTCAAGTCGGCTGATGAAGATGTCGAAGCGATTGGGCATCGTTCGGTCCTGCCTCCTCCCGGGGAATCAGGGGTTAAATTCGCCGCTGTGGGTTTCGTTCCGCACTGTGGCAAAGGCATGGCGATTTCCTTAACCCGACCTCACGTTTTGCAACGAGGCGCCAGCCATGCCAAACAAGGCCGGTTATGAGGGGCAATCGGTGACCGGCGACAGAAGCAGCTACCTGATCGGACAGACTGAGATCGCGGCGCGGCCGCTCGCGCCGGCGCTCTATCTGGTGGCGACGCCGATCGGCAATCTGGCTGATATCACGCTGCGCGCGCTGGAGACGCTGGCCGCTGCCGACATCGTCGCCTGCGAGGACACGCGCGTCTCGCGCGTGCTGCTCGAACGCTACGGCATCCGCCGCCGCACCACCGCCTATCACGAGCACAATGCGCAGGAGGCCGGGCCGAAACTGATCGAGGCGCTGGCGGCCGGGCAAAGCGTGGCGCTGATCTCCGACGCCGGCACGCCGCTGGTTTCGGATCCCGGCTACCGGCTGGTCGGCGAGGCGCTGGAGCGCGGCATCCGCGTGGTGCCGATCCCGGGACCTTCCGCTGCGCTCGCCGCGCTGACCGCTTCCGGCCTGCCCTCCGACGCTTTCCTGTTCGTCGGCTTCCTGCCCGTGAAGGCAGGGCAGCGGCTGGCCAAGCTCGAAACCTTCAAGGCGGTGCCGGCAACGCTGATCTTCTTCGAATCGCCCAGACGGCTGGCCGAGACGCTTGCCGCCATGGTCGAGGCACTGGGGGGCGCGCGCAAAGCCGCGATCGGGCGCGAGCTGACCAAGGCCTTCGAGGAGATGCGCACCGGCACGCTGGCCGAGCTGGCCGGCCACTATGCCGCCGCCGACACGCCGAAGGGCGAGATCGTCGTCTGCGTCGGCCCGCCTGAGGCGGCGGAAGACCAGCCGGCGGATATCGACCGGCTGCTGTTGTCGCTGGCGGCCGAAATGCCGGCTTCGAAGGCGGCATCGGAAGCGGCGAAGATGACCGGCGGCCAGAAACAGGCGCTTTACCGGCGGCTCTTGGAGCTCAAGGACGGACCATGATCCCAAAATGTGGAAGCCGGTCTTTGGATAAGATCATGGTCAAGCAAAGAAATGGCTGAGCGCACGGTCGGCCATCGACGCAAGGCCTACCGGCGCGGCCATCGCGGCGAGTGGCTGGCGGCGCTGGCGCTGATGCTGAAAGGCTATCGCATCCTCGCCCGCCGCCACCGCACCAGGCTCGGCGAGATCGACCTGATCGCGCGGCGCGGCGATCTCGTGCTGTTCGTCGAGGTCAAGGCACGCCGCACGCTGATCGAGGCGATGGAAGCGATCGGCCATGAATCGGAGCGCCGCATCGAGGGCGCGGCGGATCTGTGGCTGTCGCGCCAGCCGGATTACGGGCGGCTTTCGCTGCGTTTCGACATGGTGGCGGTTCTGCCCTGGCGTTGGCCGGTGCATGTCGAGAACGCGTTTTATGGAAGGAATTGAAGGGCTTACCCCCGCTACAGTGGGTAGACAATCGCATATGGCAGCGCTGGCCCCCTCATCCGGCCGCTTCGCGGCCACCTTGCATAAGCGATGTTGTATGAAGTGGTCGTCCCGTAAGGGACGCCAACGGCCGGGTGGCCACCCGGCCGTTGGCGCCGATCGTCGGATCGCCAGCCACCCGAACCCGTGGGGTTAAGGAGAAGCAAGATCGCGATCGGCTCTTCATCGTGGCCCGGATGGTTGCTGGAACAACCTGGTTCGTATGCAAGGCAGGGAACGACGAAGATGAATGAGACTAGCACAAGAACCGCCGGAATCGACACCAGCAAGAAGTCGCTTGATGTCGCAACCTATCCGACGAGCGACAGGTTGCGCGTAGCCAATGCCAGAGACGGACATCAAGAGTTGGTTGCTTGGCTGAGCGCGCGTAAGATCAAACGCATCGGCATCGAAGCCTCCGGGGGTTACGAACGAGCCGTCGTGGAATATTTGCGCGAGCAGGGCTTCGAGGTCGCTCTCCTGCAGCCGCGTCAAGTGCATGCCTTTGCCATCTACAAGCTGCGTCGTGCCAAGAACGATCGTATCGACGCCGCCCTCATCGCCGAGTGCGCTGCCAATCTCGGCGACCTGCATGAACCGCCAGACACCAGGCTGGCCGCGTTCGCTGAGCATCTGCTCTTCATCGAGCAACTGGAGTACGATATCGCTCACCTCAAGACGCGGCGCGAGCACTTCACCACCAAGCGGATTCTCAACCAACTCAAGCGTGACGTTCAGCGTCTGCAGCGGCGCCGCGAGGCCGAACTGCTGCTCCTGCAGGTCGTCGTGTGCAAACACGATGATCTCGCTCGGCGGCTCGAGCTGATCGCCAGCGTTGATGGCATCGGCATACGCACCGCGCTCACCCTCGTCATCCTCTTGCCCGAACTCGGCAAGGTCAGTCGTGAGCAAATCTCTGCCTTGGTTGGCGTCGCTCCTTACGACGACGACTCGGGCGAACGTACCGGCGAGCGCCATATCGCCGGCGGTCGCAGTCGTGTCCGCCGAGCGCTCTTCAATGCTGCATTGCCCGCTTCCCAGCGCTGGAACACCGCCCTGGTCGCTCTCTACGGCCGCCTTACGAACAACGGCAAGGCCCACAGGAAAGCCATCATCGCCTGTGTCAGAAAGCTCCTCATCTTCGCCAACGCCGTCGTCGAACGCGGCACTCCGTGGAGCAAAGCTCCACCCGCAAACCACGCCGCCTAAGCTAATGGTTGCGCTTCTCCCCGGTGGGGAGAAGAGGTTGGCGCCGACGCCGACAGTCTCCTCTCCCCCCGGGGAGAGGTCAGCCGAGCGAAGCGGAGGCCGGGTGAGGGAGAGCGGCGTTTGTGGCTGCCATCCCCCGGAGGGCAAGCCTCACCCCCAAACCATCAGCGCCGCCAGCCCCGCTATCCCGACCGCAAGCCGCCACCAGCCGAACAGCGCGTAGCCGTTCTTCGAGACGTAATCGAGCAGGAAGCGCACGACGATCAGCGCGGCGACGAAGGCGGCGATGAAGCCGACGGAAATGATCGGCAGGTCGGCCGAAGTCAGCACGTTGCGGTTCTTGAAGAGGTCGAAGGCGAAGGCGCCGACCATGGTGGGCATGGCGAGGAAGAAGGAGAATTCCGCCGCCGCGCGCTTGTCGACCCCCATCAGCAGCGCGCCGACGATGGTCGAGCCGGAACGCGACGTGCCCGGGATCAGCGACAGGCACTGGAACAGGCCGATCTTGAGATAGACGCTCAACGGGAAGCGCTCGACGTCATGATGCACCGGCTTGAAATTGATGCGGTCGACGACGAGCAGCACCACGCCGCCGATGATCAGCATGCTGCAGATCAGTTTTGGCGATTCGAACAGATAGTTTTTGATGAAATCATGCGCCAGCGCGCCGATGACCGCCGCCGGCAGGAAGGCAATGAGGATGCCGATGACGAAATGCCTGGTCTGCGGGTCGCTGGGCAGCTTGATCAGCATCTGCCAGAGCTTGCCGAAATAGACACTCAAAATGGCCAGGATGGCGCCGAGCTGGATCAGAATCTCGAAGGCCTTGCCGGTGGAGTGGAAGCCGAGGAAATGGCCGGCAAGCAGGATGTGGCCGGTCGAGGACACCGGGATGAACTCGGTCAGGCCCTCTAAAAGCCCAAGCAGCAGCGCTTCGACGATGGTCTGGCTTTCCATGGCAACCTCAGGATTTCGGGGATAGCTGGGACAACGGCTTGCTTGTCACGGCGCGGAAGTCCCCCTATAGGTCGCAACACCGTGACGGCCGCATGACGGGCCGCCAAGACTTACCGGTGCAGGTATCGATTCGCCAGTGCGCCCTATCATCGCGGAACCATGCTGACGCTTTTCCATCATCCCATGTTCGCCACCTGCCGGTTCGTGCGCCTCGCCTTTGGCGAGTATGGCGAGGAGCTGGCGCTGATCGAGGAAAAGCCGTGGACGCGGCGCAAGGAGTTCCTGGCACTGAACCCGGCCGGCACGCTGCCGATCCTGCTCGCCGAAGGCGATGTGCCGATCGTCGGCGCCATGGTGATCGCCGAATATCTCGACGAGACGCGCGGCGTCTTGAAACGCGACAAAAGGCTGTTCGCCGAGGACCCGATGCAGCGCGCCGAAATCCGCCGGCTGACCGACTGGTATCTGGCGAAGGCCGAAAGTGAGGTCACCCGCCACCTGGTGCGCGAGCGCGTGCTGAAGCCGGTGATGCCGGAAACCGCCGGCGGCGGCTCGCCCGATTCGGCGGCGATCCGGGCGGCGCGCGCCAATATCCGCCAGCACATGAAATACACCAATTGGCTGGCCGGCACGCGCCATTGGCTGGCCGGCAACAAGGTGACCTATGCCGACCTCGCGGCGGCGGCTACGCTGTCGGTGCTCGATTATCTCGGCGAGATCGACTGGCGCGAACACAGCGCCGCGCGCGAATGGTACACGCGGGTGAAATCGCGGCCATCGTTCCGGCCGCTGCTCTCCGACCGGGTGCGCGGCCTGTCGCCGGTATCGCATTATGCGGACCTCGACTTCTGAAACCTTACGCGCGCTGATCGACGCGGAGGCGCGCCGCGCCGGCTTCGAGGCGGTCGCCGTGACCCGGCCGGACGCGATCCCGCTGGCGCCCGCACGTTTGGCCGAATTCGTAGCCGACGGGTTCCACGGCTCGATGGACTGGATCGCCGAGACGCTTCAACGCCGCGCCGAGCCCTCGACGCTGTGGCCGGAGGTGCGCTCGATCATCGTGCTGGCGATGAATTACGGCCCCGACCGCGACCCGCGCGATATCCTCCAAAAACCCGACCGCGGCGCGATCTCGGTCTATGCGCAAAACCGCGACTATCACGACGTGATGAAGGGCCGGCTGAAGGAGATCGCCGGCAAGATCGTGGCCAGGGCGGGCGGCGACGTGAAGGTGTTCGTCGACACGGCGCCGGTGATGGAAAAGCCGTTGGCGGAGGCCGCCGGGCTCGGCTGGCAGGGCAAGCACACCAATCTGGTCAGCCGCGCGCATGGCTCCTGGCTGTTCCTCGGCACGATCTTCACCACGGCCGAGCTTGAGCCGGACCAGGCCGAGATCGACCATTGCGGCTCCTGCCGCGCCTGCCTCGACGCCTGCCCGACCGATGCGTTTCCGGCGCCCTACCGGCTCGATGCGCGGCGCTGCATCTCGTACCTGACCATCGAGAACAAGGGGCCGATCCCGCGTGAATTCCGCGAAAAGATCGGCAACCGCATCTATGGCTGCGACGACTGCCTAGCCGCCTGCCCGTGGAACAAGTTCGCCAGTGCGGCCTCGGAGGCGAAGCTTGCCGCGCGCAACGATCTGCGCGAGCCGAAGCTCTCGGACCTGCTCGCGCTCGACGACGCAGCGTTCCGCGCCTTCTTCTCGGGCTCGCCGATCAAGCGCATCGGCCGCGACCGTTTTGTGCGCAACGTGCTGATCGCCGCCGGCAATTCGAGCGACGCTTCGCTTGTACCTGGCGTGCGTGGCCTGCTCGACGAGGCCTCGCCGCTGGTACGGGGTGCGGCAATCTGGGCCATGTCGCGATTGCTCTCTGGTCGCGAATTTGGCGAGCTTGCCGCCACGGCTTCGAGGACCGAAATCGATGCGGCGGTTCGAGAGGAATGGCTGGCGGGCTTGGCATCCGCAGAGGTTGATCGATGAGCGAAAGACGCTTCTTCATCTTCGGCGCCGGCTATTCCGGCCAGGCATTCGCGCGGGCCAACGCCCAACATGCGCCGGTCCTCGGCACGACCCGGGCGCCGGAAAAGTTCGAGGCGCTGCGATCGGCCGGTATCGAGCCGCTGCAATTCGACGGCGCGCTGTCGCCCGAGCTCGGCGACGCACTCGTCAAAACGACGCATCTCATCGTCTCGGTCGCTCCCGACGATGCCGGCGACCCGGTGCTGAACGTCGTCGGCGATGCGCTGCGGGAAAAAATGCCGGCGCTGGAATGGATCGCCTATCTCTCCACCGTCGGCGTCTATGGTGATCATGGCGGCGCCTGGGTGGACGAGACCAGCGCCTGCCGCCCCGTATCGAAGCGCTCGGTGATGCGGGTCGCGGCCGAGGAGGAGTGGCTGAAGCTTGGCCGCGAGATCGGCAAGCCGGTGGCGGTGCTGCGGCTTTCCGGAATCTACGGGCCCGGCCGCAACGCGCTGGCCAATCTCGAGGAGGGTACGGCGCGGCGGCTGGTCAAGCCGGGGCAGGTGTTCAACCGCATCCATTGCGACGACATCGCCGGCGCGCTCTGGCATCTCGCCGGCGGCAATCTCGGCGGCATCTTCAATGTCACCGACGACGAGCCGGCGCCGCCGCAGGATGTCGTGGCCTACGCCGCCGGGCTGATGGGCGTCGAGCCGCCGCCGGAAATTCCCTTCGAGACCGCCCAACTTTCGCCCATGGCGCGGTCTTTCTATGGCGAGAACAAGCGTGTTGCCAACAAGGCGATCAAGGCGGCCGGCTTTCGCTTCCGGTTCCCGAACTACCGGGTGGCGCTGGAGCGGATGTGGGCCGAGGGCAACTGGCGGGACGGAGCGCCGCGCAGCCCGATGAGGCGCTGAAGATCGATGCGGGACGCTGGGCGTGGTATGATTCGTTCCTGACCGTGTCGCAAACGGATTGACTGGAGAGGGATCCGGCCTGATGAATTTGCGATCGCTGCCCGACAGGAAGCCGTTCCTGACCGCCGCGCTGGCGCTGGTGACCTTGGCCGCGCTGGCGGCGGCCGCGATTTCGGCCGAACCGCGCGCCAAGGACCTGTTCGGCGCCAAGAAACTGCCGGCGGTGGTGCCCGCGCAATCCTTCGGCTTCTACTCCAAAGGCTGCTTCGCCGGCGGCGTCGCCTTGCCCATGGATGGGCCGACCTGGGAAGTGATGCGCCCCTCGCGCAACCGCCGCTGGGGCCACCCGGCCATGATCGCGCTGATCGAAAAGCTGTCGCGCGACGCGGTAGCCGATGGCTGGCCGGGGCTTCTGGTCGGCGACGTCTCGCAGCCGCGCGGCGGACCGATGATGACCGGCCATGCCTCGCACCAGATCGGGCTCGACGCCGACATCTGGCTGACGCCGATGCCGAAGCGGCCGCTGACCATCGCCCAGCGCGAATCGATGAGCGCCACGCTGATGGTCGACGAGAAGACGCATCTGGTGAAGGACGCGCTGTGGACCCCGGCGCACACAAGGCTGCTCAAGCGCGCCGCGAGCTATCCGGAAGTCGAGCGCATCCTGGTCAATCCCGGCATCAAGAAGGAGCTTTGCGACACCGTCACCGGCGACCGTTCCTGGCTGCGCAAGATCCGGCCGTTCTGGGGTCACGACTATCACTTACATATGCGCATCGGATGCCAGCCGGGCTCGCCCGGTTGCAAGGGGCAGGAGGCGACGCCCGCTGATGACGGCTGCGGCAAGCCGCTGGCCTGGTGGTTCACCGAGGAGCCATGGCGGCCCAACAAGAACCCCGATGCGCCGAAGGCGCGCGACCTGATGACGATGGCCAATCTGCCGAAGGAGTGCCAGGCGGTGCTCGCCGCGACGGATGCGCCGTCGCTGGCGGCCGTGACCTATCAGGGCGGCAGCGCCGCCGCCGTGGCCGTTGCCGAACCGCAGCCGACCGAGCCGACGGAGACGATCTCCAGCGGCGCGCTCCCGGCCCAGGCGAGCGCTTTCGCGCCGACGCCGAAGATCGGCATTCCGCTGCCGCGACCTAGACCGGGGAACTGACGCCGAAGCGGGCTTCCCCTTTCCGGGGTCATGCGCTAGTCAATCGATTGAAATGGCGCAGCCGCGCCGCAACGAGGACGATCACGAGCATGGCAGGCGAAGACGAGAAGGGACTGCGGTTTCCGGTCCTGATCGGCGACATTGGCGGCACCAATGCGCGCTTCTCGATCGTGCTCGACGCGAATTCCGAGGCGACCGAGCCCCATATCGTCCAGACGGCGAATTTCAAGACCATCGACGACGCGATCCAGGCGGCGGTGCTCGACCGCTCGTCCATCCAGCCGAACTCGGCGGTGCTGGCAATCGCCGGGCCGGTCGACGGCGACGAGATTCCGCTCACCAACTGCCCCTGGGTCGTGAAACCCCGGCAGATGATCGCCAATCTGGGCCTGAGCGAGGTGGTCGTGCTCAACGATTTCGAGGCGCAGGCGCTGGCCGTCGTGGCGCTCGGCGAGGAGCATATGGAAAAGATCGGCGGCGGCGCGCCGGAACCCAATGCGAGCCGCGTCGTGCTCGGCCCCGGCACCGGGCTGGGCGTTGCCGGGCTGATCTACGCGCTCGACCACTGGATCCCGGTGCCGGGCGAGGGCGGGCATATGGATATCGGCCCGCGCACGCCGCGCGACTTCCAGGTGTTCCCGCATATCGACAAGCTCGAAGGCCGCATCTCCGGCGAGCAGATCCTGTGCGGCCGCGGGCTGGTCAATGTCTATCGCGCCGTGGCCAAGGCCGATGCCCGGACGGCGCCCTTCACCACGCCGGCCGAGATTACCGCGGCGGCGCTTGCGAAATCCGATCCGGTGGCCGAGGAGGCGCTGGAACTGTTCGTCACCTGCCTCGGCCGCACCGCGGGCGACCTGGCGCTGGTGTTCATGGGCCGGGGCGGCGTGTTCCTGACCGGCGGCATCGCGCAGAAGATCGTGCCGGCGCTGAAAGCCGGCAATTTCCGCGCCGCCTTCGAGGACAAGGCGCCGCACAGCGCGCTGATGCGCGAAATGCCGGTCTATGTCATCACCCATCCGCTGGCGGCGCTGCTTGGGCTTGCCGCCTATGCCAGGACGCCGTCGCTGTTCGGCGTCAACACGGCGGGGCGGCACTGGCGGACCTGATCGCACCCGGTTTCGGGATAGCGATCGGCCGGCGCGACGAAGTTTCGCCATAGGCAAGCCGTAGCCGGGGCGCTAAGAGGGGTGCCGAGAGGCAGCCCTGTCCGACGAAAACCCACGAAGCGCCCCTGATTTGACCGTTCAAACTTCCCTCAAACTGAAAGTCCAGCCCACCGAGGTCAGCGCGGTGCTGCGCCGCATCCTGGCCGAAAACGGCAAGGAATATCGCTGGACCTATGTCGTTGCCGTCGCCTGCCTGCTGATTGTTTCGGGCGCCACCGCCTTCACCGCGTGGATCATGGCGCCGATGATCAACCAGATCTTCTACGAACGGCGCAGCGACATGATCGTCTGGATCTGCGCCGGTTTCATGGGCGCCTCCGTGCTGCGCGGCTTCGCCGGCTACGGCCAGGCGGTGGCGCTGGCCAGGATCGGCAACAACCTGGTCGCCCGCTACCAGAAGCGCAGCTTCGACCATCTGATGAAGCTCGGCGTCGACTTCTTCAACGAGACCCGTTCCGGCCGGCTGGCGGCTCAGGTGAACGAGAATGTCGGGGGCATCCGCGATCTGCTGTCGCTGACGCTGACTTCCATCAGCCGCGACGCGGTCTCGCTCGTCGCTCTCGTCGGCGTGATGATCTACCAGGATCCGGTGCTGTCGCTGAGCTCGCTGCTGATCGGGCCGCCGCTGATCTGGGCCGTCGTCTACATCACCCGCCGCCTGCGCAAGATCAACCGGGAATCCGTGCTGATCAACTCGCGGCTGAACGGGTCCGTCCAGGAGGCCACGCAAGGCATCGCCATCGTCAAGGCCTTCACTCTGGAGGACGAGCTGGCGCGCCGCATCGGCATCATGGCCGACACGGCCGAGCAGCGTAACAACAAGATCGCCCGCGTCGCGGAGCGGCTGTCGCCGATTTCCGAAATCCTGGGCGGCCTCGCCGTCACCGCCGTGCTTGCCTATTCCGGGTATCGGGCGCTGGTGCTCGGGCAGCCGCCGGGCGCGGTGTTCTCCTTCATCACCGCGCTGATCCTGGCCTACGACCCGGCGCGGCGCCTGGCGCGCACGCAGGTCGGCATGGAACGCGCCCTGGTCAATGCGCGCATGATCTACGAGCTGCTCGACCTCGAGCCGAAGCAGGGCGACGCGCCCGACGCGGTCGAGGCGAAGGTCACCACCGGCGAGGTGCGCTTCAACAATGTGACCTTCGGCTACAATACCGACACGCCGGTGCTGCGGGACCTGAGCTTCACCGCTGCGGCCGGCAAGGTGACGGCCATCGTCGGCGCCTCGGGCGCCGGCAAGTCGACGCTGGTGGCGCTGCTGCAGCGCTTCTATGACGTCGACAAGGGCTCGATCGAGGTCGATGGTCAGGACATCGCCAAGGTGACCAAGCATTCGCTGCGCCAATCGATCGCCTATGTGGCGCAGGCGCCCTATCTGTTCGAGGGCACGATCCGCGACAACATCCGCTTCGGCCGGCTGTCGGCCACCGACGCCGAGATCGAGCAGGCGGCGAAGCTGGCGGCGGCCGACGAGTTCATCCGCCAGCAGCCGCAAGGCTACGACACACCGGTCGGCGAAGGCGGCTCGACGCTGTCGGGCGGCCAGCGCCAGCGCGTCTCGATCGCGCGCGCCATCGTTCGCCAGGCGCCGATCCTGCTGCTCGACGAGGCGACCTCGGCGCTCGACAACGAGGCGGAGGCGCGCGTCCAGGAGGCGCTGACCCATGTCATGGACGGCCGCACGACGATCGTGATCGCGCACCGGCTGTCGACGGTGGTCAATGCCGACCATATCATCGTGCTGGAAGAGGGGCGGCTGGTCGAGGAAGGCACGCATGCGACCCTGATGGCCGACCCGCACGGCATCTATGCCCGCTTCCACCGCATCCAGGGCAAGAAGGGGCTGGGGCTTGTCGACGACGCCAAGGCAAGCCAGACTTCGGGCCAAACTCCGGCGCAGCGCAGCCGCGCCAAGAAGACTGTCAGGAGAAGCGCATGAGTGAAGCCGGCGATATGGGCCTGGTGGTGGTGGGCGCCGCCGGCCGCATGGGCCAGACGCTGATCCGCGCCATCCATACGATGCCCGGCGCGCGCGTCGCCGCCGCGATCGAGCGGCCGGACTCCCCGCATCTCGGCAAGGATGCCGGCGAGCTTGCCGGCATCGGCATCATCAACGTGCCGATCGTCGACGATCCGCTGCCGGCCTTCGCCAAGGCCGACGGCGTGCTCGATTTCACGGCGCCGGCGGCAAGCGTCGAATTCGCCGGCTATGCCGCGCAGGCGCGCATCGTCCATGTCATCGGCACCACCGGCTGCTCGGCCGATGACAATGCCAGGATCGCCGCCGCCGCGCGGCATGCGACGATCGTCAAATCCGGCAATATGAGCCTTGGCGTCAATCTTCTGGCGGTGCTGGTCGAGCAGGCCGCGAAGGCGCTCGACCCGGAGGATTTCGACATCGAGATCCTGGAAATGCACCACCGCCACAAGGTCGACGCGCCGTCCGGCACGGCGCTGCTGCTCGGCGAGGCGGCGGCCAAGGGGCGCGGCATCGATCTCGCCGACAACAGCGTGCGGGTGCGCGACGGCCATACCGGCGTGCGCAAGGCGGGCTCGATCGGCTTCGCCACGCTGCGCGGCGGCTCCGTCGTCGGCGACCACAGCGTGATCCTTGCCGGCACCGGCGAGCGCATCACGCTCTCCCACCACGCCGAGGACCGCGCGATCTTCGCGCGCGGCGCGGTCAAGGCGGCGCTTTGGGCGCGCGGCAAGAAGCCCGGACTTTATTCCATGCGGGATGTGCTCGGCCTGAGCTAATCCATATCCAAACATTCTATAGGAGAAAACATGTCGGGAACTCTCGTGCTCGTGCGCCACGGCCAGAGCGAATGGAACCTGAAGAACCTGTTCACCGGCTGGCGCGACGTCGACTTGACCGAGCAGGGCACGGCGGAAGCGCTCGCCGCCGGCGAAAAGCTCAAGGCGCGCGGCCTGAAATTCGACATCGCCTATACGTCGGCGCTGAAGCGGGCGCAGAAGACCTGCCAGCACATCCTCGACGTGGTCGGCCAGAGCGAGCTCAAGACCATCCGCGACCAGGCGCTCAACGAGCGCGACTATGGCGACCTTTCCGGCCTCAACAAGGACGACGCGCGCAAGAAATGGGGCGAGGAGCAGGTGCATATCTGGCGCCGTTCCTACGACATCGCCCCGCCCGGCGGCGAAAGCCTGAAGGACACCGGCGCGCGCGTGTGGCCCTATTACCTGCACGAGGTGCAGCCGCATGTGTTGCGCGGCGAGACGGTGCTGGTCGCCGCCCACGGCAATTCGCTGCGCGCGCTGATCATGGCGCTGGACGGCAAAAGCGGCGAGGAGATCGTCAAGCTCGAGCTCGGCACCGGCGTGCCGGTCATCTACAAGCTCAACGCCGATTCCACCGTGGCCAAGAAAGAAGTGCTGGAGGGGTGAGCCCATTCGGCAAGCCAGGGCAAGCCACGAAAAAAGCGCGTTGACACATATCGTTTGCCCGCTTACATGAGCGCCCACCAGCCCAGATGGCGGAATTGGTAGACGCGCACGGTTCAGGTCCGTGTTCCGCAAGGAGTGGAGGTTCGAGTCCTCTTCTGGGCACCATCTCATCCCGACTGCCAACGGGATCGGCCTTATCCGCCAGCGATCACGACGCTCAAGATTAGCCTTTGACCTCGGAACTTCGTCATCCCAGGGCGGAGCAGGAGCGAAGCTCCGTCGCGGAGACCCTGGGATCCATTCCGTGAAGTCGAGGCGTTGCGGCGCTCCAGAATTCTGCTCTGCTGCCTTCTCCGACAAAGGTCACGGAATGGATCCTCGGGTCTGCGCCGCGTCGCTTCGCTCCTTGCTCCGCCCGTGGATGACGAAGGCGTGTAAGCCATCAGCCACCTCCCCTTCCGGCCAGGCCCCCAACAAACCGCTTCAAACCTGCCGCCCCTGACGCTACGGTCTCATCATGGCCCCTTCCGTCAGCCCGACCATTGCCGCCCGCCGCGACCAGATGTTCCCGATCCTCTCGGATGCGGATATCGAGCGCATGCGGCGCTTCGGCGAGGCGCGCGCCTATGCCGCCGGCGATCATATCGTGACGGCCGGCACGGTTTCGCCGGGCGTGATCCTCATCCTGTCGGGCAAGGTCGACATCACCCAAGCCGGCGGGCTCGGCCAGCCTGAGCCGATCGTCACCCATGGCGCGGGCAATTTCATCGGCGAACTGGCGCAGCTGTCGAACCGGCCGTCGCTGGTCAATGCCGAGGCGGTCGAGCCGGTCGAGGCGATCGTCATCCCCTCGCCGCGGCTGCGCGACCTGATGGTGCAGGAGGCCAATCTCGGCGAGCGCGTCATGCGGGCGCTGATCCTGCGCCGCGTCGGGCTGCTCGAAAGCGGCGCCAGCGGGCCGGTCGTCATCGGCCCTCCAGGCAATGGCGACGTGCTGCGGCTGCAAGGTTTCCTGCGGCGCAGCGGGTTGCCTCACCGGGCGCTCGATTCCGACACCGACCCTTGCGCCAAAACGCTGATCGAGCGGTTCCATGTCGACCCGCACCATCTGCCGATCGTGCTCTGCCCGAACGGCAAGCTGATGCACAATCCGGGCGAGAACGAGCTTGCCCGCTGCGTCGGCCTGCTGCGGCCGATCGATGCCGAGAAGATCTATGACGTGGCGATCGTCGGCGCCGGCCCTGCCGGGCTGGCGGCGGCGGTCTATGCCGCCTCGGAAGGACTGTCGACCATCGTGCTCGACTGCCGCGCCTTCGGCGGGCAGGCGGGCGCCTCGGCCCGCATCGAGAACTATCTCGGCTTCCCGACCGGCATCACCGGCATGGCGCTGATGGCGCGCGCCTACAATCAGGCGCAGAAATTTGGCGTCGAGATGGTGATCCCCGACGAGGCGAAGCTGCTGGACGACGCCGGCGACGGCGCCCGCTACAGGCTTGCCATCGGCGATGGCGAGAGCGTGCGCTCGCGTGCGGTGGTGATCGCCAGCGGCGCGCGCTACCGCCGCCTCGACATCGCCAACCTCGCGCAGTTCGAGGGGACGTCGGTGCATTACTGGGCCTCGCCGATCGAGGCCAGGCTTTGCCAGAGCCAGGAGGTGGCGCTGGTCGGCGCCGGCAATTCGGCCGGACAGGCGGCCGTCTATCTGGCGAGCCAGGTGCGCAAGGTGACGCTCTTGGCGCGCCGCGACAACCTCGACGCCACCATGTCGCGCTATTTGGTTGAGCGCATCAAGGCGCAGCCCAACATCGAGGTGCTGACGCAAACCGAAGTGACGGCGCTGGAAGGCCATGACGGCAATCTCGAGCGGCTGCGCTGGCGCAACCGGATAACCGGCGAGGAGACAGAGCGCGCCATCCACCACCTCTTCCTGTTCATCGGCGCCGACCCGAACACCGACTGGCTGGCCAACTGCAATGTGGCGCTGGATGCGAAGGGTTTCGTGCGGACCGGACCGGACACGACGCCGGGGCACGGGCTGATGGAGACGAGCCGCAGCGGCGTGTTCGCCATCGGCGACGTGCGCTGCGGCTCGACCAAGCGCGTCGCGGCCGCCGTCGGCGAAGGCGCGCAGGTGGTTGCGGCCCTGCATGCCTATCTGGCAGGTAACGGCGCCGCCGCCAACGAATAATCAGCCCGAACCGGCCAGGAGATCGTGATGGACGAATGCAGGCACACCAGGGACATCAAAAAGGTCACGCCGAGCGCGCTGGGCTGCGAGGAATGCCTGAAGAGCGGATCCTGGTGGGTGCATCTCAGGCTCTGCCGCACCTGCGGCCATGTCGGCTGCTGCGACGACTCGCCCAACCGCCACGCGACAAAGCATTTTCACGCCACGCAGCATCCGATCATCGAAGGCTACGACCCGCCGGAAGGCTGGGCCTGGTGCTTTGTCGACGAGGTTTTCGTCGACCTCGAGGGCGATACGACGCCCCAGAACGGGCCGATACCACGCTTCGTCTGAGGTAAGCCCGCCGCCGGCGGTTCTCAGCGCACCGAGCCCGTCACGGTCGGATCGACGGGGTCCGGCACGGATTTGCGATCGTTGCCGGCAAAAATGCCGATGAGGAGAAGGCTGAGGACGACCGGCACAAACAGGATGGCGACGCGGGCCTGCACGTAGAAAATAGCACGCCATTCGTTTCGCTTTTCGGGGCTGTCGTTCATCATGCTCGCTCTGTCTGCGCCACCCGGGGCCGGAGATAGAGACGAAGCGTTAAACATCTCCTTCCGATTCCGTTAACGGACGGATGATCAGCGTTAATCGCAGAGGGCAGCGCTGCCCCCGCTCCGTCTCGGCGCTGCGCGCCGATCCACCTCTCCCCCACTTTGTGGGGGCGAGGAAACGCCAATCGCCGAGCCAGCGCCCTTCGCGAGCCTGGGTTCCTCGCCCCGCCAGAGGCGGGGAGAGGTGGCTCGGCGAAGCCGAGACGGAGAGGGGAGCGCCCTATGCCATTACCCGCTGGATACGCCTCCTATCCCCTGAAAGTCTGCTCCACCAATCAAACATCAGCCAGCGCGAACAGCCTTCCACCCGCCGGCACCACGTCGTCGATGCCGGCGAGGCGCAGGCAGTGCCAGGCCATGGCGTGGTTGGAGGAGGTGAGGGGAACGCCGATGCGCCGCTCCAGCTCCGCCACGGCTTCGGCGACGCGCAGGCTGGTGCAGGAGATGAAGATCGCATCGACGCCGGGCACTTCAGCCATGCGTTCGGCGGCAGCCTCGATGGAAGCCAGCGAGATGCGGGCCGCTTCGCGATCGTCGCGGCGGTCGAAGGTGGCGACGGCCGCGATGTCGAGGCCGCGGCCGGTGAAATAGCGGACCAGGCCCTGGTTGATCTCGGGCGCGTAGGGGGTAAGCAGGCCGATGCCCTTGGCACCGAGCGCCTTGAAGGCGGCCAGCGCGCCGGTGACCGGTGTGGTGCAGGCGACGCCCGGCCGCGCCTTCCTGATCTCGGCGAAGACGGCTTCCTCCCCGAGCGTCATGGTGGCCGAAGTGCAGCCGAAGCCGACGACGTCGAGCGGGATGCTGGGCAGGATGAGATCGACGGTGGGGGCGATGCGCGGGCCGATGGCGCGCAAAGTGTCGGGCGTGATGTCGTTGTCGTTGAACAGCCGCGCCTCGTAGAAGGCGACGCCCGGAATGCGCACCAGCGCGCGGAACTCGTGCTCCAGCGTCTGGTCGGTGGCGAGGATCGCCAGGCCGATCGCCGCGCGCGAGGCGAGGCCGCCATCGATCTGCGACGGAAGGACGCCAAGGTCGACCGGTCCTGACGACTGAGGGCGGGTAGCGGCGCTGACGGACATGGCGTTCCCTTTCTTCTTGTCGATCCCGTGCGGACCAAACATTCAGTTCAAAAGGCCTTCCATGGAAACAGAAGGCTTGCGGCCGGCGATCAGGTCGGCGGTGATGCGGGCCGACCCATGCGACATGGTCCAGCCGATATGGCCGTGCCCGGTGTTGAGGTAGAGGTTGCGCAGGCGCCGCCGGCCGAATTCGGGCAGGTTGTTCGGCGTCATCGGCCTGAGCCCCGCCCACATCTCGGCGCGGTCATAATCGGCGCTTTCAGGATAAAGCTCCTCGGTCACGCCTTTCATAAAGGCGAAATCGGCCGGCTTGTGGCTGGTGTCGTAGCCGGCGAATTCGGCGGTAGCGGTGACGCGCAGCCGGTCGCCGAAGCGCGACACGGCGACCAGATTGTGCTCGTCGATCGCTGCGATGGTCGGCGGCGCCGGCCGGTTGCCGATCGGGATGGTCAGCGAATAGCCCTTGACCGGATAGATCGGCAGGCTGAGCCCGATCGTCCTGGCTATCAGCGGGCTGTAGGAGCCAAGCGCCAGCACATAGGCATCGCCCTTGACCGCGCCCTTGTCGGTCATCACCTGCGCGACGCCGTCACCCGACGTCTCTATGCCGGTGATGGTGGTGCCGATCCGGATCTCGCCGCCGCGCTCGACCATCTTGGCGGCCAGCGCCCGGGTGAACTTCGCCGGGTCGCCGGTCTCGTCGGTCGGGCAGTGAATGCCGCCGGCGATCTTTTCCCTGGCCGAAGCCAGCGAGGGATCGAGCGCGACGATGGCGTCGCGGTCGAGCACCTTGATCAGCTGTCCATCGGATTCCAGCAGCTTCATATGCTCGACGCCTTTGTCGAGCGCCTGCTGGCTGCGATAGAAATAGAGGATGCCGCGATCGTTGCGGTCGTAGTCGATCGCCTCGTCGGCGACGACCTGTTGCAGCACCGATTGCGAATAGACGGCGAGCCGGTGCTTGAGCAGCGTGTTGCGCCTGGCCTTTTCGGCCGTGCATTCCATCAGGAACAGCCATGACCAGCTGTAGAGCCTCGGATCCGCCGAGAGCCTGAAGCGCAGCGCCTGATCCTTCAGCACCAGCGATTTCAGCAGGATCATCGGCGCCCTGGGCGAGGACCAGACGAAGGAATGCCCCGGCGCGATCATGCCGGCATTGCCCCAGCTGGTCTCGGCCGCGACCTGTTGCTGGCGCTCGAGGATGACGACCTCGTGCCCGTCCTTCTGCAGCTGGTAAGCAGTGGTGACGCCGACCACGCCGCCACCCAACACGATCACGCGCATCACGCCTCCGCAGATCGCAAAGTGAGTACACTTTAGAGTCTATCGCGAGATCCGCAAGGGGCAGCCTGCAAAATGGCCGTCTTTTGAGATGCCGGCGGGCCGCGGCGTTGAGGTTCTCCGCGGAAGCTCTCTACGCCGTTTCCGGGAAAAGCCGCGCCAAGCCGCGCGCGGCCACTTCGATGGCGTGCGCAGAGCTCAGCGTGATGTGCTTTTCGAGGAGGCTCGCTCCGCCCGCGGCGTCGCGGCGGCGCAGGGCGCCAATGATCGCATCATGCTCCCGATAGGTGCGTTCGCGGCGCGATGAAGACTCCAGGTCGATGCATCTGAAGAAGCGGATACGCGAGCAGAGACCTTCGAGCGCGCTGATCATCTGCGCATTCTTCGACAATCGCGTCAGGCCCATGTGAAAGCTCTCGTCGGCGACAGCGATCTGCGCCCATGAGCCCTCGTCTCGGAAGCTGCTGTGTCTTGTCCAGGTCCCGGCCGCCGCCTCGATCTCGGCATCGGTCGCCCGCTCGCAGGCAAGCACGAAGGCGGCACGCTCGATCGCGGCGCGAAGCTCATAGAGATCGCGCACCGCCTCCGGCGTCAGCTCGCGGGCGAAAAAGCCCTTGTTCGGCACGGAGGTGACAAAACCATCGCGCTCCAGCCGATTGAGCGCGGCGCGCACCGGCGTCCGGCTGACCGCCAGCTCGGCGGCGAGCTCGACTTCATTGATCCGCTCGCCCGGCCGGAAACGATAGTCGATCGCGAAGTCCTTGATCCGGGCATAGACACGCTCGACGCCGTCGGCCGCGCGGACGGCACGGGTAGCCGCCGATTTTTCACCACCGCCGCGTCCTTGTGTCATCAGCCCTCATCCCGGCGCCGCCGGCCAATCGGCGGGCGTAGCTATGATATGTTCTGAAATCGCAAAGTGCACTCAGTTGCGCTTAAAGCGTTTTCCGTTTCATGGAAACGGCGAAGCGCTCTATCTTTTTGTTTGTCTTGCTTGTCGCAATTGCCGGGCGGAAGGCTACGGCGAAGGCGGCTCACACTTTTCCTGGAACTGCTCAAGTTCCTCAACACAGAAGTTTTGACCGGTTGGTTAGTGCGCGTTGGCAGATCCCCGGCCTTGGCGACTGACTGGGACATCTATCGCGATCGTCATCCACGGGCGGAGCAAGGAGCGAAGCGACGCGCGCAGACCCGAGGATCCATGCCGTGACTTGGAAGCGCCGCGGCGGCCCAGAATTCTGCACCGTTGCACACTTCGGTCCAGGTAACGGCATGGATTCCAGGGTCTGCGCGCGTCGCTTCGCTCCTTGCTCCGCCCTGGAATGACGAGGTTCGGGAGCCTCCAACTCATCGCCAGCGTTTGCGCTGGCTTATCCCAAACGGATGTTGATAGCCTTGCCCGACAAGCCTGCAATCTTTCAAAATCACTGTGTTGAGGAACTAGTGCGCCAGCGCCTGCTCCAGGTCCGCGACCAGATCATCGCCGTCCTCGATGCCGCAGGACAACCGCACCAGCGAATCGGTGATGCCGATCGCCCCGCGCTTCTCCGCCGGGATCGAGCCGTGCGTCATCAGCGCCGGGTGCTCGATCAGGCTTTCGACGCCACCGAGGCTTTCGGCCAGCGTGAAGAGCTGGGTGCGTTCGAGGAAGCGTTTGGTGCCCGCCAGGTCGCGGTCGAGGTCGACCGAGATCATGCCGCCGAAGGCGTGCATCTGCTGGACGGCGATGGAATGCTGCGGGTGGCTGGCGAGGCCGGGATAGATCACCCGGCGGACATCTTTTCGCGTTTCCAGCCATTGCGCTATTTTCAGGCCGTTCGCGGAATGGCGCTCCATCCTCAGCGCCAAAGTCTTGATGCCGCGGAGCGCCAGAAAACAGTCGAACGGGCCGGAGATGGCGCCGATGGCGTTCTGCAGGAATTTCAGCTGGTCGGCGAGATCCTTGTTGTCGCCGACGACCGCCACGCCGCCGACCATGTCGGAATGGCCGTTCAAATATTTCGTCGTCGAGTGCACGACGATGTCGATGCCAAGCTCCAGTGGGCGCTGGATATAGGGGCTGCAGAACGTGTTGTCGGCAACGGTAAGCAGGCCCTTACGCTTTGCAAGCGCCGCGAGAGCTTCGAGATCGACGATGCGCAGCAGCGGGTTGGTCGGCGTCTCGACCCACAGCAGCTTCGTGTCCGGCCGGATCGCGGCTTCGACCGCGGCAAGGTCGGTGAAGTCGGCGAAGCTCACCTGCAAGCCCGCGGAACGTTTGCGCACCCGCTCCAT
This sequence comes from Mesorhizobium sp. M2A.F.Ca.ET.043.05.1.1, assembly GCF_003952445.1. Classification (NCBI taxonomy): domain Bacteria; kingdom Pseudomonadati; phylum Pseudomonadota; class Alphaproteobacteria; order Hyphomicrobiales; family Phyllobacteriaceae; genus Mesorhizobium; species Mesorhizobium sp. M2A.F.Ca.ET.043.05.1.1. The sequence continues at coordinate 5,106,829 of NZ_CP034446.1, forward strand.
CAGCCGGAACGAGCCGCCATAGATATCATCGGTGGCGACAATATGGGCGCCGGAATCGAGCAGCTCGAGCACCGTCGAGATCGCCGCCAGGCCGGAGGCGAAGGCGAAAGCCCTGGTGCCGCTTTCAAGATCGGCGACCGCGCGTTCGAAGGCAAAGCGCGTCGGGTTCTGGCTGCGGGCATACTCAAAGCCCTTGTGCACGCCGGGCGATTGCTGGCCATAGGTGGAGGTGGCGTAGATAGGCACCATCACCGCGCCGGTCAGCGGGTCGTGGCTCTGGCCGCCATGGATGGTGCGGGTGGAAAAGGCCAGGCGGTTCTTGCCGTTTGAAGTCATTTTGCGCGGCGCCTCAGATGGTTGATCAGGTCGATACGAGTTATCAGACCGATGAACTCCTCGCCATCGAAGACGATGGCGACCTCGTTGCGGTCGAAGACAGGCAGCAGCGCGTCCAGCGTCTGGTTGGCCTGCAGCGTGTGCAGGTTCGACGTCATGGCCGTGCGCACCGGCGCGTTGAAGCGGTCCCAGCGGCCGTCATAGGGACCGTCGACCTTGGCCAGGATATCGCTCTCGTCGACGATGCCGACCAGCCTGCCTTCGTCCAGCACCGGCAATTGCGAGACATCGGAACGGCGCATGCGGCCATAGGCGTTGAGCAGGCTTTCCTCCGGCCCGACCCAGACGGTGTCGCCGGTGCGGTGCGAACGCATGACGAGGTCGCGCAGATCGCCATGCTGCTCCTGCTCGGCAAGGCCCTGCTCGGCCAGCCAGAAATCGTCGAACACTTTCGACAGGTACTTGTTGCCGCTGTCGCAGACGAAGGTGACGACGCGCTTCGGCGCCGTCTGCTCGCGGCAATAGCGAAGCGCGGCCGACAACAGCGTGCCAGAGGACGAACCGGCGAGGATGCCTTCCTTGGACAAGAGATCGCGCACCGCCAGCATGCTCTGCTTGTCGGGGATGGAATACGCCTTCTTGACCAGCGAGAGATCGGCATTGGGCGGCACGAAATCCTCGCCGATGCCTTCGACCGTCCAGCTGCCGGCCTCCTCCATCTTGCCGGTCTTGATCAGCGGCGCCAGCACCGAGCCGACCGGATCGGCCAGCACCATCTCGGTTTTCGGCGAGTGTTTCGCGAAGTAACGGCCGAGACCGGTGAGCGTGCCGCCGGAGCCGACGCCGACCACCACCGCGTCGACATCGCCGTCGAGCTGCCAAAAAATTTCCGGCCCGGTCGTCGTCTCATGCGCCAGCGGATTGGCCGGATTGGCGAACTGGTTGGCATAGAAGGCGCCGGGCAGCTCGGAAGCGATCTTCTCGGCCATGTCCTGGTAGTATTCGGGGTGGCCCTTGCCGACATCGGAGCGGGTCATGCGCACCTCGGCGCCGAGCGCGCGCAGATGCTGGATCTTCTCGCGCGACATCTTGTCGGGCACGACCAGGATGATGCGGTAGCCTTTCGGGATGCCGACCTGGGCGAGGCCGAGACCGGTGTTGCCGGCGGTGGCCTCCACGATGGTGCCGCCGCGCCTCAACTTGCCCGCCTTCTCGGCGGCGGCGATCATCGACAGCGCGATACGGTCCTTGATCGAGCCGCCGGGATTCTGGCTTTCGAGCTTGATGAACAGCCGGCATTTGCCGGTGTCGAATTTGGTCAGCTCGACGATCGGCGTCTGGCCGATCAGGTCGAGCACCGAAGGGTAAGGCGGGCGAAGCCTCGACAGGTTGGTGTCCGCGCCGCCGGGCGCTTTTGTCTGCTCGCTCATCTTGAGTGCTCCATCGAAGCAGTTCGAGGCGGATGTCGGCAATCTCGCGCATTCTTGTTGGATCATGATCTATTCCAAAAACCGGTTCCCACTTTTTGGGATCATGCTCTAGCCGCCGGAATCCATCCCGGTTTCGCGGAGCGCGCGCCCTGTCTTTTCCAGCCCTTTTCATCCGGAAAGAAGATAGATCGTGCCAATCCGGCGGCGAGTCGGGGAATGGAATTTCACGGAGGCTTGTAATCTCCCCCTCGAGGGGGAGATGTCGCCGAAGGCGACAGAGGGGGTCGCCGCGCGTGCAGCGCAAACCTCCATTTGCAACAGATTAGGCCGAGCCCGGTCGGACCGACCCCCTCTGCCTGCCGGCCATCTCCCCCTCAAGGGGGGAGATTATCCCTCGACCATGCCTCACCCCAGCAGCTGCTTGCTCAGCTTCGCGCACTGCACGCGTATATCCGGAATGGCGTCGATCTCGAAGAAGGTGCCGCGCGTCAGCGGGCCGACGGCGAGCAGCTTCGACGACACCGTGCCGTCGGCCGCGATCAGCTCGCATTTCGCGGTGACGTCGAGGCCGAGGCGCAGCGGATCCGGCCGCGCGACGCCACGCTCGATCAGCGCGCGCACGAGGCCGTTCGAGGTCCTCGAAATGTCGCGGGCGATGCCCATGCAATCATAGAGCCGGGCGACCTCAAGAATCTCGATATCCTGCGTGCCGCGCGGCTGGATATTTACGGTGAAGCTGCCGTTCGCCTCGACATTCACGATCCTGCCGGCGACGAGGCGGATGCGGCCTGACCTGACCGCCTCGGTGACGCGCTGGTAGACTTCCGGCGCCATGCGGTGGCGGTGGATGTCCCACCAGGCCTTGGTGTGCTCGACGAAGCGGCGCTTGGCGGACGAGGGCCAGTTCTGCCAGATCGTCTGGTTGAAGGGCCGCAACCCATCGACGACGTCGCGCCAGTCGCCGCCGGCCTTCTGGGTCTCGCGGATCAGGTTGCGGAACCAGCCGACGAAATAGGAAAGCTCGGTGCCGAGCGGAATGTCGGCGATATCGAGCTTGATCGGGTTGCCCTTGCGGTGCGGCGACGGCAGCAGGCCGCGCCGCGATACCGCGACGATCGGGCCGCTATGGCCGCGCTGTTCCAGCGACAGGAAGGCGTCGACCATGCTGAGGCCCGTGCCGAGCAGCAGGACACCGGCTTGCGGATCGAGCGCGGTGTCGGCCTCCGTCCCCATGCGGATGGCATGGCCCTGGAAGGCCCCGGGCTGCTCGTCATGGCCGGTGGCAAGAACGGCCAGATGGCCAACGACGCTGGTGCCGTTGGCGAGCACAACCTCGACGCCAGCCGGCGTCGGCGAGATCGACAGGCTCTCCTCGGCAATCAGCCGCAGCCGGCCGGTCTCGCGCTCACGTTCCACCAGATCGTCGAGCAGCTCTCTCAGGTAACGGGCATAGAGACTGCGCGGCGCATAAAATGGCCCCTGGTCGGGTTTGGCGAAGCCGCGCTCAAGCACCCAGCGCGCGAAATGGGTGGGGTCGTCGGCATAGGCGCTCATCCCGGAGGCTTTGACATTGAGCACATGCGCCGACAGCAAAGTGGAATAAGCCATGCCCTGGCCGAAATGCGGACGCTTCTCGATCAGCGTGACGCGCAGATCGGAGTTTGACGACATCAGCAAATGCGCGGCCAGCACCACGCCGCTGGCGCCGCCGCCGACAATGATGATGGAGTTGCCGCGTCCAACCATGGTTGCGAGCCGGTTTTTGTCGAGCGATCAGCGTGCGGCGAGCGCCGCGGGCGGGCTAAGCCGCAAGCCACGAACGATCGCCGGAACGGTTTTCAGAAGGTCGCGCATCGTTCTCTCACTCCCAATGTTGATAAGATTACTATACTAAGCGAGGCAAGCACGAAACCCGCGTTTCAATTCGCCGGCGATTTGAAGCATGAATTTGCTGAAACCCGGTGACAGGAGGATTTTCGTTCAGGCTGCCGCGATTGTGGAAGGGCGCCGCATCCGCTGTCGTCATTCTAGGCCGGAGAGTCCGCTTTGGTATCTTTGAAAGGGAGCGCCAACCCAACGACTTCGTCATTCTAGGGCGGGGCGACGCGAAGCGGCGCGTAGACCCTAGAATCCATGCCGTTACCTTCGCGAGAGGTGCAACGGTGGAGAATAGAACCTTATCTACCCCCGCCGAAAGATAGGTCTGCACCGCAGCATCTCTTCTATTTCACGGCATGGATTCTAGGGTCTGCGCGCGTCGCTTCGCTCCTTGCTCCGCCCTGGAATGACGACTGGAGGGACGGCTTTGCCAACCACCCAGGGCACCGAAGAGCGCGGCTGGCGGCCGCGTCCACCCGCACCAACCCCGCGACCATTCCTTTGCGCCCGTTCCGCCGTTACCCCGCGACACTTTTCCAACAAAGCGCCCTTCGTTGGAAGGATTTAACTCTACAAACCTGATAGAATTAACGGACGATAGAAAGGCAATCCGGTTTTCAGGGGTTTATGGAGCCTTTCAATGTCAATCCTTTCACGACGCATTCTGTTGCTTTCGTCGGCCGCCGCTCTTGCCGGTGCCGCCCTGCTCGGCCCGGCCAACGCCGAGGATCTCAAGATCACCATCGGCTACCAGACGGTGGTCGAGCCTTCGAAAGTGCCGCAGGCCGACGGCGCCTATGAGAAGGCGACCAAGGCGGCGATCGACTGGCGCAAGTTCGATTCCGGCGCCGACGTCATCGCCGCGATCGCTTCCGGCTCGGTCGATATCGGCTATGTCGGCTCGAGCCCGCTGGCCGCGGCCGCCAGCCGCGAGCTGCCGATCCAGGCCATCTTCGTCGTCGGGCTGATCGGTCCATCGGAGGCGCTGGTCGCCCGCAACGGCGCCGGCATCGAGAAGGTCGCGGACCTGGCCGGCAAGAAGGTCGCCGTGCCGTTCGTCTCGACCACGCATTACAGCCTGCTCGCGGCGCTGAAGCATGAGAATGTCGATCCGAAGTCGGTGCAGATCCTCAACCTCAGGCCGCCGGAGATCGCCGCCGCCTTCGCGCGCGGCGACATTGACGCGGCCTATGTCTGGGATCCGGCGCTAGGCCAGGTGAAGACGACCGGCAAGGTGGTGCTGGACTCTTCGCAAGTGGCCGCCTGGGGCGCACCGACCTTCGACGCCTGGATCGTGCGCACCGATTTTGCCGAAAAGCACCCCGAAGCCGTGCGCGACTTCGTCAAGGTGACCGGCGAAGCCTATGCCCAGTTCCTCGCCAAGGCGGAGGCCTGGTCGGTATCCTCGCCGGAAGCCGGCAAGATCGCCAAGCTCACCGGCGCCAAGCTGGAAGAAGTGCCGGAACTGCTCAAGGGCTATGTCTTCCCGTCGCTCGAAGAGCAGGCTTCGGACAAGTTCCTCGGCGGCGCAACCGTGAAGGCCGTCGCGGCGACGTCCGCCTTCCTCAAGGAGCAGGGCAAGGTCGACGCCGTGCTGCCCGACTATTCGAAATATGTGACGGCCAAATATGCCAGCGAGGCGCTTGCCTCGAACTGAGCCTTCTCCACGCAATCTCCGGAAGGATGACCGCCTTTCCGGGGATTGTTCGGAAGCGCGGCCTCCTTCCCTGGCCTTGCGCTTGCCTGCCCCGGAGCCGCTGACGAGGCGCGGCTTCGGGGCAGGCCCGTTAATGCAGTGAGGCCAAATCCCGATGACGCATCTCATCCTCGACAAGGTCAGCGTTCATTATGACGGCCAGCCGGCGCCGGCGGTCGAGCGTGTTTCGCTCGACATTGCGAAGGGCGATTTCGTCGTGCTGGTCGGCCGTTCCGGCTGCGGCAAGACCTCGCTGCTCAACGTCGCCGCCGGCCTGGTCGAGCCCGCGGGAGGACTCGCCACGGTGGGCGGCAAGAAAATCACCGGGCCCGGATCCGATCGCGCCGTTGTCTTCCAGAACGATGCGCTGTTCCCCTGGCTGACGGCGCGGGAAAATGTGGCCTTCGCGCTTAGGCTGCGCGGCGTCCCGGCCGATAGCAGAGCACGCCGCGCCGACGAATTGCTGTCGCTGGTCAAGCTCGCCGAGGCCGGCGACAAGCGCATCTGGGAGCTTTCCGGCGGCATGCGCCAGCGCGTCGGCCTTGCCCGAGCTTTGGCCGCAGAACCCGAATTCCTTCTGCTCGACGAACCGCTTGGCGCGCTCGACGCGCTGACGCGTGAGCGCATGCAGACGACATTGCTCGACCTCTGGGCAGCAAGCCAGGTCGGCGTGCTGATGGTGACGCACGGCATCGAGGAGGCGCTGGTGCTCGCGACCCGCATCGTCGTGCTGGCGCCGGGACCCGGCCATGTGGTGCGGACATTCGAAACGAATTTCGGCCGCCGCTACGCGGCCGGCGAGCCGATCCGCGCGATCAAGGCCGATCCCGGCTTTGCCGCGGCCCGCGCCGAGCTCACCGACGCGATCTTCGAAGGAGAGGCGGCATGAGCGTGAGCACCTATAGCGAACGTCCCGCCGCGAAATCCGGCGAGACCGACAGGCTTTCCGTGCCATGGTCGCGGCCGCCGCCGAAAAGGACGGTCGTCTCAGCCAGGCTGGTCAGCGCGATCACCATCCTGGTGCTGCTCGCCGCCTGGACGGCGGCGGCCTCGCTGCAGCTGGTATCGCCGGTCTTCCTGCCCTCGCCCGCCGCGGTCTGGGCGAAGTTCGTGGTCGTGGCCCGCGACGGGTTCGTCGACGCGACATTGCTCCAGCACACCCTCGCCTCGCTTTGGCGCGTGTTCGCCGCGCTGATCGCGGCGATCCTCGTCGGCGTACCGGTCGGCCTCGCCATCGGCATCAGCCGGATCGGGCGCGGCGTGTTCGATCCGCTGCTCGAATTCCTGCGGCCGATCCCGCCGCTCGCCTATCTGCCGCTGATCATCATCTGGTTCGGCATCGGCGAGCCGTCCAAGATCCTGGTGATCGCCATCGCCATGCTGGCGCCGGTGGCGCTGTCGACCGCCGCCGGGGTGCGCGGCGTTTCGCGCGAGCGCGTCGACGCGGCGCGCTCGCTCGGCGCCACGCGGGCCCAGGTCATCCGCCATGTGATCCTGCCCAGCGCCCTGCCTTCGATCCTCACCGGCCTGCGCATCGCGCTCGGCGCCGGCTGGTCGACGCTGGTCGCTGCCGAGCTGGTCGCGGCGACGCGAGGGCTGGGCTTCATGATCCAGTCGGCGGCGCAATTCCTGGTCACCGACGTGGTGGTGATGGGCATCCTGGTGATCGCGATCATCGCCTTTGCGCTCGAATTCGTCATCCGCCGGATCGAGCGGGTGCTGGTGCCCTGGGCGGGGCGGGAATGAGCTCAAGCGAAGGAGAAGGACGATGACCCATTCCACCGCAGTGCTGTTCGCGCATGTCGGCACATGGCTGTTGCGTCTGCCGCCGAGCGACAAACAGCAGGCAGACGAACCGAAATCACCGACGCCGGTGCTGCTTGCCGGCGACCGCGACCGCCTACCGCCGCGCGACGAGAGCTTCTACTGGGCCTGGCAGTACTGGTCGCAGTGAGCGGGAAGTGGGGGACGCCAGCGCTGGCGACTTCGTCATCCTAATGTCTGCGCCGCGTCGATTGGTTGAAGCCGCCCTCCCAACCTCGTCATTCTATGGCGGAGCAAGGAGCGAAGCGACGCGGCGCAGACCATAGAATCCATGCCGTGACTTGGAAGCGCCGTCCACGGTGCAGAATTCTGCTCCGTTGCACGCCGTGGCGAAGGTAACGGCATGGATTCTAGGGTCTTCGCGACGGAGCTTCGCTCCTGCTCCGCCCTGGAATTACGATCACGAAGGGCGTTCCGGCCAATCTCTAACGCATGCCGCCCGCCAACGCAAACAGGGCCGACCGATCAAAATCCCTGTGCGGTCTCAACCAGGATGACGACACCCAGGGTTACGCGCAGAAAATAATTCCATGAAATCCGCCGAACTCGCAAGATCGTTTCTCTACTAGCTTTATAGATTTACCTAGCCTGCCTTCATTCCAAACGGTCCGGCAGTTCGGGACCATTGAAGGAGAGGGTCATGTTCAATCTGACGAGACGCGTTTTTGGCCTCGGCCTGCTGGTGGCGGCAACGGCTGCCATATCCTTCGGCGCCGCTGCGGATGATCTCAAGGCGTTCAACATCGGCTACCAGAAGACCGGCCTGCCGGTGATCGCCAGGCAGCAGCAGATCATCGAAAAGGCGCTTGCCGACAAGGGCGTGACGGTGAAGTGGGTCGAGTTCACCGCCGGCCCGCCGCTGGTGGAAGCGTTGAATGTCGGCGCCATCGATGTCGGCTGGACCGGCGACGCGCCGCCGATCTTCGGCCAGTCGGCCGGGGCCAACATCGTCTACGCCGCCGCGCTGCCCTCCAACGGCCAGGGCGAGGCGATCTTCGTCAAGCCGGCCTCGCCGATCCAGTCGCTGGCCGACCTCAAGGGCAAGCGCATCGGCGTCGGCAAGGGCACCAGCGCGCACAATCTGGTCGTTGCCGCCCTGGAGAAAGCCGGCATCCCCTTCGATCAGGTCACGCCGGTCTACCTCAGCCCCGCCGACGCGGCGGCCGCCTTCGCCAGCGACCAGATCGACGCTTGGGCGGTGTGGGACCCGTTCTTCGCCATCGCTGAGACGCGCTACCAGCCGCGGGTGCTTGCCCGCTCCATCGACGTGCTCAAGGTCAACACCTATTTCCTCGCCAACAAGGATTTCGCCAAGGCGCATCCGGATTTCGTCTCGACGACGATCGCCGCGCTCGGCGACGCGGCGAAATGGGCGGACCAGAATCGCGACAAGGTGGCCGAGGCGCTGCATGAGGTGACCGGCGTGCCGCTCGACGCGCAGACGATCGCCGCCAACCGCACCAAGTTTGGCATTTATCCGATCACCGCCGAGATCGTCGCCGGCCAGCAGGCGACCGCCGACCGCTTCTTCAAGCTCGGGCTGATTCCGAAAGCGGTGCGGATATCCGACGCCGTCTGGACCGCGCCGGGCAACTGATTTTCGTCCACGGCGCCGGGCGGCGAACGCCCGGCGCCGTCGTATTTTCTCCTGTCTTCTCTCTGGGTTCAGCCATGACTGCTTCAGCCAGCCCGCTCGATTTCTTCTGGTTCATCCCGACGCATGGCGACGGAACCTATCTCGGCACCGAGAAGCAGCAGCGGCCGCCCGAATTCGGCTACTTCAAGGAGATCGCGCAGGCGGTCGACCGGCTGGGCTTCCCGGGCGTGCTCTTGCCCACCGGGCAGAACTGCGAGGATTCCTGGATCACCGCCACCGGGCTCGCGACGCTGACGGAGAGGCTGAGATTCCTCGTCGCGCTCAGACCCGGCGTGACGCTGCCGACCTTCGCCGCGCGCCAGACCGCGGCGCTCGACCGGCTGAGCAACGGCCGCCTGCTGCTCAATGTCGTGGTCGGCGGCAATCCGACCGAGCTTGCCGGCGACGGCGTGTTCCTGCCGCATGACGAGCGCTATGCGCAGGCGCAGGAATTTCTCACCATCTGGCGCGGGCTGGTGTCCGGCGAACGGGTGAATTTCGAAGGCAAACACTACCGCGTCGAGAACGGCCGCCTCGATTTGTTGCCGCTGCAGGAGCGGCCGCCGCTCTATTTCGGCGGCTCCTCCGACGCCGGCCAGGAGCTCGCGGCCGGCCTCGTCGACATGTATCTCACCTGGGGCGAGCCGCCGGCGCAGGTTGCCGCAAAGGTCGCTTCGGCGCGTGAAAAAGCGGCGCGGCGCGGCCGCAAGCTGCGTTTCGGCATCAGGCTGCATTTCATCGTGCGCGAGACCGAGGACGAGGCCTGGCGCGCCGCCGAGCGGCTGATCAGCCATGTCACCGACGCGCAGATCGAGAATGCGCAAGCGCGTTTCCTCAAGGAGATGGATTCGGTCGGGCAGCGGCGCATGGCCGAACTGCATGGCGGCCGGCGCGACCGGCTTGTCGTGTCGCCGAACCTTTGGGCCGGCGTCGGCCTGGTGCGCGGCGGCGCCGGCACGGCTTTGGTCGGCACGCCGGAGCAGATCGTCGAGCGCATCGGCGAATACCAGGCGATCGGCATCGACACCATCATCGGCTCCGGCTACCCGCATCTCGAGGAGGCCTATCGCGTCGCCGAGCTGTTGTTCCCGCGGCTCGGCCTGGGCACGCAGCGGCAACGGGCGCACAAGGATATCGCCAACGAATTCTCGGTCGGCTTCCACGGCGCCAGCCGCCTGCAGGCGGCGTCATGAGCCTGGCGACGCGCCTTGCCAGCAACGGGGTGGCCGGCTGGCTCCTGCCGGCGGCAATCATCGCCGGCTGGGAAGCCGCGGCACGCGCGGGCTTGATCCCCGCCAATGTGCTGCCGGCGCCGAGCGCGGTGGCCGAGGCCTTCTGGCGGCTGACCTTGTCCGGCGAGCTGGTCCGCAACATCGGCGTCTCGACCTTGCGCGCGCTGTCGGGCTTCGTCATCGGCGGCTCGATCGGCTTCGCGCTCGGCCTCGCCAACGGATTGTCGGCGCTCAGCCGCGGGCTCACCGACACGACGCTGCAGATGATCCGCAACATCCCGCATCTGGCACTGATCCCGCTGGTTATCCTCTGGTTCGGCATCGACGAGGAGGCAAAACTCTTCCTGGTGGCGCTGGGCGTCTTCTTCCCGATCTATGTCAACACGCTGCTCGGCATCCAGAGCGTCGATCCGCAGCTGGTCGAGATGGGCCGCGTCTACGGGCTCGACCGGCGCGCCTTGTTCTTCCGGGTGATCCTGCCCGGCGCGCTGCCGTCGATCTTCGTCGGCCTGCGCTACGCATTGGGCATCATGTGGCTGACGCTGATCGTCGCCGAGACGATCTCGGCAAGCTCCGGCCTCGGCTACATGGCCATGCAGGCGCGCGAGTTCCTGCTGATCGATGTCGTGGTGCTCTCGATCCTGATCTATGCGCTGCTCGGCAAGCTCGCCGACAGCCTTGCCCGCCTGCTCGAGCGCCTGTCGCTCGGCTGGCATCCGGCCTTCCAGAAAGGGTGAGAACAAAGATGCCTGCCGCCACCCTCACCGCCGCACGCTCCCTCGTCGCCACGCCGGCGCAAGCCCGGACGATCGGCTCGGTCGAAGGCCGCCGGGCCTTCGCCTTCAAGGAGGTGGGAAAGCGCTTCGGCGACAAGATCGTGCTCGACGGCATCAGCCTCGACGTGCGGGCCGGGCAGTTCCTGGCCGTCATCGGCAAGAGCGGCTGCGGCAAGAGCACGCTGCTTCGGCTGCTCGCCGGGCTCGACCGCCCGACCAGCGGCTCGCTGACCTTCGGCGCCGCCGAGGCGGGTCACAGCCGCACGCGCTTCATGTTCCAGGAGCCGCGGCTGCTGCCCTGGGCGAGCGTGGTGAAGAATGTCGAGATCGGGCTGACCGGCATCGCCGGCGGTGCCGAGGCCAGGCAGCGGGCGCTTGCCATGCTGGACGAGGTCGGGCTCGCCGATCGCGCCGACGAGTGGCCCTCCGTGCTGTCGGGCGGTCAGAAGCAGCGCGTCGCGCTTGCCCGCGCCCTGGTCGGCCAGCCGCAGATCCTGGCGCTGGACGAGCCGCTCGGCGCGCTGGACGCGCTGACCCGTATCGAGATGCAGCAGCTTCTGGAACGGATATGGCTCGACCAGAAGTTCACCGCCGTACTGGTGACGCACGACGTCGGCGAAGCCGTCGCGCTCGCCGACCGCGTCGTGGTGATCGGCGCCGGCAGGATCGCCCTCGACCTCGACGTGCCCGTGGCCCGGCCGCGCCGGCACGGTTCGGCAGAGCTAGCCCATATCGAGGGCACCATCCTGGATCACCTGTTCAACCGGGCTTGAGCGCGGCGCCGGCCGCGATCCCAAATCACGAGATCATTAGACGCGCGACTGGCTCGCCCAGCGCAGTCCGACGATGCCGACCAGCACGGTGACGAGGCCGATATAGAGCCATCGCGTCTGGCCGGTCATGAAGCTGCCGCCGACCAGGCCGAGCCCCTGCAGCGACCATAGCGCGCCCAGGCAAAGCACAATCAGCGCCAGCACAAACCTGAACAATCGCATCGGCTTGATCCTCTCCGGAAGTCGATTTCGAGCGGTGACAGGGACGCAACAAAAGACACTGAGGAGTCGGAGTAGTCCGGCCCCTCTGTACTTCCAATTTAAGAACCGATCTTGTCCGGAACGTCCCGGAGAGTGGTCCGATATTCATCAAGAATACGCCTCTCCACCTCCAAAAATATCATGACAAACTGTTTCGTGGCGACTCCAAACGTGTGCCCTCGCCATGGAACCGCCAGAAGGCTGCCGCATTTCCCGCCTCATTCGGCACTTAGGCGGGGCTATTCGATCAACGGAGCCACCCCCAAAGCATGAAGAGAACCAACCAGACCGCGCTTGTCGCGGTAACGATCGCGGCTGGCCTGATGGCTGGCGCCTCGTCCGCCTCCTCCGCCGCCGCGCAATGCGGCCGCGCTTCCTGGTATGCGCTGCATTCCAGAACCGCCTCAGGGGAACGCATGAACCCCTCGGCACTGACCGCCGCCCACCGCACTCTGCCTTTCGGCACCAAGCTCAGGGTCACCAACAAGAACAACGGCCGCAGCGTCGTCGTGCGCATCAACGATCGCGGTCCGTTCGTCAAGGGCCGCATGCTCGACCTGTCCCGCGGCGCCGCCCGCCAGCTGGGCTTCATCGGTTCGGGCCACACCGCCGTCTGCATGGCGCGCGCCTAGAGAGCTCCACCGTTTTCGCCGGACCATGATCCAACGCAGCCCCACGGTTCTGGATCATGGCCGGGGTCCGGCAAAGAGGGGCCGGACACATATCCTTCACATTTCGGCACCGCACAGTGAGCCGGCTCGCCCGCTCAAGCCTGATTTCCAACAGGTTGAACCAAAGAAGCATTCGTCAGACAAAATGACGTATTGCATCGCAACAATATCTTGTTAACCTCGCCGGGCAAGGCTCGGCGCTGTTCGTCGTCCTTTGGTCGACGGACGGCAACGGGGTTCTCAATGTTCTACCAGCTCTACGAAATGAACCATGCGGCGCTGCAGCCCGCGCGCCTCTATGCCGACGCGGTGCGGCTCTTCTACTCCAACCCGCTCAACCCGATCTCCCACACCCCTTCGGCCGCTCGGTCGCGGCGACCGCCGAGCTGTTCGAGCGCACCACACGCCGCTACGGCAAGCCGCAATTCGGGCTGGACAAGACCGTGGTCGACTGGAAGAGCGTCGACGTCACTGAAAAGACGGTCTGGTCGAAGCCGTTCTGCAACCTGGTGCGCTTCGAGCGCGCGCTGCCCGCAGGGCGCAAGCCTGACCCGAAGCTTTTGATCGTGGCGCCGATGTCGGGCCACTACGCGACACTGCTGCGCGGCACGGTCGAGGCGATGCTTCCGCACGCGGACGTGCACATCACCGACTGGGTCGACGCCCGCATGGTGCCGGTGGCGCAAGGCAGCTTCGATCTCGACGACTATATCGACTACGTCATCGAGATGTTCCATGCGCTCGGCCCCGACACCCATGTGATGGCCGTCTGCCAGCCTTCCGTGCCGGTGCTGGCGGCGGTGGCGCTGATGGACAGGCGCGGCGATCCCTTCGTGCCGTCGACCATGACGCTGATGGGCGGGCCGGTCGACACGCGCCGCAACCCCACCGCGGTCAATCTCCTGGCCAAGGAAAAGGGCATCGACTGGTTCCGCGACAATGTCATCATGCAGGCGCCCTGGCCGGTGCCGGGCTTCGGCCGCGTGGTCTATCCGGGCTTCCTGCAGCTCTCCGGCTTCATGAGCATGAATCTCGACCGCCACATCATCGCCCACAAGGACTTCTTCATGCACCTTGTGAAGCATGACGGCGACAGCGCCGAAAAGCACCGCGACTTCTATGACGAATATCTGGCGGTGATGGACCTGACGGCGGAATTCTACCTGCAGACGGTCGACACCGTGTTCGTGCGCCACGCCTTGCCGAAGGGCGAGATGACGCATCGCGGCGAGACGGTCGACTGCGCAGCGATCCGCAACGTCGCGCTGCTCACCATCGAAGGCGAGAACGACGACATTTCCGGGCTCGGCCAGACCCAGGCCGCGCATGATCTGTGCGTCAACATTCCCGCCGACAAGCATGTCCATTACGTGCAACCGGCCGTCGGCCATTACGGCGTCTTCAACGGCTCGCGCTTCCGCTCCGAGATCGTGCCGCGCATCGCCGACTTCATTTCCAGCTATGGCCGCCAGCAGCGTGTGGCGACGAGGCCCAAACTGGTCCGTTCCGCGAAAGGCTGAACGCCGCGGACCGCGCCAGAGCGAACTTCCGTTCCGCCGCCGGAGGGCGGCCGCTGGTGTTGCGCCAGCGCCTCTGTTGCGAAAGTGCCGCTACGGGATCGTCCAGGTAACCATGCCGTCAAACTGGCCGCGGTCTCTAATTGACACGGACTGTAAATCGCCTTTAACGTTTCGTTAATAAAGAACAGGGCGGCGGGGGCAATGACTTCCTCAGCGATGACGCGGATTCTGCGTTTGTGTTCAGTCGCAGGGCTGGCGATTTCAGCCCACTGGGCGGTGCCCGCCTGGGCGGCGGGCGCAATGACCACGGGCGGCCTGACCTCGCAGCCGATCGGGCACTATGATTTCTGCAAAGCGCGTCCGAACGAATGCAACATCCATCCGGCCGATCTCGAGCCGGCCAGGATGACGGACGGCCTGTGGCGCAAGCTGGTCAGCGTCAGCGCCAAGGTCAACGCCGCCGTCAAGCCGTTGAGCGATCTCGACCACTACGGAAAGGATGAAGTCTGGGCCTATCCGGATGACGGCTATGGCGACTGCGAGGACTATGTGCTGGAAAAGCGCCGCCAGCTTTATCGCATGGGCATGTCGCTCGCCGATCTCCTGATCACCGTTGTTCGCAAGCCGGACGGCGAAGGCCATTCGGTGCTGACGGTGCGCACCGACAAGGGCGACTACGTGCTCGACAATCTCACCGACAAGGTGAAAGCCTGGGACGCGACCGGCTACCGCTTCCTCAAGCGCCAGGCGATCGACAACACCGGACGCTGGGTCTCGATCCGCGACGGCCAGGCGGTGCTGGTCGGCTCGGTGCAGTAGGAACCGGGCGACGCCACCTCGGCTTCGTCATTCCAGGGCGAAGCAAGGAGCGTAGCGACGCAGCGCAGACCCTGGAATCCATTCCGTTACCTACAGGCGTTGCCGCGGTGCAGAACGACCTCCGTTCTGCACCGCTTTTACCTTCGCGCGAGGTCACGGCATGGTTCCTCGGGTCTACGCGTCCGCTTCGCTCCGGCTCCGCCCGTGGATGACGAAGGCGGTGGCCCTCCGAAAAAATCGCACAACTCCATGAACCATTCCCGTTCGGCCGCCGACACACAGCCGTGAATGGCAAATCCAACCATGGAGAACTCAAATGACTTCTTTCCTGCGCAACACTCTTCTCGCCGCCGTCGCGGTATCGGCCCTGACCGGATCGGCTCTGGCGGACCAGACCTACAAAAGCTGCGCCGCGACCAACCTCAATGACCTGTGGAGCGGCCGCTGCTGCAGCGTCGGTTCCGCGAACTGCCTAGGCGGCGGCAATGGCGGCCGTGATCATCAGGGTCACGAAGGCAAGGGCGGACGGGGCAGCACCAACGGCGGCAGCGCCAACGGCGCCGGCAAGTTCTGATCTTAGGCGTGAGGGTTGCCGGCGGCGTAATACACCTGGCCTCCCGCGAGTTCGTCATCCACGGGCGCAGCAAGGAGCGAAGCGACGCAGCGCAGACCCGAGGATCCATTCCGTTACCTATGAGCGTCACGGCGGTGCAGAACGGCCTCTGTTTTGCGCCGCCTTCGCCCTTCGCGCGAGGTCACGGAATGGATCCTCGGGTCTACGCGTCCGCTTCGCTCCCGCTCCGCCCGTGGATGACGAATCTGGGGCGCTTCGGGTAACGCTACCCGTTGTCATACGGGCAAACTATCTGCGCAACGCGGCCCGGACCGATGCCGTGATCTTCCGCAGCTGCGCCTCATCCAGCCTCTCAATGCTTTCGGCGAGCAGGTTGGCGAGTTCTGTGGCCGCCGGCGACAGGCCGGACGTGTCGATCCTGACCCTCGGGTGCGAGCTTTCGGCGAGGCGGGCGAGGTCCTCGGCATCGTCCCAGATGATGTTGAAATAGCCGATGATCTTCTGGATCAGCGTCCAGGTCGGCGCGCCGCGGCGGCCGTGCTCGAGCGCCGACAGATAGGCGGCGCTGACGCCGATCGCCTCGGCCATGGCCTTCTGGCTGACGCCGCGTTCGGCGCGCAGCGCCCGGAGCTTCTCGCCGAACGGGGTCATGTCGACCTGCTCATCGCCGGGCCCCTTATTGCCGAGCCGCTCATTGCCTGGCCCCTCATGGGCGCGTCCGCCGCAGCCGCACATAGAGCGCGCCCGAGCCGCCATGGTTGCGGGCCGCGTGATCGTGGCTGGAGACGAGATGGCGGAAGGCCGGCGTCGACAGCCAGGCCGGCACGGCGCGGCGCAGGATGCCGTCGCCGCCGGAGGACGAACCCTTGCCGGTGATGATCAGAACGTAGCGGATGCCGCCGGCATGCGCCCGATGCAGGAAGGAGAGCAGCAGCGAATAGGCCTCGTCCTGCGTCATGCCGTGCAGGTCGACGCGGCCTTCGATCGGCAGCCGGCCTTTCTTCAGCTTGTGCAGCGTCTGGTCATCGAGCGAATGCGAGACATGCGGCGTCTTCGGTTTTGCCGCGACGGCCGGGACACCGTTGACGGGAGCGGCGGCCGCCGTCGGCTTGGGCTCGATGATTTCGGGAATCTCGACTGCGGTCTTGCCTTTCAACGGCCGGGCCGAACGCGCCACCAGGTTCCACAGGATGCGGTCGTCGTCACTGAGATGGTCGTCGCGGCGGCTCACCGGGTCGCTCCATTCAGAAGCCCACGCGGAACCAACGCATAGAAATCGGCCGCATTGCGGACCACGCCGGCGATCTCGCCGGCGGCGTCCTCGGAGCCGGCGAAGAGGTCGCCTCGCGCGGGCCCGGTGATGGCCGATCCGGTGTCCTGCGCGATCATCAGCCGCCGGAACGGTTTTTGGTCGAAGGCGGTAAGCGTCGGCGCGTCGATGTAGAAGGGCGTGCCGAATGTGTGCAGCAGGCGGTCGACCGCGACCGAGCGCCCCGGCGTCAGCGGCACCTTGGCGGCGGCGATCGGCCCAAGCGCCGCATCATCGACCGCGGCCTCGCGGAAGAAGATGTAGGAGCGGTTCTGCCAGAGGATCTCGTCGACCCTCTCCGGATGCGCCTTGAACCAGGCGCGGATCGACTGCATCGTCACCTTTTCCAGCGGGATCTCGCCGAGATCGCTCAGAATCTTGCCCGGGCCAGTGAAGCGCTGGCCCGACTTTGCGGCATAGGTGACGCGGATGAGCCTGCCGTCGGTCATCTTCAGCCGAGCCGCGCCCTGAACATGGATGAAGAAGGCATCGACCTTTTCGGCGAGCCAGGCGATTTCAAGGTTTTGGTCGGCCAGCGCGCCGCGCTCGATCGCGCCGCGATCGAAATATTCGACGGGGCCGTCATCCGTCCGGCGGGCGAAGGCCAGATAAGAGTCCATGCCGGCCGGCCGGTTGCCGTCGTCGATGTCGATCAGGTCGGCCGGGCGGGACAGCAACGGCACGGTGAACCGCTCGGTCCTGACCGGCGAGGCCTCGACCTCCGGCTCGTAGAAGCCGGTCACGAGACCTGCTCCATTGTCGGCCTTCACCAGCATCGGAACGAAATGCTGTTCGAAGAAGGATCGCGCTTGCGACCGATTCGGCGCCGAAACGGCGCGCGCCCCGGCATAGGCCTCGGCGAAGGCGTTGAAATCGACCCCGAGGGATCCGGTGCGGTAAGGTTTTATCGGTGCATGGAAGGCCGAGCGGCGAAAGGCCGCGAAGGCCGCTGCATGGTCGTCCTCGCCCCAGCCGGGCAAGTCGCTGAAAGACTTCTCGCTGAATGTGGAAGAGAGCGGCACGACCGAGCCCCGCCGCTTGATCTCAATCTTCTTCTTCGGTGGCGACGAGCTTCCAGTTCGGGTCGCGCGAGCGCGTGTCGCGGGCGAAGGTCCAGACATCCTTGACCTCGGCCACCGTTTCCGGATCGCCGTCGATGACGGCGCCGGCCTTGTCGCGGGTCGCCGAGATCAGCTCGGAGACGACGCGCAGCGTGATATGCGCTTCGGAGCCCTTCATCTCCGCGGAGACGATATCGGCCTTGTCGATGCCGACGAAGGAGGACTGAATCTTCTCCGACTTCGCCTCGCGCTCGCCGATGGCGGCAACGAAGCCGTCATAGACTTCGCGCGAAAGAAGATTCTTCAGCGTCTTACGGTCGCCATCGGCATAGGCCATGACGATCATCTCATAGGCCATCTTGGCGCCGTCGACGAAGGTTTTGGGATCGAAGGACGGATCGTTGTCCTTGATCGTGCGCAGGCCTTTGTTGAGATCGGTGTCCGGCTTGGCGAAGGCGTCGATCGCGGCATAGGTCTCGGCTGAGGATTCACCCGGCGCGCGCTTGCGCGGCAGCGACACGACATTTTCGGGCTTCTGCGCCGCGTCGGCCTCGCGCGTGCGGCTCGCCGAATAGGGATCGAAGGGCGGGCGCTCGTTGCCGGTGCGACGTCCGAGCACGTTGCGCAGCTGGAAAAAGATCACAACCGCCGCAATCAGAAAGAAAATCGTGCCGAAGTCGAAGAAACCCATATTTTCCGCCAACTCGAACCCTGTTCTTGCCGGACCGGCTTAACCCCTCGGGGATCGCGGTCGCATGGCGTTCAACATCCAAAGCATATAGAACGGCAGGCGCAATCATTCAAATCAAAGGCAGCCATACCTATCTAAGGGCGCCAAGGCCAGCGGCGATTGTCCGCGAGCGCCCCCAAAAGAAGAAAGCGATCGGTCGAGACTTTGCGCATTTCCTTCATCCCGCTGCTCCTGCTCCTGCTGCCGCTGCTGGAGATCGCCGGCTTCGTGGTCGTCGGCCGCGAGATCGGCGCCTTGGCGACGGTCGGGCTGGTCATCCTGTCCAGCGTCGCCGGCAGCCTGCTGCTCAGGCGTCAGGGTTTCGGCGTCATGACGCGGGTGCGGGCCGAGATGGATGCCGGGCATGATCCCAGCCGGCAGCTCGCGCATGGCGCAATGATCGTGTTGGCGGCGATCCTTTTGATCATCCCCGGCTTCATCACCGATATCTTCGCCATTCTCCTGCTGCTGCCGCCGGTGCGCGACTTCGCCTGGCGCCTGCTCAAGAGCCGCATCGTCATGGCGACCAGCTTCTCGAGCGGCTTTTCGGTGCGCCGGCGCGAGACCGTCATCGACCTCGACGACAGCGACTATTCGCGCGACGATTATCCGAACCGTCCGGATCACAATTCGCCCTGGCGGCGGCTGAAAAACGATTAGTCCCAGGCCCTTTGCCCGATAAATCGGCAAAACTTGTTTTGTCCGGCGGGCCATGGTAGCGAACCCGCGATTTCAATCCGGTCAGCAATGCTGCCCAGGCAGAAGGACTTAAAGGCTCATGGCCAGCAACGATGACGCGGCGACCGGCGCCGCCAACGGCAACGGCACCCAGAACCAGCCCTCGCTCAATGTACTTGCCCAGTATGTGAAGGATCTTTCCTTCGAAAGCCCCGGCGCGCCGAATTCGCTGCGCGGCCGCGACAAGGCTCCAGGCATCGCCATCAACGTCAACGTCAACGCCAATCCGCTTTCGGACAAGCAGTTCGACGTCAACCTGACCTTGAACGCCAAGGCCTCCTTCGACCAGGAAGTGCTGTTCAATGTCGAGCTGGTCTATGGCGGCGTCTTCGCCATCTCGGGCTTCCCGCAGGAGCACATGCTGCCGATCCTGTTCATCGAATGCCCGCGGCTCCTGTTCCCCTTCGCCCGCCAGATCATCTCCGACGCCACCCGCAATGGCGGCTTCCCGCCGCTGATGCTCGACCCGATCGATTTCGCGCAGATGTTCCAGCAGCGGATCGCCGAGGACCAGGCCGCGAGCAAGGTCCAAGTGAGCTGAGGCGCGCTGCGCCACACCGTATCGAGAGCCCGGCTTCGGCCGGGCTTTTTTGTTGGAGACGTCGGAGATTGGCGAAAACCTCCGTACGGTCGTCATTCTAGGGCGGAGCAAGGAGCGAAGCGACGCGGGCAGACCCTAGAATCCATGCCGTGACGCCAACGCGTTGATGCGGTTACAGAATTCTGCACCGTTGCACCCCACGGCGGCGGTCACGGCATGGATTCTAGGGTCAAGACCGAGTATGACGACGTCACGGAGGGATTCGGCCAATCGCGCAGATCAGCGCTACAAGCGCCCGCTCAGCCCACCGCCACTTTCAGCCACAGCGCCTTTTCGCCCAGCGTCGAAACCAGCCCGGCATGCGCGGCACGGTCCGCTTCGTTCAAGCGCGGCGGCAGGGCGATGGGCCGGGCGCCGACGGAGATGTCGATATCGGCCACCTCGCCGGCGCCGTTCATCTGCACCGCCACGGTTTCCAGCACCAGCGCCGCCTGCTTGCCGCCGATGAGCTCGATATAGACTTCGGCCAGCAGCTCGGAGTCGAGCAGCGCGCCGTGCTTGGTGCGGCGGGTGTTGTCGATGCCGTAGCGCCGGCAGAGCGCATCGAGCGAGTTCGGGCCCATCGGATGCTTGCGGCGCGCAAGCGCCAGCGTATCGATGATGCGGCCGGGATCGATGGCCGGATGGTCGAGCCGGCTGTATTCGAGGTTGAGGAAGCCGAGGTCGAAGGTGGCGTTGTGCGCGATCAGCTTGGCGCCGTCGGTGAAGGCCAGCCACTCATCGACGATTTCGGCGAAGGTCGGCTTGCCGACCAGGTCCGCGGCGCTGATGCCATGCACGGCCTGCGCCTCGGCGTGGATGGCGCGGCCCTGCGGGTTGATGAATTTATGGAAGGTGCGGCCGGTCGGAAACCGGTTGACCAATTCGACGCCGCCCAGCTCGATGATGCGGTCTTCGCGCAAATCGAGGCCGGTGGTTTCCGTATCGAAGATGATCTCACGCATTTCGAATCAATCCACTCCAAGGAGCAGAATCACAAACCGAAACAAAATGGCAATGGCGACTGCTGACGGCTTGCCGTCAGGAGCGGGGCGATTCCTGCTTATCCCCAGAGGATGATGCCGAAAAGTGTGGAGCGGACGACATCATGCTTTAGTTCCTCAACACAGTGATTCGAAAGATTATAGGTTTGTCGGGCAAAGCTATCAACGTTCATTGGGGTAGTCAGCGCAAACGCTGGCGATGAGCCGAAGGCTTCTGAACTTCGTCATTCCAGGGCGGAGCAAGGAGCGAAGCGACGCGCGCAGACCCTGGAATCCATGCCGTTACCTGGACCGAAGTGTGCAACAGTGCAGAATTCTGGACCGCCGTGGCGCTTCCAAGTCACGGCATGGATCCTCGGGTCTGCGCGCGTCGCTTCGCTCCTTGCTCCGCCCGTGGATGACGACCGCGATAGGCGTCTCGGCCAATCGCCAAGGCCTGGGATCTGCCAACGCACACTAACAAACCGGTCAAGACTTCTGTGTTGGCAGCAATTCGCCGATGACGGCCTCAACCGCCCTCCGCGCCGCGTCGAAGCCCTGCCCGGTGTCGATGATGAAATCGGCCTGGCGGCGCTTTTCGGCGTCGGGAACCTGCTTGGCGAGGATCGACAAGAACTTCTCCTCGCCCATGCCAGGCCTGGCTAGCACGCGCTCGCGCTGGATCTCTGGCGACGCGGTGACGACCACGACCTTGTCGACGCGGTTGCGGCCGCCGGTCTCGAACAGAAGCGGGATGTCGAGCACGGCGAGCGGCGCGCCGGCGGCCCGATGCCTCGCCAGAAACGCATCGGCATCGGCGCGCACCAGCGGATGAATGATCGACTCGAGCTTCTTCAGCGCGGCGGGATCGCCGAGCACTTGGCTCGCCAGCTTCACGCGATCGACCACGCCCGCCTCAGTCGTGCCCGGGAAGGCCGCCTCGACCAAAGGCGCCGCCTTGCCCGCATAGAGGCGATGCACCGTCTCGTCCGAATCATGCACCGGCACGCCGGCCTCGGCGAACATCTTCGCCGTCGCCGACTTGCCCATGCCGATCGATCCGGTGAGGCCGAGCACGATCATCAATGGCCCTCGATGTCGGCGACGATCATGCGCCGCAATTCGGGCGAGACTTCGGGTTTGCGGCCGAACCAGCGTTCAAAGCCGGGCACCGCCTGATGCAGCAGCATGCCGAGCCCGTCGACCGTCTTCAGCCCTCTCGCCCTGGCGGCGGCAAGCAAAGGCGTTTCCAACGGCACATAGACGATGTCGGTGACGATGGCGTGGTCCGGCAAGCCGGCCGGATCGGCGGAGAGCGTCGCATCACCATGCATGCCAAGCGCTGTGGTGTTGACGAGCAGGCCGGCATCGGCAAGCAGCTCGCCGACTGCCCCATGCGCCGAGACGCCAGGGCCAAATTGGCGGCTGAGTTCCTCGGCTCTCGCCAGCGTCCGATTGACGATGCGGATGTCCTTGATGCCGCGCTCTTTCAGCGCGTGGATGACGGCGCGGGAGGCGCCGCCGGCGCCCAGCACCACGGCCGGTCCATTGGCCGCCCATCCCGGCGCATGGTCATCGAGGTTGGCGGCAAAACCGTAGCCGTCCGTATTGCCGCCCCAGAGAACGCCTTTCTCGAACCACAGCGTGTTGACGGCGCCGATTTCATCGGCCGCATGGTCGCGGCGGGCGACGCCGGCGAAGGCGGCTTCCTTGTGCGGAATGGTGACATTGCCGCCGCGGTAGCCCTCCTCGCCGAGAGATTTCAGAAATTCGGCGAAATCCGCCGGCGCGACGTCGATCGCCTGGTAGCTGCCGTCGATGCCGTATTGCTGGAGCCAATAGCCGTGGATCTTCGGCGAGCGCGAATGGGCGATCGGATGTCCGGTGACAAAGGCCTTTTTCTTAGCCATCGATGGCTCCCAGCGCGCGCAGCTCCTTCAGGACCGGCAGCAACGGCAGGCCGACGATGGTGAAATAGTCGCCCTCGATCTTCTCGAACAGCTGGATGCCTTCGCCCTCGACCTGATAGGCGCCGACGCTCGCCAGCGCCTTGGCGCCGACGCGCGCCAGATGCCTGCCGATGAAGGCGGGATCGAGCTTGCGCATGGTGAGGCTGGCGACGCCGACATGCCGCCACAGCACCTCGCCGTCGCGGCAAAGCACGGCCGCGCTGTTCAATTGATGCGTCTTGCCGGAGAGCGCGAGCAGGTGGCGACGCGCGCCTTCCATGTCGGCGGGCTTGTGAAAGATCTCGTCGCCCAGCGACAGCGTCTGGTCGCAGCCGAGCACCAGGGAGCCGGGCCTCCGCTCGCTGACCTCAGTCGCCTTGGCCTCTGCCAGGATAGAGGCGACATCCTCCGGCGAGACGCCGCTGTCTTTCAGCGGAGCCTCGAGGGCGCGCTCGTCGACATTTGCCGGCACCGCCTCGATGTCGAGGCCGGCATTGACGAGCATGGTCTTTCGGAACGGGCTGCCGGAGGCGAGGATGATCTTTTCGGACATGCTGGTTCATCCAACGGTTGCGATCCGTCCAGCACCCCTCATCCGTCCGAGCTTCGCTCGGCCACCTTCTCCCACAAGGGGGAAGGAAAGTCCTGCGCCAACGCCGCTGCAAATCGCCGCCTGACGGTAATCGCGGGACGCTGGCGCCGCGCTCTTCCTTCTCCCCTTGTGGGAGAAGGTGGCCGAGCGAAGCTCGGACGGATGAGGGGTGCTGGACGGAGTGCTCACTTTTATCGCTTGCCCCTAGCGCGTCTTGCCCCGCAGGGCAACGATCGCCGCCGCCGTTTCCTCGATGGAGCGGCGGCTGACATCGATCATCGGCCAGCCATGCTTCGTGCAGAGCTGACGCGCATAGGCAAGCTCCTCGTTGATGGCGGCGCGATCGACATAGTCGGTCGGCACGAAGGCGGCGCTGTTGCCGAGGATGCGGTTCTGCCTCACATGCGAGATGCGCTCGGCCGTCGCGATCAGGCCGACGATCAACGGCGTCTTGGCGGCGATCAGGCTCTCGGGCAGCGGCACGCCGAGCACGATCGGGATGTTGGCGGTCTTGATGCCGCGATTGGCGAGATAGATCGAGGTCGGCGTCTTCGAGGTGCGCGAGATGCCGATCAGCACGATATCGGCATCGTCCATATTGGCCGGCAGCTGGCCGTCATCATGCTCCATGGTGAAGTTCAACGCGTCGATGCGGCGGAAATATTCGGCGTCGAGCACATGCTGGGCGCCGACGCGGCGACCGGCCGGCGTGCCGAGATAGGACTGGAAGACGGCGAGCACCGGCTCCAGCACCGAGACGCAAGGCAGGCCCATGGCCGCGCAGCGCTCGTCGATCGAGCGCGCGAGCTTCTGGTCGACCACGGTGTAGAGGATGATCCCGGGCTCCTCCTCGATGTCGTCGAAGACCTTGGCGACCTGCTTCTCGGTTCGGATCAGCGGATAGATATGTTCGATGGCGCGGGCGTCCTTGTATTGCGCTGACGCAGCGCGGCCGGCGGCCAGCAGCGTCTCGCCGGTGGCGTCGGAGATCAGATGCAGATGGAAGAAGCTCTGAGGTTTGTTCACAAGGGGTGGGTCCAGGCTGTGGGCAATTGTGGACAAGGCTGGATGGGCGGGCCTTGGGTAGGGAAGCGACTGTATCAGATGGCCGCTTGTCCACAATTCGACCAGCTGTAGGCTTTGTCGCGGCGCTGGGGACAAAACTGGGGATCAACTTTTCCGGGCCGATTTCATCCACAACCCGGATATCGGATCGGATCGGCCAAGCTTTTGACTCGAAAGCCTGAATCGGCCTTGTCCCCAGATCCCTCCAATTTGCGAAAACAAGTACGCGACAATATGCTGACTGGCCTTTTCGAGCCGCAGGCTGGACAGGTCGCAATCATCACAACCAACAGACTCTTAGAATCAGAAGACTCTTTTAAAATAGATATTTGATTTAAGAGAACTGGAGAGGCGGGCGCTGGATGGCTGGGAAACGGATCGTGCTCGACGTCCTCAAGGGCGAGACGGTTTCACCGCCGCCGCTCTGGATGATGCGCCAGGCGGGCCGCTATCTTCCGGAGTATCGCGAGACAAGGAAGCGCGCAGGCTCCTTCCTCGATCTCTGCTATGATCCGGACCTTGCCGTCGAGGTGACGCTGCAGCCGATCGAACGCTTCGGCTTCGACGCCTCGATCCTGTTCTCCGACATTCTCGTTGTGCCCAACGCCTTGGGAAGGGATGTCCGTTTCGAGGAAGGCCGTGGGCCGATCCTGAAGCCGATCTCGGCGCCAGAGATCGCGGCGCTGAACGGCGATGTGTTTCACGTGAATCTCGAGCCGGTCTACGAGACCGTGCGCCGGCTGCGCGCCAAGCTGCCCGACGAGACGACGCTGCTCGGCTTCTGCGGCGCGCCATGGACGGTGGCGACCTATATGATCGCCGGGCATGGAACGCCCGACCAGGGACCGGCGCGGCTGTTCGCCTATCGCGAGCCCGAGGCCTTCGCGACGCTCTTGAAGACACTGGCCGATCATTCGGCTGCCTATCTCATCCGCCAGATCGAAGCCGGCGCCGATGCGGTGCAGATTTTCGATTCCTGGTCGGGCGTGCTGGACGAGCCCTCCTTCGAGGCTTTCTGCGTCGAGCCGGTGGCCGAGATCGTGCGGCAGGTGAAGACGGTTTACCCCGACGTGCCGGTGATCGGGTTTCCCAAGGGCGCCGGCGAACGCTATCGCGACTACAGGAAGAAGACCGGTATCGCTGGTCTCGGCCTCGACTGGACCGTGCCTTTGTCCATGGCGAAGGAGCTGCAGCGCGAAGGCGCGGTGCAGGGCAATCTCGATCCGCTGCGGCTGGTCGCCGGCGGCAAGGCGCTGGCCGATGGCGTCGATGCCATCCTGAAGACGCTGGGCGGCGGGCCGCTGATCTTCAATCTCGGCCATGGCATCACGCCGGAAACGCCGGTGGCGCATGTCGAAGCGATGGTGAAAATGGTGAGGAGCCACCGATGAGCAATGTGAGCAACGAGAACACCACCGGCCAGGCGATGAAGCGCATGGTGATCGGCATTGTCGTTCTCGTGGCGGCGACGGCCCTTCTCTATTTTGTGGCTGGCGACGGCTTCTATCTCTGGGCGAAGGCCATCCATGTGGTCGCGGTGATCGCCTGGATGGCGGGCATGCTCTATCTGCCGCGGCTGTTCGTCTATCATGTCGATGCCGAGAAAGGCTCGGTGCAGTCCGAAACCTTCAAGGTGATGGAGCGCCGGCTGCTCAGGGGGATCATCAATCCGGCCATGATCGTGACCTGGGTGTTCGGCCTTTGGCTCGCCTGGAAAGGCTTCGGTTTCCAGGGCGGCTGGCTGCACACCAAGATCGCGCTGGTGCTCATCCTGTCGGGGCTGCATGGCTATCTCGCTGGCGCGGTCAGGAAATTCGCCGAGGACAAGAACGAAAAGCCGGCCAGGCACTGGCGGATCGTCAACGAGATCCCCACATTGCTGATGATCGTCATCGTCATCCTGGTCGTCGTGAAGCCGTTCTAGGCTCCCCCAAAACCAGAAGAAGCCCAGCAAAAGGCGGCTTGCTCTTTCGGACGACCGACGATAAAAGACGGGTCTTCCTTCCCGTCATGCGCCGCCCCCTTTACTCGCTTTCGGCCGCGCCCGGCATTTGTCGTATTCAGCCGATTTTTCTCCCAAAAGCCTACCCAGAGTCTATCTAATGCAAGAAATGAAACTCGCAGAGTTCAAGAACAAGAAGCCGCCGGAGCTGATCGCTTACGCCGAATCGCTCGAGGTGGAGAACGCCAGCGTCATGCGCAAGCAGGAGCTGATGTTCGCGATCCTGAAAAAGCTGGCCGCGCAAGACATCGAGATCATCGGTGACGGCGTCGTCGAGGTGCTGCAGGACGGTTTCGGCTTCCTGCGCTCGGCCAACGCAAACTACCTGCCAGGTCCCGACGACATCTATATCTCGCCGTCGCAAATCCGGCGCTTCTCGCTCAAGACCGGCGACACGGTCGAAGGACCGATCCGCAGCCCAAAAGAGGGCGAGCGCTATTTCGCCCTGCTCAAGGTCAACACCATCAATTTCGACGATCCGGAAAAAATCCGGCACAAGATCCACTTTGACAATCTGACGCCGCTCTACCCGACCTCGCGGCTGAAGATGGAGGTCGACACTCCTCCGACCAAGGACATCTCGCCGCGCGTGATCGACCTGGTGGCGCCGATCGGCAAGGGCCAGCGCGCGCTGATCAACGCGCAGCCGCGCACCGGTAAGACGGTGCTGTTGCAGAACATCGCGCATTCGATCACCGCCAACCATCCGGAATGCTACCTGATCGTGCTTCTGATCGACGAGCGTCCCGAGGAAGTGACCGACATGCAGCGCTCGGTGAAGGGCGAGGTCATCTCCTCGACCTTCGACGAGCCGGCCGCGCGCCACGTGCAGGTCGCCGAAATGGTGATCGAGAAGGCCAAGCGCCTGGTCGAGCATGGCCGCGACGTCGTGATCCTGCTCGATTCGATCACCCGCCTCGGCCGCGCCTACAACACGGTCGTGCCGTCATCCGGCAAGGTGCTGACCGGCGGTGTCGACGCCAACGCGCTGCAGCGTCCGAAGCGTTTCTTTGGCGCCGCGCGCAATATCGAAGAAGGCGGTTCGCTGACCATCATCGCCACCGCGCTGATCGACACCGGCAGCCGCATGGACGAAGTCATCTTCGAAGAGTTCAAGGGCACCGGCAACTGCGAAATCCAGCTCGACCGCAAGGTGGCCGACAAGCGCATCTATCCGGCGATCGACATCCTCAAGTCGGGCACCCGCAAGGAAGACCTGCTGGTGCCGCGTTCCGACCTGCAGAAGATCTTCGTGCTGCGCCGCATCCTGGCGCCGATGGGCACGACCGACGCGATCGAGTTCCTCATCGACAAGCTCAAGCAGACCAAGACCAACGCAGACTTCTTCGATTCGATGAATACGTGATGGGGCTGCCTTCCCCTTCTCCCCTTGTGAGGGTTTTGCATGGGAGCCGATATTTAGCGCACGAGGCAGATGGGCGTTTTTTGAAAGGCGCTCTGGCCGCTTTGGCGGGTTGTTTTGCCTCGCTCTTGAGGCCTCAGGCCGCCTTGGCAGTGGATTTTGGGCGGACTGCGCCTCATGCCGGCTTCCTCTTTGGGAAGAGGACTGCGGCCGCTCTTTGCAGATTGTAGCCGCAGCCGGCAAGCATGCACTGCGTCCGGTTGGTCGCAAGGTTGAAGAAGCGCAGTCGCCGCATGCCGTAGCGCTGTTTGAACACTGCAAACGGCCGCTCCACTGCCGCCCGCACCTTCGAGATGAGCCGGTTGCGCTGCTTCTGACGCGGTGTCAGCGGATGGTGCTTGTTGGCTCTGTGCATCAGCCGGTCCTTGATGCCGGCCTGCTTCAGCCGGGCATGGCGGGCATGGGTGTAGTAGGCTTGGTCGCCATAGGCCGCCTTCTCGTCCCCGATGATCAGGCCGTCGGCCGGCTCGGTATCGGTGACCGATGCATCCGTAAAGTCCATGCGCCGGATCAGCGTATGAGCATCGTCGACGCCGTTGTGCACCTTATAGCCGAACACGGTCTTGTTGCCCTTGCGTCCCCAACGTGCCTCGCCATCGGCCGATGGCCGCGCCGTCGCCTCCTCACCCTTCTTCGGCTTCGCCGGCGGGCGCGCGGCGGCCTGCATGAAGGAGGCATCGATCAACGTGCCGCGCTTGACGATCAGCCCCTTCTGCTCAAGCTGCCGCGTGATCTCATAAAACACCCGGTCGATCAGCCCATCGCACTTCAGCTCCTCGCGGAAACGCCACAACGTCGAATGGTCCGGCGTGGGGTCCGACAGGCTGAAACCGGCAAAGCGGCGGAACGACAGCCGGTCGCGCAGTTGTGCCTCCAGCGAAGGATCGCTGAGATTGTTCCACACGCCAAGCAGCAGACAGCGCAGCAAGGCCTCGGCCGGATAGCTAATGTTGCCCCGTCCTGGTCCGCTGCGCTGACCAAGAAGCGCCTTGATCGGCACCCAGTCGATCACTCGCGCGATCTGGTCAAGCTCCGTCACGTCCGACCACACCAGCCCATCCGCAAGGCTCAGTTGTCCAAGCACGCGATCGACCATCCGAATCATCTCCCCTTCATGCCGGACCTACGGAATCACCAACTCAGTTCCGTGCAAAGCCCTCCTTGTGGGAGAAGGTGGATCGGCGCGCAGCGCCGAGACGGATGAGGGGTGTTCCAGCGGAGTGAGACGCTGGTGGCATCTGGAGCACCCCTCATCCGTCGCCTTCGGCGACACCTTCTCCCACAAGGGGAGAAGGAAAGGGCGCTATCGCCGCAACAGCTTCTCCAACTCACTCGCAACCCTCACCGCCGGCAGGCACACTTGTCCGCTGCAGAACCAGGCGCCTGGCTTGTCCGTCGGCGGCAGCACGCCGCCCGGCAGCAAGGGTCGATTCGTTTCCGTGCCGATCGGCACGACGATATCGACCCGGCGCGGGTCGGGATTCCGATTCGCGACCGGAACGAGGCTTGAAGATCCTGGCTCATCTATGATGACAAGCTTCAGCGGCTCGAGCGCCAGGGCACAGGCATTGACGATGCCCGCCTGGCCGTAAGCCTGTTGGGATGCGCGGCCCATGGCGTGCTCGGCCGCCGCCCAGGCCTTCTCCCAGAGTTCGAGGTCGCCGGTAAGCGAAGACAACCGAACCAGCGCCTCGACGATCTGGCTGGTGGCCGAGGGAATCGCCTCATCGACATCGCCGCGGATGCGGATCGGCACGTCGCCGCTGTCCGAGGCGGTCAGCCAGTAGCCGGTCTTGTCGCTGTCCAGGTGCCAGCGGTCGAGCTCGCCGATGAAATGTCGGGCGTGATCGGAATAGGCCGGGTCGCCGGTTGCCTCGAACAACACGATCGCGGCATTGGTCATGGCGGCGTAATCGCTGGACAGTGCCGGAAAAAGCTTCTTCGCGCCGAGCATGGAATGCGGCAGACGGCCGTCCTGGCTGGCCTCGACAATATGAGTGAACGCTTTTGCCGCGGCATCGATCCAGTCCGCTCGACCGAGCGAGCGGCCGGCTTCGGCGAGTGCCGCAATCATCAGACCATTCCAGTCGGTCAGCACCTTGCCGTCACGGCCCGGTCTGACCCGCTGTTCGCGGAAAGCCAGCAGCTTCGCTTTCAAAGGCGCAAGCTGGGCGTAGTCGGCAATGCCTTCGCTTTGCTGCATTTCACTTTGGCGGATGATCGCCTTGCCTTCCCAGCCATGCGGGGCGGCCAGCTCGAAATACTGAAAGAACGTCGGGGCTTGCTCGCCAAGCGCAGCTTCGACCTCGTCGCGGCTCCAGGTATAGAAAAGCCCCTCCTCGCCGTTGCTGTCGGCGTCGAGGCTGGCGGCAAAGGCGCCGGCTTCGACACGCATCTCGCGCAGCAGCCAGGCGACGGTCTCTTCGATTCGCAGCCAGAACAAGTCTTTGCCGGTGGCGGCATAGGCCCAGTTGCACAGGCGGATAAGCTGGGCATTGTCGTAGAGCATTTTTTCGAAATGCGGCACCAACCATTCGGCATCGGTGGAGTAGCGGCTGAGGCCACCGCCAACATGGTCGTAGATGCCGCCGGCAAGCATTTTTTCGAGGCTGGTGAGCACGGCATCGCGATGTTCCGCCTGGCCGTCGCACAGCCAGGACAGCCAAAGCGTATGCATAAAGGGCGCGTTCGGGAATTTGGGCGCGCCCTTCAAGCCGCCGAGATCGCGGTCGATCATGCTGCCGATGCGCCCCGCGAGATCGCTGAGCGCATCGCGGTCGAGCACCGCCTTGCCCTTGGTTCCGGCAAGCCGGGATTCGACATGAGCGGTCAGCCCGTCGGCGCTTTCGGCGAGGCTCTGCTGCTTTTCCCGCCAAGCCTTGTCGACCGCTTCCAGCACCTGGATGAAGCCCGGCCGCCCGTAACGCGCCTCTCGAGGAAAATAGGTGCCGCCCCAGAAGGGCTTGCCGTCGGGCGTCAGGAACATGGTGAGCGGCCAGCCGCCCTGCTCGCCCATGGCATGGAGAGCAGCCATGTAGATCTGGTCGATGTCCGGCCGCTCCTCGCGATCGACCTTGATATTCACGTAGAGCCGGTTCATGACGGCCGCGACGGCGTCGTTTTCGAAGCTTTCATGCGCCATGACATGGCACCAGTGGCAGGCGGCGTAGCCGATGGAGAGCAGGATTGGCCGGCCCAGTTCCGTGGCTTCGGCAAGGGCGGCCGGCGACCAGCCGCGCCAATGGACAGGGTTGTCGCTGTGCTGCCGCAGATAGGGGCTGGCTTCTTCGGCAAGCAGGTTTCGCGCGGGCAAGGTCACGATGGGCGGGCTCGAGTTGGGTTGCAAGGCAAGGGCATGATGCCGAAAAGTGTGAAGCGGTTTTCGGTCGTGCTCCATCTTTAATCTAGGCGGTTCGGCAGGTCCGGCAAATGGTTTCGCCAATGGCTTCGAAGGATTCAATCGTCGCGCTGTCCAGCGGCCGCCTGCCCGCGGGCATCGCGGTTATCCGCATTTCCGGGCCAAAGACTCGATTCGTGGTCGAAACGATCGCCGGGCCGGTTAAGGATCGGTTTACCAACTTACGGACGATCAGGGCGGCGGATGGTTCGCCGATCGACCACGGGCTCGTGCTGTTCTTTCCGGGCCCTGGCAGCTTCACCGGCGAGGACGTCGCCGAGTTCCAGGTGCATGGCAGCCGCGCGGTCGCGGCCAAGATGCTGGAGACGATCACCGGCTTCGAAGGCGTCAGGCATGCCGAACCCGGGGAGTTCACCAGGCGCGCCTTTCTGAACGGCAGGTTGGATCTGGTCGAGACGGAGGCCTTGGCCGACTTGGTCAATGCAGAAACCGAGGCGCAGCGCCGGTTCGCCCTCAGCAATGCGGAAGGCGCGCAGAGCGAACTCTATTCGAGCTGGCGGCGCCGGCTGATCCATGCCCGGGCGATGATCGAGGCGGAGATCGACTTCGCCGACGAGGAGGATGTGCCTGGCTCCGTTTCGGAGGCGGTCTGGTCGGACGTGACCGCCATGATCGGCGAGATCGAACGGCACGTCGAGGGGTTCAAGGCAGCGGAGATCATCCGTGACGGTTTTGAGGTCGTGATCCTCGGCGCGCCGAATGCCGGCAAGTCCAGTCTGTTCAACGCCTTGGCGCGGCGCGAGGCGGCAATCGTCACCGATGAACCGGGCACGACCCGCGATCTGCTCGAGGTCGTCATGGACCTCAACGGGCTAAAGGTGCGGCTTGTCGATACCGCCGGGCTGCGCGACGCCGTGGGCAAGGTGGAAGCGATCGGCATCGAACGAGCGCGGGCCAAAGCTGATGTGGCGGATCTTGTTCTGCTGTTGGAGGATATGGCCAATCCGGCGCCTGTCGGGGAAGTCCCGGCTGGGGCTCCGTTGCTGAGAATCGGCACGAAGTCGGACATCGCCGATATCGGCCCCGGTGCCTACGACCTGGTGATTTCTTCCAGGGACGGTAGCGGACTGGGGCGCCTTCTCGATGAGATCGGAAGCCGCGCCGCAGCCGCGGTTCGCGAGGCGGGTGACGTCCTGCCATCCAGAATGCGCCACGTCGAGCTGCTCAGGGAGGCAATGGATTTCCTGAGGGCGGCGCTGTCAGGGCACCGCCAGGAGCTGCGCGCCGAGGAATTGCGGTTGGCGGCCGAGCGTCTCGGGCGGATCGTGGGCGCGGTCGACGTCGAGGATCTGCTCGACGTCATCTTCTCGCAGTTCTGCATTGGTAAATGATTCACGTGAAACACGGAGCGGCCTCTGTCCGGCAGTGACTCACGTGAAACACTACGCAATTGGGCCGGATCGATGTTTCACGTGAAACGAGTCCGGTCTTCGTCCTTGACAGCGCGAGGTGGCAGGGACATGTGTCAATCCATCTCAGAAAGCGGATTCTTGGGAAATGACCGATCACTATGATGTGGTGGTGGTGGGCGGCGGCCATGCCGGATGCGAGGCGGCGAGTGCTGCCGCGCGCGCCGGCGCCAGGACCGCGCTGGTGACGCTTCGCTTCGACACGATTGGCGTCATGTCCTGCAATCCGGCGATCGGCGGTCTCGGCAAGGGCCATCTCGTGCGCGAGATCGATGCCATGGACGGACTGATGGGCCGCATCGCCGATGCCGCCGGCATCCAGTTCCGCCTGCTCAATCGCCGCAAGGGGCCGGCCGTGCGCGGGCCGCGCACCCAGGCCGACCGCAAGCTCTATCGGCTCGCCATACAGGAAGCGATTCGGCAGCAGAACAATCTCGACGTGATCGAAGGCGAGGCTCTCGACTTCGAAATCATGGACGGTCGAATCGCTGCCGTTCAGATTTCCGGTGACCGCCGGTTGGCTTGCGGCGCCGTGGTGCTGACCACCGGCACCTTTCTGCGCGGCCTGATTCATATCGGCGAGAAGAAGATCGTCGCCGGCCGCATGAACGAGCAGGCGAGCCACGGCCTGTCGGCGACGATGGCGCGCGCGGGTTTCAAGCTCGGGCGCCTGAAGACCGGAACGCCCGCTCGCCTCGACGGCCGCACAATCGACTGGGCCTCGCTGGAAAGCCAGGCCGCAGACGAAGATCCGGTGCCGTTCTCGCTGATGACGGACGCTATCGCCAACCCGCAGATCCATTGCGGGATCACCCGCACCATGCCGGCAACGCATGAACTGATCCGCGCCAATCTTGGCCGCTCGGCCATGTATTCCGGCTCGATCGAAGGCGTCGGCCCGCGCTATTGCCCATCGATCGAGGACAAGATCGTCAAGTTCGGTGACCGCGAGGGCCATCAGATTTTCCTGGAGCCGGAAGGGCTCGATGACGACACGGTCTATCCGAACGGCATCTCGACCTCGCTGCCGGAGGACGTTCAGCTCGAGATCCTGAAGACAATTCCCGGGCTGGAGAAGGCGACGATGCTGCAGCCGGGTTATGCGATCGAATACGACCATGTCGATCCGCGCGAGCTGAAGACGACGCTAGAGACCAAGCGGATCGTAGGCTTGTTCCTCGCCGGGCAAATCAACGGCACCACCGGTTACGAAGAGGCCGGCGCGCAAGGCCTGCTTGCCGGCATCAACGCGGCGCGCAAGGCGGCCGGCAGTGACGAATTCGTGCTCAGCCGGACCGAAGCCTATATCGGCGTGATGGTCGATGACCTCACCAGTCGCGGCATCGCAGAGCCCTATCGGATGTTCACATCGCGCGCCGAGTTCCGGCTTTCGCTGCGCGCCGACAATGCAGACGAGCGGCTGACGCCGCTGGCCGAGAAGCTCGGCATCGCGTCGTCTGAGCGGCTGCAGCGCTTCGGCGGGATGGTCCGGGAGCTCGATGAGGCTCGTATCTTGGCAAAGTCGGTGGCCTGGACGCCGAACGAGGCGGCGCGGCTGGGGCTGGAGATCAACAAAGACGGCGTGCGCCGCTCGGCTTACGACCTCTTGGCGCATCCGGGCGTCGACATGGCGTGGCTGGCCCGCGTCGAACCGCGCTTTGCCGCGCTTGACGCCAAGACCGCCGAGCGGCTTGAAACGGAAGCGAAATATTCGGTTTACCTCGATCGCCAGCAGGCGGATGTGGCACAGATCAGGCATGAGGAATCGCGGCTCATCCCGGAGGGGATCGACTTCTCGGATGTGCCGGGCCTGTCGAACGAGCTGAAGCAGAAGATGAAGACGCGCCAGCCGCGTTCGATTGCCGACGCGCAACGGATGGAAGGCATGACGCCGGCGGCGCTTGCCATCATTGTCGCGCATGTCCGCTATGCCGAGCTTGGCGCGCGAAGGTCCGTGGCGTGAGCGCGGACGCCTGGGCGGACCTGCAGAAGGCAGCGGGTCCGGTTTCACGTGAAACATTCGAGCGGCTTGGGGCTTTCGAACAGCTGTTCCTGAAATGGAACCGCAGCATCAATCTGGCGGCATCATCGACGCTGGACGATGTCTGGCAGCGGCATATCCTGGACAGTGCCCAGCTTGCGCGAATCGCGCCCGCCGCAACGCGCTGGGTCGATCTCGGCTCGGGCGGTGGGTTTCCCGGATTGGTGCTCGGCTTCCTGCTCAAAGAACGTCCCGGCGCATCGATCGATCTGGTCGAGAGCAACCGCAAGAAAGCGTCGTTCCTGCAGTCTGTCGTGGGCCAATTCGATTTGCCGGCGCGGGTCCTGGCGAAGCGCATCGACGACAGCTATCCGCTTGTTTCCGCGCCGGAAATCGTCACGGCGCGGGCGCTCGCCGCGCTCCCGGACCTGCTCGATCTGGCTGCGCCCTGGCTGACCAAAGGGGCGCGCGCGCTTTTCCATAAAGGCCGGGATTACCGGGCCGAAGTGGAAGAAAGCACTCACCGCTGGGGCTTCGATCTGGTAGAACATTCGAGCATGACCGACCCCCATGGCGTCGTCCTCGAAATCAGCGACTTGCGTCCGGCGAAACAGCAATGAATTACTGGCATAGGCCCATGAGCACAGCACCGCGTATCATCACCGTCGCCAACCAGAAGGGCGGCGTCGGCAAGACGACGACGGCCATCAATCTGGCGACGGCGCTGGCCGCGATCGGCGAACGCGTGCTGATCGTCGATCTCGACCCGCAGGGCAATGCCAGCACCGGGCTCGGCATCGACCGCAAGGACCGGACCGTGTCGTCCTATGATGTGCTGACCGGCGAGCTCGAGCTGGAAGCGGCAGCCGTGCCGACGGCGGTGCCGGGCCTATCCATTGTGCCCTCGACGCTTGACCTGCTCGGCATCGAGATGGAGATCGCCTCGGCGCCCGACCGCGTGCTCAGGCTGCGCAATGCCCTGCGCGCCGCGGCAGAGCGGTCGGCGCCGTTCGGCTATGTGCTGATCGACTGCCCGCCCTCGCTCAATCTTTTGACTTTGAATTCGATGGCGGCGGCCGACTCTGTTCTCGTGCCGCTGCAATGCGAGTTCTTCGCGCTGGAGGGTCTCAGCCAGTTGCTGGAAACGGTCGAGCAGGTGCGCGGCACGATCAATCCGGATCTGACCATCCAGGGGATCGTGCTCACCATGTATGACGGGCGCAACAACCTCGCCAACCAGGTGGTGCAGGATGTGCGCACCCATATGGGCGACAAGGTCTATGAGACGATCATCCCGCGCAACGTGCGGGTTTCCGAAGCGCCGTCCTACGGCAAGCCGGCGATCCTCTATGACCTGAAATGCTCCGGCAGCCAGGCCTATCTGCAGCTCGCCTCCGAGGTGATCCGCCGCGAGCGCAAGCTGCGCGCCGCCTGAGCCGAGCCGCCTGGCAGCCGTAGTTAATCAGCCGATTCGATTCCGAAACGATCTGGACATTATAATGAGCGAAGACCAATCGAGAAAAAGACTGGGCCGTGGCCTAGCGGCGCTGATCGGCGAAATCGACCGCCCGGCGGCGCCGGAAAAGCCGAGCGCGGTCGTGGCGGCTGACGGCAAGGTGCCGATCGAGTTCGTCAGCCCCAACCCGAAGAACCCGCGCCGGCATTTCGGCGATGCCGAGCTGACTGACCTTGCTCAGTCGATCCGCGAGCATGGCGTGGTCCAGCCGGTGGTGGCGCGCCCCTCGCCCTCGCAGACCGGCCGCTACGAGATCATCGCCGGCGAGCGGCGCTGGCGGGCGGCGCAGCGCGCGGGGCTTACCGAAATCCCGATCATCGTGCGCGACGTCAACGACCGCACGGCGCTGGAATTGGCAATCATCGAAAACGTGCAGCGCGCCGACCTCAATCCGGTCGAGGAGGCGCAAGGCTATCAGCAGCTCATCGACGAGCATGGCTATACCCAGGCCGATCTCGGCCAGGTGATCGGCAAGAGCCGCAGCCATGTCGCCAACACGCTCAGGCTTTTGAAGCTGCCCCCCGTCATCCATTCGATGCTGGTCGACGGCGATCTGTCCGCCGGCCATGCCCGTACGCTGGTGACCGCCGAGGACCCGGCCGGGCTTGCCAAGCGCATCGTCAAGGAGGGGCTTTCCGTGCGCCAGGCCGAAGCGCTGGCGCAGACGCCCGCCGGTCCGACGCCGGCCAAGGTGAAGTCCGCGACAAGCGCGCCCGAAAAGGATCCCGACACGCTGGCGCTCGAGAAGCTGATGACCGATACGATCGGCATGATCGTCAGCATCGAGCACAAGGGCAAGGGCGGCACGCTGCGCGTCGATTACCGCTCGCTGGAGCAGCTCGACGAGCTCTGCCGACGGCTGAAGGACGAGCGGTAGACGGCTGCGGCGCCGCGGTTTTCGGCGGTAGCTGAGGTTTTGGCTTAAGCCTGGATACGCCTGATATATCGGTGATAAACATGAAGGGCTCGCGATGTGCCGGCCCGTTTATTTTCCGGATCATTGGCGAAACGGCGGTGGCGGCCGATCTCCTCCCTTGTGGGCAAGGCAAACCCAGATAAGGCAGCGCTGCCCCCTCACCGTCCGCTACGCCCTCTCCCCCACTTTGTGGGAGCGAGGAAACGCTAATCGCCGAGGACGCGGCCTTTGCAAGCCTGGGTTCCTCGCCCCCGCCAGAGGCGGGGAGAGGTGGCTCGGCGCACAGCGCCGAGGCGGAGAGGGGAGCGCCCTATGCGATGCCCTGCCTACAGAAGGGAGATCAGCCGCGCTGCCCCAATCTCGCGCTTTCGATGGCGATTCCGAGCAGCGCCTGCCTGGCCAGCGCTTCCGACAGGTCGGGCCGTTTGCGGGTCTGCAGCACCGCCGTCTGCAGCCGGCTAAGCGCGCGGCCGAGCGCCTCGACATTCCAGCGTTCGAGTGCCTTTTCCACCAGCTTGCGGCGAGAGAAGAAGACGGGCGGGCGCGCGCCGGCAACGACCGAGGCGGCATTGCGGCCGCCGGATTCCATCTGGCCGCGCATCACCTGGATCGCCTGCAATTGCCGCATCGCGGAGGACAGCACCAGGAACGGATGGCCGCCCGACTGGCAATGACGGGTGAAGGCGATGTCGAAATCGCCGACCTTGCCGTCCAGCATGGCGTCGACCGCCGCGTCGAAAGAGGAGCCGGAGACATCGCCTGACAGCGCGTTGATGTCCTCGATGCCGATCTCCCTGCGGCCATGCGCGTAAAGAACCAGCTTCTCGATCTCGCCACGCGAGGCGAGGCGGTCGCCGCCGAGATTGCGTCGCAGCGCCTGGCGGGCGTCCAGGGTCATCGACATGCCGGCCTTGCGCAATTCGTCGTCGATCACCGAATCCAGGTCGCGGGCTTCGTCGGCATAGCAGGGCAGAGCGATGGCGTTGCCGGCGGCCTCGACGATGGCCCTGAGCCCGGTGCCCTTCTTCAGGTCGCCGGCTTCGATCAGAATGACGGCGTCGCGCGCGGGCTCGGTTGTCAGCGCCTTGATGTCGTCGGCCAGCGCCTTCTGGCCGCTGGCGTTGCGCACCCAAAGCAGCCGCCGGTCGGAAAACATCGGCACGGTCCGGGCCTCGTCGAGCAGCCGACCCTCATCGCGGTCGACCTCCGCGCCGTCGAGCTTCACCACCGAGAAGGGATCGTCGAGCGGCAGGCCGGTTTTCGCGGCGAAGGCCTTTGCACGCTCGGCGACGAGGCCGCGATCGGGACCGTAGAGCAAGACGATTCCCATGGAGGGGTCGGGCCTCGCCAGCCACGAATCGACCTCGTATCCTTTCTTCTGTGCCATGCGGCGTGAGTTAGCATGAGGCGGGGCGGGAGTGAACGGAGAAGCGGCGCCAGCGTCTCCTCCTTCTCCCCTTGTGGGAGAAGGTGGCCGCGCAGCGGCCGGATGAGGGGTGCTCCAGGGAACGCCAGCGTCTCACTCCGCTTGAACACCCCTCATCCGTCTCTGCGCTGCGCGCCGATCCACCTTCTCCCACAAGGGGGAGAAGGGGGAGGTCACGCCCGGCCCCGGCCTCCAATTGCATTTTCTAACGACAATCGCCTCGCAAACTTCCGCCAAATTGCGCGCGGCGCGAAAACATCGACAAGAAATTTCGTCGCCATATCTGCATCTTGAGCCTGCGCGGCGCATTGGCTTGCCGAGGCCGGCGCCGGGGAGGACGGCCGTGCCCAGACCCGGCGAATTGGCACTGGTCTGGCGGCGCGGATGTGCAAAGATCGCACCGGCAACATTGGAGGATGTGAGCTCATGGCCGATGCTGGAATGTTGCGCTTTCATGTGCCCGAGCCGGAGGTGCGGCCCGGCGGCACGCCCGACTTCTCGAATGTGACCATTCCCAAGGCCGGCTCGGTGCCGCGTCCCGAGATCGACGTCGATCCGCGCACCATCCGCGACATGGCCTTCTCCATCATCCGCGTGCTGAACCGCGCCGGCGAGGCCGTCGGGCCATGGGCGGGGCTGCTTAGCGATCAGGAGCTGCTCGAAGGCCTGCGCCACATGATGACGCTTCGGACCTTCGACGCGCGCATGCAGATGGCGCAGCGCCAGGGCAAGACCTCGTTCTACATGCAGCATCTCGGCGAAGAGGCGGTGAGCTGCGCTTTCCGCAAGGCGCTTCAGCCGGGCGACATGAATTTCCCGACTTATCGACAAGCAGGTCTTCTCATCGCCGACGGCTATCCGATGGTCTCGATGATGAACCAGATCTATTCCAACGAGGCCGATCCGCTGAAGGGCCGGCAGCTGCCGGTCATGTACTCCTCGAAGGAGCACGGCTTCTTCTCGATCTCCGGCAATCTGGCGACGCAATATATCCAGGCGGTCGGCTGGGCGATGGCCTCGGCGATCTCCAACGATTCGCGCATTGCCGCAGCCTGGATCGGCGACGGCTCGACGGCCGAGTCCGATTTCCATGCGGCGCTGGTTTTCGCCTCGACCTACAAGGCTCCTGTCGTGCTCAACGTCGTCAACAACCAGTGGGCGATCTCGACCTTCCAGGGCATAGCGCGCGGCGGCTCCGGCACGTTTGCCGCGCGCGGCCTCGGTTTCGGCATTCCTTCGCTGCGCGTCGACGGCAACGACTACCTCGCGGTGCACGCCGTGGCGAAATGGGCGGTCGAGCGGGCGCGCGCCAATCTCGGGCCGACGCTGGTCGAATATGTCACCTACCGCGTCGGTGCGCATTCGACGTCCGACGATCCGTCGGCCTACCGGCCGAAGGCGGAGTCCGACGCCTGGCCGCTCGGCGATCCGGTTATCCGGCTGAAGAACCACCTCATCCAGAAGGGCGTCTGGTCCGAGGATCGCCACACCCAGGCGGAGGCCGAGATCCTCGAAACGGTGATCGCGGCGCAGAAGGAGGCCGAGGGCCACGGCACGCTGCATGCCGGCGGCAAGCCGTCGACCCGCGACATGTTCGAGGGCGTCTATGCCGAGATGCCGCCGCATCTCAGGCGCCAGCGCCAGCAGGCAGGGGTCTGACCATGCCCAGGCGTACCATGATCGAGGCCATCCGCGACGCCATGGACGTGTCGATGGGCCGCGACAATAAAGTCATCGTCTATGGCGAGGATGTCGGCTTCTTCGGCGGCGTCTTCCGCGCCACGCAAGGTCTGCAGGCCAAATACGGCAAGAGCCGCTGCTTCGACGCGCCGATCAGCGAATCCGGCATCGTCGGTTCGGCCATCGGCATGGCCGCCTACGGGTTGAAGCCGTGCGTCGAGGTGCAGTTTGCCGACTATGTTTATCCGGCCTATGACCAGATCGTCTCGGAGGCGGCGCGGCTGCGTTACCGCTCGAACGGCGATTTCACCTGCCCGATCGTGGTGCGCATGCCGACCGGCGGCGGCATCTTTGGCGGCCAGACGCACAGCCAGAGCCCGGAAGCGCTGTTCACCCATGTCTCCGGCCTGAAGGTGATCGTGCCGTCCAATCCGCACGACGCCAAGGGCTTGCTGATCGCGGCGATCGAGGATCCGGATCCGGTGATCTTCCTTGAGCCGAAGCGGCTCTATAACGGCCCGTTCGACGGTCACCACGACAAGCCCGTGACGCCCTGGTCGAAGCATGAGCTCGGCGAGGTCGCCGACGGCCATTACACGATCCCGCTCGGCAAGGCGGCGATCCGCCGCCAGGGTTCGGCCGTCACCGTGCTCGCTTATGGCACGATGGTCTATGTCGCGCAGGCTGCGGCCGAGGAGACCGGCATCGACGCCGAGGTGATCGACCTGAGGACGCTGCTGCCGCTCGACCTCGACACGATCGTCGCCTCGGTGAAGAAGACCGGACGCTGCGTCGTCGTGCATGAAGCGACGCTGACTTCCGGCTTCGGCGCCGAGCTGGTCTCGCTGGTACAGGAGAACTGCTTCTATCACCTGGAAGCGCCGGTGGCGCGGGTCGCCGGCTGGGACACGCCCTATCCGCACGCGCAGGAATGGGACTATTTCCCCGGCCCGGCGCGGGTCGGCCGTGTCTTGCTTGAAACGTTGGAAGCCTAGGGGGAGGCCTGAGATGGGCGAACACGTCATCAAGCTTCCCGATGTCGGCGAAGGCGTCGCCGAGGCCGAGCTTGTCGAGTGGCATGTCAAGGTCGGCGATCTCGTGCGCGAGGACGCGGTTCTCGCCGCCGTCATGACCGACAAGGCGACCGTCGAGATCCCGTCGCCGGTCGACGGCGAGATTCTCTGGCTCGGCGCCGAGATCGGCGACACGGTGGCGATCGGCTCGCCGATCGTGCGGCTGAAGGTGGCCGGCGAAGGCAATGTAAAGGCGGAAATCGGTCGCGGCGACGCGCCGGAGGCCTCGGCTCCCGCCAAGTCGGCCGAGCCAAAAGCGGAACCTCAGCCGAGCACTCCAAAGCCCGCACCGAAGCCAGCCGATCCGCAGGCCAAGGTTTCGCCAGCCGCCGCGCCGAAGGCCGCGCGCCCTGCCTCCATTTCCGGGGTGCCGCGCGCGGAGGGCGAGAAGCCGCTGGCCTCGCCGGCCGTCCGCCTGCGGGCGAAGGAAGCCGGCATCGATCTGCGCCAGGTTCCGGGCAGCGGTCCGGCCGGGCGCATCAACCATGAAGACATCGATGCGTTCGTCGCGCGCGGCCCGCAGGTCGCCCGCGCCACCGGGCTTGCCCGGAAGGACGGCGTCGAGGACATCAAGGTCGTCGGGCTCAGGCGCAAGATCGCCGAAAAGATGTCGCTGGCGAAATCGCGCATCCCTCATATCACCTATGTCGAAGAGATCGACGTGACGGCCTTGGAGGAATTGCGCGCGACGCTGAATAAGGAGAAGCGTGCCGATCGCCCCAAGCTGACGCTGCTGCCGTTCCTGATGCGGGCGATGGTCAAGGCGATCGGCGAGCAGCCCAACCTTAACGCGCTGTTCGACGACGATGCCGGCATCATCCACCAGCACGAAGGCATCCATATCGGCATCGCCGCGCAGACGCCCAACGGGCTGGTGGTGCCGGTGGTAAAACATGCCGAGGCGCGCGACCTCTGGGATAGTGCTGTGGAAGTCAACCGGCTGGCCGATGCGGCCAAGGCCGGCACGGCGAGCCGCGAGGAGCTGTCCGGCTCGACCATCACCATCACCTCGCTCGGCGCCATGGGCGGCGTTGCGACGACGCCGGTCATCAACTATCCGGAAGTGGCGATCGTCGGCGTCAACAAGATCATGGTGCGGCCGGTCTGGGACGGCACCCAGTTCATCCCGCGCAAGATGATGAACCTGTCGTCCAGCTTCGACCATCGCGTCATCGACGGCTGGGATGCCGCGGTCTTCGTCCAGCGCATCAAGGCGCTGCTGGAAACGCCGGCGCTGATTTTTGTGGATTGAGGGGTGGATGTTGGGCTTGAACGTCGCGGCGCCGGGATGCGCGCTCCACCTTCTCCCCTTGTGGGAGAAGGTGTCGCCGCAGGCGACGGATGGGGGGTGCTCCAGCGGAGTGAGACTTTGGCATTCCCTGGAACACCCCTCATCCGTCTCGGCGCTATCGCGCCGATCCACCTTCCCCCACAAGGGGGGAAGGGAAGGCGCGTACCGGCCATCGCCGAGAGGGCAGTCGATATGAAAGAAATCTCCTGCAAGCTGCTGGTCATCGGCGCCGGCCCGGGCGGTTATGTCTGCGCCATCCGCGCCGGGCAGCTCGGTGTCGATACGGTCATTGTCGAAGTTGCGAAGCCGGGCGGCACCTGCCTCAATGTCGGCTGCATCCCGTCCAAGGCGCTGATCCATGCGGCGGAGGAGCTCGAGAAGATAGGGCATATGGCCTCCGGCAAGGATCCGCTCGGCATCAAGGTCGCCGCGCCGACGCTGGACCTCGCAAGAACCGTCGCCTGGAAGGACGGCATCGTTAGCCGGCTCAACAGCGGCGTGGCCGGGCTGCTGAAGAAGGCCAGAGTGAAGACGGTGCAGGGCTGGGCGACGTTCCGCGACGGCAAGACCGTCGAGGTCGAAACCGAGACCGGCACACAGGTCATCCGCGCCGAAGCCGTCGTGATCGCCACGGGATCGGCGCCGGTCGAATTGCCGTTCCTGCCGTTCGGCGGTCCGGTCATCTCGTCCACCGAGGCGCTGGCGCTCGGCGAGGTGCCGAAGAAGCTCGCGGTCGTCGGCGGCGGCTATATCGGTCTCGAGCTCGGCATGGCCTTCGCCAAGATGGGCGCCAAGGTCACTGTGGTCGAAGCGTTGCCGCGCGTGCTGGCGCAATATGATGCCGAGCTGACTCGGCCCGTGCTGAAGCGGCTTGGCGAGCTTGGCGTCGAAGTGATGACAGGGGCCAAGGCGAAGGGATTGTCGACCAAGGGCGACGCGCTGCTGGTCGAGACATCAGACGGCAAGAACGCCAAGATCGCCGCCGACAAGATCCTGGTCACGGTTGGCCGCAAGCCGCTCACCGAGGAATGGGGGCTGGACCAGATCGACCTCGACAAAGCGGGAAAATTCATCCGCATCGACGACCAGTGCCGCAGCTCGATGCGCGGCATCTTTGCCATCGGCGACGTCACCGGCGAGCCGATGCTGGCGCATCGCGCCATGGCGCAGGGCGAGATGGTGGCCGAGATCGTCGCCGGCCACAAAAGAAGCTGGGACAAGCGCGCGATACCGGCGATCTGCTTCACCGACCCGGAGCTGGTCACCGCGGGTCTCACGCCGGAAGAGGCGAAAGCATTCGCCGGCGAGATCAAGATCGGCCAGTTCCCCTTCGCCGCCAACGGCCGGGCGATGACCAGGCAGGGCGAGGACGGGTTTGTCCGCGTGGTTGCTCGCGCGGAC
Source organism: Mesorhizobium sp. M2A.F.Ca.ET.043.05.1.1 (assembly GCF_003952445.1). Lineage (NCBI taxonomy): Bacteria > Pseudomonadati > Pseudomonadota > Alphaproteobacteria > Hyphomicrobiales > Phyllobacteriaceae > Mesorhizobium > Mesorhizobium sp. M2A.F.Ca.ET.043.05.1.1. The sequence goes on from NZ_CP034446.1 coordinate 5,150,798, forward strand.
AATCATCTGGTGCTCGGCATCCAGGCGGTCGGGCAAGGCGTGTCGGAACTGTCCGCGGCATTCGGCCTGGCGCTGGAGATGGGGGCGCGGCTGGAGGATATCGCCGGCACGATCCACGCGCATCCGACGCAAGGCGAAGGTTTTCAGGAAGCGGCGCTGAAGGCGCTGGGGCATGCACTGCATATATAAGGCAAGTGATCTCCCCCCTTGAGGGGGAGATGGCCGGCAGGCCAAAGGGGGTCGGTGCGACTGGATGCGACTTCCCTTGCGACAAATGGAGGGTTGGCGCTCCACGCGCAAGGACCCCCTCTGTCGCCTTCGGCGACATCTCCCCCTCAAGGGGGGAGATTAGCCAGCTCACCCCGCCAGCCGGCTTACCATCTCGTGCTGCGCGTAAGCGCGGCCGAAGCGGTTGGCGAGGAAGGCGTCGAGGGCGATGTCTTCCTGGCGCACGAAGCCCTTGGCCGGCAGCGAGCCGTCGGCCAGCATGTCAAGCACGGCGCAGATGCCCGATGCGGTGGTGATCTGGATGGCGCTGCGCACGATGTTGCCGACGCGATGCGAATAGATCTTGTTGGCGTAGGTCTCCTGCAGCAGGCGACCGTTACGGCGGCCCGAGACGGTGACGAAGACGATGACCACGTCCTGCAGCGTCGCCGGCAGAGCGCTCTCAAAGATGTCCTTCAGCACGTCGCGGCGGTGGCGCAGTCCGAGGTCGTTGAGCAGCGCCTTCATAATCGCGGCGTGGCCGGGATAGCGGATGGTGCGGTAGTTCAGCGTGCGCACCTTGCCCTTCAGCGTCTCGGCCAAAGTGCCGAGCCCGCCGGAGGTGTTGAAGGCCTCATAGGTGACGCCGTCGAGCGAGAATTCCTCGCGCTCCTCCAGCGGGGGCACTTCGATCAGCTCGCCTTCGACGATCGCCTCGCAGGGCTCGCAATATTCGTTGATGACGCCGTCGGTGCTCCAGGTGAGGTTGTAGTTCAGCGCGTTGGACGGATATTGCGGCAGCGCGCCGACGCGCATGCGCACGCTTTCCAGCGTGTCGAAGCGGCTGGCGAGGTCGTTGGCGACGATCGAGATGAAGCCCGGCGCCAGGCCGCATTGCGGGATGAAGGCGTTTTTCGCCCCGCGCGCCAGCTCCTTGACCCGGCGGGTCGAGACGACGTCCTCGGTGAGGTCGAGATAATGCACGCTGGTGGTGGCCGCCGCCTCGGCGATGCGGGTGGTGAGGTGGAAGGGCGCGGCGCTCAGCACGGCGAACTTGCCGGCAAGGATCTTTTCCAGTTCGCCCGTGGCGGCGATGTCGAGTTCCTGCGTCGCGACGCCGGCCGGCAGCTCGGCGGCGGCAAGCTGGGCGGCTGAGCGGTCGACCAACGTAACGCGGTAGTCGCCCGTGGCGCTCAGCATTTCCGCGATGGTCGAGCCGATCTTGCCGGCGCCGACGACAACGATGTTCTTCATGATCAATTCCCCTGCCAAATTTCGAGTTGCAGGAATCATCGCAGCTTGCCTGTCGAAAGGAAGCGTGGAATCTGGCAATATAAAGCTGAACTTTATCCAGTTTGCCGAAAGGCTTCGACGAAATGCTCACTCAAGCCGAACAGGCCCTGCTCACTTTGCTGCGCGCCAACGCTCGGGCCTCGACCGCCGAGCTGGCGCGCCAGCTCGGGCTTTCGCGCACCACGGTGCAGAGCCGCATCGAGCGGCTGGAGCAGCGCGGCATTATCGCCGGCTATGGGGTGCGGCTGTCGCCCGATTACGAGCAGGGGCTGGTCAAGGCGCATGTGCTGCTTACCGTCACGCCGAAACTCGCCGACAAGGTGGTGCGGAGCCTGGAGGCAATGGCGCCAGTGCGGACAGTGCATTCGGTCAGCGGCAATTTCGACATGATCGTTATCGTCGACGCGCCGTCGATCCGCGACCTCGACGCGCTGCTCGACCGCATCGGGGCGATGGACGGGGTGGAGCGGACGTCGTCGTCGATTATCTTGTCGACGCGGGTTGATCGGTGAGAGCCAAATCTCCCCCCTTGAGGGGGAGATGTCGCCGAAGGCGACAGAGGGGGTCGCTTCGCGTGGGGAGCCAACCTCCCTCGCCCTCCGCAAAGAGGTCCAGCCCGGTCGGACCGACCTCCTCTGGCCTGCCGGCCATCTCCCCCTCGAGGGGGGAGATTACGCGCGTCACCCCCTCCTCCGTTCCGCACCCTCGTCCAGCCACGCCACATCCTCCGGCGTCAGCTTGATATCGAGCGCCTTGAGGCTGTCCTCCAGCTCGTCCAGCGTGCGCGGGCCGATCAGCGGTACCGACGGGAAGGGCTGCGCCAGCACATAAGCCAGCGCGACATGGATCGGGCTCTTGCCGAGTTTTCGGGCCAGCTCGATCGCCCGGTCGCGGCGGGCGAAATTCCTTTCCGAGTACCAGACCCGCACCAGCTCCTCATTGTCAGTCCGGTCGCGGCCGGCGCGGTCGGTGAAGAAGCCGCGGCCCTGGCTCGACCAGGCGAAGTTCGGCATCTGGCGCGCCGCCAGCCAGGCCTTCCAGGCATCGGTCGAGGAGGTGACGCAGCCGGCCCAGATCGGCTCCAGCATTTCGGCCAGCGAGAAATTGTTGGAGAGCGCGCCGGGCTTCTGCCTGCCGTTCTTCTCGGCATAGGCAATCGCTTCGTCCATGCGCTCCATCGTCCAGTTGGAGCCGCCGAACAGGCCGCGGATGCGGCCGGCCCTGGCCTCCGCGTCCATGGCGTCGACGAACTCGCCGACCGGCACGTCCGGATTGTCGCGATGCATGAAATAGATGTCGACATGATCGGTCTGCAGCCGGTCGAGCGACTGCGCCAGCTGTCTTGCGATCACATCGGGGTAACAGAGCGGCGAATGCGCGCCCTTGGCGATGATGACCGACTGCTCGCGCACGCCGCGATTTGTGAGCCATTGCCCGAGCAGCGTCTCGGTGTAGCCGGCGCCATAGACATAGCCGGTGTCGAACAGATTGCCGCCGACCTCGGAAAAAGCGTCGAGCAGGATCGAACCGGAGGAAAAGGTGCGAAAATCCTCGAAGCCGAGCGCCAGCAGCGAGACCGGTTTCGGCAGGCCGGGAAGGACGCGCTTGCCAATGGCCGTGCCGTCGGCACGCAGCGGCCGGCCGGAGAGCGTGTTGACTCGTTTAGCCGGCTTTTCGATCTCATATTCCAGCCCGACGGCCTGCCGCCATCTGTCGAGCACGCGCAGCGTGCCGAGGCTGTCGGCCCAGGACATGCCCGGCCAGGCGAATTCCTGCCTGCCTGCCTGGATTGCTTCGCCCGCGGCATCGACCTCGAAGGAATAGAGGTGACGGGTCTCGTTGAGGCTGATCACCTCGCGAGCTGCCCCGGACCGGTTCACCTCGATCCGGCCCGGTCCGACATCGCGGTTGCCACCGGCGAACCAGAAATCGGGCACCTCGATCCGGCCCTTGGTGCCGAAAATGCGCAGCACATTGTCCTGGTCGAGCGAGATGCTGCAGGAGATTTCGGCGACGATGCCGCCGGGAAAGTGCAGCAAGGCGGAAGCCCATTCATCGACGCCGGACTGGCCGAGATGGGCGGTACCCACGACTTTGTCGGGCTCGGCGAAAGGCTGGCCGATCGCGGCGCCCGCGATCAGCCGCGCCATCGAGACAGGATAGCCCCCGACATCGAGGATGCCGCCGCCGGCGAGGTCGTTGGCATAGAGCCGGTGCTCGGGCATGAAGCCCGGCATGGCGAAACCAAAACTCGACTTGATCATGCGCACTTCGCCGATGGCGCCCGACTTGATCAGCTCGACCAGCTGGCGTGTCTGCGGGTGCAGCCGGTACATGAAGGCTTCGCCGAGGAAGGTGCCGGCCTTGCGCGCGGCGTGCATCATGGCGTCGGCTTCGAAGGCGGTGAGCGCCAGCGGCTTTTCACACAGGACATGCTTGCCGGCCTCGGCCGCCTTGATCGCCCATTCGGCGTGGCCGGGATGCGGGATCGAAATGTAGACGGCGTCGACCTGGCTGTCTGCGAGCAGCGCATCGTAGCCGTCGAGGATACGCGCGCCGGGAAAGGCTTGCGCCAGGCCCGGCTTGGCAGGGTTGCGGGCGCCGAGCGCCTCAAGCGTGCCGGTGCGCGATCCCTTCACGCCGCCGGCAAAAGACTTGGCGATGCTGCCGGGCCCGAGGATGCCCCAGCGGATTTTTCCAGATGTCATGTCGAATTCTCCATGGGTCGCCGCCACGCCTTGGGGATCGGGCGGAAAAGAAAGTCAGCGAATCCTCGCTCCTGATTTGTCGAAAAGCAGCGAACGCTCGGCCTTGATCGAAACGGTGAAATGATCGCCGCCGGCGCGCTGGCGCGAGGCCTCGCGCTCGACGATCAGCTCCTCGGGCCCGGCATTGGCGTAGACATAGCTCACAGAACCAAGATGCTCGGCGACGTCGGCCTTGACCGGAATGTCGCAATCGCCCTCTCCGGCCTCGAAGAAATGCTCCGGCCTGACGCCGAGCACGATTTCGGCGCCGATGGCGGGAAAAGCATCGCGGAGCGGCTTGCGCAATCGTGCGCCGCCATGATTGACGAGCTCGATGATCGCGGCGCTGTTTGACGTGTCGACGACTTTGGCGCTGAGGAAATTCATCTTCGGCGAGCCGATGAAGCCGGCTACGAAACGGTTGGCTGGATCGTCATAGAGGTCGAGCGGCGCGCCGATCTGCTCGACATTGCCGGCCTTCAGCACGACGATGCGATCGGCCAGCGTCATCGCCTCGGTCTGGTCGTGCGTCACATAGATCATGGTGACGCCGAGCTCCTTGTGCAGGCGCGAGATCTCGACCCGCATCTGCACCCTGAGCTCCGCGTCGAGGTTGGAGAGCGGCTCGTCGAAGAGGAAGACCTGCGGCTCGCGCACGATGGCGCGACCGATGGCGACGCGCTGGCGCTGGCCGCCGGAGAGCTGCTTCGGCCGGCGCTGCATCAATTCGTCGATGCGCAGGATCTCGGCGGCGCGCTTCACCCGACGCTCGGTGTCGGCCTTCGGATTGCCGTTCATGCGCAGCCCGAAGGAAAGGTTCTGCCCGACCGTCATATGCGGGTAGAGCGCGTAGGATTGGAACACCATGGCGATGCCGCGGTCGGCCGCCTCGACATCGTTCATCACCTTGCCGCCGATGGCGATGTCGCCGCCGCTGATGTCCTCCAGCCCGGCGATCATTCGAAGCAAGGTGGACTTGCCGCAGCCGGAGGGGCCGACGAAGACGACGAACTCGCCGTCGGCGATGTCGATGTTGGCGCCGTGGACGACCTCGAATGAACCGAAGCGTTTTATGACATTGGTAAGGGTGACGGCGGCCATCGCGCTTCTTTCCTATTTGATCGCGCCGGCGGCGATGCCGGCGATGAAATGACGCTGCAACAGCACGAAGACGATGAGCATGGGCACGGTCAGCATCACGGCGCCGGCCATGATGCCGCCCCAGGAAACCTTGGTCAGGCCGATCAGCGTGCCGAGCGCCACCGGCGCGGTCATCGCGCCGGGCTGGCTGTTGATCAGCAACGGCCAGAGATAATTGTTCCACGAGGCGAGGAAGAGGATGATCGCCAGTGCCGCCAGCATCGGGCGGGCCAAGGGCAGCGCCACGAACAGGAAGATGCGCCATTCCTTGACGCCTTCGACCCTAGCTGCGTCGAACAGTTCGGCCGGCATCATCGAGAAGGCCTGGCGCATGAAGAGCACGCCGAGTGAATTGAACAGCGGCGGCACGATCAGCGCGATCCAGGTGTTGGCCAAAGCGAAGTCGCGCGCCACCATGATGAATTGCGGGATGAGCACCACCGCGTAGGGAAGCGTGATGGTGCCGAAGATGATCGCCACCACCGCGCCCTTGCCGTGGAACTCGTAACGTGCCAGCGCCCAGCCGGCCATCGAGGTGAGCAGCACCGAAAGCACGGTGTAGGTCACCGCCACCGAGACCGAGATGCCGATGGCGCCGACGAAATTGGTGTCGCGCTGCAGATTGTTGAAATTGTCGATGAAGCCGTCATGCGGCAGTAGCTCGATGCCGGGGCTGAAGATGCCGTTGTCGGGCATGGTGGAGAACACCACCATCATCCACAGCGGGAACAGCCAGATCAGCGCGAGCGGCGTCAGGAAGAGATGCAGCAGGATGCTGCGGCCGAGCCTTGCCTGCGAGCGCGAGGTCATTTCGGCTCCCTCATCAGCCAGAGCTGCACCAAAGTGATGGCGATGGCGAGGCCCGCCATGGTGTAGGCGACGGCCGAGGCGTAACCGAAATTGAGCGACCGAAAACCCTGGCGGTAGAGCAGCAGCCCAAGCGTTTCGGTGCCACCGCCGGGGCCGCCACGCTCGGTGATCAGGAACGGCTCGGTGAAGAGCTGCATGGTGCCGATGATCGACAGCACAGCGCAGAAGACGATGACCGGCTTCAAGAGCGGCAAGGTTATGTGGAAGAACTGCTTCACCTTGCTGACGCGGTCGAGCGTCGCGGCCTCATAGACGTCTTCAGGAATGGACTGCAGGCCGGCGAGGATGATGATGGCGTTATAGCCGGCCCAGCGCCAGGTCACCGCGATCATGATTAACGCCATGGCCGGCGTGACGTTGGAGAACCAATCGACCTTGGGCAGGCCGACGCTGTTGAGCAGCTTGTTGACGATGCCGAAATCGAGGCTGAACATCAGGCGAAAGACGGCCGAATAGGCGACCTCGCCGACCACGACCGGGGCGAAGAAGGCGAAGCGGTAGAGGCCTCGCGCCTTCAAGAGCGGCGAATTCAGAAGCACCGCCATGACGATCGCCAGCGCAATCATCACCGGCACCTGGATGACCAGGATCAGCAGTGTGTTCTTCAGCGCGTTGTAGAAGGCGGGGTCGCCGATCAGGCGGCCCCAGTTGAAGGCCGGCGCGAAACGCCATGGCACGGTCCGCGTTGCCTGGAAGGAGATCAGGAACGAGGAAATGATCGGCCAGATCCAGAAGACGGCGAAGATCAAGAGGTAAGGCGTGAGGAAGCGGTACGCGGTGGCGTTCTGGGTGCGCATCGGCTTCCTCCTTTCTCTGTCTTTCCCTTCTCCCCTTGTGGGAGAAGGTGGCCGCGCAGCGGCCGGATGAGGGGTGTTCCAGCGGAGCGAGACGTTGGCATTCCCTGGAACACCCCTCATCCGTCTCGGCGCTGCGCGCCGATCCACCTTCCCCCACAAGGGGGAAGGCAAGGCGGCGCTTACTTCACCGGCAAACCTGTGGCGGCGGCGATCTGCTTGGCGGCGTCGTCGAGCGCGGCCTTGGCGTCGGGATAGCCGTTGGCCAGATATTTGGTCTGCACGGCGCGGACGATGATCTCGGCGTCGCTCTGGAACTGGGTGCCGCGGCTCGGCACCACCTTGGGCAGCGTGGAGAGGATATCCTTCCAGACCGGCTGGCCGCCCCAATATTCCTGACCTTGCGCGACGTAGGGATCATCGAGCGCAGAGACCAGCGACGGGACCAGGCCGAAATCCTTCAGCATGGTGATCTGGCCGTCATTGGTCTCCAGCGTGTATTTCAGATAGGCGTAGGCCGCCTCCTTGTTCTTCGAGGCCGATGTGATGGCCAGCGACGAGCCGCCGAGATTGGCGGCGCGCGGGCCGTCGGCGGTCAGGCTCGGCATCAGATAGACGCCCCATTTGCCGCTTTCCTTCGGCGATTCGGTGCGGATCGTGCCTTCATACCAGCCGCCATAGACTTGCGTCGCGACGGTGCCGGCGGTGTTGTTGGTGATCTTGGTCGACCAGTCGGCCGACGACACGATGCCGGCGTCCTTCATCTCCTTGACCTTGGTCATGGCGTCGACGCATTTCGGTTCGGCCACGGTGATCGACTGGCCGTCCTCGGCGAAATAGGCGCAGCCCTGCTCGTTGGAGATCATGCGGAAAAATTCGGTGTCGCCGTTGAAATCGGCATTGGTCATCGCCACGCCGGGATTGGCGGCCTGGATCTTCTTGCCGGCGGCGATGAAATCGTCCCAGGTCTTGATCGAGGCCGGATCGACGCCTGCCTTCTCGTAGAAGTCGCGGCGGTAGAAGACGGCGACCGGGCCGGAATCCCATGGCATGGCATAGGCCTTGTCGCCGACCTCGAGCTCAGTGCGCTTGAAATCGGGGAATTTCTTCTGGTCTTCGGTGGTGTAGCCCAGCGTGTGCAGGTCGACGAAGCAGTCCGGGAACTGGCTCCAGTAATTCTCGGCCTCGCCGTTCTCGATCGTGACGATATCGGGCAGTCCGATGCCGCCGGCGGCGCAGCCGGCGATCGACTTGTCATAGGTCGGCTGGTTGCCGAGGTCCTGAACCGTGACCTTGATGTCGGGATATTTCTTGTTGAAGCCCTCGACCGTCGACTTCAGCGACGAAGCGGCGATGTTCCAGCTCCAGATGGTGATCTCGCCGGACTGCGCCAGCGCCGGGCCTGAACCCAGGGCAAGCAAAAGCGCCGCGCAGGTCAGTGTAGTGCGCATTGAAATCCTCCCAATTCATTTGCTCTCTCGCTGTGAGCGTGGCTAGATTATGCGGCGCGGAAGGCTTGTCCCCGACAGAGGGAATAAGAAGTTGGCGGAAAGTAAGATGTCCGAGCGTCCGTTCTACCAGCCCGGAGCGAGCAGCGTCGAAGGCCTGCCGCTGATGCTGCAGATGTTCCACAACCACCCGTTGGTGATGCTGAAGCCGCACTGGCACGCCCAGGTCGAGGTGAACTTCATCGTGCAGGGCCGCGTGCATTACCGCATGGCCGAGCATGAGATTTCGCTGTCGGCCGGCGAGATGTGCCTGTTCTGGGGCGGCCTGCCGCACCAGATGGACGACCTTTCCGACGATGCCATCTATGCCGGCGCGCATCTGCCGCTGGTGCATTTCTTCCGCCTGCATCTGCCGGCCGACATACGCCACCGGCTGATGACCGGCGCGACGCTGGTGACGAATGCCACCGATCAATCCGACAATGACAATTTCAAGCGCTGGAACGATTATGCGCGCTCGGGCGATCCGGCCAGGACAGAGCATGCCGTCAACGAGCTGCTGCTTCGGCTCGAGCGGGTGCGTTTCGAGCCCTATCGGCTGGTGCCCGGAACCGCCGCCGGGCATGGCGCGGGCAGCCCCTTCGACCAGCAGTCCTCGCGCAATGTCGGGCGCATGTGCGATTTCATCGCCGAGAATTTTCTCTACGATATCGACTGCGTGAACATCGCTTGCGCCGCCGATATCCATCCCAAATACGCCATGAGCCTGTTCAAGAAATCGACCGGCATGACGCTCAACGAATATGTCAGTCTCCTGCGGCTGAGCTATGCCCAGGCACTTCTGATGCATGAGGACGCCAATGTGCTGAAGGTCGCGATGGACTCCGGCTTCGGCTCGCTCAGCGCCTTCAACAAATCGTTCCGCAAGCTCGCCGGCATGTCGCCTTCCGATTTCCGCCGGGCGGGCGCCGTGCGGTAGGATGGGCCAACATTGGTGGCCGCGCGTAAGGCCGAAACGCCCATCGCGGTCGTCATTCTAGGGCGGAGCGGGAAGCGAAGCGTACCGCGTAGACCCTAGAATCCATGCCGTGACTTCTGCCGGCGAGCGCAACGGTGCAGAATATTCTGTAACCGCCGCAACGTTTTAATGTTACGGCATGGATTCTAGGGTCTGCGCGCGTCGCTCCGCTCCTTGCTCCGCCCTAGAATGACGACGTTGGGGTCGGGGTCCCGCCTCAGGCTTCCGGAACTCGAACCGCCGGGAAGCTGACGATCACGCCGAGACCTGGTTTGCAATCCTCAAGCGTTATTGCGGCGCCATGCAGGTCGGCCACAGCCTTGACAAGGCTGAGGCCCAGGCCGCTGCCCGGCGTCGTGCGGCTCGCATCCAGGCGGTAGAGCCGCCGGAACACCTTTTCACGCTCCTCGGCCGGAATGCCCGGGCCATTGTCGCGGACATGGATGAGGACGTCGCCACCTTCCCTGGTCACCGAAAGCCCGATCGCGGTGCCCGGCGGGCAATGCCTGAGCGCGTTCTCGACAAGATTGGCGAGCATCTGCATCAGCAGGTCGCGGTCGCCGTGGATATACCATTTCGTATCCGGAAGGACGCTCGTCGACAGCGACTTGCCGTCATCCTCCGCGACATCGGCATAGACGTCGCCGATGGTCTCGACGATGGGCCCGACGTCGAGGTCGACGAAGCGGGCCTTGCGCGCGCCGGCTTCGATCTGGGCGATGCGCAGAAGCGCGTCGAAGGTGCTGTTGATCTGCTGGCTTTCGATGCGGGCGTCGGTCAGCTCGGTCGAGACATCCTCGCCCGACACCGTCTTGTCGGCGGCGGATTCCAGGATCATCTGCAGCCGGTTGAGCGGCGTCTTGAGATCATGCGCGATGTTGGCGCTGACTTCCCGCATGCCGTCGACCAGGCCCGACAGGCGCTCCAGCGCCGCGTTCACCTGGGCGGAGACTGCGTCGATGTCGTCGCCGCTGCCGATCAGCGGGATGCGCGCGTCGAGACGGCCATGCGAGACGTCGACCATGGTGCTGGCGATGCCATCCAGGCGCCGCTGGACGCGCGAGGCAAGCACGGCGCCGCCGCCGATCGCCAGAACGGTGATGGCGAGCGTCGCCCAGCCGAAGCTCATCAGCACGATCCTTTCGAGATCCTCGGTTTCCGAAAGCGAGAAGGCGACGGTCAAATTGTTGTCGCCGACCGTGCCCGAATAGGCGCGATATTCGGTACCTGGCGGCACGCCCGGCAAGTTCGCGGCGAACATCGAAAACCCGTCCGGCAGGCCGGAGGCGGTGAAATCGCCGGCGAGGCGGTTGCCGGCCTTGTCGGTGAGGGAAAAGATCTGGTCCTTGTCCTGGCTGAACTGGGCATGGTCCCTGACGGTGGAGACGAGATCCTCCTCATCGCTCTCGGCATGGGTCCCAGCGATGAGCGAATAGGTCTCCCTGATCGATTGATCGAGCTGCCTGGCGAGCGAGGCGCTCATCAGTTGATAGACGACCGCGCCGGACAGGATGAAGGCAAGCAGGAACAGGAAGGCGAAGGTCAGCGCCAGCCGGAACGGCGTGCTGCGCAGGAGGCTGGAGCGCCTCTCGCTCATGCGCGCGCGAAGCCGTTTGGTCGCCCGGCAATCGCGGATGCGGGATCAGGCCGGAACATGCAGGCTGTAGCCGGTGTTGCGCACGGTGTGGATCAGCGGCACGTCGAAAGGCCTGTCGACCTTGGCCCTCAGCCGGCTGATATGCGTCTCGACGACGCTGGTCTTGGGGTCGAAGTGAAAATCCCAGACGCGCTCCAGAAGCATGGTGCGGGTGATGACGCGGCCCTCGCCTCGCATCAGCACCTCGAGCAAGCTGAACTCGCGCGGCTGCAGGTCGATCGGCTGGCCCTGCCGGGTCACGCGGCGCTGGATCAGGTCCATTTCGAGGTCGGCGACGCGCAGCGCGGTCTTCTGCTCCTGCGCCGCCGGCCGGCGGCCGAGCGCATGGATGCGGGCAAGCAGCTCTGAAAAGGCGAAGGGCTTGACCAGGTAGTCGTCGCCGCCGGCCTCCAGGCCCTCGACGCGGTCGTCGACGCCGCCGATCGAGGTCAGGAAGATAGCCGGCGTATGGATGCCGGCGGCGCGCACCGCCTTGATCATCGACAGGCCGTCGAGGCCGGGAACCATGCGGTCGGCGACGATCACGTCATAGGCGTTGCGGGTCGCGGCGAAAAGGCCGTCATGGCCGTCGCGCAGCAAATCGCAGACATGGCCGGCCTCGGTCAGCCCCCTGACGATATAGTCGGCGGTTCTCGGATCGTCCTCAACAAGCAGAAGTCGCATCGCCCCGTGCTGTCCTTGCCACTTCAACCTCACCGGCATGGTAGCGCCGGCTGCGGCTTTTTCTTGGCTGATAGTCTCTCTTCATGCGGCTCCGGACCGACCATCTGTTTTTACGCGCTTGCAGACCGAAAACCGCTACACATTTTTGCGAGAGCCGTTTTAGCGACGAGCACGACGGTTCGAAGCCGCCCCAACCTCGTCATTCTATGGCGGAGCAAGGAGCGAAGCGACGCGGCGCAGACCATAGAATCCATGCCGTGACTTGGAAGCGCCGCCACGGTGCTGAATTCTGCTCCGTTGCACGCTTTGGCGAAGGTAACGGCATGGATTCCAGGGTCTTCGCGACGGAGCTTCGCTCCTGCTCCGCCCTGGAATGACGATCGCGATGGGCGTTTCGGCCAATCTCCAACGCATGCCACCTGCCAACGCAAACAGAGCCGACCGGTCAAAATCCCTGTGCAGTGCTCTAATCAAGCAGGGCTTGCTCGTCTTCCTCGATCATCTTCTTCAGCGTCATATAGAGAACGAGGACCACTATAGAGCCGAGGAAAGTGAGGCTGGTGAATGTGGTGCCGAAGCCCATGCCGCCATATTCCACCGGCTGCGCCAGCAGGTCGCCGAAGGAGGCGCCAAACGGCCGGGTCAGGATATAGGCGAGCCAGAAGGCGAGGATGCCGTCCAGGCCGAGGACGAAATAGCCAAAGGCGATCGCCGTGATGACGCCGCCAAAGATGAGGCCAGTGTTGAGATAGCCAAGGTTGAAGCGCTCGGCGACCAGATCGCCGGCGGCGGTGCCCAGCGAGAAGGTGAGCAGGATCGCCAGCCAGTAGAAGACCTCGCGCCGGGTGGTGAAGATGGTGTGGATCGACAGGGTCTTCTCGCTGACGTACCAGGCGATGAAGGTCAGGGCGAGGGCGACCGAGAAGATGATGGTCGTCGTCTCCAGCCGCACGCCGAAATTGTCGACGAGGTTGTCGGTGACCAGTGTGCCGACGACGCTGGTCAGGACGACTGCCAGCCAGTAGGCCCAGGGCAAGTAGCGCTTCTGCGCGAATTGCAGGACAAGCGCGACAATGAGAATGCCGCTCATGATCAGCGATGTGACGGTAAGGCCGAGACCGAGATTGACGGCCAGATAGTCCGCCGCCGTCTCGCCCATGGTCACCGCCATGATTTTGATCAGCCAGAAATCGAGGGTGACGTCCGGGACCCTGTTCAGTTCGGACCCGTATTCGTTGGCTGTCATGGTCATTGCGATGGCTGTCATCCTGTAGGAGCACGGTCGTCCGTGCTCTCTGTTCAAGCCGACAACCCGTGGCAATCAGGCTAGGCTGGTAAATTCACCGCAGCCTGTCCGCGTCCTTACAAATTCGTAAGGTCGGCCAAAAACATTCGCCGGGTCTCGTCATCGCTCGGCGGAAGCGCTAGAGAAAGCCCGGCGTCCCTCTCGGCGCTGGAGCGGTGAGAAAGAATGGCCTACACGTCCCTCAAAGCGGCGCCGAAAGCGTTCGACCAGCACAAGCGCCTGATCTTCGTGCAGGTGGCAGCCGTGCTTGCCGTCATCCTGCTTCTGTTCAGCAAGCCGGCGCTGGCCGAAGGATCGGATGGGCACGAAGTGGTCGAGACGATCGGCTTCGCGATGGTGCTGGCCTGCTTCCTCGGCCGTCTATGGAGCATCCTTTTCGTCGGCGGTAGGAAGAATGACGAGCTGATCGTGTCCGGCCCGTTCTCGATGACCCGGAACCCGCTCTATTTCTTCTCGACCGTCGGCGCGGTCGGTATCGGCCTGATGTTCGGCTCGGTGCTGGCGGCCGCGATGCTCGGCCTGGCAAGCTTCCTCGTCTTCCGGTTCACCGCGCGCAAGGAGGCCGCGTACCTCGCCGGCAAGTTCGGCGCGGCTTATGCAACCTATGCCGAACGCACGCCGTCCTTCTGGCCGAATCCGCTGCTCTACCGCGACGAGGCGCAGTGGCTGTTTTCGACGGGCGCGCTGAGGAACACATTCCGCGACGGGCTCTATTTCCTGGCTCTGTTTCCGCTGATCGAGGCGGTCGAGTATGCCCGCCTCAGCGGCCACCTGCCGACGCTTTTCACTGTTTACTAGTTCCCGGTGGGCCATGCAGGCAGCATGCCTTGGACGTTAGCCGAAACGGTCGTCCCGTCGTCATCCTTGGGCGGAGCAAGGAGCGAAGCGACGCAGCGCAGACCCGAGGATCCATGCCGTGATGTTTAGGCGTTGCAACGGTGCAGAATTCTGCTCCGCTGCGCCCTTCGATCAAGGTAACGGCATGGATTCCAGGGTCTTCGCGACGCCGCTTCGCGGCTGCTCCGCCCTGGAATGACGAGGCTGAGGCGGCTTCGCCGATCTCCAGCGGTTACGGGGCTTAACCAGAATGGCCCCCTCAGCGCGCCTTGTCGCGCGCGGCGCGGCGTGTGCTTTGCAGGAGAATCGCCAGGCAGCCGGCAAGGAGCAGCAAGCCGCCGACGAGCGGCGGCAGGCCCAGGAGTTTCACCGCGGCGGCGATCAGCGCGACCAGGATCAGCGCCAGCAATGCCAGATTGCCGTCGTCGACGAACATGCCGACGAGTTCCTTGAAGACGAGACGGATCACCGGGCAATTCCTTCGGCAGGCGCCGGGTAAGCGCCGCGCAGCCAGCGCATGATGGCGAAGGATGCGGCGGCGATGACGGCGAAGATGGCGAGCAAAGCGAGATCGGCGCCCGGCCATTCGGCGCCAAGGCCTTCGCCGGTCCAGAACACGCCGAAGCTGGTCAGCATCAGCCCGACGACAAATTTCAGCGCATTCTCCGGCACGCGCGCCAGGGGCCGGTGCACGGCAAGGCCGATCAGCATCACCAGCACGAAGGCCGCCAGCGCGCCAAGGCCGGCATAAAGCGTCTGGCCATGCGCGGCGCCGACCGCAATGACGATGAACACCACTTCGACACCCTCGAGCAGCACCGCCTTGAACGACGCGACGGCGGCCAGATAGTCGGCGCGGCGGTCGCCGGCCTGCCGCCGCAACATCGCGGTCTCCTTGGAAAAGGCCTGCCCCTCGTCATGCAGCGCGATCACGCCGACGCTGCGCAGGATCGCCTTCCGCAGCCAGCGCATGCCGAACAGGATCAGGAGCACGCCGACCACGAATTGCAGGACGGCGATGGGGATGAGCGCCAGCAGCGGGCCGAAAACGAGCACCAGCGCCGCCAGCAGGATGAGCGCAAGTGCTGCGCCCGTCAGCGCGGGGCGCCAGCTGCGCGTCACCCCGACGGCGAGCACGATGGTGAAGGCTTCGACGACCTCGACGAAGGACGCCAGGAAAGAGGCCGTCACGGTGGAAAATATCGGTGTCAGGCCATGCATGAAGCTCTTGTCCAATGCTGGGGAATCATCGGCTGGCGGGAAAGATACAGCGCACGGGAGGCGGCGAGAATGCCGGGGATTAGCCGATCCGCTTTGTCACGCGAGCGTGGGACCGGACATTTCGAAGAACTCATTGACGGTCTGTATCCGTTCGGTGTCCGTTGTATCGCGGCGCTGCCCTGGCTATCTGCGGGAGCAACAAGGCATTTGAGCGGCCGAAGAGCCGCTCCAGCAGGAACGGAGCACATGAAGAAGATCGGATTTCTGTCCTTCGGGCATTGGTCGCCCTCGCCGCAATCGGGCACGCGCTCGGGCGCCGACGCGCTGCTGCAGTCGATCGACCTCGCGGTCGCGGCCGAGGAGCTCGGCGCCGACGGCGCCTATTACCGAGTCCACCATTTTGCCCGGCAGCTCGCCTCGCCGTTCCCGCTGCTGGCCGCGGCGGGCGCGAAGACCAAGCGGATCGAGCTCGGCACCGCCGTCATCGACATGCGCTACGAGAATCCGCTCTACATGGCCGAGGATGCGGGCGCCGCGGACCTCATCGGCGGCGGTCGTTTGCAGCTCGGCATCAGCCGCGGCTCGCCCGAGCAGGTGATCGATGGCTGGCGCTATTTCGGCTACGTGCCGCAAGAGGGCAAGAGCGACGCCGACATGGCGCGGAACCACGCCGAAATCTTCCTCGACCTGTTGCGCGGCGAAGGCTTCGCCCAGCCCAATCCGCGGCCGATGTTCCCCAACCCGCCCGGCCTGCTCAGGCTCGAACCCTTCTCGGCTGGCCTGCGCGACCGCATCTGGTGGGGCGCGGCCACCGACGCCACCGCCGTCTGGGCGGCCAAGCTCGGCATGAACCTGCAAAGCTCGACGCTGAAATTCGACGAGAGCGGCGAGCCGCTGCACGTCCAGCAGGCCAAGCAGATCAGAGCCTACCGCGCCGCCTGGAAGGAAGCCGGCCATACGCGGGAGCCGCGCGTCTCGGTCAGCCGCAGCATCTTTGCGCTCGTCAACGACATGGACCGCGCCTATTTCGGCGGCAGCGAGGGCGAGGACCACTTTGGCTATATCGAGCCGGAGAAGCGGGCCGTGTTCGGCCGCACCTATGCCGCCGAACCGGACAAGCTGGTCGAACAGCTCAGGGAGGACGAGGCGATCGCCGAGGCCGACACGCTGCTGCTCACCGTGCCCAATCAGCTCGGAGTCGACTACAACGCCCATGTCATCGAGTCGATCCTGAAGCACGTCGCGCCGGCGCTGGGCTGGCGGTGACGGCGGTTGGGCGGTGGTATCATGCCGGCGATAATGATCAACACTTGACTTTATGACAGGCCTGCGGGCGCCAAACCGCCGACGTTAGCGCCGCCCCTCATCCCCTGCCGGGACCTTCTCCCCGTATAGTGACGGGGAGAAGGGGCTGGCCGCGGCCTGGGTGCTTGTTCTGCAGCGCTGGCGATTGGCGAAACCATTCGCGGCGGCGTCGTTCTCCCCGTCACTATACGGGGAGAAATGTCCGGCAGGACAATGAGGGGCGGCGCCGGCCCCTCAGGCACAGGCGCAGGCAGCACTTCAAATGGTGCCCTCGGCAGCTGCTTCCGGATATTGACACTCGCCAAAACTGCGGGCTTCCTTATGCGTAATCGGTTGCGTAACCGATTGCGGAGTGAACGGAAGGCTCGGGCATCGGCTGCGGCGGTTTGGCGTCACGACAATTACCTCGTCGTCGTGCCTGCCGTCATCCTAAACGCGTACCGAGTAAGTGCAGAAGATCCGCCTGATCGATTCCAGTAGAGTACGTAGCGGTTTTCAGTCCGGAATTGCGCAGGAAGATGGAGCGGTTAGCGACTCCACGCTAAAGCGCTCTCGGAAGCCACCGGGACCAGGGCCTATGACGACCATTGCCGATGTTGCGCGTCACGCGGGGGTGTCCGTCGCAACGGTCTCGCATGTGATGAACCATACCCGCCATGTCGAGCCGGAAACGGCCGAGCGCGTGCGCGCTGCGATCACGGCGCTGCGCTACAGCCCGAACTCGGTGGCGCGGAGTCTGCGGCGCGGCGAGACCAAGACCATCGGCCTGCTGCTGCCCGACAATTCAAACCCGTTCTTCGCCAGCGTCGCGCGGCAGATCGAGGATGCCGGCTTCGTCTCCGGCTACACGGTGATCCTGTGCAACTCCGACGGCAATGCCGAAAAGGAGGAGCGCTACCTCTCGGTGCTGATGGCCAAGCAGATCGACGGGCTGATCTTCGCCGGCTCGTCCGACCATGCGCGGGTGTTCGCCCGCCTCTTGCCCAGCGTGCCGGCGGTGCTGCTCGACCGCGAGATCCAGTCGGTCAATGTCGATTCGGTGCTGGTCGACCATGACCATGGCGGCTATCTCGCCGGCCGGTATCTGGCCGGGCTTGGGCATGAAAAGATCGGCGTCATCGGCGGCCCGCGCGATTCCAGCTCCAGCCCGGCCCGGCTGCGCGGTTTCGCGCGGGCGCTTGAAGAGGCGGGCCTCGCGCTGCCGGCCTCGTCGGTCGTCGATTCCGACTATCATTTCGCCGGCGGGCGCCTGGCGATGGAGCAGCTGATGGCGCAGGCGCCGGACATCACGGCGGTGTTCGCCTGCAACGACCTGATGGCGATGGGCGCGGTCACGGCGCTGCGGTCGCGCGGATTGCGGGTTCCCGACGATATCTCGATGGTCGGCTTCGACGACATCCCCTATGCCGTCACCACCTGGCCGCCGCTGACCACCATCGCGCAGCCGGTCGAAAAGATCGGCACGCGCGCGGTGAGCCTGCTGCTCGAAAGGCTGGGCGAACCGGAAGCGCCGTCAAGGCGCGAGGTGCTGGCGCCGGTGCTGGTCGAACGGGAGAGCTGCGCTGCGCGGGGGTAGTGCGTAATCTCCCCCCTTGAGGGGGAGATGTCGCCGAAGGCGACAGAGGGGGTCGCTGCGCGTGAAGCGCCAACCTCCATCTGTAGAAGCAAGCTGAGCCCAGTCGGACCGACCCCTTCTGGCCTGCCGGCCATCTCCCCCTCAAGGGGGGAGATTACGCTCACGCCGCCGGCTGCATGGCGGCCCTCTCCAGCATGCCGAAAAGGTCGCGCGGCTCGTCGGGGTCGGCGAGCAGGTCGAGCTCCTCATAGAGCCCGGTGGCCTGGAGCTGGTCGCGGACGTAGCGCAGCGCCGAAAAATCCTCGGTGGCGAAGCCGACGGAATCGAACAGCGTGATCTGCTCGGGCGCCTTGCGGCCCTTGGCCTTCCCGGTCATCACCTGCCACAGCTCGGTCACCGGATGGTCGGCGTCGAGCTGCTGGATCTCGCCTTCGATGCGCGTCTGCGGCGGGAACTCGACGAAGATGTCGGAGCGCAAAAGGATGTCGCGGTGGAGCTCCGTCTTGCCGGGGCAGTCGCCGCCGACGGCGTTGATGTGGACGCCGGAGCCGACCATGTTGTCGGTGAGGATGGTGGCGTACTGCTTGTCGGCGGTCACCGTGGTGATGATGTCGACGCCTTCCACCGCGTCCTGCCCGGTCGCGCAGATGGTGATGTCAAAACCCTTGGCCGCCAGGTTGCGGGCGCATTTTTCGGACGCCGAACGATCGATGTCGTAGAGCCGCAGCTTATCGATGCCGAGCAATGCCTTGAAGGCAATGGCCTGGAACTCGGACTGGGCGCCGTTGCCGATGATGGCCATGGCGCGCGAACCCTTGGGCGCCAGGTATTTTGCCGCTACGGCGGAAGTGGCGGCGGTACGCAGCGCCGTCAGGATGGTCATTTCGGTGAGCAGCATCGGATAGCCGGAGCCGACATCGGCGAGCACGCCGAAGGCGGTGACGGTCTGGCGGCCCTCGCGCATGTTCTTCGGATGGCCGTTGACATATTTGAAGCCGTACATCTTGCCGTCGCTGGTCGGCATCAGTTCGATGACGCCGTCATGGCTGTGCGAGGCGATGCGCGGCGTCTTGTCGAACAGCTCCCAGCGGCGGAAATCCTCCTCGATATAGGCGGCGAGCTCGGTCAGGAAGCGCTCGACGCCGATGGCGAGCACCAGCTTCATCATGCGGTCGACGCTGACGAAGGGAACGATGGCGAGGCGCGAAGGCTGGGTCATGATCAGAGGCTCCCGGAATGGCTGCGGGTCGGGCGGTCCATGATGCGGCGGCCCATCAGGCTGGCGGTGAGGTCGACCATCAGGGTCGCGGTGCGGCCGCGCTCGTCGAGGAACGGGTTGAGCTCGACCAGGTCGAGGCTGGAGACGAGGCAGCTGTCGGAGAGCATCTCCATCACCAGATGCGCTTCGCGAAAAGTGGCGCCGCCGGGAACGGTGGTGCCGACGGCCGGCGCGATCGACGGGTCGAGGAAGTCGACGTCGAGGCTGACATGCAGGAGCCCGTTCTCCTGCTCGACGCGGGCGAGGAAAGCGCGCAGCAAGGGCGCGATGCCGTGCTCGTCGATGGCGCGCATGTCGTGCACGGTGACGCCGGCTTCAGCGAGTGCGCGGCGCTCGGCGGGATCGACGCTGCGCAGGCCGATGGCGCAGATGCGGGCCGGGTCGACCGCCTGCGGCAGATCCGGGAAATAACCCTTGAAGCCGGCCTGGCCGCTGGCATAGGCGAGCGGCACGCCGTGCAGATTGCCGCTGGTGGTGGTGTCGAGCGTGTGGAAATCCGGATGCGCGTCGAGCCACAGCACGAAGAGCGGCCGGCCACGTTTGGCAGCGCGGCGCGCCACGCCGGACACCGTGCCGGCGGAGATCGAATGGTCGCCGCCGAGGAAGATCGGCACGGCGTCCCTGGAAGCGGCGTAGGCGGTCTCGGCGATCGCCGCGGTCCAGGCGGAGATCTCCGGCAGTGCCTTGAGCGCGAGGTTGCCGTGCACCATCACCGGTCGCGCCGCGGCCTTCTCGACCGCGCCCCAGTCCTCGACCTCATGGCCAAGCTCGGCCAGCACCGAGACGAGGCCTGCCGTGCGCAGCGCGCTCGGCCCCATCTCGCATCCCATCCTGCCCGCGCCGTCCTGCACCGGCGCGCCGACGATCCTGCAGCGCATGATTTTTCAGCCCTTACGATTGATTGGCTGATTGGATCATCAGGCGCTGGCGGTTTGAACAGGCAAAATTGGCATTTCGAGAAGAATGATCTATCATTCTGCGCATCCAATTTGACCAAGATGGGCAATCATGGACACGCTTGACGAAAGACTGGTCACGCTTCTGCGGCACGATGCGCGGCGCAGCGTGTCCGATCTCGCCGTCGATCTCGGCGTCTCGCGCGCCACGGTCCGGGCGCGCATGGAGCGGCTGGAAAAGTCCGGCGAGATCATCGGCTACACGGTGGTGCTGCGCGCCGACGCGGTCGATCAGAGGATACGCGGCGTGATGATGATCGAGATCGAGGGCCATGCCGCCGACCGCGTCATCCGGGCGCTTGGCGGCCTTCCCGAGGTTTCCACCATCCACACCACCAACGGCCGCTGGGACCTCGTGGTGGAGCTCGGCACCGCCTCGCTCACCGATTTCGATGCGGTGCTGCGCCGGATAAGGCTGATCCCCGGGATCACGGGCAGCGAGACCAGCCTGCTGCTGGCTACGCCGCGGACGACAAGGGCGCGGCTGGCATAACAGGTCCGTGAGTCTCGGGACGATCGGCGGTCCGCGGGCGTTATCTCCGCCTTGGCATCGTGGGAACGCGACGGCCCCGGTGTGCGGCCCGGCAGGGCTCGATCACACCGGCGGCCGCATTGTGGGGGGAGCGCTCGGGTCGTCAGCCGTTCGGATAATAGCCGCCGTCGCCGCCGCTGCCGATATAGGTCCCTTGGCCGGAGGCATTCTGAAGCCGCTGATCCAACTCGTTGATCTGCCCAATCGCCGAACGGCCTCGGGTGGGCTGGATGGCGTCCGCCTGCCGCATCAGGTCGCGGGCCTGGTCCTGCGAGATCTTGCCCATCGCCCGGGCCTCACGGATACCCTGTTTCACGCCAAGCAGCTGCTGCGTCGCAACTCTCGCTTCCGGGTCCGCCGGCACCGATGCCGTGGTTGTGGTGTCGACCGCCGCTCTATGGTGGCGGTGCACGGCATAGGCGCTCGAAAGCGGTATGGCCGCGAAGATCGCGGCGGCCGCAATGATCTTTGGGATGAAAGAACGCATGATGACATCTCCTCGGGATGGAGGAAGCGGTGAACCCGCTTTCCAAAACGGGCCGTCCAGTCGCGTCGTGTCGCGGTGCAGGCCACTCACCGCCGGCGGTTCTCGGCCCCCGAAAGGACATATGGAAGCCGGCACAAGGTTGAAATGCGTTGGCACGCAAATGTTATCCGATGTGATCTGGGGTTGAATCGCGGTGCGCGACCTGGGTCCTTAGGCGACGCTGGCGAAGGGAACCGGCGAATCGATAACCTGCCCGCCAATTCCCGCATTGGCCTGGTCGGCCAGATCCTCGGCTTCGCCACGCGTCAGTCCGATCAGCACCCGGCCGTCCATCTCCGCCGGGAGGTCGAGAGCCAGATCATGGACAAGCCAGTCGTCACACGGATCCTGCATCGCTGCGAACCTCATCGGCGCTCCCTCGGTCGGTGCATCTAAATCTCCGACGAGTCCGCTCGTTCTGGATCGGAACGGCAGAGTATCGATAAATGGCTGCAATACGGACGAAATGGCTGCGGCGCCGATTGATCCGCCTGTCCGGCAAGCCGCTCCGCCTCCTCGCGGCTCAGGCCGAGCAACAATATGTCCCCAACCTGCGCCGGATAACCCGAAAGCAGGTCATATACCATCCATTGGCCGCACGGATCCCGTAAGGCTGTGAACCTCATGGCCGACGCTCTTTGATCTAGTATGCCCCAACGCAACGACTCGCGGGAACTGCGCCCGCGAAACTGCCCGGCCGGATTTAGTTCCGGCACTTTCACTCAACATATAGTTGTCAGGCGCCCGGCAAAAGAGGCTCTACAGTCCCTTTGGCATGCGACCCAAGTCTGATGGATGACGGCACTTCCCGTATGACCGCGCCAACTGCCGGCGGCAGATTTCGTCACTTCCCCGGCAATCCGGGAAGCTCCGAGGATCAAGAAGATCAAATGGTCCAGACGCGAAAAAGCCGCGGCGGTCCGCGGCTTTTCGTCTGCTTGATCCTCGGTGGAGGAAACTGGAGCGGGTGAGGCGATTCGAACGCCCGACCCCAACCTTGGCAAGGTTGTGCTCTACCCCTGAGCTACACCCGCTCGCGCGGCCTCGGGCCGCAAGCCGCGCCTATATGGCCGAAGAGCGCGGCGATTGCAACAGGGAAATGACGGTCTTTTTGGAGTGAATTTTCTCGTGCGGCGAGATCCGCTTCGAAAGCATCGAAGCGGCGCGGAACCGGGGCGATCGCCAATCCGCGCTCAAAGCTTCCGCGCTTCCGCGCGCCTTTCCCGGAATTGCCCCTGCGGCCTTGCCCCGATGGCATCGTTGGCCGTAAACGGCATGAGCCCTATTCGACCGCGCGAGGACCGATGCCGAAGACCGAAGCCGAGCTCAACGAATTTCTTGCCGATCTCGGCATTTCCGTCTCGACGGTCAGGCACCCGCCGCTGTTCACCGTCGCCGATTCGCAGTCCTTGCGCGGCGAGATTCCCGGCGGCCACACCAAGAACCTGTTCCTCAAGGACAAGAAGGACAATTATTTCCTCGTCACCGTCGGCGAGGAAGCCGTCGTCGACCTGAAGCAGATCCATCACCTGATCGGCGCCGCCAGCCGAGTGTCGTTCGGCAAGCCCGAGATGCTGATGGAGCTGCTCGGCGTCATCCCCGGCGCGGTCACCGTCTTCGGCCTGATCAACGACACGGAAGGGCGGGTGAAGGTCGTTCTCGACCAGGCGTTGATGAGCCACGACGTCATCAACGGCCATCCGCTGACCAATGAGGCGACGACCTCGATCGCCGCCGCCGATCTGATCAGATTCGTCGAGGCAACCGGCCACGATCCTGTTATCCTGAAAGTCTCACAATCTTGAAAGTCAGGGCTTGATCGCCACATGGAAGGCGGTTCCAAAATCCGACAATGACGCGCCTGAAAGCGCGACCGAAAGGGCGACATGATGAGCGACAACAATCCGTATAGCGGCGCGTTCGGCGGCAATGGCGGCCAGTACGCCCAGACGGTGCACTATGGCGGCGGCGACCGCCCCAAGGTTTCGCTGGGCGAGGCGCCGGCGGCGGCCGACCTGATCAAGGACACCACCACCGCGACTTTCGCCGCCGACGTCATCCAGGAATCGCGGCGCCAGCCGGTGCTGGTCGACTTCTGGGCGCCATGGTGCGGGCCGTGCAAGCAGCTGACGCCGCAGCTGGAAAAGGCGGTGCAGGCAGCCGGCGGCAAGGTCAAGCTGGTCAAGATGAACATCGACGACCACCCCTCGATCGCCGGCCAGCTCGGCATCCAGTCGATCCCCGCGGTCATCGCCTTCAAGGACGGCCAGCCGGTCGACGGCTTCATGGGCGCCATTCCCGAAAGCCAGATCAACCAGTTCATTCAGAAGGTCGGCGGCAAGGGCGGCGGCGCGCCGCAGATCGCGGATGCGCTGGCCGCTGCCGCCGAGGCGCGAGCGGCAGGTGACGTGCAGACCGCGGCCGACATTTATGACGCGATCCTCGAGCAGGCGCCGGAGACGCTGGAGGCGATCGCCGGCTTGGGCGAAATCCTGTTCGATGCCGGCGACGCGGAAGGCGCCGAGGCGGTTCTGGCCCGCGCACCCGAGGACAAGAAGGATGCGCCGGCGCTCGCCGCGCTGCGCGCCAAGATGACGCTGGCGGCCGAAGCGGCCGCGCTCGGCAATCCGGCCGAATTCGAGCGCCGGCTCGCCGCCAACCCAGCCGACCATCAGGCGCGCTTCGACCTGGCGATGATCCAGAACGCGCGCGGCGATCGCAATGCGGCCGCCGACAATCTGCTTTCGATCGTCAAGGCCGACCGCAGCTGGAACGACGACGGCGCCAGGGCGCAGCTGCTGAAGTTGTTCGAGGCTTGGGGAATGACCGACGAGGCGACGCTGGCGGCACGCCGCAAGTTGTCGTCGCTGCTGTTCTCGTAGAGCATTTCAGCGTTTCACAGAAACGCGAAACGCTGCAAGTGATTGTCCTGGCGCAATTCCGAGCGGAAAACCGTTTCACACTTTTCCTGGAATTGCTCTAGGCTTGGCTTTGCGCAATTCCGGGCGGAAACCGCTGCTTCCTGGAATTGAGCTCAAAAGTTTTTGCCGGCTGTCGCGGCCGGCAGGCTTGAGCGGAGGAGTGCCAGCGCCAGATATGGGCTGTGCCGATCAAGAGGGTGCGAGAGGAGATTGCAGGGTGATGCGCTTGCCGGCGTTGCTTCGGGAGGGTCGCGGTGCGCGTTGGTAACGCACTTTACCGGCTGGCCAAGGATCTGCCGCCGGCAATCCCGGTGTTTCCGCTCGCCGGTGCGCTGCTTCTGCCCGGCGGCCGCATGCCGCTCAACATCTTCGAGCCGCGCTATCTGCAGATGATCGACCAGGCGATGGCCGGCTCGCGGCTGATCGGCATGATCCAGCCGAGCCTCGACGGCGCTTTGCGCGACGATGGCGAGCCGGAGCTGTGCAGCGTCGGCTGCGCCGGGCGCATCATCTCTCTCGCCGAGACGGGCGACGGCCGCTACCTGATCTCGCTGCAGGGCGTGTGCCGGTTCCGCATCGTGCAGGAGCTCGCGGCAAAGGCGCCGTTCCGGCAGTGCAAGATCATGCCGTTCCTGGCCGATCTCGAGGAGGACCCGGCCGCCGCCGAGATCGACCGGCCGGCGCTGCTCAAGGCGTTTCGCGCCTATCTGCAGGCCAACGACCTCGAGGCCGATTGGGAAAGCGTCAGCCGCGCCGAAAACGGCATGCTGGTCAACGCGCTGTCGATGATGGCGCCCTACGGGCCGGCCGAGAAACAGGCGCTCCTGGAAGCGCCGGACCTGAAGACGCGCGCCGAAACGCTGATCGCCATCACCGAGATGACGCTGGCGCGCGAGGATGACGAGTTCGGGTCCAGTCTACAATAGTTTGGGGTGGGTTCATGGCGGACGGACGTGACGGACGAAAAGCCGAGGTCGACCCGAAGCTGCTGGAACTGCTGGCCTGCCCGCTGACCAAGGGGCCGCTGACCTGGGATCCGGAGCGCAGCGAGTTGGTCTCGCGGGTGGCGAAGCTCGCCTATCCGGTGCGCGACGGCATTCCGATCATGCTGCCTTCGGAGGCGCGCACGATCTCGGCCGAGGACATGCTTGCGCCACCGCCGCCGCGTCTCGGCGGGCCTTCGTGAGCGGGCTTGCGCTTATAAGCGACGTAGGTAGGCGATCCTTCGCGCCCCCCTCTGGCCTGCCGGCCATCTCCCCCACAAGGGGGGAGATTGGCAGCTGCGGCGCCCAGCGTATCCTGCAACGTTGGCGATTGGCGAAAGCCGGCGTGACGTCCAATCTCCCCCTCGTGGGGGGATGTCCGGCAGGACAGAAGGGGGCGCTGTCCCGCCGACATCAAAGTTGTGTGTGACGGCACGCGCAGTCCGACGTCATCCTACTGAAAATTGCGCCCTTTCGGCATGACCTGTTGTGCGGCACCCGACAGGGCTTCAAGATTCTGATGGACCGGCAGGCCACGGCTTGCGTCGGTCTTTGATCCAACCGGCCGTTCGGCGGGCTCGATGACCGGGCGATTGGCGGACTCCAGCAGGACGCTCAGCCACGAGGTCAAATCCTCGATCCGGTCGGCGACGATGTGGATGACGTTTGATTCATGCTGCAGCTTGCCGGTGACGCGGATGAAGCGGGCGCCCATCACCACCGGGCGGAAGCGGTCGAAGACGCGCGGCCAGATGATGACGTTGGAGATCGATTTTTCGTCCTCCAGCGTAAGGAAGATGGCGTTGCCCTTGCCCGGGCGCTGGCGGACCAGCACGAGGCCGGCGACGGAGACGCGGCGGCCGTCGCGCACCGACGGCAGCTGGGCGTTGGGGGTGATGCCGGCACGGGTGAGCCGCTCGCGCAGGAAGGCGACTGGGTGCTCCTTCAGCGACAGGCCGAGCGAGCTGTAGTCATGCACGACATGCTCGCCGAGCGGCATTTTCGGCAGTTTCGTTTCCGGCTCCAGCTCGCGCAGGCGGAGCAACGGCTGGTCGAACAGCGGCAGCTTCTCGGCGGCGCTCCTGCCGTCGAGCGCCCGGACTTCCCAGAGCGCGGCGCGGCGGTCCAGGCCGATCGAGCGGAAGGCGTCGGCCTCAGCCAGTCTTTCGATCTCGCCGACATCGAGGCCTGAGCGCAGCCAGATATCCCTGACCGATCGATAACCGTCACCGCGCTGCGCCACTAATACATCCATGCGTTCCTTGGACAGGCCCTTGATCTGGCGGAAGCCGAGCCTGACGGCATGCGCTGTCTCGATGACGCCGCGCATCGAGGCGTGGCGCTCGAGGATGCGGGACGGATCGAAGGCGGTGGCCTCCAGGGTGCAGTCCCAGACGGAATGATTGATGTCGACCTCGCGCACCTCGACGCCATGGTCGCGCGCGTCGCGCACAAGCTGGGCCGGCTGGTAGAAACCCATCGGCTGGGCGTTCAGGATCGCGGCGCAGAAGACGTCGGGAAAGAAGGTCTTGAACCAGCAGGAGGCATAGACCAGCAGCGCGAAGGAGGCGGCGTGGCTTTCGGGAAAGCCGTACTCGCCAAAGCCTTCGATCTGCTTGAAGCAGCGCTCGGCGAACTCCTTGTCGTAGCCATTACCGACCATGCCGTCGATCATGCGCTGGCGGTAATTGCCGATCGTGCCGGTGCGCTTGAAGGTCGCCATGGCGCGGCGCAGCTCGTCGGCCTCGCCCGGCCTGAAGCCGCCGGCGACGATGGCGATCTTCATCGCCTGTTCCTGGAAAAGCGGCACGCCCAGCGTCTTGCCGAGGATCTTCTTGAGCTCCAGGCTGGGGTAATGGACCGCCTCCTTGCCCTGCCGCCGGCGCAGATAGGGATGCACCATATCGCCCTGGATCGGGCCGGGGCGCACGATCGCCACCTCGATGACGAGATCGTAGAAATTTTCCGGCTTGAGACGCGGCAGCATCGACATCTGCGCGCGCGACTCGATCTGGAAGACGCCGAGCGTGTCGGCCCTCTGGATCATGGCGTAGACGTCCTCGTGCTCCTCGGGAAGAGTTGCGAGTACGTAAGGCCGTCCGAACGGATCCCGCGCTTGCGGATAATGGTCGGTGAGCAAGGTGAAGGCGCGCTTCAGGCAGGTCAGCATGCCGAGCGCCAGCACGTCTACCTTGAGGATCTTCACCGCGTCGAGATCGTCCTTGTCCCACTCGACCATCTTGCGCTCCTCCATCGCCGTCTTGACGATGGGCACGACCTCGTCGAGCCGGTCGCGGGTGATGACGAAGCCGCCGACATGCTGGGAAAGGTGCCGGGGAAAACCCATGATCTCGTTGGCGCGCTCCAGCACCTGGCGCGACAGCGGATCGGTGCGGTCGAGGCCGCCGGCATTGGCCTCCCTTTCGCCGAGCTCGGAGGTCGACCAGCCCCAGATGGTGCTCGACAGCGCGCTGCGCACATCCTCCGACAGGCCCATGGCCTTGGCCACCTCGCGCAAGGCGGAGCGGCCGCGATAGCTGATGACGGCGGCGGCAAGCGCCGTGCGCTTGGCGCTGTATTTCTCGTATATATAGGCGATGACCTCGTCGCGCCTTTCATGCTCGAAGTCGACGTCGATGTCAGGCGGCTCGTTGCGCTCCTCCGAGATGAAGCGCTCGAACAGTGTGTCGATGCGCTCGGGGCCGACCTCGGTGATGCCGATGCAGAAGCAGATGATCGAATTGGCGGCCGAGCCGCGGCCCTGGCAGAGGATATCCTTGCTGCGGGCGAATTTGACGATGTCGTGGACGGTCAGGAAATAGCGCGCATAGTTCAGGCGCTCGATCAGCGCGAGCTCGCTGTCGATGCGTTCCAGCACATACTCGGGAACGCCGGCCGGATAGCGCCTGACCGCTCCTTCGCGGGCCAGGCGCTCAAGCTCGGCCTGCGGCCCGAGGCCGGATTCGGTCGGCTCGTCCGGGTAGTTGTATTCGAGGTCGCTGAGAGAAAAGGACAATTCGTCGGCGAAACGCACCGTCTCGGCCAGCGCTTCAGGGTGACGGCGGAACAGCCGCGCCATCTCCAGCGGCGGCTTCAGGTGGCGCTCGGCATTGGCGGTCAGCTCCAGCCCGACCTCGCAAACCGGCGTGTTGAGGCGGATCGCGGTCAGCACATCCTGCAGCGGGCGGCGCTCGGCGGCATGATAGAGCACGTCGTTGGTCGCCATCAGCGGGACGCGCGCCTGGTCGGCCATCGCAGCCGCCTGCTCGATGCGGAAGCGGTCATTGCCGCCATAATCCGGCGCCACGGCCAATCTGAGCGCAGCGCCGAAACTATCTTTGAGCCGGCTAATAAATTCCAGATTGCCTTCCGCGCCGCCGGACAGATTGGGCAGGACCGCCAGCGACATCCGATCGCCCCATTCGAGCAGGTCGTCGAGCTCGAGCAATGTCGCGCCCTTCTCGGTCTCGTCGCGCAGATTGGCTTGGGTCAGCATACGGCACAGATGCCCCCAGCCCTGGCGGTCGCGGGGATAGGCGAGGATGTCCGGCGTGCCGTCGCCGAACACCAGGCGGCAGCCGGGATGATAGGCCATCTTCTCCACCTTGGCCTGCTGCCAGGCGCGCACGACGCCGGCTACCGTGTTCCTGTCGGCAAGGCCGATCGAGGCAAAACCGTAGAATTTCGCCGTGACCACCAGCTCCTCGGGCTTCGAGGCGCCGCG
Source organism: Mesorhizobium sp. M2A.F.Ca.ET.043.05.1.1 (assembly GCF_003952445.1). Classification (NCBI taxonomy): domain Bacteria; kingdom Pseudomonadati; phylum Pseudomonadota; class Alphaproteobacteria; order Hyphomicrobiales; family Phyllobacteriaceae; genus Mesorhizobium; species Mesorhizobium sp. M2A.F.Ca.ET.043.05.1.1. The sequence continues at coordinate 5,179,801 of NZ_CP034446.1, forward strand.
CAGGAAGGAGAAATTCGAGCTTATGCCGAACTCGGCATAGGGAATGGCGGTCAGCGCCTTCATGCGAACACCCCATGCATGTACCAGTGCGGTGGCGCGGCCTGGGGCGAGGTGCTGTAAAGACCCTGGCGGTAGAGCCAGTAGCGGCGCCCCTCGCTGTCCTCGATGCGGTAATAGTCGCGGGTCGGCGCCTCTTCCTCGCCGGGCAATTGCCGCCACCATTCGGCGGCGATGCGTTCCGGCCCCTCGGCGCGGGCGACGCGGTAGAGCGCGCGCCGCCAGCGGAAATTCATCGGCGGTCCTTCCGGGATCTCGGTCGCCGGCACCTCAATCGGCTCGGGCGAGCGGAACAGGCGCACCGGCCGCTCCGGCGGATAGATGGTCATCGGCGGGGCTGTCCGGGGTGGTGCCGCCCGCCCGGCCGCCGGCGCGCGCCTTTGCGGCGCTTCGGCGAAAGGCACGCTCTTGACGGCGCGTTCCGGCAGATGGCTCTCGACGACAACCGGCTTCAGCACGGCAGCCTCGCCGAGGCGGGCGCGGACGCGGTCGGCAAAGAGCGCGATGTCCGCGTCCTCATCATCCGCCTCGCCGGTGAGGTCGCCCTGAACCAAGTCGAAGGCGGCGACCGACAGCACGGACAGCCGGACAAGGTCGAAGCCGAAGCCGGCGTCGATATTCTGCTCCAGCGCGGTGAGCCGCTCATGGAACAGTCTTTGGATCAGCCGTGGCTCGCGCATCGGACGCGAGGTGCCGACGGCGATGCGGCTGACAGCGCCGTCGACGCGAAAGAGAAACAGCGCCAGCGTCCTTGCGCCTTCGCCGCGCCGTTCGAGGTCGGTCTTCAGGGCGACGGCAAGCCGGCTTATGAGCCGCTCGATATCGTCGGTGAGCATGACCGGCTCGGCAAGGTGGCGCTCGACCGAGAGCGGCGCGACGGGAAGACGCGGCGACACGGCCTCGTCGAGGCGGCCGAGCGCCTGGTCGAGGCGCAGAAGCAGAGTGGCGCCGAAGCGGCGGGCGAGCGGCGCGCGCGGCGCCGCCATCACCGCGCCGGCGGTGCGCAGGCCCACGCTTTCCAGGAGGGCGCGGGTCTCCGGCGCGATGCGCAGCGCCGACAATGGCAACGGCGCCAGCAGCGCCTCCTCCTCGCCGCCGGCAACGATGCGGTTACCGTGGAAGCGCGCCGCCGCCCAGGCGGCGCCCGGCGTCGAGGCCAGGCCGGCGCGGACGTCGAAACCCTGCTGGAAGAAGCGGGTGAGGATCTCGTCCTGCATGGCGCGCTCGCCGCCGAACAGATGCGTGCAGCCGGTGACGTCGAGGAACAGCCCGTCCTCGGCGTCGATCGCCACCAGCGGCGTGTAGCGGTCGCACCAGTCGGCAAGGCCTTCGAGCAGGCGGCGGTCGGCTTCCGGGTCGGCCTCGACCACATCGATCATGGGGTGCATGGCGCGGGCATCGGCAATGCCCATGCCGCGTTTCAGCTTCAGCGCCTCAGCCCGCTCGTCGAGGGCTGCGATGCGCTGGGTGTTGTTGTCGCGATGGCTGATCACCAGAGGCAGGTGCTGCGAGGGCCGGGAACGCCAGGACCGCCCCAGACGCTGGCGCAGGATCCGCTCCGCGCTGAGATGCGGGAACCACAGCGACAGGATTCTCTGTTCTTTCCGCAAAAGCGTGCTCATTTGGGTTCCACTCCAGTGTGAATTGTCCGGGCAGGGCCGTGCGGCTCTTGCCGATATCGACCTTGAAAGCGGGGCGGCCGATCGAGCCGGCGAGCGGTCCGGCGACCGTCTCGCGGTTCGCCGCGGGCGCCGCCGAGACGATGAGGCGCACCGGGGCGGCGGTTGGATCGGCCTCGCCGGCCTGGCGCAGCAACAGCACCGGGCGGCCGGCGTTCTGGGCGCGGGCGTGCAGCCGGCGCGTGGCGGTTAGGTCGAGAAGCCGCCGGCTGCCGCGGATTTCAAGGATGACCGCGGCGAAGGCGGTCATACGGGCGGCCTCCTCGGCGATCCACAGCGCGTCGAGCAGTTTCGGGGCCTCGGAAAACAGCAATTGCTCCGGCTCGATGCCGAACAGGGCATGAAGGCCCCTGGCATAGGGCAGGCCGGCCTCGTGGAAGATTTCCGCCGTGCCGACCCAGAGGATCGGCAGGCCCTGCTTCTCCTTGAGGATCAGGCTCACGAGCGAGAGCGCGAGGCCGGCGACCGCGCCGGCATCGCGGGTCTCCAGCCCATGGATCTCGCTGAGCGCCGCCCTGGGCAGGCCGCCGCCAAGGGCAGTGTCGAGGCGTTCGATGCCGGTGTGCAGGAAAGCATCCGGCGAGGCCACGGCAAGGCCGCGCCGGACAAGCGTCATATCCGACTTGGCGGCATCCGCAGGGGCAGCAACCGGCGCCTGCAGGCGCTCGGGCAGCGTTCCCTCGATCTTCGCGATCTGGCGGCGCAGGGCAAAAACAGTGTCCCGCGCCACGGCGCTCATCGCCATGACGTTCACTTCCGGCAGCAATTGTTCCTGTTATGTTCTTATAGATTCCAGAGGCGCCCGGAAGAGTCAAGCAGAGTCCGAAGGAATTTATTCCTTCAGCTTTTACCCTGAAAGCGCATGGCCGGCCGGCTCATTTGCCTCTATCGGCGCGAAAGCCTATATGCCGGGATCAAAGGACATTCCATGGCCCGCATCTACAAGACCCGCACCTGGCACGATCAGCTCTCGCCGTCGATGGACGAGCTGGAGCTTATGGCGCTGGAGGCCTATGCCCATCTGCCGGACGAGTTCCGCCAGCTCACCGGCGAGATCGTCATCCAGATCGCCGAATTCCCGACCGACGAGATCATGGACGACCTGTCGCTGGAGACGCCCTTCGACCTGCTCGGCCTGTTCGAGGGGCGCGGCATCGCCGAGCGCTGGAACCCGCAGACCGGCGAGGGCCCGAACCGCGTCACGCTCTATCGCCGCGCCATCCTCGATTACTGGGCCGAGAACGAGGAGACGCTGGGCGACATCGTCACCCATGTGCTGATCCACGAGATCGGCCACCATTTCGGCCTGTCGGACGACGACATGGAGCGGATCGAGGAGGCGGCCGAGCAGGCGGCGGCGGGGTAAAGCACTTCGTCATCCTAGGGCGAAGCAAGGAGCGAAGCGACGCGCGTAGACCCTAGGATCCATGCCGTTCCATCAACACCAAGCTCGCGGTGAAGAACGGAACGCATACCCCCGACACCGCAAATATCCCCTTCTGACCCGCTGCGCTTTTCGGCTCAGGTAACAGCATGGATCCTAGGGTCTGCGCTCCGCTTCGCGTCGCTCCGCCCTAGGATGACGAAGTGGAAGGGTCGCAGCGCGCTCTACCAGTCGCTGAGCTTGGTGTCGGCCGTGTATTCCTGGCCTTCGACATCCTTCACCACGGCCTGGCCGCAGCGCATCGACTTGGTCTTCTTGTCATAGGCGTAGGTCGGCGAGCCGAACAGGTGCCAGCCCTTGTTCAGCGCAGCGGTGACCTTGTGGCAGAAGGTTGAATCGTCCGGGCCGGACAGGAAGCGGTAGAGTTTCATTTTTCGAACCCATCACGTGTTTCGGCGCATCATGCGCCGATGACCGCGGCCTTCGCCAGAAGTTTCTCGGCTTGCGCCAGATGCAGCCGCTCGACCATGCGGCCGTCCAGCGCAATCACCCCCTTGCCGGCATTTTCGGCCCGCGCGAACGCATCCCGGATCGCGCGCGCCTGAGCCAGCGCTTCGGGCGACGGCGAGAAGGCGCGGTTCGCCGGCTCGATCTGGGCGGGGTGGATCAGCGACTTGCCGTCGAAGCCCATGGCCGCCCCCTCGGCGCATTCGCGGGCAAAAGCATCGAGGTCGCGGAAATCATTGGCGACGCCGTCGATCACGTCGAGGCCGCCGGCCCGTGCCGCCAGCACCAGCTGCATCAGCCACGGCATCAGATAGCGCCGGTCGGGCGTTGCCAGAATGCCGGTCGCCTTCACCAGGTCGTTCGTTCCGGCCACGAAACAAGCCAGCCTCGAAGCCGGATCGCGCCCGAGCTCGGCGATGGCGCCGATATTGAGCAGCGCTTTCGGCGTCTCGACCATCGCCCATAGTCTCACGCTGTCCGGCGCGAAATTGTCGTCGAGCAGGTCGCCGGCCTCGAGGATGTCGCGCGGCGTGCCGATCTTGGGCAGGAGAATGCCGTCGGGCTCGGCCTTGGCGACAGCCAGAAGATCGTCGGCGCCCCATTCGCTGGCCAATGGGTTGATGCGCACCACCATCTCGCGGCGCTTTTCGCGGCCGGCCAGGATGCCGGCGACCTTGTCGCGCGCGGCTTTCTTGTCGGCCGGCAGGACGGCGTCCTCGAGATCGATGATGACGGCGTCGCACACCAAGGTACCGATCTTGGCGAGCGCCTTGTCATTCGAGGCGGGAATGTAAAGCACCGAGCGGCGCGGGCGGTAGGTGTCGACGGTCATGAGCGATCTATGCCGGGTGATGGCGGGTGAGGCAAGGCGGAGGTTAATCTCCTCCCTTGAGGGGGAGATGTCGCCGCAGGCGACAGAGGGGGTCGTCGCGCATGGAGCGCCGGCGTTCTGCGCGGCAAGAAATGAGGTCGGCCCTTTACGCGCAAGGACCCCTTCTGACCGCTTCGCGGCCATCTCCCCCTCGAGGGGGGAGAGGGCGACCTGCCTGCACGAAATCTGCAAATCCTTGCGGAAAACCTCCTCCATTCCGCCGCGCGCTTACCGCGACCGTCTGCGACAAGGCCGTCATGCAAACGCCTCACACATCCCGCTGGTCGCTGCCGCGCCGGCTCCGCGACGAAGGCTGGTGGCTCGTCGAGCCGCAAAGACTGCGCGTCGCGGCGGACGTCCTGCTTTTCCCTCCGAGGTCGCGCCATGTGGCGGACATGCCGAGGAGGGTCTGGCGATGACGCTCTTTGCCAACCATGCCATGGGCTCTGTCCAGGCATGCGCGGATGCCCGAGCGCCTTGCGGTCTCATGGCCTTGTCCCGGCACAGCTCCGGACCGAAAACAATTTCGCACTTTTCCTTGGATTTGCTCTAATCCTGCCGTCACCCAAGCTTACCCGCCGGGCCATTGACCAATGCCGCACAACATACTCGTCGCCGACGACGACCCGCATATCCGCGAGATCATCTGCTTCGCGCTGGAAAAGGCCGGCATGAAGACGGCCGCCGTCGCCGACGGCGCCGCAGCGCTCCAGGCAGTCGAGCGGCGCGCGCCCGACCTCATCGTGCTCGACATCGGCATGCCGGAGATGGACGGGCTGGAGGTCTGCCGGCGGCTCAGGCAGAAATCCGACGTGCCGGTGCTGTTCCTGTCCGCGCGCGATGAGGAAATCGACCGCATCCTCGGGCTGGAAATGGGCGGCGACGATTATGTGACCAAGCCGTTCAGCCCGCGCGAACTGGTCGCCCGCGTCAATGTCATCCTGCGGCGCGCGCGCCCAATGCCGGTCGAGGAAGAAGCGGACGAGCGGGAATTCGCGCATGGCAAGCTGATGCTTGTCCCGGCAAGCCATGCGGCGAGCTTCGACGGCAAGCCGCTCACCTTGACGGCGATCGAGTTCGCGATCCTGAAGGGCTTCCTCGCCCGCCCGCTTCACGTGCTTGGCCGCGACGCGGTGATGGCCAATGCCTATGCCTCGAACATCCATGTCTCGGAGCGCACGGTCGACAGCCACATCCGCAATGTGCGGGCCAAGCTGGCGGCGGTCGGCTGCGCCGATGCGATCGCGACGGTGCATGGCGTCGGCTTCCGGCTCGGCCGATGCGGTGGTTGAGCAAGGAAAGGTGGCGGCCGCGGCTCGCCACCGTCGTCATCGCCATCCTGATCGTGGTCATGGCGCTGCCGCTGGTCGGGCTGTTCTTCTTCCGGCTCTATGAGAACCAGCTGATCCGCCAGACCGAGGGCGAACTGATCGCGCAAGGGGCGGTCATCGCGGCCGTCTATGCAAAGGAGCTGCGCGCCGCCGGCATTTCGCAGGACAGGCTGGGTTCGCCGATCTCGGCCGATCCGGCGCGGGACAACAACTATCCCTATGAACCGATCGAGCCACGCCTCGATCTCGCCTCGGACGACGTAATGCCGATGCGGCCGGCGGCGACTCCGGCCGCCTCCGACCCTGCCTTCGCGGCCATTGGCGCGCGGCTCGACGGTATTCTCGACGAAACGCAGAAGACGACGCTCGCCGGCTTCCGCCTGCTCGATCCGCGCGGCGTGGTGATTGCCGGCGGCGACGAGATCGGTCAGTCGCTCAGCGGGGTCGAGGAGGTGCGGGTCGCGCTTTCCGGCGCCTATGCCAGCGAGCTCAGGCTCCGCATCCCCGACCAGCCGCCGCCACCGCTTTATTCGGTGAGCCGGGGCACCAGGGTGCGCGTCTTCGTCGCCATGCCGGTCGAGCTCGACGGCCGGGTCGCGGGCGTCGTCTACCTGTCGCGGACGCCGAACAACATCGTCAAGCATCTCTATGGCGAGCGCGGCAAGGTGACGTTGGCGGCCATCGCCATACTCGGCGGCACGCTGCTGATCGCGCTGGTGTTCATCCGCACCGTCAGCCGGCCGATCTATGCGCTGATCGAGCGGACGAAACGCATCGCCGCCGGCGATCGCGACGCGATCAGGCCGCTCGCCCATCACGGCACGCGCGAGATGGCGGCGCTATCGACGGCCTTCCTCGACATGGCGACCAAGCTGCAGGCGCGCTCCGACTCCATCCAGACCTTCGCCACCCATGTCTCGCATGAGCTGAAATCGCCGCTGACGGCGATCCAGGGCGCGGCGGAGCTGCTGAGGGAATCCGGCGGCGCGATGGACGAGGCCGAGCGCAAGCGTTTCTCCAACAACATCGTCACCGATGCCGGGCGGCTCAATCTCCTGGTGCGCCGGCTGCTCGACCTGGCGCGCGCCGAAAACCTGGAACCGAGCGGCGAAAGCACGACGCTTGACGGCGCGCTGGCATCCTTGCCGGTCGACACCAGGCTGGAGACGCGGCTCGAAGGCGGCGGCGATATCAGGCTCGGCATCTCGGCCGAGAATCTCGGCATCGTGCTTGCCAACCTCATCGACAATTCGGCGAGGCACGGCGCCCGGCAGGTGGCGATCCATGCCTCGGCCGATGGTGAGCGCGCCCTGGTCCGGGTCGGCGACGACGGCGACGGCATCTCGGCCGCCAACCGGGCCAAAATCTTCGAGCCGTTCTTCACCACGCGGCGCGAGACCGGCGGCACCGGCGTGGGGCTTGGCATCGTGCTGGCCCTCCTAAAAGCGCATGATGGCACGATCAGGCTGGTTGACTCCGAGCGCGGCACGCGCTTCGAGATCAATCTGCCGGTCGTCTGAGAACCGGGGTGGCTTGCTACGCAATTCCGTACGGAAAACCGCTACACACTTTTCCTGGAATTGCTCTGATCGGAGAAAAAAGTGCGCTACGACATCGTCATCATCGGCGGAGCCATCGTCGGGTCCTCGGTCGCCTATCACTTGCGGGAGGAAGGCTTTACGGGCTCCATCGCTCTGATCGAGCGCGATCCGCAATTCTCCCACGCGGCGACGACCTTGTCGCTCGCCTCGATCCGCCAGCAATTCTCCATCCCTGAAAACATCCGGCTGTCGCAGTTCACGCTGAAGCTGTTCCGGCGGCTGAAGGAGACGTTCGGCGCCGATGCCGATATCGGCTTTCGCGAGGGCGGCTATCTCATCCTTGCCGGCGAGGCCGGGCTGTCGATCCTCAGGGCCAATCACGAGACGCAGGTCGCCGAGGGCGCCGATATCGCGTTCGAGGATGCCGGGCAGCTGGCGCGCCGCTTCCCATGGCTGTCGGTCGAAGGCATTTCCGCCGGCGCCTATGGCCGCAGCGGCGAGGGCTGGTTCGACGCGCATGCGCTGTTGACGCTGTTCCGCAAGGCGCTGCGCGACAGGAAGATCGATTTCATCACGGCTTCCGCCACCGGCATCAAGCGCGAGGGCAACCGCGTCACCGCTGTGTCGCTCGACAATGGCGAGACGCTGGAAGCCGGGATCGTCGTCAACGCCGCCGGGCCGAACGCCGGCAAGGTCGCGGCCTTCGCCGGGCTCGAGCTGCCGGTCGAGCCGCGCAAGCGCAATGTCTTCGTCTTCGAGGCGCGCGAGAAATATGCCGACATGCCGCTGCTGGTCGATCCGTCCGGCATCTATGTGCGGCCGGAAGGTTCGGTCTACCTCACCGGCGGCGCCGAGCCGGAGGAAGGCGATGTCGCGCCCGATCCCAAGGATTTCGACGTCAACTGGCCGCTGTTCGAAGAGGTGATCTGGCCGGTTCTGGCCACCCGCATCCCGGCTTTCGAGGCGATCAAGCCGACGCGCGCCTGGGTCGGGCATTACGACTACAACACGCTCGACCAGAACGGGGTGATCGGGCCGCATCCGGAGGTCGCAAACTTCCTGTTCGCCAACGGTTTTTCCGGCCACGGCCTGCAGCAGGCGCCGGCGGTCGGCAAGTCGATCGCGGAGCTTGTCATGCATGGCGGGTATCGCACGATCGACTGCACGGCGTTCGGGTATGAGCGGGTGGCGGAAGGACGGGCATTCAGGGAGCTGAATGTGATTTGAGTCGCTCGCGGTTTCTTGGACGCTGGTACGAGGCCCCCCTCTCTGTCCTGCCGGACATCTCCCCTCAAGGGGGAGATCGGCAGTTTCGGCGACGGCGCTTTTCCTGCAACGCCGGAGATTGGCGAAAGCCGGCGTGACATCTGATCTCCCCCCTTGAGGGGGAGATGCCCGGCAGGGCAGAGAGGGGGGCGAAGGATCGCGGCGTCTGTTTTCATGTCGCCCCGCCAAGATACCCCTGCAGCCAGCCAAGCACGCGCGCCCAGCCTTCGGCATGTTCCGCCGCGGCGTCCGGGAACCCTGCGAAGCCGCCGTGGCAGATGGTGAGCCGCGTGCCGTCGCCGATCGGCTCGAGCAGGTAAGCCACGGTCGTTTCCTTACGGCCGAGCGCCGGATGGTCCCAGTCGTAGCGCCGCGTCTGCACGATGCGGCGCGGCATCTCGATTTCAAGAAACTCGCCGCTGGCGGGTAGACGTTGACCGTTGGCCGTTTTCACGACGACGCTCCAGCTTCCGCCGACGCGAAGATCGGCGTTCCACCCGGTCATCCGGTAAGTGTCGGCCGAACCCCACCAGCGCTCGACCTCCCGGGTGACCAGTGCGGCGATGACCTCGTCCGGCGCGACGGGAAGGTCGGCCGAGGCCATCACCGTGTCGGCGTTCGCCATGGCTTGCGGGAAGGACAGTTGAAGCATCGCATGCACCCCCAGCGAAATTGTCTCGTATCCGAAATGAAGTTCAGCCCTTCGAGGGCGGGCGCTCGAAACCCTTGCCGGTTTCAAGCAGGCTCTTGAGGCTCGCCAGCACCAGCGGCCAGCCCTTGGAGACGTTGGCGATCAGCCTGTGCGGGCCGTCGGCCTCGTGCACGACGGCGAGCTTCATCAATTCGCCGTCCGGCTCGATGGTGAAGGTGCAGCGCGTGTAGCCGTCCTCCTTCACCTCGGGCAGCCATTCATTGCGCCATTTGATCACCAGGCGTTTTGGCGGATCGATCTCCAGGATCTCGCCTGAGTCGGCGACGCGCCCGTCGGGGAAGATCAGCTTCCAGCTGGAGCCGACCTTCCAGTCGCTCTCCTGATAGGAGCAGAGGAAGAACTGCCGGTTGAATTCCGGATCGGTCAGCGCTTGCCAGAGTTTTTCAGGCGTGGTGCGGATATAGGTGACATAGACAAAGCTGTTCTCGCTCACGGCTCTTCCCTTTCAAGACGTTGCTTCAGGTCGTTCAATGCACTGAGCCGATGGCGCTCGAACTTGCCGATCCAGCGCTCGGCGATCTCGTTGATCGGAACGGGGTTGAGGTAGTGCTCCTTCTCGCGGCCGCGGCGCATGGTGGTGACGAGGTTCGCCTCCTCCAGGATCGCCAGGTGCTTGGTCACCGCCTGGCGCGTCATATCCATGTGCTCGCAGAGCGCGTTGAGCGTCTGCCCGTTCCTTGCATGGAGGCTGTCCAGCAATTGCCGGCGGGTCGGGTCGGCCAAAGCGCGAAAGACGGCATCCATGCTCATGGCTCTAATATGCAACCATTCGGTTGCATGTCAAGCGGTGAGGCGCAAAAAGATCGGGTGCCGGGCTGCGCGGACCGGCGCCATCAGCTTGCGGGAGCGTCAGCGCTTGCGGGAGAACCAGAAGGCGTCGGGCATGCGCGTCATGCCGATGCGCTCGTAGAAGCCGACGGCGTCGGGCATCGAGATCAGGCTGATGGCGACCGACGGGCCGAGTTGGCGCTGCGCCTCGTCCATCAGGCCCTTGCCGATGCCGAGCCCTTGCGCCGAGGTGGACACGGCGAGCTCGGAAATATAGCAGACCCAGGAGAAGTCGGTGACGCCGCGCGCGACGCCGAACCAGAGGCTTGCCCCCGATATCGAGCCGAGCGGTCAGCACCAGATTGGCCCTGTCGAGCATCGTCTTCAGGCGGGCGTCGTCATCGATGGGCCGCGTCTCGCCGAGGCCGGATTCGACCAACACGCGGCGGAATTCGGCGACAGCGAGCCTGGGCTCGCTGGCGAAGAGGACTTTGGAAGGATCGGCCATGGCGGCAGACTGCACCAACCGGCCAGGATTTCGAAGCCGTTTTTAAGGCGTCATTCCGTGCGCAAGCCATGCCCGCCATTGGCCCAAGGGCCGTGCACGAACAGTTGCCTTTCATTTGCCGCCGGCTTTGTGTAAACCGTCCCGCAAAATTCCCCGCAAGCCAAGAAGACGGGCAGGTACCCATGGATAAATTCACCAAGCTCACCGGCGTCGCCGCGCCCATGCCGATCGTCAATGTCGACACCGACATGATCATCCCGAAGGATTATCTCAAGACGATCAAGCGCACCGGGCTCGGCACCGGCCTGTTCGCCGAGATGCGCTACAATGAGGACGGTTCGGAGAACCCGGATTTCGTGCTCAACAAGCCGGCCTATCGCAAGGCGCAGATCCTGGTCGCCGGCGACAATTTCGGCTGCGGCTCGAGCCGCGAGCATGCGCCCTGGGCGCTGCTCGATTTCGGCATCCGTTGCGTGATCTCGACCTCTTTCGCCGACATTTTCTACAACAACTGCTTCAAGAACGGCATCCTGCCGATCACGGTCAGCCCGGAAGACCTCGATAAGCTGATGGACGACGCCTCGCGCGGCTCCAACGCGACGCTGTCGATCGATCTCGAGGCCAAGGAAATCCGCGGGCCGGACGGCGGCGTGGTCAAATTCGACCTCGACGACTTCAAGCGCCATTGCCTGCTCAACGGCCTGGACGATATCGGCCTCACCATGGAGAAGGCCGGCGCCATCGCATCCTTCGAGAAGCGGAACGCCGAGCAGCGCCCCTGGGCCTGACATTCTGAACGTAGTGGCCCGGCCGTTCGCGGCCGGGTTCGTGGCGACTGAATGGAGGGACAGTCATGACACGCTCGCTTCTGGCCGCTTCGGTGGCAATCCTTCTCGCCACAATCGGCACCCACGCGCAGACCACGGCGCCCGCCACGTCCGACCAGCCGGCTGCCGATCAAGGCACGGCCGACCAGGGCAGCGACCAGGCTGCGTCGGAGGACGACAAGCAGGCGCCGATCCCCTTCGAGGGCGGGCAGCTCACCATCACGCAGCCGGAGCAGGACGGCGAGAAGGTGCTGTCCTATGACGGCAAGCAGCTGGCCAGCAATTACGACGTCTTCTTCGACAAGATCGTCAAGATCGGCGACGTCAACGTCGCGCTCGTCGATGTCGGCGACGGCGGCAATCAATGCGGCCCGGCCAAGGTCATCGTCTGGAAGAAGGACGGCGAGATTGAGACCACCACGGTCGAGCAGGACGAATGCGGCGCGCCGCCGGCCGCCGTCTCCGACAGCGCCATCTATTTCGTGCCCTACCTTTTGCCAGGCGATTCCAAGCCGGCGCTGCAATGGTCGCCCACGGAAGGGCTGACGACCTCCGGCAACCTGACCTACACGCCGGAGCCCGGCACCGACTGGAAAGATGTCGACCCGTCGAAATACGACAACATCATCGACGCCTTCCACAATGAGGCGGTCTACAAGGCCGGCCAGGTGCTGCTGGGCAACGACATGCCCGACATGGCGACCAGCCTGCTGGTCGGCGGCGGCACCGAAAAGACGGCATCAGGCGCCTTCTACGCCACCGGCTGCGTGCCGCATGACTGCGGCGGCAATGACGGCTTCATGGCTGTCGACCCGGCCAAGCAGAAGGTCTATTTCGCCCGCCGAGGCGACAATGGCGAGCCGCAGGCCTGGCCGCCGCTGAAGGACTGGCCGGCGGATATCGAGAAGGCCTATGAGGATGCGCAGCGGAACTAGGGCACGGCAACGGCCCTCTTCCGTCGTCATCCACGGGCGGAGCGACGCGTAGCGGCGCGCAGACCCGAGGATCCATGCCGTGACCGCTGCCGTACAGTGTAACCGAGCAGAATTCTGCACCGCTGGGCGCCGCTTCAGCGTAACGGCATGGATTCCAGGGTCTGCGCGCGTCGCTTCGCTCCTTGCTCCGCCCTGGAATGACGATGGGAGGGAGGTTGCGGCCAACCGCGGAGGCCTGTGCCTTGCCTTCGTAACAACAGTCCGGGTGGCCCACGACTAGCCGAGCCTCGTTTGCTAGATGCAGGCCGACAAACCCAAAGCGAGGCTTCCATGCGCAAGCTCATTTCCACCGGTTCCCCCTTCGAGAAAACCGCCGGCTATTCGCGCGCGGTGGTGCAGGGCGACTGGTGCTTCGTCTCCGGCACGACCGGCTACGACTACGCCACCATGACCATGCCCGACACGGTCGAGGCGCAGACGCGCAACTGCCTTGCCACCATCGCAAAAGCCTTGATGGATGGCGGCTTCGACATGGCCGATGTGGTGCGGGCGCATTACTACATCACCGACCAGGCCTATGTTGACGTGGTCTTCCCGATCCTCGGCGAGGCGTTCGGCGACATCCGTCCGGCGGCGACGATGATCGTGTGCCAGCTCAACAAGCCGGAAATGAAGATCGAGATCGAGGTGACGGCGCTCAGGCGCACGGCATAGAGGGCTGCCGGACACGCAAAGCAAAGGAGCGGCTCATGGTGAAGGTCAGGCGCATCGTCGCCAATATCGAAACCCCCGACATTGCCGCGGCCAAGCGCTTTTACCAGGACGTGCTCGGACTTGATGTCCTGATGGACCAGGGCTGGATCCTGACTTGCGGTTCGGCCGAGACCATGGCGGTGCAGGTGAGCTTCATGGCTGAGGGCGGGTCGGGCACGCCGGTGCCGGACCTGTCGATCGAGGTCGATGATGTCGACGCAGCGCTTGCGGGCATGAAGAAGGCGGGCTTCGCCGTCGAATACGGCCCGGCCGATGAGCCCTGGGGCGTGCGGCGCTTCTATGTGCGCGCTCCGTTCGGCCGGCTGGTGAATATTCTTTCGCATCGGTAGGCGCTGTTCCAGCTAGGGTTCCTCGCCCCCATGAAATGGGGGAGAGGTGGCTCGGCGAAGCCGAGACGGAGAGGGGGAGCGCCCTACGAAGCCCCCCTCTCCGTCCGCTTCGCGGACACCTCTCCCCCGCTTTGCGGGGGCGAGGAACCAGAGCCACGCCTGGCCGGCGCCCTAATGTCCCGTCATCCCCTTGCGCCGCAACCGCTTGGCGTTTAGCAAGGCGCCGGCCGCACAGCGCCGCGCGCCTCTTCGGCGCGCAAAGGACGCTGTGCAAATAGAAACTCATTTCTCTCCCGGGACGGTTCTCCATGGCTTCGAAAAATCTCTTCCTGCTCGCCGGCGACGGCATCGGCCCCGAGGCGATGGCCGAGGTGAAGAAGCTGATCAAGGCCATGAACGACAAGCTCGGCAGCGGCTTCGCCACCGACGAGGGCCTGGTCGGCGGCTGCGCCTACGACGCGCATGGCGCGGCGATCTCCGACGCCGACATGGCCAAGGCGATGGCGGCGGACGCGGTGCTGTTCGGCGCTGTCGGCGGCCCGAAATGGGATGCGGTGCCTTACGAGGTGCGCCCCGAGGCCGGCCTGCTGCGCCTGCGCAAGGACATGGAGCTGTTCGCCAATCTCAGGCCCGCGATCTGCTATCCGGCGCTGGCGGCATCCTCCTCGCTCAAGCAGGAGGTGGTAGAGGGCCTCGACATCCTCATCGTGCGCGAGCTCACCGGCGGCGTCTATTTCGGCGAGCCGAAGCAGATCATCGATCTCGGCAACGGCCAGAAGCGCGGCATCGACACCCAGGTCTACGACACGTTCGAGATCGAGCGCATCTCCGGCGTCGCCTTCGAATTGGCCCGCACGCGCAAGAACCACGTCACCTCGATGGAAAAGCGCAACGTGATGAAGTCGGGCGTGCTGTGGAACGAGGTGGTCAGCCAGACGCACAAGGCTAAATACAGCGACGTCAAGCTCGACCACATGCTGGCCGACGCCGGCGGCATGCAGCTGGTGCGCTGGCCGAAACAGTTCGACGTCATCGTCACCGACAATCTTTTCGGCGACATGCTGTCCGACATCGCGGCCATGCTCACCGGCTCGATCGGCATGCTGCCTTCGGCCTCGCTCGGCGCGCCGGATGCCAAGACCAAGAAGCGCAAGGCGCTCTACGAGCCGGTGCACGGCTCGGCGCCCGACATCGCCGGCAAGGGCATCGCCAACCCGATCGCCATGATCGCGTCCTTCGCCATGTGCCTGCGCTATTCCTTCGGCATGGTGGCGGAAGCCGACAAGCTCGAAGCGGCGATCGCCGCCGTGCTCGACGACGGCCTGCGCACGAAAGACATCATGTCTGAAGGCATGAAGGAAGTCGGCACCACCGAGATGGGCGATGCCATCATCGCCAAGTTCCTTGGCTGATCCCGGCACCGTCGATATTCGCTGGGCGAAGGTCGATGATGCCGAAGCGCTCGCCACCCTGCTCTGCGCGATGGCGGCGCACTACCGGCAGGCGCCGCTGGATCACAGCCGGGCGGCGGCCACGACGCGGCAATGGCTCACCGACGAGAGCCCGGCCTATCCGCATTTCGCCTTGGCCTTCGCGGGCGGCGAGGTCGCCGGCCTCGCCTCGGTGGCCATCGCGCATCCAGGCATCGATCTCGAAAGGCTGATGTTCCTGAAGGATCTGTTCGTGCGCGACAGCGCCCGCGACAAGGGCGTCGGCCGCGCGCTCATCGGCTTTCTCGCCGGCTATTGTGTCGGCAAAGGCATAGGCCGCATCGATCTGACCACGGAAGACTGGAACGAGGGCGCGCTGCGTTTCTACGACCGGCTTGGCGCCGAGCGCCACGGCCAGAAGGTTTTCCTGCGGCTGTCGGGAAACGCGCTGAACAGGATCGCTAGAACCTGACGCCGGCCTGTATCGACCCCCATCGGTTCTCCCCGAACTGTGAAGGTAGAAGCCCGAAGATCAGAAAGGCCACGGCTCCGAAAGCCGGGATGTAGCAAAGCAAGGCAAACCAGCCGGTCAGCCCGATGTCGTGCAGACGCCGCACGACGACTGCGATCGACGGCAGGATTGCTGCCAGCACGAAAAGCAGGGCAGGAATGTACCCGATCGACGTCCTTGGGCCGTCATCGAAGCCGCTTATCGCCAGGTTGAGCAGGATGCCGAAACCGAATAGCGTGACGAGCACGACGTAGAACCACAGATAGAACGCCCAAAAAACCTTACGGCGCGCTCGGCCGGTGAAATTGCGGTAGTCGTCGCCGAGCGCACGCAGAAAATAGGCCCACAGTCCCATGGGGCCGGTGGAATGGCGTTGCGCGTTGCGGCCGCGCTGTTCCGGATTGCCGTTTGCCGGGAGCGAAGGTCGGCTCGCGGCCACGATGTCGTGTGCAGTCCCGTCGTCTGGCGTGAACTGGACCAGCAGACCTTTGGCGAGGGGCATGCCCTCTGTCAGGTCCTTGCGGCCGAAGATGTAGCGCTTGCCGTCGACACCGTTAATGTAGCCGTAGTCGTGATTCTCGTCGTAGTGAAACACAGTGCCGCGCATTGGCCCCCTGCATCGCCGTCAACATGCTATCAATGGTTGCAGAAAAACGCAATGCACGCGAGGCGCCAGAGCGAGACACCGGCCAGGATAAGTCCCCGCTTGTTCTCACTGCCGATGTCGCCGACAGCCGCCCAAGAATTGCCCGCGCGAGTGATGGATTGGCTTATAGTCACACTGGCCGCTTCTTCTGCTTCTTGCGCTTTGCCGGTTGGTCGAACTTTGGTTTGTCGAACTTCGCCTTTGCCGGCTTCTTCGCCCAGGGTTTCGCGTCGCCACCGGGCCGCTCGTCCTGCGCTCGCTTCTCGAACCGGGATGCACCCTGGTCGAAAGCCCGCTTGCCGCGATGCGGCTTCTTGTCCGGCTTCGGCGGCTGATAGCCGGCGCGCGACAGGTCGGGCGTGCCGTCGATGCGCCTCACCGCGATGCTGCCCTGCAGCTTGCGGTCGGGGCCGATCGCGGCGACGAAGCGGTCGGCCCAGTCGGCCGCGATCTGCACGAAGGTCTCCTCCGGCTGCATCTTGATGGCGCCGATCTCGCGCTTGGACATGCCGGCGGTGCGGCACAGCATCGGGATCAGCCAGCGCGGCTCGGCATTCTGCCGGCGGCCGACCGAGAGCGAGAACCAGACGCTGTCGCCGAAGTCGTCGCGGCGCGCGGGGGCTTCTTCCCGGCGCGCAAACTTCTCCTTCGACGGGGCGAACGGGCCGACGTCGATCAGGTCCTCGGGCGCCGAGCGGCTGCCGCGGCACAACCGCACGAAGGCGGCGGCCACCAGCTCGGCGCCATGCTTTTCGAGAAGCGCGGCGGCAAAGTCGCGCTCCTCGTCCTTCACCGGCTCGCCAAAGGACGGGTCGGCCAGGATGCGCTCGTCGTCACGCCGCAGCACCTCGTCGGCCGAGGGCGGGCTTGCCCAGGTCGCGGTCAGGCCGGCATTGGCAAGCAGCCGCTCGGTGCGCCGGCGGGCATTGCCCGGCACGATCAGTGCGCTCACCCCCTTGCGCCCGGCGCGTCCGGTACGGCCGCTGCGATGCAGCAGCGTCTCCGGATTGCTCGGCAGGTCGGCATGGATGACGAGATCGAGATTGGGCAGGTCGATGCCGCGCGCAGCGACATCCGTTGCGATGCAGACCTTGGCGCGACCGTCGCGCATCGCCTGCAGGGCATGGCTGCGCTCGTTCTGGCTGAGCTCGCCGGACAGCGCCACGACGGCGAAATTGCGGTTGTTGAAGCGCGCGGTGAGATGGTTCACCGCGGCGCGGGTGTTGCAGAACACCATTGCATTGGCCGCGTCGTAATAGCGCAGCACATTGATGATGGCGTTCTCGCGGTCGGCGGGCGCGACGGAAAGCGCCCGGTATTCGATGTCGAGATGCTGCTTTTCCTCGCCGCCGGCCGAGATGCGCACGGCGTCGCGTTGGTAGCTTTTGGCCAGCGTGGCGATGGAGCGTGGCACGGTGGCGGAAAACATCAGTGTGCGGCGCTCGGCGGGCGCCGAGTCGAGGATGAATTCGAGATCCTCGCGAAAGCCGAGGTCGAGCATCTCGTCGGCCTCGTCCAGCACCACCACCTTCAGCGCCGACATGTCGAGCGCGCCGCGCGTGATGTGGTCGCGCAGCCGGCCGGGCGTGCCGACGACGATGTGAGCGCCGCGCTCCAGCGCGCGCCGCTCGGTGCGCATGTCCATGCCGCCGACGCAGGAGGCGATCTGCGCGCCGGTCAGTTCGTAGAGCCATTCGAGCTCGCGCCGCACCTGCAGCGCCAGCTCGCGCGTCGGCGCCACCACCAGGCCCAGCGGCGCGCCGGCATTGGCGAAACGTTGAGCGTCGCCAAGCAGGGTCGGCGCCACGGCAAGGCCGAAGGCGACAGTCTTGCCGGACCCGGTCTGCGCCGACACCAGCGCGTCGGCTTCGCCGAGCTCAGGCTCCAGCACCGCCTTCTGCACCGGCGTCAGCGCCGAATAACCGCGCTTTTCCAGCGCCTCTGCCAGCGCAGGAACGATCATCTCGAAACTGGACATTTTCTTCTTTCGGAATTCGAAGCTTCTATAAGCCCATCGATGGGCTGATGCCGGCAGGCGCTGAGGCGCCGCAAGGCCGGACGGTTGGTGGGTTCCTACTTCTTGGCGACGGCATTGTACAGAGCAGGCGGCACCGCCTCTCCTTCTCCCCTTGCGGGAGAAGGTGTCGCCGAAGGCGACGGATGAGCGACTATCTGAGGTGTCAAGTTGCATTTGCGAACTGTTTGCGCGCGTCGCGTGCTTTTGCATTGAGGATGACGAGCAGCTTCCTGGCGAGCGCAATGCGAATGACCATCTTTTCCTTTCCAGCCGCCTGCAACCGTTGCTTGAAGGCGGCGAGATGGGGATCATATTTGGCAACGATGCTGGCAACGAGGAAGAGGACGCCTCGCGGCCCGGCGCGGCCACCGCGCACCGCTCTTCGGCCGCTGCGCTTACCGCTGTCATTGGCGATCGGAGCCAGGCCAGCCAGCTTAGCGATGGCCCTGTTGGAGACGATGCCGATCTCAGGCAGTTGCGCCATCAGCCGTGGCACGGTGCGAGAGGCCACGCCCTTGAGCGAGCGAAAGGCCCGGTCGAGGCATGCCCACAACGGATCATCGTCGATGAGCGAAGCGATCTCACCCTCGAGCCTGCGGCTCTGGCGTGTGAGCAGCGCGATCACCTCATCAAGGCTGGCGACGGTCTCGGCGTCGAGGGCAGCACTCTTGCGCTGCTTTTGAACGGTGAGATCGCCAGTCACCTGGGAAAGCCGGGCAACCAACGCCTTGAGCCGCAGTTGGGCCGCATTTGGTGGCGGCATCGCCTTGAGCTGCTTGACCGCGCCATAGCGGGCGATCATGGCGGCATCGATCTTGTCGGTCTTTTCCAGGAAGCCCATCGCCTCGGCGAAGTAGCGCACACTGCGGGCATTGGCCAAGCCACAGCATACGCCCAACTCCCACAGCAGCAGGAAGGCCAGTCGTTCATAGCCGCCGCTAGCCTCCATCACGACAAGCTCGACGTCGTGGCTCTGACACCAGGCGGCCAGATCGGCGATGCCTGCCGCATCATTGCCGAAGCGGCCCACCGCCCCGCTCGGCTCGACATGGGCATCGAGCCATCCTTTCGAAACATCCACTCCACATATGATCTTGTTCACGGTAACCTGCCTTGTGCGTGCGATTGGAGCCAAGCGACTATTCGGTCGTGCGTGACGAAGGCGAAGATCCCAGGCTCATCCACGGTTGTGACCGGAGGGGTGTCGGGCGACTTCGCCAAGCCTCGTATCGGATGGCCGTCCGGTTCGAGGCTCAGTCGCTTTCCTTGCACAAATCTCTGTCCGTGCAGATACAAGGGGTGCTCCAGGGAAAGCCAGCGTCTCACTCCGCTGGAACACCCCTCATCCGTCTCGGCGCTACGCGCCGATCCACCTTCTCCCACAAGGGCAGAAGGAGAGGCGCTGCCAATTGACTCTTCCACCAAACCGCGTAAAAGCCCGCGTCGAACGGGATCATCCTCAATGCGCGGCCTTTTGATGGCTCTTCTTGCATTCGATGCCCCCAGCCACAATGTAACGCATTGGGCCGGGCGCTTCGGCGCGTCCGTCCGTTCCAGCAAAACTACGGCCAAGAAAACCACCACCAAAACGGTGTGATTCCCTTGGCCTAACCACCCTCTCCCGGGTCCGGCCCGGGGGACGAAACCCGCATCAGGCCAGCGGGTTTTCTCCAACAACCAAGCGGAGAGGGACAGGAGATATCAGATGAGTTTCAAGGTTGCGGTAGTCGGCGCCACGGGCAATGTGGGCCGCGAAATGCTTAACATTCTGGACGAGCGCGGCTTCCCGGTGAGCGAAGTGGTGGCGCTGGCGTCGCGGCGCAGCCAGGGCACCGAAGTGTCCTTCGGCGACCGCACGCTGAAGGTCAAGGCGCTCGACACCTACGACTTTTCCGACACCGACCTCTGCGTCATGTCGGCCGGCGGCAACGTCTCCAAGGAATGGTCGCCCAAGATCGGCAAGCAGGGCTGCGTCGTCATCGATAATTCATCGGCCTTTCGCTACGACCCGGACGTGCCGCTGATCGTGCCGGAGGTGAACTCGGACGCGGTCTCGCTGTTCTCCCGCAAGAACATCATCGCCAATCCGAACTGCTCGACGGCGCAGCTGGTCGTCGCGCTGAAGCCGCTGCATGACGTCGCCACCATCAAGCGCGTCGTCGTCGCCACCTACCAGTCGGTCTCCGGCGCCGGCAAGGAGGGCATGGACGAGCTGTTCACGCAGACCCGCGCCGTGTTCGTCGCCGACCAGGTCGACGTCAAGAAATTCACCAAGCGCATCGCCTTCAACGTCATTCCGCATATCGACGTCTTCCTCGACGACGGCTCCACCAAGGAAGAGTGGAAGATGGTGGCCGAGACCAAGAAGATGCTCGACCCCAAGATCAAGCTGACGGCGACCTGCGTGCGCGTGCCGGTGTTCATCGGCCATTCGGAAGCGGTCAACATCGAGTTCGAGAAGCCGATCACTGCCGACGAGGCGCGCGAGATCCTGCGCGAGGCGCCGGGATGCCAGGTGCTCGATAAGCGCGAGAACGGCGGCTACATCACGCCGCTGGAATCGGCCGGCGAGGACGCCACCTTCATCTCGCGCATCCGCGAGGATTCGACCATCGACAACGGCCTGTCGATGTGGGTCGTCTCCGACAATCTGCGCAAGGGCGCGGCGCTCAACGCCGTGCAGATCGCCGAACTGCTGGTCGAGCGCGGCCTGATCCAGCCGAAGAAGAAGGCCGCCTGACGGCTGTTTAATTAGCGCTCACGGGTTGTTCCGCCGCTGCCGCGGCGGGCCCTCCGCGAGGGCGCCGGACGACCGGCGGCCCGCAGTCGCGGGCTCGGCCTTCGGCCGTTCGTTTTCGCTCACGGAAGACGCGGCTGTGCCGAGGCTAGCGGAAGCGGATGACTTCGATGAAGGCCTTGCGTCTGACGATGAACTCCCGCAACAGCGGCAGGAAGAAGGCTTTGCTGAAGCGTCCGATCGGCGGCTCGGGTTCGAGATAGAAGGACTTGCCGACGAGATCGGAGTTGAACTCGTCGAGGATGATCCACAGCCGCCGGTCGGCGTCGAGTCCCGCGCGGCGCCTCTCGATGGCGGGGATCTCCACCGCGAACCGAGCTTTCTCCGGCTCCTTGGTGGTGATCGGGAAGAACAGGACAAGATCGCCATCCGCTCGTACAACCCGCACGCCGACGGCGACGGGCCGATCCTTGCGACCCTCCGTCTCGCCGGCGCGGGCTTCGCGCGCCCAGAGGTAAGGGTAACGGATGACCGTTGCCGTGCGGATGTCGTCGTAGCTCATGTCCGCCCCGTTTCATCCTCCTGCGCATAGGCTTCAACGGCGCTCTCGAAATCGGCGAAGAGGCTGTCAGACATGGTCTCGATCGTACCGGCAGAGCGGCTATCCGACCGGCGCACCAGCCGCGCGTAGTCCTCGATGTTAAGAAGCACGAGACGCGGTTTGTTGCGCTGGGTGATCGTCACCGGACGGCGCAGAGCTTCGGCTATAATGTCGCCGGACTTCCGGGAAAGCTCGCTCGTCGAATAGGAACCACCTAGGCGGGGCATAGCGACCTCTATCATTGCTGATTGCTGCAATATACAGCATTGGCAGCATTTCTGCAAAGCGATGAAAAAAATGCGCCAATGGCTGGGCTTCAGGATGTCCAGAAAGAGCCAGCCCGTCGCCGGCGTGAGATCTTTCCGCACCTGGGCTCCTTTCCCTGCGGAGTGGGAGGGTGGATGAGGTGGCGCCGGCTCATCGATCCTCTCGTGGCTCAGCCGCCGCTCTCCGCCGCCAGCGCCCGCAATATCACCATGGCCTCCTCCGCCCGCGCCGCCGGCACGAACAGATGGTCGTGATAGAAGGCCGAGACCGGATTGACGCCCATGCCGGCGGCCGCGAGCCGCGTCGTGATGGCGGCGAGGAACCCCACGGCTTCCAGCGACGAGTGGACGTCGAGCGTAATCATCCGGCAGCGGAACGTTCCGGCGAGGCCGGCTGCCTTTGCCTGGCTTTCGGCCAGGATCAGCGTCGTGTCCTCGCGCTCGATGAAGCGCATCACCGGCTCCACGCCTCCCGGCAACACTGCGCCGGGCGGCAAGGTGGCGAATACATAGACATCCGGGTAAAGCCGCGGCGTCATCGACGCCAGCAGCTTCTGCAGGTCCGTCTCGCCGCTCATCTTTCCTTCCTTCGTCCGGCGCTCCGCGACGTTCTCGACGGTCCTGCTCGAAACGTCAACGGTCCGGCGCCTGGACGACATAGCGATGTCGCTGGCGGCTGAGCCGCGGGTTCGTTATCGCCGTAGAGACATAGCGGCTTGCAAAGGTTCAGCCGATGATCGTCCGCCCGCGCCCGACATTCCTGCAATTGTTCTTCATCATGCGCGGCTCGGTGGTGCCGCGCATCCTGCCGCAGATTTTCGGCTTCGCCATCTACTCGGCGGTCATCCTGCTCGTGGCACGGCACTTCCAGCTCGATCTCAGCGCCTTCAGCATCGCGCCTTTCGGGCTCGTCGGCGTGACGCTGTCGATCTATCTGTCGTTTCGCAACAACGCCGCCTATGACCGCTGGTGGGAGGCGCGCAAGCTCTGGGGCGGGCTGGTCTTCGAGATCCGCAACCTGGCGCGCGCCACCACCAGTCTGATCGGCGACCGCGCCGAGCAGCGCGCGCTGCTGATGGAGGCGCTTGCCTTCTGCCATCTGCTGCGCGGGCAATTGCGCCGGATCGACAGCATAAAGGACGCGCGCGCCTTCATCGGCGACGAGGTCGATAAGGCCGCCGCCCGCGCCAACCCTGCCGAAGACATGGTCCGCCGCATGGGCCGGCGCGCCAATGCGCGGCGCGAGGCCGGCGCGCTCGACCCGATCGGCTTCCGCATCCTCGATGAAAGGCTGGCCGCGATCGCCGCCATCCAGGCCGGCTGCGAGCGCATCGCCGGCACGCCCCTGCCCTTTGCCTACACGCTTCTGCTGCACCGCACGGCCTATGTCGTCTGCCTGCTTCTGCCGTTCGGCCTGGTCTCGACCACGGGCTGGGCGACGCCGCTGTTCACAGCGCTGATCGCCTACACCTTCTTCGGCCTCGACGCGCTGTCGGAAGAGCTCGAGGACCCGTTCGGCATCGAGGCGAACGACCTGGCGCTGGACGGCCTCTGCCGCGTTTGTGAGATTTCCGTGTTCGAGGCGCTGGACGAGACGCCGCCGAAGATGATCGCGGCCGACAAATTTTACTTCTCGTAGCAATAGGCGCTTCGCCTTCTGCGCGCGTCGCTCCGGGATGTAAGCCACGGCCAATCGCGAAGGTGGCGGGCGCGGGGTGGGTGAGCGCTTCTGGCACCGACTTCGGAGATTAGCCGAGACCCTCACGACGTCGTCATACTCGGGCTTGACCCAGGGCTTGACCCGAGTATCCATGCCGTGACTGCCGCCGTAGGGCGCAACGGTGCAGAATTCTTTAACCGCAGCAACGCTTTAGCGTCACGGCATGGATTCCACGGTCTGCGCGCGTCGCTCCGCTCCTTGCTCCGCCCTGGAATGGCGAGGTTGGGCGTGTAGGATCGCGGCATGTTCCTTCGTCCTTGGATCGAACCCGGCAAGCAGCCAGTATTCGCACCCAGGAGGGAAGATCCATGAGCATTTCCGAAGCCGCGCCTGCTTCAAAAGGCGCTTTGTGGGCCGGGCGCGCGCTCAGCGCCGTGGTCGTCCTGTTCATGATCTTCGACGGCGTCATCAAGCTGCCGCCGCTCGATATCGTCACCCAGACGATGACCGAGATCGGCTGGCCGGCCGATCCGAACATCGCACGGCTGATCGGGGTCATCGGGCTGATCTCGACCGCGCTCTATGCCTTGCCGCCCACTTCGGTGCTCGGCGCGATCCTACTCACCGCCTATATGGGCGGCGCGATCTCGACGCATTTGCGGATCGGCAACCCGCTCTTCTCGCACACGCTGTTCGGCGTCTATCTCGGCGTCATCCTGTGGGGCGGGCTCTATCTGCGCGACGCAAGAGTGCGGGCGCTGATCCCGTTCAGCCGATAACAGGGGCAAAGCGATGCTCATTCTCATAACCTCATCTGCAAGGATTTCGAGGCCGGGCTCGATAATCCGAGACGCCTTTCCGAGCGGTGAAAGCCACAAGATTTCAGTAGGTTGGCGCTTGGTCCCGTAGATGCGGCCGGCACGTAGCCGGCCAATCTTCACCATCGCCGGGATCAATTTAGCTGTTCGTGAGTTTAGGGCATGGCGGCGAGGACGGCGCTTGAGAGAGGAACAGCAATGAAGAAAGCAATTACCATTCTGGTTCTGACGATGGCCTTGGGCGCCTGCTCGCAGACGGAAAAGGGCGCGGCGATCGGCGGCCTGGGCGGCGCGGCGGTCGGTGCCGCGGTGGCCGGCGATCCGGTGCAGGGCGCGGTGGTCGGCGGCGCGGTCGGTGCCGTCGCCGGCGCATTGATCGGCCACGCCAGCGAGGCCGGCCAGTGCCGCTACCGCGATCGTTACGGACGCGTCTATGTGGCGCGCTGCCCGTCCGGCTACTGAGACATCAGGCGGACCAAAAGAAAACGGCGGGCACATGCCCGCCGTTTTCTTGGAGCGTTTGCCGTTTCAACGGCGCCGTTATTACTCGGCGGTGGCGGCTTCAGCCTCGGCCGGCGCGGCGGTCGCCGCGGCGGCGGCAGCGGCCGCATCTTCCTGGGCCTTCTTCAGCAGGGCGGAGCGTTCCTGCGCCTTCTTGCCTGGCAGGGCCTTGTTCGGGTTCGAGCGGGCTTCGCGCTTGGCAAGGCCGGCCTCGTCGAGGAAACGCAGCACGCGGTCGGTCGGCTGGGCGCCGTGCGACAGCCAGTGCTTGACGCGGTCGGCGTCGACCTTGACGCGCTCGCCGTCCTTCGGCAGCAGCGGGTTCCAGGAACCCAGCGACTCGATGAAACGGCCGTCGCGCGGCGAGCGGGCGTCGGCAACGACGACGTGGTAGTAAGGACGCTTCTTCGACCCAGCGCGGGCCAGTCTGATCTTCAGTGCCATTCTTTTCTCCTAAAAGCTCTGATTTCGTTCATTACCTTCCGGCTGAGTCCTTGTTTGTGCATGTCGTTATCCCAAAACCGCGAAAGCACTTTTGGGCGACATGCACAGGTCAGCCGGCTTTTGCAGCGCCGTTGGAAGCGGCGATCTGTTCGTGGTGGCGGATCACTTCACGGACGACGAAGTTCAGGAACTTCTCCGCGAAATCCGGGTCGAGATTCGCATCCTTCGCCAGCTGGCGAAGGCGGGCGATCTGCTGCTGCTCGCGCGCCGGATCGGCCGGCGGCAGGCCATGCTCGGCCTTCAGCACGCCGACCGCCTTGGTGCAGCGGAAGCGTTCGGCCAGCATATGGATGAGGGCGGCGTCGATGTTGTCGATCGAGGCGCGGTAGCCGGCCAGGATGGCGCGTGCGTCGGCCATGTCTTTCTCCTCGTTCATCGCCCCCTCACTTCTTCTTGCCCAAACCAGGCAGGCCGCCGCCGCCCACGCCGGGGAGACCCGGAAGCTTCATGCCGCCGGGCAGGCCCGGCAGTCCGCCGCCGCCGGGAAGTCCACCGGGCAAGCCGCCCGGCAGGCCTTTGCCCAGGCCGGCGGCCTGCGCCTGCTTCTGCAAAGCCTCCAGCTGCTTCGGGTCCATCTTCGACAGGTCGGGCATGCCGCCCCCGGCATCATGCCGCCAAGGCCCATTTTCGAGGCAAGGCCGCCCATCATGCCGCGCATGAGGCCGCCGCCTTTGCCCTTGCCGCCCATCGCCTTCATCATGTCGGCCATGCCGCGATGCATCTTCAAAAGCTTGTTGATCTCGGCCGCGTCGGTGCCGGAGCCGGCGGCGATGCGCTTCTTGCGCGAGTGCTTCAGGATATCGGGGTTGGCGCGCTCGGCCTTGGTCATCGAGGAGATGATGGCGAGCTGGCGGCCGAACATCTTGTCGTCGAGGCCGGCTGCGGCAAGCTGGTCCTTCATCTTGCCCATGCCGGGCATCATACCCATGATGCCGCCCATGCCGCCCATCTTCGACATCTGCTGAAGCTGCTGGGCGAGGTCGTTCAGGTCGAACTTGCCCGACTGCATCTTCTTGGCCATCGCCGCCGCCTGCTCGGCGTCGATGGTCTCGGCGGCCTTCTCGACTAGGCTGACGATGTCGCCCATGCCGAGGATGCGGTCGGCGATGCGCTTGGGGTGGAATTCCTCCAGCCCGTCCATCTTTTCGCCGGTGCCGATCAGCTTGATCGGCTTGCCGGTGACGGCGCGCATCGAGAGCGCGGCGCCGCCGCGGCCGTCGCCGTCCATGCGGGTCAGCACCAGGCCGGTGATGCCGACGCGCTCGTCGAAGCTTCTCGCGAGGTTCACCGCGTCCTGGCCGGTCAGCGAATCGGCGACCAGCAGGATCTCGTGTGGGTTCGACACCTTCTTGATGTCGGCCATCTCGACCATCAGCGGCTCGTCGATATGGGTGCGGCCGGCGGTGTCGAGGATGACCACGTCATGGCCGCCGAGCCTTGCCGCCTGCACGGCGCGCTTGGCGATGTCGACCGGGCTCTGGCCGGCGATGATCGG
The DNA here is from genome assembly GCF_003952445.1 of Mesorhizobium sp. M2A.F.Ca.ET.043.05.1.1. Classification (NCBI taxonomy): domain Bacteria; kingdom Pseudomonadati; phylum Pseudomonadota; class Alphaproteobacteria; order Hyphomicrobiales; family Phyllobacteriaceae; genus Mesorhizobium; species Mesorhizobium sp. M2A.F.Ca.ET.043.05.1.1. The sequence goes on from NZ_CP034446.1 coordinate 5,206,476, forward strand.
CAGCGTCGCGACCTTGGTCTGCTCACCGAGCTGGCGCAGCTGCTCCTGTGCTGCGGGCCGCCGCGTGTCGAGCGAGGCCATCAGGACCTTCTTGTTCTGGCGCTCGGTCAGCCGCTTGGCGATCTTGGCCGAAGTGGTCGTCTTGCCGGAGCCCTGCAGGCCCACCATCATGACGACGACGGGCGCGGGCGCGTTGAGGTCGATGGCGACGCCTTCGGCGCCGAGCATCTCGACCAGCTCATCATGGACGATCTTGACGACCATCTGTCCGGGCTTGATCGATTTCAGCACCGCGGCGCCGACCGCCTTCTCGCGCACCTTGTCGGTAAAGGAGCGAACCACTTCCAGCGCGACGTCGGCCTCGAGCAGCGCACGGCGCACCTCGCGCAGCGCCGCCGAGACATCCGCCTCGGACAATGCGCCGCGGCCGGTCAGGCCGTTCAGGATGGAGCCAAGGCGCTCCTGGAGGGATTCAAACATCTGCCGTCCTTCGATCTCGGTGGGGTTCGACCGAGAGGTAGTGCGTTCGCGGCGGGTCGCCAAGCAAAAGCGCAAAGCCAAAAAGCACCCGGGGGCGCATCGCGCTGCCGGGTGTTGGCCTCCAGGATCTCTTTACAGCTCTTGCCTCAGAGAGGCTTCGGCGTCCTGGTCGGCTTTCGCGAAAGGTTACTCGTCGCGGAATTCGAGGCGTCTAGAACAGGAAATCGGCCGTGGAGTCAAGTGTTGAGCCTAAACCTAGTGGCACTGCACAGGGATTTTGAAAGGTTGCCGTTTGTCTTGGTGCAAGATCTTCCGTTCATTTCGGTGAAATCATCGCAAACGCCGGGCATTGGCTGAAGCCGCCCCAACTTCGTCATTCTATGGCGGAGCAAGGAGCGAAGCGACGCGGCGCAGACCATAGAATCCATGCCGTGACTTGGAAGCGCCGCCACGGTGCAGAATCCTGCTCCGTTGCACGCCTTGGCAAAGGTAACGGCATGGATTCCAGGGTCTTCGCGACGGAGCTTCGCTCCTGCTCCGCCCTGGAATGACGATCGCGATGGGTGTTTCGGCCAATCTCCAAGGCGTGCCACGTGCCAACGCAAACAGAGCCGACCGGTCAAAATCCCTGTGCAGTGCCACTGGGCCAAACGCCGCGATTTGAGGCGTCTACAGCAGGCTTTCCCTGTTCGCCCCGACTCGCAGCGGCGAGCGCTGGTGCAAAAGCAAAAGCATCGTCAAAAGCGTGCTGACAATGCCGATCGCGGCGATCAGCACGGCGTCCCAGTTCGTCCAGCCGGCGCCTTCGAGCGGCTTGGCATTGAGCAGGGCGAAGCCATTATAGCCTTCCTGGTGCGAGATCATCAGGAAGCCGGTGAGGTTGTTGCCGAGATGGGCGCCGAAACCGGCGCCGAGATTGCCGGTGACATAGACCAGGAGGGTGAGCAGCAGGGCGAAGGCGCCGATCGAAACCAGGACGCAGGCATTGATGGCAAAAGTCGAGGCCGAGTTCCAGTGCAGCGAGGTGAACAGCAGGCCCGGCAGCAGCGCCCAGATCCACGGGCTCCGGAAGCGATAGGCGAGGCCGCGCAGCAGGTAGCCGCGAAACAGCATTTCCTCCGACGAGGTCTGCAGGAGGGCCAGCAGCACGATCGGGATCAGGAAGAGCAGCCAGGACGAAAAGGCGATCGGTCCGCGTACGATTTCCGGCTGCAGCCAATAGAGCAGCACTTCGGAGAAGAGCGAGGTGATCAGCACCGCGACCAGCCCCTTGAGGAAATCGCCGCCGGCGATGCGGCGGCTGGCGCCGAACAGCGCGGACAGCGGCTCGCCGTGAACGAAGCGCATCGCCACCCACAGGCCGATCCAGATGCCGGCAAAAGAGGTCAGGGCGCTCAGGATGCCGACGGGCGAGGCCAGGAAATCCTGCATGTACTGCCCGGTCGAGGGTCCAGGCAGGCGCCAGACGATGTAGATATAGGTGCCGGCAAACAGCACCAGAGCCGTCATCGCCATCCAGAAGGCGATGACGATCGCCGACCCGAAGAACAGGCGCAGCAAAGTGGTCTTTTCGTTCGGCGAGCGGCGATAGCCCGCGAAGGCGGCATTCTCGATCGTCACGCGGCTCCCCTGCCGAAGGCTTTGGGCGTGCAATCTAGAAGATCGCCGGTTACCGCGCGATTACTCGACGGGACCGGGAGCTGTATTGGGTCGCTTCGCGTGTGAAGAACCCTGAAAGATGCTATCGAACAACGTGACCCGCTGTCACGATTGGAGACGAGCTGGATCGTCTATCGCGTCGTCATCCACGGGCGGAGCAAGGAGCGAAGCGACGCGCGCAGACCCGAGGATCCATTCCGTGACTTCGAAGCGATGCAACGAGCCAGAATTCCGAACCGCTGCACTCTTCGGTCGATGTAACGGAATGGATTCCAGGCTCTTCGCGACGGAGCTTCGCTCCTGCTCCGCCCTGGAATGACGAAGTCGTGGCATGTGCCCGCAACCAGAAAGGAAATGAAGATGGCTGCCAACATCTTCCCGCCAATTCACCCCGGCGAAATCCTTCGTGAGGAATATCTGGTCCCGCTTGGACTGAAACCATACACGTTGGCCAAGAAGCTGCATGTTCCCCGCACGCGCATTGAGCGACTGGTGAGCGAAGCCACGCCGGTAACGCCGGACACGGCACTTCGCCTAGCCAAGTTCTTTGGCACGACGCCGCGGTTTTGGATGAACATGCAGGCGAGCTACGACCTTGCGGTGGAAGGCGAGGCAAAGAAAGCCGAGATCGACTCTATCGAACAGATGCAGGCCGCCTGAGCCGCCGGCACACAAACGAGCGGCCGCCATCGCTGGCGGCCGCTCTTCTCATCGCGATCAAGCCGGATCAGCGCATCACATAGACGATACGCCTCGTGCCCGGATCGACCAACGCCGGCTGGTTGTTCACATAGACATAGCGATACCGGTAATCGGGGATCTCGCGCAGCTCGACCGTGTCGGGCAGCGTCGCGCCGGTCACCACTTCGCCGTCGAGATAGACCGGATCGACTCGGTGCTCGGTGACATAGGTCCCGACCTCGGCCGGCGGTCTGCCGATCGATTCGATGGCGTCGTCGTTAGAGACGATGGCGCCGGTGTAGGTGTCCGTGGTGTAGACGTCATCGGTCGGCGGCGCCACGACGGCAATGCCGGCATCGGCCGGCCGGCGCGTCACGACAACGCGGCTGCCGCCGAAGTCACCCGTCACATAGTCGGAATAGACCCAACCCTTGCCGCCGGCTTCGGCGATGGTGCACCATTTGCTGCCTTCGATGCAGCCGTTGAGCGTGGCCGACTGGCCGGCCGCCAGAACGCCGACGACCGGATATTGCGGACCGGGCCCGGCCCGCACATTCAGGTCGGCCACCGCCTGTACAGGGGTGTCGGCGAAAGCGGCGCCCGACATGGCGAGCAGCGCACCGGCAAGCGCCGGAAACAATAGGCGTTTCATCGTTTTTCACTCCGTTTTCAACGCTCCCTGGATCAGGATGACGTTTCAAAGAGACGTCATCCTGATCCAGCTCCTTTGTTGGAGCATGATCTTTTCCGAAAACCGGTTCCCACTTTTCGGGATCATGCCCTCGGGCTCGAAAACGAAACAGGGGCCTATGCGTTCCGGCTAAAGTGCCGCTGCCGGCTCACGAATTGTTCCAGGCTTTTTCCGCGCGCCGGTCAGAAGGTCGTTCACGAAGGCCAGTTTTCGCGCCGTCACCTCGGAAATCACGAAGGGGTAGAGATCCGGCAGTCCCATGCAGCGGTTGATCGAATTGGAGGCCTCCGAAAGCACCAGCCAGCGGGCGAGGATTCTCTCGAACGGCTCCTGCACCGGATCTGAATCGCCAGGCGCCGGCTGCAAATGTCCGCCGGTATCGGCGCGCGGCAGGTCGCCGTCGCCGACGGTCTCCAGCCGGCCGAGCGGAAGATTCAGCGCATGCACCATCTCGAGCGTGTCGGTGATGTGCAGATGATGCGCGAAGGTTTCGGCCCAATCCTCCCAGGGATGGGACGTGGCGTAGGCGGAGATGTGGCGCTGCTGCCAGTCCTGCGGCGCGCCGTTGGCGTAGTAGGCCTGCAAGGCCTGCTCGTAGTCGGTCCGCTCGTCGCCGAAGAGCGCGCGGAAAGCCGAAAGATATGCGGGATCGTCACGGACCAGCCGGTCCCAATAATAGTGGCCGAGCTCATGGCGGAAATGGCCGAGCAGGGTGCGGTAATTCTCGCCCATCTCGACACGCCGGCGCTCGCGCTCGGCGGAATCGGCCTCGGCGACGTTGAGCGTGATCAACCCGTTGTCATGGCCGGTCAGGATGCGTTCGCCGCCTGGACCGGCGCCGATCGGGTCGGCGAGAAAGTCGAAGGCCAGACCGGTCTCGTCCCCCGCATCGGCCTTGGGCATGACCGGCAGGCCGAGGGCGAGCAGGGAGTAGACGGCACGCTTCTTCGCCGCTTCGACCCGTATCCAGCGCCTGCGGTTGCCGTCGATGGAGAGGTCGGGAATGACCTTATTGAGAGCGCAGGCGCGGCAGAAGGTCCGCCCGTTCTCGGCGCGCCAGTTGCACGCGCATTCATCGGCGTTGCCACATGGAAGGACGCCGCCCTCGCCGCTGGGCACGAATTTCGCCTGCTCCGGGTCGTAGAGCACCAGGCTGGAACAGTTCAGACACTGGGCGTTCTCGAAATAAAGGCGGTGCCCGCAGTTTGGACAGTCGAAGAGCTTCATGCGTCATCAGCCTGCAGGGTCGGAACGTGGAGGTGGACTCGGGTTCTAACGCCGGCAGACTTCCTGCGTTCCACCGCTATTTCGCCCGCTCTTTGCCGCGACAAGCTCCCGAACCGGCGCCAATCATCATGACGTCAACCTCTTTCATGAGGCAAGCCCGCCACACCTGACGGCCGATCGCAGCGGATTGCCCTTCTTTCGCCAGTGTCGGGTGTCACGTCCCCCGCGTGGGCGGTGACAACCCGGCGTTTCGCTGGCAAATTCACAACCGGGACGTGATTCAGGCAATTCAGGAGAACGAGATGGCATTTTTTGCCAAGGGAAGGATTTTTGCGGCGGCCGTGGTGGCGACGCTGGCGCTGGCGGCTGGCGCCGAGGCGGCTCCGAGCTGTGGCAAGAACGGCGCCGGCTTTGACGCCTGGAAACAGGATTTTGCCGGCGAGGCCAGAGCCGAGGGTGTCGGCCAGAGGGGCCTGTCCGCGCTGGCAGGTGCTACCTACGCCACCAGGACGATCGCCGCCGACCGGGCGATCCACAAGGCGTTCAGCGGCTCGGTGGAAAGCTTCATGCAGCGGCGCGGCGCGTCCGCGATCATCTCCCGAGGCCGTGCGCTGAAGAAAGCAAACGCGGCGATGTTCGCCAATATCGAGCGTACCTATGGCGTGCCGCCGGGCGTGCTGCTTGCCATCTGGGGCATGGAAACCGGTTTCGGCGCTTCGATGGGCAACCAGAACACGGTTTCGGCGATCGTCACGCTCGCCTATGACTGCCGCCGCCCGGATTATTTCAGGCCGCATGCCATCGCCGCTCTGAAGCTGGTCGATCGCGGCGCGCTCAGCGCCTCCTCCGTCGGCGCCATGCATGGCGAGATCGGCCACACTCAGTTCCTGCCCGGAAACGTGCTGAAATACGGCGTGGGCAGCGGCAATTTGCGCGACCGCAACACGGCGCTGGCGTCCACCGCCAACTTCCTCAAGGGCCATGGCTGGCGCGCCGGCGCGAGCTACGAGGCCAATATGGGCGCGATCGCCGGCTGGAACTCGGCAAGCGTCTATCAGCAGGCCATCGCCCGCATCGCCGAGGCGATCGACGCGGACTGACGGAATATCTCCATTCCGACGAAAAGCCCGGCCTGCGCCGGGCTTTTCGTTCATGGTGCAGGTCAAAAGAAAATCAACTGGACAGCCAGGTTCCATCTCTCGCCCTAATAATGCGCGTGGCCGCTCAACGGGTACTGCCGGGAGATGGGAACTTGGAACACGCCGTCAAACCGTTGCTGGAGTTACGCGGCGTTTGAGTAGCCGCCCTTGGCCTGTCCTCGATCACCGGCGGGGCCTTGGCAGTTTAAACTAGCCGCCGCCCGAGGGGCATTTCCGGGAAGCAGGAATCTCGAAGGTGCCGCTGTAGACATTTGAGCAGGTGCGGAATTTGGGGTTGCGCCGCGCTGGCGTGACCGCCTTTGACTTACCCTCGATCACTGTCGGGACTCCGGCAGCTTGCGAGTAGCTGCCGCCTAAGGGGCATTTCTCGGAAGCGGAAACCTCGAAGGAGCCGGTGATAACATTTGAGCAGGTACGGAATCTAGGGTTCCGTGGCGGCGGCGTGGCAGCAGCAGCCGCCTTTGACTTGCCCTTGATGACCAACCAGATTTCGGTCGGCTGGTCGAGCTGAATGGCGTTTACATCCGAGAAGCTGATGCGCCCGGTGCGCACGCCTTCGATAATACGCTGGCAAAAGATTGCCGGCACGCGGTCGAGCGATACGCCCATGAAAGAGGCGAGCTCGTGCTTGAACGTGATGTCCCAAACACGAGCCGAGGCTACGCATTTGGCCATTCTCGATTCTGGCGGCTTCGTGGACGCCATTGCCACGCGGCATCCGATTGCGACCGATATTGCGGTCAGCAGTAACAAAATTCGATTCTTCAAATCCAAACCCCCTGCCCCGCGAACAAAGTAGCCTATAGCGCCGGCAGGTCAACAGCATGCGTTTTGGATTTAGATCTCTTACATTAGCATACTGAAATAAAACCCGGCGTTTCCGCCGGGTCGTTTGATTTCAGCCATATGAGAAAAATATATCAGTGCTTGCGGTTTCTCGCGGCCAGCGTTCGCAGCCGAAGTCCGTTGAGCCGGATAAAACCCTCGGCGTCCTTCTGGTCGTAGGCGCCGCGATCGTCCTCGAAGGTGACGAGCGCATCCGAGTAAAGCGTCTTCTTCGACTTGCGGCCGGTGACGATGACATTGCCCTTGTAGAGCTTCAGCCGCACCGTGCCTTCGACATCCTCCTGGCTCTTGTCGATCATCGCCTGCAGCATGACGCGCTCGGGCGAGAACCAGAAGCCGTTATAGATGAGCTCGGCGTAGCGCGGCATGAACTCGTCCTTGAGGTGCGCCGCGCCCCGGTCGAGCGCGATCGATTCGATCGCCCGGTGGGCAGCGATCAGGATGGTGCCGCCGGGGGTCTCGTAGACGCCGCGCGACTTCATGCCGACGAAACGGTTCTCGACGAGGTCGAGGCGGCCGATGCCGTTGTCGCGGCCGAGGTCGTTCAGCGCCGCCAGCATGGTGGCCGGCGACAGCTTCTTGCCGTTGAGCGCGACCGGATCGCCCTTGAGGAATTCGATCTCGATTTCGGTGACGGCATCGGGCGCGTCCATCGGCGAGACGGTGCGCTGGTGGACGAATTCCGGCGGCTCGCTCCACGGGTCTTCCAGCACCTTGCCCTCGGAGGAGGAGTGCAGAAGGTTGGCGTCGACCGAGAAGGGCGCGTCGCCGCGCTTGTCCTTCGGCACCGGGATCTGATGCTGTTCGGCGAAGTTGAGCAGGTCGGTGCGCGACTTGAACGACCAGTCGCGCCACGGCGCGATGACCTTGATGTCCGGGTTCAGCGCATAAGCCGACAATTCGAAGCGGACCTGGTCGTTGCCCTTGCCGGTGGCGCCATGCGCGATGGCGTCGGCGCCCGTTTCCCTGGCGATCTCGACAAGGTGCTTGGAGATCAGCGGCCGGGCGATCGAGGTGCCGAGGAGATAAGTACCTTCATAGACGGCGTTGGCGCGGAACATCGGGAAGACGAAGTCGGCGACGAACTCCTCGCGCACGTCGACGATGCGGATGTCCTTGATGCCCATCATCTCGGCCTTGCGGCGCGCCGGCTCCAGCTCGCCGCCCTGGCCGAGATCGGCGGTGAAGGTGACGACCTCGGCGCCGAGCTCGGTCTGCAGCCATTTCAGGATGATGGAGGTGTCGAGGCCGCCGGAATAGGCGAGCACGACTTTCTTGACGTTTTTGAATTTGGACATTCTGGCGGTTCCGCGGGAAAAAAGGTTCGGGGGCGAGTATCACGCCGTTTCCGGGCGGCGCAAGAGCCGCGCCCAATCTCCCCCCTTGAGGGGGAGATGGCCGCGAAGCGGCCAGAGGGGGTCGTCTCACATAGAGCGCCGGCGTTCATTCTTGTCGCACAGGCGTTGGCGCTTCACGCGCAGCGACCCCTCTGTCGCCTTCGGCGACATCTCCCCCTCGAGGGGGGAGATTCGGCGCTCGCCAGCCGCTGGCATCGGCAAGGCAGTTGCGTTATAGGAACCGGTCTTCCCCGCAGAACCTCGCCATGTCCTTCATTCCCGACACTTCGACGCTCATCCAGTTCGCCATTGCCACCATCATCCTGGCGATCACGCCGGGGCCGGACATGACGCTGTTCGTCTCGCGCACGCTGAGCCAGGGCCGTGCCACCGGCTTCGCCTCGATGGCTGGCGCGCTCACCGGCACGCTGATCCACACAACGCTGGTGGTGGTCGGCATCTCGGCGCTGATCGTCGCTTCGCCGATGGCCTTCTTCGTGCTCAAGATCTTCGGCGCAGGCTATCTGGTGTTTCTGGCCTGGCAGGCGGTGACGAAGGGCTCGGCCTTTTCACCGGAGAAGCGGACAGGCCCGCAGGTCTCGCTGTTCCGCAGCTGGGCGGCCGGGCTCGGCGTCAACCTGCTCAACCCGAAGATCATCCTGTTCTTCATGACCTTCCTGCCGCAATTCGTGTCCGCGCATGATCCGAACGCGTCGGGCAAGCTGTTCTTCCTCGGCGTGATGTTCATCGCGCTGTCAATCCCGGTGACGGCGCCGATGGTGCTGGCGGCGGAAAAGTTCTCGGCGGCGATGAAGGCCAGCCCACGCGTCACCCGCGTGGTCGATTATCTGTTCGGCGGCGTGTTCTCGGCCTTCGCGCTCAAGATCCTGACCGCGCAGGCGAAGTAGCTGTCGCTCGGCGCTTGCGGCAATCGGCAAGGGTTCAGCGATATATCTTCACCGCATGCCTTGCGAGAGCGATCGTCGCCGCGGCAGCGATGAGCGCGCAGACGCCCGGCCATTCCCAATGGCCGTAGATCTTGACGCCGATCCATGAGCCGGCGCTGCCGCCGAGGAAAACTGAGGTCATATAGGCCGTGTTGAGCCTGCTGCGGGCGTCGGGCCGGATCGCGAAGACACGCGCCTGGTTGGCGGTTTGACCGCTTTGCACGGCGATATCGAGAAGCAGCATGCCCGCCGTGAGCGCCAGCAGGCCTGTTGCTCCGCCAAGCGCGCCGCCGAGTAGAACGATCGCCGCCGCGATGCCGGTGACAAAGGCGAGCGGGCTGACGACGTCTGGGCCCTTGCGGTCGATCAGCCGGCCGACGACCGGCGTGCAGAACACGCTGGCCGCGCCGACCAGCGCGATCAGCCCGACCGCTTGGCCGCCGAGATGGTACAGCGGTCCGCCAAGCAGCAAGGCAATGCTTGTCCAGGCGGCGGTAAAGGCGCCGAACATCAGCGCCTGGTAAAGGCAGGAGCGGCGCAGCTCCGGCTCGTCGCGAAAGAGGATGAAGGCCGCCGCGACCAGCGAAGGATAACGCTGCGAAGATGTCGGCGCCGTCCTGGGCAGCACCAGGCCAAGCAGGACGGCGAAGGCGAACAGCGCCGCCGCGGCGACCAAGTACGGTCCGCGCCAGCCGAGTTGCTCGCCGAGAAAGCCGCCGAAGGTGCGGGCCAAAAGAATGCCGGCCAGCAATCCGCTGAGCAGCGTGCCGGTGACCGCCCCGCGCCGCTCCGGCGGCATCAGTCCGGCCGCCATCGGCAGCAGGATCTGCGGCACCACGGTGGTGATGCCCGTCGCCATGCTTGCGACTGCCAGCACCGGCAGCGTCGGCGCCTGGCTGGCGATCAGAAGTGCTGCGGCCGTCAGCGTCAACAGGGTTGCGACAAGCGGACGATGCGGCAGCCGGTCTCCCAACGGCACCAGCAGCAGAAGGCCAAACGCATAGCCAAGTTGGGCGGTGGTGACGACCAGGGCCGCCGTGTCGGCAGGGACGTGCAGGTCGGACGCGATCAGCAGCGTGATCGCCTGGGGAAGTAAATGGTGGCAACGCTTACGCCGCAGGCAATCGAGAGGATGAACAGCAGGCCGGCGCCGAGGCCAGACGGACTGCGCTCGGCTGCTTGATCGAGCCGTTCCGCTACGGCGGCTGCCGAGCCGCCATTCATTTCGCCTTCCGCCACGGCCCTGCTCCTGTCGGTACGATTTTGCCGAAATGTCCCAGCACGGCGGGCCAAATTCGATTCGGACAGCCTGTTCAAGTCGTTGGGTTTTGACATGATCCGCTGCAGAAAAGTCTGCAACTTTTCGTCATCAGCTCAAGGGTCCGCGTCGGGCAACGGGTCGCGGCGCCAGCTTCCGGCCCAACGGCCGGCGGAGAGCCAATAGAAGATGCCGCCGACCATGCCGCAGCCGATCACGGCCAAGCGGGCATTGGTCGCGGTAACATCGAAATTGGCGTCGCCCACATTATGCACGAAGCCGAGGAAGACGATGGCGACGACCGCGCCGCCCAGCGCATAGAACAGCCAGTCGCGCCGGCCAAGCACCTCGGCCGCCAGGATCACGACGGCCGCCGGCATGAAGGCGAAATAGGCGACGAACAGCGCCACGAACGGCACCGAAAAATAGAGCGCCGGCGCGATCGTCGGGTGGCCTGGCTCCAGCGCATAGCCGAAATAGCCGAGGAAAAGCGCGTTGAGAAAGGCGCTCGCCGCCAGCGAGCCGACAATATAGCCAATCAGGATGACGGCGAAGCGGACGAGATAGGCGATGAGGCGCCTCACGCCTCGCCGTGCCCCGCGATCATCATGGCTTCGAGCGCCAGCCGGTCGACTTTGCGCATGCGCTCGGACTCCGACTTGAGCTGGCCGCAGGCGGCGAGGATGTCGCGGCCGCGCGGCGTGCGGATCGGCGAGGCGTAGCCGGCATTGTTTATGTAGTCGGCAAACTTCTCTATCGTCTCCCAGTCCGAGCACTGGTAGTTGGTGCCGGGCCACGGGTTGAACGGGATCAGATTGATCTTGGCCGGAATGCCCTTCAAGAGCTTCACCAGCGCCTTGGCGTCATCGAGGGAATCGTTGACGTCCTTCAGCATCACATATTCGAAGGTGATGCGCTTGGCATTGGAGAGGCCGGGATAGGCCTTGCAGGCGGCGATCAGCTCCTTCAGCGGGAATTTCTTGTTGATCGGCACCAGAAGGTCGCGCAGGTCGTCATTGGTGGCATGCAGCGAGATCGCCAGCATGACGCCGATCTCCTCGCCGGTGCGGGCGATCTCGGGCACGACGCCGGAGGTCGACAGCGTGATCCGTCGCTTCGACAGGGACAGGCCGTCGCCGTCGGAGGCGATCAGCAGCGCCTTCTTCACCGCCTCGAAATTGTAGAGCGGCTCGCCCATGCCCATCATGACGATGTTCGACACTTTGCGCCCTTCGGCCGGGACGATGGCGCCGTCCGGCGTGTCGCGGTCGGGGAAATCGCCGAGCCGGTCGCGCGCGGTGAGCAGTTGCGCCAGGATCTCTTCCGTCGTCAAATTGCGCACCAGCTTCTGCGTGCCGGTGTGGCAGAAGGAGCAGGTCAGCGTGCAGCCGACCTGCGAGGAGATGCAGAGCGTGCCGCGGCCTTCCTCGGGGATGTAGACGGTCTCGATCTCGACGGGACGGCCGGCGCCGCGCGGCGGAAAGCGGAACAGCCATTTGCGCGTGCCGTCGGAAGAAATCTGCTCCTCGACGATCTCCGGCCGCGCGACGGTGAAATGCTTGTCGAGCGTGGCGCGCAATTCCTTGGAGATGTTGAACATATGGGCGAAGTCGGAGACGCCGCGCACATACATCCAGTGCCAGAGCTGCTGGGCGCGCATCTTGGCCTGGCGCTCCGGCACGATGCCGGCGCCGACGAGCGCCTCGCCGAGCTCGGCGCGGGTAAGGCCGATCAGGGACGGCTTTTCTGCCGGGGCTGCGCGGCGCAAGGCGTCACGGGCGCCTTCGGCGGTAAGGTCAAGCGAAATGGTCATGGTGGCGCCAATATAAGCGATTTGCGGCCGATTTCAGCACCGGCCTGACAGGAAGCGCGGCGCATAGCACAGCTTGGCGCCGGAGTCATGCGCCGGGCTTACCCTTGAACTTCCGCCTTGCGGCGATGGCCGCTGACCTGCTGGCCATCTTCCGGATGCAGGAAGAAGAACCCCGGAATGGAAAGCAGCGGGATCACCGCCGTCAGCAGGAACGCCCAATGGAACTGGCTCGCCGTCGGCGCATGCACCTCCCCGGAGACGAGGCCGAGCACCATGGCGGCGATCGAAACGCCGAGCGAGACGCTGAGCTGCTGCAGGACGCCGCCCAGGCTGGTGGCGCGGCTGAGCTTCTCGGCCGGCAGGTCGGCGTAGGACAGCGTGTTGGACGACATGAACTGCGCCGAACGAACAATGCCGAAGCAAAAGACATAGAGGCCGATCAGCCAATGCGGGGTGTCAGCGTCGAGCAGGGCAAAGCCCGCCACGGCAACAGAGCCGACCACGGCGCTGCCGCTCAGCACGGCCTTGAAACCGAAGCGCCGCAGGAAGAAGGACAGAAGCGGCCGCATCAGCAGCGCGCCGAAGCTGCCGACGAAGGTCAGCGATCCGGACGTGACCGGGCTCATGCCGAAGCCGACCTGCAGCGGCAACAGGAACGGCGCGCCGTTGAGGCCGATGCGGCAGAACCCGCCGGCCAGCGTGCCGATCCAGAAGGAGCGGAAGCGGAACAGCGTGAGATCGACCGCGGGCGCCGCGACGCGGCGCGCATAGCGGCTGAAGGCGAAGAGGAGCAGGACCGAGGCCGCCAGCACCAGCATGGTCGCCAGCGGCGAAATGATCGGCCTGCCGATATTCTCCAGGCCGAATTGCAGCAGAGCCGCGCCAGCCCCCACCATGAGAAAACCGGCGAAGTCGAAAGGCTGCGCTTCCCCGCCGTGGAAATCGTCGACGAAGCGCAAGGCGGCGAGAATGCCGATGAGGCCGAACGGCACGTTGACATAGAAGATCCAGCGCCAGGAGGCATAGGTGGTCAAGAGGCCGCCGAGCAGCGGTCCGATGACGGGACCGACGATCGCCGGCAAGGTCATGTAGGTCATGGCGGTGATCAGCCCGCTGCGTGGAAAGGAGCGCAGCAGGATCAGCCGCCCGACCGGCGTCATCATGGCCCCGCCCAGTCCCTGCAGCGCGCGCATGGCCAAAAGCATGCCGACGTTGTCGGCCACGCCGCACAGAACCGAGCCCAGGGTGAAGGTGAAGAGCGCCAGGGCGAAGATCTGCGGGTGCCGAACCGGTCGGCGAACCAGCCGCTGACCGGGATGAACACGGCCAGGGTCAGGATGTAGGTGGTGATCGCCAGATTGAGCCGGACCGGGGTGGTGTCGAGGCTTTGCGCGATGGCCGGAATGGCGGTGGTGAGGATGGTGGAATCGAGCTGTTCCATCAGGAAGGCGATGGCGACGATGGCCGGGATGATCAGCTTGAGGCGGGGGTCGCGGTCGGTCGCAAAGAGATGCTGTTCCAATTGTCCGCCAGTTCCGTCGTGCAGGAAGCGATGACCCGCCCGCGAGCCATCCGCGATCAAGCCGGCGTCGATGTCGTGCGGCCCTGCCGGTCCGGACCCCCACCGCACCGGACTGCTTTATGGCCCGATCGATGCGAAGCGATAGCAATTTCGGCTGGCACAGAGGTCAACAAATCTTGACCTCCTGCCGCGCCGAAATGCGGCGCTGACGGCCGCCGCCTTCTGAAGATCGATCACATATTCGTGTTGGCGTAACCAATCGAGACGCGTCCGCGAACCTGAAAGGGGCGACCATGCCCCTCAACAATGGGAGTTGTTCAGATGCACTCGATCAAGATCGCACTCATTGCCGGCCTCGCCGGTCTTTGCGCCTCGCAGGCCTTCGCCGAGGACACGATGGGCGCCATGACGATGATGAAGGGCGGCCAGGTCACCGCGATCATGCCGGACGGTCACATGGGCACCATGATGCCGGACGCCAAGATGAGCGCCGACATGATGAAGATGGCCAAGCCCATCAAGCATTGCATGATGATGATCACCGACGCCAAGGGCAAGGCCTACATGATCGACACGTCGACCAAGAAGGCCCAGGCGGAATGCGAAAAAATGGCGATGTGACCTCGCCGACAGCGCGTGCCGACCTCCCCGCCGGCCGGCACGCCGGCGGGTTATCCGCCATTGGATCACATCTCCTTGAGCGCCGTTCCTGGACGTTGCCGGCATAGGGTCGGGCTCGTCCTCGCGGGTTGATCGGCGCCGTCATTGTGCTAGGCCGGGCCTACAACGCGAGGCTTGTCATGGCCGGCATATCCCGAAAGTACCCGATGCTGCGGCGTTCTCACGCCATGTGGGTGTCGCGCCGCGTCTGGCAGCCGCGGCTCGTCTTCTGGGCCGGCGCCATCTCAATCGGCCTGATCAGCGTCCTGTTCGCCCTGCTCGCCGACCGCGCGCAGGCCTTGTTCCACGTCATGACCAGCAATGAGGGCGGCTGGCGCTTCTATCTGCCCCTGATCGTGACGCCGCTTGGGTTTGTGCTCTGCGCCTGGCTGGCGCATTCCTTCTTTCCTGGATCGCAAGGCAGCGGCATTCCGCAGGCGATCGCGGCGCGCCATCTGCGCGACGAGGACGATCGCAGCCGCATCCTGTCGCTCAAGCTGGTGGTGGGCAAGATCGCGCTCACCATCGTCGGCCTCGCCTGCGGCGCCTCGATCGGCCGCGAAGGCCCGACGGTGCAGGTCGGCGCCTCGCTGATGCTGCAGGCGGCACGCTGGGGCGGCATGGCGCAGGCGCGCGGGCTGATCCTGGCGGGATCCGCCGCCGGCATAGCCGCCGCCTTCAACACGCCGCTTGCCGGCATCGTCTTCGCCATCGAGGAAATGGGCCGCGCCTATGAGGCGCGCACCAACGGGCTGGTGCTGACGGCGGTGATCCTGGCCGGCCTCGCCTCGCTCGGGCTGCTCGGCAACTACACCTATTTCGGCGTCGCCAGGGACACGGTCGCCTTCGCTTCCGACTGGCCGCTGGTGCTGGCCTGCGGCATCATCGGCGGCGGGGTCGGCGCGCTGTTCTCGCTTTCGGCGTTGAAAGTCATGCGCCGCATCCGGCGCTGGAACGCGCTGCAGCCGCTGCCGCGCGCGCTGGTCGTGGCGGCCGTCTGCGGGTTCGCCGTGGCGGTGATTGGCGCTGCGTCCGGCGGGCTGACCTTCGGCACCGGCTATGCGCAGGCGCGCGGCGCTATCGAAGGCGCGCCGCTGCCGGCCTTCTTCTTCGTGGAAAAGTTCGCCACGGGCCTGCTGTCGATGGTGTCGGGCATTCCGGGCGGCCTCTTTGCGCCGTCGCTGGCGGTGGGCGCGGGACTGGGCAGCACGCTCGGCCTGGTCTTCGGCGCGGCCACTGGCACCGCGGCGCTGCTCGGCATGGCCGGCTATTTCGCCGGCGTCGTGCAGGCGCCGATGACGGCCTTCGTCATCATCCTCGAAATGACCGGCAACCACGACAATGTCATCGCGCTGATGTGCGCGGCGATGCTGGGCTACGGCACGGCCCGGCTCATCTCCAACGAACCTCTTTACCACGCGCTGTCACGGGTCTTCATCGCCGAAGCGATCCGGCGACGCAGGGTTGCCGGGGCAGAACAGCCGCTGTGAAAGCGAAGACCGGATGTGAGCCCCGGCCTGCTTGTCCAAACGCGCCAGCTTATCTGGCAGACGAGATTTCGATTACATTCGGATGATGGCTGAGCAAGAGGTCGAGCGAGGTCGTGTTCTTCACCGTCCGGACAGGATCGGTGCCGACAGTCGGATCATAGATGCTTATGGAAGCCGCCGTGGCGCCAAGGCGCACCGTCACCTGGTCCTGGTCGTTCAACCGTTCGTCCCAGACGACCAGTTGGAACGTCCCGTCGCTGCGCCGCAGGAGAAGATCATGAACCGTCGGAGGCTGGTCCGCGATTGTGTAATCCAACGTGCCGGACGTAGCGACCGTACCCTCGTCAGCCAGAATAGTCGTTACGTTGTGAAGGTAGGTCGCGGCCTTGCGGGGTGAATAATCGGGCCTGAAGAAACCGAACGACTGGTTGCCGGCCTCATCGGTGCGGTCCCTCAGCAGATAGACCGAAGTGTAGGCATAACCACGCTTGAACTGTGCGAAATACAAATTCAACAAATTCAAACCCTGCAACTCTTCGGTGACCGGTCCCTGGATATTGGTTCCCGTCTCGGTCGTGACACGCGGCAGTGTTTCAAGTTGTTCAGGCGGGTAGCCCCGGAACCATTTCGACCATGTCAGACCGAAGTTTCCGAATAGTCCGTCGACCCGCGAAGCATAGGTTGGGTCGGCAGCATCCCACACCTTGTTGTCGGCCGGATAGGGCGAATGCGGGTGGTAGAGGTAGTTGTGTACATTCGCGTAGTCCGCATATCTGGTGCCGTCCGGCATCAAGGTTTCAGCGTCCTGAGGAATTGCAAGAAACTGAAGGCCAACGTTGTCATTTTGCGCTCCCGGTTCCGAAATCGACCACACGGGGTACTTCGCCAGCGCCGGATCCGTCTTGACCGCGTGGTAAAGGTCTCGCTGCAATTTCGCGACCGCCCTCCAGGAATACCCGCGCCCGCCGCCTTTCTCGCCTTGATACTCAACAGGCCAGTTGTTTGGCTCGTTGTTGCCCTCAAAGGCCAGCAGCGCGTTGGCCTGCGCCAATACCTTACCGGTTTCTATCAACTTCTTCAGGTCGGACCCACCGCTCACCAGTCCCCAACTCAGCCGGGCGCCGGTTTGCCGATGCAGTTCCAGAAAGGTCTGCATGGTCGTGGGGCCGTTGTCAGTTAACCCCTCTATTCCCGCCCTCACCCACCGGAAGCCGCAATAGCGGACCATCTCGACGGTCTTGGCCAAAGGCTGCCCGCGGTCAGGAAATGTGCTGACGACGCCGATGCTGTTCAGAAAATCCGCGGTCGGAACGGCGGCTCTTGGGTCGGCACGCGAATCCTGAGACCAAAGAGCCAACATCGCGGCGATCGCAAGACACTGGTGTTGGGTGCTCACGAAAGGGTTCCTTCCGGTCCGCTCGCGGGGAATATGGCTCGGCCTCGGATTGTCCTCATCTCGCCGGTCTGAGCCATACATGCCCACCATAGCAACCAGCGTTGCTTGCCGTAACACCCATTCCGCTATTCATCTACAAAATAGCCGTAGGGTCTGATGCTCATTTCATGAAAACGCCGACCCGCTCTCCGATGCGCAATTGCGCATCGAATCCGTTCCACATTCTTTCCGGAAATTGCTCTCAAATGAAAACGGCCGGGCTTGCGGCCCGGCCATCGGATTCAGACTCGGTCTCTGCCTACTTGCACTTGGCGATCGAGGCCAGCGCGGCCGATATGCCCTTCAGCGAGAAGACATAGGAGGTGGGGTTGCCGCGGCCCGACTTGGCCGACACCTTCATGTCGGTGCCGGTCTTCATGGCGGCGATCAGCACCGGCTCCTCGGCGGCGTTCTCCACCCAGGCCGACTTGCCGCGGGTGAACATCGAGAAGCTCTTCTTGTCGATGGTGACGGTGGCCTTCGAGCCCTCCTGGAAGTTGTAGCCGGCGATGAACTGCGGCTCGTAGGAAACCTGCTGTCCGGGACGCTGGCTGACGAAGAAGAACATGTCGCCATGGTCGAGCGACGGCGGCTGCTTGTCGGTCGGCACGGTCAGCACATAGCAGACCTTGCCGGCCTGCGACTGATAGCTGTAGGTGCCCCAGGCGTTGTGCTGGCCGATCTTGGTCGCCTGCTGCGCCAGCGCTGGCGCCGCGAAAGCGGCCGCCAGGACCAGGCTGGAAACTATAGCAATCAATCCGCGCATCGTTCTTCCCGTATTCCAAATGGTGCGGAGGCGGGCCGCGTGGCGTCCTGCCGTCGCTTCATTTTGATTTAATCAGGGTTACCAAACGGTGAATCGTCCTCGATAAAAGGAACTCACCCCAGGAAACCGCCCACCCAAGGCACATCACGCCGAAGGGTTCGAGCGACGTGCTTTGGGTCTCTTTTCTTGTGCATGTCGTTACCCAAAAACCGCTACGCAGTTTTGGGCGACATGCGGTCGCGCCGCCACCGTTGAAAGCGGCTGGCGCGACGTCCCGGCGCGGAGTTGGATGCCACGAAAACGGCAAGAGTTTGTCTTTTCGCACGCGCTGATTTGCGGGCTGAGCAAGCCGCCGTCAGCCCCTGTCGGCCAGCGCGTCCTTGGCGGCCTGCCTGTGGGCAGGCGTGATATGGGCGCTGACGGCGGCGATCGCGGCGGTCAGCACGGCAAGGTCGTCGGTGTAGCCGAGGCCGACGACGAAATCGGGAATGAAATCGAACGGCAGGACGAAATAGCCAAGCGCACCGAGCAGCGTGGCCTTGGCGCGCAGCGGCGTGTCCTTGTCCATGGCGCAGTAATAGGCGGCGACGACTTCGTCCATGAACGGAATCTGCCGCGCCGCCTTCTTGGCGGTGCGCCAGAATTTGTCACGGATCTCGCCTTCGCCGGCAAGCTTGTCGCCGAAGCCGAAGAAATCGAAACCGGAACCTTGCGTCATCAATCGCTCCTTGGCGGCCGCGCGGCAACCCATGCGTGCTGACCCGCCGCGAAAGATGTGGTGAAAGCGGGGGCTGCTGCAAGAGTTGGGGGGTTGGTTGGGCGGAAAATCGGACTCGGCAGCGCTGGCGATGTGTAGCCGAGTTGGCAACGCAACGTTGGGGATTGGCCGGAACGCCCTCCCGTCGTCATTCTATGGCGGAGCAAGGAGCGAAGCGACGCGCGCAGACCATAGAATCCATGCCGGTACGCTGAGGCGCGGCCACGGTGCAGAATTCTGCTCCGCTGCTTTCTTCGACCCAGATCACGGAATGGATCCTCGGGTCTGCGCTCCGCTTCGCGTCGCTCCGCCCGTGGATGACGAAAGTCGCGGGCTTCGGCAATCGCGAACGTTCGCCATGGTCTGCACCGCCGTGACGCTCATAGGTCACGGAATGGATTCCAGGGTCTGCGCGCGTCGCTTCGCTCCTTGCTCCGCCCTGGAATGACGAAGTGAGGCGAGGCCCTTCGCCCTTAGTGAAAATACCGGTTCATCCGCTTGGCCAGCTCGATATCGAGCGCCGTCACGCCGCCGGCGTCATGCGTGTTCAGCGTCACGTCCACGGTCTTGTAGACATTGGACCAATCCGGGTGATGGTCCATCTTCTCGGCGGCCAGCGCCACGCGGGTCATGAAGGCGAAGGCCTCGGAGAAATTCTTGAAGACGAAGCTGCGCTTGATCGAGGCGCCGTCGGCGGCGAGCGACCAGCCGTCGAGCTCGGCCAGAGCGGCGGCGATCGCGTCCTTGCTTAGTTTTTCTCTCGTCATGATGATTTCCCGTGCTATCTCGATTTTCACCCTCACCATAATGCAAGTCGCCCAAAGCTGCCTTGCGGTTTTGGGGTTCCAAATGCACAAATGGCGCATATCGCATGAGCATTAAGCCGATAAATTCCGTTCTGTTCGTCTGTCTCGGCAATATCTGCCGTTCGCCGCTGGCCGAGGGCGTGTTTCGCGCCGTCTGGGCCGAGCGTGGCCGGGGCCACGAAATGCTGCTCGATTCGGCCGGGACCGGCGGCTGGCATGCCGGCCAGGAGCCGGACCGGCGCTCGATCGCGGTGGCCGCGAAGCATGGCGTCGACATTTCAGGGCAAAGGGCACGCAAGGTGCTGCCGGAGGATTTTTCGCGCTTCGACCTGATCCTCGGCATGGACCGGGCGAATGTGCGCGACCTCAAGGCGCTGGCGCCGCCGGCCGCGCGGGACCGCGTCCATCTTTATCTGGATTTCGCCGTGGGCAGGGCCGCGGACGTGCCGGATCCCTATTATGACGGCGCCGAGGCCTTCGCCTCGGTCTACCGCATGATCCGCGAGGCGTCGGAGGCGCTGGCGAAGCGGCTCGAGGCGAGCGTTTCGCCGACCAGCGGCCAGGCTTCCTCGACGATGTAGGGGCCGCCGCCGACCGAATCGCGCGACGACATCAGCACGAAGCGGCCGACACGGAAGGGCAACGCGGCGAAATTGCCGCGCGCCGAAAGATATTGCGCGACATCGAGCGGGCTTGCATTGCGCAGGCGCGCCAGCGTCACATGCGGCGAGAATTTGCGCGGGTCGGCCGGCAGGCCGAGCCGCTGGCAGATGCGGTCGATCTCGCCCTGCAGCGCCGTCAGGTCCGGCGAGGCGGACACGCCGGCCCACACCGCATGGGGCTTCTTGCCGCCGAAGGCGCCGACGCCCGAGAGCGTCATCTGGAATGAGGGGCGGTGAACCCTGTCGAGGGCGTTGGCGATCTCGTCGGCGACATGGCCTTCGATATCGCCGATGAAGCGCAGCGTCAGATGGTAGTTTTCGACATCGATCCAGCGCGCCCCGGGCAGCCCGCCCCGGAGCAGGGACAAGGAGAGAGCGGCATCACGCGGAATTTCGAGGGCGGTGAAAAGACGTGGCATGTGAAGCCTCCTGTCCTCGAATCGAAACTCTCAGCCCTAGCGAATCATCGATATCAGCGCGGGGCAAGCGGTTTGTTGTCCACAATGTTTCCCCAGCGGAAAGCGTGGCTTTTCGGTCTCACGACGCACCGCCATTCGCGGCAATGGCCTTCTCGACCATGGGAAGGATACGCTCGACCATGATGTCGACCCCCTTGGGATTGGGATGCAGGCCGTCTTCCAGCTGCATGTCGGCGTGGCCGGCGACGCCGTCGAGGAAGAACGGATAGAGCGGGAGGCCGTATTTCTCGGCGAGCCGCGGATAGATGGCGTCGAACGCCTTCTGGTAGTCGGCGCCGAGATTGGGCGCGGCGCGCATGCCGGCCAGAAGCACCGCAATATTGCGCTGCTTCAGCTTGCCCAGCATGGCGTCGAGGTTCTTCTCAACGATGTCGGGCGAAAGACCGCGCAGCATGTCGTTGGCGCCGAGCTCGAGGATCACCAGCCTTGTGCCGTCCGGCACCGACCAGTCGAGCCGCGCCAGCCCGCCGCTCGAGGTGTCGCCGGATACGCCGGCATTGGCCACGGTGACGTCGAGGCCCTTCGCCTTCAAGGCTGCCTGCAGCCTGTCGGTGAAACCCTGGCCGGGGGCGAGACTGTAGCCCGCCATCAGACTGTCGCCGAAGCCGACGATGGTGAAGGTGGCGGCGCGCGCCGACGAAATGGCGCCGCAAAGGCCAAGGAAAAGGATGAGGCCTGCGAAAACGACTGGGGCTGTGGCAAAACGATGTTTGAATGCCATGCGGCGAGCCCCATATGACCGGAACAACCCAAGGAAGGAGACACGGGCCGTCTCCTTTTTCCACATATAGGGCGCTTTTATTGTGACAGAAGCCGTCATCGCGTTGAGGGACGTATCGCTGACGCTCGGCGAGGGCGCGTCCTCCGTCCATGTGCTGAAGGGCGTGAGCCTGGACGTCGCGGCCGGGCAAGCCACCGGCATTGTCGGCCCATCGGGCTCGGGCAAGTCGACGCTGCTGATGGTTCTTGCCGGCCTGGAAAGGGTCGATTCGGGCACGGTTCGGATCGCCGGCGAGCTGATCAACGGCAGAAGTGAAGATCAGATCGCTTCGTTTCGGGGGCGAAATATTGGCATCGTGTTCCAGTCCTTCCATCTCATCCCCAACATGACGGCGCTGGAGAATGTCGCGGTGCCGCTCGAGCTCGCCGGCCATGCCGACCCGTTCGGGGTGGCCGCCCGCGAGCTCGCGGCGGTCGGGCTGAGCGATCGCGTGACGCATTATCCGGGCGAGCTTTCCGGCGGCGAGCAGCAGCGCGTGGCGATCGCCCGGGCGCTGGCGCCCTCGCCGCGCATCCTCATCGCCGACGAGCCGACCGGCAATCTCGACCAGGCGACGGGAAAGCAGATCGCCGATCTTCTGTTCGCCAAGGCGGCGGAACGCGGCATGACGCTGGTGCTGGTAACGCACGATCCGGCGCTCGCCGCGCGCTGCGCGCGCCAGGTGTCGATGCGCTCAGGGCGGATCGAGGACGCTGCTCAGCTTAAAGTGACGGCATAATCACATGGCGGAGACCCCCTCATCCGGCCCTTCGGGCCACCTTCTCCCCAAGGAGAGAAGAGATCGCCGAGGCCGGCACCTCCCTCTTCTCCCCACCGGGGAGAAGGTGGCCGCGAAGCGGCCGGATGAGGGGGCCTGGCTCCGGACATTGAAGCTCGCCATCCGCTTCTCGCTGCGGGAGATGCGCGGCGGCCTGTCGGGTTTCATGATCTTCCTGGCCTGCATCGCGCTGGGCGTCGCGGCGATCGGCGGCGTCAATTCGGTGGCGCAGGCGATCTCGGCCGGCGTCGCCAACCAGGGCCAGCCGCTGCTCGGCGGCGATCTGCGCTTCCAGGTCAACCAGCGCAGCGCTTCGGATGCCGAGCTTGGCTTCATCAGGAGCCTCGGCACGGTGTCGCTCAATTCCGGCATGCGCTCGATGGCGCGGCTGGAAGATGGCTCCGACCAGGCGCTGGTCGAGGCCAAGGCCGTCGACGACGCCTATCCGCTCTTTGGCGCGCTGAAGACCGATCCGGCGCTGCCGAGGGACCAATTATTCGGGGAGCGGTCAGGCGTGTTCGGCGCCGCCGCGCCCGACCTGTTGTTCGAGCGGCTCAACGTCCATGTCGGCGACCGGCTGAAGCTCGGCAGCGCCGTTTTCGAGCTGCGCGCCAGGCTGGTCAGCGAGCCGGACGCGGTCTCGGACGGTTTCGGCTTCGCGCCGCGGCTGATGATCTCCAGCCAGGGCCTCGCCGCATCCGGCCTGGTGCAGCCCGGCAGCCTGGTCGAGAATGCCTATAAGGTAAGGCTGCCGGAAGGGACTTCCGAGGCGCGGATCAAGGAAATCCAGGCTAAAGCCGCGAAGGATTTCCCGCAGGCCGGCTGGTCGATCCGCACGCGCAGCAACGCGGCGCCGGCGCTGTCGGCCAATATCGAGCGCTTCTCGCAATTCCTGACGCTGGTCGGGCTGACGGCGCTGGTGGTCGGCGGCGTCGGCGTGGCGAATGCCGTGCGCGCCTATCTCGACGGCAAGCGCGGCGTCATCGCCACCTTCAAGAGCCTCGGCGCCTCGGGCGGCTTCGTCTTCACCGTCTATCTGGTGCAGATCCTGTTGATCGCGGGCCTCGGCATTGTGCTCGGTCTCATCCTCGGCGCCGCGATGCCGTTCGTGGCGAGCGCGCTTCTGCAATCGGTCATCCCCGTGCCGGCGCAAGGGGGCTTCTATCCGGGCGCGCTGGCCATGGCGGCGCTGTTCGGCGTGCTGGTGACGCTGGCCTTCGCGCTTTTGCCGCTCGGCCGCGCCCGCGACGTGCCGGCGACGGCGCTGTTCCGCGAGATGGGGTTCGAGAGCCGCGGCCTGCCGCGCCTGCCCTATACGGCTGCGGCGCTGGCGATCGTGGTCGCGCTGGCGGCGCTGGCGATCCTCTCGGCCAACGACTATCGCATCGCTTCGATCTTCGTCGGCGCAACGGTCTTTGCCTTCCTGGTGCTGCGGCTGGTGGCGGTGCTGGTCCAATGGGCCGCGAAGAAGAGCCCGCGCGTGCGTTTCGTGTCGCTGCGGCTGGCGCTCGGAAATATCCACCGCCCCGGCGCGCTGACGCCCTCGGTGGTGCTGTCGCTCGGTCTCGGGCTGACGCTGCTGGTGACGCTGGCGCTGATCGACGGGAATCTCCGGCGGCAGATCTCCGGCAGCCTGCCGGAGCGGGCACCGAACTTCTTCTTCGTCGACATCCAGAGCAGCGACGTCGATGCCTTCGCCAACCTTGTCGGCAAGGAGTCGCCGCGGGGAACACTGGTCAAGGTGCCGATGCTGCGCGGCCGCATCATGGCGCTCAACGGCGTCGACGTCGACAAGGTGAAGATCCCGGCCGACGGCGCCTGGGTGCTGCGCGGCGACCGTGGCCTGACTTACGACGCCAGGCAGCCGGAGAACGCGACGCTGACCGAAGGTGCCTGGTGGCCGCAGGATTATTCCGGCGAGCCGCTGGTGTCGTTCTCGGCCGAGGAGGGCAAGGCGATCGGGCTGAAGCTCGGCGACAGCGTCACCGTCAATGTGCTGGGGCGCAACGTCATGGCGAAGATCGCCAATTTCCGCCAGGTGCAGTGGGAGACGATGGGCATCAACTTCGTCATGGTGTTCTCGCCAAACGCCTTTGCCGGGGCGCCGCATGGCTGGCTGGCGACGCTGACCGACAAACAAGCCACCACGGCCGACGACGCAAGGCTGCTCAACGCCGTCACCCGCGCCTTCCCGGCGGTGACGACGGTGCGCGTCAAGGATGCGCTCGACATCGTCAACCGGCTGGTCGCGCAACTGGGCACGGCGATCCGCGCCGCCGCCGGCGTCGCGCTCATCGCCTCGGTGCTGGTGCTCTCGGGCGCCTTGGCCGCCGGCAACCGGGCGCGCATCCATGACGCCGTGGTGCTGAAGACGCTCGGCGCGACGCGGCGGACGCTGATTGCCGCCTTCTCGCTCGAATATGTGCTGATCGGCCTTGCGACGGCGCTGTTCGCGCTGGCCGCCGGCGGCATCGCCGCCTGGTTCGTGGTCGCGCACATCATGACGCTGCCGTCGCATTTCATGCCGGAGGTGGCGGTGGCGACGATCCTGGTCTCGCTGACGGTCACCGTCGGCATCGGCCTTGCCGGCACCTGGCGGGTGCTCGGCCACAAGGCGGCGCCGGTGCTGCGCAACCTCTGACCGAGCGCGGCTCCACGTCCCCGCCCGATTAAATCTTTGTAAGAATGCCCGGCGGAAGGCCCAAAAACCGGCCTTTCGCACTCTCACAAAGCGTTACGACCCGTTACCGTCTTGTTCTTGACGTCAAGAACCATCATATTTCGCAACAGGCATGCTGGAGCCCCGCCAGCGGCGCCTGGTCCAGGGATCAATCCAAGCGGACCTGTCACCGGACGGGGCAGAAGCAACAGAGGATTTCCAATGGCTGATCCCATTCGCAACTACCAGACGGGCGCCGCCTCCGGCGCGCGCGTCGATATCGATCAGGGCCTGCGCGCCTATATGATCAAGGTCTACAACCTCATGGGGCTTGGCCTGCTCATTACCGGCCTTGCCGCCTGGGGGGCCTTCCACCTCGCCGTGACCGGCGACGGCCAGCTGACCGGTTTCGGCCAGCTCATCTATGCCAGCGCCTTCCGCTGGGTCGTCATCCTGGCGCCGCTCGCCGCGGTGATGTTCCTGTCGTTCCGCATCCAGTCGATGAGCGTGGCGGCGGCGCAGACCACGTTCTGGGTCTATGCTGGCCTTGTTGGGCTGTCGCTGTCGACGATCTTCCTCGTCTACACCGGCACCAGCATCACCCAGACCTTCTTCGCCACGGCCGCGGCCTTCGGCGGTCTGTCGCTCTACGGCTATACGACCAGGCGCGACCTGTCGGCGTTCGGCTCGTTCCTGATCATGGGCGTGATCGGCCTGCTGATCGCAATGCTGATCAATATCTTCCTGCAGTCGTCGGCGCTCGCGTTCGCCATTTCGGCGATCGGCGTGCTGGTCTTCGCCGGCCTCACCGCCTACGACACGCAGAAGATCAAGGAGATGTATTTCGAGGGTGACGTCGCCGACGTCGCCGGCCGCAAGGCGATCATGGGCGCGCTGCGCCTCTATCTCGACTTCATCAACCTGTTCATGTTCCTGCTGCAGTTCATGGGCGACCGCCGCTAAGGGCCGTTACCCGGTCTCACTGGACCATAGAGTTGAGAAAGGGCGGCCTAACGGCCGCCCTTTCCTTTTGTGCATGCCTTTGCTGTTATCGAGGCAGGAAAATGAACTGCATAGATTATGAGCAATATTGCGATCAGGGCTGCGACTGCGGCCGACCTTGACCGGATCACTGAAATCTACGCCGATGCGGTCGTCCACGGCACGGCGAGCTACGAGCTGGAGCCGCCCACCCGCGCTGAAATGGGCAACCGATTCGACACTCTGGCGGCGGGCGGCTTCCCCTATCTGGTGGCGGAAAAGGGCGGCGCCGTGCTCGGCTACGCCTATGCCGGACCGTTCCGGCCGCGCCCCGCCTACCGATTCGTCATCGAGGATTCGGTCTATGTCGCGCCCGAGGCCAAGGGGCAGGGCGTGGGCTCGCTGCTGATGCGGGCGCTGATCGAAGCGGCGCGCGCGGCGGGCTTCCGCCAGATCATCGCGGTGATCGGCGACGGCCATGCCGAGAGCGCCTCGGTACGGCTGCACGAGAAGCTCGGCTTCCGCCATTCCGGGCGGTTGGAAGGATCCGGCTACAAGCACGGGCGCTGGCTGGACACGGTGTTCATGCAGCTGTCGCTGAATGGCGGCGCAGAGCTGCCACCGGATCCTGATTCGCTGCCGGAGCGGCGGTTCAGGCTCGGAGGAAATGAGCAAAATGGGAAAATGGGAAAATGGGAATTGAAGAAATGAGGAATTGAAGAACTGAAGAAAAGAAGATCATTTTATCAGGTGCGTAGCGCCTCTTTTCCTCAATTCTTCAGTTCTTCAATTCTCCAGTTCCTCTTCTCACGCCTCAACCACCTTCAGCTTGGCATCGAAGACCCCAAGCACGCGGCCGAGTTCCTGGCCGCGCTTGAGGATGCGGCCGCCCGCCGCGATGACGGCGAATGCGCCCTGCCGGCGCGCCAGTTTCGGGTCCTTGACGATCTGGAACAGCGGCACTTCGCTGGCCCGGCGGAAGACGGAAAAGACAGCGCGATCGGTGAGATGGTCGATGGCATAGTCGCGCCATTCATTGGCCGCCACCATGCGCCCGTAGAGCCTCAGTATCTGGTCGAGCTCGCGCCGGTCGAATCGCACCGGCTGGTCGAGGCGTGCGCTGCGCGCCTCGTGCAACGGATCAATATTCCGGATGCTTCCCCATCCTCCGTCCCGCCGCTGTGATCGGTCATGCCTCGATCCTTCGATTGAATCATGCGCCGGCCAAGGTTCGCGCTTTCAGGTTCAAATTGCAAGGGCCGGGCAGGCATGCGCAGGGTCGTGCGCTTTCCCAAACGTCCAGTCACGTTTGCGAAACACATGTTGGAATTGGTGATACTCTGCCACATTCTTGCCACAAATAATCCGCGCTCATGCCCCAATCTCCGACGAGTTTACCGGCGTTGCCTGAGACGGTTCGGTCCGGCACCGGCTCGTAAACCCCAAGCCCCCGCCCACGGGTCAGCGTCGGATCGAACCAACCTCGGTTTTTCCTTGGAAAAATCAGGTGCGACGATCCCAAAACCTGAATGACCGGCGTCAGAAGCAAGCTGACGCCGGTTTTTTATTGCTTGGCGAAGCGGAGCTCTCCTTCTCCCCTTGTGGGAGAAGGTGGATCGGCGCGCAGCGCCGAGACGGATGAGGGGTGTTCCAGGGAACGCCGACGTCTCCCTCCGCTGGAACACCCCTCATCCGTCGCCTTCGGCGACACCTTCTCCCACAAGGGGAGAAGGGGGAGCCAGGCAATCACGGCTTATGGATGAAGGCGGCGCCGAGGATCGGGCCGGGCATGCCGTCCTTGCCGACCGACTGCAGCAGCACCGCGCAGCCGCCCTTCTTGGCGATCTCGGTCATCGGCAATTCGTAACGCTGCGCCTTGCCGTGCCACATGCCGGCGGTCTGGATGTCGGAAACGGCGTTCCAGTAGGTCAGGCTGCGGCCGCTGTTCTCGCCCTGGCCGATCTTCACCATCTGCGGCGGATCGAAATAGACGATCACCACATGGGCGTCCGCCGGGCCGTTGCCGGCATCGCCGGCGTCGATCATGACGCGGTCGCTGGTGCGGCTCACCTTGATGGCGACCCGCATGCCTTCGCCGGTCCTGTCCATCCGGGCCAAGGCGCCGTCGACATCCTTGCGGCTGGCGCCGTTGACATGGCTGCGGCCGTTGATGACGGCTTGCGGCGTATAGACCGAGCGGCTGCCGAAGGCGCGCATATAGTCATACTGGCGCTCGGTGTTCTCCTTGGTGCTCAGCGTGTCCTGCCAGCCGAGATAGTCCCAGTAATTGACGTGGTAGGCGAGCGCGACGATGTCATCCTTGCCAGCAAGCTCGGCGAACAACTCGTCGGCCGGCGGGCAGGAACTGCAGCCCTGGCTGGTGAACAATTCGACCACGCCCAAGGGCCTGTCGATTTGAGGCTTGTCGGTCGCGGCCTTCTCAGGCTCGGCTGCCAGGGCCACGCCGCCCAACGCCGTAAGGGCCAGCGCTACTGCCGCAAGCCGCAATCGTCCTCGAAATGCCATGACTTTTCCAATTCCCGCCGGTGACGCCGGCTTTGTTCTGATTGCTAAAATATGTGGCAGAAGCGCCGGTCAACGGGAAGTCACGTTGCGGTGAAATTTTTGCTGTTTCAGCCGCAGGTAAGGGCGCAATAGGAGAGCGTTTGCATTTCAAGGCGCGGTTCGATCGGGGAGCAGCATTCTCACCACGAGGCAAACTCTCCTGACCCCTGTCGATCTTTATTGCGAACGGACGGGATCAGAACTTTGGGCGGAGCCGGCTAAAGCGCGTCGCGTTTAATTGGCCTCATATCCGGCAGCTTTGAAGAAGTTTCTGCACTGTAGCGGGTCGAACAGGTCGCATATGTCCTTGAGCGCGTTGCATAAGGCGTCGAAGGATCGCGCGGCCTTCTTTCTGAGCAGCGCCTTGAGTTTCGAGAAGGCCATTTCGATTGGGTTGAGGTCCGGCGAGTAGGCCGGCAGCGGCAGCAGCCAGGCACCGCGCTGGCGCACCAGCTCGGCCGCCCGCTCGCTCTTGTGGAAGGCGACATTGTCGAGGATGACGACGTCGCCCGGTTTGAGTTCGGGTGCAAGCTGGGTTTCGACATAGAGTTCAAAACGCGCCTTGTTCATCGGCGCATCGATGATCCAAGGCGCGATCATGGCATGGCATCTCAAGCCGGCGATGAAGGTCTGCGTCTTCCAGCCGCCGAACGGCGCGGATGTTCGATAACGTTGGCTCTTGGGCGCCCAGCCGGTTCGCTTGGTCAGCCGTGTGTTGGTCGAGGTCTCGTCAATGAAGACGAGGCGCGTCAAGGCCTTGTCGAAGAACGGTTTGCGCCGCCCGATCCAATGCTCGCGCGCCTGCCGGATGTCGGGACGCTGGTGCTCGCTCGCCCGGAGTGTCTTTTTTTGTGACTGAGGCCCAGCCGGTGAAGCAGACGGGCCACGTTCGACCGGTGCACCGTGATGCCGCGCCCGTCCAGCTCCACGCACAGTTCATCGAGCGTCAGATCGCCATTCTCGGCCATCCGCTGGCGCACGAAGTCGGCATGAGCGGCCAGCTTGCCGCCGCCAGGGCCGTGGCCTTGCCGGCGCGGCTCAAGCGTACCTCTCTCGGCGCGCAGCTTCATCAGATCGTTCACGAACTTCGGCGAAACCCTAAAATGACGCGACGCCTCACGGTTGCTGTTGCCCTCATCCACAAACGCCGCAACACGCTTACGCAACGCCATCGGTAACGGCTTGCCCATCACGGTTCTCCCTTCCACCGCAATGAATCATCAAACCGTCACTCTGGGAATCCCGAATCCTTTAAAGGGCGACGCGCTTTAATGCTTTGGCCAACCTGGCTTTCATTGCCGCGGGACTGTGGGGCGTCCGGCAATGCGGCGATACAGGACCGGCAGCTTCGCCGAGTGCTGGCCTGGTGGGTGGTCGCGATCGGCATCGGCTCGGCGACGGCGAGGTTCGGGAAGATGAGGGGAGCAGGGGGAAGAGGATCGGGTAGCGGGTAGTTTCCCTACTGCCCTATTCCCTTACTCCCCTACTCCCTGGCTGCTGCTAAGCAGCCAAATCGCGCAGCACGTACTGCAAGATGCCGCCGTTCTTGAAGTAGTCGAGCTCATCCAGCGTATCGATTCGGCAGATGATCGGCACGTTCTTCACCGTGCCGTCGCCATAGGTCACCTTGGCGACCATCTTCTGGCGCGGCTTGATCGCATCCAGGCCGTCGATCTCGACCAACTCGTCGCCCTTCAGATTGAGCGAAGCCCATGAGGTGCCTTCCTCGAAGACGAAGGGGATGACGCCCATGCCGACCAGGTTCGAGCGATGGATGCGCTCGAAGGACTGGGCAATGACCGCGCGGACACCTAGGAGGTTCGTTCCCTTGGCCGCCCAGTCGCGCGAGGAGCCGTTGCCGTATTCGACGCCGGCGAAGATCACCAGCGGCACGCCGTCCCTCTTGTACTCCATGGCGGCGTCGTAGATCGACATCTCCTCCTTGGAAGGATAGTGGATCGTGTAGCCGCCCTCACGGCCGTTCTCGCCCAGCATGTGGTTGCGGATGCGGATGTTGGCGAAGGTGCCGCGCATCATCACCTCGTGATTGCCGCGCCGCGTGCCGTACTGGTTGAAGTCGGCGACGCCGACGCCATGCTCGGTGAGGTACTTGCCGGCCGGCGAGGCGGCCTTGATCGAACCCGCCGGCGAGATGTGGTCGGTGGTGATCTTGTCGCCGAAAAGGCCGAGTACCCGCGCGCCCTTGATGTCGCCGACCTTGCCGAAGGCGCGGCCCATGCCGGCGAAATAGGGCGGGTTCTGCACATAGGTCGAATGGTCGTCCCAGGCATAGGTCTGACCTTCCGGCGCCTTGACCTTCTGCCAGTAGGCGTCGCCCTTGAAGACGTCGGCATATTTGCGGGCGAACAGCTCGCGCGTGACGTTCTTCTCGATGAACTCCTGGATCTCGGCCGAGGTCGGCCAGATGTCCTTGAGATAGACCGGCTTGCCATCGCTGCCCTCGCCGAGCGGCTCGGCGGTCAGGTCCTTGGTCACCGTGCCGGCCAGCGCATGCGCCACCACCAGCGGCGGCGAGGCGAGGTAGTTCGCCTGAACATCCGGCGAGACGCGGCCTTCGAAGTTGCGGTTGCCGGAAAGCACCGCGGCGGCGATCAGGCCCTTGTCGTTGATGGTCTTGGAGATCGGCGCCGGCAGCGGGCCGGAATTGCCGATGCAGGTGGTGCAGCCGAAGCCGACCAGGTTGAAGCCGATCTGGTCGAGCTCCTTCTGCAGGCCGGATTTTTCCAGATATTCGGCGACCACCTGGCTGCCGGGGGCGAGCGAGGTTTTCACCCAAGGCTTCTGCTTCAGGCCGCGCCGGTTGGCGTTGCGGGCCAAGAGGCCGGCGCCGATCAGCACGCTCGGGTTCGAGGTGTTGGTGCAGGACGTGATGGCGGCGATGACGACGTCGCCATGGCCAAGATCGTGGCCGGTGCCTTCGACAGCGTAGCGCTTCGAGATCTCGGCGGCCTTCTTGTATTCGGTCTCCATCGCCTTGGCGAAGCCGGCCGGAACGTCCTGCAGGGCGACGCGGCCCTCGGGGCGCTTCGGCCCGGCCATCGACGGCACGACATCGCCGAGGTCGAGCTCGAGCAGGTCGGTGAAGACCGGATCGGCCGAGCCGGCGTCACGCCACATGCCTTGCGCCTTCGAATAGGCCTCGACCAGCGCGATGCGGCTTTCCTCGCGGCCGGACATGGTGAGGTAGCGGATGGTTTCCGAGTCGACCGGGAAGAAGCCGCAGGTCGCGCCATATTCCGGCGCCATGTTGCCGATGGTGGCGCGGTCGGCCAGCGTCATGTTGGAGAGGCCGGGGCCGAAGAACTCGACGAACTTGCCGACGACGCCCTTCTTGCGCAGCATCTGGGTGACGGTGAGCACCAGGTCGGTGGCGGTGACGCCTTCCTTGAGCTTGCCGGTGAGGCGGAAGCCGATGACCTCGGGCAAAAGCATGGAGACCGGCTGGCCGAGCATCGCGGCCTCGGCCTCGATGCCGCCGACGCCCCAGCCGAGCACGCCAAGGCCGTTGATCATGGTGGTGTGCGAATCGGTGCCGACGCAGGTGTCGGGATAGGCGGTGGTTTCGCCGTCCTCGCTGTTGGTCCACACCACCTGTCCCAGATATTCGAGATTGACCTGGTGGCAGATGCCGGTGCCGGGCGGCACGACGCGGAAATTGCGGAAGGCCTGCTGGCCCCATTTCAGGAATTTGTAGCGCTCCTCGTTGCGCTCATATTCGAGCTCGACATTGCGGCGAAGGCCATCGGCGTGCCGAACTCGTCGACGATGACGGAGTGGTCGATGACGAGATCAACCGGCACCAGCGGATTGATCTTTTCCGGATCGCCGCCGAGAGCCTTGATGCCGTCGCGCATGGCGGCGAGGTCGACCACGGCCGGAACGCCGGTGAAATCCTGCATGAGCACGCGGGCCGGGCGATAGGCGATCTCGACGCCGGCGGTGCCTTTGTCGGCCAGCCAGGCGGCAACCGCCTGGATCGATTCCTTGGTGACGGACCGGCCGTCTTCGTTACGGAGCAGATTCTCCAGCAGCACCTTCATCGAATAGGGCAGCTGGGCGATGCCGGTGAGGCCGTTCTTCTCGGCCTCGACGAGGTCGAAATAGACATAGTCCGCGCCACCCGCGGTCAGGGTGCGGCGGCATTTGAAACTGTCGAGGGATTTTGACACGTGCGATCCGTCCTTGTCTGTTCAGCCTGAAAGGGAACGGACGCCGATGGCATGCAATCACGCGCAAAGGTGCGGGTACGGCCATTTCCGCTGTCCGCTCCCAAGCAACCCGAGCCGTTCAAGGCGGCGCGTGCGCTGGTTCGGCGCTAATTCTGTTCCCGCGCCGACCGCTGGCACGGATGAACCGCATATAGAGAATTTCCTGGAATAGTTCTAGACAGACAAAAGGCAAATTTGTGCGATGCGGCGACGGCCGCGAAACGGTGCTTTCGGAACGGGCAATGATGCGGCTGATCGCCGAAAATCTGGGCGGCGAGCGCGGCGGCGAGGCGGTTTTTTCCGGCATCGGCTTTGCGCTCGACAAGGGCGAAGCGCTCATCGTCACCGGGCCGAACGGCTCGGGCAAATCGACCCTGCTGAGGGTAGTCGCCGGGCTGCTGCCGGTTGCCCGGGGCAAGGTGCTGGTCGAAGGCGGTGGCGAGGCTTTCCCGACGGTCGCCTCCGCCTCGCATTATCTCGGCCATCTCAACGCGATGAAGACGGCGCTCAGCGTCGAGGAGAATCTCGGCTTCTGGCGCGCCTTCCAGGGCGAACCGGCATTGAGCGTCGAAGAGGCGCTGGAGACGGTGGCGCTCGGCGGGCTCGGGCATCTGCCCTTCGGCTATCTGTCGACCGGGCAAAGGCGGCGGGTGTCGATCGCCAAGCTTCTGGTCAGCCGACGGCCGGTCTGGCTCCTCGACGAGCCGACGGCAGGGCTGGACAAGGCTTCGGAGGAGCGGTTCGCGGGGCTGATGCGGGGGCATTTGCGGGATGGGGGGATTGTGGTTGCGGCGACGCATTTGCCGCTGGGGCTGGAAGGGGCGCGCGAGCTGCAAATGAGAGCGACCGGTTGATGTTTGCGCCAGGCCCCCCTCTCTGCCCTGCCGGGCATCTCCCCCTCAGGGGGGAGATCGGCAGTTCGGGCGCCCCGCTGGCCTTCCCACGCCGGAGATTGGCGAAGGCCGAGGTGACATCCAATCTCCCCCCTTGAGGGGGGTGAGGAGAGGTCCGCGCAGCGGACGAATAGCCAACTGCTTGGCTTTTCGAACGACGAACGCCCGGAGCGACAGCGAAGGGCCCGCTCCGGCAGGCCAGAGAGGGGGCCTGGGCGCAGGCTTCTCAGGTCATGGTAGCCCTCTTCCTCCGCGACATCCGCCTTTCCATCCGCGCCGGCGGCGGGGCGCTGGTCGGCGTCATCTTCTTCCTCGCCGTGATCGTCACCATACCGTTCGGCGTCGGACCCGACCTCAATCTGTTGTCGCGCATCGGCCCGGCGATCCTGTGGATCGCGGCGCTGCTCGCCTGCCTGCTCGGGCTCGACCGGCTGTTCCAGGCCGACCGGGAGGACGGCTCTCTCGATCTTCTTGTCCTCAACGGCGACCGGCACATGCTGGCGCTGACGGTGCTGACGAAATGCGTGGCGCATTGGGCGGGCAGCGTGTTGCCGCTGGTGGTCGCCGCTCCCTTGCTCGGCCTGTTCATGAACATGGAGCCGCTGGGCATCGGCGCCACGGCGCTGACGCTGCTCATCGGCACGCCTGCCATCACCTTCATCGGGGCCGCGGGTGCGGCGGTAGCGGTGGCGCTGCCGCGCGGCGGGCTGCTGATTTCGGTGCTGGTGCTGCCGCTCACCATTCCGGTGCTGATCTTCGGCGTTTCGGCAAGCTATGGCGCCGTCGCCGATCCGGCCCCGTTCCTGCAGCCCTTCCTCATTCTTGCCGCGCTGACGCTGTTTCTTGCCGTGGTCGGGCCCCTGGCGGCGGCGCTGGCGTTGCGGCACGGGACAGATTGATGTGGCCGCTGCGCATCGAGAACCCGATCTTTCTCCAGACTATCTACGGTCACTTCCCGGATTTGTCTTCCGTCGAGATCACCTCGGCCACGATGGACCGAGATGGTCCGAGCATGCATCTGTCCTTTATATCGACGGTGCTGCCTTATCGGCCGCCGGCCAAATGGGGCAAATTCAACGCCGTGTCGTCCAGGTTGGAGTTCCTCGATGTCGAGTCCGTCAGCCTGCGCAAATTCGAGAGCTATGGGACGAGCTCGATCAGGATGTGGGACGATGCGGGCAAGATCCTGCTGACATGTGAAGGGGCGGTCAGACTGTCGCTGACATCCAAGTTTATGCGCGTTAGCAGAATCTCGGGGTTCCTGCAGTCATAGTGACCGCAAATCTGCCGCACGCGTAGTTCATTGCGACTGAAGACCAGTGCGACTATTAGAATGCCATAAGTGATTGATCGAGAAATGAGCGCGCACGCCCTCTACGTCACCGCCGCCTATGCGATCACGGCCGTCGTGCTCGCCGGGCTGATCGGCTGGATCCTGCTCGACCAGCGGGCGCGCAAACGCGAACTCGCGGCGCTCGAAGCGGCCGGTGTGCGTCGGCGTTCGGACAAGGCCGTCAAGCCATGAGCACCGGGACCGAAGCTCCGGCGCCGCGCCGCCGCTTGTTCGTGCTACTGCCGCTGCTGGTGTTCCTGGGACTGGCGGGGCTGTTCCTGTCGCAGCTTCTGTCGGGCCGCGATGTCGCCGAGATCCCCTCGGCGCTGATCGGCCTGCCGGCGCCGCAGACCAGTCTGCCGCCGCTGGAAGGGGTGAACCTGCCGGGACTCGATTCCAAAAGCTTTGCCGGCAGGGTGACGCTGGTCAATGTGTTCGCGTCCTGGTGCGCGCCGTGCCGGGAAGAGCATCCGGTGCTGCTCGGCCTGTCGCAGGACAAGCGCTTCACGCTTGCGGCGCTGAACTACAAGGACCAGCCGGAAAACGCCCGCCGCTTCCTCGGCGAGCTCGGCAATCCCTATCAGGCGATCGGCGTCGACCCGGCCGGACGCGCGGCGATCGACTGGGGCGTCTATGGCGTGCCGGAGACTTTCGTCGTCGGCAAGGACGGCAAGATCGCCTACAAGCATGTCGGGCCGCTGACGCCCGACTCCGTGAGGACGTTGCTGTTGCCGCAGATAGAGAAGGCCTTGGCGGCGCCGGGTTAACGCCCCCTCATCCGGCCGCTTCGCGGCCACCTTCTCCCCGAGGGGAGAAGAGGTTGGCGATCCGGTGAGGGCCTGTCGCTCAGCCGTAGATCTGCTTGCGGATCTGGTAGAGCATCTCGGAACGGTCGGCGCGCAGATCGGCGAGATCGCGGCCGGACAGGTTCTCGATTTCGGCGACGAGGCGGTTGTACTGGCGGCGCTTGGCGATGCTGGCGCGAGCGCGGGAGACAAGATTGTCGAACATGACAGGGTTCCTTTCATGCCGCACTGGTGCGGCCGGTTGTTCCTCCCTGACAATTGCGAGCATGACATAGGAATGGTGCGTTGCAAAAGAAAGATGTTGCAATGCACCATTGCAACCAGCGCATAGCCGGTTAACCGTGGGCTAACGGTTCCTTGCATCCGGCATGGCGGCCTTTGGCGCACGCTCACGCAGTTCTCATCCGTTTTGTCATACAAATTACAGGCCTGCCGTCTTGCCAGAATGGCTGCGGGCTGGCTTGATCCGTCCGTCACCTGATGCCGGGAGGAAACGCATGGCGGCCGCTGACTATTACGAAATTCTCGATCCGCGCTTCGCGCGCCTGTTCAACGGCAGCGCGCAGGTGGAAAAGCTGTTCACCGGATGCCGCTGGGCGGAAGGGCCGG
Organism: Mesorhizobium sp. M2A.F.Ca.ET.043.05.1.1; assembly: GCF_003952445.1. NCBI lineage: Bacteria > Pseudomonadati > Pseudomonadota > Alphaproteobacteria > Hyphomicrobiales > Phyllobacteriaceae > Mesorhizobium > Mesorhizobium sp. M2A.F.Ca.ET.043.05.1.1. The sequence continues at coordinate 5,242,765 of NZ_CP034446.1, forward strand.
CCTGGTTCGCCGCCGGCCGCTATGTCGTCTGGTCCGACATCCCGAACAACCGCATGCTGCGCTATGACGAGACCGACGGCAGCGTCAGCGTGTTCCGCCAGCCCTCCGGCAATTCCAACGGCAACACGGTCGACCGGCAGGGCCGGCTGGTGACCTGCGAGCATTCCGGCCGCCGCGTCAGCCGCACGGAATTCGACGGCTCGATCACCACCATCGCCGACAAATGGAAAGGCAAGCGGCTGAACTCGCCCAACGACGTGGTGGTGCGTTCCGACGGCTCGATCTGGTTCACCGATCCGAGCTACGGCATCGACACCGACTATGAGGGCGACAAGGCGGAAAGCGAGATCGGCGCCTGCAATGTCTACCGGGTCGATCCGGAGACCGGCGATGTCGAGGCCGTCATCACCGACATGGTGCGGCCGAACGGGCTCGCCTTCTCGCTCGACGAAAGCCTGCTCTATGTCGCCGACACCGGCCGCACGCATGGCGAGAAGAACCCGGCGCATATACGTGTCTTCAATGTAGGCAAGCATGGCAAGAAGGTTTCGGGCGGCAAGGTCTTCGCCGACTGCACTGCCGGCCTGTTCGACGGTTTCCGGCTCGATTCCGACGGACGCATCTGGACAAGCGCTGCCGACGGCATTCATTGCTACGACCCGGACGGCACGCTGATCGGGAAGGTCAAGGTGCCGGAAGTGACCGCCAACTGCGTGTTCGGCGGCAACAAGCTGAACTGCCTCTACATAGCCGGCACCACCTCGCTCTATGTGGTGCGGCTGATGGTGAACGGAGCGAAGACTTTTTGAAGCTGCTAAAGGCGCTTCTGTGGCCTTTGCTGGCCTTTCTGCGCATCCCCGCAGCGCCGGCCGCGCTGCGGTTCCCGCAACGACCGCCATCCGCTTTGCCGGAGCGAATTGCCAAACCGCCGCCCGACGTCAACCGGCAGAACCCAAGGGGAGGACATCATGCCATTCGTCAACATCCGCATCGTCAAGGAAGTGATCGCCGCCGATCCGGCCGGCAAGAAGGCTGACATCGCCAAGAAGGTGACTTCGGCCATCATGGAGGCCACCGGGCTTGGCAACAACGATGTCTGGGTGGTGTTCGAGGAGGTCAACGCCCGCGACTGGTATGTCGGCAAGACCGATGTCGAGACGCTGCGGAAGGGGTAGCTTCTTCCTTCTCCCCTTGTGGGAGAAGGTGGCCTCGCGAAGCGAGGTCGGATGAGGGGTGCTCCAGCTTGGCGACGTCGTTTGTCCAGCGACGAGGTCGCCAATGCCTCACTTCGCTGGAACACCCCTCATCCGTCTCGGCGCTGCGCGCCGATCCACCTTCTCCCACAAGGGGAGAAGGGGAAGATGCGCCACTCACCGCCCGCGTATAAACCCCACGAAACCCTGCACCGCCTCACGCATCGCCTGGCGGTTCGAACCCTCTGTCAGGATCGCCTCCATCTCCCCCGGCTTCTTCCCCAGCAGCGTGATTTCCAGCGCCGCCTCCTCATACAGCGCGAACGACATCGTGCGCATCACCTCGGCCAGCGCCGCCCGCGCGTAGAGCGAGCGGGGCGAGGCGTGGACCAGCATTGCCGGCTTGCCCACGGCGGCATCGCGCGAGACCAGCCAGTCGAGCGCGTTCTTCATGCCGCCGGGGACGCCATGCGCGTATTCCGGGCAGGAGACGATGACGCCGTCGGCACGGGCGATCATCTCGATCAGGCGCGCCGCTTCGGGCGGCGTGCGCTCGCCCTCATCATCGGGATTGAAGATCGGCAGCCGGCCGAGCCCGTCATAGAGCTGCACGCTACAGTCGTCAGGGGCATTGGCGGCCAGGGCGGCAAGCAGGGCCGAATTGGTCGAGGCGGCGCGCAGGCTGCCCGATATGGCGATGATCTCGATCAAGGAAGCGCCGGACGAAAAGTGAGTCGTCAGGCAAGCCTACCACATGGTCTGGCGGTAATCGTCGTCCAGCTCGCGGTCGATTTCGCCGGCGCTTTCGCTCAGCGCCAGCTGGTCGCGGATGATCTGGCCGAGCGTCGGCAGCGTCGCGCGGTCGTACCAGGTCTCGGGCTTCCAAAGATCGGAGCGCATGAAGGCCTTTGCGCAGTGCATGTAGGCGGCCTTGACCGTCACCACGATGACGCTCTGCGGCTCCTTGCCGTCGACGGCCAACCGCTCGCGCAGGCCCGGGTCGATGGTGATGCGGGCGTCGCCATTGACGCGCAGCGTCTCGTTCATGCCGGGGATCAGGAAGAGCAGTCCGACCGACGGGTTGCGGATGATGTTTTCCAGCGTGTCCAGCCGGTTGTTGCCGGGGCGGTCGGGAATGGCGATGGTGTTGTTGTCGAGGATGGCGGTGAAGCCGGGCTTGTCGCCCTTGGGCGTCACGTCGGCATTGCCGGCGCCGTCGGAGGAACCGATCAGCACGAACGGGCTCTTGCCGATGAAGGAGCGGCAATGGCCGTCGAGGCTTTTCAGTTCCTTGCGGATCGAGCCATCGGTCGGCCGGGGCGTCTTGTAGATCGTCCTCAGCTCGTGATGCGTGGTGAGGAATTCCATGCGTCCCCTCTTATTCTGGCGCAATTCCGGACGAAAACCGCGTCACACTTTTCCTGGAATTGCTTTAGTTCCCGGCCTTCTCTTCCTTGGCTTTCTCCTCAAGCGAGTGGCGCATGATCAGCGGCATCTGGCTGAAGGTGAACAGCAAGGTGATGGGAATCGTGCCCCAGACCTTGAAATATAGCCAGGTCGCCTCGGAGAAGTTGCGCCACACGACTTCGTTGAGCACGGCCAGGAACAGGAAGAACAGGCCCCAGCGGAAAGTCAGCTTGCGCCAGCCTTCGGCATCGAGCTGAAAGGCGGAATCGAAGACGTAGCCGAGCAGCGAGCGGCCGAACAGCAGTCCGCCGAGCAGGGTTACGCCGAACAGCGAGTTGATGATCGTCGGCTTCATGAAGGCGAAGGTCTTGTCCTGCAGGTAAAGCGCCAGCGCGCCGAAGACGAAGACGACGATCGCCGAGACCAGCGGCATCAGCGGCAGGCTGCGCGTGAGCAGCCAGGAAGCGCTCAGCGAAAGCGCGGTCGCGACCATGAAGAAGGCGGTGGCGATCAGGATCGGCTCGCCGAGATGGCTGAGCACCGGGAATTTCTCGGCCAGCCACTCGCCGCGGATGGTGGTGAAGAAGAACACCAGGCCCGGCCCAAGCTCGAGCAGGAACTTCAGGCCGGGGTTCATCGGCTTGCGGCGTGGATCGGACGGGTCGCGTTCGAGGATGTTCATAAAGTTCCTTCTTGCGCATGATCTGGCCGAAAAGCGGGCGGCCTTCCAAGATCACGCCTTTGTTCAGGCGACGCCGGCGATTGCTCTCGCGAATTCGCTGGCCGAAAACGGCTCGAGGTCATCGACCTGCTCGCCGACACCAATGAAATAGACCGGCAGCCGGTGCTTGGCGGCGATCGCCACCAGAATACCGCCGCGCGCCGTGCCGTCCAGCTTGGTCATCACCAGCCCGTTGACGCCGGCGACGTTGCGGAAGATCTCGACCTGGTTCAGCGCATTCTGGCCGGTGGTGGCGTCGACCGTCTGCAGCACCGTGTGCGGCGCTTCCGGATCGAGCTTGCCGAGCACGCGCACGATCTTCTCCAGCTCGGCCATCAGCTCGGTCTTGTTCTGCAGCCGGCCGGCCGTGTCGATGATCAGCACGTCGGAGCCGGCCTCCTTGGCCTTCTCGAAGGCATCATAGGCGAGGCCCGCGGCGTCGGCGCCGAGCTTGGTGGCGACGACCGGCGATTTGGTGCGCTCGCCCCAGATCTTCAACTGCTCGATCGCCGCGGCGCGGAATGTGTCGCCGGCGGCCAGCATCACCTTGAGGCCGCCATCGGTGAGCTTGGCTGCCAGCTTGCCGATGGTGGTGGTCTTGCCGGTGCCGTTGACGCCGACGACCAGGATGACATGCGGCTTGTGGCTGAGGTCGAGCTCGAGCGGCTTTGCCACCGGAGTCAGCACCTTCTCGACCTCCGCCGCCATCACGGCGCGGACCTCGGAATCGGAAACGTCGCGGCCATAGCGGCTGGAGGCAAGCGAATCGGTGACGCGCAACGCCGTCTCCACGCCAAGATCGGCGCGGATCAGCACGTCCTCCAGGTCCTGCAGCGTGTCCTCGTCCAGCTTTCGCTTGGTGAAGACGCCGGCAATGTTGCCGGTGAGCTCGCGCGAGGAGCGGGCGAGCCCATCGCGCATGCGCTGGAACCAGGAACGCCGCGGCGCCGGCTCCGGCGTCTTTAAGGGCTCGGCCTTCTGCTCGACTTTTTTGGCGACTGTCACCTTGCCGGCGGCGGGCGTGGCTTTTGGCGTCGGCACGGCCTCCGGTTCCGGTGCGATCTCGGCAAGGATCGGCTGAGGCTCGACGGGCGCCGGTTGCCGAATGGGAGGCGCGATTTCCGCGTCGGCTTCGGCAGATGGTACCTCGGCTGGCGGGATCTCAATCGGCGCCGGTGTCTCGGCGGGAACCTCGCTGGGCGGCGGCACTTCGACCGGCGTGGGCTCTGGCTGCGGTTCAGGACGCGAAGGCTCGATCTCCGGCTGAGCCGGCGCGGGTGCGGGTACCTCCTGCGGAGCAGGTTCAGGCGCGGGTGAAGGCTCAGGTTGCGCCGGCGGCACTTCCTCGGGGGCCGGCGGCTCGGGTGTCTGAGGCGCCGGTTGCGGCTCTTCTTCGGGCTCCGGCTGCGGCAGCGGTTCCGGCTCGGCGGGAATGGTAGGCTCGGGCTCAGGCGGGATCGTCGGCGCCGGCTCGGGCGTGGGCTCCTCGGGGGCGGGCTCCGGAGTGGGCGCAAGCTCGGCCGCCGGAATCGGAGCGGCCACCGATTCCTGCTCGCGCGCCAGCGTTTCCGTCGGCTCAGCCTGATCGGGCTCCGGCTTCAGCACCTCGAGCTGATCCCACTTGATCGGCGGCAGGGGGGCGGTCTCGTCGACGCGCTCCTCGACGACCTCTTTCTTGCCGAACGAAAATATCTTCTTGAAAAAACCAGCCATGCGTCTCGCAGTCTCAGGCGGCTTGCACGGCAAGCGGGGCCGCAATCAGTCGGGCGCCGTCATGGCCGGTGATGATGGCTTCGAGGATCTCGCCGGGCGCGCCGGCGTCGATCGCGGCCAGCGTGAAACCTTCAGTGCGGCCGAGCCCGTCGCGTTCGATCAGGATCGACTGCCGCGTGCCGGGGAGCGAGGTCAGATGACGGCGATAGGCGGCCTCGCCGGCGGCGCGCAGCCTTGCGGCGCGCGCCTTCACCACCTCGCGGCGGACCTGGGGCATGCGCGCCGCGGGGGTGCCTTCGCGCGGGCTGAACGGAAAGACGTGCAGATGCGTCAGGCCGCATTCCTCGACGATTTTCTCCGAATTCTCGAACATCGCCTCAGTCTCGGTCGGGAAGCCGGCGATGATGTCGGCGCCGAAGACTATTTCAGGCCGCAGCTTGCGCACGTCCTCGCAAAAGCGGATCGACTGGTCGCGCAGATGGCGGCGCTTCATGCGTTTCAGGATCATGTCGTCGCCCGATTGCAGCGACAGATGCAGGTGCGGCATCAGCCTCGGTTCAGTGGCGATGGCGTCGAGCAGGTCGTCGTCGGCCTCGATGGAATCGATGGAGGACAGTCTGAGGCGCTTCACATCCGGCACCTGGCGCAGGATCGTCTTCACCAGTTTGCCAAGCTTCGGGCTGCCCGGCAGGTCGGCGCCGAAGCTGGTCATGTCGACGCCGGAAAGCACGATCTCGGCATAGCCGTTGCCGGCAAGGCGCTTCACCTGCTCGACCACGGCGCCCATCGGCACGGAGCGCGAATTGCCGCGGCCATATGGGATGATGCAGAAGGTGCAGCGATGGTCGCAGCCGTTCTGCACCTGCACGAAGGCGCGCGCCCGGCCCTCGATGGCGTCGACCATGTGGCTTGCCGTCTCGCGCACCGAAAAGATGTCGTTGACGCGCGCCTTCTCGGTGTCGTTGACGCCGAAATCGGACAGCGCGCGGTAGGAATTGGCCTTGAGCTTCTCCTCGTTGCCGAGCACGAGGTCGACCTCGTCCATGGCGGCGAAGTTCTGCGGCTCGGTCTGCGCCGCGCAGCCGGTGACGATGATGCGGGCTGAAGGGTTCTCGCGGCGCGCCTTGCGGATCGCCTGCTTGGCCTGGCGCACTGCCTCCGCCGTGACGGCGCAGGTGTTGAAGATCACGGCGCCGCCCTGGAGCGCGCCGAGACCGGCGCTCTCGGCCTCGCGGCGCATCACTTCCGATTCATAGGTGTTGAGGCGGCAGCCGAAGGTGACGACGTCGATACCGTTGGTGACCGCGCCTTTCTCAAGGGCGGACATCAGGCGGCGCTTTCGGTGTCGCGGGCCCAGGCGCCGGTCGAGGGATCGAAGCTGCCGGAAAATTCCCATTCGGCGGCACCCGTCAGGATGACGTGGTCGTCGTCGCGCCATTCGACATGCAATTCGCCGCCGCCGGGCGTCAGCAGCGAGACGCTGCGGCCGGTGCGCCTGGTGCGCGCTGCCGCGACCACGGCGGCGCAAGCCGCCGAGCCGCAGGCCTTGGTGAGACCGGCGCCGCGCTCCCAGGTGCGGATGATCATCGTCTGAGGCGATGTGACCTGCGCCAGCGTGATGTTGGCGCGCTCGGGGAAGATCGGATGATTTTCGAGCATCGGGCCGAAGCGGTCGAGCTCGTAGGACCAGACGTCGTTGTCGACCCAGAAGATCGCATGCGGGTTGCCCATCGACACCGCCGAGGGCGAATGCAGCACCGGCGCGTCGATCGGGCCGATCTGCAGCTCGATCATGCGGGTGTCGCGGAACTCTTCCGCCAGCGGGATTTCCTGCCAGCCGAAGCGCGGCTTGCCCATGTCGACCGAGATTGTGCCGTCGGCATGCTCTTGAGCATTCAGGATGCCGGCGCGGGTCTCGAAGGTGAAGCTCTTCTGGCCGGTCTCGGCGGCCAAGGCCTGGACGACGCAGCGCGTGCCGTTGCCGCAGGCCTGCGCGCTGGTGCCATCGGAATTCAGGATGTCGATATAATAAGCGGTGCCCGGCGTGCGGGCGTCATGGATCGCCATGATCTGGTCGAACTTGGTCGCGGCGTCGGCGTTAAGCGCGATCGCCGCGGCCGGCGTGACCCTGTCGGCACGGCCGCGCATATCGGCAACGATGATCTCGTTGCCGATGCCGTTCATCTTGGCGAAGGGGGCGGTGCCTGCCATCTAACCGGTCATTCCAATCCGTTTGGCCAATCCGTTGGCCGCTATATGGCGGAAACGGGCGGGAATTACCAGTCCGGCTCTTGTCTCGGTCACCGCGAAACGTCGCGCCGGCGACGACCAAGTGGTCGCGCCGCGACGACCTAGCGGTCGCGCTTAAGTTACCGCGAAGACGCCGAGCACGATCAGCAGGAAGATGACCAGCACGATGCCGATGAGGACGCGCGCTCCCGTCGCGGCGGCTCCGGCCAGCGCCGGCATGCCGAGCAGGCTGGCGGCGGCGGCAATGATGAGAAGAATGATGATCCATCTGATCATGGGAAGCTCCGGCGAAATTGCGTCGCGAAACCAACGTTTTTCGCCGGTTTGGGTTCCTTCATCAGATAGCCGGTATGTCCCAGACCTCGCCAGGACGCATGGCGCGAAAACGCTCCGGCGGCAGGCCGTGCGACTCGAGCGCCTCGCCCAGTTTCTGCGCCGGCTCCTCGACCGGCTCGTCGGTGAGGTGGAACGTGCCCCAATGGCAGCCTGCGGCGTGAGCCGCGTTGCAGAGCTTCATGCCGAGAACGGCCTCCTCCGGATTCTGGTGCTGCGGCGCCATGAACCAGCGCGGCTCATAGGCGCCGATCGGCAGGATGGCGAGGCGAAAGCCGCCATGCTTCTGTGCCATCAGCCGGTAATTGATGCCGTCATGGAAGCCGGTGTCGCCGGCGAAATAGATGTTGCCGCCCGCCGTTTCGATGACGAAGCCGGCCCAGAGCGCCATGCGGCGGTCGCGTCCGCCGCGCGCCGACCAATGATGCGCCGGCTCGACATGGATGGCGGCGGCCCCTGCGTCGATCCTGTCGCCCCAATCATGAGCACTGAGCCGCATGCCGGGCACGGCGCGGTGGATGATGGCGTCGTTGCCGAGCGGCGTGATGATGCGCGCGTCGTGGGCCTCCTTCAGCCGCCTCAGCGTGGCGAGATCGAGGTGGTCGTAGTGGTTGTGGCTGACCAGGACCAGGTCGATCGGCGGCAGGTCGGCAAAGGCGATGCCCGGCGCATTGACCCTCTTGGGACCGGCAAAGGCGAAGGGCGAGGCGCGTTCCGACCAAACCGGATCGGTCAGGAAATTCAGGCCGGCGGTCTGGATAAGCAATGAGGCGTGGCCGACCATTGTGAGCCTGAGCGCGCCGCCATCCACGCGACGCACCGGCTTTGCCGGCGGGTGAGGACTCGGAACGGCGGCCGGCCATCTCGCCCGCTTGCCGCTGAATTGCCATCTGAGCAGATCGCTGAAGCGCCCTGGGGGCTTGCCGCCGGGGTTGAAGAACAAGGCGCCGTCAAAATGATCGCTATGCGGGCCGCTGTAATAGCGGTTGGCGGTTCTTTTTCTCGCGGCCATTCTCACTCCGCCGGCTCGGTCCCTTCCTGAGATAAGGAAGCGCATGCCTGGCGCAAGCATTTTGCTGGCGAATGCCAATGGGCGGAGCCCGGTTCATCTAGGATCGCGAGCGAGGGGGCGGTCATCATGGTCGTGAAGCGAACCGGGACACCGTGGATGAAGGCCGAGGATTTCGGCCGCTCGCTGCCGCTTGGGATTGGCGTCAACCTGTTGGTCACCGACATGGCGGCGATGGAGGCCTTTTGCCGCGACGTGCTCGGGGCCAGGATCATCTACGCCGATGAGGATTTCGCGGCGATCGAGCTTCTGGGCTCGGTCTTCATGCTGCATGCCGATCATTCCTACCTCGACAATCCGATGACCGGGGTCACTTCGGGTGCCGAGACGCGCGGCGCCGGCATCGAATTGCGCCTTTACGGCGCCGATCCGGATCGGATCGAGAAAAAGGCGGCGGCGCTCGGTCATATCGTGCTGGCCGGCTCGATCGATAAGCCGCATGGCCTGCGCGAATGCTACATCGTTGGCCCGGACGGCTATGTGTTCGTCCCGAGCGCCCGGATTTAATGCCGAAATTTCAATGGCTTGAATGAGCACGTCAAACGCCGCTCCGGCGCCGTCCGCTTGCTGCGATAAATTTGCAACATCCGGCTCGAAAACCCTATTTTAACCATATCGGGTTGAAATTCTGCCACCTTCGCCATCTTGGTGGAGCGAAGATTACGCGGACGGCTCCCCCCGGCCGGATCCGACGGAGGTTTTGATGAATTTTTCGATGACCCGCCCCTTTTCGCGGAGCGGCCTCGTGGCCATCTCGTTGGCCGCGCTGGTTGCGAGCGGCTGCTCGACCTCGCGCTTCTCGTCGATGGACGATCAGCAGCCGGCGCCGCTGACGCCGGCGCCGTCCGGCACGGTGACGCAGAATCAGCTGCCGCCGCCAGCCGCCCCCGGCACCACCGATCCGTCGCAATTCCCGACCGCGCCGAAGAACACCCAGGTCGCTTCGCTGCCGCCGGACGGTACGGCGCCCGCCGGCGCCACCGATCTCACCGCGGCCAGCGTCGCCGGCGTGTGGAACGTCAATGTCTCCGGGCAGAGCTGCAAGGTGGCGACGCCGCAGACCAAGTTCGGCGCCGGCTACCGCGCCGGTCCGCTGCACTGCCCGGCGCCGATCGACGGCATCAAGTCGTGGAACGTCGCCGGCAAGCAGCTGACGCTTTACGACGAAAATGGCGGCACGCTGGCCAGGCTCTATTCCTCGGGCGGCGAAAAGTTCGACGGCCAGACTTCCAATGGGCAGCCTATCTCGCTTACAAGGTAGGCTATGCTGATATTCAGGTGATGCCGGCCTGCGAATGGCGGCTTCCTGCGCTTCCGGTGCTCACGTACCTAAAGTACGTTCCGCGCCGGTTCTCGGAAACCACCATTCTCGGCTCGGCCTGACCTGAATCTCAACATAGCCTGGCGCCTCCTCAGAGCATTCTGCTCAAAGTAAGTGATGTGAACCAATGCATCTGCGTGACGGCCTCCAGACCCACGCGACCGTCAGGCAGCGCTACGACCATCTCGTCCAGAGCGGCTCTGTCGAACGCGATCCGGCGCAGGAGCAAATCGTCGCCGCGCTCGACCGGCTGATCGACGAGATCTCGGCCAAAAGGCTGGCGCAGAAATCGAGCGCGCTGGGCTGGCTGTTCGCGGCCAAGCGGCAGCCGCGCGAGCCCGTCAAAGGGCTCTACATCCACGGCAGCGTCGGTCGCGGCAAGACCATGCTGATGGACATGTTCTTCGAGCTGCTGCCGGTTCGCCGCAAGCGCCGCGTGCATTTCAACGACTTCATGGCCGATGTGCAGGACCGGATCCAGAAACACCGGCAGGCGCGCAAGGAAGGCACGGTCAAGGAGGACGACCCGATCCCGCCGGTGGCCCGGGCGCTCGCCGATCAGGCCTGGGTGCTGTGCTTCGACGAGTTCTCCGTCACCGACATCGCCGACGCCATGATCCTGTCGCGCCTGTTCTCGGCCCTGTTCGCCAATGGCGTGGTGCTGGTCGCCACCTCCAATGTGGCGCCGGAGAATCTTTACCGCGACGGGCTGAACCGCCAGCTCTTCCTGCCGTTCATCTCGCTGCTCGAGCGCAATGCGCATGTGATGACCCTCGATACCGACAAGGACTACCGCCAGGAAAAGCTCAACCGCCAGCCCATCTATGTCACGCCGGATGACGCTGCGGCCGAGCGCGCGCTGGACGAGGCCTGGCAGGCGATGACGCATGGCCAGCCGACCGGCGAGGTGATTTTGACGCTGAAAGGCCGCCAGCTCGTCGTGCCGCGCGCCGCCGGCGACGCGGCGCGCTTTTCCTTCGCCGACCTTTGCGAAAAGCCGCTCGGCGCGCGCGACTATCTGGCCATCGCCGGCCGTTTCTCGACCGTCTTTATCGACCATGTGCCGGTGCTGGGGGAAGGCAAGCGCAACGAGGCCAAGCGCTTCATTCTTCTGATCGACACGCTCTACGACCACCATATGCGGCTGGTGATGAGCGCCGCTGCGGCGCCGGAAGGGCTCTACACGGCCAAACGCGGCACGGAAGTGTTCGAATTCGAGCGCACCGCCTCACGCCTGATAGAAATGCAGAGCCGTGACTGGCTGGACGATTGGGCGGAACGGCGCAAAGACGGGCCGCAGCCCGCCGAGGCGAGGCAGGCATAGAGATAGCGACGTAGTTCCGCCACCTTCCTGCATCGCGGACGATTGGCGAAAGCCGACGCGGCGTCCGATCTCCCCACTTGAGGGGAGATGGCCGGCAGGCCAGAGGGGGTCGGTTCGCTCGACGCATTGGACGCCGGCGCTTCATGCGCGGCGACCCCCTCTGTCGCCTTCGGCGACATCTCCCCCTCGAGGGGGGAGATCTGGTGCCTAATCACAACAGCGTCATCGCCGGGATGAAGCCTTCTGATTTCCACCTTCATTGTGTAAATTCTCGTCAGTCGGCTCAGGAACTTTGACGTTTACGTAATTCCCAAAGCATCTAACCGATTGAAAACACTGGGATCAAAATAATCGTTTGAATTTTTCTTTGGCCGGCGCTAATGGGTGCGGCGAAATCTCGCGGCCTCCCGCATCCTTTCGGCCTCCCCGGCCCCGTCACGGCACGTCACAGACAAAGGGAAAACATCCTCACATGGCACGCAACAAGATAGCGCTCATCGGCTCGGGCATGATCGGCGGCACGCTCGCCCATATGGTCGGCCTCAAGGATCTCGGCGACGTGGTGCTGTTCGATATCGCCGAGGGCGTTCCGCAGGGCAAGGGCCTCGACATCGCGCAGTCTTCCCCCGTCGACGGTTTCGACTCCCGGCTGACCGGCGTCAACGACTATGCTGGCATCGAGGGCGCGGATGTGTGCATCGTCACCGCCGGCGTGCCGCGCAAGCCGGGCATGAGCCGCGATGACCTTCTTGGCATCAACCTCAAGGTGATGGAACAGGTCGGCGCGGGTCTCAAGAAATACGCGCCGAAGGCGTTCGTCATCTGCATCACCAACCCGCTCGACGCGATGGTCTGGGCGCTGCAGAAGTTCTCCGGCCTGCCGACCAGCCATGTCGTCGGCATGGCCGGCGTGCTGGACTCGTCGCGTTTCCGCTATTTCCTGGCCGAGGAGTTCAAGGTCTCGGTCGAGGACGTCACCGCTTTCGTGCTCGGCGGTCATGGCGACTCTATGGTGCCGATGATCCGCTATTCGACGGTTGCCGGCATCCCGCTGCCGGATCTCGTCAAGATGGGCTGGACGTCGAAGGAGAAGCTCGACCAGATCGTGCAGCGCACCCGCGACGGCGGCGCCGAGATCGTCGGCCTGTTGAAGACCGGCTCGGCCTATTACGCGCCGGCGGCCTCGGCGATCGCCATGGCCGAGTCCTATCTCAAGGACAAGAAGCGCGTGCTGCCCTGCGCCGCGCACCTTTCCGGACAGTATGGCGTCAAGGGAACCTATGTCGGCGTTCCCGTGGTAATCGGCGCCGGCGGCGTCGAGCGCGTCATCGAGATCGACCTGTCGAAGGCAGAGCAGAAGATGTTCGACAATTCGGTCGCGGCCGTCCAGGGCCTGACCGAGGCCTGCACCAAGATCGCCCCGCATCTCGCCGGCAAGTAATCTCGCCGCAAAGCAATCATCCTCCCCGGAGATCAAGCGCATGAACATCCATGAGTATCAGGCCAAGGCGCTGCTGAAGACGTTCGGCGCGCCGGTGGCAAGCGGCGTTCCGGTGTTCAAGGCAAGCGAGGCGGAGGCCGCCGCAAAGGCGCTGCCCGGCCCGCTCTATGTCGTGAAGAGCCAGATCCATGCCGGCGGCCGCGGCAAGGGCAAGTTCAAGGAACTCGGCCCCGACGCCAAGGGCGGCGTGCGGCTGGCGAAGTCGGCGGCCGAAGTGGTCGCCAACGCCAACGAGATGCTCGGCCACACGCTGGTCACCAAGCAGACCGGGCCGGCCGGCAAGCAGGTCAACCGCCTCTATATCGAGGATGGCGCCGACATCGCCCGCGAGCTCTATCTGTCGATCCTGGTCGACCGCTCGGTCGGCCGCATCGCCTTCGTCGTCTCGACCGAAGGCGGCATGGACATCGAGACGGTCGCGCATGACACGCCGGAAAAGATCGTCACCGTCGCCATCGACCCGGAAAAGGGCGTGAGTGCCGACGACGTGAAGACGCTCAACGCCGCGCTGAAGCTCGACGGCGATGCCGCGAAGGACGGCGCGTCGCTGTTCCCGATCCTCTACAAGGCCTTCGTCGAGAAGGACATGAGCCTGCTCGAGGTCAATCCGCTGATCGTGATGAAGGACGGGCATCTGCGCGTGCTCGACGCGAAAGTGTCATTCGACAACAACGCGCTGTTCCGCCACGCGGACGTGATGGAACTGCGCGACACCACCGAAGAGGACGAGAAGGAGATCGAGGCGTCGAAATACGACCTCGCCTATGTCGCGCTCGACGGCAATATCGGCTGCATGGTCAACGGCGCCGGCCTTGCCATGGCCACCATGGACATCATCAAGCTCTATGGCGCTGAGCCGGCTAACTTTCTCGACGTCGGCGGCGGCGCTTCGAAGGAAAAGGTCACGGCAGCGTTCAAGATCATCACCAAGGACCCGGCGGTCGAGGGCATCCTGATCAACATCTTCGGCGGCATCATGAAGTGCGACGTCATCGCCGAGGGCGTGATCGCGGCCGTCAAGGAAGTGGGCCTGAAGGTGCCGCTGGTGGTGCGCCTGGAAGGCACCAACGCCGAGCTTGGCAAGAAGATCATAAACGACAGCGGCCTGAATGTCGTCTCGGCCGACGATCTGGACGACGCGGCCAAGAAGATCGTCAAGGCGGTGAAGGGCTAAAGCGGATGCCTCCGCGCAAGATAAACCTGGTCGAGGCTGCGGACCAGAAGATCGCCAAGGTCTTCGATCCGCATATCGCCGGCGACGTCAATGACAGCCAGGCGAAGGTCGCCAAGTTCGGCGAAGTCTTCGACTGGCATGCGCATGACAACGAGGACGAGGCTTTCCTCGTCCTGCGCGGCAGGATCGCCATCGACTTCCGCGACGGGCCGGTCGAGCTCGGCGAGGGCGATTTCATCGTCGTGCCGCGCGGCGTCGAGCACCGGCCGCGCTCGCTGACATCGGAGCCGGTGGTGCTGATGTTCGAGCCGGCGACGACCTTGAACACCGGCAATGCCCAGAGTGATCTCACCGTCACCGATTTGAAGCGGCTCTGAGCCATGAACGCGGCGCCCTTCTCCTCTCTCTCGGATGGTCACCAACGCCTGCAGGCGTTGGTCGGCGCATGGCGCGGCGAGGAAGAGGTCGCGGCGACGCAATGGACCGATGCCGGCACGGCGACTTCGGAAGTGTTGGCCGAGGCTCAGTTCGGCGGCCTGTTCGTGGTGCAGCGCTATCGGCAGCGCCGCGACGGCACGATCTCGTTCGGCGCGCATAATGTGTTCGGCTTCGATCAGCAGAACGGCATCGTCACCATGCATCAGTTCGACTCGATGGGGTTCGTGCCGATGTCGCCCGCAATCGGCATGTGGAATGGCAATGAACTGGTGCTGGAACGGTCGTCCCCGCGCGGCGCCGCTAGCGTGACATATGGTTTTGACGGTGCCGATACCTATCGCATGAAACTTCAGTTCAAGCCTGCCGGCAGCAATGCCTGGCAAGACATGGTGAGCGGCCTCTACCGGCGCGTTTCGACTTCCGAGACGAAGGAAGGCTGAGTGATGGCGATTGTAGGCAAGACGGTTGAAGGGTTGCACATAATCACACATATTAGGCCTGTGTATTTATGTGGAGACGGACGATGAAGAACGTCACCCTGGCCATGGACGAGACACTGCTTGAACAGGCGCGAGGCCTTGCCGAACGTCGCAAGACGACGCTCAACGCTCTCATTCGTTCACTGCTTGCGCATGAAGTCGAGCAGGAGGACCGGATCGCCTGGGCCAAAGCGGGAATGAAGCGACTTATGGACGAGGCCGCGAAACGGAGCGACAGCGCCGACACCCCTTACAAGTGGGATCGAAGGGACGCCTATGCCGACCGGGAAGATCGACTGCTTTCTCGACACGAACGTCCTGATCTACGCGGCTTCGGAGAAGAATCGTGATCCACGCCGCGCGCCGATCGCAGGGGACCTGGTATCGAACACTGTTTTTGGCGTGTCAGGGCAGACATTGGCCGAATTCACTGCGGTGGCTCGCGGGAAATCCCTCCTGGGAGACGACCTGCTCGACCAATGGCTCGTCCTCCTTGGAACCTGCCCGTTGGTGCCTGTCGATGAAAGCTATGTTCGCTCGGGATTGGACCTCGCGCGGCGCTACGGCATTCACTACTACGACGCCGCGCTGCTCGGAGCGGCGGAATATCTCGGCGCGCCGATTTTCTACACCGAGGATCTCAACCACAACCAGGTTTATGGCTCGGTCCGGGCCGTCAATCCTTTCCTCTAATTGCTGAAGTCAGGGGCGTTTCAACCCATGTCCATTCTCGTCGACAAGAATACCAAGGTGCTGGTTCAGGGTCTGACCGGCAAGACCGGCACGTTCCACACCGAACAGGCGCTGGCCTATCATGGCACCAAGATGGTGGGCGGCATCCATCCCAAGAAGGGCGGCGAGACCTGGACGGGCTCGAAGGGCGAAAGCCTGCCGATCTTCGCCACGGTGGCCGAGGGCAAGGCAAGGACCGGCGCCAATGCCTCGGTCATCTATGTGCCGCCGGCGGGCGCCGGCGAGGCCATCATCGAAGCGATCGCGGCCGAGATCCCGCTGATCGTCTGCATCACCGAAGGCATCCCGGTGATGGACATGGTCAAGGTCAAGGCGCGGCTCGACCGCTCCACCTCGCGCCTGATCGGCCCGAACTGCCCGGGCGTGCTGACGCCCGACGAGTGCAAGATCGGCATCATGCCCGGCAACATCTTCCGCAAGGGCTCGGTGGGCGTTGTTTCGCGCTCGGGAACACTTACCTATGAGGCAGTCTTCCAGACCACCAATGTCGGCCTCGGCCAGACCACGGCGGTGGGCATCGGCGGCGACCCGGTCAAGGGCACCGAGTTCATCGATGTGCTGGAGATGTTCCTCGCCGACGACGAGACCAAGTCGATCATCATGATCGGCGAGATCGGCGGCTCGGCCGAGGAAGACGCCGCGCAGTTCCTCAAGGACGAAGCCAAGCGCGGCCGCAAGAAACCGATGGCGGGCTTCATCGCCGGGCGCACGGCGCCGGCCGGCCGCACCATGGGCCATGCGGGCGCGGTGATTTCGGGCGGCAAGGGCGGCGCGGAAGACAAGATCGCGGCGATGGAATCGGCCGGCATCAAGGTTTCGCCCTCGCCGGCGCGGCTCGGCACGACGCTGGTCGAGGCAATCAAGGGTTAAAGGCAGTAAGGGAGTAGGGCAGTAGGGGAGTAAGGGAATAGGAAGAACGGGACGCGCGGCGACAATTGCCGCTTTCCCTACTCCCCTACTGCCCTACTCCCCTACTCCCCTCCAACTAAGGAGACGGAGCCAGGCTCCGCAGACGAAAATGGCAAGACAAGATCAGGCCAACGACCAATTCTCGCTCACCTCGTTCCTCTATGGCGGCAATGCCGACTATATCGACGCGCTCTACGCGGCCTATGAGGACAATCCGGCTTCGGTCGATCCGGAGTGGCAGGATTTCTTCGCCGGGCTGAAGGACGACGCGGGCGACGTCCGCAAGAACGCCAAGGGCGCCTCCTGGGCGAAGCCGTCCTGGCCGCTGACGGCCAATGGCGAGCTGGTCTCGGCGCTGGACGGCAATTGGGGCCTGGTCGAGAAAACGATCGAAAAGAAGGTCAAGGACAAGGCGGTCGTCAACGGCGCCGTGCTTTCCGACGCCGACGTGCACCAGGCGACGCGCGATTCGGTGCGCGCCATCATGATGATCCGCGCCTACCGCATGCGCGGCCATCTGCATGCCAATCTTGATCCGCTCGGCATCGCCAAGCCGCTCGAGGACTATAACGAGCTGTCGCCGGAGAATTACGGTTTTACCGAAGCCGATTACGACCGGCCGATCTTCCTCGACAATGTGCTGGGCCTGGAATTCGGCACCATCCGGCAGATGCTGGACATCCTGACCCGCACCTATTGCTCGACCCTTGGCGTCGAGTTCATGCATATCTCCGACCCGGAAGAGAAGGCCTGGATCCAGGCGCGCATCGAAGGCGCCGATAAGGAGATCACCTTCACTGCCACCGGCAAGAAGGCGATCCTGTCCAAGCTGATCGAGGCCGAGGGGTTCGAGCAGTATATCGACGTCAAGTACAAGGGCACCAAGCGCTTCGGCCTCGACGGCGGCGAGTCGCTGATCCCGGCGCTGGAGCAGATCGTCAAGCGCGGCGGTCAGCTCGGCCTCAAGGAAATCGTGCTCGGCATGGCGCATCGCGGCCGCCTCAACGTGCTTTCCCAGGTGATGGCCAAGCCCCACCGCGCCATCTTCCACGAATTCAAGGGCGGTTCCGCCGCCCCGGACGAGGTCGAGGGCTCGGGTGACGTGAAGTACCATCTTGGCGCCTCGTCGGACCGCGAGTTCGACGGCAACAAGGTGCATCTGTCGCTGACAGCCAATCCCTCGCATCTGGAAATCGTCGACCCCGTCGTGATGGGCAAGGCGCGCGCCAAGCAGGACCAGCTTTCCGGCCGCGAGCGCGGCGAGGTCGTGCCGCTGTCGGAGCGCGCCAAGGTGATGCCGCTGCTTTTGCATGGCGACGCCGCCTTCGCCGGCCAGGGCGTGATCGCCGAGATCCTCGGCCTGTCGGGCCTGCGCGGCCACCGCGTCGCCGGCACGCTGCACGTCATCATCAACAACCAGATCGGCTTCACCACCAATCCGCGCTTCTCGCGCTCCTCGCCCTATCCGTCGGATGTGGCCAAGATGATCGAGGCGCCGATCTTCCACGTCAATGGCGACGATCCGGAAGCCGTGGTGCACGCCGCCAAGGTCGCGACCGAGTTCCGCATGAAGTTCCACAAGCCGGTAGTCGTGGACATGTTCTGCTATCGCCGCTTCGGCCACAATGAGGGCGACGAGCCGGCCTTCACCCAGCCGATCATGTACCGCAACATCCGCACCCACAAGACGGTGGTGCAGATCTATGCCGACCGGCTGATCGCCGAAGGCCACGTCACCCAGGCCGAGGTCGACAAGATGCGGGCCGACTGGCGCGCGCATCTGGAAGCCGAATGGGAAGTCGGCCAGAGCTACAAGCCGAACAAGGCCGACTGGCTGGATGGCGCGTGGTCCGGCCTGCGCACCGCCGACAACCAGGATGAGCAACGGCGCGGCAAGACAGCCGTGCCGGTGCGCACGCTGAAGGAGATCGGCAAGAAGCTGACCGAGGTGCCGAAGGATTTCGAGGCGCACAAGACGATCCTGCGCTTCCTCGAGAACCGCCGCCAGGCGATCGAGTCCGGCGAAGGCATTGACTGGTCGACGGCCGAGGCGCTGGCCTTCGGCGCCATCCTGCTCGACGGCAATCCGATCCGGCTTTCCGGCCAGGATTCGGAGCGCGGCACCTTCTCGCAGCGCCATTCGGTCCTTTACGACCAGCGCGACGAGACCCGCTACATCCCGCTCAACAACCTCTCGGCGGCGCAGGCCGGCTACGAAGTCATCAACTCGATGCTGTCGGAAGAGGCGGTGCTGGGCTTCGAATATGGCTACAGCCTGGCCGAGCCCAAGGCACTGACGCTCTGGGAAGCGCAGTTCGGCGATTTCGCCAACGGCGCCCAGGTGGTGTTCGACCAGTTCATCTCGTCGGGCGAGCGCAAGTGGCTGCGCATGTCAGGCCTCGTCTGCCTGCTGCCGCATGGCTATGAGGGCCAGGGGCCGGAGCATTCGTCCGCCCGCCTCGAGCGCTTCCTGCAGCTCTGCGCGGAAGACAACATGCAGGTCGCCAACGTCACCACGCCGGCCAACTATTTCCACATCCTGCGCCGGCAGTTGAAGCGCGACTTCCGCAAGCCGCTGATCCTGATGACGCCGAAGTCGCTGCTGCGCCACAAGCGGGCGGTGTCGACGCTGTCGGAGATTTCGGGCGAGAGCTCGTTCCACCGGCTGCTGTGGGACGATGCGCAGCTCTTGGCCGACCAGCCGATCAAGCTGGTCAAGGACTCCAAGATCCGCCGCGTCGTGCTGTGCTCGGGCAAGGTCTATTACGACCTCTATGAGGAGCGCGAGAAGCGCGGCATCAACGACATCTACCTTTTGCGCGTCGAACAGCTCTATCCGTTCCCGGCCAAGGCGCTGATCACCGAGCTGTCGCGTTTCCGCAATGCCGAGATGGTGTGGTGCCAGGAGGAGCCCAAGAATATGGGCGCCTGGTCGTTCATCGACCCCTATCTTGAATGGGTGTTGGCGCATATCGACGCCAAGCATCAGCGGGTGCGCTACACCGGGCGGCCGGCCTCGGCCTCGCCGGCGACCGGCCTGATGTCGAAGCATCTCAGCCAGCTCGCCGCGCTGCTCGACGACGCTCTCGGCGAATAACCGGACGAAACAGACCTCAAAAAGACAAGAGAACGGACAGGCACAATGGCTACCGAAATCCGCGTCCCCACTCTGGGCGAATCCGTCACCGAGGCGACCGTCGGCAAGTGGTTCAAGAAGGTCGGCGACGCGATCGCCGCCGATGAGCCCCTGGTCGAGCTCGAAACCGACAAGGTGACGGTGGAAGTGCCTGCCGCGGGCGCCGGAACGCTGGCCGAGATCACCGTCAAGGAAGGCGAGACGGTCAATGTCGGCGCGCTGCTCGGCTCGATTTCGGCGGGCGGCGCTGCCGCTGCTCCGGCCACGAAGCCGCAGGCAGTGGCGCAGGCTTCCAGCCCGGATGCCGCGTCTTCGGTCAAGCAGGCCGCGGCCGAGACCGCCAAGATCGCTGGCGACAACGGTCCGATCGAGCCGCGCACCATGCCGCCGGCGCCGGCCGCGGCCAAGTTGATCGCGGAGCATAATCTCTCGGTCGACCAGCTGTCCGGCTCGGGCAAGCGCGGCCAGGTGCTGAAGGGCGACGTGCTCGACGCCCTCGCCAAGGGCGCGCCCTCGCAACCGGCCGAGACGCCGAAGGCGGCACCTGCGCCGGTCGTCGCCCGCGCGCCGTCCTCGGCCGAGGATGCGCCGCGCGAGGAGCGCGTGCGCATGACCAAGCTGCGCCAGACCATCGCGCGCCGCTTGAAGGAGGCGCAGTCGACCGCCGCCATGCTCACCACCTTCAACGAGGTGGATATGAGCGCGGTGATGGCGCTGCGGGCCAAATACAAGGACGTGTTCGAGAAGAAGCATGGCGTGAAGCTCGGCTTCATGGGCTTCTTCACCAAGGCGGTGACGCATGCGCTGAAGGAGATCCCGGCGGTCAATGCCGAGATCGACGGCACCGACATCATCTACAAGAACTTCGCGCATGTCGGCGTCGCCGTCGGCACCGACAAGGGCCTTGTGGTGCCGGTGGTGCGCGACGCCGACCAGATGTCGATCGCCGAGATCGAAAAGGAGATTGGACGCCTAGGCCTCG
This sequence comes from Mesorhizobium sp. M2A.F.Ca.ET.043.05.1.1, assembly GCF_003952445.1. Classification (NCBI taxonomy): domain Bacteria; kingdom Pseudomonadati; phylum Pseudomonadota; class Alphaproteobacteria; order Hyphomicrobiales; family Phyllobacteriaceae; genus Mesorhizobium; species Mesorhizobium sp. M2A.F.Ca.ET.043.05.1.1. Next base: position 5,263,468 of record NZ_CP034446.1, read on the forward strand.
CCGCGCGCGACGGCAAGCTTTCGGTGGCGGACATGCAAGGCGGCACCTTCACCATCTCCAATGGCGGCGTCTATGGCTCGCTGATGTCGACGCCGATCCTGAACGCGCCGCAATCGGGCATTCTCGGCATGCACAAGATCCAGGACCGGCCGATGGTGGTCGGCGGCCAGATCGTCATCCGCCCGATGATGTATCTGGCGCTCAGCTACGATCACCGCATCGTCGACGGCAAGGAAGCCGTGACCTTCCTGGTGCGCGTCAAGGAAAGCCTGGAGGATCCCGAGCGGCTGGTGCTCGATCTGTGATCGGAGCTGATCCGCAATGAGCGGTTGGTCAGATGCCTTACGCCGATTCCTTCGGCGTGGACGCGTCTGGCTTTTCTCCGACTTGCCCGTGGTCGCTTCGCCCGCCGATTGGGACGCCGCCGAGATCAGCAGCAACCTCGGCGTCTTCGCTCTCAGCTCTGCCGAAATGGCAGAACGGAACATCACAGCCATCACGATCGGTGAGCTTGAATTGCCCACCGGCGAAATCGTTGCCTGCGACCCGCTCATCACCGGACTGGGGCGGCCGCCGTTTAACCGCAAGGTAAAGCCGGGGCGCTACCCGGTCATACTGCTTCAGGCGCAAGGCTGCATTGCCGCAGCGGTCTTGCGGTTCGGCCCCGGCTTGCCAGCACGCTGGGAATTGGCGACCTTCGTTGCCGATCGCCCACCGGTCTATAAGTCTGAATTTCTTGAATTTATCGTTGATGACGCGGTTGCGTCGTTTATGGACAAGTCGGTCCTGACGATAATGTCTGACCAAGAGGAACTTGACGACTATCTCGCCGACGTCGCGTGCAATATCGACAGGTTTTGTATCGATAGTCCGATCGAAGGCAACCCGATCAATGTCGTTATGTTCGATACTGGCTATGGCGATGGCTCGTATCGATCCTTCTGGGGGCTGGACGCCGCCGGCGAACCTTTGCTCCTGATGACCGACTTCGAAGTGCTCGAGAACGCGGATGGCCGTAACGAGGCCGATCGATGAGGATACTTGCCTCACTCATAATCCGGTGGATGGCTAGATCGGCGGTTTTATTGTCGACTTCCGCCGCCCAGGCCGCCTGCCCGATCCAGCTCGCCGTCTATGGCGAGGCGCAGAGCGGCGCCGAGATCGACTTCACGTCGGCCGGCACGTCGGCGACGATCGCCAATGCCTTCCGCATGATCCTCGACAACAATGTAGTGCTCGACGGCATCGCCATGTGGACGGAAGGATCGGCGGCGCGGCCGCATGGGTCGCTGATGTACAAATGCCCGACGGGCGACGTCACCGGCGAGGAGCTTGCCGCCTGCACGGTCTGGGAAGGTGTCATCTACAGCGCCGACGAGAAGGGTGGCGTCGGCCTGCTGCCGGCGGAGGGCGTCGACGCGCCGAAGAGCCTGATCTTCCCCGATCTCGGGCCGTCGCTGGAGATGTCGGCGGCTTACGGTCCCGCCGGCTTTTCCAAAGTGCCGTGGGACATCTTCGTGCTGAAAGGCTGCCAGGAATGAGCGCCGAGAAAAAGACGCTGCTGGTCACCGGCGGCAGCCGCGGCATAGGCTCCGCCATATGCCGCCAGGCGATCGGGGCCGGCTACCGGGTGGCAGTCAACTATGTCTCCAATCAGGCCGCGGCGGATGCGCTGGTCGCCGAGATCAAGGCCGCGGGCGGCGACGCCTTCGCGGTCAAGGGCGATGTCGGCAACGAGACCGATGTCATCGCGATGTTCGAAGCCGTGGACCGGGCCTTCGGCCAGCTCGACGCTTTCGTCAACAATGCCGGAATCGTCGACCTCAAGGCGCGCGTCGACGAGATGAGTGTCGAGCGGCTGGAGCGCATGATGCGCATCAATGTCGTCGGCTCGTTCCTGTGCGCCCGCGAAGCGGTGAAGCGCATGTCGACCCGCCATGGCGGCAAAGGCGGCGCTATCGTCAACATCTCCTCCGCTGCAGCCAGGCTGGGTTCGCCCGGCGAATATGTCGACTACGCCGCCTCCAAGGGCGCGATCGATACGCTGACCATGGGGCTGGCGCGCGAGGTGGCGCTGGAAGGTATCCGCGTCAATGCGGTCAGCCCCGGCATCACCGAGACTGAAATCCATGCCTCGGGCGGCCAGCCGGACCGTGTGGCGCGGATGCAGGACATGCTGCCGATGAAACGCGCCGGCACGGCGGACGAAGTCGCCAGCGCGGTTCTCTATCTTCTGTCGGACGCGGCCTCCTATATAACGGGCGCGATCCTGAATGTGAGCGGCGGCCGCTAAAGGCCGGATAAGAAGGATTCTATCATGGCTTATGACGTGGTTATCATTGGGTCGGGGCCGGGCGGCTATGTCTGCGCCATCAAGGCGGCGCAGCTCGGGCTGAAGACGGCGGTGGTGGAGAAGAACGCCACCTTCGGCGGCACCTGCCTCAACATCGGCTGCATCCCGTCGAAGGCGCTGCTCTACGCCTCCGAGATGTTCGCCGAGGCTGGCCATGCCTTCGATACGCTGGGCGTCGAGATACCGGCGCCGAAGCTCAATCTGAAGAAGATGATGGCGCATAAGGACACGACGGTGGCGTCAAACGTCAATGGCGTCGCCTTCCTGTTCAAGAAGAACAAGATCGATTCTTTCCGCGGCACCGGCAAGGTGATTTCCGCCGGCAAGGTTTCGGTGACCGGCGAGGATGGCAAGGTCGAGGAGATCGAGACCCGGAATATCGTTATCGCCACGGGCTCGGATGTCGCCGGCATTCCGGGCGTCAAGGTCGATTTCGACGAGAAGGGGATCGTGTCCTCCACCGGCGCGCTGTCGCTGGCCAAGGTGCCGGAGCGTCTCGTGGTGGTCGGCGGCGGGGTCATCGGGCTGGAGCTCGGCTCGGTGTGGGCAAGGCTCGGCGCCAAGGTCACGGTCGTCGAGTTCCTCGACAACATCCTGGGCGGCATGGACGGTGAGGTGTCGAAGCAGTTCCAGCGGCTGCTCTCCAAACAGGGTTTCGAGTTCAGGTTAGGGGCCAAGGTCACGGGTGTGGCCAAGGCCAAGAAGGGCGCGACCGTCACCTTCGAGCCGGTCAAGGGCGGTGCCGCCGAGACGATCGAGGCAGATGTGGTGCTGGTCGCCACCGGACGCCGGCCCCATGCCGACAGCCTGGGGCTGAAGGAAGCCGGCGTGGAGATGGACGAGCGCGGCCGGGTCAAGACCGATGGACATCTAAGGACTAATGTGCCCGGCATCTATGCCATCGGCGACGTGATCGCCGGGCCGATGCTGGCGCACAAGGCCGAGGACGAGGGCGTGGCGGTGGCCGAGACGATCGCCGGCCAGGCCGGGCACGTGAACTACGACGTCATTCCGAGCGTCGTCTACACCAGCCCGGAGATCGCCTCCGTCGGCAAGACCGAGGAGGAATTGAAGAAGGCCGGCATCGACTACAAGGTCGGCAAATTCCCGTTCAGCGCCAATGGCCGCGCGCGCGCCATGCTGCACACCGACGGCTTCGTGAAGATCCTGGCCGACAAGGCCAGCGACCGCGTGCTCGGCGCGCATATCGTTGGCTTCGGCGCCGGCGAGATGATCCACGAGGCGGCGGTGCTGATGGAATTCGGCGGCTCGTCGGAGGACCTCGCCCGCACCTGCCATGCGCATCCGACGATGTCGGAAGCTGTGAAGGAAGCGGCATTGGCGACGTTCTTCAAGCCGATTCATATCTAGGGCGTCATTCCCGAATGCGCGCGTCAGCGTTCGGTGAGGCTCGTCTCGCAAGGTTCGCCTAAAGCGCGTCGCGATCTTTCAGATTCGCTCCATGCGCTTTAGGTTCTTGGTTCTACGCATGTCTTTATCCCGAAACCGGTTCCCACTTTCGGGAGACATGCTCTAGGAGATACCGCGTGTCCAAAGGCTCCGATCTGCTTGTTGCCGCCCTCGAGAAGGAAGGCGTGGACCGCATCTTCGGCATACCGGGCGAGGAGAACCTCGACGTCGTCGAATCCATCCGCAGATCCTCGATCGAGCTGATCCTGACCCGCCACGAGCAAGCGGCCGCGTTCATGGCCGCCACCCACGGCCGGCTCACCGGCAGGCCCGGCGTCTGCATCACCACGCTTGGCCCGGGCGCCTTGAACCTGACCACAGGCGCGGCCTACGCGCTGCTCGGGGCCATGCCCATGGTCATGATCACCGGACAAAAGGGCGTCAGGTCGTCCAGGCAGGCCCGGTTCCAGATCGTCGACGTCGTCGCGGCGATGAAACCCCTGACCAAGCTTTCGCGTCAGATCGTTTCGCCCAGGATGATCCCGGGCGTGGTGCGCGAGGCTTTTCGTGTGGCCGGCGAGGAGCGTCCGGGACCGGTGCATCTGGAGCTGCCCGAAGACATCGCCGCCGAGGAATGCGACGCGGTGGCGCCGATTCCGCCGCACCCCGTCGAGCTGCCGCTGGCGAGCCCGCTTGCGCTCGACCGCGCCGCGCAGATGATCATAGAGGCCGAGCGGCCGCTGGCGATGATGGGCGCCGCCGCCTCGCGGCCGCGCTCGACCTCGGACCTCGCCCAGTTCGTTCTGCGGACCGGCATTCCTTATTTCACCACCCAGATGGGCAAGGGCACGGTGCCGGGTGGGACCGAGCTCTATATGGGCACAGCCGCCCTGTCCGAGCGCGACTATGTGCATGAGGCGATCGAGCGGGCGGATCTCATCATCACGATCGGCCACGACACGGTCGAGAAGCCGCCCTTCATCATGGGCGCCGACGGTCCGAAGGTCATTCATGTCGGCTACCAGCCGGCCACCGTCGAACAGGTCTATTTCCCGCAAACCGAGGTGATCGGCGATATCGGCGCGTCGCTCAGGCTGTTGGCTGACCGCCTGGAAGGCAACATTCCCAACGCACAGGCACTGCTGCCGTTGCGCGAGGGGATATTGAGCCGCATCGCGGCGCGCGACAGCGAGGACCGCTTCACGCCGCAGCGCCTGGTGCACGACGTGCGCGCGGTGATGCCGGCCGACGGCATCCTGGCGCTCGACAACGGCATGTACAAGATCTGGTTCGCGCGCAACTACCGCACGCGCGTCGCCAACACGCTGCTGCTCGACAATGCGTTGGCCACGATGGGTGCCGGCCTGCCGTCGGCGATGATGGCGGCGATGCTTTTTCCAGAACGCCGCGTCATGGCGGTTTGCGGCGATGGCGGCTTCATGATGAACAGCCAGGAGCTGGAAACCGCCGTCAGGCTGAAGCTCAACCTCGTGGTCCTGATCATCGAGGACCATGCCTACGGCATGATCCGCTGGAAGCAGGCGGTCGACGATTTTCCCGATTTCGGCATGACCTTTGGGAATCCCGATTTCGTCCGCTATGCCGAAGCCTACGGCGCCAAGGGCACCAGGGTAGGCGCCATTGCCGAGCTGAGACCGGCCCTTGAGCAGGCCTTTGCCGCGGGCGGCGTCAATCTCGTCGTCGTTCCGATCGACTATTCGGAGAATGAGCGGGTCCTGGTCGAAGAGCTGCGCCATCGGCTGCCCTGGCCGGCCAGTCCGATGCCGGATGATTAGTCCCCGACACAGCGATTTTGAAAGGTTGCTGTTTGTCTTGGTCAAGTTTTTCCGTTCATTTGCGTGAAATCAGCGCAAACGCTGGGGATTGGTTGAAGCCGCCCCAACCTCGTCATTCTATGGCGGAGCAAGGAGCGAAGCGACGCGGCGCAGACCATAGAATCCATTCCGTGACTTGGAAGCGCCGCCACGGTGCAGAATTCTGCTCCGTTGCACACCTCGGCGAAGGTAGCGGCATGGATTCTATAGTCTTCGCGACGGAGCTTCGCTCCTGCTCCGCCCTAGAATGATGGGTGGACGGCCCCTTGCGGCATCGAATGTGCCAAACTGGGCTGTGATTAACTCCAGCGGAAGGAGACCGTCCGTCATGCAAGCTATCAGATTTGGAATCGATTTGGCCAAGAATGTGTTTCAGGTGCACGGCGTGGATGCTGCCGGGCGCGTGGTGGTGCAGCGGCAGCTGCGCCGCGCGCAGGTGGAGAAGTTCTTCGCCGCGCAGCCGCCGGCGCTGATCGGCATGGAGGCCTGCGGCTCGGCTCATCATTGGGCCCGCACGCTCAGCGCGCTCGGCCATGACGTCAAGCTGATGCCACCGGCCTATGTGAAGCCCTATGTTCCGCGCAACAAGAACGATGCCCGCGACGCGCACGGCTGTTGCGAGGCGGTGAGCCGGCCCGACATGCGCTTCGTGCCGATCAAGTCGGTCGAGCAGCAATGGGCCCGGGCGCTGCACCGCACACGCGACCTTCTGGTGCGCCAGCGCACGCAACTGGCCAACGCCATGCGTGGCCTGCTCTATGAGATGGGACAGACAAGTGCCAAAGGGGCGGCGGGCATCGAGACCCTGCTGCGGCGCGTCGAGGCGGCCGATGAAGCCATCCCAGCGGCGCTGTTGATCTGCCTGGTGCCGCTGGCCGGGCAATGGCGGGCGCTGGATGGCGAGATCGGCAAGCTGGACAAGCAGATCCTGGCTCAGGTCAGGCAGCAGCGGGCAGCTTTGCGGCTGACGACGATCCCGAGCGTCGGCCCGATCATCGCGCATGCGACCGTCGCAGCCATCGGCGACGGTCGCCAGTTCGCCTCGGCCAGGGACTTCGCAGCCTGGCTGGGCCTGACCCGCAAGACCCATGACACCGGCGGCAAGCACAGGCCGACAGGCCATATAAGCCGTGCCGGCGACAGGGACCTGCGCAGGTTGCTCATTCTCGGCGCCAGTTCCTGGCTGCGTCAGGTCAGGGCCAAGCCCGACAGAGGCTCGCCCTGGATACGCGGCCTGCTGGCCAGGCGGCCGGTCAAGGTCGCCGTCGTGGCGCAGGCGGCCAAGACCGCCCGCATCATCTGGGCAATGCTGCAATCGGGACAACAATACAGGGCACCGGCTGTGGCCTAGCCGCAATCGAGGCCCTTAACAGCGTAAGGAGCAAAAAGGCAGCACGGCAAAATGGTCAGGACCTGGGTCGGGAAAATCCGCCATCGTCATCGCGACACCAAGCGCGCTAGAATGATTGGAACCGATCCGCGTAACCCTTGTTGGTCAGCGGTCATCGAAATCGACCGCACTAAAGGCCGAATACATGACCGCTCCAGACTTACGCCGTCGTCGTCATTTTGCCTCTTGCCCAAGAGGGGCCGTCCATACATGACGATCGCGATGGGCGTTTCGGCCAATCTCCAACGCATGCCAACGGAAACAGAGCCGGCCGGGTAACAATCTCTGTGCAGTGCTACTTGAGCATTTTCCGAAGCTGGAGACAGCGCCACAAAACAAAACGGCCCGCCTTTTGGCGGGCCGTTCGTTTTCAAGCTGCAGCCCGATTACTGAGCCGGCGCAGGTGCCGGAGCCGGGGCTGGCGCAGGGGCCGGGGCGGGTGCAGGAGCCGGGGCTGGCGCAGGTGCCGGCTCAGGGGCCGGAGCAGGCGTCGCTGGCGCAGGAGCTGGCGTGCTGGCGGCCGGCGGCTCAGCCGGGGCCGGGGCATGCTCGCCGCCGCTTCTGCCAAAGACATAATACGCAACAATGGCCAGGATAATGACAACAAGGGCGATCAGCCACCCGCTGCCGCCGCCACCCGATCTGGGAGGCGGGCTCGAAGGGGTGAAGGGGTCGTTAGGGTTCGCCATGAAACGTGTCCTCCTTGGATGAAAGTCATCAAAATAACAGCCATCAACGCGCTGATCCCGCATCGGGTTTCACGCAAACGGACGGAAAGCGCTGAAAAACCGGCGTTTTCAGGTCCGCCAGCCGCCAGACGACTCAGTTGACGGCGGTAACAATATACCCTGCCTTGCGAAAATCCTCGACCAGTCCTTCCGGACCGGGCAGATGCATGGCCCCGACGGCCATGAAAACGTTGCCCTTGGCCAGAATCGGCATCGCATTCGCGGCCATCACCTTGTTGCGGCTGGTGATCATGGTCTGCTCGAAGGCGGCATAGCCGGCCTGGTCATCGGCGGTCTCGGGCAGCACCGCCTTGAACAGCGGCCAGAACATGCCGACCTCGCCGCGCTGGTAGAGCACGATCATGGTCTCGTTGACGTCGTTGACCTTGTCGCCGAGCTTCATGGTCTCGACCAGGCTCTTCATGTGGAATTCGAGCGGCAGCGAAGCCATCGCGCGCAGCTGGCCAACGGCGGTCTCCAGCCCTTCGACGTCCTTGCCCGAGGCCTTGGCGTCCGAAGCGAGCTTGACGTCCAGCACGGGTTCGCCGGCGGACTGGCGCGCCACCTCGCAGGCCGGCAACGCCATCATCGCCGACAGGATCCACGGCTTCATCTTGGCGACCGTCGCCGGCGGGATGCCGCGGGCGTCGAGCCCCTTGTTCAGCGCCGCCGCATCGTCCGGCGACAGCAGCGACGACAGCGTGGTGTTGTCGGTGAACATCATCAGGCCGGGTTCGCTGGCCATCGCGGCCATCATCTTGGCCTTGTCCATCGCATCGGTGGTTTCGATGACGACGGTGCCGGCGCCGTCATAGGCTTTCTGCGCGGCGGCCGGCAGCGTGGTAACGCGCGTGTCGGTCATGTGCATGGTGCCGAACAGATAGGACGGTTTTTCGCCCGGCTTCTCCAGCTTCCACAGCAGGCCCTTGCCGTTGGGTACGGCCGCCGCTTCGGCCTCGACCTTCTGGAAGGCGGCCGGATCGTTCTTCTCCAGCGCGGTCAACAGATCGGTGCCGGCGCAATTCGGCGTTTCGGCATGCGCCCGGCTTGCGAGCAGCAGAACGACGATGAAGGACAGGAAAAACAGCAGGTTGAGCGCCGCAAGCAGCTTCAACGAGACAAGGGCCGCGCGGTCGGCAATGGCGATGACGCGTTTCATGGGAAGCGTCTTAGCGCTGAAAAGCGGCAAAACGGTTAATCGGCAGGTGAAATTGTTCGAGGTGCGGTGAGCTTTGACGTTCGCTCGGCTTGTCGGATCGAATACCCCGTCGATTGGCCGAAACGCCCATCGCATCGTCATCCACGGGCGGAGCAAGGAGCGAAGCGACGCGCGCAGACCCGAGGATCCATTCCGTTACGTGGGCCGTAGAATGCGGCGATGCAGAATTTTGCTCAGTCGCGGAGCGTTGAGGTCACGGCATGGATTCCAGGGTCTGCGCGCGTCGCTTCGCTCCTTGCTCCGCCCTGGAATGACGAAGTCCGGAGGGCTCCGGATGACCTCAGGCGGCTCACGCCCTTGGATGCGCCTTCTCGTAGATGTCGAGCAGCCTCGCGGTGTCGACGCCGGTGTAGATCTGGGTCGTCGACAGGCTGGCGTGGCCGAGCAGCTCCTGGATGGTGCGCAGGTCGCCGCCGCGGCCGAGCAGGTGGGTGGCGAAGGAGTGGCGCAGGGCGTGCGGCGTTGCCGTGTCGGGCAGGTTCAGCGCCGAGCGCAGCTTCGCCATCTCGCGCTGGATGATGGCCGGGTTGAGCGGGCCGCCGCGGGCGCCGCGGAACAAAAGGCCGTCGGGACCGATATGAAAGGGGCAGAGCCGGCGGTATTCCACCACCGCCTTGCGGGCCACCGGCAGCACCGGCACCAGTCGCGTCTTGCCGCCCTTGCCGGTGACGCGCAGCACGGTGTCGGCTTCCGTCGCCAGATCGGCGCCGGTCAACCCCAGCGCTTCCGAAATGCGCAGGCCGGAGCCGTAGAGCAGCGTCAGCACGGCGGCATTGCGCGCCGCGATCCAGGGTTCTTCGGCGAGTTGGCCCTCCATCGCCACGACCTTTCTGGCGTCGCTTGCCGTCAGCGGCTTGGGCAGCGATTTCGGCTGGCGCGGCGCACGCAGAGCGATGGCACCCGCAGCGTTGACGAGGCCGCGTTTTTCGAGAAAGCGCAGCAGCGAGCGGATGCCGGCAAGGCCGCGCCCCAGCGTGCGGGCGCCTGCGCCGTCACTGCGGCGCTTGGCGAGGAAGCCGCGCAGATCGGCGGGACGCAGGTCGGCGATGTCGGAAATGCCGGGCGGTCCGCCGCGATGTCCGGTCAGGAAATGCAGGAACTGGCGCGTGTCGCGCTCATAGGCCTCGACCGTCTCCGGCGACAGCCGGCGCTCATGCGCCAGTGTCTTCAGCCAGGTCTCGCGCGCCGCTTGGAGATCGGATTTTGCCGGGATGAGGAATTCCTGCATGGCGGCATTGTCAGGTCTCGAGGTTAGGAAGCGGTGAAGAGGCCGTCATTGAAATGACCACGAGACGGCGTTAGAGCAAGGCAAAGGAAGCGCCGCCAATGTCGAAGCTCGAAAACCCCGTACAGATGGCCGTCATCGGTGCCGCCCACGGCATCAAGGGCGAACTCAGGGTGAAGACCTTCACCGGCGACCCGCTGGCGCTGGCCGATTACGGCCCGCTCTTCGCCAAGGACGGCCGTGCCTTCCAGATTACCGATATCAGGCCTGCCGGGACCGTGGTGGTCGTGCGCTTCAAGGGCGTCAACGACCGCAACGCCGCCGAGGGTTTGGCCGGCACGGAGCTTTTCGTCGACCGTTCGGTGCTGCCTGACGACGGCGAGGAGGACGAGTTCTATCATGCCGATCTCGTCGGCCTGGACGTCAGGGACGACACGGGCGTCATCGGCAAGGTCGTCGCCGTGCATAATTTCGGCGGCGGCGACATTCTCGATGTCACCCTTGCCGGCCGCAAGGGCGTGCTGATCCCGTTCACGCAGGCAGCGGTGCCGCATGTCTCGATCGCCGACGGTTTCGTCGAGGTCGATCCGCTGGCGGCTGGCCTGGTCGAAGATGAGGACGATGGTGAAGCACCGGGCCGGTCCGGCTTCGACCCGAAGGGCCGGCCGCGCGGACCGAAGGATGCCGGGGGCAACCGTTGAGCTTTGCCGCTTCGTTGCTGACGCTCTATCCGGAGATGTTCCCGGGCGCGCTCGGCCTGTCGCTCGCCGGCCGCGCGCTGGAGGCCGGTAGATGGTCGCTGGAAACGATCCAGATCCGTGATTTCGCCACCGACAGGCACCGCACGGTCGACGACACGCCGGCCGGCGGCGGAGCCGGCATGGTGATGCGCGCCGACGTGCTGGCGCGAGCCATCGACCACGCTTCGCCGCCAGGCGATGAGCGTCCAAGACTGCTGATGAGCCCGCGCGGCAAACCGCTGACGCAGGCCCGCGTGCGCGAGCTTGCCGCCGGTCCGGGCGTCGTCATCCTGTGCGGACGCTTCGAAGGCGTCGACCAGCGGGTGATCGACGCGCGGGCGCTCGAGGAGGTCTCGATCGGCGATTTCATCCTCTCGGGCGGCGAGCCGGCGGCGCTCGTGCTGCTCGACGCCGTCGTGCGGCTGCTGCCGGGCGTCATGGGCAATGCTGTGTCCGGCGAGGAAGAGAGTTTCGAGAACGGCCTGCTCGAGCATCCGCATTATACGCGGCCGCAGGAGTTCGAGGGCCGGCCGATCCCGGACGTGCTGGTTTCAGGCAACCACAAGAAGATTGCCGAATGGCGGCGCGCGGAGGCGGAGAAGCTGACGCGGGAACGGCGGCCCGACCTGCTTGGCGCTCCGCCTCAGCCCTTGGTGAAATAGTAGAAAGCCAGGAGCAGGCCGACGGCGACGACGAAGCCGCGCACCACGGCCTGTGGCACGCGCTTGGCGATCCACACGCCGGCATAGCCGCCGAGCGCCACTCCCGGGATCATGACGATCGCCTGCGGCCAGGCGACGACGCCTCCGGAAACGAAGACCAGGATGGCGACGACCGCGATCACGATGGACAGCATGTTCTTCAGCGCGTTGAGCCGGTGGTAATCGCCGGCTTGCGTCAGGCCGAGCGTGGCGAGCATCATTACCCCCATGCCGGCGCCGAAGAAGCCGCCATAGACCGCGGTCGCGAATTGCGCGAGCGAACCGGCGAGCGAGCCGACCGAGGCCTGATGTTCCGGGCCGGCCGCCGGCTTCAGCCACGGCCCGGCGGCGAACAGGGCCGTCGCGGCGATCAGCAGCCAGGGCACAAGGGCGCGGAAGGACGGGTTGGAGAGCGCGAGCAGGATCAGCGAACCGGCCAGCGCACCGAGGGCCGAGATCAGGCAAAGCAGCAGGGCGCCGCGCCAGAAGTGGCGGATATCGGTCCAATAGGCGAGCGTCGAGGTGATGTAGCCCGGCAGCTGCGTCACCGACGAGGTGGCGTTGGCGACGATCGGCGGCAGGCCGACCAGCGTCATGGCGCCGAAGGTGAGGAAAGTGCCGCCGCCGGCGACCGCATTGGCGGCGCCGGAGGCAAAGCCCGCGAGGAAAAGCAGCACGGCATCGGAGAATGTCATGGAGGGAAGGCCCGGGAATACACGTTCCCGGCTTAGAAAGCTTGGCGGGCTCGCGCAACCCGGCACGAGGCAATAAGATGGTACAAGCGGCGCAAAAAATATGCCTCGAAGTCCTTTTTTGATGCATGTCGTTGCCCCAGAACCGCGCACACTTCTGGGCGGCATGCATTTGGACGTGACAAAGCGCCGAAATAGCTGTATGTCGCCGCCCGAACCGGAAGAACGATCTTCTGGACCCGTCAACAAATGGCGGTGTAGCCGTCCCTGCCCGATGTTTCGACAAAGGGCATAGCCGAGCGGTCGTTGGAACTGCAAGGCGAGCCGAGGACGCTCTGACTGTCGGAAGAACAAGAAGTGGATATTTGAGATGGATCTCATCCGTCAGCTCGAGGCCGAACAGGCCGCCAAGATCGAAGCCAAGCGCAAGCTGCCCGAATTCCAGCCGGGCGACACGGTGCGCGTCCAGGTGCGCGTCACCGAAGGCAGCCGCACCCGCGTCCAGGCCTATGAGGGCGTCGTCATCGCCCGCTCCGGCTCCGGCTTCCAGGAGAATTTCACCGTCCGCAAGATTTCCTACGGCGAAGGCGTCGAGCGCGTTTTCCCGGTCTACTCGCCGATGGTCGAGGGCGTCGAGATCGTGCGCCGCGGCAAGGTGCGCCGCGCCAAGCTCTATTACCTGCGCGACCGTCGCGGCAAGTCGGCCCGCATTTCGGAAAACACCGGCGTGCGCGCCCGCAAGCTGAACGACGAAGAGCGTGATGCGCTGAACGCCGAGCGCGCCCGCATCGAGGCCGAGAAGGTCGCCGCCGCCCAGGCGCTGGCCGCCGAGACGGCCGCCAAGGAAGCCGCCGAGAAGAAGGCCGCCGCCGAGGCTGCTTCGGCCGAATAAGGCTTCTGCGAAACAGGTTCCGGAAAGGCGGCCTCGGCCGCCTTTTTCGTTTGGCGGCAAGCCTAACCCTACCGGTTCCCCGATCAGTTCCTATCCAACCTGCGTTCGCGAACCGCATGCCTTCGTGATTGGCTGAAACCGCCTCAGCTTCGTCATCCACGGGCGGAGCGAGGAGCGTAGCGACGCAGCGCAGACCCGAGGATCCATTCCGTGACATCGAGGCTCCGCAACGGTGCAGAATTCTGCCCCGCTGCGCTTCATGGCTGAGGTATCGGAATGGATCCTCGGGTCTTCGCTCCGCTTCGCGTCGCTCCGCCCGTGGATGACGAAGCTGAGGGCCTGCCGCCCATTCATCCGAGCATCGGAGATAGGCGCATGGTACCCCTTGACGTCCAATTATCTTGTACACTAAATAATCGTGCACAAATCAACGGAGATCGAAAATGTCAGCACTCTACACCGCCCAGGCTCACGTCAGCGGCGGCCGCAACGGTCACGGCGAAACCAGCGACGGCCTGCTCAAGGTCGACCTCGCGATGCCGAAGGAGCTCGGCGGAAAGGGCGGCGCCACCAATCCGGAGCAGCTTTTCGCCATCGGCTATGCGGCTTGCTTCGAGAGCGCGGTGCGCTTCATCGCCCGCCAGCAGAAGCTGCCGCTCGAGGACGCTTCGATTACATCCACGGTCAGCCTTTATCCGAACGGCCAGGGCGGCTTCCGCCTCGGCGTCGCGCTGGCGGCCGAGATCAAGGGGCTTGATCAGGCGGGCGCCGAGGCGCTTGTATCGGAAGCGCACAAGGTCCGCCCCTATTCCAACGCCATCCGGGGCAATATCGACGTGGCGCTCTCGGCAAAGGCCGCATGACGACGAAAACCGAAACCATCACCAAGCCAGCCCCGGCGCAGGACGCCGGGGTGATCGAGGTGCCGCGCCTCGACCAGCAGCTCTGCTTCGCGCTTTATTCAGCCAGCGGGCTGATGACCAAGCTCTACCGGCCGCTGCTCGATCCGCTCGGCCTCACTTACCCGCAATACCTTGCAATGCTCGCGCTATGGCAGCATTCGCCGAGCACGATCGGCGAGCTCGGCGCGGCACTCGGCCTCGATTCGGCGACGCTGACGCCGCTGGTCAAGCGCATGGAAGCGGGCGGCCTCGTCACGCGCCGGCGCGACGCCGCCGACGAACGCCGGGTGCTGGTCGAGCCGACCGCGAAGGGTGATGCGCTGCGGGCCAAGATGAAGGACGTGCAGGAGGGCTTAAGCTGCGGCATGCCGCTGGAGCGGGCAGAGCTCAAAGCGCTGCATGATACGCTGACGCGGCTGGTCGCCGGATTGCGCGAGACAACGGCCAATCAGGACTGAATGGCGCAAAGGCAGTCCTCGAAACCATCCCCGAAGAGCATTGGATTGCGTGCTTGGCGGCCTGCGGCTGCGCGGACCGGCTTGCAAGGCGCTTGCGGCAAGATAGAGCGTCTCACCGTTTCACGGCGAGACGCTCTATCTCTTTGTTTTTACGCAATTCCGGACGGAAAACCGCTTCACACTTTTCCTGGAATTGCTCTAAAGTCGGCGCCGGATTTTCCCAGGCCGCGAAATTGCAGCGCGGTCGCACCTTCGGAGATTTGTCATGACCAAGTCGAAATTGCTGCTGGCCGCCATGGTGGCCTGCCTGCTCGCGCCTGTCGCCGCGCTCGCCGACAATCTGCCCGACCTCGGCGGCAAGAAGGTCGTGGTGGTGACGGAAAACGCCTATCCGCCGCTGCAGTTCATCGACAAGAAGACCGGCAAGCAGATCGGCTGGGAATATGACGCGATGGACGAGATCGCCAAGCGGCTGAATTTCAAGGTCGAGTACCAGAACACCTCCTGGGACGCGATGATCCAGGCGGTTTCGGACAACCAGTACAACATCGGCATGACCGGCATCACCATCAAGGACGACCGCAAGGAGAAGGTCGACTTCTCCGATCCCTATATGCGCTCGGAGCAGTTCATGCTGGTGCGCGGCGATGAAAGCCGCTTCACCGACGCCAAGAGCTTCGGCGCCTTCAAGGACGGGCTGATCGGCGCCCAGCCCGGCACCACGCCCTTCTACACCGCCGTCTACAGCGTGCTCGACGGCAACGAGCAGAACCCGCGCATCAAGCTGTTCGAGACCTTCGGCGCGACCGTGCAGGCGCTGAAGGCGGGCGACGTCGACGTCGTCTTGACCGACGGCACCGCCGGCAAGGGCTATGTCGATGCCTCGGAAGGCAAGCTGAAGCTGATCGGCGGCCCGCTCGGCACCGAGGATTTCGGCTTCATCTTCCCCAAGGGCTCGGACCTGGTGAAGCCGGTCAACGCCGCGATCGCCTCGCTCAAGGCCGACGGCACGTTCGACAAGCTCAACAAGAAGTGGTTCCTCGATTACAAGATGGGGCAGTGAGCTCGTCTTGGTGCGCGCGGTGGGTTTGCAGGAAATCGCGCTGACATTGCGCCCAGTCCCCCCTCTCTGCCCTGCCGGGCATCTCCCCCTCAAGGGGGGAGATTGGCAGCTCCGCCGCCGGCGCTCCTCATTCAATGTTGAAGATTGGCGAAAGCCGATCGAACATCCAATCTCCCCCCTTGAGGGGGAGATGGCCGGCAGGCCAGAGAGGGGGGACTGGGCGCCATCCTCTCGGAACGTCCGCTCCACCGGCGTCGCCTGATGTCTGCGACGACATCCACCAAATCCGAATTCCCCTGGTGGCTGGCCGCTGCGGCCGCCCTCGCACTGGCTGCCGCCCTCGCCATCGCGTCCAGCGATCTCTATGCCGAGGTCTTCGCCACCGTCGCCAAGGGCATCGGCATCACCATCTTCGTCACCGCGGTCGCTTTCGCTTTAGCCTCTGCGCTTGGGCTCGGAATCGCGCTGATGGCGCTGTCGGGATCGCAGTGGCTGCGGCAGATCGCGCGCTTCTATGTCGAGATCATCCGCGGCGTGCCGATCCTGGTGCTGTTGTTCTGGATCGCCTTTGCCGGCGCGCCGGCCTTCGTCGCCGCCTGGAATGCGCTGACCGCGCCGCTGCAGAGCGCCGGGCTGATCGGCGAATTGCTTGTGCGCGATGTCTCGCTGCTCTGGCGCGCCATCATGGCGCTGACCATCGGCTATTCGGCCTTCATCTCGGAAGTGTTCCGTGCCGGCATCCAGTCGGTCGAGAAGGGCCAGATCGAAGCCGCCAAGGCGCTTGGTCTTACCCGCGCGCAGCGTTTCAGGCTGATCGTGTTCCCGCAGGCGATCCGCATGATCCTGCCGCCGCTCGGCAACGACTTCGTCGCCATGGTCAAGGATTCTTCCTTGGTCTCGGTGCTCGGCGTCGCCGACATCACCCAGATGGGCAAGGTCTACGCCGCCGGCTCGTTCCGCTTCTTCGAGACCTATTCGATCGTCGCCTATATCTACCTCATCCTGACCATCGGCCTGTCGCTGGCGCTGCGGGGGCTGGAGCAGCGGCTGCGCCGGCAACACGGGGAATAGCCGGCAGCAAAAGTCCGCGCTACGATCCTTCAGCACATCATCGCGGAGGACGCGCCCATGAATTTCGACAAGGCCAATGCGGCGTTGGATTCCGTTTATTCGGCCGACTCGCCGGAGAGGCTCGCCAAGGCATATGCCGACTGGGCCGCGACCTATGACAGCGAGACCGCCTCGCTCGGCTATCTCCTGCCGTTCCTGGTCACCGCCTGGGTGGCCCGGCATGTGCCGGCGGGCGAAGGTCCGCTGCTCGACGCCGGCTGCGGCACCGGCCTATCAGGGCCGTCGCTGAAGGCGCTTGGCTATGGCGACATCGTCGGCCTCGACCTCTCCGACGACATGCTGAAGATCGCCGGCAGCCGCCAGGCCGGTGGCAAGCCGGCTTATGGCGAGCTGAAGAAAGCGATGCTCGGCGGCCCGCTGCCCTGGCCGGACCGGCATTTCCGCGCCTTCTTCTCGACCGGCGTCTTCACCATCGGCCACGCGCCGGCCTCCGGCCTGCACGAGCTGGTGCGCATCACCAAAAGCGGCGGCCACGCCATCTTCACCGTGCGCGACCAGGTGTTCGAGAGCGGCGGGTTCCAGGCGGTGTTCGATGAGCTGACGCAGACGGGGAAATGGCGCGCGGTCGAGCAGAGCCCGTGGTTCCGCTGCTATGCGATCGGTGATCCGGCAGCGCTGGTGAAGACGTTCGTGTTCGAGGTGGTGTGAATAGGCTGGCGCCAGTTCCTCGCCCCCGCGAAGGCGGGGGAGAGGTGGCCCGGCGAAGCCGGGACGGAGAGGGGGGCGACCTCCGCGACACAAGAGCCGCTGCAAGACAAGGCAAGACCGAAGGGCTTTGAGGCGGTAGGAGGCTTTAAAAACTCCAGGCACCGCCGCAGGCCCCTCTCCGTCCCGGCTTCGCCGGGCCACCTCTCCCCACTTCGTGGGGCGAGGAACAGGTTCCGCCGCCAATTGCCGAAAAGCCAAAACATTGCTATCTACGCCGCCATGGAAAAGCTTTTCAGCGATCCGGCCTACAAGGGTTTCGTGCTGCAGGACAGGAAGCGCCTGCCGTCGCGTTTCTCCGCGCGCGTTTGCGGCGCGCTGACCAGCCGACTTAACTGACCCGACTGATCGCAGTCGTCGCGCCGGATTGCCGGCGTGCTTTTCCCATTCTCATATCGACGGATTTACGCACATGAGCGCACCGCGCACCCTCTATGACAAGATCTTCGACGACCATGTCGTCGACCGCCAGGATGACGGCACCTGCCTGCTCTATATCGACCGCCACCTCGTGCATGAGGTCACCAGCCCGCAGGCCTTCGAAGGCCTGCGCATGTCGAACCGCAAGGTCCGGCATCCGGAAAAGACGCTGGCCGTGGTCGACCACAACGTGTCGACCTCGCCCGAGCGCAAGTTCGGCATCAAGAACGAGGAAAGCCGCATCCAGGTCGAGGCGCTGGCCAAGAACGCCAAGGATTTCGGCATCGAATATTATTCCGAGAACGACGTCCGCCAGGGCATCGTCCACATCATCGGGCCCGAGCAGGGCTTCACCCTGCCCGGCATGACCATCGTGTGCGGCGACAGCCACACTTCGACGCATGGTGCTTTCGGAGCATTGGCGCATGGCATCGGCACGTCCGAGGTCGAGCATGTGCTCGCCACCCAGACGCTGATCCAGCGCAAGGCCAAGAATATGCTCGTGCGCGTCGACGGCCAGCTGCCTGAAGGCGTCACCGCCAAGGACATCATCCTCGCCATCATCGGCGAGATCGGCACGGCCGGCGGCACCGGCTATGTCATCGAATATGCGGGCGAAGCGATCCGCTCGCTGTCGATGGAAGGGCGCATGACGATCTGCAACATGTCGATCGAGGCGGGCGCGCGCGCCGGCCTGATCGCGCCGGACGAGACGACCTTCGCCTATGTCAAGGACAAGCCGCGCGCGCCCAAGGGCGCGGCGTGGGATGCGGCGCTTGCCTACTGGAAGACGCTCAAGTCGGACGAAGGCGCGCATTTCGACAAGGTGATCGTGCTCGACGCGGCGAAGCTGCCGCCGATCGTCTCCTGGGGCTCCTCGCCGGAGGACGTCGTCTCGGTGCAGGGCATCGTGCCGAACCCCGAAGACATCACGGACGAGAACAAGCGTTCCTCCAAGCATCGGGCACTGGAATATATGGGCCTGACGCCGGGAACCAAGATCACCGACATCGCGCTCGACCGGGTCTTCATCGGCTCCTGCACCAATGGCCGCATCGAGGACCTGCGCGCCGCAGCCAAGGTGGTCGAGGGCAAGAAGGTCAATCCGCGCGTCAACGCCATGATCGTGCCGGGCTCCGGCCTGGTGAAGGAACAGGCCGAGGCCGAAGGCCTGGACAAGATCTTCGTCGCCGCAGGCTTCGACTGGCGGGAGCCGGGCTGCTCGATGTGCCTGGCCATGAACGACGACCGGCTGAAGCCGCATGAGCGCTGCGCCTCGACCTCGAACCGCAACTTCGAGGGCCGCCAGGGCTTCAAGGGCCGCACCCATCTGGTGTCGCCGGCCATGGCGGCCGCCGCCGCAATCGCCGGCCATTTCGTCGACATCCGCGACTGGAAATAGGCGCCCGGCTTGGAAAGTAGGCCGGAATCAGCGCGAGCGCTGGGGATTAGCTGGAGCCCCCGACGTCGTCATATATGGGCGAAGCAGGAGCGTAAGCTCCGTCGCGGAGACCCTGGAATCCATGCTGTTACCTCGATCGAAGGGTGCCGCGAAGCAGAATTCTGCACTGCTGCAGCGCCTTGAGGTCACGGCATGGATCCTCGGGTCTGCGCCGCGTCGCTTCGCTCCTTGCTTCGCCCGTGGATGACGATCGCGATGGGCGTTCCGGCCAACCTCCGACGCATGCGACCTGCCAACGCAGACATATACGACCGGTCGAGATTTCCGCGCCAGGGAACTTATCTGCGGATGATCTCGTGAAACTCCTCGCGCCGGCCGGGCTCGTCGGCGGCGACGACCAATGCCAGCTGGCGGTCGTCGAAGATCTTGAACCATTCGTCCCATTCGACCAACTCGTAGCCGCCGGCATTGGGCGGGCGTTCCGGCCGGTCCTCGTCCTCATAGGCCTGCTGGTCAAAAACCAGGCGCAGCATGGCCTGCGTGCCAGGCTCCGGCGATACGTCGACAATGGCCGGAAAGCCGGCCCGCGCCGCCGCCCAGGAGCGGATTTCATCGTGATCGGTCAAAGTGATCGTGTCGGCCATCGCAATCGTCTCCTGTCTGGCGTCTCCAGTCTGGCCGGACAACGCCGCTCCGGCAAGCCCGGTTCCCCCTGGTTTCGCGGCGTGTTTATCGAGAGCGCTTAACCGCTTGTTTGGGCTTAAGTCCTAACATCTCCCCTTGGGTAAGTTGGGGAAAGTCGCAGTCCTTTGGACACCGGTCTGCTCATAGCGCTGCTCAATCCGACGATAGCGCTGGCGCTCGGCGCTGCGTTCCTCGTGCTGTGGTGCTATCAGCGCCATCGTCCCTACCTGGCCGTCCTGGCGGCAAGCTATGCTCTCGCCGCTGGCGGGTTCCTGTTCCAGCACTTCACCCTCCCGGCCGGCCTGGCGCCGTCCAAGTTCCTCTCCAATCTGTGCTTCTGCCTTGCCGGGTCCTGTCTGGTCGGCGCCATCGTCGCGCGCCACGGCCGGCCCGTCCCTTATGTCGGGATCGGCGTGCTGGCGGGAAGCGGCATGGCTGCGTTCAGCTGGTTCCTGTTCGCTCAGCCGGACCTGACATGGCGCATCCTCGTCGTCAATTTCGCGCTTGGCGGCATCAGCCTTCTGGCCGCTGCCGAACTGCGCGTGGTGCGCGGCAATGGCCCGACGGAGAAGATGCTGTTCGTGCTGGCGTTGCTTTCCGGACTGAACTTCTTCGTGCGGACGCTGGCCATCATCATCGCCAATGGACCGTTCAAGAGCTACGACGAGCTCTATGCCTCGTCCTACTGGACGACGGCGCTGCTGCTGCACGCGCTGCTGTCGCTGCTGATCGCGCTTTGCCTGTTCAGCGCGGCGGCGCTCGACGTGGTGCGAGCGCTGAAGGCCGAGACCCACACCGATCCGCTCTCGGGCATCCTCAACCGCCGCGGCTTCGAGGAGCGGTCGACCGTGCTGCTCGATCAGTGCGCCAGGGCAGGATTTCCCGTCGCCCTGGTGCTGGCCGACCTCGATCACTTCAAGGCCCTGAACGATCAATACGGGCATGAGGCCGGCGACCGGGTGATCGCCGACTTCGCTGCCAAGCTGCGCTCGGCCACCGGCGCGCGCGGAGCCGCCGGCCGCATCGGCGGCGAAGAATTCGCCGTGCTTCTGCCGCTCAGCGACCTGGGGGCGGCAAGGCTGTTCGCCGAGGCGATCCGCAGCTTTTATTCGGCCGGCACGGTCGACGGCCTGCCGCCCGGCGCCAAGGTGACCGCGAGCTTCGGCGTCGCCGCCCGCTCCGGCGGGGAAGGGCTGATGCCCTTGATGCGGCGCGCCGATGAGGCGCTCTACAAGGCCAAGAAGAACGGCCGCGACAGCGTGCGGCTCTCTTACGAGAGGCCGGAAACGACATTCGTCGCCGAGCGGTTCGCCATTGGGTGAGGCGGGTGGACACCCGCGCCTTCGTCATCCACGGGTCTGCGCGCGTCGCTTCGCTCCTTGCTTCGCCCGTGGATGACGATCGGAGGGATGGCTCGGCCAATCGCGGAACCAGGGATTGCCATTGACCTCTACGTCGCGTTCCAAATGCTCTGACGACCGGAGGTCTTGCGGCTAATCGCGACGGTCGGCTGTCCTCCCGTCATGCTGGGCGTTAACGTGATTTTCGCCGGTCGATGATAGCCCTCGGTCAAGGAGCAGACATGGGCAGCGCCGACTTCATATTGATGATCAACCTCGCCGTCGCCGGGCTGCTGGCGGCGGCGTTCATGGCGATTGCCGTGTATGGCACCGGGCGCGCGTCAGCGCGTTGGCTTGCCTTCAGCTACCTGCTTGGCATGGCTTATTTCGCCATCGAATTCAGCATCCCCGCTTTCTCGAACGCCCGGTTGCCGGTCGTTGCCGCCTTTGCCGTGTTCCTCGGCGCGACCATCGCCTTCAATGGCGGGTTGGCCCATAAATACGGCGTGCGGCCGCCCTGGGCGCCGATGCTGTGCTTCCTGGCCGTCGCCTCGGTCGCCGTCTATCTGGTGCAGGACCTGCCGCGCCAGTCGCTGGCGCGGATGATGGCCTACCAGCTTCCTTATGCCGCCATGCAGTTCGCGGCGCTCGGCATCGTGCTGTCCTCCCGGCAGAGGCTTGCATGGCTGGACCATCTGCTTGCGCTGGTGCTTGGCGCCAGCGCCGTGCAATTCGCCTCCAAGCCGTTCATTGCGGGTGCGTTGGGGGGCTGGGGCTCTGACCCGCAAGCCTATGTCACGACGGCTTACGCGCTTGTATCGCAATCGGTTGGCACCGTGTTCGGGCTGGCGCTGGCGCTGCTTGCGCTCGCCGTGCTGGTGCGCGACGCGCTCAGCGAGGCGACCTCGAAATCGGAAACCGACGCTTTGTCGCGGCTGCTCAACCGCGGCGGCTTCGAGCGCCACGCGGTCTTTGCGATGCGCGACGCCGTCCGCCGCGGCGTGCCGGTGGCGCTGGTGATCGCCGATCTAGACTATTTCAAGAGCATCAACGACAGTTATGGCCATGCCTGCGGCGACCGCGTCATCGAGACATTCGCCAGCTTCCTGCGGGAGGCCGCGGCCGAGCACCATGTCGCCGGCCGTATCGGCGGCGAGGAGTTCGCCATCATCCTGCCCGGCACCAACCTTGCCGCGGCGCGGCTGTTTGCCGAAGGGGCGCGCAACGCTTTTGGAGCCTTGCCGATCGAGGGCCTGCCGACCGACCATCGCTGCAGCGCCAGCTTCGGCGTGGCGGAGCTGGCCGCCGACGAAGGGTTTGCCGATCTTCTGCGGCGCGCCGACGCCGCGCTCTACGAAGCCAAGAATGCCGGCCGCGACTGCGTGCGCGTGTCAGGCGCGCTCAGGCGGCGCCAAACGCCGACGATCTTCAACGGCAAGGGCTGAGGTTGGGCATCTCGCCATCGGAAAGCCCGTACATATAGGAGCGACCCTTGACCAGCACCGGTGGCTGGTAGCAGCCGGGCGCGCCGGCCTCGTCCGCGTCGTCATAGACGACGTCGGGCTGGCCGGCACTGGTAAAGTTCGAGAGCTCCTTAGCGTGCCTGCCCTCGCCGACGATGATGCGCTTGTAGCCGGCGGCGCTGTCGATGACGAGATTGCCGAAGGAATCGGCGTAGACGCGGTCATGGTGACGCAATCCGGCTTCGGCCGGTACGGCGATCGCCAAGACCAGCCCCGCCAGCACTGATGCGGCAAGGCTTGCCCGCACTGAATTCGAACGCATGTCGCTCTCCCTTGATCGGCGCGACGGATCGCGCCTGGATTCCCGGTCCGAATCGGAAATTAACCCTTTCTTAACCTTTGTTAAGAGGCAGAGGGCTTTCGGCGCCGGTTCTTAAGGAACATGGTTAATTTTCGAAGGCCCGGTCTTGCCCGCCGTCGGGCGGTCCTGCAGCCGGCTCACTCTGGTCGAACTTGATCTTGATGCGTCGCGTGGTAGAGCGGTTCGCCGTTCAATGGAAACGACAAACCACCCTATCTCTTTGTTTTGACGCAATTCCGGACGGAAAACCGTTTCACACTTTTCCTGGAATTGCTGTAGCGTGCCGCGCACGAAAGGGCAGCGCATGAGCTTTGGCCACACGGTTCGGGTGTCGATCATCATCCCGCTGCTTCTCGCAGCCGCGGCCTGCGTGCCGCAGGACGGCGCGCCGAAGGCGGCCAATGCGGCGGCGCCGGTGGCCGCGCCTGCGCTGGCACAGCAGTCCGCATCCGCGGCGACCGCACCGGCAACGGCTGCAGCGCCGCCGGCATCTCAAATGCCGCAGGGAGCGACTGCGCCCAAAACGCCCGCACCCCAGGCAACCAAGACCATCACCGACCTCACCGTGCCGCGATCCGGCATCGGCACAGCCACCTACAGATGCGGCAATGGCGGCATGATCACCATCCAGAATCTCGGCTCGTCTTTGCGCGTGGCTCGCCCGGATGGCTCGACCGAGGAATTCGCGGCCTCGCCCGCCAACCAGAGCAGCCGCTACCAGGAAGCGTCGACGCATGACGCAATCGTGATCGACGGACGCGAAGCGCTGGTGATGAAGAGGGGGTCCACCCCGCAGACCTGTCGGAGATAGCGCTCGTTGCTGCACTGCAACGAGACCTTGCGCCGGCTTCGAAACAGCCGCTAATCGATTGAAGCGCGCGGCCACCGGTTTGTCAGACTAAATGATGTTTCCAAAACGATTTTCCGGCTTTGACGCGGTGCAAAAAGAGCATTAGAAACCGCCTGTCCGGAGCCATATATGAGGGCGGAAAACGCTGCTCCTCGGTAGCGGCATCCAGGACGCCGAACTGGGGCAGCCATGAGCAAATCACCAGCCACCCGCGCAGTTGCCAGACGTGAACGGCCGCTCTCGCCGCATCTGACGATCTACCGGCCGCCGATCACGATGACGATGTCGATCATCCATCGCATCACCGGCGGCGCGCTTTATTTCGGAACGCTGCTGGTGGCGGCGTGGCTGATCGCCGCCGCGAGCTCGCAGGCCGCCTTCGACTGGGTCGATTGGGCGTTCGGCTCCTGGCTCGGCCGGCTGATTCTGTTCGGTTACACCTGGGCGCTGATGCACCACATGCTGGGCGGGCTGCGCCACCTCATCTGGGACACCGGCGCCGGGCTCGAAAAACACACCGCCTCGAAGATCGCATGGGCGACGCTCGCCGGCTCGATCGTGCTGACGCTCCTGATCTGGATCGCCGGCTATGCGGCGCGGGGGGCTTTCTGATGAGCGCGAACAACACCGATATGCGCACGCCGCTGGCGAGGGTCCGCGGCCTCGGCTCGGCCCGCGAAGGCACCGGGCATTTCTGGCGGCAGCGGCTGACCGCGATCGCCAACATTCCTTTGATCCTGTTCTTCGTCGGCTTCCTGATCGCGATCAACGGCCACGGCTACGCGGAAGTGCGGGCCGCGCTCGCGAACCCGTTTGTGGTGGTCATGTTCGGTTTGGTGCTGATCTCGCCGCTCTATCATATGCGCATCGGCATGCAGGTCATCATCGAGGATTATGTGCATGGCGAAGGCATGAAGCTGGCGCTGATCGCGCTCAACACCTTCTTCTGCGTGGCAGTCGGCGTCGCTTCGCTGTTTGCCCTGCTCAAACTCGCATTCGGAGGCTGACGTCTTGGCCAACGCAAATACAGCCGGCACGGCTTCCGCCTACACTTTTGTCGATCACAAATTCGATGTGGTGATCGTCGGCGCCGGCGGCGCCGGCCTGCGCGCCACGCTCGGCATGGCCGAGCAGGGGCTGCGCACCGCCTGCATCACCAAGGTGTTCCCGACCCGCTCGCATACGGTCGCCGCGCAGGGCGGCATCGCCGCCTCGCTCGCCAATATGGGCCCCGATAACTGGCAGTGGCACCTCTTTGACACCGTCAAGGGCTCGGACTGGCTGGGCGATATCGACGCGCAGGAATATATGGTGCGCGAGGCGCCCGCGGCGGTCTACGAGCTCGAGCATTACGGCGTGCCGTTCTCGCGCACCGAAGAGGGCAAGATCTACCAACGGCCCTTCGGCGGCATGATGATGAATTTCGGCGATGGCCCGCCGGTGCAGCGCACCTGCGCGGCCGCCGACCGCACCGGCCATGCCATGCTGCACACGCTCTACGGCCAGTCGCTGAAAAACAATGCGCAGTTCTTCATCGAATATTTCGCGCTCGACCTGATCATCGAGCCGGACGGCACCTGCACCGGCGTGGTGGCCTGGAATCTCGATGACGGCACCATCCACCGCTTCTCGGCCAAGATGGTGGTGCTGGCGACCGGCGGCTACGGCCGCGCCTATTTCTCCGCCACCTCGGCGCATACCTGCACCGGCGACGGCGGCGGCATGGCGGCCAGAGCGGGGCTCGCGCTGCAGGACATGGAGTTCGTGCAGTTCCACCCGACCGGCATCTATGGCGCCGGTTGCCTGATCACCGAAGGCGCGCGCGGCGAAGGCGGCTATCTGGTCAATTCCGAGGGTGAGCGCTTCATGGAGCGCTATGCGCCGTCGGCCAAGGACCTCGCCTCGCGCGACGTGGTTTCGCGCTGCATGACGATGGAGATCCGCGAAGGCCGCGGCGTCGGGCCGAAGAAGGATCACATCTTCCTGCATCTCGACCACCTCGACCCGGCGGTGCTGCATGAGCGGCTGCCCGGTATTTCGGAATCGGCGAAGATCTTCGCTGGCGTCGACCTGACCAAGGAGCCGATCCCGGTGCTGCCGACGGTGCACTACAATATGGGCGGCGTGCCGACCAATTATTGGGGCGAGGTGCTCG
Organism: Mesorhizobium sp. M2A.F.Ca.ET.043.05.1.1; assembly: GCF_003952445.1. NCBI lineage: Bacteria > Pseudomonadati > Pseudomonadota > Alphaproteobacteria > Hyphomicrobiales > Phyllobacteriaceae > Mesorhizobium > Mesorhizobium sp. M2A.F.Ca.ET.043.05.1.1. The sequence goes on from NZ_CP034446.1 coordinate 5,289,587, forward strand.
ACCCGACGGCCGAGAATCCCGACCGCGTGCTGCCGGGCCTGATGGCGGTGGGCGAGGCCGCCTGCGCATCCGTGCACGGCGCCAACCGGCTGGGCTCCAACTCGCTGATTGATCTTGTCGTCTTCGGCCGTGCCGCGGCAATCCGCGCCGGCGAGGTGATCGACCGCAATTCGCCCATCCCTGCGCCCAACGCGGCCTCAGTCGAGAAAATCATGGACCGCTTCGACAGGCTGCGCCACGCCAACGGCTCGATGCCGACGGCAAGCTTGCGGGAAAAGATGCAGCGGGCGATGCAGGAAGACGCGGCGGTTTTCCGCACGCAGGAATCGCTCGACAATGGCTGCAAGCGCGTTTCCGAGATCTGGGGCGAGCTCAAGGACATCAAGGTCACCGACCGCTCGATGATCTGGAATTCCGACCTCGTCGAGACGCTGGAGCTGGAAAACCTGATGGCCAACGCCATCACCACGGTCCATGGCGCCGCGGCGCGCAAGGAGAGTCGCGGCGCGCATGCGCGGGAAGATTTCTCGGCCCGCGACGACGCCAACTGGCGCAAGCACACGCTGGCCCATGTCAGCGAGGACGGCACGGTGACGCTCACCTACCGGCCGGTGCACACCGAGACGCTGCTGGCGGAAAAGGACGGCGGCATCAACCCGGCCAAGATCGCGCCGAAGGCCAGGGTGTATTGACCATGGCATTGGCGGCCGCGGGATATTCCGGCACGCCCCTTCCGGCCAAGCTCGGCCTGAAGGACGGCATGGTTGCCGCCTTCATCGCGCTGCCGCCGGAGCTCGATGATCTGGCCGAGGCAGTAAAGTTTGCCGAGGTCGATCGGCTGCCAAGGTGGTCGGCGATCTCGGGCAGCCGCAAATACGATGCCGTGCACGCCTTCACCGGGCAGCGGGCCGAGATCGAGGACGGCTTGGCCGGCATCGAGACGGCGATCAAGCGCGACGGCATGGTCTGGGTCTCCTGGCCGAAGAAGGCTTCGAAAGTGCCGACCGACGTCACCGAGGACGTGATCCGGTCGGAGGCGCTGAAGCGCGACCTGGTCGACGTCAAGGTCGCCGCCGTCAACGAAATCTGGTCCGGGCTGAAGCTCGTCATCCGAAAGGACCGCAGGTAATGGTCGAACTCACGCTTCCCAAGAATTCCAAGGTCCAGCAAGGCAAGACCTGGCCGAAGCCGGAGGGGGCCACCAATCTGCGCGAATACCGGATCTACCGCTGGTCGCCGGACGACGGCGGAAATCCGCGCATGGACACCTATTTCGTCGACATGGACGATTGCGGGCCGATGGTGCTGGACGCGCTTTTGTGGATCAAGAACAAGATCGACCCGACGCTGACGCTGCGCCGCTCCTGCCGCGAGGGTATTTGCGGCTCCTGCGCCATGAACATCGATGGCTCCAACACGCTCGCCTGCACCAAGGGCGCCGAGGACATTTCAGGCGCGGTGAAGGTCTATCCGCTGCCGCATATGCCGGTGATCAAGGACCTGGTGCCCGACCTCACCAATTTCTACGCCCAGCATGCCTCGATCGAGCCGTGGCTGAAGACGGTCTCGCCGACGCCGGCCAAGGAATGGCTGCAGAGCCATGAGGATCGCGAGAAGCTCGACGGGCTTTATGAATGCATCCTGTGCGCCTGCTGCTCGACCTCCTGCCCGAGCTACTGGTGGAACGGCGACCGCTATCTCGGTCCGGCGACGCTGCTGCAAGCCTATCGCTGGCTGATCGACAGCCGAGATGAGGCGACGGGCGAGCGGCTCGACAATCTCGAAGACCCGTTCCGGCTCTACCGCTGCCACACCATCATGAACTGCGCGCAGACCTGCCCGAAGGGGCTCAATCCCGCGAAGGCGATTGCGGAAATCAAGAAGATGATGGTGGAGAGAAGGGTTTAGTCGGGCGAATTCGCTCGCGGTGCTTTGAAGGCAGCGATCCTTCGCGCCCCCTCTGTCCTGCCGGACATCTCCCCCACGGGTGGGAGATTGGCTGTCATCGCGGCTTTTGCCAATCGCTGTCGTCGAAGAGTGAGCGCTGTTGACGAAGCTGCTGATCTCCCCCCTTGTGGGGGAGATGTCCGGCATGACAGAGGGGGGCGCTGTCCCGCCAGCGCTAGAAAGGATTGCAGCCAATGACCGATCTCCCCGTCCTTTCCGCCGTCGAAGCGCGCGTGCTGGGCTCGCTGATCGAGAAGAAGGAGCTGACGCCGGACGTCTATCCGCTGACGCTCAACGGCGCGCACGCCGCCGCCAACCAGAAGACGGCGCGCGAGTCTGTCATGGCGCTGGAGCTGACCGAGATCCGGCGGGCGCTGGGCACGCTCGAGCAGAAGGGCCTTGTGCGCCAGGCCTTTGCGTCGCGGGTCGAGCGCTACGAGCATCTGATGGCGCAGCGCTTTTCGCTGACCACGCCGCAGATCGCGGTGATCGGGCTTTTGCTGCTGCGCGGCGCGCAGACGGCGCATGAGCTGCTGGCGCGCTCCGAGCGGATGGCGCGTTTCGCCTCGATCGAGGAACTTCGCGACAATCTCGACCTGATGATCGGCCGCAGGCCGCCGCTGATCCAGCTGCTCGAACGCGCGCCCGGCCAGCGCGAGGAGCGCTACGTTCATTTGCTGAGCGGACCGGTGGAAGCGGCGGCGGTGGCGGCGCCGTGGCAGCCGGCGGCGTCGGCAGACTCCGACCTCGAGGCGCGGGTCAAGGCGCTGGAGGAGGAGGTCGCGGCGCTGCGCGCGAAGATCGAGACGCTGGTCGGGTAGCTCACGACATTACGTTAGCGTGAGGCCCCCCTCTCTGTCCTGCCGGACATCTCCCCCTCAAGGGGGGAGATCAGATGTCACGCCGGGTTTCGCCAATCTCCAACGCCGCAAGCTGAGCGCCAGCGGCGAAGCTGCCAATCTCCCCCTTGAGGGGGAGATGCCCGGCAGGGCAGAGAGGGGGGCGAAGGATCGCTACCCCCGCGAAACTGATCACCCCAACCGTGCATCCAGCGACACCTTGATCGCTCCCAGCGCCTTCGACACTGGGCACTCCGCCTTGGCCTTCTCGGCCAGTTCCTTGAACTTCGCCGCGTCGATGCCGGGCACCTTGCCGACCAGGGTGATGGCGCTGCCGGTTATGCCGGTGCCGGGCACCAGTGTCACCACCGCCTTGGCATCGAGCTCCGCGGCCGGCGTGCCGTTCTCGGCCAGGAAATGCGACAGCTGCATGGCGTAGCAGCCCGCATGCGCGGCGGCGATCAGCTCTTCCGGATTGGTGCCGGATTTGCCGCTCTCGTCCTGGAAGCGCGCCTTGAAGGAATAGGGCGTGCCCTTCAAGGTCCCGCTCTGCGTGTCGAGCGTGCCTTGGCCTTCCGTCAGATTGCCTTTCCAGACGGCGTTTGCGGTGCGGTCCATGGTGTCCTCCTGGTCTGTCGGGGTTGCGCCGGCGGCCGCCGGCGTTCTTCTGAACTATAGCGCGGGCGAGGCGGAAGGCCATCCTCCGGCGCGTTGAGATTCGGGTGAGGCCGCCTGACGGAATCTTGACGCGCTTTTCCGCCCGTGTGGTGGGCAGACTGAAAATCTCAAAAAAACTGCGCGCAAAAATGTCGACTTGCCATCGGCCCGACCGTCCTGCGGGCGGCCACTCGCGGCCGATGGAGATTTGAGATGGACAATCTGTTTGTTGCGATCTGGGGAAAGCCGGAGCGAAATGCCCGGTGAGCGGAGGAGTTCTGGCTGGATCCGCCGGCGCCCGGTTTCGGTCGACTGCTTGCGGCCATCGCTATTGTCGGCGTGGTGGCGTGCTTGCTCGACCACGTGGCCACGGCAAACAAGACTGACACCGCCGCCTTTGCCGCTTACAACGTGGCCATCAAAGGGAGCTCGAAATGAAATATGTCCTGCTGGTCTATGGCGAGGAGAAGGACCTCTACGCGCTCACCCCGGAACGGGCGGCCAGGCTCGATGCCGACTCGCTTGCCTATGACAGGGAACTCGACAGGCAAGGCAGGTTGGTCATCGCGCAGGCCCTGCAATCGGTGAAGACCTCGAAGTCCCTGAGGCGGCGCAAGGGCAAGGTACTGGTGACCGACGGGCCGTTCGCCGAGACCAAGGAGCAGCTGCTCGGCTTCGTCATGGTCGAGGCGGACGGCCTTGCCGAGGCGCTGAAGATAGCGGAGCGCATTCCGCTGGCCGAGCTCGGCACGGTCGAGGTCAGGGCGATCTACGACATACCGGCGTCATAGGCGCCGGTCAGGCCGGGCACGGCGCGTTGCGGCCGTCTCACGCAGGAAACATCTTCAGGGTTTCTTCACGGACGCAACCGTTGCGTGTTGAAGCAACGCCGCATCTCTCTTATCGTCGCCGCGATTTCGGGGGAATTCGGCATGCCTATTCTTATCGCGATACTTGGCCTGCTCGGAGCGGCCGCCATCTGGTGGTACCGGCTGAAATATATGAGCGACGCCGCGCGTGAGGTCGCCGACGTCGTCGGACGCGTCCAGGGCAACATACGGCGCAAGAAATTGCGCAAGCAGGCCGCGCTCTCGCCGCTGACGGCGATCGACGATCCGGTGGTGGCGGCCGCGACGCTGATCACCGCGATCGTTGCCGAGCAAGGGCCGGTGCTGCCGAAGCGCGAGGCCGTTATCCGGGATGTCATCGCGCAGATCGCGGAAAGCCCGAAGAAGACCGACGAGGCGGTCGTCTACGCAAAATGGGCTGCAGCGCAGGTCGACGACACGACGATCGTCATCGACAAGCTGGCGCCGTTCCTGCGTGGCCGCCTCGACCCGCATGAGCGAGACGACCTGCTCAGCATGCTGAACCGTGTCGCGCACGGCGGCGAGCAGAGCCTCAAGATACCCGACCAGCGGATGCTGAGGTTGCGGCAGAAGCTGGGTTTTGAGGTGAACTAAGCCGAAGCGGTAGGGCCGGATCGCCTGCCTTCGTGATTGGCTTAAACGCCTCTCGCTTCGTCATACTGCGGCGGAGCAAGGAGCGAAGCGACGCGCGCAGACCATAGAATCCATTCCGTTACCTGGAAGCGTTGCAACGGTGCAGAATTCTGCTCCGCTGCACCCCACGATCAAGGTCACGGAATGGATCCTCGGGTCTGCGCTCCGCTTCGCGTCGCTCCGCCCGTGGATGACGACTTGATAGGCGCTGCCACTATCCCTCCGGGCAAACCTTTAGATCGCCTCGCCCTTCAATAGCCTCGGCGTATCCCCAGACAGGCCCGAGGCCTGACGGATGAAGAAATCCTCCAGCCGGGGCATGCGCTCGACCAGCCCGAGACCGAGATCGCGGACGGCGCGCAGCGGGGCGATGTCGTTGGAAAACAGCCGGTTCAGCACGTCGGTGGTGACGCCCATCTGCAGCGTGTCGAAGCGGCGCCATTGCTGGTATCGCTCGAGCACGTCGAGGGCGCCGATGTCCTGGCCGAGCCGGTCGGCCTCGACGATGACTTCGGCGAGCGCGGCGACATCCTTGAAGCCGAGATTGAGGCCCTGGCCGGCGATCGGGTGGATGCCATGCGCGGCGTCGCCGGCGAGCGCGATGCGCGGCGCGACGAAGGCGCGGGCCAGCGTCAGGCCGAGCGGCCAGGCGCGCGGCTTGTCGACGACCCTTATTTCGCCGAGCTTCAGGCCGAAGCGCTGCTCCAGATCATGCTCGAAGACGAACTCGTCGCCCTCGACCAGAGCCTTGGCGTCTTGCGTGCGCTCCACCCAGACGATCGACGAGCGGTTGGTTCCGTCCTTGTCCGGCTTCAGCGGCAGTGTCGCGAAGGGGCCGGCTGGCAGGAAATGCTCCTCGGCGCGGCCGTTGTGCGGGCGCTCATGCGCCACCGTGCAGACGATGCCGGACTGGCCGTATTCCCATTTGACGGTCTTGATGCCGGCCAGGTCGCGCAGCCTGGAGTTGACGCCGTCGGCGGCAATCAGCAGCCGCGCCTTCATCGCCGCGCCGTCGCCCAGATGCACTGTGATGCCGGCGCCGTTGAGGTCGAAGGCGCTGACAGCGACGCCTTCGATGATATCGATGCCGAGTTTTTCGGCGCGGCGGCGCAGCGCGCCGTTCAAGTCACGGTTGGCGACCATGTGGGCGAAAGGCTCGCCCGGCGCCACCTCGCCGTCGAAAGTCAGGAACACCGGGCGCACCGGGTCGGCGGCGCGCGAATCGGTGATGATCATTTCGGTGATCGCCTGCGCCCCCGGCGCGATTTCGTCCCAGACACCGAGCTGCTCCAGCATGCGGCTGGCGGCGGCGGCGATGGCCGAGGCGCGGCCGTCCCGTTGCCAGACGCCTGCAGGCGCGGCGTCGACGACAGCGATGGCGAGGCCCGGCCGCGCCTGCTTCAGCGACACGGCCGCGGTGAGGCCGACATAGGCCGCGCCGGCGATGAGCACATCGACCGGCGCTTCGCGGTTCGCATCGGCCTTTGCTCCATCCGGCTTGCGGTCGACCATGGCATCATCCTTTCGCGGCTTCGTCGCGCCGCCGCTTGCGGCCTTGACTGGCCGCACATCCTGTCCGAAACCGGCCATGGCGCATCCCTTGAAGGATTTCAGACATGACGGCGGCCATGGACGAGCTTCTCGACATTCTCGACCTCGAGCAGCTTGAACACAATCTGTATCGTGGTCGCAGCCCGAAGGTCGACTGGCAGCGCGTTTTCGGCGGCCAGACCATCGCCCAGGCGCTGGTCGCCGCGCAGCGCACCGTGGAACCGGAGCGCCATGTGCATTCGCTGCACGGCTATTTCATGCGGCCCGGCGACACCAAGCTGCCGATCGTCTACGAGGTCGACCGCATCCGCGACGGCGGCTCCTTCACCACGCGCCGGGTCGTGGCGATCCAGCATGGCCAGGCGATCTTCTCGCTGGAGGCCTCGTTCCAGCAGGACGAGATTGGCCTTGAGCACCAGATGCCGATGCCGCGCGACGTGCCGGCGCCCGACACGCTGCTGTCCCAGCGCGAGCTGCTCGGCAAATTCGGCGAAGCGGTGCCGGAAGGCATCAGGCGCTACTGGGATCGCGACCGGCCGATCGAGATGAAGCCGGTGATGCTGAAGCACTATACGAGCCGCGAAAAGCTGGAGCCGCAGCAGAACATCTGGATCCGCACCACCGGCCCGGTGCCCGAAAACCGTGCGATACAGGCGGCCGTGCTCGCCTACCTCTCCGACATGACGTTGCTCGACACCTCGACCTTCGCGCATGGCCGCGCCATCTTCGACCGCGACATCCAGGCGGCCAGCCTCGACCATGCCATGTGGTTCCACCGCAGCCACTCGCTGGACGACTGGATCCTCTACAACCAGGACAGCCCGTCGACGCAAGGGTCGCGCGGCTTCACCCGCGGTTCGCTGTTCGCGCGGGATGGAACGCTCATCGCTTCGGTCGCCCAGGAGGGCCTGATCCGACTCAAGCGCTGAGCCGGCTTCCGGTTGATGCCTGCCAAGCAGGCATTTTTGAAATTTTGCCTATTTTTTGATCACGACACCCGATGCGGCTGCGCACAAATGATGTGCGCAGGCCGCTCTGCCCCTTTGTTTACAACAGGTTAACGCCCTGCTTCGGCAATTGGCACGGAGCTTGAATCCTGTCGGGCACTCTCCGGCTCTCCTCGGGATCGGTGTAGGTGTGCAAACGCGGGGGACCGCAACAGCAAAGGGTGAAACCTTATGAAAATCGTGATGGCAATCATCAAGCCGTTCAAGCTCGACGAGGTGCGCGAAGCGCTCACCGCCGTCGGCATCCAGGGCCTGACCGTCACCGAAGTCAAAGGCTACGGGCGTCAGAAGGGGCACACGGAAATCTATCGCGGCGCGGAGTACGCGGTCAGCTTCCTGCCCAAGATCAAGATCGAGGTCGCGGTCGGCGCCGACATGGTCGACAAGGCCGTCGAAGCCATCACTTCGGCCGCCAAGACCGGCCAGATCGGCGACGGCAAGATCTTCGTCTTCGGCATCGACCAGGCGGTGCGCATCCGTACCGGCGAAACAGACACCGACGCGCTCTGAGCGGCGACCATCCATTCCAACGGAGAGTTAAATGAATATTCCTTCCACCTTGAAGACGACGGGACGCGCGGCCGCTTCGCTCGCTCTCGTAGCGCTGAGCACTGCCGCCGCCTTCGCGCAGGAGGCCGCTCCGGCGGCGCCTGCGGCACCCGCCGCTCCGACCCCGGTTCTCGACACCGGCAATACCGCCTGGATGCTGACCTCGACGGCGCTGGTGCTGATGATGACCATTCCGGGCCTGGCGCTGTTCTACGGCGGCATGGTGCGCAAGAAGAACGTGCTCGCCACCATCATGCAGAGCTTCGCCATCACCTGCCTGGTGACGGTGCTGTGGTTCATGTTCGGCTATTCGCTCGCCTTCACCACCAACGAATCCGCCAGCCTGAACAGCTATGTCGGCGGCTTCTCGCGGTTCTTCCACCACGGCATCACCGTCTCGACGCTCTGGCTGCCGGGCGTGGCGAATATTCCCGAATTCGTCTTCTCGATGTTCCAGTTGACCTTCGCCATCATCACGCCGGCGCTGATCGCCGGCGCCTTCGCCGAGCGCATGAAATTCTCGGCGCTGCTGATTTTCATGGGCCTGTGGCTGGTCTTCGTCTACGCGCCGATCGCGCACTGGGTATGGGGCGGTGGCTTCCTCGGCTCGGCCGGCGTGCTCGACTTCGCCGGCGGCACCGTGGTCCACATCAACGCCGGTGTCGCGGGTCTGGTCTGCGCGCTGGTGCTGGGCAAGCGCGAGGGCTACGGCACCACCAACATGGCGCCGCATAATCTCGTCTATTCGGTGATCGGCGCCTCGCTGCTGTGGGTCGGCTGGTTCGGCTTCAACGCCGGTTCGGAACTGGCGGCCGATGGCCTCGCCGGCGCCGCGATGATGAACACGCAGGTTGCCACCGCCGCGGCGGCGCTGGCCTGGATGTTCGCCGAATGGATCGTCGCCAAGAAGCCTTCGGTTCTCGGCATCATCTCGGGCGCCGTCGCCGGCCTCGTGGCGGTGACGCCGGCTTCCGGCTTCGTCAACCCGACCGGCGCCTTCGTCGTCGGCATCCTCGCCGGCGTCATCTGCTACATCTCGGCGGTCAAGCTCAAGCACGCGTTCGGCTATGACGACTCGCTCGATGCCTTCGGCGTGCACGGCGTTGGCGGCATCGTCGGCGCGCTGCTCACCGGCGCGCTCGCCGATCCGACGATCAACGCGCTCGGCAAGGACGCCTCTGTCGGCAAGCAGCTCTACGGCATTGTCTTCACCATCCTGTGGACGGCGATCGCCACCTTCGTGATCCTCTACATCGTCAAGGCGCTGGTCGGCCTGCGTCCGTCGACCCAGGAAGAGGTCGAAGGTCTCGACGTCACCCAGCACGGCGAGGTGGTGCCGTAAGGCTGCCTTTGCCCTTTACATGGGCGCAATTCCGGAGGGTTTCACACTTTTCCTGGAATTGCCCCGAGGGCCGGCGGATCCTCCTCCCGCCGGCCCGGAATTCCTCCCAAGATCCCGTCGTGATGTCTCGAAAGGGGCTCACGCCTTGAGGCCCGGAACACCCTTCCGGGCCTCCTTTTTTGCCCAAAGCCCGAAGCCGACTTCAAGCCGGCCTGGGCGGCGACGCCCAAGGACAAGCAAGACAAGATGATGAAGGAGTGCCAGGACGCGGCGATGAGCAAGCCTCACGCCGAATTCTGCGCCAATCTGATGGCGTATGGCGGCGCCAACAAGCGACACTCGAGGTCAGGTCCGAAAAGGCCTGATCGTTTCGGCGTTTCAAGCAAAAAGGTGGCGGGCTTCGCGGCTCGCCACCGTCGTTTCCGCGCCATCTCCGGTAAAGGTCCATGGTTAATGCGGCCTTAACCTTCCCCCGATAGTCTGGCGTTCGAATCTGCCGGAATGCGCCATGCGCCCGGCCAGGCAACGATCACGGGGAAGAGCATGCGTTCAGGCGCCTCAGCACCGCTCGCGCTGACCGATACGGGGCACGGCATCCAGGCATTCGCGCGGCGTCAGGTCGGGCGGCTGGCCGGCGCCGGGCTGTTCCTGTTCACCGCCTTCGGCATCGCGGCTTTGGCCACGTGGAACGTCGCCGACCCGAGCTTCTCGCACGCCACCAGCAACGTCGTCACCAACGCCATGGGTTATGCCGGTGCGGTGTTCTCCGACCTTGCCATGCAGTTCTTCGGCCTTGCCGCCGTCGCCGGGCTGGTGCCGGCGGTTGTCTGGGGCTTCCTGCTTTTCACCGCGCGCGGCGTCGACAAATTGCCGAAGCGCGGCTTCGCCTGGTTCGGCTTCGCGCTCCTGGCCGCGGCCATCGCCGGCTGCGTGACGCCGCCCAACACCTGGCCGCTGCCGACCGGACTCGGCGGCGTCTTCGGCGACATGGTGCTGAAGATTCCCGGCATCGCGGTCGGCGGTTACCCGAAAGGGCTTTTCGCGACGATCATCGCGGTCGTCCTCGCCGCGCCGATGTTGTGGCTGTTTGCCTATGGCTCGGCGCTGATCGCGCGCAAGAACGGCTTCGCCGTCATGGAGCGCGCTGCCGCGCCCGATCCGCGCGAGCAGGACGAGATGCTGTTCGACGAGGATGAGGACGAGGGCGATGAGGGTATCCTTGCGCTCGGCGCCGTCACGCATTGGTGGCTGTCGTTCCGCGCCTTCCTGCACCGCCGCGCCGCGCGTCGTAGGCAAGAGCGCGACGAGTTCGAACCGCCGATGCAGTCCAAGTCCAGCGCCTGGCGGCGCGCCGCCGAGCGCGTCGAGTCGGCCGAATTCGCGGAAAGCCGGGTGAGCCCGGGCGGGCGCGCCCGTGTCGAACCGGAATTTTTCGCCGCCATGGTCAATGACCGCAGCGTTTCGGTCGATCCGGCCGACCAGGATATTTTCGACGACGAGCAGGGCGAAGACGTCGATCTCGACGACTTCGACGACGAGGCGCCTGCCCAGCGCCGTGGCGCGCACGCCAAGGTGCAGAATTTCCGCTCCGATGCCGCGACCCGTGTCGCGGCGCCGGCGGCGCGGCCGGTGCCGGGCGCCCGTGTGCAGCGCGAGGCGCAGACCTCGCTGATCGGCTCCGACACGTTCGAGATGCCGTCGCTGCATTTCCTCTCGGAGCCGAAGAACGTCGCCAAGGATCCAAGCCTGTCGAAGGACGCGCTGGAGCAGAACGCGCGGCTGCTCGAAGGCGTGCTGGAGGATTTCGGCGTCAAGGGCGAGATCATCCATGTCCGCCCCGGTCCGGTCGTCACGCTCTACGAGCTGGAGCCGGCGCCCGGCATCAAGTCGTCGCGCGTCATCGGCCTGTCCGATGACATCGCCCGCTCGATGAGCGCGATCGCATGCCGCGTCGCCGTGGTGCCTGGCCGCAACGCCATCGGCATCGAGCTGCCCAACGCCAAGCGCGAGACGGTCTATCTCAGAGAGATCATGGCCAGCCGCGACTTCGAGACGACCAAGGCGAAGCTGGCGCTGGCGCTCGGCAAGACCATCAACGGCGAGGCGGTCATCGTCGACATCGCCAAGATGCCGCACGTGCTGGTCGCCGGCACCACCGGCTCCGGCAAGTCGGTCGCCATCAACACCATGATCCTGTCGCTGCTCTACCGGATGACGCCGCAGGAATGCCGGCTGATCATGATCGACCCGAAGATGCTCGAGCTCTCCGTCTATGACGGCATCCCGCATCTGCTGACGCCGGTCGTCACCGATCCGAAGAAGGCGGTCGTGGCGCTGAAATGGACCGTGCGCGAGATGGAGGACCGCTACCGCAAGATGTCCAAGGTCGGCGTGCGCAACATCGACGGCTTCAACGCACGCGTGCAACAGGCGGAGAAGAAGGGCGAAAAAATCTCGCGCACGGTGCAGACGGGCTTCGACCGCCAGACCGGCGAGGCGATCTACGAGACCGAGAACCTCGATCTCGAGCCGATGCCCTATATCGTGGTGATCATCGACGAGATGGCCGACCTGATGATGGTGGCCGGCAAGGATATCGAAGGCGCGGTGCAGCGCCTGGCGCAGATGGCGCGCGCCGCCGGCATCCATGTCATCATGGCGACGCAACGTCCCTCGGTCGACGTCATCACCGGCACCATCAAGGCCAATTTCCCGACCCGCATCTCCTTCCAGGTGACGTCCAAGATCGACAGCCGCACCATCCTGGGCGAGCAGGGCGCCGAGCAGCTGCTCGGCATGGGCGACATGCTCTACATGGCCGGCGGCGGGCGCATCCAGCGCGTCCACGGTCCGTTCGTCTCGGACGACGAGGTCGAGCGGATCGTCGCGCATCTCAAGCTGCAGGGCGTGCCGGAATATCTCGACGCCATCACCGAGGACGACGAGGAAGAGGACGAGGACGGTCCGTCCGGCAAGGGCGGTTCCGGCGGCGGTGGCGGCGGCAATTTCGAGGATTCCGACGATCCTTACGACCAGGCGGTGGCGGTGGTGCTGCGCGACGGCAAGGCTTCGACCAGCTACATCCAGCGGCGGCTCGGCATCGGCTACAACCGCGCCGCCTCGATCATCGAGAAGATGGAGAAGGAAGGCATTGTCGGCCCGGCCAACCATGCCGGCAAACGCGAGATTTTGGTGCCGACGGAGGACGACAAGTTCTAGCTAGCGCTTGTCGATATTCAGGCGCGGCCGGCCTGACCTGAATCTCGACAAGTCCTGGCCCGACCAGACGAGGGTCGGCAGGCAACCGGAAATCGTCTGGCGCGTTTGTGCGAAGTTGTCGCGCACCCGCCAAACTTAGGCCCTAGTGGGAGTCCACATACTGCCACGACACGAATCACAGGAAGTGACCGGCATGAACACCCAGACCGAATTCGCCATCACCCGCCGCCAGCTCCTTGGCCTCGGCTTGATGCTTGGCGGAGCTGCCGCTCTCAACCTTGTGCCCGGATACCAGCTCGTGGCGGCCGCGCAGGCGGCGGTGCCGCCGGCGGCGCAGAAGATCGCCGATCATTTCTCCTCGGTGAAGTCGATGAGCGGCGAGTTCGTGCAGTTCGGCCCGAAGGGCGAGCAGACCGGCGGCAAGTTCTTCCTCGAACGTCCGGGCAAGATCCGCTTCAACTATGACGGCTCGTCGAACTTCCGCGTCATCTCCGACGGCAAGTCGGTGGTGATCCTGAACAAGAAGCTCAACACCTCCGACCTCTACCCGCTGTCGAAGACGCCGCTGAAATTGCTGCTCGACGACCGCATCGACCTCTCCGGCGGGCGCGTCAAGGCCGTCAAGGAAGAGGACGACCTCACCACGATCAAGCTTTCCGACAAGTCGGTCTTCGGCAATGCGATGATCACCATGATGTTCGACCCGAAGACCTATGATCTGCGCCAGTGGACGATCACCGACGCGCAAGGCAAGGACACCACGGTGATGATCTTCAACACCAAGGAAGGCGTCAGCTTCCCGGCCGACACGTTCGCGATCGACTATACGGCGAACCGCGAGCTGAACACGAAGACGCGCTGACTTCCAATTCAGCGCGCCGGTCCAAGGCCTTCGTCATCCTAGGGCGAAGCGACGCGAAGCGGAGCGCAGACCCTGGGATCCATGCCGTTGCGCTTGCCAAAGAACGATGCGGTGCAGAAGAACATTATCCTGTGCCGGTTCGGTGCCGAGGTCTGCACCGTTGCAGCGCTCGCACGTCACGGCATGGATTCCAGGGTCTGCGCGCGTCGCTTCGCTCCTTGCTCCACCCTGGAATGACGAAGTTGAGAAGGCTTTGGCCAATCTCCAAGGCTTGCGACATGCTTCGGCTTGTCTTCGCCCGCGGTCACTGGCACTAGTTCGGCGACTTTAGCCGTCCCGGACCCGCCGCATGCCTTTCACCATCGCCACCTGGAACATCAACTCCGTGCGCCTGCGCATGCCGATCGTCGAGCGGCTGCTGAAGGAGCACGCGCCGGACGTGCTGTGCCTGCAGGAAACCAAGGTGCCGGACGAGCTCTTCCCGGAGAAGGCATTCCGCAAGGCGGGCTACGAGCACATCCTGTTTCACGGCCAGAAGGGCTATCACGGCGTCGCCACCGTCGCGCGCCGGCCGATCGAGCTGGTTGAGAAGCGGCGCTTCTGCGAGATCGACGACAGCCGGCATCTGTCGGTCAGGGTCCAGGCGGGCGGCAAGTCGGTGCTGGTGCATAATTTCTATGTGCCGGCCGGCGGCGATGAGCCCGATCCGGAGATCAACCGCAAATTCCGCCACAAGCTCGATTTCGTCTATGAGATGAACTCCGTGCCGGCGAGCGGCGACGAATCGTCGGCCTCGATCCTGGTCGGCGACCTGAACATCGCGCCGCAGGAGCACGACGTCTGGTCGCACAAGCAGTTGCTCAACGTGGTCAGCCATACGCCCGTCGAGACGACAAATTTCGAGGCGATGCGCAAGGCCGGCGGCTGGGTCGACCTGATGCGGCTCAACGTGCCGGCCGAGCAGAAGCTCTACACTTGGTGGAGCTATCGGGCGAAAGACTGGGAGGCGTCGAACCGCGGCCGCCGCCTCGACCATGTCTGGTCCTCCGCCAACCTGGTGCCGGATTTCAAAGGCTACGAGATCCTGCAGGCGGCGCGCGGCTGGGAAAAGCCGTCCGACCATGTACCGGTGATTGCGCGATTCGATTTGGACTGACGCGCTGCGGGAGGAGAGGGCGGCGCTGGCGTTCGGTCGTCATCCACGGGCGGAGCAAGGAGCGAAGCGACGCGCGTAGACCCGAGGATCCATGCCGTTACCTGTATCGAAAGATGCAATGATGCAGAACAGAACGCAACGCTCGGGCGGGTCGGCGGTAGTAAGAACCCTCATTCTGCAACACGGCAACGCTTCAACGTCACGGCATGGATTCCAGGGTCTGCGCGCGTCGCTTCGCTCCTTGCTCCGCCCTGGAATGACGAAGGCGCTCCCTGGCCGACGCCTAACCTCTACCCCGTAAAGCGCGGCGCCAGTTCCTCGATGCGGGCGACCATCTGCTGGAATTCCTCCAGGATGCGCTCATGCAACAGAACCGCGATCTCCGGATATTCTTCCAGGATGCGGTGGAACATCTTGCGGCTCAGTCGGATCACTTCAGAGTCGACCGCGGCGGAGGCGCTGGTCAGCCGGTTGGTGTCGGCTATCAGCGCCAGCTCGCTCAGCATGGTGCCCGGACCCGCGGTGCCGATCGGGACGCGTTCGCCCCCTAGCTCCCGATAAAGCGTGATCAGGCCGCTGACCACGATATAGGCAGAGTCGGCGACGTCATCCTCGCGGTAGAGCTTATGGTCGGCCTGCAGCAGCGTGGTCTCGGCGCCGAAGGCGAGCAGGCGCAGCTGTTCCTGGGTGAAGCCCTGGAAAAGCTTCACGCCGGACAGGATGCGGATGTCATCATCCAGCGCCATCCTAGCTGTGTCCCCGAGCGGTCAGTCCAGTCCCTCCTTTGGAGCGGCGCGCCCTCCTGGGCGCGCGAGAAGCGCTCCACCATGCATCGTGCGATGCTGCAACGAGCCGATCCATCACCCTCCAGCACCAGGATCGCACCCGAAACGGTCCCGCCCGACCGCTCTCATCTCTTTTGGCTCAATTCCGGACGGAAGGCTACGGCGAAGCCGCCAAGCTCAACCGTTTCGTACTTTTCGCGGAATTGGTCTAGATCATGAAATGTTTAAGGAACCAGCTTGTAGCCGCCGCTTTCTGTCACAAGAATTTCGGCATTGGAAGGATCGCGCTCGATCTTCTGGCGCAACCGGTAGACATGGGTCTCCAGCGTGTGCGTGGTGACGCCGGAATTGTAGCCCCAGACCTCTTCCAAGAGCACGTCGCGCGTCACCACCTTCTGGTCGGCGCGGTAGAGATATTTGATGATCGAGGCTTCCTTCTCGGTCAGCCGCACCTTGGCGCCGCGCGGATCGATCAAGAGCTTCTGGCTGGGCTTGAACGTGTAGGGTCCGACCGAGAAGGTGGCGTCCTCGCTCTGCTCGTGCTGGCGAAGCTGGGCGCGGATGCGGGCTAACAGGACGGCGAAGCGGAAGGGCTTGGTCACATAATCGTTGGCGCCGGCCTCGAGACCCAGAATCGTGTCGGAATCGGTATCGTGGCCGGTCAGCATGATGATCGGCGCCTTGTAGCCGCCCTTGCGCAGGATCTTCACCGCCTCGCGGCCGTCCATATCGGGCAGGCCGACATCCATGATGAGAAGGTCGACGACGCCGCCGCGCGCGGCGGCAACGCCTTTTGCGGCGGTCGATTCCTGCTGAACGTCGAATTCCTCGTAGAGCGCCAGCTGCTCGACCAGGGTGGCGCGCAGGTCGTCGTCGTCATCGACGATCAGGATGGTGCGTGATGTCATGGATATCAATCCGTTGTTTTAAAAAGAATATTCAGTTGACCTCCCCCCATTTATGCGGAAGCTCACCGGCGCAACAGCCGATCACAGTGATTTGTTCCGTGACACGATCATACAAGAAAAAACGCGCGCGCAATGAGGCGGGCGCATTTTTGCCGAAAGGCTTGCGCGTTTTGGTGGTGCGCGCGCGCCCCGGCAACCCAGCGCAAGGCTTCCTGCAAGCCGGCAAAACGGCGTTTCCCTGCGCCCTGGGGCGCAGCGGCATCACCGCCAACAAGCATGAAGGGGACGGCGCGACGCCGCTGGCGTCGATGCGCATCCTGTCGGGCTATTTCCGGGGCGATCATTTTTCGGGCGGGCGCAGGACGAGGCTGCCGATGGCGCCGATCGGTCCGGATCTCGGCTGGTGCGAGGTGCCGGACGACCGCAACTACAACCGTCCGGTGAAGATCCCCTATGGCGCGAGCCATGAGCGGATGAAGCGCGACGACCGGCTTTACGATGTCTGCCTGGTGCTCGACTGGAACATCGCGCCGCGCTTGCGCGGGCGCGGCAGCGCGATCTTCTTCCATCTGGCGCGGCCGGGCTTCACGCCGACCCAGGGCTGCGTGGCGGTGACGGCGCGGACCATGGCGAGGCTGCTTCCGTTGCTGTCGGATAGGACGGTGGTGAGGGTGGTGAGGTAGGGGCAGTAGGGCAGTAGGGCAGTAGGGCAGTAGGGCAGTAGGTGGTTCTTTTCCCTACTGCCCTACTCCCTTACTGCCTTAGCGACGACGCTGCCAACCTGTCCCCAGCAGTCCGATCTCTCGGAACTCGCGGTCCAATGCCTTTGTGATGTCGCGGCGCCGGCCGCCGACGTCGCGCAGGTCGCGGTCGGAAAGGTCTTCGACGGATTCCCCAGGCAAGGTGGCGGCGACGCGGGCCTGGCGCAGCCAATCGCGTGCCGAACGCAGCCAAAGGGTCAGGCTCGAGCGCGATTCCAGGGGGGTGCAGGGCTTCAGGGCGATCTCGGACATGGCTTCATCCCGTGTTCTCCGGATATCAAATCCGGTTTGATGGTGTTTCGATGGAGCCATGATGCCGGATTGAAAAACAAACGGGAAACGAGTAGTTCTTTTCTGATTATCAAGTTTTATTTGGAGATCGGATGTCCAAGCTGCTGCCCGGAACGCGCGCGCTGAGGACGTTCGAGGCGGCCGCCAGGCACCTCAATTTCACCCGCGCCGCCGATGAGCTCGGCCTGACGCCGGCGGCGGTCAGCCACCAGATCAAGGAAATCGAGGATCAGCTCGACCTGGTGCTGTTCACGCGCACCAGCCGCAGCATCCGGCTGACCGAGGCGGGCAGCCTGCTGCACGACGCATCGATCGACGCGCTCGACCTGCTCAACCGGGCGGTCAGCCGCGCCCGCAAGATGACCCGCGGCACGGCATTGCTGAAGGTTACGCTCGACGCGCAGTTCGCGACGAAATGGCTGATGCGCCGCGTCGACGACTTCCGCCGGCAGAAGCCCGGCATCGAGCTGCGCTTCGACATCACCTACGACGTCAGGGATTTCGAGCGCGACGATGTCGATATCGGCATCCGCTTCGGCACCGGCAAATATCCGGGACTCTGCGCGCACCGGCTGTTCGAGAACATCATCATCCCGGTGTGCAGCCCGGCGCTGCTGGCGTCAGGTCCGCCGCTGAAAGAGCCGCGCGACCTTTTCAACCACACGCTCGCGCATATCGAATGGTCGCGGCAGGGCGTGACCTGGCCGAACTGGAGCATGTGGATGCAGGCGGCCGGCGTCGACGATTTCGACGACAGCCGCACGCTGGTGTTCGGATCGTCAACCGATGCCACCCAGGCGGCGCTCGACGGCAATGCGGTGGCGCTGGCCGACTTCGCCATGGTCGCCAACGATCTTTCGCAAGGGCGCCTGGTGCGGCCCTTCGAGCTCGGCATCAAGGTCGCGCCGGAATTCGCCTATTTCCTGGTCTATCCCGAGGCAGCGAAGGACGACGCGCGGGTCATCGCCTTTCGCGAATGGCTGCTGGATGAGGTGGCGAAAACGCCGACATAGGACCTGTCGTCAGCCCGCCGGCGCCGCCGGCGCGCCGAACCAGCCGATGACGGCGCCGATGATCAGCATCACGCCCAGCCAATGGCCGGCATCGATCAGGGTCAGGGCCCAGCCGAAACCTTCATAGCGGTGGTTGACGGCAAGCGTGGTGGCGATGAAACCCAGCCAAAGCACGAAGCCGAACAGCAAGCCCGCGACCGGGTTCGGCTCGCCGCCGGTGATTGCCCCGACCACCAATGTCAGGACAAGCGCCATGACCAGCTCGGCGACGAAGCTGACGATGAAGGGAACGGCCGAGCGTTGCATGGTGGCCGGGTCGAGCTTGGCCGCCTTCAGCCAGGGCTTGCTCAGGCTCATATACCAGGCTGCGCCGAACAACCATGCGACGACGGCGGCGACAACCACCGCCAGCCAGTTCACGACCGAAAAATCCATGCTTTCCCCTCCAGATCGAGACGATGGAACGCTTGTTCGGCGATCGCGTCAAGCGAGGCGCCAGACGGTCGTGCGCTTGACCTCGGCATCCTCCAGCACACGCGTCACCGGAACCTGGTAGACGGCAAGCGATTGCAGCCCGGTGCTGGGCAGGTAGGCGCGGCCGGGATCGCCGACAAGGATCTCGGCGCCGCGCGCCTTCAGGCTCGTCAACCAGGGCAGCAGCCTGTCGGCGAAAGCCTTGTCGTAGAAGACGTCGCCGGCAAGCACGAGGTCCCAGCCATCGTCGGTGCCGACACAATCCGTGCCGAGGAATTGCGCTTCGACGCCGTTGGCTTCGAGGTTAAGCGCGATCGCCGTCTCGCAGAACGGATCGATGTCGGCGGCGATCACTTGCTTCGCGCCTGCTTTCATCGCGGCTATGGCAACGAGGCCCGAGCCGGAGGCGAAGTCGAGCACGCGTCTGCCGCGCACCGTCCCGGGATTGTCGAGCACATAGCGGGCGAGGCCCTGGCCGCCGGCCCAGGCGAAGGCCCAGAAGGGCGGCGGCAGGCCGATCTCGGCCAGCTCCTCCTCGGTGCGCAGCCAAAGGTCATGCGCCTCGTCGGCGAGGTGCAAAAGCACTTCCGGCACATGCGGCGGCGCCATCAGCGCCGTGTTGTCGAGGATGAACATTTTGGCGCTTTTCGGCGTAAGCCTGGTCACGGCGCCGGGTTGAGCTCGGCCATGCGGCAGACCTCTTTCCATTCGGCCGGCGTCACCGGCTGCACGGAAAGCCGGCCGAGCCGCACCAGCGCCATCTCGGCCAATTTCGGGTTGGCCTTGACCTGTTCCAGCGTTACCGGCTTCGGCACGTCCTTGAAGGCGCGGATGTCGACGCACTCCCAGCGCGGATCGTCGGTCGTCGTATCGGGATGCGCCAGCGCGCAGACCTCGGCGATGCCGACGATGTTCAGCCCCTCATTGGAATGATAGAAGAAGCCGAGATCGCCGATCCGCATCGCCTTCATGTTGTTGCGGGCGGCGTAGTTGCGCACGCCGTCCCACTGCGTGCCGGCCTTGCCCTTGGTCTTCAGCGCCTCGAAGGAAAAGACCGAGGGTTCGGACTTGAACAGCCAGTAGTTCATGCTCGTATTCCTCCTTGGCGCGGACCTGAATTAACTAGCCGCCGGCTTGTTGAAGGTCCAGTTCCACAGACGAATCTCAACGCTTTCGAACAGGCCCGCCTTGGCGTAGGGGTCGGCCGCCGACAGCGCCTGCGCCGCAGCCAGGTCCGGCGCCTCGACGACGACGAGGCTGCCGTCCGGCTTGCCCTCGGCGTTGAGGAAGGGACCGGCGAAGGCCAGCTTTCCCTCGCCGTTCAGGCCTTCGAGGAAGGCGACATGGGTAGGCCTGGTGTCGACGCGCAGCTGCAGGCTGCCGGGCTTGTCCTTGCAAATCAACGCAAACAGCATTCTTCAACTCCGATGGTTCAGATGTCGGTTTCGGTCTTGAGCGGGCGTGTCATCAGCGCGGTCACGGCCTGGCCGATGGTGATCTTGCCCTCGAGGATGGCGGCGACGGCCGAAATGATCGGCGCCTCGATGCCGCGCTCGGCGGCAATGCGGGCGGCAATGCCGGCCGTCGGCACGCCTTCGGCAAGCGGCAGGCCGGCAAGTGGCTTGCCCTGGCCGAGTGCCAGGCCATAGGCGAAATTGCGCGATTGCGCCGAGGAGCAGGTGAGCAGAAGATCGCCAAGGCCGGAAAGCCCCATCAGCGTCTCGGGCTTCGCCCCGAAAGCGGCGCCGATGCGGCGCAGTTCGACGAAGCCGCGCGTCACCATGGCGGCCTGGGCGCTGGCGCCAAGGCCCGCGCCGGTGACAGCGCCGGCGGCGATAGCAAAGACGTTCTTCAGTGCGCCGCCGATCTCGACGCCGATCAGGTCATCGCTGGAATAGCAGCGCAGATTTTCCGCCGAGAAGCGGGCGGCAAGCTCGGCCGCCAGTTCCGCCTCGCGGGCCGCGACCACGACCGCCGTCGGCAGGCCGCGCGCGACATCGCTGGCGAAGCTCGGACCGGAAAGCGCTGCGACCGGATTGTTGAGCAGGCTTACCTCGACAATCGTCGAGAGCAGCGCGCCAGTGTCGCGCTCGATGCCCTTGGCGCAGAGCACCAGCGGTGCTCCCCGAGGCACATGGTGCCGAGCGGTGGCCAGGACGGCGCGCAGCGACTGCGCCGGCGTCACGGCGAGCACGCAGTCGGCACCGTCGAGCGCGGCCGCCATATCGCTGGTGGCCGCGATGCCGGGCTCGATGCTGATGCCGGGCAAATAGCGTGGGTTCTCGCCGCGAGCGATGGCGGCGACGGTTTCGGTGTCGCGCGCATAGAGCCGGACATCATGGCCGGCGCGCAGCATGGCAAGCGCCAGCGCCGTGCCCCAGGCGCCGCCGCCCAGCACCGCGACGCGCCAGCCGCTGCCGGATTTGCTGCCGCTCGTTCGCTTGGCACTCATGCCTTGGCCCCACGCCGGCCCGAGCCGACCATCGGCGTCGAAACGCTGTCGAGCGGCCAGCGCGAACGCGGCACGAAGTCGGCGCTGTTCTCGCCGGCGATGCCGGCGCGCAGGCGTTCGATGCCGGCCCAGGCGATCATCGCCGCATTGTCGGTGCAGAGTTTCTGCGGCGGCGCGACAAAGGCGAAGCCGGCTTGCGCGCAAAGCGCTTCAAGCGTCGCCTTGATGGTGCGGTTGGCGGCAACGCCGCCCGCGACGACCAGCGCCGGTTTTGCCTGATCGGGAAATTCCTGGCGGAAGCGGGCAAGCGCGCGGCCGACACGGTCGCCCAGCGCGTCGGCCACCGCCGCCTGGAAGGAAGCGCATATATCGGCGACGTCCTGATCGCTCAGCGGCGCGATCGCGGTCGCTGCCTGGCGCACCGCCGTCTTCAGGCCGGAGAAGGAGAAATCCGGCTGCGCGGAGCCTTTCATCGGGCGCGGGAAGGCGAAGCGGCCGGCGTCGCCTGTCGCCGCCGCCTTCTCGACATTCGGGCCGCCGGGATAGGGCAGGCCGAGCATCTTGGCCGTCTTGTCGAAGGCTTCGCCCAGCGCATCGTCGATGGTGGTCGCCCAGCGCTGGTAGTCGCCGACGCCGCGCACCGCGACGATCTGGGTGTGGCCGCCGGAGACGAGCAGCAGAAGATAGGGAAAGTCGAGACCGTCGGTCAGCCGCGCCGTCAGCGCGTGGCCTTCGAGGTGGTTGATGGCGATCAGCGGCTTGTTGGCGGCGGCGGCGATCGCCTTCGCCGTCATCAGGCCGACGATCAGCCCACCGACCAGGCCGGGACCGGCGGTGGCGGCGATGGCGTCGACCTCGTCTAGCGAGACGGACGAGTCAGCGAGCGCCGCCTCGACGATGCCGTCCAGCGCCTCGACATGGGCACGCGCGGCGATCTCCGGCACGACGCCGCCAAAGGCCGCATGCTCCTCGATCTGGCTCAGCACCACGTTGGACAGGATTTCGGGCGCGGCGCCGCCGTCCAGCGCCACAACGCTGGCCGCCGTCTCGTCGCAGCTCGTCTCAATGCCCAGAACGCGGATCAATTGGTCGCTAGCCTCAAAGATTGTATCACCGGAGGTCTATCGATATTCAGATGATGCCGGCCTGCAAATGACGGGTTCCTGCGCTTCCGGTGCTCACGTACTTCAAGTACGCTCCGCTCCGGTTCTCGGAACCCACCATTTTCGGCTCGGCCTGACCTGAATCTCGACAGACCTCGGCCAAGGACGGGGGTTATCACGGACCGCGCGCCATGCAAACTTTGAAAATCGGAACACGCGGCAGCCCGCTGGCGCTCGCCCAGGCGCATGAGACGCGGGCGCGGCTGATGCAGGCGCATGGGCTGCCCGAGCAGGCCTTCGAGGTGGTGGCGATCTCCACCAGCGGCGACCGCATCCAGGACCGGCCGCTCTCGGAAGCCGGCGGCAAGGGCCTGTTCACCAAGGAAATCGAGGAAGCGCTGCTCGACGGCCGCATCGACATCGCCGTGCATTCGTCGAAGGACATGCCGACGGTGCTGCCCGACGGGCTGGAGCTTGTCACCTTCCTGCCGCGCGAGGACGCGCGCGACGCTTTCATCGGCAAACGGGTGAAGCGGATCGCCGACCTGCCGCATGGCGCGGTGGTCGGTTCGTCGTCGCTCAGGCGCCAGGCGCTGCTTCGCCGCATGCGGCCGGATTTCGAGGTGGTGATCTTCCGCGGCAATGTGCAGACGAGGCTGCGCAAGCTCGACGAGGGCGTCGCCGAGGGCACGATCTTGGCCTATGCCGGGCTGAAGCGGCTCGGGCTCGAACATGTCGTCACCGAGCTGATGGCGCTCGAGGAGTTTCCGCCGGCGCCGGGGCAAGGCGCGATCGGCATCGAAACCCGTGTCGGCGACCGCGAGGTCGAAAAAATGCTGGCGGCGATTCATCACGTGCCGACCGGCCAGGCACTCGCCTGCGAGCGCGCCTTCCTCGCCGCGCTCGACGGCTCCTGCCGCACGCCGATCGCCGGCCATGCGACGGTGGCGGGCGAAAAACTGTCCTTCGCCGGGTTGATCATCTCGCCCGACGGCACGCAATCGCATGAGCTCCGGCTTGAGGCCGAGGCCGCGGACGCGGTGGAGATCGGTCTCGACGCCGCGCGGACTGTCCGCGCCAGGGCCGGCGCTGAATTCTTCGACGGCTGGGCCTGACATGGTCCGCGTCCTGGTGACGAGGCCGGAGCCCGGCGCGTCGCGCACGGCACGACGCCTCGAAACCCTGGGATTTCAGCCTGTCCTGCTGCCGCTGACCGCGACGAGGGCAGTGCCGGTCGAGGCGAGCATCGGCGCCGATGCCGTCGCGGTTGCGGTCACCAGCGCCAATGCGGTGCGGCATGCGCCAAAGCCGCTGGTCGCGTCGCTTGCGGGCCTGCCATGCCACGCGGTCGGCAAACGGACGGCCGAGGCCTGCCGCGCGGCGGGATTTTTATCGGTCGCGGAAGGTCCGGGCGATGCCGAGGCGCTGGCCGACGCCATCGCCGGCGGCCTTGCCGGCAAGGCAATCGTCTATCTGTGCGGCCGCGTTCGGTTGCCGACGTTCGAACGGCGGCTCGCGGCGGCGGGCGCGCACGTTCAGCCGATCGAAACCTACGACACGATAGGCGTCGACTATGGCGATGCCGAGGTGGTCGCCGTCCTGTCGGGCCAGCCGGTCGAGGCCGCGCTGCTTTACTCAGCCAAGGCCGGCGCAGCGGTGGTCGGCCTGATGGCGCGGCCGACGCTACGGTATCTCTTTGAAAAAACGCAGTTCCTGGCGCTCTCGACGCGCGTCGGCCAGCCGATGGAAGGCATTGCCGGCAGCAGGGTCCGCATTGCATCCCAGCCTGAGGAAGACGCGTTGCTCGCGCTTTTGTCGCAACCGCGCTAGGGCATTTCGCCGTTTCACGGAAACGGTGAAATGCCCTAGCTCTTTGTTTTTACGCAATTCCGGACGGAAAACCGCTCACACTTTTCCTGGAATTGCTCTAAGCCGCGTCATCACACCGCCCCTTTTCACCGCTTGGTGATGTGCTAGAGCATCCTGACGCTCTGGACCCTTCGATCCATCCCCAAGCCATTTTGCGGAGCCCAAGCATGGTCAAGACGCCGAAGATGCGACATTCGAAGACCCGGCGCGAGCCGGTGACCATCGAACTCGAGCCCGGCGCCGTCTCGCGAATCACCGACGAGGATGCCGCGAAGGCTAAGGCCGCGCAGACCGACGAGGCGAAGGCGGAAGAAGCCGCGGCCGCTTCGCAGCCGGAGGCGCCGGAAGAGCCGATCCATGCCGAGCAGGCCGATATCGAGCCGTGGGAGCATAGCGACGTCGCCCAGGCGGCGGCCGAAAAGCCCGAAGCCGGCAAAGGCGAGCCCGAAGCGCCGTATCCAGGCGGCTCCGATGAGCCGAAGAGCCAGCCCCAGGGCTTCGACTACAATTTCGAGGACGCATCCGCTGCCGCTGCCGGCGCCCCGGCAGCGAAATCAAGCGAGACGCGAAGCGAGGCACGGGGCGAGGATCGCGCGCCGCAGCCGTCGCGGAGAACCGGCGTCAGCGTCATCGCAGCGGGCGTCATCGGCGGCGTGATCGCGCTTGCCGGCGCCGGCCTGCTGCAGGCGGTCGGCCTGCTTGGCGCGCCGGGATCGAACGGCGGATCGCTCGAAGGCGTCAATGGCGAGATCGCGTCGCTGAAAAGCGAGATCGCGGCGCCGAAGGAAAGCGGCGACAAGGGAGCGTCGGCCACGGTCGACGGTCTTTCGTCGGCGCTCGAGCAGGTCAAGTCCGAGGTGGCGGCGTTGAAAACCTCGGCCGGCCAAGGCGGCGACGGCGCGGCGCTCAAGGCGCTCGGCGACAAGGTCGGCCAGATCGAGACCGCCGTTGCCGATCTGCAGAAGAACGGCAACGCGGCACCCGTCGATCTCGGTCCGCTCAACGAGAAGATCGCCGGGCTCGACGCCCTGGTGAAATCGACCGGCGACGCAGCCAAGGCCGAGGATGGCCGGGTGGCGGCGCTGGAACAGTCCGTGTCGCAGCTTTCCGGCAAGGTCGAGGCGCAGGCCTCGCAGCCCAAGATCGCGCTGGCGATCGCGGCCGCGGCGCTGAAGTCGGCGCTCGACCGCGGCGCGCCCTTCGCGACCGAGCTCGACACCTTCGCGGCCATCGCGCCGGATGCGCCCGAGCTCGCGGCGCTGCGCTCCTATGCCGACAAGGGTGTGCCGACCCGCGCCACCATCGCTTCGGAGGTGGATGCCGCCGCCAACGCCATGGTCGAGGCGGCAAAGCCGGTAGACCAGAATGCCGGTTTCTTCCAGAGCCTGGTGTCGAGCGCGGAATCGCTGGTCAAGGTGCGGCCGGTCGGCAGCGTTGAAGGCAAGGGCGCGCCCGAAACCGTCGCCCGCATGGAAGTGGCGGTCAACCAGGGCGACTACGCCAAGGCGCTCAGCGAGTATAACACGCTGCCCGACGCCTCAAAGGCCGCCGGCGCCGACTTTGCCGGCAAACTGAAGGCGCGGCTCGAAGTCGAAAAGCAGCTCGAAGCGCTGATTGCCGGCGCGACGAAGGCGTGAGGACGAACAGATGATCCGCCTTCTCGCCTTCCTCGCCGTCGTCTTCGCGCTGGGGCTGGGCTTTGCCTGGCTGGCCGACCGTCCGGGCGAAATGCTCGTCACCTTCAACGGCTACCAGTACCAGGTCACGCTGATGGTGGCGGCGGTGGCGATCGTCGCGGTGGTCGCCGCGGTGATGATCGTCTGGTGGCTGATCAAGTCGCTGTGGAACAGCCCCTACACGATCTCGCGCTATTTCCGCGTGCGCCGCCGCGACCGCGGCTATCAGGCGCTGTCGACCGGCATGATCGCCGCCGGCGCCGGCGACGGAGCGCTTGCGCGCAAGAAAACCAAGGAAGCGGCGAAGCTGATCAGCGCCGACCAGGAGCCGCTGATCAACCTGCTCGACGCACAGGCCTCGCTGCTCGAGGGCGATCATGAAGGCGCGCGCGAGAAATTCGAGCGCATGCTCGACGATCCCGAGATGCGGCTGCTCGGCCTGCGCGGGCTTTATCTCGAGGCCGAACGGCTCGGCGACCGCAACGCCGCGCGCCATTATGCCGGCCGCGCGGCGGCGGTGGCGCCGCAGCTCGCCTGGGCGGCGGAGTCGACGCTCGAGGAACTGACCGAACGTGGCGACTGGGACGGCGCGCTGAAGCTGGTCGAGGCACAGAAATCGACAAGGCAGATCGAACGCGACGTGGCCAACCGCCGTCGCGCCGTGCTGCTGACAGCCAAGGCGCAGGCGCTTGTCGACAGCGACCCGAACGCGGCCCGCACCGCGGCGCTCGAAGCCAACAAGCTGGCTCCCGATTTCGCGCCGGCCGCGGTGATCGCCGCCGATCTGGTTATCCGGCAAAACGACGTGCGCAAGGGCTCCAAGATCCTGGAAGCCGCCTGGAAGGCCGAGCCGCATCCCGACATTGCCGAGCTCTACACGCATGCGAGGCCGGGCGACGCCGTGCTCGACCGTCTCAACCGGGCGAGGAAACTGCAGGAATTGAAGAGGAACCACGCCGAGTCATCGATGGCCGTGGCTCGGGCGGCGCTCGACGCGCAGGATTTCGCCACCGCGCGGCGCGAAGCGGAGGCCGCGATCCGCATGGATCGCCGCGAGGGCGCCTATCTTCTGCTCGCCGATATCGAGGAGGCCGAGACCGGAGACCAGGGCAAGGTTAGGCAGCTGCTGTCCAAAGCCGTACGTGCGCCGCGCGATCCGGCCTGGGTGGCGGACGGCGTCATCTCCGAGCGCTGGGCGCCGGTGTCGCCGGTCACCGGCAAGCTCGACGCCTTCACCTGGCGCGCGCCGATGGAGCGGCTCGGCCAGCTGATCGACAGCGAGACGGACGCCGCGGTGCCGGCGATCACAGCTGCGCCGCCCGCCGCAGCACCCGCTGAAAAGGCGATCGACATTGTTGCGGACGCGCCTGTCGAGAAGCCCTTGCCGGCGAATGGCGGCGAGAAGGACGCGGCTGTTACGGAAGATGTCAGCGAAGCTGAAACCGCCGGGCGGGGTTCGGAATTACCGCCTCTGCCCGACGATCCGGGTGTCGCGCCGGAAGAGGAAGCGGAAAAATCGCCGCGCCGGTTTCGTTTGTTCTGAGGTAGGGTTTTGGCGGGCAGGGAAAAAACATCGATGTTCGAGCGCGTATTGGCCTTCCTGAGGGACCTGCCGGGAGGCGGCGAGGCCAAGCCGAGCGCCGACGATCCGCGCGTCGCGGCTTCGGCGCTGCTCTACCATGTGATGAACGCCGACGGCGTGCGCCAGGACGTCGAATGGGAGCGCTTCAAGCAGATCCTGGCCGAGACCTATTCGGTGAGCGGCGAGGAGCTCGACGCGCTGGCGGCCGCAGGCGAGCGCGCAGACAATGAGGCGATCGACCTCTACGCCTTCACCAGCATCCTGAAGCGCGATCTCGACGCCGAGGCGCGCAAGGCCTTCATCGGCCTGATGTGGGAAATTGTCTATGCCGACGGCGAGCTTGACGAGCTGGAGGACAACACCGTCTGGCGGGTCGCCGAGCTGATCGGCGTCGAGCGCCGTGACCGCATCGAGGCGCGCCGCAAGGCGGCGGCGCAGGTGCCCGGCGCGCGGGGCAAGTCGAGCGACGAATAACGGGACGCATCGCCTTCCATGCCACCCAGACCGAGGCCGAGACCAAAAATCCTGATCGTGCTGCATCAGGAGACGTCGAGCCCCGGCCGCGTCGGCCATATGCTGCTGGAAGAAGGTTTCGATCTCGACATCCGCAGGCCGCCATTGGGCGACGAATTGCCCTGCACGCTGGATGATCATGCCGGCGCGGTGGTGTTCGGCGGGCCGATGAGCGCCAATGACGAGGACGAGTTCGTCCGCCGCGAAACCGACTGGCTGCAAATCCCGCTGAAGGAAAACCGGCCGTTCCTCGGTATCTGCCTCGGCGCGCAGATGCTCGCCAACCATTTGGGCGGCAAGGTCGAGGGCCATGGCGATGGGCTGGTCGAGATCGGCTGGTATCCGCTGAAGGCGACCGAGGCCGGCAAGCAGCTGCTGCACTGGCCGGAAATGGTCTACCAGTTCCACCGCGAGGGCTTTTCGCTGCCCAAGGAAGCGACGCTGCTGGCGACGGCGGAAACCTATCCCAACCAGGCGTTTCGTTACGGCGAGAACGCCTGGGGTATCCAGTTCCATGGCGAGCTGACCCGGATAATGATGCATCGCTGGGTGGTGCGCGGCGCGCATCGCTTCGAGCTCCCCGGCGCCCAGCCCGGCCGCGACCATCTCGGCGGCCGACTGATCTGGGACATGCACCTCAAGCGCTGGTTAGCCGAGTTTTTGGGGCTGATTTTTGGTCGGCCGGCGGCGGGGTAGGACGGGGGCCAAATTGCGTCGAACGGCCGAGTTTGCCCGAAGACAACTTATGCCGCATCTGCCGTTGGGATTGAGCAGGCGTTTATCGTCAGGCCTGCTCCTTCCTGGATCGCATTCCCTTCAGCATTGACAGGACCGCGGGGACGAGCAGTTTTCGCGCAGCGACATCCAGCGGATTGTGCGCGAGTTCGGTTATGTTCGCCCTGACGTTCTTGAGTTCCTGACCGACTGCCTCGATGGTAAGTTTCAGGTCACGCGCGTCCGCTTCGATGGAGTCGACAGCCATTTTTCGGACTTCGAAGGCGAGTTCGAGTTCCGGTCCGGGCCTGGACTTGCTGGCGAGAAGCAGCACGATGGCGGCGATCACAATGTCGATCAGGGCGACGGCGGCGGCCGCCCATGCTTGGCCGATGGACACCTGCAGGGCGTAGAAGCCGGCGATGTTGACCATCCCCAGCCCGAACACTGCAATGAGGCCAGAGAAGGCAATCAGACCGGCCCGACGCAGCAGAATGTCCAGCCAAATCTTCCCGATCAGAAGATCGGCTTTTTTCAACACCTGCAGGTCGCGAACAAGATGATCAATCACGCTTCGTCCCTCAGTGCCTTCCGAGCAGGCGCCCGATCAGTATTCCGACAAGCAGCGCGCCGACGACGCTCGACGTCGGATGTTGCGAAATGTTCTTCTCTGCTTCCTCAAAGAACCCGGTGACCTCGTCCGCGAGCGCGCGCAAGTCGGCGTGCCATTCTTCGCCTTCGGCTGTGTGGTCATCTTCGGCTGTGTGGACCGGTTCGGCACCGGTGGCAACATTGTCTGTCGGGGCGGCTGCGGCCGCTCGCTGCTGTTGCAAGAGCGCCACCGCCTCTTGCAGCGATTTCAACTCGCGGGAGATTACGGCATCTGTGCTCACGTCGTTACCTTCCCGAAGTAACCTTGCCCGAATTCAGGTCGATGACTCGGATTTGGTCTGCGCACCGCCCTTCAGGGCATCGCCGGCCTTTTGATTTGCTCGATCGAATGCTTGGCGCGATTCGGCCAGCGCCGCGCTCAGCGCCGCCCAGGATTCTCCTCCTGCCTGCGTCAGCTTATGCAGCCGCGCCTCGGCCTCCGCGGCGTCGGCCTTCATCTTGATTACCGCCGCGTCGATGTCGGCGCGCCTCGCGGTCACGGCTTTCCCAGCTTCGTTGTGGAATGCCTCGGCCGTCGCGCGCCAAGCCTTAGCCTGCGCTGCGGCAGCCTGGAGGAATGTCGCCTTTTGCTGCTCCGCCTGTTTGCCGACCATCTCGAAATACGTGTTGACCTCTGTCTCGAAACGACGCCACTGCGATTCCAACTTGGCTGTGTTCTCCCGGACAGCAGCTTGTCCTGCTTTTGCTTGGGCCTTCGCGCCGGCCTCAAATTCGTCGCGCCGCTTCCTGAGGTCGGCGACAATTCGATCGGCATCGGCCTTCGAGTCGACCTTCACTTGGCCCACCTTGGCTTCCAGCGATGCCAAGATGGCGTCCATCTCGTCGATCCGTTGCTTGGTCCAATTCAGATAGGCATGCATGCTGCTCTGATCCGACATCATTGCCTCCATTTTGCCGTACTGCCCTGCGTGCGTTCGTGGGGAGGTATAACCTTCTCCCAGGAGGCGTGGCTTTGACTTGCGTCAACTCCGAGCAATCGCGTGCGGGGAGGCATCGTGGTCGCGCCGGGGACTCACCACGGACTCGAACGCGGTCCTCTGCCGGATGTTGGCTGCCGGCGGATGTGGATAGCGGCAAACGTCGAATCCGGTGGCTGGCGCTCGATCAAGTTGCGGCCCAACCGGCGGCGCCTTTGCACTGACAATCTCATTGGTATCGACGAGCGGCGAATCTGTGCTAAGGCGCCGCCCGATCAATCAAAAGGACGACACTGTGAGCGAACTGACCTTGGCCGAGGCGACCGAAAATATCTATGCCTCACTCCGAGCGGACAATGCCGACCTCGATGCGCATATCGCGGCGCTCAAGGCGGCACTGGGACGAGAGGGGAAGAAACAGGCGGTTTTCGATCCAACCAGGCTGGTGCAGAACAACCGCGCCGGCCGCAAGTTGATGCAGGCCTATTTTCGCCAGCGCGGCGTGAGCGTGAGCTTCTCGGAGTAGGTCTGCTCGCGACCCGTCTCGTTGACCGACGGCGCAGTCTGATTGGCCATAGAGCAATTCTAGGAAAAGTGTGAGCGGTTTTCCGTCCGAAATTGCGTAAAAACAAAGGGATAGAGCGGATCGCCGTTTCCGTGAAACGGTGAAACGCTCTAGCGTCGGATTTGGCGGCTTAGATACAGGGCGCGATCACTCGCGGCTGTTCAAGTGCGTCACCTGCCGCAGCGCCGGGAACAGCCAGGCCCACAAGCCCGCGACCGCGATGGCGCCGATGCCGCCGATCACCACGGCGGGGACCGTGCCGATCAGCGCCGCCATCGTGCCGGCGCGGAATTCGCCGACCTCGTTGGAGGCGCCGACGAAGACCTGGTTGACGGCGTTGACGCGGCCGCGCACCTCGTCGGGCGTCCAGAGCTGGATCAGCGTCTCGCGGATATAGACGCTGAACATGTCGGTGGCGCCGAGCAGGGCCAGCGCCGCGATCGACAGCCAGGTGATGGTCGACACGCCGAACAGCACGGTGAAGGCGCCGAACAGGGCGACGAAGCCCAGCATGATCTTGCCGGCATGGTCACGGATCGGGTGACCGGCAAGCCAGACGGCGACGCAGATGGCGCCGATGCCGGGCGCCGAGCGCAGCAGGCCGAGGCCCCAGGGGCCGAGCTCCAGGATATCGCGCGCATAGACCGGCAGCAGCGCCGAGGCGCCCGACAGGAGCACGGCGAAGAGGTCGAGCGAGATCGCGCCGAGCACGATCTTCTCGCTCCAGATATAGCCGAAGCCGGCAAACAGCGTCTGCATCGTCGGCTTGTCGGTTGCCGTCTGCTGGGCGGGCTTGGGAATGGTGAAGATCAGCACCGCGGCGGCGAGCATCAGCACGGCGGCGGTGGCGTAGGCGGCTTCCGCCGAAACGCCGTAGAGCAGGCCGCCGGCGACCGGGCCGACGATGGTCGCCGTCTGCCAGGCCGACGAGTTCCAGGCGATGGCGTTGGCGAAGTCTTCCTGCGGCACGAGATTGGCGAAGAGCGAGGACGAAGCCGGTCCGTAGAAGGCCCGTGCTATGCCGAACATCACCAGCACGATGAAGATCGGCAGCGGGCCATGAAGGCCGCGCAGCGTCAGAAGCAGCAGGGCCAGCGCGCAGCCGGCTTCGACCAGCGTCGCCACCGTCATGATCAGCCGGCGGCCGAAGCGGTCGGCGACCACCCCGGTGACCAGGACCAGAAGCAGCGAAGGCAGGAACTGGACGATGCCGACAATGCCGAGATCGAACGGGTCGCGGGTCAGGTCGTAGACCTGCCAGCCGACCGCGACGGACACGATCATCGTGGCGAAGGTGGTGAGGAAACGCGCCGTCCAGTAGCTGAGGAACGGGCGGTGCCGGAACGCGGCGTAACGCTGGTCTGGTGACGTTGCTTCGGCTGTCATGGTTCGAGGGCCCCGTTGCGACAATGGCCGGCGGGGCACGGTGGGCGCTGGTCCGGCCAGAACCCTTTAGCTCAGTTCGTCCTGCCATGCGCGCAAAAATCCGCGCTGGATCAAAGAAAATCGAATCTTTGCCCGGATGGCGGCTCAGCTCCGCAACGCGGCCGAGATGGCCGCCAGCCCGCCGCGCAGCTCCGCTTCCGTCGGCCAGCCGAAGCCGAGGCGGAAGAAGCGCTTCGGCATCTCGAACCAGTGGCCGGGGCCGACATAGGTGCCGTGCTCCTCCAGCAGCCTGGCGTAGAAGCGATCGAGGTCGAAACCCGCGTCGACGTTGAGCCGCGGGAAGCCGACGACGCCGCCCTGCGGCCGCACCCAGTCGACCAGCGTCTCGCCGTCGATCCAGGCCTGCACGATGTCGCGGCGCCTGGCCATCTCGGGGAGCAACGAGGCCAAGAAGGCGTCACGGCGTTCGAGGGTCGCGCGGGCGATCGCCTCGTCGATGACGCTGCCGCAGATGCCGATCTGCTCCTTGGCGGCAAGGAAGGTTTCCTGCAGTTGCGGATCGCGGGTCACCAGCCAGCCGATGCGGATGCCCGGGATGCCGAAGGCCTTGGACAGGGAGCAGACGCTGATGGCGCTGGGGCTGAGCGAGGCCGCCGCCGGCAGGCGCTCGCCGTAGGAGAGATCGCGATAGGTCTCGTCGACCAGCAGGCGGCATTTGCGATGTTCGGCAAGCGCGATCAGCGCGTCGAGATCGCCGCG
The DNA here is from genome assembly GCF_003952445.1 of Mesorhizobium sp. M2A.F.Ca.ET.043.05.1.1. Classification (NCBI taxonomy): domain Bacteria; kingdom Pseudomonadati; phylum Pseudomonadota; class Alphaproteobacteria; order Hyphomicrobiales; family Phyllobacteriaceae; genus Mesorhizobium; species Mesorhizobium sp. M2A.F.Ca.ET.043.05.1.1. The sequence goes on from NZ_CP034446.1 coordinate 5,322,658, forward strand.
TGTCATCATCGTGCCGGTCGGATTGTGCGGGCAGGTGACGCTGATCAGTCTGGTGTTCGGCCGCAGCTCCGCCTTCACGCGTCCGATGTCGACGGCGAAGCTTTGGTCGAAATCGAGATCGACATAAGAGATGGCGCAGCCGATCGCCTTCGGTGTCTCGATGTTGGTGGCGTAGTTCGGCCGCACGACCACAAGATGGTCGCCGGGCGACAGCAGCGCGGTGGCGATGATGAACAGCGCGCCGGCCGCGCCCGCCGTCACCAGCACATCGGCGGGGGAAAGGCCCTCGTCCTGCGCGGCGATCAGCGCGCGCAGGTCCTTGTCGCCGCGATGCTCGCCATAGAACAAGGTGAGGTCGGGCAGCGTCAGGCCGATGTCGGAGAGTTTCTGGTCGGCGATCGAGCTTTCGGAGAGATTGTAGCGGATGCGGTCGTAGCCGTATTCCTCCGGCGCTTCCTTCTCGATCAGCATCCTGGCGTAGTTCATGGCCCCCTCCACCCAATCTCAGGTAGCAACCAAGCCACAAAAGCAGGAAGCCTGCCAAGGCGGATTCCTCGGCAGGCTTCCTCAAATCATTGGTGCAGGCGCGCTATTTCAAGCGCTCGCCTTGGCCTTCCTACCCCGGGCGGGCTTCGCCGGTTCCGGTTCCGCCTTGCGGCCGAGGCCGATAGACTTGGCCAGCTGCGAGCGCGAGGCCGCATAGTTGGGAGCGACCATCGGATAGTCGGCCGGCAAGCCCCATTTGGCGCGGTAGGCTTCGGGCGTCAGGCCGAAATGCACGCCGATATGGCGCTTCAGCGATTTGAACTTCTTCCCGTCTTCGAGGCAGATGATGTAGTCCGGCGTCACCGAGCGCCTGGGATTGACGGCGGGGGTCGGCGGGGGCGCCGCGGGTTCCGCCGGCTGGCTGATCCCGCCGATCGATGAGGCGACGCTGGCGATCAGCCCGCCCAGGTCCGAAGCGGGCAGGCGGTTTTTCGCGACATAGGCCGATACGATGTGAGCGGTGAGCTCGAGCAGATCGACTTCCTTGGCTGTGCTGGTGTCTTCGTCCACGTAGTCCCTCCATTTCTACCGCAAGGCCGCGAAACCGATCCGGCTTCGCGGTGTGTAATATCAAAGCGCTGCCAGCGTTGTTGGCGAATTCGAAAGCCGCAGGGGCCGCAGGCCGGCGAATTCCTAGTCGGCAAATCTGCGCGACGCAACGTTTGTCGCATCAATACACGCTGTTTTGAACAATTATACTGAAATGTAACAATATCAGACGATCAGCGCCTTGTCGCGCCATAGACGAAATCCACCCTCGAAAGCGCGAGTGTTGTCGCCGCGCCGGGATTTTTCAGGCAATTCATCCAGCTTGTCGACATTGCCGCCGCCGATCACGACATAGTCCGGCTGCAAGGCGGCGCGAAGCCTGCCCACGACGTCGAAAACGTATTTGCGCCACTTCTTCTTCCCGTGCTTCACCAGGCCGCGCTCGCCGATATAGTCCTCGAAAGTCGCGCCCTTCCTGTAGGGCAGATGGGCAAGCTCCATCGGCTGGCCGACATTCCTGATGATCATGGCGGCGCCCAGGCCCGTGCCGAGGCCGAGGAACAGCATGCGGCCCCCGTCATAGCTGCCGATCGCCTGCATCAAGGCGTCGTTGACGAGTTTCACCGGCTTGCCGAAGGCGGCGGTGAAATCATAGCCGTTCCAGCCCTTGCCGAGATTGAAGGGATCGAGCGAGGGCTTGTTGTCCCTTACAGGGCCGGGAAAGCCCATCGAGATCAAGTCGTAGGTCAGGCCCTCCGCCAGTTTCCCGACCGAAGCGACGACTTGGTCGGGGGTCAGGCTCGGGCCGGACGGAACGCGGCGCATCTCGCCGCCGGCGCTGGTGAGGATCTTCACATGCGAGCCGCCGACATCGATGCTGAGCACGATCGGATCGCTGCCCGTCGCGGCGGTCTTTGCTGCCTTCGCCATTCCCTCCTCCCCGGAAGTTATCTGGTCGGATTGATCCAGCCATCGGGCGGGCCGAAGCCTTTCATGGCATCGGCCGGCCCCCAGGTCTTGGGCGCATAGATCGCCGGCGGAGTGGTGTCGCCGAGCACCGGCCCGACGATGCGCCAGGCAAGCTCGGCGGCGTCCTGGCGCGTGAACAGCTGGCCATTGCCGTTCATGGCGTCGCCGATCAGCCTTTCGTAAGGCGGCATGTCGCCCTTGGAGTCGTCGAGCGCGGTGAGTTCCACCTGCTCGCCGATCATGTCGTCGCCGGCCCTCTTGCGCTGCGCGCCGATCGAGATCGCCACCTGCGGGTCGATGCGGAAGCGCACGTAATTGGCGTCGTCCGGCTTGATAGGATCGAAGACGTCGAGCGGTGGCCGCTTCAGCCGCACGATCACCTCGGTGGCGTGCACCGGCATGTTCTTGCCGGCACGGATGAAGAAGGGCACGTCGCGCCAGCGCCAGGTGTCGACGAAGAAGCGCACGGCGGCGAAGGTCTCCACCGGCGAGTTGGGCCTGACGCCCGGCTCGGCCAGATAGCCGTCGAACTGGCCGCGCACGACGTCGTCCCTGGTCAGCGTGCGGATCGCGCGCAGCACCTGCACCTTCTCGTCGATCAGGTCGTCGGCCGAGCGGCCGACCGGTGGCTCCATGGCGAGTAGAAGCAGGATGTTGAGCAAATGGTTCTCGATCACGTCGCGGATGCAGCCGACATCGTCATAGAATTTGCCGCGGCCCTCGATGCCGAAATCCTCGGCCATGGTGATCTGCACGCTCTCGACGAAGTTGCGGTTCCAGATCGGCTCGAGGAAGGAGTTGGCGAAGCGGAAATAGAGCAGGTTCTGGATCGCTTCCTTGCCGAGATAGTGGTCGATACGGAAGATCGACTGCTCGTCGAACACCAGATGCAGCACCCGGTTCAGCCAGCGCGCCGACTGCAGGTCGTGGCCGAAGGGTTTTTCGATCATCAGCCGCGCGCCGTGCGCGGTGCCGGACTGCTCCAACCCCTGCACGACGGTCTCGAACATCGTCGGCGGCACGGCCATATAGTGCAGCGGGTGTTGCGCCGGACCCAGCGCCGTCCTCAGCTTCTCGAAGGTGGCGCCGTCGCGGTAGTCGCCGCTGACATAGCGCAGCTGCGAGGCGAGCTTGGCAAAGACCATGTCGTCGATGCCGCCCAGCGCGGTGACGATGCCGTCGCGGGCGCGGTCGACCAGCTTGGGCAGCTCCCAAGGGTCGAAGGCAACGCCGATCACCGGCTCGGCCAATGTTCCCTTGGCGACCATCTGGTAGAGCGCCGGGAATATCTTCTTGTGCGCAAGGTCGCCGGTCGCTCCGAAAAGCACCAGCGTGTCGGACCTCTCCTGGCTCATGCCGTCTCTCCCCTCACGCGCCGGTCTTCGGCTTTTCGACATGGCCGCCGAAGGCATAGCGCATGGCGGACAGGAGCTTGTCGGCGAATTGCGATTCGCCCTGCGAGGAGAAGCGGTCGAACAGCGCCGAGGACAGCACCGGCGCCGGCACGCCGGTGTCGATCGCCGCCTTCAGCGTCCAGCGTCCCTCGCCGGAGTCGGAGACGCGGCCGCCGAACTGGGCGAGTGCCGGATCGCTCTTCAGCGCGCCGGCGGTGAGATCGAGCAGCCAGGAACCGATGACGCTGCCATGCCGCCAAACCTCGGCGACCTGGGGCAGGTCGATGTCGAACTGGTAGTATTGCGGGTTCTCGAGCGGGCTCGTCTCGGCATCGGCGGTGCGCTGCCTTTTGCCGGCATTGGCCGATTTCAGGATGTTCATGCCCTCGGCATAGGCGGCCATGACGCCATATTCGATGCCGTTATGCACCATCTTAACGAAGTGGCCGGCGCCGCTCGGGCCGCAATGGAGATAGCCGAAAGCCGCCGTTCCGTCGGCCTTCGAGGGATTGGCTCCGGCGTCCGGTCCCGGCGCCAGCGTGGCAAAGACCGAATCGAGATGCCTTACCGCTTCGTCCGGGCCGCCGATCATCAGGCAGTAGCCGCGTTCGAGCCCCCAGACGCCGCCGCTGGTGCCGACATCGACGAAGTTGATGCCCTTCACCGCCAGCTTCGCCGCCTGGTCGACGGCATCGTGGTAGTAGGAATTGCCGCCGTCGATGATGATGTCGCCCGGCTCCATCAGCGCCGCCACCTGGTCGACGATCCTGCCGGTGATCGCGGCCGGCAGCATCAGCCAGGCGCAGCGCGGCTTGGCGAGCTTGCCTACGAACTCTTCCAGCGAGGCGGCGCCAATGGCGCCGTCCTTGACCATGCCGGCGACGCTTGCCGAATTGATGTCGTAGACGACGCATTCATGGCCGTCGCGCATCAGACGCCGCACCATATTGGCGCCCATCCTGCCCAGCCCCATCATTCCGATCTGCATGGTTTCATCCCGATTGCTTGAGGAAAGAAGAATTCACTGGCCGTTTGGTTGGTCGATCGCGACGGTAAAGTCGACATTCTCCCAACGCATCGCTTCCGGCCAGAAAAAAGTGAAGACGATGGTGGTTCCCTGTTGCAGGCGGTTAACGGGCAAATCCACCAGATGGATGCCGAACGCATTTTCGGCCGTCCTGCTGTCCTGCACCGTCAGCCATTTGTCGCTGCTCCAATGGACGACGCCGGGCGCCGACAGCTCGACGCGCAACAGCTTGCCGGCGGGATGGAGCGGATCTTGTTGTTGAAGCGCCATGTCCGCAGCGGCGAGACCGTCTTGCCCTTGATGTAGCGTTCGACGCCCTGCGGCGGCAGGTCGAAGACGGCGCCGTCGCGCAGCGAGCGCAACAGCTTGATGTGCTCGGCATGCGCCCAGACCAGCGGCATGGCGCTGCCGGACGGCTTGCCCAGCCACAGCTCGCGGTCCGGCGTGTCGGGGCGATCCCAGACCTGCTCGGGCAGAAGGCCACCCACGCCCGCCGAGCGTTCGAATGTCTCCAGCAGCTGCGCCGCTCTGTCCTTGCGGCCGGCGGCCAGCTCGTAATGGGCGCGCTCGCCGGCAAGCAACGGCCATGGCCGTCCCTGGCCGGTGCCGTCGAAGGGCGCGCCGTCCTCATGCTCGCCGTAGCCGTCGCCGCTATAGCGGTACCAGAGCGGCCCTTGCGGCAGGTCGCAGCGCAGCTCGGCGTCGATGGCCTTGACGGTGTTCAGGATGCGCGGGTCGTCCGCGGCTCTGAGCCCGAAACGCACCAGCGCCAAAGCGTCCGGGCTGATGATCGCTTCGGCCGGCCTGTCGGTATCGGCCGGCGGCCGGTTCTTGATCGGCACGAAGCCGTCCTTCGGCGAGGCGGCGCCGCCGTCGTCTGGCGGGGCGATGCGGACGTAGTAGCCTTCGACACCCGCTTTGGCGCCCGCCTCCGTGCCGGTCACATAGGTCCAGCGCTCGATCTGGTCGTTCCAGCAATCGGCGGTCTCGCGCAGATAGTTCGTCGGCTCATTTTTGCCGCAGGCATCGAGCATGTCGGCGGCGGCAAGCAGGCCCGCTATCTCCACGGCCAGGGTGAAGGGGCTGTAGCCGGCATCCTCCTCCCAGCGGTCCTCGCCGGTGACCGGGCCGTTGCGCACGACATAGGCGGCCGCGTTCTCGATCATGGCCAGGAAATCGACGAGCTTCGGCTTCGGCAGATGGCCGGCGCGGCGCAGAGCGTCGGCGAGCAGCAGGGGAAGGCGCATTCGTCCATCTGGATGCCCGGCCAATAGGCGGTGCCGTCGGACCAGACATTCTGCGGCCAGTGGCCGTCCGGTTGCTGGATCGAGCGAAGATAGGCGAGGATCTGCAGCGCCTGTTTTCCGTCGCCGGCGGCAAGGAAGCCGCCCGCCGTCTCGACCAGGTCGCGCGGCCAGACGAGGTGATAGCCGCCGAGGTCGTCGTCGCCCTTGTTGAAGCCCCAGGGGATCGACAGGCTGGCTACCGCGGCGCCGGGCCTGGCGACCGACAGGTGTGTCGCCAGCACCGCCGTGCTGGCGCGGTAGGAGTTCAGACCGGAGGCGGCGCGGCGGTCGAGTTTTTCCAGCCTTGCCTGGAATGTCCGCCAGTTCTCGACATAGGTTTTCGCGGCGGGCTCGAAACCTTGTTTCAGGCTTGCAAGCGCAAGGTCGGCGGCTTCCTGTGGCGAAGCGCCGAAGCCGAGCGCCAGCAGCGCAACCGTCTTGCCGGCCGAAAAGCCGATCTCGCCGGTAAGAGCCACATTTCCGTTCTCCGCTACCTGGCAGGAAGGATCGAGCGCCCCGCTGTCATGCAGTTGCCGCCAGCCGTCGGAAAAGCCGACATAGCCGGCCGAGCAGGCGCCCCAGGGCAAGGATGAAGCAAGCGCCAGCGAGACGCCGCGACCGGTGGCAAAGAGAAGACGCTGTCCCTTGTGCTCGCCGATCCAGGCCGTGTTGCCCATGCCGGCATTGACGAGATGCGGCGCGAGCAGCGCGTAGACGCGATAGTTTGCCGCTGCTCCCTTGAGCGCAATGAAGCTGATTTCCTGCAGCAGAACGGGTCGTTTCGAATCCGTAACGATTCGCTTCTCGATCTTGTACGCGCCGTCGGATGCGGTGTTGGTCAGTCGGTAGCCAGGCACCCCGTCCTCGAACGGTTCGACGGCATGGGCGGCATCGCGCTTCTCTTCGGAAAAATAGCCACCCGGACCGGTGACGATCAGCCCCAGGTCGCGCGTGCAGGTGCTGTCGAGGCGCGGATAATAAATCTCGTTCAAGATGCCGTGACTGGTGGTGAACCAGAGCGGGCTCCTTGCCGAAAGGGCGGTGCCGACGCCGCTCTTGGCGCTTGATGTCCAGCGCGCCGGAATCCCGGGCGCGCCTTTGGCAACGGTCGGCGTTACTGCCATCCAAACCTCTCTTCCGCCGCGTTCCTAGACCATCAGCGGGAGGCTTTTCAATCGTCGCACCGCAAGTTGATCGGTGGCCCATCAAGCTTTGCCGTTGACAGCTTGCAGTTCCTCGAAATTTGTCTGACAATAGATAAAAAACAGGCGCTACACGTCACGGCCATTCGTCAAGATCAGCAACCTCGGGAGGAACCGACATGAAGAAACTGCTCGTATTGGGTGCACTCGCGGCGATGCTCGCCTCGGGCACCGCGCTTGCCGACACCAGCGGCAAGAAGATCGCCTTTTCCAACAATTACGCCGGCAATTCGTGGCGCCAGGCGATGCTCGACAGTTACGGCATCGTCACCAAGAAGGCGGTCGAGGACAAGATCGTCGCCGCGGCGGATGTCTTCACCACCGCCGACAAGGAAGTGCCCACACAAGCCGCCCAGGTGCAGAACCTGATCCTGCAGGGCTATGACGCCATCGTCATCAACGCCGCCTCGCCCGACGCGCTGAACGGCGCCATCAAGCAGGCCTGCGATGCCGGCATCGTCGTCGTCTCCTTTGACGGCATCGTGACCGAGCCCTGCGCCTATCGGGTTGTCGTCGACTTCAAGGACATGGGCAAGCAGGAAGTCGAGCAGATGGCCAAGTTCCAGCCCAAGGGCGGCAATCTGCTGGAAATCCGCGGTCTGGCCGGCACTTCGATCGACGATGCCATCCATGCCGGCATCCTCGAGGGCGTAGCCGCGCATCCCGAGTTCAAGATCGTCGGCTCGGTGACCGGCGACTGGGACCAGACGACGGCGCAGAAGGCGGTGGCGACCATCCTGCCTTCGCTCCCCGACGTCGTCGGCATCGTCGACCAGGGCGGCGACGGCTATGGCGCGGCGCAAGCCTTCGCGGCGGCGGGCAAGCCGCGCCCGACCATCATCATGGGCAACCGCCAGGACGAGCTGAAGTGGTGGAAGGAGCAGAAGGAGAAGGACGGCTACAAGACCTGGTCGGCCTCGATCGCGCCCGGCGTGTCGACGCTGGCCTTCTGGGTGGCGCAGCAGGTGCTCGACGGACGCAAGGACATTCCGCACGACCTGCTGGTGCCCTATCTCGCCTTCACCCAGGACGATTTCGAGGCCGCGCTGCCGAAGATCAAGGAAGGCGGCGTCGCCACGCACGAATACACGCAGGAAGAGGCTATCGCGGCGATCAAGGCCAACATCAAGTAATGGCGGCGTGAATTTGCCAGCCGCATCGCCAGCCGGGTATCGTTGAGCATGCTCAAGGCAAACACCGACATCGTCAGGCTGAACGGCGCCGAAAAACGTTTCGGCGCCGTTCGGGCTCTAAACGGCGTCGACTTCCATGTCGGCGCCGGCGAATGCGTCGGGCTGGTCGGGCATAACGGCGCCGGCAAGTCGACGCTCATGCATATGGTGGCCGGCACGCTGCGGCCGGATGGCGGACAGATCGCGGTGCGCGGCAATCAGGAGGCGAGCTATTCCGTGGCGCGCGCGCTGGAACTCGGCATACGCTGCGTGTTCCAGGAGCTGTCGCTCTGCCCCAATCTCAGCATCGCCGAGAACACGCGCATCAATCATCCCTCGCTCGCCGGTTTCGGCTGGCGGCGCAGGGCCGCCGACCTCATCCGCGCCAAGCTCGACGAGATCTTTCCGGACCACGGTATTTCGGCGGACGACATCGCCGGCGACCTGTCGATCGGAAGGCGGCAGATGGTCGAGGTGGCGCGCGCCTTCACGCTGACGCGCGAGCCGCTGCATCTGGTCATCCTCGACGAGCCGACCTCGTCGCTTGACGCGCACACCGCCGGCCAGCTGCTTTCCTTCGTCCGCCGCTTCGTCGAGCAGGGCGGCAGCTGCATCCTGATCTCGCATGTTCTGGGCGAGGTGCTGCAGAACGCCGACCGCATCGTGGTGATGCGCGACGGCAAGGTGGTCGCGGCCGATGGCGCCGATGCCTTCGACCGCGACAAGCTGGTCGCCGCCATGGGCGGCGCCGAAGGCCATCACAAGGTCGCCGCCGAGGCCCGCCAGACCGAGCCTGGCGCGCTCAAGGTGCGGGCGCGCCCGGCCAGGCAGCAGGACGGCAAGGAGCTTGTCGCCCGGGCCGGCGAGATCATCGGCCTCGCAGGGCTTGCCGGCCATGGCCAGACCGACCTTTTGCTGGCGATCTTCTCGGCAGCCGCCCGCGCCAGGACCGGCATCGAAGTGACGGCGCCCGTGGCGCTGGTCGCGGGTGACCGCCAGTCGGACGGCATCTTTTCGCAATGGTCGATCGCGCAGAATATCGGCATCCGCTCGCTGGCTAAACTGCGGAACGGCCTTTTGATCTCGCCGCAGCGCGAGGCCGAGCTCGCCGAATTCTGGAAGAAGAAGATCGGCATCCGAACGCCGGACATGGACAACAACATCTATTCGCTGTCGGGCGGCAACCAGCAGAAGGCGCTGTTTGCCCGCGCGCTAGGCTCCGACGCCGAGATCGTGCTGATGGACGATCCGATGCGCGGCGTCGACATCGGCACCAAGCTCGAAGTCTACGACCTCGTGCGCGAGGAGGCCGCCAAGGGCCGCACCTTCCTCTGGTACACCACCGAGACCGAGGAGCTCGACAATTGCGACCATGTCTATGTCTTCAAGAACGGCCGTATCGTCGCCAATCTTGGGCGCGACGAGCTGACGGAGGAAAAGATCATCCAGTCCTCGTTCGGCGATGCGGCCTGACATGACCGCGATCGCTCCCGGAACGCTCCCGAAATCCTCGCAGCGCGGCAGCGCCGCCAGGGCCCGCCTGCTGCGCGGTCTTTTGCCGGCTTTGTCGCTGGCGCTGGTGCTGATGGCGATTGCCTGGCTCAATCCGCGCGCCATCAGCTATTTCGGCTTCAACCTGATGCTCAATCTGGCGATCCCGATCGCGCTGGCGACGATCGCGCAGATGTTCGTCATCGCCGGCAACGAGCTGGACCTGTCGATAGGCACCTTCGTCGGTTTCGTCGGCTGCGTCACCGCGACCTGGCTGCGCGACGCGCCGCTGCTGGGCATACTCGTGCTGCTGGGTTCGATCGGTGTCTACGCCTTGCTCGGCGCGCTGATCCATCTGCGCAACTTGCCGTCGATCGTGGTGACGCTCGGCATGAGCTTTGTCTGGCAGGGGCTTGCCATCCTCGTCCTGCCCAAGCCCGGCGGCAAGGCGCCGGACTGGCTGCTGTCGATCATGTCCTTCAAACCGCCCTATATCCCGTTCCCGATCCTTGCCGCGCTGATCATCGCCGCAGTCGTGCATTTCGGCCTGATGCGCACCTCCTACGGCGTCATCCTGCGCGGCTCCGGCGGCAATGCCGCGGCGTTGAGACGCGCCGGCTGGTCGCTGCTCAAAACCAAAATCGTGCTCTTTGCGCTGACCGGCCTGTTCGGCGCTCTGTCGGGCATGGCGCTGATCGGCATCACCACGTCGGCCGACGCCAATATCGGCAATGGCTACACGCTACTCTCGATCGCCGGCGTCATCCTTGGCGGCGGCGAGTTCGTCGGCGGGCGCGTGTCACCGATCGGCGCGGTGCTCGGCGCTTTGACGCTGGCGCTCGCGGCCTCACCGCTTTTGACCTTCATGCACATCCCGCCCGACTGGCAGGTCGCTGCCAATGGCGCGATCCTGATCATCGTGCTGGCGGCGCGCGTGCTGATCAGCCGCAGGGAGCGGTAGCGATGACCTCGGTGCGGACGCTGCTTGAAAAACCCTGGCTCTGGTCCTTCGCCGGCGCGCTCGTCGTGTGGGTGGCGACGGTCATCTTCACCGGCGGCTATGGCGCCGGCGGCATGGTCACGGCAGCACTTTCGCTCGCCGTCTTCACCGTCATCGTCGGCGTTGGCCAGATGTTCGTCATCACGCTCGGACCCGGCAATGTCGACTTGTCGCTGCCGGCCAATATCGGGCTGGCCAGCGCCGTCGCCATGAAGGTGATGGGCGGCAGCGATTCGATGATCCTCGTCGGGCTGCTTGCCGCGCTCGCCACGGGCGCTGCGATCGGCGCCATCAACTATCTCTTGATATGGGCGCTGCGCATCCCGCCGATCATCGCGACGCTGTCGGCGAGCTTCATCATCCAGTCGGTCGACATCAGCTACGGCCGCGGCCTGCAGATCAAGCCGCCGCCGGGCTTCGCCGACTTCACCAATTGGCAGGTGCTGGGCATACCCGTGCTGGCGATGCTGACTGTGCTGTTCACGATCGGCGCTGCACTTGCGCTGCAGCGCATGATCTACGGCCGCTCGGTGCTGGCGATCGGCCAGAACATCCGCGCCGCCTGGCTGGCCGGCGTCCATGTCGGCCGCATCCGCTTCCTCACCTACACGCTGTGCGGGGCGCTGGGCGGGATCGACGGTGCGCTGCTTGCCGGTTATTTCCGCGGCGCCAATGTCGATATCGGCAACGAATACCTGCTCGCCTCGATCGCGGTCGTCGTCATCGGCGGCACCTCGGTCGCCGGCGGCAAGGCCAACGTGCCGGGCGTCTGGGGCGCCGGCTTGTTCCTGGTGCTGCTGCTCACCATGCTCAACACCTTCGGCGTCAGCGCCGGCGTGCGGCTGGTGCTGACCGGGCTGATCATCGTCGGCGTAATCACGGCTGCCGGCGGCGAGAAGGCCGTGCGGTAACAGCTTCCGCCGGCCATCTCCCGATGAGGCAAGAGGTTCGCGCTATTTCGCGGCCTTGGCCCGCGCGATCGCGTCGACGATCATCTTCTTGGCGTACTTGGAATCGTGCCAGCCCTCGATCTTGACCCATTTGCCGGGCTCGAGATCCTTGTAGTGCTCGAAGAAGTGCTGCACCTGCTGTCGCGTGATTTCCGGCAGGTGCGTGTATTCGGTGACGTTCTCGTAGCGTAGCGTCAGCTTGGGCGAGGGGACGGCGATCACCTTCTCGTCCTGGCCGGCATTGTCTTCCATGATCAGCACACCGATCGGCCGCACATTGATGACGCAGCCCGGCACCAGCGCGCGGGTGTTGCAGACCAGGACGTCGATCGGGTCGCCGTCGCCCGACAACGTGTGCGGCACAAAGCCGTAATTGCCGGGATAGCGCATGGAAGTGTGCAGGAAGCGATCGACGAACAAGGTGCCGGCCTCCTTGTCCATCTCGTATTTGATCGGCTCGCCGCCGATCGGCACCTCGATGATGACGTTGATGTCGTCGGGCGGGTTCTTCCCGATCGGCACGGCTTCGATACGCATGGCTAAATCCCTCTTTCGATTGAAAAGACCGATAGCGGGGGACGCGTCATGGTGCAATGCGTCGAATAGTGCCGGACGCTAATGGAATCGCACAGTTTGTGATCGCCTGTAACTTAGGCGACGCTAGTCGTTCCAGACGAAAGCGACCTTCTTCAGCGCCTTCTGCTCGAAGACCTCGACGCCTTCGGCGATATCGCGGCCGCCATTGCCGGCATAGAAGGCCAGGGCGTTGTGGTTGTCTTCCAGCGCCCATACCACAAGGCCGCGCAGGCCGTGGTCGGCGAGCCGGGCCTTGGCCGCCTTGAACAGGCGGCTGCCGAGCCCTATGCCCTGATATTCGGGCCGCAGATAGAGCTCGTAGATCTCGCCCTGCTGCCGGAGCTCGCGGGCGCGGTTCTTGCCGATCGTCGCATAGCCGGCGACGGTCCCGCCGATCTCGACGACCAACACGGTGGCGGCGCGGCGAATCGCGTTAGCCCACCAGTCGACGCCGCGGCGGTTGATCATCGAGGTCAGCGTGCGGTGCGGGATGATGCCGGAATAGGCGCCGCGCCAAGCCTGCTGGTGCACCTCGGCGATGGCGCTCGCGTCGCGCGGCTCTGCCTTCCGGATGTCGATGGTTAGCGTGTTCATGATTGGTTAACCATAAACCCGCGTCGGGCGATTGCAAAGAGTCCGCCACGGCCCTTAGGCGGCTTTCGCACAGACGAAAGCCGTATGGGCGGGCAAGGCGTTCATTTCCGTGAAATCAGCGCAAACGCCGGGGATTGGTTGAAGCCGCTCTCCCAACCTCGTCATTCTATGGCGGAGCAAGGAGCGAAGCGACGCGGCGCAGACCATAGAATCCATTCCGTGACTTGGAAGCGCCGCGATGGTGCAGAATTTTGCTCCGTTGCACGCCTTGGCGAAGGTAACGGCATGGATTCCAGGGTCTACGCGACGGAGCTTCGCTCCTGCTCCGCCCTGGAATGACGATCGCGAAGGGCGTTTCGGCCAATCTCAAACGCATGCCGCCTGCCGACGCAACAGAGCCGACCGGTCAAGATCCCAATGCGGGAACCCGTCAGATCTCGACGAGATGATCGTCGAGCTCGTTGGTGTCGCCTTCGGTGACCGGGAAATGCTCGGCGAGCACGGCGCCAACCGTGGCGACAGCCTTGACGAAGCCGTCGGCCAGCCGGTTGTCGCCGGCATGTTTGGTCAGGTCGCGCACAACGCCGTCCCAGACATGCTGGCCGACCTTGGCGTCGATGCCGGAATCGGCAACGACCTCGGCATAGCGCTCGGCGATGGAGACGAAGATGAGCACGCCGGTGCGCGCGCTCGTACGGTGGACGTTGCGCGCCAAGAACTGCTTCATCGCATTGGCGTGCGCGGCCTGATAGCGCAGCCTTCTCGGCACGAAATGAATGCGTAAGGCTGGCAGGGACCAGAGCAGGGCGAACACCGAGGCCAGCGCCAACAGTTGCGCCAGCACGAAATGCGGCAGCCGGATGGTAAGCCACAAGCCCTCCAGCCCGTAGGCGACGGCGAGGCTGGCGATGAACAGGCCGATTGTCGTGGTGAAAGCGGCCGGAAAGAAGTAGCCCTCGCTGGCGCGAGCGACGACGCAGTAGATCTCGCCGTCGGTCTTCAGCTCGGCCGTGCGGATCGCCTCGGCGATGCGGTCATGGTCCTCGGCGCTGATCGGTCGCGTTGCCATGGTGCCTCACCAGCTTCCCGAAGAGCCGCCGCCGCCGGACGAACCGCCGCCGCCGGAAAATCCGCCGCCGCCCGAGGACCAGCCACCGCCGCCTGACGACCAGCCGCCGCCACCCGACGACCAGCCGCCCGAGGAAGAACGCCGGTTCTGATCGAAAGTCATGCCGAGCCAGCGGTAGCGACCCGGCCCGATCTTCTGGCCGAAGATCGGCGGCAGCACCGTCATCGCGATGCCGCCGAAGAAGATAAGCGCCCAGATGGTGATGAAAATGGCGAAGAACAGGTCGTCGGAATTGAACGGCGCCTGCTCGTTGCGCTTGCCGCGCGCCTCCAGTTCCTCGGGATTGCCCTCCAGCACCATGATCATGTCGTCGACGGCCTTGGTGATGCCGCCGGAGAAATCGCCGGCGCGGAAGGCTGGCACCATGTCGTTCTCGATGATCAGCTTGGTGTGCAGGTCGGTCAGCGTGCCTTCCAGCCCATAGCCGACCTCGATGCGCATCTTGCGGTCGTTCGGCGCGACCAGGAGCAGCACACCGTTGTTTTCCTTGGCCTGGCCGAGCTTCCAGAAGCGGAACAGCCGGTTGGCGTAAGGTTCGATCTCCTCCCCGCCGAGGCTGGGTATGGTGGCTACGACGATCTGGTCGGAGCCCTTGGTCTCGAAGTCGGCGAGCTTCTGGGTCAGCGCCGCGCGGGTGCCGGCATCGATGATGCCGGCATTATCGACGACGCGGCCGGTCAGCGCGGGGAGGTCGGCGGCGAAGGCGGCGAGGGGGAAGAGGCAGAAGATGCTGGCAAGGAGGCCAAGCAATGAGAGGTAGGCGCTCTGTCGCCCCCCTCTCTGTCCTGCCGGACATCTCCCCCTCAAGGGGGGAGATTTGATGTCACCGCGGCCTTCGCCAATCGTCAGCGTCGCAGGTTGTGCGCTGTCGGCGGAACTGCCAATCTCCCCCCTTGAGGGGGAGATGTCCGGCAGGACAGAGAGGGGGTGACGGAACTCAAGGCTGGCTCGATAAGCTAAGTCGCTCTCACCCACCCTGCTTGGTGGTGCTGGTGCCGAAATCGACCTTCGGCACCTGCATCTTGTCCTCGTCGACGGTGAAGTTGGCGAAGGGCTCGTTGCCGCGGAACCAGAAGGTCGCCCACAGCACGGACGGGAAGGTCTTCAGCGTCAGATTGTAGTCCCTCACCGCCTGTATGTAGTCGCGCCGCGCCACCGCGATGCGGTTCTCGGTGCCTTCGAGCTGCGCCTGCAGCGCGAGGAAATTCTGGTTGGCCTTGAGGTCGGGATAGGCTTCCGAGACCGCGATCAGACGCGACAGCGCGCTGGTCAGTCCGGCCTGGGCATCCTGGAACTTCTTCAGCGCGTCCGGGTCCTTCAGCGTCTCCGGGGTCACGGTGATCTGCGTCGCCTTGGCGCGCGCCTGAACGACCGCGTCGAGCGTGTCCTTCTCATGCGAGGCATAGCCCTTCACCGTCTCGACCAGGTTCGGGATCAGATCGGAACGGCGCTGATACTGGTTGAGCACCTCGCTCCAGGCCGCCCTTGCGTTCTCTTCCGCGGTCGGAATGGTGTTGTAGCCGCAGCCGGCGAGCAGCGGCAGCACGAAAGCCATCATCAGGAAGGCGGGCAGATTGCGGAAGACGGAAGGTGGTGAGAGGCGCTCGGTAATCATGAATGGTCCCTCGACAGAAGTTGCATGCGAAGCATTACCACAATCCAGGCGCAAGAAAATGTCCGGCGCATGACGCCGGTCCCGGTTCAGCCGTGAGGCACTGTGAATGGCAGCGCGAACAAGTTAAGCTGCGGGCCGGAAAGGGCAATTGCCATGGCAGAGCGCCGGGACGACGAGGCCGAGTCGCGCCGCATCCTCGAACGCGTGCAACAGGAGACGTCCCCAGGCGGCGCGTCGTTCATCGCCCGCGCGGCGAAGGACGCGCGCGACCGCGTCACCGCCGCCGAGACGGACCGCGCCGATCCCATCGAATATTGGGGAACCCGCATTGGCCGAACGCTCGGCTTCGTCATTGCCATTGGGCTATTGGCCTGGCTGGTGTATGCCGCCACGCGTGGCGGTTAGGAATCAAGCCTCATGAATGCAGAAAAAACCGACGCGCCGCGCGCGGTCATCGTCATCTCCAGCCATGTCGCCCGCGGCTCGGTCGGCAATCGCGCGGCGGTGTTCGCGCTGGAGACACTGGGTTTCCCGGTCTGGGCGGTGCCGACCGTCATCCTGCCCTGGCATCCGGGGCACAGCCGCGCAACCCGCATCGTGCCGCCGCTCGACCAGTTCAAGGCGCTGATGGCCGACCTCGAGCGGGCACCGTGGCTGGGCGAGGTGCGGGCCGTGCTTTCGGGCTATCTCGGCGAAGCGGGCCAGGCGGAAGCCGTCGCCTCGCTCGTCGCCGCCGTCAAGGAAAAGACCCCGAACGCGCTTTACGTCTGCGACCCGGTGATGGGCGATTCCGGCGGGCTCTACGTGCCGGAATCGACGGCCGCCGCCATGCGCGACAAATTGATGCCGATCGCGGATATCGCGACGCCGAACCGCTATGAGCTGGAATGGATGGCGGGCGCGCCGCTGCCCGACATCAAGGCGGTGACGGCGGCCGCGCTTCATGCCGGACCCTCGACCATGCTGGTGACCTCGGCGCCGGCGATGATGGCGGGCGGCATCGGCAATTTCCTGCTCGACGGCAGCCAGGCGCTGCTTGCGGAGCACCGTGTGATCGAGAGGCCGCCGAACGGGCTCGGCGACCTGACGGCGGCGGTCTATCTGGCGCGGATTCTCTCCGGCCAAGCGCCGGTCAAGGCGCTGCAATCGACCACGGCGGCCGTCTACGAGATACTTGCCCGCACCGCCAAGCGCGGCGGCGACGAGCTGCAGCTCGAAACCGACGCCCAGAGCCTGTCGCATCCAATGGCCATGGTGCAGCTGCGCCATCTGCTGCATCCCGGGCGGGACAAGCGGGCGTGAAACTGGTCGGCCACGCGCTGGCCGGCGTCGACGGCTGCAAGGCTGGCTGGATAGCCGTCCACCGCGAAGCGGACGCCGCGCCCTCCGTCTCGGTCTTCCCGAGTTTTCACGCGCTGCTCGACGCGCTGCCCGATGCCACGATCGCCGTCGACATGCCGATCGGCCTGCCGGAGTTTTCAAGCAAGGGCGGCCGCGGGCCGGAGGCGCTGGTGCGGCCGCTGCTCGGCGCGCGGCAATCGAGCGTGTTCGCCATCCCCTCGCGCGCCGCGCTCTATGCCGACACCAGCGACTTCACCACCGTCGAGACCTGGTATGAAGCGCACCGGAGGGCAAGCGCGGTGGCGATGGGACTTCTGACCCGCCACGCGGCGTTTCCATCCAGGCTTTCGGCATCTTTGCCAAGATCCGCGAGATCGATCAGCTGTTGATCGCGCGGCCCGAACTGCGCGGCCGCGTCTTCGAATCGCATCCGGAAGTGGCGTTCTGCCAGCTGAATGGCGGCACGGCGATGGCGCTGCCGAAGAAGATCAAGGGCGCGGTCAACCCGGCCGGCATGGAGGAGCGCAAGGCGCTGCTTTGCCGGCATGGCTACGAGAAGGGCTTCCTCGATCAGGCGCCGCCACGGGGTGCCGCGAGCGACGATTTCCTCGACGCGGCGGCGATGATGCTGATTGCCGGGCGTATCGCCAGCGGCGCGGCGCGGCCTTCGCCCGATCCGCCGCTGCTGGATCGTTTCGGCATTCCCGTCGCCATCTGGGCTTGAGGCAAATCGACCGCGCAGCTTTTGGCGGCATGCGATTGCGACGCCGCCATCCGCAATTCGGCATTGCCCACGACCTGCATTTGCCGCTAGAGGCTTTTTCGATCGCAACGAGCTGCCGCCTCCAACCCCCCGGAAAGGCTCTAGCCGCCCATGCCTCACCTCCCCGAGCACCTCCTCGCCGGCTATCGCAACTTCATGAGTGGCCGCTACCCCACCGAAAGCGACCGCTATCGCTCGCTGGCGCGCGACGGCCAGGCGCCCGAGACGATGATCGTCGCCTGCTGCGATTCGCGCTCGGCGCCGGAAGCGATCTTCGATGCCGGTCCCGGCGAGCTCTTCGTGCTGCGCAATGTCGCCAATCTGGTGCCGCCCTACGAGCCGGACGGCGAGTACCACTCGACCTCGGCCGCGCTCGAATTCGCCGTGCAGAGCCTGAAGGTGAAGAACATCGTGGTGATGGGCCACGGCCGCTGCGGCGGCATCCGCGCCGCGCTCGACACCAACTCCGCGCCGCTGTCGCCCGGCGATTTCATCGGCAAATGGATGAGCCTGATCGCGCCGGCCGCCGATACCGTGGCTTCCAGCACGATGATGACAACGACGGAGCGCCAGACCGCGCTGGAGCGGATTTCCATCCGCTATTCCCTCGCCAATCTCCGGACTTTTCCCTGTGTCTCGATCCTCGAAGGCAAGGGCAAGCTCTCGCTCTACGGCGCATGGTTCGATATCTCGACCGGGGAGCTGTGGGTGATGAACAAGGAAACCGGCGATTTCGAGCGGCCGGAGCTTTGAACGGAGGCGTGATGCACCGGATCAGCTGGAGGATCTTTCTGGCGGCGACGCTGCTCATGTCCTCGCTCGCCCGGGCCAGCGCCGATGATGGCGCCATCATCGATCGCTGGTATTCGGCGCTGCTGGTCGCCGACCGTACCGAATTGTCCGACCTGCTTGCCGACGACGTGCGCATGAAGCTCGACGACATCGGCGTCGTCCAGACCAAAGAGGATTTCATCGCCTCGATCGACGAGTGGCGGGGCGCGGTCGCAGGCGCTGCGATCCGCCATCGCATCGAAAAGAGCGAGAATGGCGAGACCACGGTGCTCGCCTGTTACGATTTTCCCAACAACGATACGCTGATGCGCGAGACCTTCACCGTCGCCGGCGGGCGCATCGTCGCCAGCACGCAGACAGCGGTGGCGCAGGACTGCAGCGGCTATTGAGGCGAGGTCCGTGTTGCGCGGCGCGCGGCATCGCCCTACATCCGACGCAGCCCGCCTCCAAATCAGTCCACCGGAATCGCTCATGTCATCTTCAAAAGCCGTCGACCTCGCCGCCCATCCGCTGACCCTTTGGCAAGGTCCGCTCGGCCTGCCGGACTTCTCGCGCATCGGCGACAATGATTTCGGGCCGGTCTTCGACGCGGCGCTGGCCGCGCACCAGGCCGAGATCGACGCGATCGCCGGCAACAGCGAGACGCCGACCATCGAGAACACGCTTGCCGCGCTCGAGCTTGCCGGCGAGCCGCTCGACCATGTCTCGTCGATCTTCTGGTGCCGCGCCGGCGCTCATACCAACGACACGATCCAGGCGATGGAACGCGAGGTTTCGCCAAAGATGTCGCGGCATTTCTCGGCGATCTCGATGAACGAGAAGCTGTTTGCCCGCATCGACGATCTCTACCAGCGGCGCGACAGCCTGAAGCTCGATGCCGAAACGCTGCGGGTGCTGGAGAAGACCTGGAAGGGCTTCGTCCGCTCGGGCGCCAAGCTCGATGCTGACGGCAAGAAGCGGCTTGCGGCCATCAATGAAGAGCTCTCCTCGCTCGGGACCAAGTTCGGCCAGAACGTGCTCGCCGACGAACGCGACTGGGCGCTGTTCCTCGACGAGGCCGATCTTGCCGGCCTGCCGGATTTCTTGAAGAGCGCGATGGCCGAGGCGGCCGAGATGCGTGGGCAGAAGGGCCGCTATGCGGTGACGCTGTCGCGCTCGATCTACGAGCCGTTCTCAACCTTCTCCGAGCGCCGCGACCTGCGCGAGATCGCGTTCAAAGCTTTCATCATGCGCGGCCAGAATGGCGGCGCCTCCGACAACACCGATGTCGTGCGCGACATGCTGAAGCTGCGCGCCGAGAAGGCGAAGCTGCTTGGTTACGATTCCTTCGCGGCGCTGAAGCTCGACGACACGATGGCGAAGACGCCGAAGGCGGTGCACGAGCTGCTCGATCCGGTGTGGGAAAAGGCATTGGAGAAGGCCGCCGCCGACCAGAAGGAGCTGGAGCGGCTGGCGGCGGAAGCCGGCAGCAACGAGAAATTCGCCGCTTGGGACTGGCGCTTCTACCAGGAGAAGCTGCGTGCCGAAAAATTCGCCTTCGACGAGGCGGAGCTGAAGCCGTATCTGCAGCTCGAACGCGTCATCGAGGCCTGTTTCGATGTGGCCACGAAACTGTTCGGCATCACTTTCGAGGAGAAGAAGGGGATCGCGGTTTGGCATCCGGACGCCCGCGCGTTCGTGGTGAAGAATGCCGACGGCAGCGAGCGCGGCCTGTTCCTGGCCGATTATTTCGCGCGGCCGTCAAAACGTTCCGGCGCCTGGATGAGCGCGCTGAAATCCGGCTACAAGCTCGGTCACGGTTCCAAGCCGGTGATCTACAACATCATGAATTTCGCCAAGCCGCCGGCCGGCGAGGCGGCGCTTCTGTCGGTCGATGAGGCAAAGACGCTGTTCCACGAGTTCGGCCACGCGCTGCACGGCATGCTGACCGACGTCACCTGGCCGTCTGTTTCTGGCACCTCCGTCAGTCGCGACTTCGTCGAGCTGCCCTCGCAGCTTTACGAGCATTGGCTGACGGTGCCGGCGGTGCTGGAAAAGCACGCGCTGCACGTCAAGACCGGCAAGCCGATGCCGAAGGCGCTGCTCGACAAGATGCTTGCGACCCGCACCTTCGGCGCCGGTTTCGCCACGGTCGAGTTCACCGCCTCGGCGCTGATCGACATGGCCTATCATGCGCGGCCGGACGCGCCTGCGGAGCCGCTTCGGTTCGAGGCTGAGACGCTCGAAAAGCTGCATATGCCCGACACGATCGCCATGCGCCACCGCACCCCACATTTCGGTCATGTCTTCGCCGGCGACGGATATTCAGCCGGCTATTATTCCTACATGTGGTCGGAAGTGCTCGACGCGGACGCCTTCTCGGCTTTCGAGGAGACGGGCGATGCCTTCAATCCGGAATTGGCCGAGCGGCTGCGCAAGAACATCTATGCCGCGGGTGGCTCGAAGGATCCGGAGGAGCTTTACACGGCGTTCCGGGGAAAGATGCCGTCGCCCGACGCGATGATGGTGAAGCGGGGGCTGGTGTAGCGGCGGCTTCCCCTTCTCCCCTTGTGGGAGAAGGTGTCGCCGAAGGCGACGGATGAGCGACTATCTGAGGTGTCAAGTTGCATTTGCGAACTGTTTGCGCGCGTCGCGTGCTTTTGCATTGAGGATGACGAGCAGCTTCCTGGCGAGCGCAATGCGAATGACCATCTTTTCCTTTCCAGCCGCCTGCAACCGTTGCTTGAAGGCGGCGAGATGGGGATCATATTTGGCAACGATGCTGGCAACGAGGAAGAGGACGCCTCGCGGCCCGGCGCGGCCACCGCGCACCGCTCTTCGGCCGCTGCGCTTACCGCTGTCATTGGCGATCGGAGCCAGGCCAGCCAGCTTAGCGATGGCCCTGTTGGAGACGATGCCGATCTCAGGCAGTTGCGCCATCAGCCGTGGCACGGTGCGAGAGGCCACGCCCTTGAGCGAGCGAAAGGCCCGGTCGAGGCATGCCCACAACGGATCATCGTCGATGAGCGAAGCGATCTCACCCTCGAGCCTGCGGCTCTGGCGTGTGAGCAGCGCGATCACCTCATCAAGGCTGGCGACGGTCTCGGCGTCGAGGGCAGCACTCTTGCGCTGCTTTTGAACGGTGAGATCGCCAGTCACCTGGGAAAGCCGGGCAACCAACGCCTTGAGCCGCAGTTGGGCCGCATTTGGTGGCGGCATCGCCTTGAGCTGCTTGACCGCGCCATAGCGGGCGATCATGGCGGCATCGATCTTGTCGGTCTTTTCCAGGAAGCCCATCGCCTCGGCGAAGTAGCGCACACTGCGGGCATTGGCCAAGCCACAGCATACGCCCAACTCCCACAGCAGCAGGAAGGCCAGTCGTTCATAGCCGCCGCTAGCCTCCATCACGACAAGCTCGACGTCGTGGCTCTGACACCAGGCGGCCAGATCGGCGATGCCTGCCGCATCATTGCCGAAGCGGCCCACCGCCCCGCTCGGCTCGACATGGGCATCGAGCCATCCTTTCGAAACATCCACTCCACATATGATCTTGTTCACGGTAACCTGCCTTGTGCGTGCGATTGGAGCCAAGCGACTATTCGGTCGTGCGTGACGAAGGCGAAGATCCCAGGCTCATCCACGGTTGTGACCGGAGGGGTGTCGGGCGACTTCGCCAAGCCTCGTATCGGATGGCCGTCCGGTTCGAGGCTCAGTCGCTTTCCTTGCACAAATCTCTGTCCGTGCAGATACAAGGGGTGTTCCAGGGAAAGCCAGCGTCTCACTCCGCTGGAACACCCCTCATCCGTCTCGGCGCTAAAGCGCCGATCCACCTTCTCCCACAAGGGGAGAAGGGGGAGCCGCATCCTTCCACGGATCCGCCACCCGCGGCCAGATCGCCCTCTTCAGCTTCCGATAATCCGTCTTCGCCGGGTTGCTCGGATAGGAGCTCGGCGCCGCGACATAGATGATCTCGGCGGCGATCGGCGCGAAGCCGGCGTAGAAATGGTTGGTCGATTTGATCAGCAGGATGTCCTTGCTGAGCGGATCGATGCCGATGTTGGAGAAGACGTCCGGCTCGAAGGTCTGGGTGCGGTTGGTGTTCAAGATGACGTCGACTTCCGTGCCTTCGATGCGCACCACCGCCGACGGCCCCAACGTCACGCGGCTCGGCCCGAAGGTTTGCCAGCCTTCGTTAGTCGTCTTCAGCACCGTGACGCGGGCGTCGATCGGCTCGCCGGCCTGCGGCCCGGCCTTGCCGCCGAAGCGCAGATCGATGACGGCGCCTTCGCCGGCTGCGTGGCAGAAGGTCACGGCGATCGGGTCCCAGATCGTCGCCACGCCGACTTTGTTCACGCCGCGCTTGAGCAGCTCGCGCAACACGATCGTGCCGTCGCCCGGCACGCCGCCGCCGGGATTGTCCCAGATGTCGGCGATCACCACCGGCTTGTCCTGGTGCGTCGCGCGCACGGCAAGCGCCTGTTCGATGCCCGCCGAGGCGGAGAGCATCGTCATCGCGGTTTTTTCGCGCAGAGCATAGAGCTCGCGCCCGAGGGTTTCGGCCAAAGCATCGCCCTTTAGCTTGTCGTTGTCGGTGACGACCAGGATGCGCGTGCCCATCTCCGGCACGTCGGCGGCCATGAAGCCGTGGATGACCGAGACCGACAGCACCCCGTCATTGCCATGCAGCGCCTTGATCCTGTCGACGAAGGAGCGCATCGGCTCGCGGCTAGTCGGCAGCACCTGGATCATGCGGCAGTCGAAAGTCGAAATCACCGGCTTGATCTCGCCGCGCGCCGCGGCAAGGCCGAGCTCGACGACATGCTCGCCACGTTCGTAGAAATCGGTGTGCGGGAATTCGAGGAAATAGGCCATGACATCGCAGGCCGCCACGCGCTTCGGCGTCAGGTGGCTGTGCGGATCGAACTCCGAGGCGATCACCACCTTCGGCCCCACGACAGCGCGCACGCGCTCCAGCAGATCGCCTTCGCAATCGTCATAGCCTTGCGCGACCATAGCGCCATGCAGGCCGAGGATCACGGCATCGACCGGTAGGGCTTCCCTTAGCTGGCCAAGGATCTCGTCGCGCAGCGCCTCATAGGTCTGACGTTGCACGAGACCGCCGGGCTCCGCCCAGGTTGCCGTGCCTTCGATGACGGTCAGCGCTTCCTTCGCGGCGCGCTTGCGCAGCGCCACGATCGGCGAGGAGCACAGCGTCGGCGTCTCCGGGTGCTTGCCCGGGCCGGCATAGAAGGCCATCTCGAAGGACGCCCGGTCGGTCGGCACCGGCGAGAAGGTGTTGGTTTCCGTCGCCAGCGAGGCGGTGAAGATGCGCATGAACGCTCCCTAGACTTCTTGTTTTTGCGATTCCGGACGAAAACCGCTGCGTATTCCTGGAATTGCCGGGATTTGCTATTTGACGGCCCCGAGCGCAAGGCCCCGGACGAGGTAGCGCTGCAGCCAGATGAAGAGGATCGCCACCGGCAGCGTCGCCAGCAGCGTGGCGGCCATGACATGGTGCCATTCGATCGTATAGCGGCCGGCGACGAGCGAGAAAACCTGGATCGGCAGCGTGTAGCTTTCCTGGCTGCGCAGCATGGTGAGCGCGACCACGAACTCGTTCCAGGCATTGATGAAGGTGAAGATCGCCGTCACCGCGATCGCGGGCAGGCAGAGCGGCAGGAACACCTTGCGCAAGGTCAGCCAACGGCCGGCGCCTTCCATCCAGGCCGCCTCCTCGAGGTCGCGCGGAATGGTGTCGAAATAGCTCTGCAGCATCCACACTGTGAAGGCGACGTTGAAGGCCATGTAGATGAAGCCGAGCGCGGTGGTCGACTCGACCAGGCCCCAGGCCGCCATCAGCCTGAACAGGCCAAGCACCAGCACGATCGGCGAGATCATCTGCGAGATCAAAAGGAACTGGCGGAGGGCCCCATAGCCGGCAAAACGAAAGCGTGACATGGCGTAGGCCGCTGGGACCGAGATCAGGATCGCGCCGACCGTCGCCAGCGCCGAGACGTAAAGCGAATTCAGCAGCGCCTGGCCGAAGCCGGTCGCCACCCACATGTCCGCGAAATTCGACCAGCGGAACTCGCTCGGCCACCAGGCCGGGGTCAGCACCTCGGTGCGCGGCTTGACGGCGGTGAGGAACATCACCGCGAAGGGGAAGATCGTCACCACGATCAACGGAGCCAGCAGCAGCCAGGCGATGACGGTGCGTTTCAGCTTCGGCGTCATGCGCGCTGCTCCCGCATGGCAAGGCGCACATAGATCATGGTGAAGACGAGCAGGATCGCGAACATCACCAGCGACACGGCGGAGGCCTCGCCCAGCTTGCCGATGCGGAAGGCGAGCTTATAGAGATGCGTGACCAGAATGTCGGTCGAGTTCGCCGGCCCGCCTTGCGTCATCACCCAGATGATCGGGAAGGAGTTGAAGACATAGATGGTGTTGAGCACGATCGCGATGTTGATGAAGGGCTTTAGCAACGGAAAGGTGATCTCGCGGAACTGCTGGAAATGCGTTGCGCCCTCCAGCGCGGCCGCCTCATAGAGATCATCGGGGATCGAGGACAGGCCGCCGAGGAAGATCGTGGTGGTGAAGGGCACCGTCACAAGAATACCGATCAGAACCTGCATCGGGAAAGCCGTCTCGGCGCTGGCCAGCCACTGGATGTTCTGGCTGATCAGCCCGAGCTTCATAAGCGCTGAATTCAGCATGCCGCTTTCGCCGTTGAGCGCCCAGCGCCAGACCACCGCGGTCATGGTCAGCGACACCGCCCAGGGCAGCATGATGATGACGCGGGCGAGGCCACGGCCGTAGAAATCCATGTTGAGGATCATCGCCACGGGGATCGACAAAAGCAGCGCGCCGCCGACGACCAGCACGGTCCACAGCCCGGTGCGCCAGAGCGCCGCGACGAAATCCGGGTCGGCGGCAAGCGCCGAGAAATTGGCCAGGCCGCTGAATTCGCGAAGCTGGCCAAAGCGATTCACATCATGCGTCGATATCTGAACAAGGTCCCAGACCGGCCAGAAGATCACCACCGCCGCGAGCAGCAGGCTGGGGAGCGTCAGCAGATAGGGCAGGAAACGATTTTGCATCGGCTGGTTGGGACCATGTTGCGGGGCATCAGCAGCGCTGGCTTGCCAGCTAGCCTAATCTCGACCTGTTCGTTCTGATGGCTCGGTTCAAATTCTTTCCCAGCGTCTGCGCTGCCCCTCACCTGCCTGCCGGCATCCTCTCCCCGTATAGTGACGGGGAGAGGGGCGCTCTCGCCGCTTTCGCCAATCACAAACGTTGCAGGCATGGCTCCGAGGTTGCGGCCAGCTTCTTTCTCCCCGTCACTATACGGGGAGAAATGCCCGGCAGGGCAATGAGGGGCGGCGCTGACGTCGACGATTCTGTCTTTCTGCTGAAGACCGGGAAAGATGTGGCGCGCCCCGCGGGGGTAGGGCGCGCCACGGGCGCAGGGAGATACGCCCTTATTTCTTCAGCACCGCGTTCGCCTTTGCCGCCGCATCCTTCAGGCCGGCCTCGGGGTCGCCGCCGAGATAGATCTTCTGCATGGCGTCCGACGTGATCTGGGCGATCTCTTCCCAGCCCGGAATGACCGGCGCGAAGCGGGCGTCGGGCAGGAGCGCGGTGAAGGCGGCGAGGTCGGCGTTGTTGACGTAGTAGTCCATCTTCGCCTCTTCCTTGTTCACGGGCAGGAAGCCTTCGCCTTGGGTGAATTTGGCGCGCTGCTCCTTGGTGAACAGGAAGTCGAGCAGCTTCCAGGCCTCGTCCTTGTTCTTGGAGTTCTTGAACATGATGATCGAGTCCGTGACGCCATAGGTGCCGCGCGCGCCGGTCGGGCCGGCGGGGATGGCGGCGACGCCGTATTTCAGGTTCGGCGCTTCTTCCTTGATCTGGTTGGACAGGAAGGGCGCGGTGATCATCATGCCGACCTTCCCCTGCTTGAACAGGTTCTGCACGTCCTCGCGGTTGTTGGAGGTGACGCCCGGTTCCGTCAGCCCCTCGTCGATCATCGACTTGTAGAGCTTGGCCGCTTCGAGCGCGCCGGGCGTGCCGAGGCCCGACGTGCCGTCCTTGTTGAGAATCTCGGTGCCGAAGGACCACATCGCATAATAGTAATAGACGTCGGTCTCGATCTCCTTACCCTGCAGGCCGTAGCCGAAGGCGCCGACCGCTTTGATCTTGCGCGCGTCTTCCTGCAGCTCGGTCCAGGTTGCCGGCGGCTTGGCGATGCCGGCCTTCTCGAACAGCTCCTTGTTGTAGTACATGGCGCGCGCCGAAGCCGCGATCGGCAGGCCATAGGTGTGGCCATTCATGATCGAGGGCTGCAGGAAGGTGTCGATGAAGCGGTCCTTGAACTCGGGCTTGATGTAGCTGTCGAGCGGCTCGGCGACATCCTGCTGGACGAAATCGATCAGCCAGCGGGTGCCGATGATCGAGAGATCCGCATTGGTGCCGGCGGTGATGTCGGTGGTGAGCTTCTGCAGCAGCACATCCCACGGCACCACTTCATACTTGATCGTGATGCCGGGATTGGCCGCCTCGAATTCCTTCTTCACCGCTTCGAAATAGGGGCCGGTCTTGGCGCTGTATTCGGCGACGGTGACGCGCACCTCGCCGGCATCGGCTGGTGCTGCCAGCGCCAGCATGCTCATTCCGGCCAGCAGGCCGACAGTCCATTTTGCAAGGCTCATCTCAACTCTCCCATTGATGCACGTTGGCGCCTGGCCCTTAGGAGCACAGGATTTATGTTACTTTCCTACATTATCCATGATTTCGCCCCGCGCAAGTGGATTATCATGTTGCTTAATTACATTTTGTTGGCTAGCTTACTGGCTCAAAATAAGGGGGTGGAGGAGGGCGCAGCGTGGGTTCGACAGCCGAGTTCGAAGGCAAGACCGTCGTGGTCACCGGAGCCGGCGGTGGCCTCGGCTCGGCGATCGTCGAGCTCATGGCCGAACGCGGCGCGCGCATCGTCGGCTGCGACCAGTCGGCGGAGGCATTGGCCCGCCCGCATATCGCCTCGCGCCATGTCTTCAACCTGCTCGACCGGGCGTCGATCGAAGCCGCGATCCCGGCGCTGCTCGACAAGGACGGCGTGCCCGACATCCTGATCAACAATGCCGGCTGGACGCGCGCCGAGACCTTGAAGGCGCTGACGGCTGACAAGATCGAGCAGGAGCTCGACCTCAATTTGACCGGCGTGATGAGTTTCGCCGATCCGCTGATCAAGGCGATGGCCGGGCGCGGTTCGGGCAGCGTCGTCTTCATCTCTTCGGTCAACGCCATCGCGCATTTCGGCAATCCGGCCTATGCGGCTGCCAAGGCCGGCATCAACGCCTATGCCAAATCGGTCGCCGTCGAGCTTGGCCGCAGCGGATTGCGCGCCAATGTCGTGTGCCCGGGATCGATCCGCACCGCCGCCTGGGACCATCGCCTGGCCAAGGATCCGGAGATCCTCGGGCGGCTGAAGCGGCTCTATCCGCTCGGACGCATCGTCAATGCACGGGAAGTGGCCGAAGCTGTCGCCTTCCTTGCCTCGGAGCGCGCTTCCGGCATAACAGGTGCCGTGGTGCCCGTGGACGCCGGCCTGACAGCCGGCTACCTGCCTTTCATCGACGACATATTGGGAGCGTGACCATGACCGACGTCCAGTTCCGCAACCTGTCGAAATCCTTCGGGCAGCACAAAATCCTCGAAGACATCAACCTCGACATCAAAACCGGCGAGTTCGTCGTTCTGGTCGGGCCGTCCGGCTGCGGGAAGTCCACGCTTTTGCGCATGCTGGCGGGGCTGGAGACCATCACCTCCGGCGACCTCGTCATCGGCGGCACGCGCGCCAACGACCTGCCGCCGCAAAAGCGCAACATCGCCATGGTGTTCCAGTCCTATGCGCTGTTTCCGCATCTGAAGGCGTCGGAAAATATCGGCTTCGGCCCGAAGATCCGCGGCGAGAACCGCGCCGCGATCGACGACAAGGTGAAGAAGGCTTCGGGCGTGCTCAACCTCTTCTCCTATCTCGACCGCTATCCGCGGCAGCTTTCGGGCGGCCAGCGTCAGCGCGTCGCCATGGGCCGCGCCATCGTGCGCGAACCTTCGGTGTTTCTCTTCGACGAGCCGCTCTCCAATCTCGACGCGCAATTGCGCGTGCAGATGCGCACCGAGATCAAGGCGCTGCACCAGCGGCTGAAATCGACCATCGTCTATGTCACGCACGACCAGATCGAGGCCATGACCATGGCCGACCGCATCGTGGTGATGGACCGCGGCCGCATCCAGCAGGTCGGGCAGCCGCTGGAGCTTTACGATCGGCCGGCCAACAAATTCGTCGCCGGCTTCATCGGCTCGCCGTCGATGAGCTTTGTCTCCGGCGCGCTGAAGACGGCCGGAGCCCAGTCCTGGTTCGAGACCAAAGGTGGCGGCCGCCTGGCGCTCTCGGGCAACGCGGCTTCCGCCGGCGACACGGTCGAAGCCGGTATCCGGCCTGAGCACTTCGTCGTCGGCGCCGGTGAGGATGCCATCGCGATCAAGGTCGATGTCGTCGAGCCGACCGGTTCGGAGACCCATGTCTACGGTTCGGTCGGCGAGGACACGGTGCGCGCTGTGTTTCGCGACCGGCTGCAGGTCAAGCCCGGCGACCGGCTGCCGGTGCGTGTCGACCCGCGCAACATCCACCTTTTCGACAAGGCGACCGGCCTGCCGCTGTGAGAAGACGATGAAGAGCCCGGCCGACATCATCACCCGCCTGCAATTGATGTCGCAGGACGGCACCAAATCTGACCGACGGCTGGCGGGGCTGGTGCTTTCCGATCTCGATTTCGCGTCGAAGGCGGCCATCTCAGAGATCGCCGCGCGCGTCGCCGTCAGCGAGCCGACCGTCACCCGCTTCTGCCGCAATCTCGGCTGCGAGGGCTTGCGCGATTTCAAATTCTACCTGGCGCAGGCGATCGCCATCGGCGGCCAGTATCTGTCGCCGGAGCCGCTCAGCCGCGACGCGCGCGAGCAGCGCATTGCATCCGCCATCACCGAGGCGGCGATCGCCGCCATCCAGCGCGCCAGCGAAAACCTCGACATGACGACGCTGATGGATGTCGCCGCCCGGATTGCAAGCTCCGGCAATGTGCTCTGCATCGGCTCCGGCGGCATCTCCTCGATGATGGCGACGGAGATGCAGAACCGGCTGTTTCGGTTGGGTCTCTCGGCGCTCGCCCAGACCGACGGCCAGCTGCAGCGCATGTATGCCGCCGTCGCGACCCCGGAGACGACGCTGCTCGCCTTCTCCGTCTCGGGCTATGCGCGCTCGGTGATCGAGGCGGTCGAGGTCGCCCAGCAATATGGCGCCGCCACCGTCGCCATCACCGCGCCTGACTCGGCCCTGGCCAAGGTCGCCGGCACGGTGATCCTTTTGCAGTCGGTCGAGGACGGCAATATCTACAAGCCGACCTCGTCACGCTACGCGCTCCTGGCGATCGTCGACATGATCGCCACCACGGTGGCGGAATCGCGCGGACCGAAAGTGCTGGAGAATCTGCGGCGCATCAAGCAGAGCGTGAACACGCTGAAGGTGGACGATCCGAAGCTGCCGCTGGGGATTGAGTGGTTTGAAGACTCATCCTCACCCGGATTGCCGACCGAATTGCCGAAGAGCAATTCGGGGCAATCCGACCTCTCCCCAAGGGGAGAGGAGCAGGTCGGCGCCGGCGCCAAGCTCTTCTCCCCGCCGGGGAGAAGATGGCCGCGTAGCGGCCGGATGAGGGGGCGTCGCCAGCGTTATTTGCTGAGCGTCTGAAGCCGCTCTACCAACTCAGCTGCATCGCCCACGACCCGCAGCGTCTTCAGCCGCGAGGTGCCGCCGGCGACCACCGAAACGGCCGACACCGGCACACCCAGCGCCTTGCCCATCATCCGCTCCAGCGCTTGATTGGCGGCGCCGTTCTCCGGCACGGCGCGGACGCGGGCTTTGAGGTGACTGCGCCCGTCGGCGGCGGTCTCGATGCCGTCGATCCGGTCAAGCGCCGCTTTCGGCGTCAGCCGCACGAAGAGGTCGATGCCGTTGTCGCGCAGCCGAAACGGCGTGCTCATCAGCCGCCGGCCACGACCCAGGACCAGACCGTGGTGACCAGGAACTGGCGGATGAAGAAAAGGATCAACAGCAGGATGATCGGCGAAATGTCGATGCCGCCGAGATCAGGCATGAAGCGGCGGATCGGGCGCAAGGCCGGCTCGGTCAGCCGGTAGAGCATGTTGCCGACGCTGCCGACGAACTGATTGCGCGAATTGACGACGTTGAAGGCGTAGAGCCAGGAAAAGATCGCCGAGGCGATGATGATCCACCAGTAGATATCAAGCGCCATGACGATGGTCTGAATAAGGGCGATCATGCCGGTCTCCAAATTGTCGCCGACATGTAGCCATTGCTTGGCGAGCGGCAAGGCCCGCCCTCCACGGCGCTTGTGGCCGGCCCGGCCTTTCGCCCCGGTCTTTCGCCTTGACATCAAACGGCCGCGACCGATACAAGCCGATCCGCTGGAACGGGGCTGTAGCTCAGCTGGGAGAGCGCATCGTTCGCAATGATGAGGTCAGGGGTTCGATCCCCCTCAGCTCCACCAGCCGGCACACGCCTGTGCTCTCATCGCCTCCTTGCTCGCCATTTCGTGACCGCCGGATTTCGGGCCGCGTGCCTGGAACCAATGGCGGGGCAATTCGGTTCAGCTATACATTTGAAGCCGACGTGCGCGGCCGGTTGGGCAAGCGGCGATCCTTGAGGAGTTCCATCATGCAGATTTCATCCAGGTTCCGTTCCGTCGCGGTCGCGGCAATCGCCGCCGCTGGCGTGAGCATTGCCAGCGCCGCGCATGCCGACAGCGGCACGATCCGTTTCTCCGTCTACAAGGCGGCCTTCTTCATCGGCGGCTCCGGCGGCGAGGGCACGCTGACCTTCCATGGCAAACGCTATCCGATCTCGGTCGGCGGCGTCTCGGGCGGCCTCGCCTTCGGGGCGTCCAAGACCTATTTCCAGGGCACGGTGCGCCACATCCGCCGGGCCAGCGATGTCACGGGCGTCTATGGCGCTGCCGGCGGCGGCGGCGCGGTCGGCAAAGGCGCCCAGGTGATCGTCATGACCAATGACAAGGGCGCCCAGCTCGAGCTCACCGGCCGGCAGGTCGGCCTGCAGGTCAACGCCGATCTCAGCGGAATGAGCATCGCGCTGAAGCGATAGGGCCTGTCACTTTCTGGCACTCCCAGGAGAATTACCCAGGGAGTGCCATTCGATCGCGGAATCGAGTGCGCCGGGTTTTCGCTTGGCCGTGGGTAATATTCAGGTGCCGAACGCATGGGCTAACCGGATATCTCCGCGCTTTCAGGGTGGCCTGAAATCAATCTATGTTTCCCCCGCACGCGTCGGTGCGCCATCAGCGCAGCCCCTCCGATTCCCATTCAAACTCCTCATCCGCAGAGTGCTCCTGCATCGAGGGCCTCGCCCGACCGACGGGCGGAGCGCTCCAGCCCTGGAACGTCTGAACGCAGCGGCCATGAACTTTCGCTGAATGAAGCCTTCAGCCTCCGTTCCGAGTGACTTCCCTACAAAAGGCCGTTCAACACGCGGTCCCCGCCGCAATCGAAGGAGAAGTCCCATGACCCGCAGATCGATCATCGCCACGGCCCTTGCCGCTGTCGTCGGTTTCACCGCCGTCGCACCCGCCCTGGCCAACGACGTCAACATCGAACAATATGGCTGGCGCAATTCCGCGGGCGGCACCCAGCATGGCTACCGCAACCGCGTCCATTTCCACCAGGATGGCCGCTTCAACACCGCGATCGGTCAGCAAT
The DNA here is from genome assembly GCF_003952445.1 of Mesorhizobium sp. M2A.F.Ca.ET.043.05.1.1. Lineage (NCBI taxonomy): Bacteria > Pseudomonadati > Pseudomonadota > Alphaproteobacteria > Hyphomicrobiales > Phyllobacteriaceae > Mesorhizobium > Mesorhizobium sp. M2A.F.Ca.ET.043.05.1.1. Next base: position 5,354,818 of record NZ_CP034446.1, read on the forward strand.
ATGGTCGTCGCAACCTCTCGGTGATCGGGCAGCAGGGCGCAAACAACTACGGCGCGACCTACCAGTACGGCAACCGGAATGCCGGGGCATTGCCCAGTTCGGCTCGAACCACACGGCGATCCTGACGCAGGACGGCAACGGCAACATCGCAGCCGGCGTTCAGGTCGGCCACGGGTGCAATGCCGATGTCAGCCAGGGTGGCAGCGGCAATGTAGCCGCCTTCGTCCAGGATTGCCCCTGAACCATGGTGGCCGGCAATGGTTTGCCGGCCACCATCCTGATAGTGCGAGGAGATCATCCATGACCAGACTGGACAAGCATGCCTCGGCGACATGGGCCGCGCTCCTAGCTGCGATAACCGCCGGCGCGGCAGGCGCGACGGCCGGCAAGGATGGCTCGACTTCCGGGCCGGTGCGATGCGAGATACGGGATACGATTGAAGCAGACGCCATCCTGCTGGAGCCCCTGGTTTATGCTGACAAGAGCACCAGCGGCACCTACACGATCAGCGTCTCCGGAGGAGGCGCGTCCGGCTCCGCCAACATCCGGCAGGGCGGCAGCTTCGAAGCCGGTCCGGGCAATCCCGCATCGCTCGGCCGGATGAGCTTGGGAGCAGATGGCGCTGCCTACGACGTCACGCTGAAGGTGATCGCAGGCGGCACGAGCGTCAGCTGCGTCAAGCAAGTGCCTAGCGCAACCTGAGCGTCGGTTCTCCCGATCGGCAGATCGAAAGGAGGGCTCCGGGCACCGGAGCCCTCCGCCATTTCCGCCGGGCCCTGGGGTGAAGCCTGACCCAATGCCGGATCTTGAATGGCTGCTGAACGATCCTTTCCGTCATGGTTCAGCTTGGTTGTGCGACTGTCCCTCATCAACGGTCGAACCGTCGAACCTGCCAGGAGACGTAACATGAACCGCCAGATCACAAAGCTCATCCACACCACCGCGCTCGTTGCCGCCATCGGCCTGCCCCTTGCTTCCGCTCCGGCAGAAGCGGGCGGTTCGATCGGGTTCTACTACTCGCCTCGGACGGCCCGCGATGCGCGGGCGCTGGACCTTGGTCTACATGCCTATTCGGCCTATAACGGGCTGCGCAGCGGTGCCCACATCAGACAGTTCGGTCGGAACAATGGTGCAGGCATAGGTCAGGACGGTGCCGGCAACCTCGGCGTAATTCGGCAGGAGGGCAGTGGACATATCGCCACCTTGCGGCAGGACGGCAACGACAATTCCTACGGCATTTTCCAGTTCGGCAGAAACACCGACGCCAATGTCGCGCAGGCCGGCGATGGCCAGAGCGGTGCGGCCGTGCTGTTCGGCTGGTAGGCTACAAATTGCCGGATTGCGTATACGTGGACGGCGGTTCCGGCCGCGTATCCGCCGTCGATTGTCTTCGTCACATCCTGCCAGGCCTGCAAGCGGGCCTCTGCAAAGCGCAAGGCAGCTCCGGCCCTGGGCAGACTCAATCGTCCCAGTCGTCCCAATTGTCTTCGTCCCGCGGCGGGTAGTTTGGAACGACCCGGATAATCGGCCGCGGACGCTGATAGCGCCAGTCATACTCGTCCGGCGGCTGCGGCACATAGGTGCGATAAGCGGGCTGGTAATAGTGTTTCCGCTTCCAATATTGGTGCCTTTTGTGCGGCCGCACGCAGTAGCCGTCCTCAGTCAGATAAGCGCATGTGACATGCGCCTCCTGCACCAGGCTATTTCCAGCCGGCACGCCGATCATCGGCGCCGCCTGGACCGCAGGCACCATCGCCAGCATGGTCCCGGCAAGGGCAAGAATGGGTAATTTCATCGGCCTCTCCAACCTCTCCAGAATAAGGCCGGAAGAACGTCCTGATTGGGGGCGATTTGCGGCGGCCGAGATCACTTTGATTTTCGGTCGCACATATGAGCGTTAGGTCATGTACCGCGCCGGTATGCCCAGGGCCACCCTCTGGCTGGGGCGCCATTCCATTGATTTCCTCGAAATCGGCGCAAGGGGCGGGGATTGGTTTGAAGCCGCCCAAACCTCGTCATTCTATGGCGGAGCAAGGAGCGAAGCGACGCAGCGCAGACCATAGAATCCATTCCGTGACTTGGAAGCGCCGCTACGGTGCTGGATTTTGCTCCGTTGCACGCCTTGGCGAAGGTAACGGAATGGATTCCAGGGTCTTCGCGACGCCGCTTCGCGGCTGCTCCGCCCTAGAATGATGGGTGGACGGCCCCTTGCGGCATCGAATGTGCCAAACTGGGCTGTGATTAACTCCAGCGGAAGGAGACCGTCCGTCATGCAAGCTATCAGATTTGGAATCGATTTGGCCAAGAATGTGTTTCAGGTGCACGGCGTGGATGCTGCCGGGCGCGTGGTGGTGCAGCGGCAGCTGCGCCGCGCGCAGGTGGAGAAGTTCTTCGCCGCGCAGCCGCCGGCGCTGATCGGCAGAGGCCTGCGGCTCGGCTCATCATTGGGCTCGCACGCTCAGCGCGCTCGGCCATGACGTCAAGCTGATGCCGCCGGCCTATGTGAAGCCCTATGTTCCGCGCAACAAGAACGATGCCCGCGACGCGCACGGCTGTTGCGAGGCGGTGAGCCGGCCCGACATGCGCTTCGTGCCGATCAAGTCGGTCGAGCAGCAATGGGCCCGGGCGCTGCACCGCACACGCGACCTTCTGGTGCGCCAGCGCACGCAACTGGCCAACGCCATGCGTGGCCTGCTCTATGAGATGGGACAGACAAGTGCCAAAGGGGCGGCGGGCATCGAGACCCTGCTGCGGCGCGTCGAGGCGGCCGATGAAGCCATCCCAGCGGCGCTGTTGATCTGCCTGGTGCCGCTGGCCGGGCAATGGCGGGCGCTGGATGGCGAGATCGGCAAGCTGGACAAGCAGATCCTGGCTCAGGTCAGGCAGCAGCGGGCAGCTTTGCGGCTGACGACGATCCCGAGCGTCGGCCCGATCATCGCGCATGCGACCGTCGCAGCCATCGGCGACGGTCGCCAGTTCGCCTCGGCCAGGGACTTCGCAGCCTGGCTGGGCCTGACCCGCAAGACCCATGACACCGGCGGCAAGCACAGGCCGACAGGCCATATAAGCCGTGCCGGCGACAAGGACCTGCGCAGGTTGCTCATTCTCGGCGCCAGTTCCTGGCTGCGTCAGGTCAGGGCCAAGCCCGACAGAGGCTCGCCCTGGATACGCGGCCTGCTGGCCAGGCGGCCGGTCAAGGTCGCCGTCGTGGCGCAGGCGGCCAAGACCGCCCGCATCATCTGGGCAATGCTGCAATCGGGACAACAATACAGGGCACCGGCTGTGGCCTAGCCGCAATCGAGGCCCTTAACAGCGTAAGGAGCAAAAAGGCAGCACGGCAAAATGGTCAGGACCTGGGTCGGGAAAATCCGCCATCGTCATCGCGACACCAAGCGCGCTAGAATGATTGGAACCGATCCGCGTAACCCTTGTTGGTCAGCGGTCATCGAACTCGACCGCACTAAAGGCCGAATACATGACCGCTCCAGACTTACGCCGTCGTCGTCATTTTGCCTCTTGCCCAAGAGGGGCCGTCCATACATGACGATCGCGATGGGCGTTTCGGCTAATCTCCAACGCATGCCATCTGCTAACGCAACCAAAGCCGACCGGTCAAAATCGCTGTGTGGTGCTACTAGCGATCCCAGCTCACCCATGACGCTAATTCGCCAACTGATCGAGAAGCGTATCTATTTCCCCTTCTTGGGCGCTTCGGGAGAAGCAGGGGCAGCTTGCGGGTCGACCGGTGCGGGTTCCGCCGCCGGCGCGGCGGCCTCGGTCTCGCCGCTGGTGTCCGAACCTGACGGCGGCGGGTTTTCCGCATTGCCGTCGTCCGGCGCCACGGGTGGTTCCGGCGCGGCGGGCGGGGTTTTGGGCCGGGGCGCGGTGTTGCGCAGAAGATCGCCGATCAGATCCGCCGCTCCCTTGCCGGACCCGTCGCCGTTCGAGCCCTTTTGGCCCGGGATCAGCTTGTCGAGATTGAGTTTTCCGGTCGGCAGCCCAAGGCGATTCAACATATCCAGCGCACCCTGCGGGTCCTTGGCCAACGCGCTCAGGTCCGGATAGGCGCCGGGCGCGGAGAGCGGGCCCTGGACCACGACCGGCACCCCGATGCCCTTCACGGCAACGTCGCCGCCCTGCCCGGCAAGCGAAGCGACGACGCGGGGGTTGAGCCGCATGTCGAGCGTCTGGTCGGCGAGGTCGATCGTGCCTGAGCCGTCCATCCGCAGCAGCGGGCCCAGCAGACTGATGTCCGTCGTCTGCGCGATGCCGTTCTCGATCGCGAATGAGGCGCCGAGCTCGGTGAACGTCGTCTTCTTGGCCTGATCCTGCTTGAAGCCGCCGGCGAGCAGCCCGACCAAATTGTTGTAGACCTCCGCTATGTCGATGCCGCGGAAGGCGCCGTCGCTGAATTTTGCCGCCGCCTTGCCGCCGAGCGAGCGGGCAAGCGACTTGGTGGTCTTTCCCGCGCCTGAAACCGCGACCGTCGCCTCAAGCGTGCCTTCTATGCGGTCGAAATCAGCCGCATCACGCAGCAAGGGTGCCGCGGCCGCGCCGGTGATTGCGGTGCTGAGGTCCAGGGAAGCGGCGTCACCGGAGCCGTCGGCGGTCATCTCCGCCGCGATCGTGCCGCCATAGAAGGGGCTTTGCGGCACGTTCAGGTGAGCCTTCCCATCCGCCACCGTCAGGCTGGTCGCCACCGGCCCGGCGAAGACCTTGCCATAGCCGAGCTTGTCGGCCTGGATATCCACTTTGGCATCAAGTCCCTTGAGGAAGGAGAGATCGACCGGCGCGTCGGTTGCCGCGCCCGGTTTCTGCTTGCCGCCGGCCGCGGCTCCACCGCTGCCGGCGAGCGCTGCAAGGTCGAGTTTCGCGAAATTGAGCGACGTCCGGATCGTGAGAGGCTCCCCTAGTTTCACCGAGCCTTGCCCGGACGCCTTGACGCCGTTCAAAGCGACGGTGGCCTTCTTGAAGGAGAATTGCGTTGGGCCGGCATCGACATCGCCCTTGAAGGCAAAATCCTGCAGACTGCGGGAAGCGCCCTGTCCCAGCCATTGCATCAGTCTGTCGACCGAGGGCGATGTAGCCGAGACCTGGCCCTTGAACGTGCCGCCACCCCCGACAGTGCCGCTTATGCTGCCTTCGAGATATTTGGAGGAGACCGAAAGGCTGATCGGGCCGGATGCATCGGCAACGGAGCCGCCGGCCAGAAAGGATGCGGGCGCGACCTGAGACTTGAACGCAACAGCCTGCCCCCGCCAGACGAGCTTGCCCGTCACATCGACCGGCTTGCCGATGTCGCGAAGCTTCGCGTCAAGAGTGAGCCCGGTTATGTCGTTGGCCGTGCGGTCACGGGCAAGCGCCGCAAGCGGAAGCTTGCCTTCGCGTATCCCGACCGTTCCCTGCAGATTGAGGCTGCTGTGGATGCGTTGCGCGGCAAGCCCACGAAAACCGAATCCCATATCGGCCGTAAGCTTGCCGGACAGCGGCACCGCTTGTCCGGCCAGCTTCGCTATCGAGCCGATGTCCAGCCCCGAGCTCGCAATATTGCCCCGTATGGTCGGAGGCGTTTCAGCGACATTCGTCGAGGCGTTCGCCTTGAGGTTTCCCGCGTCGAGGCCGAAATGCTCCAGCTTTGCCTCGAGATGCCCGTCGCGCAATGTTGCGGCGAGTTGGACATCGGAAGCCCGTATCTTGCCGCTGAGCAACTCATCGATTGTCACGCTGATGTCGACGTCGAAAGCGGCCAGCATGGCAAGATCAGGCTCTCCGGAGCCGGCCGAAGCTTTGCCCGCGCTGGAACCGCCGTTTCCGAGGTCGCTCAGCGCGTCGATATCGACGCGCTTGGCTGCCAGGTCGGCGAAGAAGCGATGCCGCGGCCCGGGCTGAAAGAGCGCGTCCATCTGGAAGCTCTGGTCGCCGATCTCGAACTTCCCGCCCTTGATCTGATAGCTGCCATTGCCGTTGAGCTGGATCTCGCCGCTCGCATGCAAGGCAGAGAATTTGGCAACGGGCGCCGGATCGAGCCGCGCCTCGATGGCGATTTGGGCCGGCAGCCGTTTCAGAATCGGCCTCAAGGCGGAAAGGCTCCCGCTGATTGCGACGCGACGGCCGTTTCTGGTGCCGGCCAATGAAAACGAGACCTCCCGGTCGAGGTCCGGAACCCTCAAATCGGCGTCGATCGCCATCACCTTGGCGGCATTGCGGGTCGATGCGGCTGAGGTAAGGGTACCGTTCGTTATGGTCAGTTGGTTGATCGCCAGCCGCTCGAGCGTATCGACGATCGCCGCGAAGGGATAGGGCTGAGCATCCTTGGGCTCCGGAGCTGGCTCCGCGCTCGCGGAAGCCCTGAGTGCGATGGTCGGATCCGCCAGCGCGACCGACTGAATCTCGAGCTTTTTCGACCATAGCGAGGAAAGCGTTACCGACGTCGAGAAGCGCGGAGCGGATATCGCGATGTCGCCAGCGCCGGTCGAGAGCGAGATATCATCCGCGACCACCGCCAGCCTGGGCAGCAGCGACAGCCTGACAGGCCCGTCCAGCCGAATGCTCATTCCGGTCGCGGACGACAATTGCCGGCCTAGCTCAGCACGAACCCAGTCGGTCGAAACCAGCGCGGGCAGAAGGAAAAGCAGCCCGACGACAAGAACGACAGCTACGGTGAGTGCGGCGACGATTTTTCTCACATCGACCAGCCAAAAATGATCGGAAGAATCAGTATCGTCGAGCATACATGCTTCCGGCGCCCGACTGAATCCTAGCGGATCATGAGCTTGCGCGGCCCGGCGCCACTCACTCCGGAGGACGCTGACACAAGCGGAGTCTCGGACCGACCTAGTGGCCTGTCGGCTCTGTTTGTGGTGGCAGGTGGCATGCCTTGGAGATTGGCCGAAACGCCCACCGCGATCGTCATTCCAGGGCGGAGCAGGAGCGAAGCTCCGTCGCGAAGACCCTGGAATCCATGCCGTTACCTTCGCCAACGAGCGCAACGGAGAAAAATTCAGCACCATCGCGGCGCTTCCAAGTCACGGCATGGATTCTATGGTCTGCGCCGCGTCGCTTCGCTCCTTGCTCCGCCATAGAATGACGAGGTTCGGGCGGCTTTGATCAATCCCGGACGTTTGCGCTGATTTCACGCAAATGGATGGAAAATCTTGCACAAGACAAACGGCAACCTTTCAAAATCCCTGTGTCGGGGAACCAGTCCCACTCACCTGGAGATTGCCGTCGCCTTGTGATTGCGTTGGCGCGCATAGGCCACACAGGCGTCCACCGTGCTGACGCAGAGCGCATCGACGCTGTTCGGCAGATTGTTGTCGCCGGCATAGGCCACCTCGGCGACATGGCCGCCGACCATGCGGATCTGCGTGTTGCAGTAACCGCCGGGAGCGACGTTGACTGACCCGCCGACCGCAGGGATCGCGCCCACGGCCATGGTCGGCACCGCGATGCTGAGGTTGCCGCGTTGCACGGTGCGCTGATAGGTCCAGATCTGGCCGGATGATCCCACATCGGCGGTCGCGGTCGGAAAGCCGGCGCACATGCGAACATCGGCCTCGCTGAGACCGACCATCTCCTTGCGGGCGGCGGCCGTGGTGGGGTCGACCTTGGCGATGCCGGACGTGTCGTCCGGGATGACGCAGGACGACAGGATGGAGATGCCTGCCGCGACAAAGGCAAGTTTTCGAATACGCAAGGATGTCATGCCGTCGGTCGGAGTTGCGTGCCGCCCCAGCGCCCTCTTGCCTACCTAGGCAATCGGCCAAACGCGTCAACCCGCGATAGACTCCGAATGCCGCCGCCCTTGCGCGCCAATGCGCTCACGCCACCCGAAAATAGCTGGTCATGCCTGTCTTCTGGTGCTCGATGATGTGGCAATGCAGCAGCCAGTCGCCGGGATTGTCGGCGACGAAACCCAGCTGCACCTTCTCGTCGGGCTGGATGAGGTAGGTGTCGGAGACGAGCGGCTGCACTGGCCTGGTCGAGGACGACAGCACCTTGAAGCTCATGCCGTGCAAATGGATCGGGTGCGCGTGCGGCGTCAGGTTCTCCATGTCGATGATGTAGCTCTTGCCGAGCCTCAGCTCGGCGAGCGGCGCCGTCGGGTCGGGCGTGTCGCCTGGCCACGGCACTTTGTTGATCGCCCAGAAACTGTAACCGAGCGAACCGCAGATGCTGTCGGCCGAAACGTTTTCCGCCGTGGCGCTCAGCGCCAGCGGGATGCGCCCGGCGCTGGAGAGGTCCACCTCCGCCACCGGATTGACTTCCAGCGGGCCGAGATCGCGCAGTTCGTGCTTGAGCGATTTGCCGACGGAACGCAGCGTCGCCAGGATTTTCGGCTTGGTGCCCCGGACGTCGCGCAGGCTAACGATCGCGCCTTCCTCGTCGGGCATACGGATGGCAAGCTCCAGCCGCTGGCCGGGTCCGATCTGCAAGGCGTCCGGCGTAAACCGCTGCGGCACCGGGTTGCCGTCGAGCGCGATCACCGCCGCCTCGGCGCCATCGACGCGGAAGGCGTAGATACGGGTGACGTCGGTGATGGCGGCGCGCAGCCGCACCAGTCCGCCGGCCGGCGCATCGAATTGCGGCTGTTCGAGCCAATTGGCGGTGCGCACCGTGCCGAAGGTGCCGGCCTTTGCGGCGTCGCGTGGCCGGAACGCCTCGATGAACTGGCCGTCGTCGCCGAGCCGCCAGTCGCGCAGGTTGATCACCATTTCGGCGTCGAAGGCGGGGTCCTTCGGGTTCTCGACCACGATCACGCCGGTCAACCCGTGACCCATCTGGATCAGCGTGTTGCAATGCGGGTGGTACCAGAAGGTGCCGGCGTCGGGCGGGGTGAAGGCATAGTCGAAATGGTCGCCCTGATAGACATAGGGCTGGATCAGGAACGGCACGCCGTCCATCTTGTTGGGAACGCGGATGCCATGCCAGTGGATGGTCGTCGGGTCGTCGATACCGTTGATCAAGCGCGCGGCAAACGGCTCGCCCTTCCGCATCCTGACGACCGGCGGCGGGCCTGCCTCGCCATAGGTCAGAACATTCTTCGTCGGCGCGCCGTCCATCAGCCGCGCCTCGATGCTGGCGGTCTTCAGGATCAGCGGTTCGGGCTTCGCCGCCGCCCAGCCGGCAAGCTTGCCGGCGGCCGAGAGGCCGAGACCGGCCGCGCCGACGGCCGCGGCGCTCTGCAGGAGTTTGCGGCGTGTAAGGACCGACATGGGAATCCTGATATAGATGAGTGATTGCCTCAGGCTTTATCATCATTCGGGCTCATCCCGAAACGGACAGATCGCCGCCCCCAGGGCAATTAGAGCGGTTCAGCGTTCGATAGATCCGGCATGGAAAGCCGTCGCGCACTTTTCCTGATATTGCCCTAATCGCGCAGGCTGAAGACGAAGGGCGCGGTGCGGGTGACGCGGGCGCCGAGTTCCGCCGGCGGCGCCGGCACCGAGGCGCCCTGCAACGCGCCAAGCGCGGCGCGGTCGAGATCGCCGTCCCCCGAGGATCGCGCGAGCCGGGCCGAGACCACCCTTCCGGACGTGTCGACCGTGAAGGTCACGCTCGGCGTGCCCTCGGCCCGCCTGGAGCGCGCGGCGCTCGGATAGCGGGTGTGCCGCCTGATCCACGCCGCCAGGCTGGAATTCCAGCGCGACGGGCTGACGCTCGAGCGCGGCGCCACGCTCGAGGATTGTGGCGCCGCTGCCTTCGTCGCCGCCTTGGCGTCAATGCTGGCGGCGGTCGTCGCCTTGGGCGTCGTCGCCTTTTCCTTTTCCACCCGTTCCTTCGGCTTTTCGACCGGCTTCTTCTCGGCCTTCTTCCTGGCTTCGGCCGGCCTCTGCGCCTTGACCTCGGCTTCCACGGGTTTCGGCTGCGGTAGCGGAATGGCGACATCGGGCGCGATCGCCTCGACAGGATCCGGCACGACTTCATCCAGTGGCTGCTGCTCGCTCAGCGCCGCGATGGTCTGCTGCACCGGCGCGGCCTGTTCAGCCTCCTGCCTGTCGTCGAGCGGATGTTCGGTGACCGGCTCTGGCTGCTCCGCCACCGGCGCCGGATCGGTCACCGGCTTCGTGTCGACGGGCTTTTCCGTCTCCTCCGCGGCATCGGGCGGCCCCGGTGTCACGGTGTCCAGCATCGCAGCCTCCTCCGGCACGGCGGGCGCGGTCATCAGCGGTGCCATCTCGACCGCCAGCGCCGGCGGCGGGCCGCTATCCTGCATTTCGGCGAAACTCAGATTCTGCACCGCATAGGCAACCGCCACATGGGCGGCCAGAATGATCGCGGCGGCGCTCGTCCACAGGCCGGCGTCGCGCGCGCCGAAGCGCGGCTGGCGGGAAAGGGCGGCGGCCGTCATGGCGCTGGGCTTCCACCGGGTGGCGGAGCTGGGTTCGCGCCGGCCGCGGGAGTTCCTGGCGCAGCCTGTCCGCCGGCGCCGCCCATGGTCTCGAGGCCGACCAGCGCGACCTTCAGATAGCCAGCGCGACGCAGCAGGTTCATCACCTCCATCAGGTCGCCATAGCCGACCGTCTTGTCGGCGCGCAGGAAGACGCGCGTTTGCTTGTCGCCCTTGGTGCGGCTGTCGAGCATCCCGGCGAAGGCCGGACGCGGCACGCTGTCATTGCCGATCGCCAGCGTCAGATCGCTTTTCAGCGTCAGGAAGAGCGGCGTCTCGGGGCGCGGCGCGGGTGTTGCCGTCGAACCGGGCAGGTCGACATTGACATCGACGGTGGCGAGGGGTGCCGCGACCATGAAGATGATCAGAAGCACGAGGATGACGTCGATGAACGGCGTGACATTGATGTCGTGGCTTTCCTCGAGATCGTCGCCGGAGTTCTCGCGAATGCGCGCCGCCATTGCCGCTACTCCGCCGCCATCGCCGCTGCCGGCGGCACCGTGCGGAAATCGAGGTCGCGGCTGACCAGCCGCTCGACGCCGGCTGAGGCGTCGGCGAGGATCTGTTTGTAGCCGGCTATCGAGCGCGCGAAGACGTTGTAGATGACGACCGCCGGGATGGCCGCGACAAGGCCCATCGCGGTCGCAAGCAGCGCCTCCGCGATGCCCGGCGCCACCACGGCGAGGTTGGTGGTCTGCGCCTGCGAAATGCCGATGAAGGCGTTCATGATGCCCCACACGGTGCCGAACAGGCCGACGAAGGGCGCCGTCGAGCCGATGGTGGCGAGCAGCCCGGTGCCGCGCGACATGCGCCGGGCCGCCGCCGCCTCGATGCGCGAGAGCCTGGAAGCGACGCGTTCCTTCAGCCCGTCGCCGGAAACGTGGTCGAGCGCGCCCGCCGATAGCGCGCGTTCCTCTTCCGCCGCCCGCACCAGAAGCGCGCCCGGACCGCCGCTGTGGCCGAGTTCGCGGCGGGCCTGCATCAGCGTCGCGGCATTGCCGATCGCATCGGCGGCACGGCGGGCCCTCAGCTTGCCGCCGAAGACCTCCAGCGACTTGGCAAGCCAGATCGTCCAGGTGACGAGAGAGGCGAAGGCCAGCCCGACCATGACCGCCTTCACGACGATGTCGGCATTCATGAACATGCCCCAGGGCGACAGGTCATGCGGCAGCGTCAGCGGGATGGAAGGCTCTTCGCGAATGGCGCCGTTCGGAGCTGGCTGAATGCTCTGCGCCATCGGCGTGGCGACGGGCGGCTGCGCCGCCGGCGCCTGCTCGATTGGCTCCTGCACGGCGGGTGCTATCGGCTGCCCAGCCGGCGGCTGCGTCGCCGGCTGTTCCTGCGCCCCGGCGATGCCGGCCGAAAGAATGAGGGCCACGGCCAGCGCCGCGAAAATACTGTTCCGGGACAAGGCTCGTCCTCGCTTCATCATCGCAATGCGGTGGCCGCCACGCATACCATACAGAAGCCTAGCGGCCATGCCGGTTGACTATGAAACATGACATTGCGAGTCAACTATAAAGATGACTGTGCTGCTCACCTATTTATGACGATCCGGTGCCCTGTCGACGCGCTCTGCGGGTCTGGACCGCAAGGCAGCTGCCGGGCACGATGCGTTTATTCTTTGCGCAATCCCGCTGCGCACATTTCCTGAAATCGCTCCAAGGCAGGCGGCCAATGATCAAGGCGATACCATTCGACTTTCCCTATGACGGCAGGCTGATGCCGCAACACACGGCGCTGCTGGTGATCGATCTGCAGGAGGATTTCCTGTCGCCGACCGGCTATTTCGCGAGGAAGGGCTATGATCCGTCGCCGCTGCGAGCCATCCTGCCGGCGGTCAACCGGGTGATTGCCGCGGCCCGCGCGGCAGGCCTCACTATCATCCATACAAGGCAAGGCTACCGCGCCGACATGGCCGACATGACGCCTTACGAAAAATGGCGCCGCAAGCGGGCCGGTCTCGACGGCACCGATGTCCTGCTGCGCTCCGGCCCGGGCTTCCAGATCGCCGCCGATGTCGACGTGGCGCCGCAGGACGTCATCATCGACAAGACCTGCAACAGCGCCTTCACCTATACGGATCTGGAGATGGTGCTGTGCGCGCGGGACATAACGCACCTGCTTTTCACCGGCTGCACGACGGATGTCTGCGTGCACACCACATTGCGCGAGGCCTGCGACCGCAACTTTCAGTGCCTGACGGTTTCGGACGCCTGCGCCAGCGGCGACCAGTATGCGCATGAAGCGGCGCTGCACATGGTGACGGTCGAGGACGGGATCTTCGGCGCGCTGGCGGACTCGCAAACCGTCATTGCGGCGTTGCGGCAGCTCGCGGGCGCCGTGCGCTGAAGGTCATTTGGGTCTCATCGAAATTTTTCCGCCCCACCGTTCCGTTTCCGCTGCCGGCTTCGTCTTGAGGGGCGTAACAGGTGCGGGAGCCGCTACGGCCTCCGCCATCAGGACAAACGGAGCCAAGCCATGTCGACCACAGTGACCCTGATCAACGTCTTCACCGCCAAGCCGGGCAAGCAGCAGGAACTCGCCAGGACGCTCGCCGAAGGCACGCGGAACTTCTTCAGCAAGCAGCCGGGCTCGCTGTCGTCATCCGTGGTCGTCGGCGGCGACGGCAGCAAGGTCGCCAACATCTCGCAATGGCGTTCGGGCGAGGACATCGCGGCCTTCCGCGCCGACCCCCACTTCGCCGACTACATGAAGAGCATCATCGAGCTGGCTGCCGGCGAGAGCATGATGGGCCACACCATCTATTCGCATACGGGCGGCGTTGAAAACTGAAGCAATTCCAGGAAAAGTGCGCAGCGGTTTTCCGTCCGGAATTGCGTCAAACAAAGGTAGAGATTGCGTGACCGGTTCGCAGGATCAGGCCGTTGCGGCGACCGAGCCCCGGCTCCGCGCCTTCGAGCGCGAGGCCGCTTCCCTGAGAGCCAGGCTGCACCGCTATGCGTCGCGCATGGTTGGATCGGTCATCGATGGCGAGGACATCGTCCAGGAGGCCTTGGCCAAAGGCTTCGTGGCGATCAGGAATGGCGACATGCCCGACAGGACCGAACCCTGGCTGTTTCGCATCGCGCATAACGCGGCGCTCGATTTCCTGCGCAAGCGCGCCCGCTCAAGGGGGCGCGAAAGCGAAGTGGAACTCGACATGATCGCCGACGAGAATTCGGCGCTGGACGCGCGCATCGCAGCGGAGGCGAGCCTGGCCGAGCTGATGCAATTGCCGCCGGCTCAACGATGCGCGGTCGTGCTGAAGGATGTGCTCGGCCACAGCCTGGAGGAGATCGGTGAAATCCTCGAAACATCCGACACGGCGATCAAGGGCGCGCTGCAGCGCGGGCGCGAAAGCTTGCGCAAGCTGGCGGCCGCGCCGCGCATGGCGCCGCCCCGTCCGGCGCTCGACCGGCAGAACATGCGCCGCTTGGGCGACTATGTCGTTGCCTTCAACGCCAGGGATTTCGACACGCTGCGCGGCCTTTTGGCCGAGGACGTCAAGCTGGAGTTGGTCAATCGGCTGCGCGCGGACGGCAAGGAATATGTCGGCAATTATTTCGGCCGCTATGCCGACGAAACGCATTGGCATTTCGCGATCGGCCTTGTCGAAGGCCGGCCCGCCATCCTGGTCACCAGCCCGGAGCGTCCGGATGGACCGCCGCGCTACTTCATCCTCATCGATTGGAAGGACGGCCGGATCGCCGGCATCCGCGATTTCCTGTTCGCGGATTACGTGATGGACGGGCTGGAGTACTCCGGCACGCCGTAACTCAGCCTATACGGCGTTCCGCAAAGGGAGATGAGGCAAACGCACCCGGTTGCGGAATCTCCGCCTCGCGGCGCGCCAGCGAATTCGCGAGCAGCGTGATCGTCTCGCGCCCAATGCGGGCGATCTCGCCCGGACGGTCGATGCCGCTGATCATGAATTCCTCGATGCCGAGCGCCGCATAGGGCAAAAGCGCCAGGGCAATCCGCGCCGGCGGCCCGGCGATCTCGACTGCCTTGTGATCCGGGGTTCCGCTCCAGCCGTCCGCATGGATGCGGACCGGCAGCGCGAAGCGCAATCTGCCGGCGCGGCCGTGCTCGGCGGCGGCGCCGCGCGCACGCTCGATCAATTGCCGCACCTCGTCCGGCGAGCCGGCGGCCAGTTCGAAGACATCGGCATGCCTGCCGGCCACCTTCAGCGCGGTGCCCGATTGGCCGCCGAGCCGGATGACGAGATCGGCGCCATGCGGGCCCTTGCGCGGCACGAAGCCGCCCCTGACGCTGTAGAAGGCGCCTTCATGGTCGAAGGGCCTGTCGTTCGACCACAGGCGCTTCAGCAGCACCAGATATTCATCGATGCGCTGCCAAACCACGCTGTGGCCGACCGGTCGCGCCTCGGCATCGCTGTCTTCCAGCGGCTCGCTCAGCATGCGAAGCGACAGGCGTCCGCCGCCTCTGCGGTCGAGCGCGGCAAGCTGCCTTGCCGCCACCGTCGGCTCGATCACGCCGGCCCAATGCGTCAACACCACCTCCAGCGAACCGGTGCGGTCGAGCGTCTGCGCGGCGATGTCCATATTGGTGAGCAGGCCGGCCGGATCGTCCACCACCAGCCTACGGAAACCGGCATCCTCGATCAGCGACAGTTTGGTCGCCGTCTCGGCGAAATCATAGAAGAAGCCGCCATTGGCAGCCTTACCGGGAACATGCGTGAACTCGATCGGCATTGCCATCTCCTCCATCACGTCGGCTTGCCCGCTCCAAAGCCTTTTGAACCAAATCCGAGGACGCAGGCGCGCGACAGCGCCCCGGCGCTCGGCCAGCTTTCCACTCCGGTTACGCAACTCAGATTGTTTTGACGGCGGGTCTCGGCCCGCCTTGAAATCAGGGGATCAACCCCAGCACCACCGCGCCGGTGAACACGAATGCAAGCGCGAAGACGAGATAGGCGAAGGTACCGCCATAGGCGGGCCTCCAGCTCTGGTCGGCGGTCAGCCTTTGGCCCTTGCGGGCGGTCTGAGCGTTCTGGATATAGGACATATCGGCCTCCGTCTCAGCGCTTAATCTATAAAGTTAGTAGACTTTGTCGATTGCTATTTTTCAAGGATTTTTGGGAGAATGTTCTCGGGAAGCGTGCAAATCAGGTAATTCGTGCTCCTGCGGAGTGGAATATCCAGCGAGCAAGCGGAGCATGGGCTGCCCGACAAATGCCTGGAACCACGGACTTTCAGCGGCAAAACGGCCTCGTTTGAGCGCTTGGCCATTCCCCGCGCGACGCGATAGCATCTAAAACACTCACGGAATCCAGGGAGGCAAAAATGGGTGGAAGGCTGGCTGGCAAGGTCGCCATCGTTTCGGGCGGCGCGACGGGCATGGGCGGGGCGGCTTCGGAGCTGTTTGCCGCCGAAGGCGCCAAGGTGGCGATCATCGACCGCAACGGCGAGGCGGCCGGCAAGACCGCGGCGGCGATCCGGGCGCGGGGCCATGTGGCGGAGCATTTCCTGGCCGATGTTTCGGATGAGGCGCAGGTCGAGGCGGCGGTGAAGGCGGCGACGGATAAGCTCGGTCCGGTCACGGTGCTGTTCAACCATGCCGGCACGATCGTGATAAAGCCGTTCCTGGAGACGACGCTGCAGGAGTGGGACTGGCTGCATGCCGTCAATGTCCGCTCGATGTTCCTGATGACGCGCGCGGTGCTTCCCGGCATGATCGCCGCCGGCGGCGGTTCGATCGTCTGCACTTCCTCAATCTCGGCGGTGGCGGCGACGCCGAACGAAGTGCTCTACGACACCACGAAGGGCGCCTGCCACATGTTCGCGCGGGCCATCGCGGTCGAGTTCCGCGACCGCAACATCCGCTGCAACGCTGTCTGTCCCGGCTTCATTCGCACACCGCACGGCCTGCGCGAAGTGGCCGATCTCGGCAAGCTCGGCGTCGACGTCTCCGATGCCGCCATGGCCGCGCAGCAAGGCCGCATCGGCGAGCCGGAGGAAGTGGCGAAGGCCGCGCTGTTTTTGGCCAGCGATGAGTCCAGCTTCGTCAACGGCGCGCATTTGTTCGTCGACAACGCGTTCACGGCGATCTGAGGCTTTTCCTCGCCCCACGAAAGTGGGGAGAGGTGGCTCGGCGAAGCCGAGACGGAGAGGGGACGCCCTGCGTGAAGCCGAACCGGCTCAGAATTTGGCGCAAACGCGGCGCCGAAGGACCACCATTCGACCGTTGGCGCAGCCCCCTCTCCATCCGCTTCGCGGCCACCTCTCCCCCGCTTTGCGGGGCGAGGAAATCCGTACCTACCGCTCCTCCCTTCGAAACGGCTTCAGCAGCGCCGAGGGCGCGACCGCGTTGCGCGACATGAAGGCCATGGCGACGATGGTGAAGATGAAGGGCAGCATCAGGAAGGCTTCGTAGGGGATGTGGCCGAGGCCGCTGGCCTGCATCCTCAATTGCAGCGCGTCGACGAAGGCGAAGAGCAGCGCGGCACCGGCCGAGCGCCACGGGTCCCAGCGGCCGAACACGACCAGGGCGATCGCCACCCAGCCGCGCCCGGAGACGACGCCGAAGGTGAAGGCATTGAATTGCGCCATAGTGAGGAAGGCGCCGGCAAGGCCCATCAGCGCGCCGCCGAGGATCACGGCTTGGAAACGCGTGGCCATCACGCTGACGCCGGCCGAATCCGCCGCGCGCGGGTTCTCCCCGACCATGCGTACCGAGAGCCCCCAGGGCGTGCGGTAGAGCACGAAGGCGGCGAGCGGAACAGCGATGATCGCCAGGTAAACCAGCGTGAACTGGTTGAACACGGCCGGCCCCAGGATCGGGATGTCCGAGAGCAGCGGGATCGGCGCCGGCTTGAAGCCGTCGATGCTGGGCGGCACCGATTGCTGGCCGAAGATCAGCCGGTAGAGGAAATAGGCGAGACCGGATGAGAACAAGGTCACGCCGATGCCGCAGACATGCTGGCTCAGCCCCAGCGCCACGGTGAACAGCGCATGCAGGGCGCCCATCAGCGCGCCGACCAGCACGGCCACCAGCACGCCAAGCCACAGGCTGCCGCTCAAGCTGGCGGCGGTGAAGCCCGCCATGGCGCAGAGCAGCATGATGCCTTCGATGCCTAGATTGAGCACGCCGGCGCGTTCGGAAAACATTTCGCCAAGCGTTGCGAAAGCGAGCGGCGTGGCGATGCGGATGATGGCCGCGAGGAAGCCGACCTGAAAGATCTGCTCGAACACCGCGCTCATGTCTGCGCTCCCACGCGGCGGATGCGGTAGGCGGTGAAGAGCAGCGCCACCAGCATGGCAAGCAGCGCCGTGCCCTGGATGACGTCGCTGAGGAAGGCAGGCACGCCGGTCGCGCGCGACATCGCCTCGGCGCCGGTCATGACGGCGGCCAGGAAGACCGCCGCCGGCACCACGCCGAGCGGGTTGAGCCTGGCGAGCATGGCGACGACGATGCCGGAATAGCCATAGCCGGGCGAGATGTCGCTCATCACCTGGAAATGCACGCCGCCGACCTCACCGACACCGGCCAGGCCTGCCAGCGCGCCGGAGAGCAGCGCGGTGGAAAGCAGCACGCGCTGCACATTGATGCCGCCATAGCGGGCGGCTTCCGGATTCTCGCCGGTGACGCGGATCCTAAAGCCGAGCGTGGTGCGGGCGATCAGGAACCAGCAAAGCGGTGCTGCGATCAGCGCCACGATGACGCCGAGATGCAGCCGCGTGCCTTCGATCAGCACCGGGAAATTGGCGGAATCCTCGATCGGCGGCGAGATCGGATAGCCGGAGAAAGTGTCCTTCCACGGCCCTTCGATCAGCGCCATCAGCGCGTAATAGATGACCGAGTTGAGCAGCAGCGAGCTCACCACATCATCCACCTTGAATTTGACCCTCAGCGTCGCCGGCACCAGCGCCACGAGCGCGCCGGCGGCCGCGCCGACAATCGCCATCAACAGCATGGCGAGGATGCCCGGCATCGGGATCGCGCCGACGAAGCAGCTCGCCACCGCGCCGGCGAGCAGCTGGCCCTCGGCGCCGATGTTCCAGAATTTGGCGCGGAAGGCGATGGCCACCGCAAGGCCGGTGAAAATCATCGGCGCGGCGCGCACCAGCGTCTCGGTGATGGCATAGCTGTCGCCTAGCGAGGCGGAGAGCATGACACCATAGGCCTCGATCACGCCGGCGCCGGCGATGGCGATCAGGCCACTGCACAGGATGAGCGTCGCTGCGATGGCGATGAGCGGGAGCGCCAGATTGAACCAGGCGGGCGTCGAGGTGCGGGCTTCGAGGCGAAACATCAGGCCGCCTCCTCGGTGTGCCCGGCGCCGGTCATCATCAGGCCGAGCCTGGCGACGGTGGCGTCCGCGCTGCTAAGCGTGGCGGCGACACGGCCCTCATACATCACCGCGATGCGGTCCGAGAGCATCAGCAATTCCTCGAGATCCTCGCCGATGACGATGATGCCGCAGCCCCTGGCGCGCATGGCGAGGAATTTCTCGTGGATGAAGCGGGCGGCGCCGATGTCGAGGCCGCGCGTCGGCTGCGAGACGATCAGCACTTTCGGATCGAAGGCGAGCTCGCGTGCCAGCAGCGCCTTCTGCAGATTGCCGCCGGACAGCGCGCCGGCGCGCACCATCGGGCCGGGGCAGCGTATGTCGTAAGCCTTGATCTGCGCTTCAGCGAAGGCGCGGATCGCCGCCGGGTTGAGCAGCCCCTTGCGGCTGAAGGCCTCGGTGCCGATCCGCGGCAGAACCATGGAGTCGGCTAGAGGCAGGTTGGTGACCAGTCCGGTGGTCAAGCGGTCTTCCGGGATGCGGCCGAGGCCAAGCGCCTGCAGCTCGCGCGGCGAGAATTGCTTCACCGTTTTGCCGGCTATCGTCATGGTGCCGGCCCTGGGTGGCAGCATGCCGGAAATGACGTCGGCCAGCGCTCGCTGGCCGTTGCCGGAGACGCCGGCGATGCCGAGGATCTCGCCGGCGCGGACGAAAATCGAGACGTCGCGCAGCGGCGTGCCGGCATGGCCGGCGGTGGAGATGCCGTCTAGCGTCAGCACGGCGGCGCCGAGCGTCGAAGCCTCCTTGACCGGCGGCACGATCTCGTGGCCGCACATCAGCTTCGCCATTTCCGCCGAGGTGGTTTGTGCCGGATGGTCGACGCGGCCGGCGACCTTGCCGTGGCGCAGGACGACGCAGCGGTGGGTGAGGGCCCGGACCTCGTTGAGCTTATGCGAGATGAAGATGATGCCGAGCCCTCGCGCCGCCATCGAGCGCAAGGCGGCGAACAGGCCATCGACCTCCGAGGGCGCCAGCACTGCCGTCGGCTCGTCGAGGATCAAAAGCTTCGCGCCGCGAAACAGCGCCTTGATGATCTCCAGCCGCTGCTGCTCACCGACCGACAGCGCCGACACCGGCAGGTTCGGATCGAGGCTCAGCCCATAGTGCCGGCTGATTTCGGTGAGCCGGGCGAGCCCGCGCGCGCGGTCGATGCGGCCGGATTTGCCGGGAATGCCGATCAGCAGGTTTTCCAGCACCGTGAGGCGCGGCGCGAGGTGGAAATGCTGATGCACCATGCCGATGCCGGCGGCGAGCGCATCGGCCGAATTGTGGATGGCGACCGGCCGTCCTTCGACCAGGATCTCGCCGGCGTCCGGCGCATAGGCGCCGAACAGCACATTCATCAGCGTCGTCTTGCCGGCGCCGTTCTCGCCAAGCAGGCCGAGGATTTCTCCTGGCGCGACGCTGAGGTCGACGGCCTCGTTCGCCTTGACGGCGCCGAAGATCTTGGTGATGCCGCGCATCTCGATGAGTGGGGCGGACAAGGGTGCTCCCTGGATTTGCGATTCTGCTAAACCCCTAAAGCGCGTCGCGATCTTTCAGATTCGCTCCGTGCGCTTTAGGTTTTGATTTACGCATGTCTTTATCCCGAAACCGGTTCCCACTTTCGGGAGACATGCTTTAGGGCAGCGCGAGGCCCCCTCTCTGGCCTGCCGGCCACCTCCCTCAAGGGGGAGATCAGATGTCACGCCGGCTTTCGTCAACTTTCAACGTTGAAAAGATCGAGCGCCGTCAATGAAACTGCCAATCTCCCCCCTTGAGGGGAGATGTCCGGCAGGACAGAGAGGGGGGCCTCGCGCCACCCCTTAACAATGCGTCAATCCGAAACCGGCGTGTTCTCGTCAACGTCGACGCGGAAATTGCCTTCGAGGATCTCGGCCTTCTTCTTCTCGATCAGGTCTTTCACCTCGGCGGGCAGCGTCTTGTCGAACTTGTGGTAGGGCGCCAGATACGAACCGCCCTTGGCCATGCGCGAGAAGTCGCCATAGTCCTGCGCGGTGAAGACGCCGGCCTTGACCAGCTTGATCGCCTGCTCGACCGTCGGATACATGTCCCACACCGGTCCGGTGATGACCGTGTCGGGCCCGAGGCTCGACTGGTCGGACATGTTGGAGATGGCAAGAATCTTCTTCTCCACCGCCGCCTCGATGACGCCGAAGCGCTCGGCGTAGATGACGTCTACGCCGGCATCGATCTGCGCGACGGCCGCTTCCTTGGCCTTGGGCGGATCGAAGAACGAGCCGATGAAGGCGACCTTCTTTTTGACGTTCGGATTGACCTCCTTGGCGCCGGCGAAGAAGGCGTTGACCAGCCGGTTCACTTCCGGAATGCCCATCGCCGCGACAGCGCCGACCGTGCCCGACTTCGACATCTTGCCGGCGATCATGCCGGAGAGATAGGCGGGCTCGTGGATCCAGTTGTCGAAGACGCCGAAATTCGGCTCGGCCGGGCCGGCGCCGGAGCCGAACAGCCAGGCGGTCTTCGGGAATTGCTTTGCCGTCTTTCGCGATTCCCGCTCGGCGGCGAATGCGTCGCCCAGCACCAGCTGGTAACCGCCTTGAGCATATTCGCGCATGACGCGGCTGAAGTCGGCGGTCTGCACCTTTTCCGACCATTTGTATTCGATGCCCAGCTCCTTTTCGGCCTTTTGCAGGGCGACATGGATCTGGTTGTCCCACGGCTCCTCGATCGGCGTGGCGAAGATCGCCGCCACCTTCAGCTTCTTGTCCTTGGCGAAGGCCGCGCCGGGCAGCACGGTGGCCGCGAGGCCGAGCGCGCCAAGTTCCAGCAGGTTGCGCCGCGACAGGCCGGCGCGTTGTGTTTTGCTGCGGTCGTTTTCCATTGAAGTGCCCCTCTGTTCGACAGCCGTGTCGAGCCGGCCGTTCCAAAAATGTCAGACGCCCGGGACTATGGAACGGTGGGTGAGATTTGTCCACATGGTCAAATTTGGTTGCGCTTTCGCGTTCGTCATCCACGGGCGGATCAAGGAGCGAAGCGGCGCGCAGACCCGAGGATCCATGCCGTGACCTCGACGCTCCTCAACGGCGCAGAACCAGCAAACGGCTGCGCCAATGCCTGTTCTGCACCGTGGCATTCTTCGTTTAAAGTTCCGGCATGGATTCCAGGGTCTACGCTTCGCTTCGCCCTGGAATGACGAAGTTACGGGGCGCCGCCCGCGCCCTCCCACGAGCCCATCTCGGCAAACCTTTTCAACGCCGGCGCCGGCTCGAAAATCGCCCGTCCGGTCCGTTGATGCCAATACTCCAGCCGCTCGGCGATCCTGCCAGCCCCTTCGAGCCCGGCCCAGAACATCGGTCCGCCCTTGCCGATCGGGAAGCCGTAGCCGTTGACCCAGACGACATCGATGTCTGACGCGCGCGCGGCGATACCTTCTTCGAGGATCTTCGCGCCTTCGTTCACCAAGGGATGGAGCGTGCGCTCGATGATTTCCTCCGCGCCGATCTCACGCCGGGCAATTCCAAGCTCCGCCGCCTTGGCGCGGATCAGTGCCTCCACATCCGGATTCGCGACCGGCTCTCGCGCGCCGCTCTCATAGCGATACCACCCACGCCCGGTCTTCTGGCCGAAATGGCCTTGCTCGCACAGCGTATCGGCAATCACGGCCGTCTGGCCGCGCGCCTTGCGGTTGCGCCAGCCGATGTCGAGGCCGGCGAGATCGCCCATCTGGAACGGCCCCATCGGCCAGCCGAAATCGGTGAACGCCTTGTCGACCTGGGCAGGGGTGGCACCTTCCAGCAGCAGCGATTCGTTCTCGGCGCCGCGCGCGGACAGCATCCGGTTGCCCACAAAACCGTGGCAGACGCCGACGACGACAGCCACCTTCCCGATGCGCCGGGCGAGATCGGTGACCGTCGCCAGCACCTCGGGCGCGGTCTTTTCGGCGCGCACGATCTCCAGTAGCTTCATGACGTTAGCCGGCGAAAAGAAATGCATGTCGAGCACGTCTTGTGGCCGCGAGACCGAGGCGGCGATTTCGTTCACGTCGAGATAGGAGGTGTTGGTGGCGAGGATGGCGCCGGGTTTGGCGATCGCGTCAAGCTTGCCGAACACTTCCTTCTTGACCGCCATGTCCTCGAACACGGCCTCGATGATCAGGTCGCAATCGGCAAGGTCGGCGTAGTCGGTGCTGCCCTTGAACAGCGTGAGCCGCGTCTGCTTGGCCTCTTCCGTCAACGAGCCGCGACTGACGGAGACAGCATAGTTCTTCTCGATCGTCGCCAGCCCGCGCCGCAGCGCTTCCTCGCTGGTCTCGAGCAAGGTCACCGGCAGGCCGCCATTGGCGAAGGCCATGGCGATGCCGCCGCCCATCGTGCCGGCGCCGATGATGCCGACGCGTTCGAGCCGACGCTTCTGCAGGTCCTTGCCGGGGATCTTCGCCGCCTCGCGCTCGGCGAAGAACAGATGCCGCTGCGCACGCGACTGGTCGCCGGAAACGAGTTTGAGGAAAAACTGCCGTTCGGCGGCAAGCGCCTCGTCGAACGGCAAGGTGACGGCGTTGCGCACGGCTTTGGCACAGGCAAGCGGCGCTTCGAGGCCCCGGGCTTTTTTGGCCAGCTCAGCGGCTTGGGTGTCGAAGGCCGCGAGATCGGTCTCGGCAAGGCGGTCATTGCGCTCACGCACCGGCATGAACGGGCCGCCTCGATCAGCCATTTCACGAGCGAAACGAACCGCCTCCGCCAAGAGATCACTGTCGACAACAGCGTCGACGAGACCGGCCGCCTTCGCGTCGCCGGCCGGAATCGGCGTTCCTGACACGATCATGGCGAGCGCCTTCGCGGCGCCGATCAAGCGTGGCAAGCGCACTGTGCCGCCGCCGCCCGGCAAAAGGCCGAGCTTCACTTCCGGCAGGCCGAGTTTCGCACCGGCATCCGCTACGCGGAAATGGCAGCCCAATGCCAGTTCCAGCCCGCCGCCGAGCGCCGTGCCGTGGATGGCGGCAACTGTCGGCTTGGGAATCGTTTCAAGCAAGGCGATGATGGCGCGCAGTTCCGGCTGCTGGACCGGCTTGCCGAATTCGGTGATGTCTGCGCCGGCGACGAAAGTGCGCCCGGCGCAGGCGATCACGATCGCCTTGGCAGCAGGATCGTCGCGCAAAGCGGCGAGCGCCTCATAAAGCGGCTTGCGGACATGAAAACTCAGCGCATTGACCGGCGGGTTGTCGATGGTGACCACCGCCACGCCGTTGTCGTTCGTGACGCTGACAGAACTGGACAAGCGGAACCTCCCGAGACCGGCTGCAATCGGAACACGGGTTTACTAGGCCGGCCCGTGAATGGAAACCCGAACCAGACTTGGCGCAATGGTTAGTTGAGAGCGGTTCGTTTCGCGACGGAGAGGTTTTGAAAGGTTGGCTGCGTTTTGCGTTGGCAGGCGGTATGCGTTGGAGATTGGCAGAAACGTCCATCGCGATCGTCATTCCAGGGCGGAGCAGGAGCGAAGCTCCGTCGCGAAGACCCTGGAATCCATGCCGTTACTTTCGCCAAGGCGTGCAACGGAGCAGAATTCTGCACCGTGGCGGCGCTGTCATGTCACGGAATGGCAACTGTGTTCATGCGAAGGCGATTTTGTCGCGCATGATGGCGTTGAGGACGACCAAGAGCTTCCTTGCGACGGCGATGATAGCCAGTTTCTTGGAGCCTGAGCGGGCGGCAAGTGCGGTGTAGAAGGTCTTGAAGCGCTCACAGATTCTGATGGCCGTGAGGGCTGCCATGTAGAGGGCGCGGCGCACGCGTGATCGCCCGCCCTGGATATGGCTCCTGCGGTTGAGCTTGCCGCTCTTGTTGTCGAACGGGGCAAGGCCGGCGAGCGCGGCGATCGCCTTGGGTGAGCGCTGGCCGAGCTCGGGCAGGAGCGCCAGCAGCGAGAGCGCGCCGACCTTGGAGACACCGGGCACGGAGACCATCAGCGTATGGTCGCGAGCGGTGTCCTGGTTTTGACGAATGACCTCGGCAATCCGGCTCTCGAGCGCTTTGATGCGCGTGTCGAAGTGGGCGATCGTTTCTTCCAGGTCGGCAATGACGGCCTCATCGAAAGCCTCGGCGAGGTGCTTCTTCAGCGCTGCCCGCATCTCGACCAGATGGTCGCGGTGGCCGGCAAGCGATTGAAGCCGCTCGACTTCTTCGCTCGGGGCCGGCTCGGCCTCAGGGTTATAGCGACGGCCATAGTCGCTCAGCATCCTGGCATCGAGAGGATCGGTCTTGGCGCGCCGGCGCGTCGACTTCGAATAGTGGTGGGTGTGTGCCGGGTTGTGCCGCGAGAACGGCACGCCGGCCTTGGCCAGCGCATGACGCAGCAGCCGGTCATGCACGCCTGTCGCCTCCATGACGACGAAGTCCCGACTGGGATCAAGACCCGCCACATAAGCCGCTATCGCATCGGCCTGGTTGTCGATGCGCCGAAGACGGCCGCTTGTCTCATCAAAAAAGTCGAGCCACTGCTTGGAGATGTCGCAGCCGACATAGTTCTGGGCTATCATGTCCACGCCTCTTCCTGTGGTGCGGGGTCTGCTTCGAACAGCCCCGTGCAACTGTTCAGGTTGGTGGTTCACCGGTGGGAAGGGACCGGGCCATGCCACGGCCTGTCCGAAAGGACGACCAGGATCCACTCGGTCTCCTTCCCACTTCAACCATACACCAGAACCAACACACAGGATTCTATGGTCTGCGCCGCGTCACTTCGCTCCTTGCTCCGCCATAGAATGACGAAGTTGGGACGGCTCCAGCCAATCCCCGGCGTTTGCGCTGATTTTCACGGGCGGAAAATCTATACCAAGATAAACGGCAACTTTCAAAAGCCCTGTGCAGCGCCACTAGTTATCCACCCGGCCGAAGGGCGGCACATCGCCGATCACTTCGCGCTTGTCCTTGCCGCAGACGAAGGTCTTGGCTTTCTCATCCGCCAGCTTGCGCGCCTGATCGTTGGCCTGTGGGTTGCCGGTGGCCAAAACCAGGCCGACGGTGCAGCCCTGATGCTCTTCCGGTTGCGCGACCTTGGCGACGACCAGCACGTCGGTCGATTTCTTCTCGTCCTCGGGGTCGCTGACCGAGCGGCGATGGATGGCGGCGAAGGGGATGGCGATGTCGCCATTGGTCTCGATGCGCCATTCCACTTTCGGGCCGGAGCCGTTGAAGGCAGTGAAGCTCTCCCAGACCGCGGTCATGTCGTCCGACGGAAAGCCGTAATAGACGGATTCGCGCGCGTCGTCGTAGCCAATCAGCACCGGGTAGCCGCGATAGCCCGAGCAGACGAGGCTCGCCCAGTCGCCGTCGCCTTCCGCGGCCTGGGCATAGGTCACGTAGTCCTTCTTGGAGTCGAGGTCGGTGTAGGCGCTGGAGATTTCGCCGGCCTGGGCCGCCTGGCAGAAACCGGCAAGGGCAAGCGGAATCAAAGGGGCACGCATCGATGGCAACTCCGTTTCGAGTTGCCGGAAGCGTAACGCCGTCCGCTATTTCTTCAAGCTGGCTTCGATCAAGAGGTCGGCGTTGCGGGCAACCGCCGCCGCCGGTCCGCCATGGCCGAAAAGCTGGCCGCTGATATAGGCGCCTTCGATGAGGAGCAGCAGCCCGTCGCCCAGCGTATCGGAATCCGCCGCACCCATCGCGGCGGCCATGGCGCGCAGGCGCCGGCGTAACTCCTGCTTGTTGTTTTCGCTGACGATGCGGGCCGGGTGACCACGCTCAGGATATTCCACCGCCGCGTTGGTCATGCCGCAGCCGCGATAGTCCGGCTTTTGCGTGCGTTTGCCGACGCGGGTCAGGAAGGCGATGATCTGGGCGCGCGGATTGCCGGGATGTGCGTCGACCGCCTCGTCGAAGCGTTCCCAGAATTCGAGGTCGTATTTGCGCAGATAGGAGGCGGCGAGCTCGTCCTTGGACGGGAAGCTGCGATAGAGGCTGGGCTTTGTGACGCCGGCGCGCCTGACGATCTCGTCGACGCCGACCGCCCTGATGCCCTCGCGATAAAAAAGGTCGAACGCCACGTCGAGGATCTTGTCGGCCGCCTTCGGGGCGGGGGCCGTGTTCAACGGCGCTTCAATTTTATTGTCCGATGGCATTCCAACAACTCGCTTGACAATGTTACTGACCGGTACGTATGTATGGTGCCATCCCATTGCAACGTACCGGTCAGTAACATGATAGCCCAATCCCGTCCGTTTGGCCAGCGCTACGCATTTGTCGTCGTCGCCGTCATCTTCTTCTGCCTGCTGATTGCCGCCGGGCTTCGCTCGGCGCCCTCGGTGATGATGGTGCCGCTGGAAGAAAGTTTTGGCTGGCGCCGCGACGTGACCTCCTGGGCGGCCAGCATCGGCATCCTGCTCTACGGTTTGACCGGTCCGTTCGCCGCTGCGCTGATGGAGCGCATCGGGCTGCGCCGCACGCTGCTCGGATCGCTGGCGGTGATGTCGGGATCGACGGCGCTCAGCCTGTTGATGACCGAGCCCTGGCATCTCTTCATCACCTGGGGTGTGCTTTCCGGCATCGGCTCCGGCGCGGTGGCGAGCGTGCTCGGCGCCACCATCGTCAACCGCTGGTTCAAGACCAATCGCGGTCTGATGATGGGCCTGATGGCGGCCTCCAGCGCCACCGGCATGCTGGTGTTCCTGCCGGTGATCGCCTCGCTGGCGCAGAGCGGCGGCTGGAAGCCGGTGGCGATTGCGGTGGCGCTTGCCACAGCCGCGCTGATCCCGTTCGTCTTCCTGCTGGTGCCGGAGCGTCCCGCTTCGATCGGCCAAGTTCGCTACGGCGCCGATACCGATGACGTGCCGCCGGTGTCGCCCGCATCGCAGGGCAATTTCCTGGCGCATACGCTGAACACGCTGCGCCGCGCGGCGGGCACACGGGTGTTCTGGTATCTGTTCGCCACCTTCTTCGTCTGCGGCTTCACCACCAACGGCCTCGTCGGCACACATCTCATCGCGTTTTGCGGTGACATGGGCATCGGCGAGGTGCAGGCGGCCGGGCTCTTGTCGATGATGGGCATTTTCGACCTAATCGGCACGACGCTGTCCGGATGGCTCACCGACCGTTTCGATCCGCGCAAGCTGCTCGGCGTCTATTACGCGGTGCGCGGCCTGTCGCTGATCTACCTGCCTTATTCCGGCTTCTCGGCGACCAGCCTGATCATCTTCGCCGTGCTCTACGGGCTCGACTGGATCGCCACCGTGCCGCCGACGCTCAGGCTCGCCAACGAGGCCTTCGGCGACCGCAGCGGCCCGATCGTCTTCGGCTGGATCGTCGCCGGCCACCAGATCGGCGCCGCGGCGGCTGCCGCTTTCGGCGGCACCATGCGCGAGCTGCAGGGCAATTACGAGCTGGCCTTCCTGATCGCCGGCATGACGGGCATCGCGGCGGCCTGTATCTCGCTGCTGATCAATACGACCAAGCCGGCTTTCGAGCCGGAGCCGCAGGCGGCTTGAGGCGCCGTTTCCCCTTCTCCCCTTGTGGGAGAAGGTGGATCGGCGCTTTAGCGCCGAGACGGATGAAGGGTATTCCAGCGGAGTGAGACGTCTGCTTTCCCTGGAACACCCCTCATCCGTCGCCTTCGGCGACACCTTCTCCCACAAGGGGAGAAGGGGAAGATCGCCCTGTGCACTGTTATCAAAACTTCATGGTTCCGAGACACGCCTGAAACATTGAGGCGAGAGCTTGGCGGTCCCGTTCAAAGCCATCCGGAGACAGCCATGGACAAGCTTCCCCTTACCCGCCGCACTTTCGTCACCTCGGCCAGCGCCTTCGGCCTTGTCGGCGCCTCCGGTCTGGCGCTGCCCTATTATTCCCGCGCCAACCAGCGGCCGGCCTTTACCCATGGCGTCCAGTCCGGCGATGTCGATGCGACCTCCGGTATGGTGTGGACCCGCACCGACCGTCCCGCGCGCGTGATGTATGAAGTGTCGACGACAGAGAGTTTTGCCAACGCCATAAGGCTCGCGCCGCTCGATACGTCGCCGGCCAGCGACTACACGGTGAAGCGGCTGCTCACCGATCTCGCCTCCGACCAGGACATCTTCTACCGCATGACTGCTGCCGACCTGTCCGACATCAATGCCGTCTCAGAGCCGATCGTCGGCCGTTTCCGCACCGCGCCGTCGTCGAAGCGCGATGTGCGCTTCGCCTGGTCGGGTGACACCGCCGGCCAGGGCTGGGGCATCGACGAGACCGGCATGAAGACCTATTCGACCATCGCCAAGCACACGCCGGACTTCTTCCTGCATTCCGGCGACACGATCTATGCCGACGGCGCGCTGAAGGACGAGGTCGACCTGCCCGGCGGCGGCAAGTGGAAGAACGTCGTCATGCTCGACGGCAAGCGCAAGGTCGCCGAGACGCTGGACGAATATCGCGACCAGTGGAAGTACAACATGATGGACAAGCATGTGCTTGCCCTCTCCGCCATCTGCCCGACCTTCTACCAGTGGGACGACCACGAGGTGCTCAACAACTGGTCCGACTCGAAGGACCTCAGCAAGGACGACCGCTACAAGGAAAAGTCGATCCATGTGCTGGCGGCCAGGGCGGCGCGCGCCTTCCACGAGATGACCACCATCCGCTACGAGCCGTCGGAGCCGGGCCGCGTCTACCGCAAGATCTCGCATGGGCCGCTGCTCGACCTGTTCTTCCTCGACATGCGCTCCTACCGCGGCCCCAATGGTCCCAACCTGGACGAGACGCTGACGCCGAAGTCGCGCATGATCGGCGAAGAGCAGTCCAAGTGGCTTAAGCGCGAGCTGGCGAACTCGAAGGCGACCTGGAAGGTCATCGCCGCCGACATGCCGCTCAGCCTCGTCGTCTGGGACGACGCGGCGAAGAAGGCCGGCTTCGAGGCCGTCAGCAACAACGACAACGGCAAGCCGAAGGGGCGCGAGCTCGAATTCGCCGATGTGCTGCGCTTCATCAAGACTGCCGGCATCACCAACACCGTCTGGCTCACCGCCGACGTGCACTACACGGCGGCGCATTACTACAACCCCGACAAGGCGCAGTTCCAGGATTTCAATCCGTTCTGGGAATTCGTGTCCGGCCCGATCCATGCCGGCACGTTCGGCCCCAACGACCTCGATATGACCTTCGGGCCGGAGCTGAAGTTCATCAAAGCGCCGACCGCCGAGCAGGGCCAGAACCTACCGCCGTCGGCAGGCCTGCAGTTCTTCGGGCTGGTCGATATTTCAGGTGCGACGGAGCAGCTCACGGTGCGGCTGATGGATCGCGACGACAACGAGCTCTACAAGGTGACGCTGGACCCGGTGCGGTCGGCTTAGGATTTGTAGAATCGGAGGCGCCGGCGCGAGGCCCCCCTCTCTGTCCTGCCGGCCATCTCCCCCTCAAGGGGGGAGATCAACAGCTTCGGCGCCTCGCTCCTTCTGCAACGCCGGCAATTGGCGAAAGCAAACGCGACAGCCATCTCCCCCCAAGTGGGGGAGATGTCCGGTAGGACAGAGGGGGGCGCGAAGGATCGCTAAGTTTGCGGTATTGAGAGCGTCAATCCGGATAACAGGCGCGCGGAATGTTCGGCCAGACCGCGGTTTCGCAATTGGCATCCTTCTGGCGCTGCTTGAAGGCGGCGCTGACCGGGCCGGTGACGATCGGGTCGACGCCGTCGGGGGCATCGGCGAACATCTGCTGCGCCGTTTGGGCATCGGGCGGCGAGATCGGATCGACTTGCCTGAGCGCAGCCGCCGACTGCGCTGCGCCCGCCGCGACGAGCAGGCTAAGCGCCGCCCACGCGAAAACCGGACGCAACCTGGACATCTGATCGGTCATGAACATGAAATCGCCCGGCCCCTCAAAGGTTCCGCCTTGGTTAACAGAATCATTTCACACCAAGACGTTTAAGAATCAGTGACCATTATTTGGGGTCGGGCCTCCCCTTTCGCAATTGCGAAAAACCTTGTATGAGCCGCGCAACCGAAAAAGGCGGCGCTTGTTAAGCCTGCCGCCTGCAACGTTCCCGAGACCAGAAAAATGAACCTCCGAAATATCGCGATCATCGCGCACGTCGACCATGGCAAAACCACGCTTGTCGACCAGCTTCTGAAACAGTCCGGCGCCTTCCGCGACAACCAGCGCGTCGCCGAGCGCGCGATGGATTCCAACGACCTCGAAAAAGAGCGCGGCATCACCATCCTGGCCAAGGCGACCTCGGTCGACTGGCACGGCACCCGCATCAACATCGTCGACACGCCCGGACACGCCGATTTCGGCGGCGAGGTGGAGCGCATCCTGTCGATGGTGGATTCGGCGATCGTGCTTGTCGACGCCGCCGAAGGGCCGATGCCCCAGACCAAGTTCGTTGTCGGCAAGGCGCTCAAGGTCGGCTTGCGGCCCATCGTCGTCATCAACAAGATCGACCGTCCGGACGCCCGCCATGTCGAGGTTGTCAACGAGGTGTTCGACCTTTTCGCTGCGCTCGACGCCACCGACGAGCAGCTCGATTTCCCGATCCTCTACGGCTCGGGCCGCGACGGCTGGGTGTCGGAAAACCCCGAAGGTCCGAAGGACCAGGGCCTGGCCCCGCTGTTCGACCTCGTCGTCAAGCATGTGCCGGCGCCGACCGTCCATCCGGGTCCCTTCCGCATGATCGGCACCATCCTGGAAGCCAATCCGTTCCTTGGCCGCATCATCACCGGCCGCATCGAGTCCGGCACGCTGAAGCCCAACCAGGCGGTCAAGGTGCTGCATCACGACGGCACGCAGATCGAGGCCGGACGTATCTCGAAAATCCTCGCCTTCCGCGGCCTCGAGCGCCAGCCGATCGAGGAAGCGCAGGCGGGCGACATCGTCGCCATCGCCGGCCTGTCGAAAGGCACCGTCGCCGACACCTTCTGCGACCCGCAGGTGAGCGAGCCGCTGCATGCGCAGCCGATCGACCCGCCGACCGTCACCATGTCCTTCCTCGTCAACGACAGCCCGCTTGCCGGCACCGAGGGCGACAAGGTGACGAGCCGCGTCATCCGTGACCGCCTGCTGCGCGAGGCCGAAGGCAATGTCGCGCTGAAGATCGAGGAATCGGCCGAAAAGGACTCGTTCTTCGTGTCCGGCCGCGGCGAATTGCAGCTTGCGGTGCTGATCGAGACGATGCGCCGCGAAGGCTTCGAGCTCGCCGTGTCGCGTCCGCGCGTCGTCATGCAGAAGGGCGAGAACGGCGAATTGCTGGAACCGGTCGAGGAAGTCGTCATCGACGTCGACGAGGAGCATGCCGGCGTCGTCGTGCAGAAGATGTCGGAGCGCAAGGCCGAGATGGTCGAGCTGCGCCCGTCCGGCGGCAACCGCCAGCGCCTCGTCTTCCATGCGCCGACGCGCGGCCTGATCGGCTACCAGTCGGAGCTTTTGACCGACACGCGCGGCACCGCGGTGATGAACCGGCTGTTCTTCGCTTATGAGCCTTACAAGGGCGAGCTGCCCGGCCGCACCAATGGCGTCCTGATCTCCAACGAGCAGGGCGAGTCGGTCGCCTACGCCATGTGGAACCTGGAAGACCGCGGCCCGATGATCATCGATCCGGGCGTCAAGGTCTATCAGGGCATGATCATCGGCATCCATTCGCGCGACAACGACCTCGAAGTGAACGTGCTCAAGGGCAAGAAGCTCACCAACATCCGCGCCGCCGGCAAGGACGAGGCGGTGAAGCTGACGCCGCCGATCCGCATGACGCTGGAGCGGGCGCTGGCCTGGATCCAGGACGACGAGCTGGTCGAAGTGACGCCGAAGACCATCCGGCTGCGCAAGCTCTATCTCGACCCGAACGAGCGCAAGCGTTTCGAAAAGGCCGCCAAGGTGATGGGCGCGGCGTAAGCTTTCCAGCCAAGGGTTCAAAAGAGGGAGCGCGTGCTCCCTCTTTTCGTTTCAGCGGCATGCTGCCAACAGGATGGCGCGGCAATCCGCCTCTCCGGCCAGATCGATGCGCACCGCCAGGCCGTCGCGAACCGGCTTGCGCAAGGCTTTGGCGCCATCCGGTTCCAGGGTCAGTCGCCTTCGGTCGTCAAGGGCCTGGAGTCTTGACCGCGAGAGGCCAAGCTCGCCGGCAAGCAGGCGGTCCAGCCGCAAAGGCGTCGTCCCCTCCGGCCGAAGCTCGAGCGCCAGCGCGTCGGCGCGTCCCGGCTCTCCGTCGAGCAGCTCCTTTCGGACCGTGACATCGGAAGATTCCTCGAGCCGCCCGGCCCGGTTGCGCAACGCGGCGGCATCGAAGGCAAAGCGGCGTGCAAGCGCCGGATCGTTGCTTTCAAGCGCTGCCAGCAGTGCCGGCTCGATATCGTGGCGGTTTTGTCGTTCCAGGATGGTGAAATTCCAGGAGTTGTCGCAACTCACGCACCGATAGATCAGCCAGACGTCGATGCGCTTGCCATTGGCATTGACGCGGAATTTCTCGCTGCATCGATAGGGTCTCACGCCGCCGCAGCGGTTGCAGTTGCTCAGAGGTCGTGGCGCGATTGCGGGTGCGATCGTCCAGCGGACAAGCAAGGCAGAAGACATGCCGGCAGGCCCTTCCCGTCGGGAAGTCCGTCAGATCGGCAATGTCCGAGATGCCCTTCATGGGCACGGCGTGGCGAAAGACTGTGTTGTCTCGAAATCAAGCGTCGGCGCGATAGCGCTCGACGGCGGCTCAGCAATGCCAAACCGGTCTCGAACCGCCGCCTGAAGAACACTTGAAAATGGAGCAGGCGGCGCCAGTGGCTGCGCCTGCGGTGCATTCAGAGGAGTTGGCGAGACCGGCGGTTACTGAGGCAAAGTCATGCTCGAAAATGGGTAAAATGGAAGGCTGCTTCTAACGGCAGAGTAACGACGGGGCAAGTACCCTCCGTCAGACTCGGCTCAACGCCAGTTCTCGGACGCTGGCGCTGCCCCCTCTCCGTCCGCTGCGCGGACACCTCTCCCCCATTTCATGGGGCGAGGAAACGCCAACCGCCGGCCGCCGCGATCTTTGGAAAGCTTGGGTTCCTCGCCCCCACAAAGTGGGGAGAGGTGGCTCGGCGAAGCCGAGACGGAGAGGGGGAGCGCCGTATGCGATTACCCTGTCTTTGCCAATGTCGCTTCGCCTGGCTAGTATGGCAGCCAATCGCAACCAAGAGGTCCGCCATGCATCTCGCCTCGCTGCTGATCTTCGCCGCCGCTCTGTTCGTCGCCGCCGGCTCGCCCGGGCCGTCCATCGCGGCGCTCGTGGCGCGGGTGATCTCGAAAGGATTCCGCGACGTCTTCCCGTTCCTGCTGGCGATGTGGATCGGAGAGGCGATCTGGCTGTCGCTGGCGGTGTTCGGGCTGGCCGTCGTGGCGCAGACCTTCCACTACGCCTTCGTCGTCGTGAAGTGGGTTGGCGTGGCCTATCTCGCCTGGCTAGCGTTCAAGATGTGGACGGCGCCAGTGGAGGCCAAGGAAGGCGAGATGCCGCGCGAAGATTCGCCCGTGAAACTGTTCTTTGCCGGCATGGCGGTGACGCTCGGCAACCCGAAGATCATGATGTTCTATCTGGCGCTGCTGCCGACCATCATCGATCTCGCCTCGGTCAGCGTCGTCGGCTGGGTCGAGCTGACGCTGACTATGGCTGTCGTGTTGGTCGTCATCGACCTAGCCTGGGTGCTGGCCGCTTCGCAGGCGCGCCGGCTTCTAAAAAGCAAGCGCGCAATGAAGATCGCCAACCGCGTCAGCGCCACGACCATGGCGGGCGCCGCCGCGGCGATCGCCGCGCGCTAAAGCAATTCCAGAAAAAGGGTGAGCGGTTTTCCGCCCGGAATTGCGTCAAACAAAAAGGTTAGAGCGGTTCGCCGTTTCCGCGAACGGCGAAACGCTTAAAGCGGCCGGCCTCACATCATCTCGATGATCGGCGCGATCTCGACGCTGAAGGCCGGGTCCATCAGGATCGGGCACTCCTTGGCTTTGGCGACGGCATCGTCGATGTCCCTGGCCTCGACGATCGTGTAGCCGGCGGTCGGATTGCTGCCGCCATTGTTCTCGACCTTGCCGCTGGGCAGAACCGTCTTGGACATGCCGACCGGATTGCCGCCGTCGACCACGGCGGAGCCCAGTTTGTCGTACCAGCCGGTCCAGGCATCCATAGCCGCTTTCCGTTCGGCCTCATCGGTCGGCATCTTGCCGGAGCCGTGATAGACATAGAGAAATTTCGCCATGTTCTCCTCCCTTGTCGGCGGCGTCGAACCGGCATGCGGCAACGCCGCTTGCGATATGCAGCTGCGCTGCACCCCGATATGCGGCTGCCCCGTAATCGTGAATACGCGGCAATCTCGCAGGTCTGGACATGCAGCCGCGCCGCAATCCTGATCATCGGACCAAATGACGCGGCCGGCAACGAAAAATTCGGTGTTGCTAATATAAGACCTGCGGCCGTCATCTCGCCATGGCGTGGTATTCAGGATTGGGCAGCATGTCGACCGCGGCGGCCACGCGGTTCGACATGTTGAAGAAGGCGGCGGTCGAGGCGATGTCCCAGATGTCGCGGTCCGAAAAGCCCGCCTGGCGCAAGGCGGCTCGGTCGGCTTCCACGATCCTGGCCGGCTCTTCCGTCAGCTTCACGGCGAATTCGAGCATGGCGCGCTGGCGGTCCGACAGATCGGCTGCACGGAAATTCATCACCATCATCTCGCCCAGCGCCGGCTCGCCCGACAGCTGACGCACCGCTGCGCCATGCGCGGTCAGGCAGTAATAGCAATGGTTGATCGAGGAGACGGCCACCGCGATCATCTCGCGCTCCAGCTTCGACAGGCCCGAATCGCCCAGCATCAGATCGTTGTACATGTCGGTGAAGGCGCGCAGCTTCTTCTCGTCGAAGGCATAGGCGAGCAGCACGTTGGGCACGAGGCCGAGCTTCTCCTCGCATTTGGCGAAATAGGCTTTCGTCGCCTCGCTCAGCTCCGCCTGGACAAGGTCAAGCGCGGTTATTTTGCCGGTCATATGGGTTCTCCTTGCAGGCCGATGGCGTCGGTTCGAATTTTTTAATGCGTCGTCAAACCTTTGTCGCGAAACGGCGGTCATCTGCTACGATAGCCACAAAAGCATAAGGCGGGAGGGAAGAAGCGTCATGGCCAGCGTGAAATCCAAGCCGAGGAAGAAAGCGGCAGCCGCCGCGAAAGCGGAGGAGAAGCCCGCAAGGCTTGCCGATTATCTGCTTGCCCGGGCGCCCGCCGAGGATATAGCGGCCTATGACGCCGCCGACCTGGAACGCGCAGGCGAGCTCGCAGCCCGAGCGGTGGCCAGCCACAGGAAGGGCGAAAGCGTCGTCGCCGTCGATGCCGATTCGGGCGTTGCCTGCGACGGACGGCCGGTCACGGTCATCACCGTCGTCAACGACAACATGCCGTTCCTGTTCGATTCCATCCTGGGCGAGATCACCGAGAGCAGCGGCCAGCCGACGCTGGTCACCCATCCGATCGTCACCGTCCGTCACGGCAAGGCCGGCGTCGTCGAGATTCTGGGCGAAGGCGGCAAGGAGGATGACGAGCACGAGCGGCTGAGCGTCGTCCACGTCCACATTCCAAGGCTGACCGCGGAGGAGGCGAAGAGCCTTACCGAGCGGCTGCGCAAGATGCTCTCCCAGGTCCGGGCCGCAGTCGTCGACTGGAAGCGTATGCTCGCCCGCCTCGACCAGGCGATTTCCGAGTTCCGCTATTCCGCGGTGCCGCTAGACAAGAAGAGCGTCGCCGAGGCGATCGCCTTCCTCGAATGGCTGCGCGACGACAATTTCACCTTCCTTGGCATGCGCGAGTTCAAATATGTCGGCGGCGAGGAGAGCGGCTCGCTCGAGCGTGCCGACAAGCCCGGCCTCGGCATCCTGGCGGATCCCGACGTGCTGGTGCTGAGGCGCGGCACCGAGGCGGTGACGACGACCCCGGAGATCCGCGCCTTCCTGCACGGGCCGGAGCCGTTGATCGTCACCAAGGCGAACGCCAAGTCGCTGGTGCACCGCCGCATCTATCTCGACTATGTCGGGGTCAAGACCTACACCGCGAAAGGCGCGCTCGCGGGCGAACTGCGCATCGTCGGCCTTTTCACCTCGACCGCCTACACGCGCTCGGTGATGAAGATCCCCTATCTGCGCTCGAAGGCCGAAACGATCATCGCCAAGTCGGGGTTCAATCCCAACGACCATTCCGGCAAGGCGCTGATCAACGTGCTGGAAAGCTATCCGCGCGACGAGTTCTTTCAGGTTCCGGTGCCGGTCCTGAGAAAGCATGCCAATGCCATTCTCGGGTTGGTCGAGCGGCCGCGGATCAGAGCGCTGGTGCGCGCCGACCAGTTCGATCGTTTCGTTTCGATCCTCGTCTTCGTGCCGCGCGACCGCTATGACAGCGTCGTGCGCGAGAAGATCGGCGCCTATCTCAAGACCGTCTTCGAGGGCCGGCTGTCGGCCTATTACCCGGCCTTCCCGGAAGGCGGGCTGGCGCGCGTGCATTTCATCATCGGCCGCTCCGGCGGCAAGACGCCGAAGATCGAGCAGTCGACGATCGAGGCAGCGATCCGCGACATCGTGCGGACCTGGCAAGACGCGCTCTCCGAGGCCGCGGAAGCGGCTGGCAGCGATCCGGCGCTGAAGGCGATCGCGGCGCGATTCCCCGAGAGCTATCGCGACACCTTCTCGGCCGCCGTGGCGCTGGCCGATGCCGGGCGCATCGCCAAAATCAGCGCCGACAATCCGATCGCCATCGACTATTACCGCCATGCCGACCAGAAGCCGAACCAGGCGGCGCTGAAGATCTACCACCATGGCAGCCCGGTGGCGCTGTCGCGGCGCGTGCCGGTGCTGGAGAATATCGGCTTCCGCGTCATCAGCGAGCGCACCTTCGAGGTCGCCGGCGACCCGGCTGCAACGGTATTCATCCACGACATGGAGCTGGAGAACAGCTTCGGCAACCCAATCAACCTCGCCGATGGCGGGGCGCTGTTCGAGGATGCCTTCCTCTCGGTCTGGCGCGGCGACGTCGATAATGACGGCTACAACGGCCTGGCGCAGACCGCCGGCCTGTGGTCGGGCGAGATCACCATCCTGCGCGCCTATGGCCGCTACCTCCAGCAGGCCGGCATTCCGCAGAGCCAGGATTTCATCGCCGCGGCGCTAAACCGTTATCCGGAGATCGCGCGCGGCCTGCATTCGCTGTTCGTCGCCCGGCTTGGGCCGACGGCGGAAGGCGACGGCGCGGTGACTGCCAAGCACCTCAAGGCCAAGATCAAGGATGCGCTGGAGGAGGTCCCCAATATCGATGACGACACCATCATCCGCCGCTACCTCAACCTGATCGAAGCCTCGCTGCGCACCAATCATTTCGTCGCCGATACGAAAGCGAAGGGGCAGTCGCTGGCGATCAAGCTCGACTCGCAGGCGGTCGAGGGACTGCCGGCGCCGCGGCCATGGCGCGAGATCTTCGTCTACGGCTCCGAGGTCGAGGGCGTGCATCTGCGCTTCGGCCCGGTGGCGCGCGGCGGCCTGCGCTGGTCGGACCGCGCCCAGGACTACCGCACCGAGGTGCTGGGTCTTGTGAAGGCGCAGCAGGTCAAGAACGCGGTTATCGTGCCGGTCGGCGCCAAGGGCGGCTTCTATCCGAAGAAGCTGCCGATGAGCGCCGGGCGCGACGCCATCTTCGAGGCCGGCACCTCGGCCTACAAGAACTTCGTCTCCAGCCTGCTTTCGATCACCGACAATATAGGCGTCGACGGGGTCATCCCGCCGGCCGGCGTGGTGCGGCGCGATCCTGACGATCCCTATTTCGTCGTCGCCGCCGACAAGGGCACGGCGACCTTCTCCGACACCGCCAACGCCATTTCGGAGAAGCATCACTTCTGGCTGGACGATGCCTTCGCCAGCGGCGGCTCGGCCGGCTACGACCACAAGAAGATGGGCATCACCGCCAAGGGCGCCTGGGAAGCGGTGAAGCGGCATTTCCGCGAGATGAACCGCAACATCCAGGCTGAGCCCTTCAGCGTCGTCGGCGTCGGCGACATGTCGGGCGACGTGTTCGGCAACGGCATGCTGTTGTCGCCCGCCACCAAGCTGATCGCCGCCTTCGACCATCGCGACATCTTCATCGATCCCGATCCGGACATGGCCGCCTCAATGGCCGAGCGCCAGCGCATGTTCGCCCTGCCGCGCTCATCCTGGCAGGACTATGACAAGTCGAAGCTGTCGGAAGGCGGCGTCATCGTCTCGCGCAACCAGAAATCGATCACGCTGCCGCAGGCGGCCGCCGCCGCGATCGGCCTCGCCAAGACCACGGCGACGCCCGTCGAGATCATGAGCGCCATCCTCAAGGCGCCGGTCGACCTTCTGTGGTTCGGCGGCATCGGCACCTATGTGCGGGCTTCCGGCGAAAGCAATCAGGATGTCGGCGACCGCGCCAACGACGCCATCCGCGTCACCGCGCTCGATGTCCGGGCGAAGGTCATCGGGGAGGGCGCCAATCTCGGCGTCACGCAGCGGGCGCGCATCGAGTTCGGCATGAATGGCGGCCGCTGCAACTCGGACGCCATCGACAATTCGGGCGGCGTCAACTGCTCCGACGTCGAGGTCAACATCAAGATCGCGCTGGCTTCCGCCATGCGCAAAGGCTCGCTGACGCGGCCGGCGCGCAACAAGCTGCTTTCCGAGATGACCGACGAGGTGAGCGCGCTGGTGCTCTCCAACAACTACCAGCAGACGCTTGCGCTGTCGCTCGCGCGCAAGCGGAGGCTCGCCGACATCGCGCACCAAGCCCGCTTCATGACGGCGCTGGAGGCGCGCGGCCTGCTCGACCGCGCCGTCGAGACGCTGCCTTCGCCGGCGGCGCTCGCCGAGCGCGAGGCGCGCGGCGAGCCGCTGACCAGGGCCGAACTCGGCGTGCTGCTCGCCTATGCCAAGATCGTGCTGTTCTCCGACATCGTCGCCAGCGACGTGCCGGACGAGTCGCATTTCGACCGCGACCTGATGGGCTATTTCCCGGAGCGCATGGCCAAGAAATTCGCCGGCGAAATCCGCGACCACAGGCTGCGGCGCGAGATCATCGCCCGCGTCGTGGCAAACGATCTCGTCAATCGCGGTGGGCCATCCTTCGTCAACCGGCTGCAGGAAGCTACCGGGCGGCCGGCGGCCGATGTCGTGCGCACCTTCGCCGTGGTCCGCGACGGCTTTGCGCTGCCGGCGCTCTACAAGGAGATCGACGCGCTCGACAACCAGATCGACGGGCAGACCCAGCTCGATCTCTACCAGTCCGTCAGCCGGCTCATCTTTGTGACCAGCGGCTGGTATCTGAAGAACGAAGCCGGCTCCGCGCCGCTCGGCCAGCGCATCGCCGAGCTGCAGGAGGCCCGCAAGGCGCTCGAGCCGAAGCTCGTCTCGCTGCTGCCGGCGTTCTCGCGCGAGCGCATAGAGGAGCGGCGGCAAGGTCTGTTCAAGGGCGGCGCGCCGGAGAAGCTCGCCGGGCAGCTCGCCTTGGCCGAGGTGGCCGAGCTGATGCCCGACGTCGCGCTCACCGCGCGCACCGCCAATGCCGACATCGTCAGCGCGGCCAAGGCCTTCTTCGCCGTCAGCGACGCCTTCCGCATCCCGCGCGTCGAGGAAGCGGCGCGCTCGATCATGCCGCCCGACTATTACGACCAGCTGGCGCTGTCACGCGCGACCGACACGATCGGCGTCGCGCGTCGCGGCATCGCGGTGGCGGCTCTGACGGC
The DNA here is from genome assembly GCF_003952445.1 of Mesorhizobium sp. M2A.F.Ca.ET.043.05.1.1. Taxonomy (NCBI): domain Bacteria; kingdom Pseudomonadati; phylum Pseudomonadota; class Alphaproteobacteria; order Hyphomicrobiales; family Phyllobacteriaceae; genus Mesorhizobium; species Mesorhizobium sp. M2A.F.Ca.ET.043.05.1.1. Next base: position 5,395,181 of record NZ_CP034446.1, read on the forward strand.
GCACGGCGCGGCGGCGGATCCGGTCGCGGCGTGGCTGGAAGCCGGCGGCGAACGCGTCGCCCGCATCCGCGAGCGGCTGCAGGCGCTGACCGAAGGCGGCGACATCACCGTGTCGCGGCTGTCGGTGGCATCCGGGCTGATGACCGACCTGACGGGGATGTGAAGTTCCTCGCCCCACCCAGTGGGGAGAGGTGCCGAGCGCAGCGAGGCGGAGAGGGGCTTCGTAGGGTGGGGCCACCCTCCCGCAACGGGTTACCCTGCTTCAGTCGACGCATTCCCCTCTCCGTCTCGGCTTCGCCGAGCCACCTCTTCCCACTTCGTGGGGCGAGGAACTGGCACTTGTTGCGCCACCGCCTGAAAACATGCAGACATGGCGCCCGGCACGAGCGGCCCGAGGGAATCAGCATGGCGGCAGTAGAGACAGTGCAGCGGGCATCGGGGCGCGGCATCTGGGGCTGGATGTTCTTCGACTGGGCGGCGCAGCCTTTCTTCACCGTCGTCACCACCTTCATCTTCGGACCCTATTTCGTCTCGCGCATGGCGAGCGACCCGACCGCCGGGCAGGCCGCCTGGGGTTACGGCATCGCCGCGGCGGGGCTGGTCATCGCGGTGCTGTCGCCGGTGCTCGGCTCGATCGCCGACCAAACCGGGCCGCGCAAGCCGTGGATCGCCTTCTTCGCCACGATCAAGATCGTCAGTCTCAGCCTGCTGTGGTTCGCCGCACCCGGCTCGAACCTGTTCCTGGTCGTGCTGTTGTTTTCGCTGGCCTCGGTGGCGGCCGAATTCTCCACCGTGTTCAACGATTCCATGATGCCGCGGCTGGTGCCGAAGGAGGAGATCGGCCGCATTTCCAACGTCGCCTGGGGTCTCGGCTATCTCGGCGGCATGGTGGCACTGATCTTCGTCGTGCTGTTCCTGGCCGGCAATCTCGAAACCGGCAAGACCCTCATCGGCCTCGATCCGCTGTTCGGGCTGGACCCGAAACTCGGCGAGGATGCGCGCTTCACCGGGCCGATGTCGGCCGGCTGGTATTTCCTGTTCATCCTGCCGATGTTCTTCTTCACGCCCGACGCCATCAAGGGCATCCCGATCGGACCGGCGGTGCGCGAGGGGTTGTCCGAACTGAAGTCGACGCTCGCCGAGGTGCGCCAGCGCAGCGGCATCCTGCGCTTCCTTTTGGCACGCATGATCTATCAAGACGGCGTCAATGCGCTGCTGGCGCTCGGCGGCACCTTCGCGGCCGGGATGTTCCACTGGTCGATCACCGAGATCGGCCTGTTCGGCATCATCCTCAACGTTGTCGCCATCTTCGGCTGCTGGATCGCGGCGCGGCTCGATACCGCGTTCGGCTCGAAGCATGTCGTGATGATCTCGCTGGTGATGCTGTCGGTCGCCACGATCGGCGTCGTCTCGACCGGCCCGGGTTTCACGCTACTCGGACTGATCCCGCTGCCGGCAACCGATTCCGGCGGACTGTTCGGCACCGCGGCCGAAAAGGCCTACATCCTCTATGGCTTGCTGATCGGGCTCGCCTTCGGGCCGGTGCAGGCGTCGTCGCGATCCTATATGGCGCGCAGCGTCACCGCCGCGGAGTCAGGGCGCTATTTCGGCATCTACGCATTGGCGGGGCGGGCGACCAGCTTCCTGGCGCCCTTCATGATTGCAAGCATCACCACGACGAGCGATTCGCCACGGCTCGGCATGGCGGCGATCATCCTGTTCCTCGGCATCGGCATGGCGATACTGGCGGGGACGCCCTATCCGGCGGACAAGCGGTAGCGCTGTGTCCTTCTCCCCTTGTGGGAGAAGGTGGATCGGCGCGCAGCGCCGAGACGGATGAGGGGTGTTCCAGCTTGGCGAGCACGCTCGTCCAGAGCGGTCATCGCCAGCGTCTCATTCCCTGGAGCACCCCTCATCCGTCGCCTTCGGCGACCCCTTCTCCCACAAGGGGAGAAGGGCAAGATGGCTCAATGCCTGAAGTGCCTTACACCGGTAAACACCATGGCTATGCCGTGCTCGTCGGCGGCGGCGATGACGTCGTCGTCGCGCATCGAGCCGCCGGGCTGGATCACCGCAGTGGCGCCGGCCTCGATCGCCGACAAGAGCCCGTCGGCGAAGGGGAAGAAGGCGTCGGAGGCGACGACCGAACCCTTGGTCAGCGGTTCGGCCAGGCCGGCGGCTGCCGCCGCGTCGAGCGCCTTGCGGGCGGCGATGCGCGAGGAATCGACGCGGCTCATCTGGCCGGCGCCGATGCCGACCGTCGCGCCGTTCTTCACATAGACGATGGCGTTCGACTTGACGTGCTTGGCGACGCGAAAGGCGAATTTGAGGTCGGCCAGTTCCGCCGGCGTCGGCGCGCGCTTGGTCACCACTTTCAGCTCGAGGTCGTCGACCACGGCGTTGTCGCGGCTTTGAACAAGCAATCCGCCGGCGACCGACTTCACCGTCGTGCCGGCGGCGCGCGGGTCGGGCAGGCCGCCGGTGACCAGCAGGCGCAAATTCTTCTTCGCCGCGACGATCGCGGCGGCCTCATCGGTCGCGTCCGGCGCGATGATGACCTCGGTGAAGGTCTTCACGATCTCTTCCGCGGCTTCCGCGTCGAGGATGCGGTTCATGGCGACGATGCCGCCGAAGGCCGAGACCGGATCGCAGGCCAGCGCCTTGGCGTAGGCCGCCTTCAGCGACGAGCCTTCGGCGACGCCGCAGGGGTTGGCGTGCTTGATGATGGCGATCGCCGCCGAGCGGGCCGGATCGAACTCGCCGACGAGCTCGAAGGCGGCGTCGGTGTCGTTGATGTTGTTGTAGGAGAGCTGCTTGCCCTGCAATTGCCTGGCAGTGGCGACACCCGGCCGCTTGTCGCCCGAGAGATAGAAGCCCGCATTCTGATGCGGGTTCTCGCCATAGCGCATCACCTGGTCGAGACGGCCGCCGAACGCGCGCCATGTCGGGTGCTCGATCTGGAGCTCTTCGGCGAACCAGCCGGAAATCGCCGCGTCATATGTGGCGGTGCGGGCAAAGGCCTTGGCCGCCAGCTTCTTGCGGAAGTCGAGCGACAGCGAGCCGAGGTTCATCTCCAATGCGTTGACCACCGAAGCATAATCGGCCGGGTCGGTGACGATGGCGACATAGGCGTGGTTCTTGGCCGAGGCGCGGATCATCGCCGGCCCGCCGATGTCGATGTTCTCGACGATCGAGGCATAGCCGGCGCCGGAGCGGCGCACCTCCTCGAACGGGTAGAGGTTCGAGACGACGAGGTCGATCGGCTCGATGTGATGATCGCGCATGGCCTTGGCATGCTCGGCATCGTCGCGGATGCCGAGCAGCGCGCCATGCACCGAAGGATGCAAGGTCTTCACCCGGCCGTCCATGATCTCGGGAAAGCCGGTGAGCTCGGAAACATCGCGCACCGCGAGGCCGGCCTCGGCGATGGTCTTTGCCGTGCCGCCCGTCGAAACCAGTTCGACGCCGGCGGCGGCGAGCGCCTTGGCAAAGTCGACCAGCCCGGTCTTGTCGAAGACGGAAAGCAAGGCCCGGCGCACCGGAACGAGATCCGGCGCCGGAATGTTTTTTGTGGGCACAGCCATGGCGGGCGGCCTTTCAGAGCTGTTGGAAGGGACGTTGGCCGGCCCTAGCATATGAGCCCCGGAAATCAAGTGAATCCGGGATCAGGCGCGCAGCCGTGTTTGTCGGCCAGGCTCAGTTGTTTTCGGGAAAGCCGGCGATCTCGGTGCGGGTCAGCTGCCAGTGCACCTCGGCAATCTCCGAGGCCTTGAAGGCGAGGACGATCTGCCGGCTGCGGCGGGGGCCGCTCAGGCCGGCGAAATAGATCGATTCCTCGACCTCCGGCACGACTTCGGCGCAGGTGAACACCCAGCTGTCGCCCTGCGCGGCGGCAAGCGTCAGCCGGTCGTGGTCGTCCTGCAGCAGCCTGATGTCGGGGTGGACATGGAAGCGCACCGTGACGAAGTCGCGGCCGTTGTTGCGGATCGCGGCATTGCCCGGGCGCAGGAACCGGTCGCGGCCGGCAAGCACGTTGCCGTTCGTGCCGAGCTTCAGCTCGCGCTCGTGCAGGAAGCCGAATTGCTGGACGTAGCCGTCGTGGCGCGCGACGAAACCTTGCATGCCCTTCTGGTCGAGGCGCTTGCAGGGCACGTGCTGCGGGCCGCCGATCAGCGGCGAGCCCAAAAGGTCGCTGACGCGCAGCGAGTGGCTGAAGCGCGCCGACGAGGTGTCGTTGATCGTGGCGGTCGAATGCGCGGCGGTGGCGCGCGCCAGAGGCCGGAATTCGGGGGCGCCGTAGGTGTCGATGCCGGCATTGACGATGAAGTGCTGGCGCCCGGAGGAGAGCTCGAAGGCGAGACAGCCGGCATGCGCGGCGTTGGAGACGTTGATCGGCGGCGGCAGGCCGGTGTCGGCGATCACCGTCACGCCGCCCATCGAAAGGCGCTCATAGCCGGAATGCGGCGCGTGCAGCAGCGGCGCGCCCACCGTGTCGTCATGGCGCAGGATGGTGGCGATGCGGTCATGGATGGTGGCGCCCATGCCGTTGAAGCGGGCCAGGCTGCCGTCCTGGTGGCGGAAAAAGCGCAGCGCCGGCAACATGCGGTCGATGGCGCCGATCAGGGCCGCCGGCGGCGCCTCGGCCTGGTTGGCATAGGTCTGGCGCAGCGGCAGGAGATCGGCGAGCAGTTCCAGCACCGCCATCGGTTTGCGCGAGATGTGGCCGCCATCGGGCAGGATCTGATGCTCCAGCTCCTCGGCCAGGTTGCGCGTCGCGGAACGCAGCGCCGAAGCCGGCGCCGGCAGCGACAGCGCGGCGAAGGCGAGCGCGATGCGGGCGCGCAGCCTGGCCTCGCCGTCCGGCATCTCACGCGCCACCGAGCGCAGGTAGCGAATCTGCACGGCAAGCGATTTAAGGAAGGCGCGATAGAACGGGAATTCGGCGCCTTGCAGCACCACCGAGGAATGCTGCAGCCAGGCGATCACGCGCTTGGCCGTCGTTCCCGGCTCCCAGGCGATGCCCGAAATCTGATTGCCGTGCATGGCAATCCAGTCGGTCACCAGGGCTCTCGCATTGGCGGCGGCGAGCTCGGTGCCGGCGGCGCGCATATGGCGCAGCCAGCGGAAGCCATGCAGCGATTTCTGCCAGCCGCGATTGGGCACGTCGAGCTGAAAGGGCGAGGTGCCGCCGGTCTCGACCAGATGGCCGGACAGCGGGTAGCGGCCGTAATAAATTTCCAGGGCGATTTGCGGATCGGCGAGCCGCAAATCCGGCGGGGCGATCAGGACGCGTTCGGGCGTGCGGCCGGAATAGCGCCAGCGATAGACCGGACCGGCGCGCAAACGCCGGCGCGTCTTGCGCCAGAACTCCTTCGCGACGAGCGTCCATAGACGCGTCGTGTTGCCGGCAACAAGTGCCAAAAGCCCTCCAGAGGTCCCCATTACCCAAGCGCAAGCTTATGCGATTCAAGAACTTATGCGAAGGAGGATTTCGCCGAAGTGAACCGCTTCACGCCGCCTTGCCGGTACCGATCCCTAAAAAAGTCAGCACGTTTTTGCGAGATAACGACTCAACCGGCCCGTCTCATCCGGACCGCGAAGAAGCCGTCCAGACCGGAAATCCCCGGCGATTCAAGCATTAGGTCGGCGGGCGTCGTGCGCAGCGTGCCCGCAGATGTAAGGAACGGATCGACCTCGGCGAACTCGCCCGGGTGGATCGGGTCGTCGATCACCCCGGGGGTTTCGGCAAGGAAGGCGCGGGAAAGCTCCTCGCCTTCGATCGGGTCGAGCGAGCAGTTGGAAAAGACGATGCGGCCGCCGGGCCTGACGAGACCGACGGCATGGGCAAGGAGGCGACGCTGGAGATCGGCGAGCTTTTCGACATCCGCCATGGTCTTGGTCCAGGGCACATCGGGATGGCGACGCACGGTTCCGGTCGAGGAGCAGGGCGAGTCGAGCAGCACGGCGTCGAACAGCTCCGCCGGCCGGTAATCCATGAGATCGGTCTGGACCAGATCGGCCGTCAGGCCGAGGCGATCGAGATTCTGCTTGAGCCGCGCCAGCCGGTTCTTCGAGGTGTCGACCGCGGTGACGTCGGCGCCGGCCAGAATAAGCTGCGCCGTCTTGCCGCCGGGCGCGGCGCAGAGGTCGGCGACGCGTTTTCCGCTTATGTCGCCGAACAGGCGCGCCGGCAGGCTGGCGGCCGTGTCCTGCACCCACCAGGCGCCATCGGCGAAACCGGGTAGGTCGATGACATTGGCCGAGAGCTTTTCGACACGCACCGTGCCGGTCGGCAGAACGATGCCGCCCAGGCGCTCGGCCCAAAGCGCTGGATCGGCCTTGACGGTGAAATCGACCGGCGCCTCGTGGCGATGCGCGGCAAGAATGGCGCGCGCCTTGTCGGCTCCGTAGGCGGCGGTCAGCCGCTCGGCAAACCATTGCGGCGCCTCGCTGGTGGCGGCAAGCGCCGGGGCAAGCTCGGCCTCCTTGGCGCGGGCCAGCGAACGCAGCACGCCGTTGACGAGGCCGGAGAAGCGGGTGGTGCGCGGATCGGATTTGGCGTGGGTGACGGCAAGGTCGACGGCGGCGCTGTCTGGGACGTCGAGAAACAGGATCTGCGCGGCGGCGACATTGAGGATATGCGAGAGCGCAGTGGCATTGGCGGGCAGGGGCTTTTCCAACCGTTTCGACAGCAGCCCGGCAATGGTCATGCGGTGGCGCAGCGCGGTCACCAGGATGGCCCGCACCAGCGCGCGGTCGCGGCCGTCCAGCACCTTGTATTGCGGGTGGCCGTGCTCGTTGTCGGTCAGCCCGTCCAACGGCGTGCGGGCATCGATGACGGCGGCAAGCAGACGCGCCGCCGCCTTACGCGCGGCAAGACCGGCTATCTCGTCACCGGCCTTGTGTTGCGCATTGCCTGGCTGTCCGCGCCTCGGCGGCGTCACGACCAGGGACCTTTCGACCGGCGCGGTCCGGTCGGGTTACGGCCCCAGGGATTGGTTTTCGGCTGCGGTGGTTCGGCAGGCGGGGCGGGTTCCGTCCGCTTACCCCATGGACCGGCCGACGCCTCCTCGGGCTGGATGGGCGGCGCGGAAGCCTCGCGCCGATTGGCTGGCGACGCACGACCCATCTCGCTTGCCATCTCCTGCAGCGCGGCGATGCGGTTCTCGGTGCTCGGATGGGTCGAGAACAGATTGTCCATGCGTTCGCCATGCAGGGGGTTGATGATGAAGAGATGCGCCATCGCCGGGTTGCGCTCGGCATCCTCATTGGGGATCTGCTCCGCGCCGCGCGCGATCTTGGCGAGCGCCGAGGCCAGCCACAGCGGATTGCCGCAGATCTCGGCGCCGCGCCGGTCGGCCTCGTATTCGCGGGTGCGGCTCACCGCCATCTGCACGATCATGGCGGCGAAGGGCGCAACGATCATCGCCACAAGCACGCCGACGAAGCCGAAGGAATTGTTGTTCTCGCGGCTGCCGCCGAGGAAGAAGGCGAAATTGCCGAGCATCGAGATCGCGCCGGCAAGCGTCGCCACGATCGTCATGGTCAGCGTGTCGCGATGCTGCACATGGGCAAGCTCATGCGCCATCACCGCCGCGACCTCCTCGTGGGAGAGTCGCTGGAGCAGGCCGGTGGATGCGGCCACCGCGGCATTCTCGGGATTGCGGCCGGTGGCGAAGGCGTTGGGCTGCGGGTTGTCGATCAGATAGGTCTTCGGCATCGGCAGGCCGGCCTGCTTGGCCAGCGCCTGGACGATCGCGTAATATTCGGGCGCATTCTTCTCGTCGACCTCGATGGCGCGGTTCATCGATAGCACCATCTTGTCGGCGTTCCAGTAGCTGAACAAATTGGTGCCGGCGGCGATCAAAAGCGCGATGACCATGCCGCCCGAGCCGCCGATCAGATAGCCGACGCCCATGAACAGCGCCGTCATCGCGGCTAGCAGCATTGCGGTGCGAAGCGTGTTCATCGTTTCATCCGTCCGGGCCGATGGAGAATTGGGGTCGATCCTTTTGTGGTCATGGCTATATGATGGGAAAGGCCGGGCCCCGTTTCAATCGGCAGGGAATATCGCATGACCGAACTGACCAACAAGACCGAAACCGGGGGCGAAGGCGATGGGCTGCGAAAGATGCTGACGCCGGCCGCGAGCCGCGCGCTGGCGGAGGCCGAGGCCAGGCGCAGGGAATATCGCGAGGCCGAGGCAAAATTGCCGAAGGAAATCGGCGGCCGCGGCGGCAAGGAACCCGGCCGCTATGGCGATTGGGAAGTGAAGGGCCTCGCCACCGACTTCTGACAGGAACCGATTCCCGAGCGGAGTCTGCCGAATAATTGTCACGCGGATTGCATGCGTTGATGATTGGTGGAAGGTCCGTCACTTCATCCTATGGCGAAGCAAGGAGCGAAGCGACGCGCGCAGACCATAGGATCCTGTGTGTTGGTTCTGGTGTATGGTTCGAAGTGGGAAGGAGACCGAGTGGATCCTGGTCGTCCTTTCGGACAGGCCGTGGCATGGCCCGGTCCCTTCCCACCGGTGAACCATCAACCTGAACAGTTGCACGGGGCTGTTACAAGCAGACCTCGCACCACAGGAAGAGGCGTGGACATGATAGCCCAGAACTATGTCGGCTGCGACATCTCCAAGCAGTGGCTCGACTTTTTTGATGAGACAAGCGGCCGTCTTCGGCGCATCGACAACCAGGCCGATGCGATCGCGGCTTATGTGGCGGGTCTTGATCCCAGTCGGGACTTCGTCGTCATGGAGGCGACAGGCGTGCATGACCGGCTGCTGCGTCATGCGCTGGCCAAGGCCGGCGTGCCGTTCTCGCGGCACAACCCGGCACACACCCACCACTATTCGAAGTCGACGCGCCGGCGCGCCAAGACCGATCCTCTCGATGCCAGGATGCTGAGCGACTATGGCCGTCGCTATAACCCTGAAGCCGAGCCGGCGCCGCGCGAAGAAGTCGAGCGGCTTCAATCGCTTGCCGGCCACCGCGACCACCTGGTCGAGATGCGGGCAGCGCTGAAGAAGCACCTCGCCGAGGCCTTCGATGAGATCGTCATTGCCGATCTGGAAGAGACGATCTCCTTCCTTGACACGCGCATCAAGGCGTTCGAGAGCCAGATTGCCGAAGTCATTCGTCAAAACCAGGACACCGCTCGCGACCATGCGCTGATGGTCTCCGTGCCCGGTGTCTCCAAGGTCGGCGCGCTCTCGCTGCTGGCGCTCCTGCCCGAGCTCGGCCAGCGCTCACCCAAGGCGATCGCGGCACTGGCCGGCCTTGCCCCGTTCGACAACAAGAGCGGCAAGCTCAACCGCAGGAGCCATATCCAGGGCGGGCGATCACGCGTGCGCCGCGCCCTCTATATGGCTGCCCTCACCGCCATCAGAACCTGTGAGCGCTTCAAGACCTTCTACACCGCACTTGCTGCCCGCTCAGGCTCCAAGAAACTGGCTATCATCGCCGTCGCAAGGAAGCTCTTGGTCGTCCTCAATGCCATCATGCGCGACAAAATCGCCTTCGCATGAACACAGTTGCCATTCCGTGACGTCGAGGCGTTTCGGCGGTCCAGAATTCTGCTCCGCTGCATTCCTCGGCCAAGGTCACGGAATGGATCCTCGGGTCTGCACTCCGCTGCGCGTCGCTCCGCCCGTGGATGACGAAATTCGTAAGCTTCGGCCGATCTCGAAGGTTTGGTTGATTTGGCGAAACGAACGGTGAAAATCTCACCTGCCGACAAGCCTCCAATCCGTCAAAATCCCCGAACGAAGGGCTAGGCCGCCGCCTGGGTCGGCGACAAAACGATGAAACCACTGTCGTCAGTCGCAATGCCGATTTCATCGTAGGAACGGATCGTCGGGTGCGACGTGACCATAGGGTGGACGTGCGTGGCGCTGATCACCATCACCGAGGCGCCGGAAGCCTCGCCCGCCGCGATGCCTGCCGGCGCATCCTCGAAGACCAGGCAGTCGCGCGCCTCGACTCCAAGATGCTGTGCCGCCAGGAGAAAACAATCCGGCGCCGGCTTGCCATGGGTCACGTCCTCGGCCGTGACCATCATGGCGGGAACCGGGATGCCGGCCGCCCTGATGCGCAGCAGCGCCAGCTCGCGCGGCGCCGAGGTGACGATGGCCCAGCGCTCCGGCGGCAGCGATTCCAGGAACGCGACGGCACCGGGGATAGGGATGATGCCTTCGAGGTCGTCCGCCTCGGCCCTGAGCAGCGCATCGGCTTCCGCAACCGCATCGACGCCCGCGAGCCTCAGTCCGGCGATCGTCTCGATCGCCCGCTTGCCGTGGATCGTCGGCAGGAAGCTTGCCACGTCGAGCCCGTGGCGCTCGGCCCATTTCGTCCACACCCGTTCTGCCGCGGCGATCGAATTGAGCACCGTCCCGTCCATGTCAAACAGGAAGGCAGCGAACTTTGAGCCTGCGAACATCGAGTTTTCCTGGAGAATCGTTTTCGGGGAGGGCGAAACGTGCTACCCAGTTTAGACCGGCCATCGCTGGCTGAGAAGGCGAGATGCGCGCATTTCGATTCCGCGCGGGAACAACCTTCGGTTCGTTGCGTTGAAAGGGCTGTCTTTCCAACATCATCACAAGGGGGATGCGATGCTGATCCGGCTCGGCTACGAAATCGCCATCGAATGCGCGGCGGCAACGCCGATCATCTCGCTTCTCGACATCCATCCCGACCGGCAAGCCGACATCAAGCGGCAGACGCGGGTCCTGACCTCGCCGTCGGTGCCGACCCGGACCTACCACGATCGCCACGGCAATATCTGCCGTCGCTTCACGGCGCCCGCCGGAAGTTTCCGCATCCTCTACGACGCGGCGATCGAGGACAGCGGCGAGACCGACGAGGTCAACACGCTGGCGCGGGAAACGCCGGTCGCGGAACTGCCCGACGATGTGCTGGTTTATCTGCTTGGCAGCCGCTATTGCGAGACCGATCATCTCAGCGACGTCGCCTGGCGGCGTTTCGGCCAGCTGCCGCCAGGCTGGGCGCGCGTCCAGGCAATCGTCGACTATGTCAACAGCCGGCTCTCCTTCGGCTACGGCTATGCGCGCGCCACGCGCACGGCGGCACAGGCGCATGAGGAGCGTGTCGGGGTCTGCCGCGATTTCGCGCATCTGGCGATCACGCTTTGCCGATGCATGAACATTCCGGCGCGCTACGTGAACGGCTATCTCGGCGATATCGGCGTGCCGGTCGATCCGGCGCCGATGGATTTCTCGGCCTGGATGGAAGTCTTCCTCGACGGCAAATGGTACACGTTCGACCCGCGCCACAACCGGCCGCGCATCGGCCGCGTCGTCATCGCGCGCGGCCGCGACGCCACCGACGTGCCGCTGCTGCACAGTTTCGGTCCGCATCGGCTCGCCTTGTTCAAGGTTTGGACCTATGAGCAGGAAGGCAACCGCTTCAATCCTCCGCACCACGGCGTCGACCGGACGGTCAGCGCGCAGATGCTGGCTTGAGGTCGGTTGATATTCAGGTGAGGCCGGCCTGCGAATGGAGGTTTCCTGCGCTTCCGGTGCTCACGTACTACAAGTACGTTCCGCTCCGGTTCTCAGAAACCACCATTCTCGACTCGGCCTGACCTGAATCTCAACCGACCCAGCGCCGCACCCTGTCTCATCGGGGCCCATGGCAGCCGCTGACCCGCTTCGGCACAGTTCGATTGTGCCGAAGCGAGAACGATCGCGACAGCGGCCGGCACCATGGTAAGCGCTTCATGAACGTCTCCCTGCCGGGGCGTTTTTGTTTACTTCCCGTTCACCCTCGAATTTGCCGGAAGCCAGCAAAAACAATGGACTAACTTCCCGTTAAGCGTCCTTTAGCGGGCGTCGGCCCCGTCTGGCCGAAATCCTGCACTGCCTTTGCCGAGCGGCGAGCGCCGCAGACAATGGAGGCGGAAGGGATGCGGCAATTCAGAGGTGTCGTTCGTGAGGTGGGCGACTTTGCCCGGAATCGCGAAGGCAATTTCGCGGTTCTGTTCGGAGCTGCCGTGTCTGTCCTCGCGCTGGGAGTGGGATTCGCGGTCAACATCTCGCAACTCTACAATGCGAGGTCGAGCTTGCAGGGCGTCGTCGACGCGGCCGTGACCTCGACGGCCCGCGATCTCACCCTCGGCGTCATCACGGAAGCCGACGCCAGCAAAACGGTGCAGGCATTCCTCGACGCCAACGGCACCGCCGGCATCCTGCAGGCCAACCAGGTGGTGCTGGACAAGCTTACGGTCAACAGGACAGCCAACACCGTGCAGGCGGACGCGCATGTCGATGTCGGCCTTTTCTTTCCGCTGTTCAGCACCGAGAGCATGCGGCGCGTGACCGCTTCGACCACCGCGCTCTACTCGGACAAGACGGTGGAGGTGGCGATGATGCTCGATGTCACCGGTTCGATGGCTCCCGACTGGCGCGCCAAGACCAACAAGATCGGCGACCTGAAGACCGCCGCATCACAGACGGTCAAGGATCTCCTGGACCAAAATCGGGATCCCAACGATCCCCGGATTCGGGTGTCGATCATCCTCTATGCCGAAGCCGTCAACACCGGCAGCCTGGCCGACACGGTCTTCGTCGAGACAGAGATGGGGCCGAAAGTGCCGCCGCCGATCGATGCCGCGGTGTCGGTTTCCGCCACGGTGTCCGACAATTGCGCAACCGAGCGCAAGGACAAGGACGGCTACGCCGATTACTCGTCGGACGGGCCCTACACGCAACGGCGCGACAATCAGGGCAAGATCTATCTGGCCAAGGTCAACCGCGACTACCGGGTGAAGGTATGCCCCACGGCTACCCTGGTTCCGCTTACTGCCGATGAGGACAAGCTGGTGACGGCGATCGATCATTTTCAGGCCGGGGGCGTGACCGCAGGCGGCATTGCCGCGCAATGGGGCTATTACATGCTCTCGCCATCCTGGCGTACGGCTATATCGAGCGCTCGCCTAGGCGCCGGCCCCGCCAACTTCGATCAGAACAGGGTGGCCAAGATCGCCATTCTGATGACGGACGGCCAGTTCAACACAGCCTTTGCCGGCGGACGGGGCGCGTCCAGGTCACAGGATCAAGGTCAGAGGTCGCGCGCCAATGCCGAAAACATCTGCGATAACATGAAGCGCGACGGCATCGAGATATTCACCATCGGCTTCGATCTCAACGATCCGGCGATGACCGCGACCGAACGCGATCAGGCCAAGTCCGTGTTGAAGGACTGCGCGACGGACGACACCTCGTCGCTCAAGCATTATTACGAGGCCGCCAACGGCGCCGAACTGTCCCATGCCTTTGGCGAAATCAGCCGCAACATCGAGAAGCTGACCATCAGCCGCTGACGCCAGTGCAAAACGGAAAAGGCCGCCGCTTCTTGACGAAGCCGGCGGCCTTCCGTGTTTCCGTCCATGACGCGGCTCCTGGCGGCAACCCCTTCGGGCTACCTGCCGCGCGTCTCGCGCCTTAACGGGAAGACTGCTTCCCGGAAGTGCAATCCGCAGAGCTCACGTTATGGAAAACGAAATCACTCGACATCGGATCACCTCCTTTCGGTTTGTTGAACACACCCCAATGATGGGGTGCGTTGCAGCAAAAGACAAGAGGGCAGGTCAGAGGAAGCGCATCGGCGCGCCGATCCCGATCCGCGCCGGCCGGTCGACGGTGCAGTACACGCCGAGATTGTGGGCGTTGTGGCGCACCAGGTTGCGCAGGATGCCGGGGTCGGTGTCGAAACCGGGTTCGTCGCTGAAACCGCCTTGGGCGATGATGGTGAAGCCGCAGCGGCGGCAGGGTTCGGAGACGGTGAGCTCGAGATCGCCGACGGCGAGCTTCCTGCCGATCCATTCCGTCTCCGGAAAGGCGCCTTCGACAGGCGCCATGTCGACGACGATGTTGGGCCGGAAGCGGCGCGAATCGGGCGTGCCCTTCGGATGCAGGGCCCTCAGGCGGGCCAGCGAGGCAGTGGTGAGCAGATGGATCGGCGCCTTGGCATAGCGGGCTTCGGTCAGCGGTCCATCATAGCCGGGCGCCGCGTTCTCAGCGCCGAACGGACGGATGGAGGCCGCGAAGCCGAGGAAGGCTGAAATCGCGCGGTCGCTTTCCGGGTCGGGTGCCGGCAGCCAGCCGCCGCCAGGCACCGCCACTTCCAGTCGCCGGTCTCCGGTCAGCCGGGCGCGGATAAGCGGCACCTTGTGCCATTTGGCCTCGCGGTCAGGCCTGGCGATCTCGCCGTCGGAAGCGTCGACCAGTCCGAACAGCCGGTCGCCGTCGACGGTCTTCAGCCCGACGGAGATGGCATCGAGCCGCTCGCCGGCGAGCGAGCTCGCCGGGTAGCGCCAGAGCTGGCTGACGGAGCCGAGGATCGTCTCGCCGGCCATCAGCCTTTCTTGTTCTGGCGGTTGACGACGAGGTCGTCGACCACGGCCGGGTCGGCGAGGGTCGAGGTGTCGCCCAGCGAACCGAAATCGTCCTCGGCGATCTTGCGCAGGATGCGGCGCATGATCTTGCCGGAACGGGTCTTGGGCAGGCCGGGCGCGAACTGGATCTTGTCCGGCGTGGCGATGGCGCCGATCTCCTTGCGGACATGGGCGACGAGTTCCTTGCGCAGGTCCTCGCTGCCCGTCTCGCCGGCCATCAGGGTGACATAGCAGTAGATTCCCTGCCCCTTGATGTCGTGCGGATAGCCGACGACCGCGGCCTCGGAAACCTTGTCGTGGCTGACCAGCGCCGACTCGACCTCGGCCGTGCCCATGCGGTGGCCGGAGACGTTGATGACGTCGTCGACGCGGCCGGTGATCCAGTAATAGCCGTCGGCGTCGCGGCGGCAGCCGTCGCCGGTGAAGTACTTGCCCTTGTAGGTCGAGAAATAGGTCTGCACGAACCGCTCGTGGTCGCCATAGACGGTGCGCATCTGGCCCGGCCAGGAATCGGTTATGCAGAGATTGCCGTCGGTGGCGCCTTCCAGCACCTTGCCTTCGCCGTCGACCAGCTGCGGCTGAACGCCGAAGAAGGGCCGCGTGGCGGAACCGGCTTTCAGGTCCGTGGCGCCGGGCAGCGGCGTGATCAGGATGCCGCCGGTCTCGGTCTGCCACCAGGTGTCGACGATCGGCACCTTGCCGTTGCCGACGACGTTGAAATACCATTCCCAGGCTTCCGGGTTGATCGGCTCGCCGACCGACCCCAGAACGCGCAGCGACTTGCGCGAGGTCTTCTTCACATGCTGGTCGCCGGCGCCCATCAGGGCGCGCAGCGCCGTCGGCGCGGTGTAGAAGATGTTGACCTTGTGCTTGTCGATGACCTCCCAGAAGCGCGCCTGGGAGGGATAGTTCGGCACGCCCTCGAACATCAGCGTGGTGGCGCCGTTGGCCAGAGGTCCGTAGACGATATAGCTGTGGCCGGTCACCCAGCCGACATCGGCGGTGCACCAGTAGACGTCGCCGTCATGGTAGTCGAAGACATATTGGTGTGTCATCGAGGCATAGACGAGATAGCCAGCGGTGGTGTGCAGGACGCCCTTCGGCTTGCCGGTCGAGCCGGAGGTGTAGAGGATGAAGAGCGGATCCTCGGCCTTCATCTTCTCCGGCTTGCACTCAGCCTTCACCGAAGCGACTTCATCATGATACCAGACGTCGCGCCCGGGAGCCCAGCCGACCTTGCCGCCGGTGCGGCGCACGACGACGACCTTGTCGACCATCACGTGCTGCCTGGCGGCGATGTCGATCGCCTTGTCGGCATTGTCCTTCAGCGGAATGGTCTTGCCGCCGCGCAGACCTTCGTCGGCGGTGATGACGAAGGTCGATTCGCAGTCGACGATGCGGCCGGCGAGCGCGTCCGGCGAGAAGCCGCCGAAGACGATCGAATGGATGGCGCCGATGCGGGTGCAGGCGAGCATCGCATAGGCCGCTTCCGGGATCATCGGCATGTAGATGGTGACGCGGTCGCCCTTCTTGACGCCGTGCTTCTTCATCACATTGGCGAGCCGGCATACATGTTCGTAAAGCTCGTTGTAGGTGATCTTCCTGTCGTCGTAGGGATTGTCGCCTTCCCAGATGATGGCGGTCTGGTTGCCGCGCTTCTTCAGGTGCCGGTCGATGCAATTGTAGGAGACGTTGGTCTGGCCGTCCTCGAACCACTTGATCGAGACCTTGCCGTCGAACGAGGTGTTCTTGACCTTCGTGAAAGGCTTGAACCAGTCGATGCGCTTGCCGTGCTTGCCCCAGAACTTGTCCGGGTTCTTCACGCTGTCGGCATACCATTTGAGGTAGGTATCGTTGTCGATCAACGCGTTCTTCTTCCACGCCGGCTGGACGCGGTGGACATGCACATCGGACATTTCCTGCTTTCCTCCCAAACCACTCCGCCGGCTTGAGCCGCCAGCGGCATCGCGGCAAAACGGCCGCGAATTCGCGGGCATTATTAACAGTTCCGTCGTGACGGCAATATTAGACGTTGGATTCGCGCGGCGGGATGACGCAGGGGCAAGCGCCCAAGGCTACTAGCACTCCCGCTGGGCGGCTGCTAACTGCCTGTTTTAATAAGAAAAATCTTTAGGGACCTCGCAAAAAACCATAGACAGTTAAGCAACCGTGCGCACAATTCGACGTTGGGAGGAAGGAGAATCAACCAAGGAAACGCAATGCGCGACAATTCCGAAATGGACCTGATGCTCAGGGGATATGGGCTGACCACGGCCAAGATCCTTTACCACTACCCGGACCACCCGCACCTGCTGCAAAGCTTTGTCTGGCAGGATTACGACATAGCGCCGCAATTCCCGGTGCTGATCCGCTTCATCGAATTCTGGAAGACCAAGCTCGATGGGCCGCTGCATTCGGTGACGTATACGCACCAGAGGCTCGTCGCGCCGAATGAGTGGCGGAAGGTCGATGGGGAGTTTCTGGTGCACTGAGGCGTTGCTCAGAAGTTCTCTGGACGTCGAATGTTTGGCGGAAACGCCTGTGACTTCGTCATCCACGGGCGGAGCAAGGAGCGAAGCGACGCGGCGCAGACCCGAGGATCCATTCCGTGACTTCGAAGCGTTGCGGCGATCCTGAATACTGCTCCGCCGTGCTCTACGATCGAGGTAATGGAATGGATCCTCGGGTCTGCGCGACGCCGCTTCGCGGCTGCTTCGCCCGTGGATGACGAAGTTCAGGGGGCGGCGGCTAATCTCAGACGTTCATGCTCGCTCTGAGGGGGCAGCCGCGATGCCGGCAGTCAAACCGCCGGCGGGTTCAGCCGGGCGAAACCTTCCTGGCGCCGATAGGGGAAGTAGGGATAGGGCGCCGTCACCGCGCTCGCTTCGTCGAGCGCCTTGATCTGCTCCGGCGTCAGCGTCCAGCCGACGGCGCCGAGGTTCTGGCGGAGCTGCTCTTCGTTGCGGGCGCCGATGATCACCGACGACACGGTCGGCCGCTGCAGGAGCCAGTTGATGGCGACCTGCGGCACGGTTTTGCCGGTCTCGGCCGCGACCGCTTCCAGCGCATCGACCACCTTGAAAAGATGCTCGTCCTCGACCGGCGGGCCGAAATCAGCGGTGCCGTGCAGCCGGCTCTTTTCCGGCAAGGGCTGGCCGCGGCGGATCTTGCCGGTCAGGCGGCCCCAGCCGAGCGGGCTCCACACCAAAGCGCCGACGCCCTGGTCGAGGCCGAGCGGCATCAGCTCCCACTCATAGTCGCGGCCCACCAGCGAATAATAGACCTGATGCGCGACGTAGCGCGGGTAGCCGTGTTTGTCGGCCAGGCCGAGCGATTTCATCACCTGCCAGCCCGAAAAGTTAGAGACGCCGACATAGCGCAGCCTGCCGGAGCGCACGAGGTCATCCAACGCCGACAGCACTTCCTCGATCGGCGTCGAGGCGTCGAAGGCATGGAGCTGAAGCAGGTCGATATAGTCGGTGCCGAGACGCTTCAGCTCCGCGTCGACGGAGCGGATCAGGCGGGAGCGCGACGAGCCCCAGTCGGCCGGACCGTCGCCCATCGGCAGCGACGTCTTGGTCGAGATCAGCACCGTGTCACGACGGCCCTTGATCGCCTCGCCAAGCACCTCTTCCGAGGCGCCGTTGGAATAGACATCGGCCGTGTCGAAAAGATTGACGCCCGCCTCCAGGCAGATGTCGACCAGCCGGCGAGCCTCTTTCGCGTCGCTGTTGCCCCAATGGCCGAAGAGCGGGCCGGAGCCGCCAAAGGTTCCGGCGCCGAAGGAAAGGGCCGGCACTTTCAGGCCGGAGGCGCCGAGAGATCGATAGTCCATCTTTTTTCTCCTGATTGGATGTCGAAGGGATCAGCGCTCAGCACTGCGCCGTGACCGGCTTGCCGATCGCGCTGCCGCGTTCGAGACGCAGCGCCATGAGCACCACGCCGAGCGCGGCGATCGGCACCAGGCCGGCGACGAGAGGGACGGCGCCGAGGCCGGGGCCGTGATCGATGACGAAGCCGCCCAGCCAGGCGCCGATGGCGTTGCCGAGATTGAAGGCGGCGATGTTGAAGGAGGAGGCCAGGCCTTGGCCGGCGCCCTTGGCCTTCTCCAGCACCCACATTTGCAGCGGCGCGACGGTGGCGAAGGCGGCGGCACCCAGCAGGCCCAGGGCAATGATCGCCGTGATCGGCTGATGGATCGCCGCGGTCATGACGAACAGCACCGCCGACAGCGCCACCAGCGTGCCGACGACCGTCGGCACAAGATGCCGGTCGGCGAGGCGTCCGCCAAGCAGGTTGCCGGCGACCAGCCCGCCGCCGAAGACGAGCAGGATCGGCGAGACGGCCCCCTCGGAAAAGCCGGTGACGCGGGTCAGGATCGGCGCGAGATAGGTGAAGGCGGCAAAGACGCCGACCCAGCTCAGCACCGTGGTCAGGAGGCCGAGCAGCACCGCCCGGCGGCCGAGCACGGCGAGCGTGCCTTCGGAGCTTTCCTCCTCGGCTGCTGCGGCCGGTTCGTCGCGCGGCACGAGCAGCGCGATCACGGCAAAGGCGATGACGCCGACCAGCGTGACGGCGAGGAAGGTGGAGCGCCAACCATAGGCCTGGCCGAGCCAGGTGCCGAAAGGCACGCCGAGGATGTTGGCGACGGTAAGGCCGGTGAACATCAGGGCGATGGCCGAGGCCTTCCTGTTGGGCGCGACCAGGCTGGTGGCGACGACGGAGCCGACGCCGAAGAAGGAGGCGTGGGCGAAGGCGGTGAGCACACGCGCAGCCATCAGCGTCCAGTAGTCGGGAGCCAGCGCGCAGGCCAGGTTGCCGACCGTGAAGACCACCATCAGCGCAAGCAGCAAGGTCTTGCGCGGCAAGCGGCCGGTCAAGGCGCCAAGCAGCGGCGCGCCGACGACGACACCCAGGGCGTAGCCGGAAATGAGCAGGCCCGCGGCCGAGATCGAGACGCCGAGATCGGCGCTGACATCGAGCAGCAGGCCCATGATGACGAATTCGGTGACGCCGATGCCGAAGGCGCCGGCGGTGAGGGCATAGAGAGCAAGGGGCATGGCAATTGTCCGTCTGGTCCAGGAAAGGACGCTCAGTCCCGCGCCCCGACGCGAAAGATCGTGATCCGTCGAGCTGTGAACCAGCCTTGCATCAGGCATATTTTCTGTGAAATAGATTCACGAATGGCGAGACCCGACATCAACCGCTCCGGCGAGATCGAAGTGTTCGTCCGTGTTGCCGAGACGGGCAGTTTTTCCGCCGCGGCGCGGGCGCTACGCATGACGCCGTCGGCGGTGAGCAAGCTGATGGCTCGGTTGGAGGCACGGCTCGGCGCACGGCTGGTCAGCCGCTCGACACGCAAGCTGCAACTGACGCCCGAGGGAACCAGCTTTTACGACAGCGGCTTGCGTATCCTTGCCGATCTCGATGCGGCGGAACGCGAAGCCGCAGCGGGTGCCGCGCCGCGCGGCAAGCTCCGGGTCAACTCCTATGTGCCGTTCGGCCAGCACCGGCTGATGGAATTGCTGCCGCGTTTCCTGGAGCGCTATCCCGAGATTTCCGTCGAAGCGGTGTTGACCGACAATGTCATCAACCTGTTGGAGGAGCGGGCCGATGTCGCCATACGCGCCGGACCGCTTAGCGAATCGCGCCTGGTGGCGCGCAAGCTCGGCCAGAGCCGGATGGTGCTGGTTGCGTCCCCTGCCTATCTCGAAACGCGCGGCACGCCCAGCGCATTGTCCGACCTTGCCCGCCACAACATGCTCGCCTTCGGCTTCGCCAGGCATATCGACGGCTGGCCTTTCATTGATGCCGCGGGCAAATCGATCATCATGCCGATCATCGGGAACATGTCGCTGACCGATGGCGAAGCGATGCGGCGAACGACGTTGGCCGGCGCCGGCATTGCGCGGCTGGCGCGCTGGCATGTCGAGCCCGACATCGCCGCCGGACTGTTGGTGCCGCTGCTGGAAGAGTTCAATCCCGGCGACGAGGAGCCGACGCACGCCGTCTATGTCGGCCAGGGCAAGCATCTCCCGGCCAGGGTGCGGGCTTTTCTCGATTTTCTCGCGGAAACTGTCCGCATCTGAATGAGAAAAAGCCGCGCGCCAATGACACGCGGCTTTTCGGAGGTTCGGCAAGTCGAAGGGAAGTTACGCCTTCGGCACGAACGGCGCCGGACGCCGGCCGGCGCTCTGCCGCTCAAGCATCCAGCCCGGATATTCGGCGGGCAGCGCGCTCACTTCGTCGAGCCGGGCGAGGTCGTCGGTGTCAAGCTTCAGACCGGTGGCGGCCAGGTTCTGCTCGAGCTGGTCCATGCGGCTGGCGCCGATGATGACGCTCATCACGAAAGGTTTTGCCAGAACATAACCGAGCGCCACCGTGGCAACGCTGACGTCATGCTTCTTCGCCACCTCGCGCATGACGGCGACCGCCGCCCAGGCGCGGTCTTCGTTGACCGGCGGGAAGTTGAAGGAGGCGCGGCGACCCTCGCCATTGCCGGGCGCGCCGGGGCCGTATTTGCCGGAGAGCAGCCCGCCGGCCATCGGCGACCAGACCATCAGGCCGAGCTTCTCTTCGTTGATCAGCGGCACGATCTCGCGCTCGAGATCGCGGCCGGCTATCGAGTAATAGGACTGAATGGTCTCGAAACGGGCAAAGCCCTTGCGCTCGGCAATGCCCAGCGCCTTGGCGATGCGCCAGGCCTGCCAGTTGGAGACGCCGACATAGCGCACCTTGCCGCTGGCGACGAGATCGTCGAGCGCGCGCAGCGTCTCGTCGATCGGCGTCACCGTGTCGGTGCCATGCAACTGGTAGAGATCGATATGGTCGAGCTGCAGCCGCTTCAGGCTGCCGTCGACGGAATCCATGATGTGGCCGCGCGACGAGCCGCGCTCGTTGGGGCCGTTGCCCATGGCGCCATGCACCTTGGTGGCGATGATGACGTCCGAGCGCTTGATGCCGAGATCCTTGAGCGACTGTCCCAGCAATTGCTCGGACTGGCCGAAGGAATAGACATCCGCCGTGTCGAAGAAATTGACGCCGGCGGCGATCGAGCGGGCGACGATCTCGTTGACGCCCTTCTGGTCGAGGCTGGCGATCAGCCCCCATTGGGCATTCTCGCCGGCGGCGCCGAACGTCATGGTGCCGAGGCAGAGTTCGGAAACGAAAAGGCCGGTGTTGCCAAGCTGGTTGTAGCGCATGGTGGGATTCCCCGAGAGAAGGAGTGAGTGACAACAAGCAAATAGGAACGGCCCGTTTCGTTTCAAGGCCCTCACATCGAGAGAATCAGGGATCGATGTCTCGGATCATCGTCTCAGGTCTGCGATTGACTTCCTCGGCGAACGCGTCGTCCCACTCAGGGCCGGAGAGAAGATATTCCGCAAGTGACGGCTTGGCGCCGATGAGCTTTTCGTAGTCAGCCACCGCTAACACCACGGCGACGGGCTTCCCATGTTGCGTGATGGTCTGCGGCCCTGTTTCACGCGCTTGCCTAACCAATTTCGGCAGGTTCTTCCCTACTTTCTGAAGGTCCCAGTCCATGAGCGCCGCTCGGCAAAACAGTCCGACATTCTTTTCAGCTGCTTTAGAAAAGGTCATGCAAGCAGATCGCGGCACCTACCGGCTGCCGAAGATCGCCGATCCCACCCGGACGCTGGTCGCGCCGAAGGCGATCGCAGTCTCATAGTCGCCGGACATGCCCATCGAAAGTTTTGCAACGCCGGCCTCGCGGGCGAGCTTCTCCAGCAGCGCGAAATGCGGGCCGGGGTTCTCATCGGCCGGCGGAATGCACATCAGGCCTTCGATGGCCAAGCCATGAACGTCGCGGCAGCGCTTGACGAAGGCGACCGCCTCGCGCGGCTCGATGCCCGCCTTTTGCGGCTCGGAGCCGGTGTTGACCTGGACATAGAGTCTTGGCGTCTGGCCCTGCCTGGTCATTTCCTTTGAAAGCTCGGCGGCGATTTTCTCGCGGTCGACGGTCTCGATGACATCGAACAGCGCGACGGCTTCCTTGGCCTTGTTGGATTGGAGCGGGCCGATCAGATGCAGCTCCAGATCGGCAAATGCTTCCTTCAGCGCCGGCCATTTGCCCTGCGCTTCCTGCACCCGGTTCTCGCCGAAGACGCGCTGGCCGGCCTCGATGACGGGGCGGATGTCCTCGGCCGCGAAGGTCTTCGACACCGCCACCAGCGTAACGGCGCCGGGCTCGCGCTTCGCCTCGCGTTCGGCGCCTGCGATCCTCGCCTTGACCGCGTGAAGCTGCTCTACGGCGCTCGTCATGCCTACATCCGCCTATAGTTTTAACGCTCGCGCCGGCTCGCCGCAGTTGACGGGTCCGGCAATCCATGGTGAACACCGCGACGACATTTTCTTGGGCGCTTGGCCATGTCCGGCGCCCTGTGCCTGCTTTTAAGTGAAAAACATCCGATGGCAACCGAACGTTACAATCCGCGCACGTCAGAGCCCAAATGGCAGAAGGCCTGGGCCGAAAAGAAGCTGTTCGAGGCGAGGAACGACGACCCGAAGCCGAAATACTACGTGCTCGAGATGTTCCCCTATCCGTCGGGCAAGATCCATATCGGCCATACACGCAACTATACGATGGGCGACGTGGTGGCGCGCTACAAGCGCGCCAAGGGCTTCAACGTGCTGCATCCGATGGGCTGGGACGCGTTCGGCATGCCGGCCGAAAACGCGGCCATGCAGAACAAGGTCCACCCCAAGGACTGGACCTACGAAAACATCGCCATCATGCGCGAGCAGCTCAAGATGATGGGCCTGTCGCTCGACTGGGCGCGCGAGTTCGCGACTTGCGATGTCGACTACTATCACCGTCAGCAGATGCTGTTCCTCGACTTCGTCGAGAAGGGGCTGGTGACGCGCAAGTCCTCTAAGGTCAACTGGGACCCGGAGGACATGACGGTGCTCGCCAACGAGCAGGTCATCGACGGCCGCGGCTGGCGCTCGGGCGCGTTGGTCGAGCAGCGCGAGCTGACGCAGTGGTTCTTCAAGATCACCGACTTCGCGCAGGATCTGCTGGATTCGCTCAACCTGCTCGAGGAGTGGCCGGAGAAGGTCAAGCTGATGCAGCACAACTGGATCGGCCGCTCCGAAGGCCTGCTGATCCGCTGGCCGCTGGCAAAGCCGGTTGGCGACGCGCATGAGCTCGAAGTCTATACGACAAGGCCCGACACCATCTTCGGCGCTTCCTTCATGGCGGTCGCCGCCGACCACCCGCTGGCGCGGAAAGCCGCCGAGGAGAATGTCGAGCTGGCGAAGTTCATCGAGGAGGTCCGCCATATGGGCACCTCGGTGGCGGCGCTGGAGACGGCCGAGAAGAAGGGTTTTGACACCGACATCCGCGTCGTCCATCCGTTCGACGAGACTTGGACGCTGCCGGTCTATGTCGCCAATTTCGTGCTGATGGAATATGGCACGGGCGCCATTTTCGGCTGCCCATCGGGCGACCAGCGCGACCTTGATTTCGCCAACAAATACGGCCTGCCGGTGATCCCGGTGGTGATGCCGGAAGACGGCGACGCCAAGACCTTCCAGGTCATCGAGGAAGCCTATGTCGACGACGGCGTGATGATCAATTCGCGCTTCCTCGACGGCATGAAGCCGGAGCAGGCTTTCGACGAAGTGGCGAAGCTGCTGGAGGCAAAGACGATCGGCGGCCGGCCGATGGCGGAGCGCAAGGTGAATTTCCGCCTGCGCGACTGGGGCATTTCGCGCCAGCGCTACTGGGGTTGCCCGATCCCGATGATCCATTGCGAAGCCTGCGGTGTGGTGCCGGTGCCGAAGGCCGATCTGCCGGTGAAGCTGCCCGACGACATCGAGTTCGATCGCCCCGGCAATCCGCTCGACCGGCATCCGACCTGGCGGCATGTGAAATGCCCGCAATGCGGCCGCGACGCGCGGCGCGAGACCGACACGATGGACACCTTCGTCGATTCGTCCTGGTATTTCGCGCGCTTCACCGCGCCCTGGGCCAATGAGCCGACCGAGCCGAAAGCGGCCGACGAATGGCTGGCCGTCGACCAGTATATCGGCGGCATCGAGCACGCGATCCTGCATCTGCTCTATTCGCGCTTCTTCACCCGCGCCATGCGCGAGACCGGTCACCTCAATCTGGCGGAGCCGTTCAAGGGCCTGTTCACGCAGGGCATGGTGGTGCACGAGACCTACCGCGTCGGCGGCCCGTCCAACAACGGCCGCTGGCTGTCGCCGAGCGAGGTCAGGCTCGAGGATGTCGGCGGCAAGCGCCTCGCCTTCGAGATCGCCACCGGCGAGGAGGCGACCATCGGCGCGCTGGAGAAGATGTCGAAGTCGAAGAAGAACACGGTGAGCCCGGAAGAGATCACCGACGGCTACGGCGCCGACACGGCGCGCTGGTTCATGCTGTCGGACTCGCCGCCGGAGCGCGACGTCGAGTGGACAGACGATGGCGCGGCCGGCGCGCATCGCTTCGTGCAGCGCATCTGGCGCCTGGTGCAGATCGCAGCCGAATCTCTGCCCGGCGTGAAGCCGGCAGCGGCGAAGGATGGCGATGCGGGCGCCGTGTCGAAGGCCGCGCACAAGATCCTGAAAGCGGTCGGCGAAGACATCGAGAAGCTCGGCTTCAACCGCGCGATCGCTCGCATCTACGAGCTTGCCAATGCGCTGGCGACGCCGCTTAACGACGTTGCCGAAGGCAAGGCGGACGCCGCGCTGAAGGGCGCCTGCCGCGAGGCGGTGGAGATCCTGGTGCACGTCATCGCGCCGGTCATGCCGCATCTGGCGGAGGAATGCTGGGAGGCGCTGGGCGGGACCGAGATGGTCGCCGAGCGGCCCTGGCCGGTCTACGATCCGGCGCTGGTCGTCGACAACGAGATCGTGCTGCCGGTGCAGGTCAACGGCAAGAAGCGCGGGGATTTGACAATTGCCCGCGACGCGGATCAAGGTGCCGTCGAAAAAGCGGTGCTGGCTCTCGACTTCGTGCAAAAAGCACTGGAGGGTAAGGCTCCGCGCAAGGTGATCATCGTCCCGCAGAGGATCGTCAATGTCGTTGCCTGATCCGGTGAAGTCACAAGCGATCCGCCTGCGCGGCCACTTGGCGGTCTGCGGCATGGCCGCCGCGCTTGCGCTGGTCTCGGCTTGCACGGTGCGGCCGCTCTATTCCAACCAGCCGCTGTCGCCCGGATCGCAGCTCAGCGCCTCCGCCGCGCTTGCCTCGATCTCGATCAAGCCGGTCAACACCCGTTACGCGCAGCAAGTGCGCAACAATCTGATCTTCGCTTTCGGGCAGGGTTCGGGCGAGCCGGCCTCGCCCACCTACACGCTCGATCTCGGCGTCACCGAGCTGGTCGAATCGGCGGCCATCGTGCAGGTCCAGACCCAGGAAGACGAGCCGACGGCGGGCACGGTCACGCTGACCGCCAACTATGTGCTGAGAGACACCGCGACCAACACGGTAATCGCCGTCGGGAAGCGCTCGATCCCGTCGTCCTTCGACCGGCCGCGCCAGGAATTCGCGGCCTATCGCGCCCAGATCGATGCCGAGAACCGCGCGGCGCGCGAGTTGGCCGATCTGCTGCGGCTGTCGATTGCGCAGGATCTGGCGAAACACGGCAAGAAAGCCTGAGGCATGTTGATATTCAGGTGAGGCCGGCCTGCAAATGCCAGTTTCCTGCGCTTCCGGTGCTCACGTACTTTAAGTACGCTCCGCTCCGGTTCTCGCAAACTGGCATTTTCGGCTCGCCCTGACCTGAATCTCAACACGCCTCCGCGCCGCTTGCGCCTACAAAAAAGGCCGGTCACCCGGCCTTTTTTCTGTTCTGACAAGATGTCGGCTTCAGCCGATCTTCTGGCCGGTCTTGGCCCAGTCGGCGAGGAAGGCGGCGAGGCCCTTGTCGGTCAGCGGATGGTTGACAAGCGCCTTCAGCGTCGCCGGCGGCGCGGTCACGACATCGGCGCCGATCAGCGCCGCCTGCTTGACATGGTTCACCGTGCGCACCGAGGCGGTCAGGATCTCGGTCTTGAAATCGTAATTGTCGTAGATGGTGCGGATTTCCGAGATCAGCTCCATGCCGTCCGAGCCGGTGTCGTCAATGCGGCCGACGAAGGGCGAGATGAAGGAGGCGCCGGCCTTGGCGGCGAGCAGCGCCTGGTTGGCCGAGAAGCAGAGCGTGACATTGACCATGCGCTTCATCTCGGTGCGGATCGTCTTGCAGGCCTTGAGGCCGTCCAGCGTCAGCGGCACCTTGATGCAGACATTGGTCGCGATCTTGGCCAGCACTTCGGCCTCGGCCATCATCTGCTTGAATTCGGTCGCGACGACCTCGGCCGAGACCGGGCCTTCGACGATGTCGCAGATCTGCTTGGTGACTTCGGCGATCTTGCCGCCCGATTTCAGGATCAGCGACGGGTTGGTGGTGACGCCATCGAGAAGCCCCAGATCGTGCAGTTCCTTAATTTCCTTGATGTCAGCGGTGTCGACAAAAAACTTCATGGCTGTCTCCTTGGGGATTGCCCGGCGGGCGCCAGGCAGATGAGAGGGTCCCCTTTGATCTAGACCAAAGTCAGGGCAAGGTCACGCCTGATGATCGAAGATTCGCCCTTTGTCGCGGCCGCGCCGGTGCTGGTGCCGATGCCTGCCGAACGGCCCTACACCTATGCCGTGCCGCCCGGCATGCGCGTGGTGCCGGGCTCGATCGTGCGCGTGCCGCTCGGGCCGCGCCAGGTGGCCGGCATTGTCTGGGACGGCGCGGTCGAAATGGTCGATGCGAAGAAATTGCGGCCGATCGAAGAGGTCTTCGACTGCCCGCCGATCGACCGCGCCATGCGCCGCTTCGTCGATTGGATCGCGCATTACACGCTGTCGGCGCCGGGCATGGTGGCGCGGATGCTACTGCGCGCGCCGGAGGCTTTCGACCCGGAGCCATGGATCGAAGGGTTGCAGCGCACGCTGGCCGAGCCGGACCGGTTGACGGACGCGCGGCGACGCGTGCTGGAGACGGCCGAGGGCGGACTAGCCTGGACGCGCTCGGGACTGGCGCATGCCGCGGGCGTGTCCTCGACCGTGATCGACGGATTGCGGGCGCAGGGCGTGTTCGAGACGGTGATGATCCCGCCGCGGCCGGTGGTGGCGGCGCCCGACCCCGCTCATGCCGTGCCGGAATTGATGCCGGACCAGGAAGCTGCGGCGGAGAAGCTGCGCGCGGCAATCGCCGCCGATGCCTTCAACGTCACCCTGCTCGACGGCGTCACCGGCTCGGGCAAGACGGAGGTCTATTTCGAAGCGGTGGCGGCGGCGCTCGACAAGGGCAGGCAGGTGCTGATCCTGTTGCCGGAAATCGCGCTGACGCATGCCTTCCTCGAGCGTTTCCAGGACCGGTTCGGCGCCAAGCCGGCGGAGTGGCATTCCGACCTGCCGCCGCGGATGCGCGAACGGGTCTGGCGGCAAGTGGCCGAAGGCGGCGTGCGCGTCGTCGCCGGCGCGCGCTCGGCGCTGTTCCTGCCGTTCAAGGAACTCGGCCTGATCGTCGTCGACGAGGAGCATGATCCCGCCTACAAGCAGGAGGACCGCGTCTTCTACAATGCGCGCGACATGGCGGTGGTGCGCGGCCATATCGGCGGCTTTCCCGTCGTGCTCGCCTCGGCCACGCCGTCGGTCGAAAGCCGGGTCAACGCCAGCCAGGGCCGCTACGACCGGGCCGTGCTGTCGTCGCGTTTCGCGGAAGCAGCACTCCCCGATCTGAAATCGATCGACATGCGGCGTTCGCCACCTGCGCGCGGCGGCTTCCTGTCGCCGATCCTGCTTGAACAGATGCAGCGCACGCTGGAGAGGAAGGAGCAGTCGCTGCTCTTCCTCAACCGGCGCGGCTATGCGCCGCTGACGCTCTGCCGCGTCTGCGGCCATCGCTTCGGCTGCCCGGTCTGCTCGGCCTGGCTTGTCGAGCATCGCTTTCGCGGCCAGCTCGTCTGCCATCATTGCGGCCACAATGAGCGGCGGCCGGAGGCTTGCCCGGAATGCGGCACGCTCGATCATCTGGTGGCCTGCGGGCCGGGTGTCGAGCGAATCGCCGAGGAAGTGGTCGCCCATTTCCCGGATGCCCGCACCATCGTGCTGTCGTCCGACCTTCTGGGCGGCGTGCGCCGGCTGCGGCTGGAGCTGGAGGCCGTCGCCAATGGCGAGGCCGACATCGTCATCGGCACACAGCTCGTCGCCAAGGGGCACAATTTTCCCGGCATGACGCTTGTCGGCGTGGTCGACGCCGATCTCGGGCTGGCCAACGGCGATCCGCGTGCCGCCGAGCGCACCTTCCAGCTGCTCAGCCAGGTGACGGGACGCGCCGGCCGCACCGGCAAGAAGAGCCTCGGCCTGTTGCAGACCTATCAGCCGGATCACCCGGTGATGCGGGCGATCGTTTCGGGCGATTCGGAAGCTTTTTACGAGCGCGAGATCGCCGAGCGCGAGCGGGCAGGACTGCCGCCCTTCGGCCGGCTCGCCGGCATCATTGTGAGCGCGGCGACGCGGGGCGAGGCCGAGGGCCATGCACGAGGCTTGCGCCGCGTGGCGCCCCAGGCTTCGGACTTGTTCGTGCTCGGCCCAGCCGAGGCGCCGCTGTCGCTGATCGGCGGCCGGCACCGCTTCCGCTTGCTTGTCCAGGGCGAACGGCGCGCCGACATGCAAGGCTTCATCCGCGCCATGCTGGCTGAGGGCCCGAAGCTGCGCGGCTCGGTTCGCGTGCAGGTCGACATCGACCCGCAGAGCTTCCTATAAGCGGGAGACAGTCCCAACGGAGTGGTCGCTATGAAAACCCTTGGCCTGATCGGCGGCATGAGCTGGGAATCGACGGCGATCTATTATCGCCTGCTCAACGAGATCGTGCGCGAGCGGCTGGGCGGGCTGCATTCGGCGAAGCTGTTGTTGTGGTCGTTTGATTTCGCCGAGATCGCCGAACGGCAGCATGCGGGCGACTGGGAAGGCGCCGGCGCGCTTTTGGTGGAGGCGGCCCGAAGGTTGGAGGCGGGCGGCGCGGAAGGCCTGGTGATCTGCACCAACACCATGCACAAGCTGGCCGACGCGGTGCAGGCGGCCATCTCGATCCCGCTCATCCATATCGCCGACGCCACCGGACGCGCTGTCGTTGAAGCTGGGGTTAGCCGTCCGGCGCTGCTCGCGACGCGCTTCACCATGGAGCAGGATTTCTACAAAGGCCGTCTCGTGGACAAATACGGCCTCGAGCCGGCGGTGCCGAACCAGGCCGGCCGCGACATGGTGCACAAGGTGATCTATGACGAGCTCTGCCAGGGCATCGTCAGACCCGACTCGAAATCCGCCTATCTCGATGAGGTCGGCCGGATGCGCCGCACCGATCAGGTCGACAGCGTCATCATGGGCTGCACCGAGATCACCATGCTGATCGGGCAGGGCGATTTCGACATTCCGGTGTTCGACACCACACGCATCCATGCCGAGGCCGCGGTCGACTTCGCGCTCGCCTGATGCGCTTTACCTAATGTGCCGGCCATGCTCTGGCGCGCTTTCATTCCCTCGCTAGAATGCCGGTGTTTCAGAGCAAGAAATATGGGGGGACTTTATGGATTTCGCGTTTCCGTGGCCCGCGAGCCAGGGCGAATGGCTGGCCTGGTCGAGCGCCGTCGTGACCCTGGCGCTCGGCCTCTTCCTGTTCCTGGCGCCGGGGCTTGCCTTTCGCGTGCTGCGGCTGCAGCCGAGGCCGGAGAAAGCGGCGGCAATCGCCGAAGGGCGCGGCCGCATGTCGGGCTTCTATCTCGGCGTCAGCCTGTGCTGCATTCTTCTGGCGCAGCCGCTGCTCTACATGGCGCTGGGCTTCTCATGGCTCTTCACCGCCTTCGGCCGCCTGCTGTCGATGATGTCGGACGGCGCCAACACGCCGTTCAACTGGGTTTCGATCGTTGTCGAGCTGGCGCTTGCGGCCCTGCCGCTCGCCTTCGCCTTCGGCTTTGTGCCATGAATCCAGCACTTCCGCTGGACTCTGCCGCCTGATGCGACAAAAGTGCCTGAAAACCATGCCGGACGATGCATTGCGGTCTTAAAAAGCCTGTGCTAGACGGCAATCGACTTTCGACCGGGGATAGCGGAAGCCGCACCTCCGTGCTTGGAAAAATGCAGTAAGGTCAAAGATTTAGCCAGAGTTCCCGCTCGCGCCAACAATCTGCGGCCTGTCAGACAAGAGAAAAGACGGTCCGTGGCCCAATCGTCATCGCCAATCTCAGCTGTCGCAGAACGCTACGCAGGCTCGCTGTTCGAGCTTGCTCTGCAGGACAATTCAGTCGCCAAGGTCGAGGCCGACCTCACGAGCTTCGAGGCGATGCTCAACGGCAGCGACGATCTCAAGCGGCTGATCGACAGCCCGGTGTTCTCCAGCGAGGACCAGGCCAAGGCCATCGCCGCCATCGTCGACAAGGCAGGCATTACCGGTCTGGTCGGCAATTTCCTGCGCGTCGTCGCGAGGAACCGTCGCCTGTTCGCGGTGCCCGGCATGATCAAGGCGTTCCGCCAGATCGCCGCCGACCATCGCGGCGAGGCTTCCGCCGAGGTCATCTCGGCGCATGCGCTGACGGCCGCGCAGCAGACTGAACTGAAGGCGACGCTGAAGAGCATCGCCGGCAAGGATGTGGCCATCGCCATGACCGTCGATCCGTCGCTGCTCGGCGGCCTGATCGTCAAGATGGGCTCGCGCCAGATCGATACGTCGCTCAAAACCAAACTCAATTCGCTCAAGCTTGCACTGAAAGAGGTCGGCTGATGGACATCCGCGCCGCGGAAATTTCCGCAATTCTGAAAGACCAGATCAAGAATTTCGGCAAGGAGGCCGAGGTCTCCGAAGTCGGTCAGGTTCTGTCCGTCGGTGACGGCATCGCCCGCGTCTACGGCCTCGACAATGTCCAGGCCGGCGAGATGGTCGAGTTCCCGGGCGGCATCCGCGGCATGGCGCTGAACCTCGAAGCCGACAATGTCGGCGTCGTCATCTTCGGCAACGACCGCGACATCAAGGAAGGCGACACCGTCAAGCGCACGGGCGCCATCGTCGACGTTCCGGTCGGCCCCGGCCTGCTCGGCCGCGTCGTCGACGCGCTCGGCAACCCGATCGACGGCAAGGGTCCGATCCAGGCCACCGAGCGCAAGCGCGTCGACGTCAAGGCGCCCGGCATCATTCCGCGCAAGTCGGTGCATGAGCCGATGTCGACCGGCCTCAAGGCCATCGACGCGCTGATCCCGGTCGGCCGCGGCCAGCGCGAGCTGGTCATCGGCGACCGCCAGACCGGCAAGACCGCCATCATCCTGGACACGATGCTGAACCAGAAGTCGGTGCACGACAACGGCCCGGAGAAGGAAAAGCTCTACTGCGTCTACGTCGCCGTCGGCCAGAAGCGCTCGACCGTCGCGCAGTTCGTCAAGGTGCTGGAGGAGCGCGGCGCGCTCGACTACTCCATCATCATCGCCGCCACCGCGTCCGACCCGGCGCCGATGCAGTTCCTGGCGCCGTTCGCCGGCTGCACCATGGGCGAGTATTTCCGCGACAACGGCATGCATGCGCTGATCAGCTATGACGACCTGTCGAAGCAGGCCGTCGCGTATCGCCAGATGTCGCTCTTGCTGCGCCGCCCGCCGGGCCGCGAAGCCTATCCGGGCGACGTCTTCTACCTGCACTCGCGCCTGCTCGAGCGCGCCGCCAAGCTCAACGACGACAATGGCGCCGGCTCGCTGACCGCGCTGCCGGTCATCGAGACGCAGGCCAACGACGTGTCGGCCTACATCCCGACCAACGTGATCTCGATCACCGACGGCCAGATCTTCCTCGAGACCAACCTGTTCTTCCAGGGCATCCGCCCGGCGGTGAATGTCGGCCTGTCGGTGTCGCGCGTCGGCTCGTCGGCGCAGGTCAAGGCGATGAAGCAGGTCGCGGGCTCGATCAAGGGCGAGCTCGCGCAGTACCGCGAGATGGCGGCCTTCGCGCAGTTCGGCTCGGACCTCGACGCCGCCACGCAGCGTCTCTTGAACCGCGGTTCGCGGCTGACGGAGCTGCTCAAGCAGCCGCAATTCTCGCCGCTCAAGACGGAAGAGCAGGTCGCGGTGATCTTCGCCGGCGTCAACGGCTATCTCGACAAGCTGCCGCTCAATCAGGTCGGCAAGTTCGAGCATGGCCTGCTCAGCCACATGCGCTCGGCCGGCAAGGACGTGCTCGACGGCATCCGCAAGGAGAAGGCGCTGTCGGACGATCTGCGCGCCAAGCTGAAGGCGGAAATCGACGCTTTCGCCAAGACCTTCGCTTGAACGAAGCCGGACGCACGGGATCAGGTTTGAAGCATGGCTTCGTTAAAAGACCTTCGTAACCGCATCGCCTCGGTCAAGGCGACGCAGAAGATCACCAAGGCGATGCAGATGGTCGCCGCGGCGAAGCTGCGTCGCGCGCAGGAGGCGGCGGAAGCCGCCCGACCCTATTCCGAGCGCATGGGCGCGGTTCTGGCCAACATCACCCAGGCGATCGGCGGCGGCGGCGATGCCCCGGCGCTGATGACCGGAACCGGCCGGGATGATGTGCATCTGCTCATCGTCTGCACCGCAGAGCGCGGCCTGTGCGGCGGCTTCAACTCGCAGATCGCACGGCTTGCCCGCGACCATATCCGCAGGCTTCTGGCCGACGGCAAGCAGGTCAAGATCATCTGCGTTGGCAAGAAGGGTTTCGACATCCTGCGCCGCGACTACGGCGCGCTGATCCTCGAACGCGTCGACCTGCGCGAGGTCAAGACGCTCGGCTTCGTCAACGCCGATGCGATCGCGCGCAAGGTCATCCACCTGTTCAACGAAGGCGGCTTCGACATCTGCACGCTGTTCTATTCGCAGTTCAAGTCGGTGATCAGCCAGATCCCGACGGCGCAGCAGATCATCCCGGCGGCACAGGCCTCGGCCGCCGCCGCGACGGGCAACGGCGCCACCGCGGTCTACGAATACGAGCCGGAGCCGGGCGAGATCCTCTCCGACCTCATCCCGCGCAACATCGCGGTGCAGATTTTCCGGGCGCTGCTCGAAAACGCGGCCGGCGAGATGGGCGCCAAGATGAGCGCGATGGATAATGCGACGCGCAATGCCGGCGACATGATCAACAGGCTGTCGATCACCTACAACCGCCAGCGGCAGGCGCAGATCACCAAGGAACTGATCGAAATCATTTCGGGCGCCGAGGCGCTCTAGGCGCGCGCGGGCGGGGTCCCAAAGGCCTCGCAGCGGCGTGAACAACGGATAGACGAAAAGGGCAAAGACGATGGCGAAAGCAGCTACCCCGAAGACCGCGGCCAAGGAGGCATCGGCCCCGAAAGCGGCAAAGGCCCCGGCAGCAGCCGCGAAGGCCGCCGCTCCGGCGAAGAAGGCGGCCGCTCCGGCCAAGGCCGCGGCTTCCGCGGCGAGCGTCGCGGCCAAGCGCGTCGGCGCCGCCGGCAAAGTCCGCCAGGTCATCGGCGCCGTGGTCGACGTGCAGTTCGAAGATCACCTGCCGGCCATTCTGAACGCGCTGGAAACCGACAATGTCGGCAACCGCCTCGTGCTCGAGGTCGCCCAGCATCTCGGCGAGAACACCGTGCGCTGCATCGCCATGGACTCGACCGAAGGCCTGGTCCGCGGCCAGGACGTCTTTGACACCGGCGCGCCGATCTCGGTTCCGGTGGGTCCGGGCATGCTCGGCCGCATCATCAACGTCATCGGCGAGCCGGTCGACGAGGCCGGTCCGGTCGACGCCGTCGAGCTGCGCGCCATCCACCAGCCGGCTCCGGCCTATGTCGACCAGTCGACGGAAGCGCAGATCCTGGTCACCGGCATCAAGGTTCTCGACCTCTTGGCGCCTTACGCCCGCGGCGGCAAGATCGGCCTGTTCGGCGGCGCCGGCGTCGGCAAGACCGTGCTGATCCAGGAACTGATCAACAACGTCGCCAAGGCCCACGGCGGCTTCTCGGTGTTCGCCGGCGTCGGCGAGCGCACCCGCGAAGGCAACGACCTCTATCACGAGTTCATCGAATCGGGCGTCAACAAGAAGGGCGGCGGCCAGGGCTCGAAGGCGGCGCTCGTGTACGGCCAGATGAACGAACCGCCGGGCGCCCGCGCCCGCGTCGGCCTTACCGGTCTGACGGTCGCCGAATATTTCCGCGACCAGGGCCAGGACGTGCTGTTCTTCGTCGACAACATCTTCCGCTTCACGCAGGCGGGCTCGGAAGTGTCGGCGCTGCTCGGCCGCATTCCTTCCGCCGTGGGTTACCAGCCGACGCTGGCCACCGACATGGGCGCGCTGCAGGAACGCATCACGACGACGACAAAGGGCTCGATCACCTCGGTGCAGGCGATCTACGTGCCGGCCGACGACTTGACCGACCCGGCGCCGGCGACCTCCTTCGCGCACCTTGATGCGACGACCGTGCTCAACCGCGCGATCTCGGAAAAGGGCATCTATCCGGCCGTCGACCCGCTCGATTCGACCTCGCGCATGCTCGACCCGATGGTCGTCGGCGAGGAACACTATCAGGTCGCCCGCCAGGTGCAGTCGATCCTTCAGCGCTACAAGTCGCTGCAGGACATCATCGCCATCCTGGGCATGGACGAGCTGTCCGAAGAGGACAAGCAGACAGTGGCCCGCGCCCGCAAGATCGAGCGCTTCCTGTCGCAGCCGTTCTTCGTCGCCGAAGTCTTCACCGGCTCGCCGGGCAAGCTGGTAGACCTCGCCGACACCATCAAGGGCTTCAAGGGCCTCTGCGCTGGCGACTACGACCACCTGCCGGAAGCCGCCTTCTATATGGTCGGCGGCATCGACGAGGCGGTCGAGAAGGCGCAGCGCCTGGCGGCTGAAGCGGCATAATTGAGGCAATAGGGAGTAGTCAGTAGTCGGTAGTGAATAAGCAGCTGGGTGATCAGGACAGATGTCCTCTCCCTACTCCCTACTCACTATTCCCTACTCACTAAATTGATCATGGCTGAAGCTTTCAAGTTCGAACTGGTCTCGCCGGAACGGCTGCTCGTCTCCGAGCAGGTCGAGTCCGTCGTCATTCCGGGCGCCGAAGGCGAGATGACGGTGATGGCGCAGCACGCGCCGGTCATGACCACCATCAAGCCCGGCGTCGTCACGGTGAAGGCGGCCAGCGGCAAGGAAGACCGCTACGTTGTGTTCGGCGGTTTCGCCGACATCCTGCCGTCCGGCTGCACGCTGCTTGCCGAATCGGCGGTGCATGTGAACGACATCGACCGTGCGGACCTGGCGCGTCGCATCCAGGACGCCAAGGAAGACGCCGCCGACGCCAAGGACGACGTGGCGCGCAGCCGCGCCGAGCAGTTCCTCGCCCAGCTCACCACGCTGGAAGGCGCGCTGCTGCCGGCCTGATCGTTGTTGAAAATGCGAGATTGAAAAAGCGGGCTTGCCCCGCTTTTTTGTTTGCTGTTGCAAGACAGTTTCGCGCTGCTTGGGGCGCAATCCGGCGGGTCGGCGGGCGGGTAGCTACTCGGCCAGCCTGGGCGGCTCGTTGCCAATGCCGAGCGCGGCAAAGGCCAGCTTCGGACCGCCTTGCTTGAAATGGACCAGATGCGTGGCGACAAACTCGATCAACCGCTGGCGCTCCGCGTGCCCTATGGCGAAGCCGGCGAGGTCGAACACGGCTTCGGTCATCTTTGCCGTTGGCAGATCCCGGCCGAACAGTTCATTCAGGGCGGCGTCGAGCGGGTCGGTGAAATGGCCTTCTGGCAAAGCACCGCCGCGCGCGGCGCATGCCGCGATCCAGGCGGCGACAACCAGCGACAGATGTTCCGGCAGCAGGCCCGCCTCCAGCCTGGCAAGCGCTGAAGCGACGATGCGTTGCGGCAGCTTCTGGCTGCCGTCATTAGCGATCTGCGCGGTGCGGTGGGCGAGCGCGGTGTTCGAAAACCGATCTGCGAGCTCGGCTGTGTAGGCGGTTGTGTCGAGCCCGGCATCCTGCGGCAGCGTCGGAATAGCTTCGGCCCAAAGCCGGTCGACGAACCGCCGGATTGCCGGATCGGCGAAGGCGCGGTCGACCGTGGCATGGCCGCTGAGCAGGCCGAGATAGGCGATGCCTGAATGCGCGCCGTTGAGCAGCCTCAGCTTCATATCCTCGAAGGGGCCGACATCCTCGACCATGGTGACGCCGAATCTCTCCCAGGCCGGCCGGCCGGCCGGGAAACGATCCTCGATCACCCATTGGCGGAAGGGCTCGGTCATCACCGGCCAGGCATCCTCGACGCCGAGCTGTTGGCCGATGCGCGTCCGGTCGGCATCCGTTGTCGCCGGCACGATGCGGTCGACCATGGAGGACGGGAAGGCGACCTCGTCGGCGACATGGCGCCCAAGATCGGCATCGCGCAGCTTGGCGAATTCGATCAGCAGCCGGTGCAGCGTGGCGCCGTTGGCGGGAAGGTTGTCGCAGCAGAGCACCGTGAAAGGCGGCGTGCCGGCAATGCTGCGGCGCGCCAGTGACTCGGCGAGAAAGCCATGCGCCGTCCTCGGGGATCCGGGGTTGGCGAGATCGTGGACGATGTCGGGGTGCGCGCTGTCGAGCGTGCCGTCTGCTGCCCTGAGATAAGCCTTCTCGGTGATGGTCAGCGTCACGATACGGATGCGCGGGTCGGTCAGCGCGGCGAGCACCGCGCCGGGATCCTCCGGAGCGACGAGCAAGGACTGGATCGAGCCGATCACCTGCAGCTGTTCGCCGGCGCTGTCCCTGATCGCAAGCGTGTAGAGCCCGTCCTGCGGCTTGAGCGCGTCGCGCGTGTCGGGGCTGCGCAGCGAGACGCCGACGATGCCCCAATTGCTCTCGCCATCCGCCAGGCAGGCGTCGACATAGGCAGCCTGGTGGGCGCGATGAAAGGCGCCGACGCCAAGATGGACGATGCCGGGCGTGACGGAATTACGGGCGTAGCGAGGAACAAGGACTTCGGCCGGTAGCTTCGCGATGGTGACGTTGGACAGGCGACCATTCATGGGAAGCGAAGTCTCCGATCGGGTTGCCCGCCTGATGCCGGGTGAAAACGATGGCAGCGACGTAACATCCGCTGTCGGCGCGCACAATGGCTGCGTTGCTTTTGAGAGCCGCCATGCAATCGATCGTTTTGTATGTTGATATTGCCTCCGACAGATACACCGTTAGATCAAGATGACGTTTCGTCGAATCGCCATTGCGGTCTAACTCTTTGTCGGGGCATGGTCTTTTCCGGAACCGGTTTCCGCTTTTCGCGTTCGCCGGCCTTCGGTTCGAGATCCTGCTTCGACCCAATCCGGGAGGAGCCAAGTGGCCGCATTGACCGATCCCGATCTGCTGTTTCCCCCCGAGGCGAATTCGCGCGCACTGGCCCGCGCCCTTTATGCCGGCGTGAAAGACCTGCCCATCGTCAGCCCGCACGCTCATACCGACCCGCGCTGGTATGCGCTCAACGAGCCGTTCCCCGATCCGGCGCAATTGCTGATCGTGCCGGACCATTACGTTCTTCGCATGCTGTTCAGCCAGGGCTTGCGGCTGGAAGAACTCGGCGTGCCGCCGCTCGATGGCGCGCCGGTCGAGACCGACGGCCGGGCGATCTGGCGTCGCTTCGCCGAGCATTACTATCTCTTCCGAGGCACGCCGACCCGGCTCTGGCTCGACCATGTGTTCGCGCATCTGTTCGGCATCGAGGAGCCGCTCACCGCTGCCAGTGCCGACCGCACCTACGATACGATCGCCACGCTGCTGCAACGCGAAGACTATCGTCCGCGCGCGCTGTTCGAGCGCTTCAACATCGAGGTGATCGCCACGACCGACGGCGCGCTCGACGATCTCAAATGGCACCGGACGATCCGCGACAGCGGCTGGAGCGGCCGCGTCGTCACGGCCTACCGGCCGGACGCGGTGGTCGATCCCGATTTCGAAGGGTTTTCGGCCAATCTCGATCGCCTCGGCGACATCACCGGATGCGATACCGGCACATGGACGGGCTATCTCGAAGCGCATCGGAAGCGCCGCGCCTATTTCAAGCAATTCGGCGCCACCTCGTCCGATCACGGCCATCCGACCGCCGAGACCGCCAATCTCTCCGACGCGGCGGCCGAGGAGCTGTTCAACCGTATCCGCCGCGGCTCCGACGACGAGCGCGAGCGGCGGCTGTTCAGGGCGCAAATGCTGACCGAAATGGCCAAGATGAGCCGCGACGACGGCTTGGTGATGCAGATCCATCCCGGATCATGGCGCAATCATTCCCCTGCCGTTTTCCAGAAATTCGGCCGCGACAAGGGCTTCGATATCCCGACGCGCGCCGACTATGTGACGGCGCTGAAGCCGCTGCTCGACTGCGTCGGGCTGGAGCGCGACCTCACGATCATCCTGTTCACCCTGGACGAGTCGAGCTACGCGCGCGAGCTGGCGCCGCTCGCCGGCGTCTATCCGGCGCTGAAGCTGGGGCCGGCCTGGTGGTTCCACGACAGCCCGGAAGGCATGCGCCGCTTCCGCGAGATGACCACCGAGACGGCCGGTTTTTACAACACCGTCGGCTTCAACGACGACACGCGCGCCTTTCCGTCGATCCCGGCGCGGCACGACGTCGCGCGCCGCGTCGACTGCGCCTTCCTGGCGCGGCTGGTCGCCGAGCATCGGCTGCGCGAGGACGAGGCGCATGAACTGGCGCGCGATCTTGCCTATACACTTGCCAAGAAGGCCTACCGGCTCTGAGCCGAGCGCCCATGGTTTTGGCAGGGAGGAACGGCATGCTTCGAATGGAAATTGGACAATGAACGATATTTTCTCACACGCAGGCGCGAAAGCCTGGGAACCGACGCCGGACGGCAATCGCCGGCGCGTGCTGGTGCATACGGATGAACTGATGATGGTCGAATTCGCTTTCGAGAAGGGCGGCGTCGGCGCTCTGCATTCGCATCCGCATGTCCAGGCAAGCTATGTCGCCGAGGGCCGCTTCCAGGTCACCATCGACGGCCGATCGGAAATCCTCGAGACCGGAAGCAGCTTCATCGTGCCTTCCAATCTCGTGCATGGCGTCAAGGCGCTGGAGGCCGGGCGCCTGGTCGACAGCTTCGCGCCTCACCGGGCCGATTTCCTCGGCTGAGTATCCGCCGCTCAAAGGAAAAGCCCGCGCCGTAAAGCGCGGGCCTGTTGCCTGGGCGCTGGTTGCGCCGCCGCGGTACTCAAACATCGCCGCAGGACAGCAACTGTGCCGCAGCATGGTGAAGATAGGTTTAACGGCGACCGACTGGCGGCGGGCGGGAAAAACTCAGCGCTGCTGCAGCGCGAGCCGTATGCCGAGGGCGCAATAGATGCCGCCGACCACCTTGCCTTGCCATTTCAGCACTGCCGGATTGCGGCGCAGGAAGGAGCCCAGTCCGCCCGCGCTGACGGCGAAGACCACCGTGCTGAAGAGACCGAGCAGGACGAAGATGATGCCGAGCAGCATCAGTTGCAGCACCACGAAACCGCCTTGCGGGTGGACGAATTGCGGCAGGAAGGCGAGGAAGAACAGAGCGGTCTTCGGGTTGAGCACTTCGGTCAGGATCGCCTGCCGGAAGGCTTTTCCCGCCGAGATCGGCAGCGTCCTGCCCGCCAGATCGGCCGGCGCCTTCTCGAGCATGGCGCGGATGCCGAGATAAACGAGATAGGCAGCACCAATATATTTGACGATGCTGAACAGCATCGCCGAGGCGGCGATGATGGCCGAGATGCCGACAATGGCCATGATGGTGTGGATGACATCGCCCGCGGCAACGCCGGCGCCGGTGGCGAGGCCGACCTTCGTGCCCGAGCTCGTCGCGCGCGCCACGGTGAGCAGCGTCGCCGGTCCCGGAATGAAGACGAAGCCGAACACGACCGCGATGTAGGTGATGAGCGTGGCTTGGTCGATCATGTGAAGGCTCCTTTTGCGGTCGCTGCCGGCAATGGATGTATCGAACCATAGCAGCCGGGCTCTCCAGCCAGTGTGCCAGCCATGGCTTTTCGATGCGACATTGGCGCGAGGCGGCAGGGCTACCCGCAAAGCGCGGTTGTGGCCGGGTCGCGGCTGCGCTACTCCAAGGCATCAAGCGGTGAATCACTTGTCTGCTCTTCGAACCTTCCCGAAAACGACCTCCTGTCCGGTGTCTGCCTGATGCCGGCACAGGCAGCGAGCATCCGGGCCGAGGATCCCAAGCGTCGCGTCCTGAAGGATGTGTTCGGCTACGACGATTTTCGTCCCGGGCAGGCGACCGTGATCGAGGCGCTGCTCTCCGGACGCCATGTGCTGGCGGTCATGCCAACGGGCGCCGGCAAGTCGCTCTGCTATCAGGTTCCGGCGATGGTCAAGGGCGGGCTCACCATTGTGGTGTCGCCCCTGGTGGCGCTGATGCAGGATCAGGTCGCCGCCTTGCGCCTTGCCGGCGTGGCCGCCGACACGATCAATTCCTCGCTCGACCGCGAGGCCAATGTCGCGGCCTGGCGCCGCGTGGCGTCCGGGCAGACGCGGCTGCTCTACCTGGCGCCGGAGCGGCTGATGACGGAGCGTATGCTGGACGCGCTGTCGCGGCTCGATGTCAGCCTGATCGCCATCGACGAGGCGCATTGCATCTCGCAATGGGGACCGGCCTTCCGCCGCGAATATGAGGACCTGGCGCAACTGCGCGGCGTGTTTCCGCAGGTGCCGATCATCGCGCTGACGGCGACGGCGGACGAGGCGACGCGCGGCGATATCGAGGCGCGGCTGTTTGCCGGGCGCGCCGAAACGCTGGTGCTGGGTTTCGACCGGCCCAACATCAAGCTGGCGATCGAGACCAAGCAGGACAGCAAGCGGCAGCTGCTGCGCTTCGTCGAGCGGCACCAGGGCAAAAGCGGCATCATCTACTGCCTGTCGCGGCGCAAGACCGAGGAAATGGCGGCCTTCCTGGAGA
Source organism: Mesorhizobium sp. M2A.F.Ca.ET.043.05.1.1 (assembly GCF_003952445.1). Classification (NCBI taxonomy): domain Bacteria; kingdom Pseudomonadati; phylum Pseudomonadota; class Alphaproteobacteria; order Hyphomicrobiales; family Phyllobacteriaceae; genus Mesorhizobium; species Mesorhizobium sp. M2A.F.Ca.ET.043.05.1.1. The sequence goes on from NZ_CP034446.1 coordinate 5,436,511, forward strand.
AGAACGGCGTGCGCGCGCTCGCCTACCATGCCGGCATGAGCAAGGAGGCGCGGGAAGCGAACCAGAACGCCTTCATGAGCCTGTCGGGCGTCGTCATGGTGGCGACCATCGCCTTCGGCATGGGCATCGACAAGCCCGACGTCGCCTATGTCTTCCACACCGACCTGCCGGGCAGCCTGGAGGCTTATTACCAGGAGATCGGCCGCGCCGGGCGCGACGGCCGGCCGGCGGAAGCGCATATGCTCTACGGCGCCGGCGACATCCGCACGCGCCGCATGTTCATCGACGAGGAGGACACCTCGCCCGAGCACAAGAGACGGGCGCATCGCCGGCTCGACACGCTGATCGGCTATTGCGAGACGGCGCAGTGCCGGCGCCAGGTGCTGCTCGGCTATTTCGGCGAGGAGGCGAAGGCCTGCGGCAATTGCGACAACTGTCTTAACCAGGCGCCGCGCGCCGACGGCAGCGCCGAGGCGCGCATCATCCTTGCGGCCGTGGCGCAGAGCGGCGAGCGCTTCGGCGCCGCCCATGTCATCGATATCCTGCTCGGCCACGAGACCGAGAAGGTGCTGGCGAGAGGCCATCAGAAGCTCGCCAGCTTCAGAACCGGCATCATGCACAGGAAGCCGGTCTGGCTGTCGCTGATCCGGCAACTGGTCGCCGGCGGCTTCCTGGTGCCGGATCCGGACGGCCATGGCGGCCTCGTCATCTCGGAAAGCGGCCGCGCGCTCGGGCGCGGCGAGGTTGCCTTCGAGTATCGTGTCGAGGGCCGGGACCGTCTCGCGCGCGGCCGCAAGCGCGCCGCGCAAGGCGCCGCCGCGGATGGCGAGGGCGTCGACGCATCGCTTCTGGCGGCGCTCAAGACGCTGCGGCTGCGGCTCGCCAAGGAACGCCAGGTGCCGGCCTATGTGGTGTTCTCCGACCGCACGCTGATCGACATGGCCGAGCGCCGTCCGCAAGACCTCGACGAGTTCGCCGAGGTGAACGGCGTGGGTGCGGCCAAGCTGAAGGAGTTCGGGGAGGTTTTCCTGGATGCGATCGCGGCGCATCAGGCCGACGGGTCGGACTGAAGCTTCATTGCGGGATCGTGCGGCGCTCCGCCTCCGATCAATCTCGACCGGACATCAATAGGCTTTGAGCTTACCCGCCCAGCGATCCCTCCCTGCCCAATAGGGGCAATTCGGACAGACGCCGCCTTCAGGATAGTCGGTTCCTTCCTCATGCGGACAACCTAGAATTCCGTCGACCATCACCACGGAATGGACGTCTTGCTCCCACAAGAACGCCGCGATTTCGGCGAAGATCTTGTCATCCTTGCGCAGATCGCCCGTTTCGCCGAACCAGCGACGGAGCTCGGTCACCTCAGAGTCCTGGTACGGAAGTATCGCGGCGGCCACCTTGGTGGCGCGGCTGTCATCGGGACCGTAGAAGGCAACGGTGCCAACAGGGTAGCTTCGCACACCTTTCTTGGCTTTCTTCTCGATCCACTTTCTTGCCCGTTGCTCCGGTTTCATGTTTGCTCGCTCAGTTGTGAATCGACAGGATGTCGGCGGTCGTAAGAGACAGGGTCAGCAAACAAAGGATGGATCAACACCATGGTCCAAGGCAAGCGGTGGGTCCACAGGGCGACAAGGCCCGCGGCAGTCAGCCAGCGAGAGAAACAGGTGATTGTCACGGCTTGCGAGAAGTTCATTCAGGACGTCCTCAAGCCCAGGTACCTGTCCGAGATACGACCGACGAAATGGAATTACGCAGTCGACATCCTGGGCGCATGGGCGGCGGGCGGTACCGCTTCATCCAGCGGTTTCGGTCGGGCTGGGAGCAAAATCGCGGCGAGGAGTTCGAATCGCCTTTCGCCAGGCTGGACTGCATCGGACCAGACAGATTCGACATCTATTGGATGCGGCATACGGGCAAATGGTGGCCGTTGCATGCGAATGTGACGCTCGCCGAGGCGCTCCAGATCCTCGAAGCCGATGAACTCCTGCACCCGGTTTAGCAATGAGCGAATACCAATATTACGAATTCCAGGCGGTCGATCGTCCGCTTGGCAACGCGGATCGACAGGTGCTTCGCAGCCTGTCCTCGCGGGCGCGGATCACGGCCACCAGCTTCACAAATTCCTACGAATGGGGAGATTTCAGGGGCGATCCGGACGAGCTTATGGCGCGCTGGTTCGATCTTCATCTTTATTTCGCCAACTGGGGCTCCCGCCGCCTGATGATCAAGCTGCCGGCTCGGCTGGTCGATCGGGATCGCATAGGCAGCTTCCTCGCAGCGACCGACGACGTCATGCTCGAAGACGCCGGCGAGAACGTCATCATAAGCATCTCACGCGACGAGGAGGAGCTCGAATATCTGGACGATGAGGATTCGAGTTGGCTCGCCGCCTTGGCGCCATTGCGAGCCGACTTGCTCGCAGGCGATGTTCGGCTTTTCTATCTCACCTGGTTGATGGCTGTCGAAACGGACGCCGTTGAATCCGATGCGCCGGAGGCGATGCCGTGAATCGGGCCGCTGACCGAGGCGCTCGAAGCCTTTGGCGAATTCTTCGGCATCAATCATGATCTGGTCCAGGCGGCGGCCGAGCGAAGCGCGGCAACGGCGCCCGCCGGCCCGGCGCCGGAAATGGCCCGGCTGGTCGTCGCGGCAATGAGCGACGCTGAGAAGACCAGTCTGCTCATGCGGGTTTTCAACGGCGAGCCCAACATATCCGCCGAGTTGCGGGCCACGATACGGGCGCGTTTGGAACCCGAAACGACAATCTCGCCTGGCGCTTTGCGTACAGCAGCGGATCTGCGGGCACGGGCCGAAGAAATTCGCCTTGCCCGCGAGCGCGCCGAGGCGGAGGCGGCGGAAGCGCAGCGGCGATTGCTGGCGGAAGCGGCTGAGAAGGCCCGCGATGTTCGGATCGAGGCGCTTCGTCAGCGGGGCGAGAACGTCTGGGCAGAGGTCGAGACCGAGATCATGCGACGCAATCCGGCCGGCTACGACAAGGCGGCGGCGCTTCTTTCCGATCTGTCGGTGCTTGCCGAAAGAGAGGGCAGTGCCGAGGAATTTCGCCGCCGGCTTCAAGCGATTCGGGAACGTCACGCCGGCAAGGGGCGCTTCATCGAACGTCTGGACCTGCTCGCGAGGCCGCCAGCCTAACTGTTTCGCGCTTTCCCGGAACTGCACCCGGGTGCCGGTCCGGTCGACGCAGGCGCGCTAGTATTTTCACTTTTGTCCCGCCGCCACGGATTCCCTCGCGCATCCGACCGTGGCGGCCAACAAGCTTCGGGCCGTCATAGACAACGCCGAATTCGTCCTGACGATCGAGCTCATGCCGCCGGGCAGGCGCATGACTTCCTGTCCGGCAGGCCGCGGCATGTGGCACGGACGCGATCTACCAAGCCTTGCGCCAACGCATCGCGCACTACCGCGACGATCGCCCGTTTGTCCTGGGACATGGAAAGGCTGCGCGATTTCATACGCGAGGCGGATGTGGAGTTCGGCGAAGTCTGAGCGTCGGAAGCGCAAGTATCAGGTGACTGCCGCCACCGGGATCGGCGGAAGCCCGGCGCCTTTCAGTGGTTGGCGTAGCCGCTCAAGGGACATCTTTGTTCTGCCGGGATTTGGAAGGTGCCGTCAATCCCGCTGCACATGTGGTATGCGGACTTCCGCGCTGGTGTTGCCCTTGGCTTTGGCGCCGGTCTTGGATTGGCAGCCTCGCGCTGGTCCTGACGCCCCGGCCTGGCGCGGACGACCGGTTGCGGTTTCTGCGGCCTTTGCGGCGCGACGCTTTCCTGTTTCTTTGCTGGCGCTTCGGATGCCTGCTTGGCGCGGTACGTCCTCAGCGCGTCGTCCGTGTCGAGCTTCAGGCGGGCATATTGCTTCGGGGTGAGGAAGGTGGTCGTGGGCAAGCCATTCGCCTCCTGCCACTGGCCGATGGCGCGGCGGGTCTTGGCGCCGAGGTCGCCGTCGGCGTCCAGGTCGTAGCCGATCGCCAGAAGCCGTTCCTGCAAGTCGACCTTGCCCTGGCGATCAAGTCCTATCGCGCTTTCCGTCAGTTCGGTCCCGGCGTCGGTCTCTGGTTTGGGCGCGGCCGTAGGTTCCACGGCAGTTGCCGACCGCGACGTCTCGCTCTGGACATTGGCCACAACGGTAGCCGGCTGCTTCTTGAGCTGGTCGATGTTGAGACGCGCCAGATCGGCGAACGCCCCGTTGGGGAATTGTTGCAGATAGGCTTCATAATGCGCCAGCGTGTTGCGCTTCGAGGCCTCGTCCCAGACCCGCTGCTCGATTTCCCATCCGCGCCCGTCGCTGCTGGCTGATTCCGCCGGCGCCGCAGTCGCGGATGGTTGCGCAGCCGGCTGGACCGGTGCCGGCGGCAGCGCGGTCTGCGGACCGATGAAGATCTCGCGGCCGAGCGATGCGTTGTGCCAGGGCCGCTGCTTGCCGTTCGTCTCGGCCGTCACCTCGCCCCGCACCCGGGTCAGCGCGCTCTGGAGTTCCACGCCGGGCTCGGCGATATGCCTGGCAAGAGATGTCGTATAGGGACTGTTGGCGCCGCCACCGTCATAGGACACCGCGCCGGGGTCCGTGGCAAAGGCGATCAGCACGCCGCCGGTGCCGACGTCCGACCCGCTGACATCAATGGGGGCCAGGCCCGGAGCCGTGGTCGAGCGGCTTTTCGGCAAGGAGGCCGCCAAGGTCCTCGCCAGCGGATTGTCGCGGCAGGCGTCGAGAATGACGATGCCGACCGCCGGGTCCGGCGGGAGAGCAGCTAGCAACTCGTCCATCTGGACGGTGCGGGTCTTGAGATGCGCCGGCGCGGTAAGCTCGGCATCGACCGGGATGAGGTAGTTCTTGCCGTTCACCTGCAGGCCGTGGCCGGCATAATAGATCAGCGCCGTATCCGCGTCGTAGGATGCCTCGGTGAACCTGTTGAGCCGATCCCGCATCCCGGCATAATCGAGATCGACGCCTTCGATAACGTTGAACCCGACCTTGCGCAGCACGTCGGCCATCAGGCGGGCATCGCTCGCGGGATTGGGGAGAGCGGGCGCATAGACATATTTGCTGTTGCCGATGACCAGCGCAACCCGGTTGCCCTGAGCGGCAAGGGCGCCGTGCTGCGGCAGCAGATCTGCCGCGGTCAGGAGGAAGAAACCAACGATGGCGACCCAGAACCTCATGGCGCGCATCCTCAACTCAAGTTGCGGCTCTGCTTGCCTTGGCAATTTCATTCAGAGATGTTCGCGTCTGTGAAATATAGCACATCCGCTGGCAGGAAGCGCGTGCCCTCTCGCGGTCGAAGCCGCGCCGTCGGGGCCTCGGCGACACCGCGCCGGGCAAACACATTGCATGATCTGGAGGATGGCGGCGACCAGCCTATTCAGTTCGATCTGCCCGAATTCAACCCCGCAATCGCCTTGAGTTGGTCAACGCCAAAGGCAGACCTTGACGTCCTTCCCGATATAGCAGGCGCCTTCGCGGCGAAGCTCTCCCCAATCGCCCACCTCGCCGTGCGTCTCGCGAATATCCCCGTTGGCATAGCCTGCCCAAGAATCTCCATCCTTGTAAACAACCGCCCAGTAATCCTTGGACATCTCGCCAGCTCCGCTATGCGTGTCGGGATAGTCGATGCCCGCGAAAACCTGCTTGGGGCCCTGGATGTTGAAATCGCCGCCCTGTTCGATCTGATAGGAGCATTTTCCGGAGATGCGGGTCTCGCCGTGAACGACGAGCAGGCAGCGGCCCCATTTGTAACCGCTCGGCAGACGATGCTGTGCCGCATGCGAAGGCGAGAGGGAAAACGCAATTGCCAGGGCTGCCATGATGGTTCGCGCGGTCATCCTATCACCCATCGTGAAACAGCAGATTGGATTCGGCCCAGGGCGTATGTCGAAAATGCTCCTCCGCGGGACGGTTCCACCAGAGATCCTCTTACTTGTCCCGGAATTGTCCCCCAGAGCCGGTTCGATCGGATTGACGTATGTCAAAGCGCATTTTGATTGAAGAGGTAATCATTAATGTGAAGAACTTGGAAGCCGCATTGCGCTTGGACGAGTTTGGCAAATTCCGGCCCACGTCAGCGGGATAGGTTAGTTTCAAGATGGCGTTCGCCGAGGCTCGGAAAGGTTTGATTGTGGATCCGAAAGGCATCCGACCAAGGCTTGGCCGTTCCATGAAGCGCTCGTCAGGATTTGGCGGTTCGCGTTGGCTCGCAGTCTGCCTCGCCTTGCTGATGGCGTTCACCACTGTCCTTTCCAGCCATGCCAATTCGGCCGCGGCTCCGCTTGGCGCCCAGTGGGCCGCAGAACATAATCATGGCTCCGCGGCGATCCGACATGATGGTTCCGTCCCGTGCAAGGATTTCGGCCATGCGCGCCATCAGGGCACATGCTGCATCTCGGCTTCAAGCTGCTCATTCTGCGTCCCGGTTGACGTCCATCTCTTCGTCGCGATTTCGGGAAGCCATCCCGTCGCGACGGCGCCGCCTTTCGTATCCTCTCCAAGTGACGTGCCTGTCGGGCTGCGCCCCCCAACCTCGTCGTGACCGCCTGAGCGCACGCGCGCCTTCCGTTCGTGCGCTTCGCCGCCGGTCAATCCGGCCCTCGAGTCACGAACATGAGAGCTTTGCAATGCAATCCATATCCCGTCGCCAGTTCCTGGCATCCACGGTGGCTGCCGGCGCCGCGGGCGTCGTCCTGCCGCTGATCAATCCCCGCGCTGTACAGGCGGCCTCCCCGACCGTCATCCGGGCCGATACCCGCGTCATCGAGGTGGCCGGCCGTGCCGCCAAAGTCTTCGGTCTCGTCCAGCCCGACGGCACCCATGGGCTTGTCACCTCGGCCGCCAATGACTTCCAGGTCCGGCTCGAAAATGGACTGAACGCGCCGACCTTGATCCATTGGCACGGCCTGACGCCGCCGTTCGGACAGGACGGCGTGCCCGACCTGCCGCAACCGTTGCTGCAGCCGGGCCAGTCCTATGACTACAGCTTCCCCGTCGCGACGCCGGGCACGCATTGGATGCATGCCCACACGCTGCAGGAACAGCAGCTGCTTGCCGCGCCGCTGGTCGTCACGGATCCTGCGGAGGCAGGTGCGGACGAGCAGCCGCTGGTGGTGCTGTTCCACGACTTCAGCTTCAAGACGCCGGAGGAATTGCTGGCCGGGCTGACCGGATCGGCGCCTGCATCGGGAACCGGCGGCATGGCCGGGCACTCGATGTCGGGCATGTCAGGCATGGACATGCAAGGGATGTCGGGCGGGCAAGGCATGTCAGACGGGCAAGGCATGGCCATGCCGATGGACGTCAACGACATCCAATACGACGCCTATCTGGCGAACGACCGGACGCTGGACGATCCACAGCTGTTTGCTGTGGAACGCAACGGCACGGTCCGGCTGCGCCTCATCAACGGCGCGACCGCAACGGCATTCTGGATCGACACCGGGTCAATCGAGGGCGAGGCTATCGCTGTCGACGGGAATGCCGTCACGCCAGTGCGCGGTCGCCGCTTTCCGCTCGCCATGGGCCAGCGCCTCGACATCCGGCTGCGTATTCCGGACGAGGCGGGAGCCTGGCCGATCCTGGCGTTGCGTGAGGGCAGTGTCGAGCGCGCTGGTTTCGTGCTGGCGACCAGGGGCGGCGCGGTCAAGCGCATCGCGCCGGCTGGCAACCAGGCGACAGCCGCGTTCGACCTTGCATTCGAGTCCAGCCTCGTCGCCGCCAAGCCCCTGGCCGTGGCGTCTGTGGACCGGAACCAGGCCGTCGAGATTGGCGGCACGATGCAGGGCTACTCCTGGACGCTCAACGGCAGGACATGGGGCGACCATCAGCCGATCGCAGTGCGAAAGGGTGAGCGCATCGAACTCGTCCTGCGCAACGCCAGCATGATGGGCCATCCCATGCACCTGCACGGCCATCATTTCCAGGTTGTCGCCATCGACGGCCGCCGCTTCGCGGGAGCTGTGCGCGATACCGTCTGGCTGCCGCCGATGCGCGAGGTGACGGTGGCGTTCGATGCCACCAACCCAGGCACATGGGCGTTCCACTGCCATCACCTCTATCACATGGCGACCGGCATGATGACCGTCGTCGACTACGCCGCCTAACCGGTTTCAAGGACAGGACCATGAGACAGAACGATATGAATACCCTCTTCAGGACCCTGGCGATCGGAGCAGTGCTCGCATTCTCGGCGCCCGTTCTCGCGAACGATGCCCATCATCCGGCCGGCAGCGGAGACGCTTCGCCGCCCCCTGCCGCGATGGAGAATGCGGAGGACGGAGGCACTGGCTCGGGGATGCCCATGATGATGGGCAACTCGATGTCCAACACCATGATGCCGAACGGCATGATGAAGATGATGATGGCGATGATGGCGGGCGGCGACATGGGTCAGATGATGTCGCCCGAGCATATCGAGGGGCGGATCGCCTTCCTCTCGACCGAACTGAAACTCACCAAGGCGCAGCGGCCGCTTTGGGATGCCGTCGCCGAGGCGCTGCGGGCAAACGCTCACTCGGCCAAGGACATGATGGCGAAAATGCCTGCCGGCATGATGGGCGGAGATACCGCCCCCGAGACGCCAGTGGAGCGGATCGAGGTCCAGGAGCGAATGCTGTCGACGCGGCTCGAGGGACTGAGGCGGCTCAAGGTCGCTTTGGCGCCCTTCTACGCGTCGCTCGACGATGCCCAAAAGGCGGTGGCCGACAAGCTGCTCGCGCCGGCCCCGATGGGCATGATGTGAGACATGAAGGGGCCGTTGCGCCAGACCCGCGACGGCCCCCGCGATCGACGCGAGATCTCCAGGTGAGACCATGAAGAGGAAGGCGAGCGTCCACACGGAAGAGCTGCTGCTTTTGCAGCGCGAAACCTTCGACTACTTCCTGGGCGAGGTGAATTCCGCCAACGGCCTCATCCGCGACAAGACCGCCACCGATTGGCCGGCCAGCATAGCGGCGACGGGTCTCGCTCTCACCTGCTACCCGGTGGCCGTCGAGCGCGGATACATGACCCGGCAAGAAGCCGTCGCGCGGACTCTGGCTACGCTCCGCTTCTTCCACACGAGTCCCCAGGGGCCGGAGCCCGACGCTACCGGCTATCGTGGGTTCTACTATCATTTCCTCGACATGCAGACAGGACGGCGCGCCTGGCAGTGCGAGCTGTCCACGATCGACAGCGCCCTCCTGTTGGCAGGCGCTCTCACGGCGGCCGCGTATTTCGCTGAAGAGACCGCTGACGAGCAGGAAATCCGCGCGCTTGCCGATGCGCTATATCGCCGTGCCGACTGGCAGTGGGCACGGAACCAGGGCGCAACGGTGACGCATGGCTGGACCCCGGAAAACGGGTTCATCAAATACCGTTGGGAGGGCTATGACGAGGCCCTCCTGCTTTACATTCTGGCGCTTGGGTCGCCGACCTTTCCGCTTCCCGAGAGCAGCTACGCCGCCTGGACGTCGACCTACCGCTGGGAAAGCTGCTACGGCTACGAATACCTCTATGCCGGGCCGTTGTTCACGCATCAGCTGTCGCATGTCTGGATCGACTTTCGCGGGATACAGGACGCGTTCATGCGCGGGAAGGGCATCGACTATTTCGAGAACAGCCGGCGGGCGACCTATCTCCAGCAATGCTATGCCATCATGAATCCGCGGAAGTTCGAAGGTTACCGCGAGTGCTGCTGGGGGATCACGGCAAGCGAGGGGCCAGGTCCGGCCACTCTCAAGCTCAATGGTGTCCAGCGGGAGTTCTACGACTATGTCGGCCGCGGCGTTCCCTATGGACCGGATGACGGCACGCTCGCTCCCTGGGCGGTCGCCGCCTCATTGCCGTTCGCTCCGGAGATCGTGCTGGAGGCGCTCGACTTCTGCATCCATCAGGCGAAGCTTAAGGAGCTCAACAGATACGGCTTCAAGGCGGCCTTCAATCCCACCCACCCGGGCGAGCCTGGCAATCCGTACGGGTGGTGGGTATCGCCCTGGCACTTCGGCATCAACCAGGGCCCCATCGTGCTGATGATCGAGAACTACCTGAGCGACACGGTTTGGCGCTTGATGCGCGGTTGCCCCTACATCCTCACCGGATTGCGCCGCGCCGGGTTCAACGGCGGGTGGTTGAACGATGCGGATCCTGGCTGAACTGATTGCTCGGGCCCCCCACGGGCGGACCGATCGAATTGACGCACATCAAAGCGCATTCGAGTCGAAGAGGCGATCATGCCCATGGTGAATAGCTCGGAAGCCTTGCTGTGCTTGGACAATCTTGTCACATCTGGCAGCGACGCCATCAGACTGCAAGCGGCACCTTCGGTGCGATCATGCTTGGGTTCGGGCTTGCTCTTTTCCTGTTGCTGACGCCTTCGGGCCCGGCGCAAGCGCACGAGTTCGGCGCATCACCAGACTTCTCGTCAGCCAAGGTCGTCCAGTCGGTTGCCGATGGCAAGGCCGATCGGCTGGCCTCGGCGGCCGTTCTGTCGGCATCAACCCTGGACGAGTCGGGTTGCCATGACGGCCATTGCGGCCTGTGCATGGGTGGACATTGTTTCGGTTGTTCGGCAGTTGCTCTGGCAGCCTCCCCTGATATCGCCTCTGCAGCTGAGCCTGGCGCCCCACCTTTCCCCGACCAATCGGGTTTCGCGCTGACCAGGCCTGACGAAGCCTTTCGGCCCCCTCGTTCCGTTCTCTGACGCCCTGCTCGGCGGGTAAATCTCGCGCTTGCCGGCCAGGGCCGATCTCTTGTGCCGGGCCTACGCTGGCTTCGGTCGCGAATGTATTTCGAGGAGAAAACTCATGAACATGCGGACAGAAGCAGCAATCCCTGATTACCCGTCTGGTGGCCTGGCCAGCGGGCAGGGGTCAGTCGCGCTCCGTATCGGCGGAATGACCCGCACCCACTATCCGCCGGCAATCGATGAGGCCATTCGGGCGGTCAAAGAGGAACCAGGAGAGTTCGGAAACGCATGCCCCATGGGCATGTTCCGCAGCCGCCTCATCGTCGAATAGGAGACCAGCATGTCAATGCATGACCATTCGGACCACGACCAGCCGCAAGGCTCCTTTCTGACGTCGCGGGCAGGCCTCGTCCTGCTTGGCTTCCTCGCGGTCGGCGGGTTCCTGCTCCTCACCGAGCACCGCGCCCATGTGCTTGGCGCGCTGTTCTATCTGCTGCCGCTCGGCTGCGTCTTCATGCACTTCTTCATGCATGGAGGACACGGCCACAGAGGACGTGAGCATGGAGGACATGGGCATGGTGGTGGCCACCGCAACCAGCCCAACGAAAGGAATCCGTCATGAGCACCGACACACAAGCCTATGGCCTCTGGAGCCTGGTCATCGTCAATTCCGCCGTCTTCATCCTGTTCGCCTACAGCTTCTTCAAGCCGGCGACGACCCGTGACTGGCGGTCGTTCGGCGCGTTCAGCGCCTTCCTGGTCGCGCTGTTCGCGGAGATGTACGGTTTTCCGCTCACCATCTACCTGCTGTCCGGCTGGCTGCAGTCCCGCTATCCAAGGATCGACTGGTTCTCGCATGATGCCGGGCATCTCTTGGAAATGATGTTCGGCTGGCGGATCAATCCGCATTTCGGCCCCTTCCATCTGCTGAGCTTCGTCCTGATCGGCGGTGGGTTCTGGCTGATCGCGGCCGCATGGAGCGTTCTCTACGACGCTCAGCAGCACCGTTCTCTCGCCACCAGCGGCCCGTACAGCCACGTGCGCCACCCGCAATATGTCGGCTTCATCCTGGTGATGCTGGGTTTCCTCGTTCAGTGGCCGACGCTGCTGACGCTGGCGATGTTCCCGGTGCTGGTCGTGATGTATGTGAGGCTGGCGCGGGCCGAGGAGCGCGAAGCGATTGCCGAATTCGGCGACGTCTACCGCAAATACATGACACAGGTTCCGGGATTCATTCCGAGCTGGAACCGGTTGTCCGGCGGGTCGGTCGGCGGCCCTGGACGAGGCTTTGCGCCATGACGTGGCACCGCCGATCCTGGCCGTTCTCGGCGATCCTGCTCGCCGTCTTCGGTGTGGCGCTCTTCTGCATCGGCGCCTTCTTCATGTTCCTTCGGCCGCCGCTATTGCCGGAGGACGGGCGGTTCGTCGGCCTCTCGCTGGAACAGCTTCAGGCCGAGCTGCCACGCATGGCATCGTGGCTCGAGCGCGTGTTTCAGGTGCTTGGCGGGTATGCCGTCGCCTCGGGCATCCTCACCGTCACGGTCGCCGTGACGTCGTTCCGGCGGCACGAGCGGTGGGCTCTTCTGGGCGTGCTCGCTGCCGGCGTCGCCTCCATCGGATGGATGGTCGTTGTCAACTTCGTCATAGGATCCGATTTCCGGTGGGCCTTGCTGGCTGTCGCGATCCTGTGGGCCGCGAGCATGGGCATGTTCCTGGTCGAGCTCAGGCAAGCTGCCATGCGGGCAGGCAGGGCGGAGTGATCCATGTCCGCCCCTATCTTCACCGCGAAGGACCTCACCAAGACCTACGTCTCGGGCGAGACGCAAGTGCATGCCCTGCGCGGCGTGAACCTGCAGATTTCGGCAGGGGAAGTGGTCGTCCTGCTCGGTCCGTCGGGCAGCGGGAAATCGACATTGCTCAACATCATGGGCGGGCTCGATCACGCGACCAGCGGCGAGCTTTCCTTCAAGGACTTGCGGCTGACCGGCCTCGACGATCGCGGATTGACATCCTATCGCCGCCGCCACGTCGGTTTCGTGTTTCAGTTCTACAATCTGATCCCGAGCCTGACAGCCTACGAAAACGTCGCGCTGGTCACGGAGATTGCCGACGATCCGATGCGTCCCGAGGAAGCTCTCGCCCTCGTTGGGCTGGAGCCGCGCATGCACCATTTCCCGGCGCAGCTGTCCGGCGGCGAGCAGCAGCGCGTCGCCATCGCCCGCGCGATCGCCAAGCGTCCGGAAGTGCTGCTGTGCGACGAGCCGACAGGCGCGCTCGACTCCAGGACAGGCGTTCGGGTGATCGATGCGCTGATGAAGGTCAATGCCGAACTCGGCACGACCACCGTCATCATCACCCACAACGCCATCATCCAGGAGGTCGCGCACCGGGTCCTGTTCTTCAGCGACGGGCAGATATCGAGAGCCGTCACGAACGAAGCCCGGCGCGCCGTCGCCGAGCTGCAGTGGTGAAGACATGCGCGCCCTGGACATAAAGCTGTTGCGCGATCTTGTCCGCCTTTGGGCGCAGGCATTGGCCATCGCGCTGGTGGTAGGCGGCGGCGTGGCAACGCTTCTGCTTGCCGTCGGCTCCTACCGTTCCCTCGATGGGACGAGGACGGCTTACTACGAGCGCTACCGCTTCGCCGATGTCTTCGCCACGGTGCGACGGGCGCCGAAATCTCTCCTCGGCCGGATCGCCGAAATCCCAGGTGTGGCTAGCGTGGATGCACGCATCGCAGAGTTCGCGCTGCTCGAAACACCGGGTCTGACCGCTCCGGCCACCGGCGTGGTCATCTCGCTGCCCGAGGTCGGCGAGCCGAAGCTCAATCGCCTCCATATGCGTGCGGGCCGCACGCCGGATCCGAGCCGGGACGACGAGGTCGTCGTCAACGAGACCTTCGCCGAAGCGCACCGGTTCACCCTGGGCTCGAGCTTCGCGGCGACCCTCAACGGTCGCAGGCGCGATCTGACGATCGTCGGCATCGCGCTTTCTCCCGAATACATCTATGCCGTCGGCCCCGGCGACATCATGCCCGACGGCCACCGCTTCGGCGTCATCTGGATGTCCGAACGGGCTCTGGCCAGCGCCTATGATCTCGAAGACGCTTTTTCGTCGGTGTCGCTGAAGCTGCTGCCGGGAACGTCGGAGCGCGAGGTGATGATGCGTCTCGACAGTCTGCTCGATCGCTATGGCGGGCACGCCGCCTACGGGCGCAAGGACCAGACGTCGCATGCCTGGCTCGACCACGAGCTCGACATGCTCAACAATATGAGCCGCACGCTGCCGCCGATCTTCCTGCTGGTGTCGGCGTTTCTTGTGAACCTCACCCTCAGCCGCCTCGTTTCGCTTGAGCGCGAACAGATCGGACTCCTGAAAGCGCTCGGCTACCGCAATGCCGGCATCGTCCTGCACTACCTGAAATTTGTAGGCGTCATCACGGCGGTCGGCATCGTCATCGGCAGTCTGATCGGCACCTGGCTCGGCAGCTATGTGACCGGAGTATTCGCCGACTTTTTCCGCTTCCCGTTTCTCCTGTTCACCAAGAGCCCCGATCTCTACGTCGCGGCGGCGGGACTGAGCGCGTTTGCCGCGGCAATCGGCGCGCTGCGAGGCTTGCGCGAAGTCGTCAATCTGGCGCCCGCGGTTGCCATGCAGCCGCCGGCTCCGCCGGTTTTCCGCCGAACGCTGCGGTTGAGCCTGAGCGCGGCCGGCCTTGTCTCGCAGCCGATGAGAATGATGCTGCGCAACGTCGCGCATCATCCAGTTCGATCCTTTCTCACCGCATTCGGCATGTCGCTGGCGACGGCGATCCTGATCGTGTCGCTCTTCACGAAGGGCACGATGGAGCAGCTCGTCGACGTAACCTACTTCCTTGCGGATCGACAGGACGCGACCGTCAGCTTTTTCGAGAAGCGCCCGAGGGAAGTGGCCTTCCAGATTGCGAGGCTTCCCGGAGTGCTGAATGCGGAACCCTATCGAGAAGTCCAGGTCCGCATCCGGAATGGCCATGTCGAGCGTCGCATCATGATCCGCGCCAGGCCGCGCGGGGCGGAGCTCAACCGTATCATCGATGCGGACCTGCGGCCGGTGGTCCTGCCGGAATCGGGCCTCGCGATCTCGGACATGCTAGCCACGATACTCAAGGTGCGGGTCGGCGACACCGTCGAGGTCGATCTGCTCGACAGCGAGCGCCGGACGGTCTCGCTTCCGGTGGCGGCGCTGGTCGAGGACTATCTCGGCATGCGCGGGATGATGGATGAGGAAGCGCTCGCCAGGCTGTTGCGTGAAGCGCCGATGGCGAACGGGGTGAGCGTCAGCCTGGACAAGAACAGACAGGACGAGTTCTACGCGGCGGTCAAGGCCATGCCGGTGGTGAGCAGCCTGGCTCTGCAGACGGCGTCCCTCGCCACTTTCCGCGACGCCGTGGCGCTTCTGGTCACTACGATGTCCAGCATCTACACGGGTCTCGCGGCCGTCATCGCGTTCGGCGTGGTTTACAACAACGCCCGTGTCTCGCTGTCCGAGCGGGCCAGGGAACTGGCAAGCCTGCGGGTGCTTGGCTTCACCCGCGGCGAAGTGCTCGGCATCCTTCTCTTTGAACTCGCGCTGTTGACCCTGATCGCGCAGCCGCCGGGCTGGGCCCTCGGCTATGGTCTTGCCTGGATCATGAAGACGAACCTGGCCGGCGAACTGATGCGGGTACGCCTGGTTGTCGAGCCTGCCACTTATGTCTTCGCCAGCGCGATCGTCATTACGGCGGCTGTGCTCTCCGCGCTGATCGTCCGCAGGCGGGTTAATCGACTCGAACTCGTTGCCGTTCTCAAGACGCGGGATTGAAGGCCATGCGCACCAGATCGATGACCAACTGGATGAGGAGAATCGGCGGCATTGCGGCCTTCGGCCTGATCGCCGCGGCGGCGGTCTGGTTCGCATGGCCGCAGCCGATCCCGGTCGACCTGGCGACGGTAGCCAAGGGTCCGATGGAGGTGACCGTCGATGACGAGGCCAAGACCGAGGTGCGGCACATCTACACGGTATCCGCGCCAATCGCCGGCAAGGTGCTCAGAATTTCGCCGCCGCATCATGTCGGAGACGAGGTAGCCAAGGACGAGACGGTGGTGGCGGTCATGCAGCCGACCATCCCCGGTCTCCACGATGTTCGCACGCACGAAGAACTGTTGGCGGCGCTTGGCGCGGCAGAAGCGGCCGTGACGTTCGCGGAAGCGGAGGTGAAACGTCTCGAGGCGGCGCTTGCATATTCGCGCACCGAGCTCGATCGCGCGGAAAGGCTGGCCAAATCCGGAGCGATTTCGCAGAACGCCCTCGACAAGGCGAAGTTCGAAGTCGACACCAACGAGGCAGCCTTGGCGAGCGCGAAGGCGCAGGTCGAAGTCCGGCGCAACGAACAGGCGATGATCCAGGCGCGGCTCGGCCAGCCTGCCGGAGATGTCACACAATCGGATCCGGCCTGCTGCATCCAGCTTCGTGCGCCGGTGAGCGGCCGCATCCTGAAGATCGTTCAGGAGAGCGAGGGCATGGTCCAGCCGGGCGCGCCGCTTGTCGAGATCGGCGACCCGCGCGACCTGGAGGTGGCGGCGGACCTGCTCTCGACCGACGCGGTCCAGATCAGGCCCGGCGCCGCCGTTCGCATCGACGGTTGGGGCGGGCCCGCGCTTCAGGGCAAGGTGACGCGGATCGACCCGGCCGGGTTTCTCAAGGTCTCGGCGCTTGGGATCGAGGAGCAGCGCGTCCACACGGAGATCGATATCGTCGACCCTGCCGAGATGTGGTCGCAGCTTGGGCACGACTATCGCGTGATCGTGCACGTGACGAGTTGGCGGGACGACAATGTCCTTAGCGTCCCGGTGGCGGCACTGTTCCGGCAGGGCGAAGACTGGGCCGTGTATCTCGACGAGGCCGGACGGGCGCGCACTGCCGTAATCAAGATCGGCCACCGGGACAGCAGGATGGCCGAGGTCGAATCCGGCCTGTCGGAAGGCGATCGGGTCGTGCTGCACCCGAGCGACCGGGTGATCGACGGCGTGGCCGTGCGCGAGCGGAGCGTTCGATAGGCCCGGTTGGCCCGTAAGCTGCTTTGGGCTCTCCTTCGCCGAGGCTTCGGAGGGCGCCCTGCTTCGCGCGAAGGATCGGACTTGTCCTGCGAACCGCGCAACGCGAAGCAGGATGGCGGAGAGGGAGGGATTCGGTTTCACGCCTATCCTGCTGAAAATGCTAATCTTTTCGCGCTTTTTGTTACGCAGTTTGTTACACTGCTACAACTGCGATTTACAATCGCTCTTTTGAGCTCGCCTGCCCAATCCATCTTATCTGTCGAAACCGACGCAATGGCGCGGCGGTGGATTGGGTCACTCTGTCATAGTATCCGCGCTTCATTAAGTTGACGATGCCGTTTAGACTCGGAGCTGATCCTTTCCGGTCGATCACCAGGATTTGGCGCGCGACCCGGCACCGGCGGTTCGTCTTTGTACGTTTGTGTCATCCAGGCCGGATCAACTCGGCCATCAGGCTTCTCACGACTTATGCATGCGTTTCCCACTTTTATTAGCATTCGGTGCGAACCCGCACCCTGCACCAAACCTGCGACGCCTAAGCTATCGTCCTCGACTTGAGCGTTCCCTGCTTCTCGTGGAAGACGCTAAATTCGCTCGTGCGTTATTGCCGGCCAGCAAAGGCTGCGGGTCGGCGGTGAGGGTGTCGAGGAGCGGCGGCCGTTCCCTTTCACTCAATAGTGCCGCCGGCGCCTGGATGGTTTCCACGACGCCGCCCCCGCAATCGTAGCCGTTGTGATGATCATCGTGCATGCGCTGAGCTGTTGGGACATGCTGATGGCGGTGCCGGAAGCACCGGAGACATGTGATATCTCGGCAGCGGGCAGAGCGGCTTCTCTGTCGCTGCACAGGAAAGCGTAGAGTTCCTTCACGCAAATGCGGGCGTCCTTCTTGTCTTTTTGAAAGGGCGGGACGAGGGGCAACCTGATATCGGCCTTTTGGTAGAACGGACTGCGCTCTTCGTACAGCTGGTCAACCTTCTGCTCGATGTCGGCGCCTTGCAGCAGCGGCCGGCTGGTGTCCCTCTCGAGGCGCCTGCGGAGCTCTTTCAGCTCGGGTGTCGAGCCAGATCGACCTCGCCTTATTAAGAATCAGGGCTTGATTGGACTCCTTGCCAAAGCAGCCGCCGCCGGTTGCGATGACGATGGGGCCTCTCTCCAGCTGCTTGGCGAGCTCTTTGGTCTCCAGGTCCCTGAAGTGCGCCTCGCCACGGCCAGGGTCGGCGAACATCTCCATCAGATTGCCGTGATCGGCGACGATATGCTTATCGATGTCGACAAACTCCACCCCCAACTCCTTGGCAAGCTGGGCGCCGATGGTCGACTTGCCGCTCGCCGGCATGCCGACGAGCACGACCGGCCGCGTACCGAGGGCCGCGAGGATCTCGCCGGCTTGCGGCGAGCGAGCGACCGCAATCTGTTGTCTTGCGACGATGGGCGACCTGGAGGTCCCTGCCGCCCTCGACCTGCTTTCTCCTGACGAGTCCCAGTGTAATATCTCCCAGGCACCACGGGGAATGGGGACTAGCTGTGAGCTCTGCGCGCGGTGCGCGAGCTCGGCCCGATAACTGGCCGGCGTAGGGAACTCGACCTCGAAGCGATAGTTCTGCGCGGTTCTGAACGCCGTGTGAACGCCGCGTAACCGCGGCCTGTCCATCCTGATGACCCAGTTGGTGGTCTCGACCTCGCTGCAGTCCCGCTCCTCGAAGGCCAGTGCCGCCTTCCTGAAGGCGCGCGTAAAAGCCTCGTCCGGGATCTCGAAGACATGGCGCACGGCATTGGTGACCAGTTGGGCCTCCGGCGCCGTGCTCACGCTCTGGCCGGTCAACTCGTCGGCTATCCAGACCTGCCCGCCCGACCGTTGGTCAAGATGCGGCACCTTCACCTCGATGCCGTCCTGCCGCAAAAGCTCGGCAACCGCATGCACAATTTTTGGTAATCGCGCTTTCTTGCGCTTCGGCGGGGGCGGCTTCGAGCCTGGCCCGCTCAAGGGCCTGTTCGCTGCTCAGCGTTATCGTGCTGGCGCGGTCGTCTTCGGCCGAGATTGCTAAGGCGCTGAGCAGAATGCGCTTTTCGACGGCGAGTCTGATCGAGGCCTCCATGACCGATGCCGCCAGCGTGGGGTTGTCCTTCAGATCCGCCAGGCTGCCATCGACGTCGAACCGGCCCTGGTGGAGCTTTGCCGCCTGCGCCTTGACATATGGCGCCGACTTGAAGCCCGGCCTCTGCTCCAAGAGCCGCTGCAATTCGGTGGTTTTTTGCATGAACACCCGCGCACCGGTATCGGACTTGTAGGCGTCAGTGCCGACCTTGATGCCGACGCTCAACAGATTGATGGCGCTTTCATGCAGCTTGACTTCCGACTGCTCATGAGCCGGCTCGCTATTGAGCTGCAGGTTCCAGTCCTGGAGCTCGGCCACTAACAACGCGGCCAGTTCGCAGGCCACCGGATGCCTGGCGGCCTTGCTGTCTTCCCTCGCCCTGGCGATGAGCTCATGGAGGGCCTGGCCATCCGGCCGATCTTCCTGCAACAGTGCGCGGATGTCGGCCTTGAGCTCATTATGAATGCCCTCGTAGGTGCCGAAGATGGCACGCTCGGCAAACCAGCGTTGCGCCTCCAGCGGCTGCGCCAGCACGTTGCGCTGCAGGCAGCTGTAGGTCTCCAGCACCAGCCCGGTGGCCGACAGGATCTGCTTGGACCGGGTGAACTGGTAGCCGCTTTTCTCAATGGCCGGCGTGTGCGACTTCGGCGGCTTCATCGAGGCGATGCCGCGCGCCTGCAGCTGCGCGTCGAACTGGCGCACATGCTCGTAAAGGCGAGGCTGGTCGCCAATGATGACGACGGTGTCGCCATCAAAATCGCCGTCGAGCATTTTTTGTTCGACGCTTGGAACCGCAACCAAAGAGCCGGGCGCGAACACCTCCGTCGCCTGCAGGATGCCGACGCACTCGAGCGCGGTGTCGGCCTTGACCCGGTCCTTTTCCTCCAGCCAGTACGAATGGCACTTTACGTCCTCGGCAGACATCACGACCCCGCGCTCGGCGAAGTCCGCCGGCCACATTTCGTCGGGCACAACGATCAAGATGCCTTTGGCAAAGAAGGTCGGATCGTCGGCGGCAAGCCCAGCCCCCGACCTGTGCGCGAAGTTGAAGCTATATTGGAAGGCCACGCACCGATCCAGGAACGCCGCGGTCCGGTCGCCATCGCGCGCCGACCTGACCCGGTCGGCGGCGAACGGGCGCAGGTTGGGCTTGTCATAGGGGGAGCGTCCGACAAGCACGCCAGCGTCACGGGTCAAGGTCTTGCTCTTGCCCGTCGGCACATGCAGGCATTCGTCGCTGGACGGCACGGCGATAGCGCTCGAACCCTCGATATGCCCGCCCGTGACCGTCCGGAACAGCTCCTCGGCGGTGAGGCTTTGATGGGTTTCGAGCCAAGCCTGAGCCTTCTCGCGGGTCTCCTGTGCTACCTCGACGCTACGCGGATAATGTTGCAGCGCCGAGGGCGGTACCGCCGATTGCCTTTTATCGGCATAGGCAGGCATCCGCTCGGGAGCGTCGTGGCGAGCCCGGGCAATGGACGGCATGCGCTCGGCCAGTGAGGCCCTAATGAAGCCGCAGCCGTCATGCGGCCGCAAGGCGATCTCGCCGTCTCGCCCCTCGAACCGGAAGGGATGCACTGCGCCTGCGGGATGGTCGGGCAGAAGGGACAGCTTGAAGCACCCTTCCAGCGCATAATCATGGGGCCAATGTCGGGGATGCCCGGCGGCGCGGCAAATCCGCGGCGCTGGGTATAGTAATAGGCTTCCTTGAACGGCGCCCAGGCCCGCGACAGCTGCTCAAAGGCCGTACCCGGAGCCGTCTCGGCATAGGGGATCGCCAAAAGCTTGCCGCTTGGGGCCTCTGCGGCCGTGAAAGGCAGGTGAGAGGCAAGCTGGTTCAGGCTCTTTTGCGGCGGCTTCAGTTTGCTGCCGCCGAACAGGTCCATGCGGTAGGGCACGCCCTCCACGGTGAACGTGCGTGTCAGCATGGCTCCAGTCGGAGTTCCCTTTAGCTGCACCGCCACCACCTTCACCGCGCCCGAGGTCAAGCGGTGGAAAATGGAATAGCGCAACTCGGCTTCGCTGGCCAGCGGCCGGCCTTGCATGTCGACCACCGGCAGCCGCATCAGTCCGGCATCGCCTTGCGGCGGTCTCGGCTCGTGGTCCATGGCCTGAAGGACCCGATGGACATCGAAGCTGGAGGCTGCATGCTGGGCCTGGATCATCGATGCGTTCTGCGCCATGAAGGTGTCGAGCGCTTCGAGCGGCTCCTTCGCCTCGATCTCGGCGATCACGCTCGAGTTCGCGCACCGCCTCGGCGCGCGCCGCGGCGCTCCTTCCTCGGCTGATGAACACTGCCGATCATAGATTCGACTGCCAGCCTCAAAGCCCCATCGTCGTGCATAATATGGGCTGGCCTCGCTACATTCGAAGGGGATCGAAGGCCGATCCCACGGTGCGGTGAAAGAAGCTGCAAGCGGCTTCCAAGACTAGGTGCGAGCACCTCGATCTCATTGTAGGCCCGTCATCGGATCATATGGAAATCGGTGAGCTTCATCCGCCGGCCTTTTACAACGTGGTTTGGTCGATCCTCTAGGGGATTACGCAGTCTTAAGCCAGCATTAATACCTTAGACGCGACACTAGGAATACTTTTACTATTCGCTAAAGCTCGATGCTATTTGACGAGGACTGGTCTTGCGTTTGCAGTTTTCTAGATGAGAGGGCTAAAGGACATTAGCGTCGGGACCAAGCTCTCGTTGGGCTTTGGGCTGGCGCTGCTGTGCGTCGTGGCCGTGGGAGTATTTGGGGTCGCGCAACTGCGATCACTCAACAAGGTCACGAGCGAGATCACCAGCGTTTGGTTGCCCCAGGTCCAGATCGTCGGCGAGATGAAGCGCAACCTCGCGGAACACCAGCTCTATGCGACGTTGCGCGTGCGCACTGCCGAGGCTGCGCAGATAGCCGGCATTGAGAAGGAGATGGCGAGGGAAAGCGACGAAATACTGCAAGGTCGGCGCGCCTATCGCCGGAGTGCCGGATCGCTGGCCGAGCAGCAGCTGTTCGACCAGTTCGTCAACCTATGGACGGCCTACGAAGATTCCCTGACATCGATTTTCCCGCTCCTCGAAACAGGAGGGCGAACAATGGCTGTCAAGGAGTTCGAGACGGTATCGCTCCCGACCGTTGCCGCCGCCACGCAGCGATTGGACGACCTGCTGGCCCTCACCAACGAGCGCAGCACGGCCGCGGCGGTGATGGCGGACAGGACCTACACCGTTGCGCAAAGATTGACTTGGCTGGCAGTTCTTTTTGCCGCCGGGTGTCTTGGTGGGCTTGTCGCCTGGATACGCCACAATGTCAGCAAGCCGATCCTCGCCGTGACCGAGGCGATGCGTTGCTTGGCGCAGGGCGAGCGCCGTTCGAGTCTCATTGCGCTGAAAAGGGATCGGCAGGACGAGGTTGGAGTGCTGTTCTCGGCCTTTGCCGGCTACCGGGCCAGCCTGGAGCGCAGCGATGCCTTGGCCCGAGAAGCCGAGCTGGAGCGGCAGCAATTGGCCGCGGCCGCCGCCAATATGCCCGTAGGGCTTTGCATGTTCGATGCGGAGAGGCGGCTGGTTCTGTGCAACCAAAGCTACGCCGATCTCTACCATGTGCCGGAGCCCCTGACTCGTCCCGGCACGCCGTGGATCGATTTGATGCGGTTCCGGATCGCGGCGGGCCTCTATGCCGGCCATGACCCGGAAAAGTATGTGCAGCAGCTGACGGAGACCATCGATCGCGCAGAGCGGACGGTGAGCCTGGTGGAACTCAGGGACGGACGCACCATCGACCTCATCCATCAGCCACTGCCGGGCGGCGGGTGGCTTGCCACTCACCATGACGTGACCGACTTGCGGCGGAGCGAAGCCAAGATTTCATACATGGCGCGCCACGACGGACTTACCGAGCTTCCAAATCGCATATTGTTCCGCGAACGCGCCGAGGAGGCTTTGGTCGAGATGCGGCGTGATGGTAGCAAGATTGCTTTCCACTGCCTCGATCTCGATCATTTCAAGATGGTCAACGACACGCTGGGGCACCCGGTTGGCGACGCCTTGCTGAAGGAGGTCGCCGCCAGACTGAAACAGGTGGCCCGTGAAGGCGACACCGTGGCAAGGCTCGGCGGCGATGAGTTCGTGATCATTCAAACCGCGGTTGATCAGCCGGTCGAGGCGACAGCTCTTGCCCAACGGGTCATTGATGGGCTGAGCGCACCTTATGTCGTCGATGGCCACGGGGTTATGATCAGCGCCAGCATCGGCATCTCGATCGCGCCGGACGATGGCATTGACGCCGACCAACTTCTCAAGACCGGCGACATGGCGCTCTACCGGGCGAAGGCGGAAGGCCGCGGAACCTACAGGTTCTTCGAACCGGAAATGGATGCGCGCATGCAGGCGCGGCGGTTTCTCGAACTCGACCTGCGCGAAGCGGTGGTGCGGCAGCAGTTCGAAATCTACTACCAACCGCTCCTCAATCTCGACCGCGGCGAGGTCAGCTGCTTCGAGGCGCTGCTGCGCTGGCATCACCCGACGCGCGGCATCGTATCCCCGGGAGAATTCATCCCGCTGGCCGAGGACATCGGCCTCATCGTCCCGATCGGTGAATGGGTTATCAAGCAAGCCTGTCTCGACGCGGCAAGCTGGCCCGGTAGCATCAAGGTCGCCGTCAATCTGTGCCCGGCGCAATTTCGCAACGCGCGCTTGCTCTCCACCATCGTCGAGGCATTGGATATCTCGGGACTGCCCCCAGCCGGCTTGAGCTTGAGATCACCGAGACAGTGCTGCTGGCCAACAGCCAGGCGACTCTCTCGATGCTGCAACATATCCACATGCTCGGCGTTCATATCGCGATGGACGACTTCGGAACCGGATATTCGAGCTTGAGCTATCTGCGCTCGTTCCCATTCGACAAGATCAAGATCGATCAATCCTTCATCACGGACGCCGGAGATATCGACAGTTCCGTCGCCATCATTCGAGCGGTCACGAGCCTCGGCAACAGCCTCGGGATGCAGACCACCGCCGAGGGCGTCGAGACCGTGGAGCAGCTGGAACGGGTCCGAAGAGAAGGCTGCACCGAGGCGCAGGGCTTCCTGCTCAGCCGCCCGCTGCCCGCGCGGGACATCCCCGCGATGCTGGAGCGGACCCGCGCCGTGGTGGCGGGCGAGATCATTGAGACCGAACCCGAAACGTCAGGCGAGCGAGACACGGACAAGCCGGGCAGGCGTCGCAGTAGGGCGTCTGTCCCCGCCTAACCGGGATGCAAGCGAAAAACAGTGCCAACGAACATGAGTTTGCCGGCCTAGTTCAGGCCGCCACTCGGATCATGTCGATAGCGGGTGTGTAGGTCGGCGCGGCTCGAAATTAGGTGTGCTGAGCGCCGGTCAAAGTGGGATTAGCTTGTCATATCGATTATGGGATCCAGGTTGAACCCGACTTGCAGGACTCTGCTCGTAACCGAGCAGATCAACCTCACATTCGGTCGCTGCTCTTCACGGCTGCACCAACATCCCGCCTACGGCCGCTGGGCTCGGGCGACGAGACCATTCTGAGTGAGCGGCGTTTTATATACCCGTTCGGTCGTCAGTACCTTGCGTTCACGACAGATACGCCGGCGATCCTCCTGCTCCGGTGTTGGCTCTTTGACCATTGCACATATGCGCGGTTCGCCTCGCTTGAAGGCAAGGAGAGACGAGCGTTTCACCATCGATCTTATCGGTTTTGGCTCGGCGACTGCGACGAGACACTGCGATAGAAGCGGGATCAACGACGTAGCTCTCGATCCCCGCCTTGCTCAGAACCCGATGGATCCAGGAGCCATCGAGCCCGGCTTCCTGGATAGCGACGACGGGGAAGTCTGGCCCCATGCGTGCTCTTGCCTTCTCTCGCACGCTATCGAAGCGACGGAACAAGGCGGATAAATCACCACTGGGGACACTGTGTTTCGACAACTTCTCGCCGCCACCTGGCGACAACGACGAGATCAGCCAGGTTGAACGGCTGAGCTCCAGCGATACGAAGATTGCGCCCAGACCAGTCCGGATAGCAGTCAGAGTTTCGGATCGGTCGGCCACTACATGCATGGTGTTCCTCCGCGGGGTGTTTGTTAGCAGCGTCACTCTGCCAGAGCACGCGCCGCTATCCATCCGTCGCCATGGGATCTGGTGATTGTTCATGTCGCCGATTCCCGCGAAGGAACGCCACCATGACCAAGATTGAAAGTAAGACCGCCAGCGCTGCCGTCAAAGACATTCTGCTTTCAGACCCGGACGGACTTCACGAAATGATCCGTGCGGTGATGCAGGAGGTGCTCGAGGCCGAGATGGACGACGGTGGAGGAGACCATCGAGCGCACGCTGACCTTCTTTTGCCTGCCGCGCCAGCATCACAAGCATCTCAAGAGCACCAACATGCTTGAACGGCTCAATGAGGAAATCCGCCGGCGCACCTATGTCGTGCGCATCTTCCCCAACGCCGAAAGCTGCCTGCGCCTCGTCAGGGCGCCGGCTGTCGAAACCAACGAAAACTGGATGGAGGCCCTACATCAACATTGACGACCTGCGCGAGCACAAGAAGCTCGCTCTACGCCAAGCCGCATGACCAGCATCGTGGCCGCCCCATTTTGCAGAACTTGACGCACACAACCGCCACTTCGAGTTTACCGACCGCACCGAGTCATCCACGCAAAGACCTGCGCAGCGTCAGCTTCAGAGCTTGGTCCCACCGGCTGAACGCCAAAAAAGCGGATCTTGGCCATCGGAAGCGCCCTCAACCGACTGAGAGGTTTCGGCTTATGCGATGCGACTGGCAGTCCTGCGCTCCGGGGACAAGGCCGTGGCGGCAGAAGATCCCCTGGACATCAGGCGATGTCCGGAAGGCAGCATCGTAGTAACGGTTTTTACGCCGCTCGCGGCACGCGCGAGGTGAACGTCGCCCGGGTGACCGACACGCTGGTGCCGTCAATATCGCTGATAATCTCCACCCTGGCCTCCAGTTGTTTCACCAGTGCTTCGACGATGGCTGTTCCAAGTCCGGTAGCCGGTACGTCGTTGGCGATCTTGCCGACGCCATTGTCCGAAACCGTCAGTTTCCAGTCACTGCCCGCGGTCTCGTAGCTCACCTGGATGCGAGCGCCGGTTCTCTTCTTGGGGAAAGCATATTTGATGGCGTTGAGCACGAGTTCGGTGACAATTAGTCCCAGACTGACTGCCCTTTGCGAATCTATCCTGCCGCCTTCGGCCATTACGGTGACCGTGATCGGCTGGGCTTCGCCGACCATCGACGAGGCGAGGCTGCTGCACAATTTCGGTAGGTAAGAGCCGACATCGATCTCGTCGACGCCGGCGGAGGTGTGGAGATGGCGTTGCACCTCGGCCACGGACAGAACGCGCTGATGGGCGTCCTTGAGATGCTGGCGCGTCTCTTCCGACGTCACCGAGCGTGCCTTCAGCAACAGGATCGAGGCAATGATCTGCAGGCTGTTGGCAACCCGATGCTCCATCTCGCGCAGCAGGACGTCTTTCTGCCGAAGCAGGTCTTCGGTGCGACCGAGCAGTTCTTCCTTCTCCCGCTCGATGATACGACGGGCCGTTATGTCATTGAAGGCGAGAAGGATGGTGATGGCCGAACTATGGTCGTAAAGCACCTTGCGGGCATTGAGCAGCATGGTGCGACGGCCGATCCGCGTTCCTGAGCCATGCTTGCCTCCCTCTATCCCTTGATCTGGATCTTCTTCGGCCGATCCGCCTCCGGCCGGTGCAACTCGACTTCGAGCAGCCCGTTGGCGAAACGCGCCTCGACCCGTTCCGGGTCGACGCGGAATGGCAATTGCACTGTCCGGGAGAAGGTCCCATAGGCGCGCTCACGGCGGTGCCAGACGGATTTCTCGTCCTCCGTTCGAGGCTCGCGCGTTCCCTTCAATGTCAGAATGTTCTCGCGCACCGTGAGGCCGATTTCGTCAGGTGATATCCCCGGCAGTTCCGCGGCCACCGCCACGCTGTCCTCGCCAGTCCAAAGATTGATCGGCGGAAACTCCTGAGCGGCGCTGGCGGTCAGCCCGGCCAAACGCTGGTTTACTTCCTGTTGCATGCGCCGCATTTCCACAAACGGATCGAACCCGATGCGGCCGAAATCCGACAAAAGCATGTACATCCTCCTATGATTCACGACCTTGCATGATTGCCACGCGCGACACGTGCGTGCGCACCGGAAGCGGAATCGATCGATGGCAACAGGAGGGGCGATCAGCACAGAGACCGAGCGGCCCGATCGCGCAACCTCGCAGAATGCGAGAAAGAGGGGTTCGGGCAGACGCCGGAACACATCCTCCTTGCGAAGCGACATGAACCGAACTCGATCCACCGTAGGGCCGGACCGTCATTCCCGTGCCAGGACCCGATAGCGGCATCCGGCTTTATCATTAGGTGGCCCCAAATGGCCTTTCACGAGGTGATCTTTGACATTCCACCAGTCACCTCTTCGGCAACAGCGGGGTCCCTTCGAATCCGTAGCCACGTTGCCTCTAGTCGCTGATTTGGCTTCCCTTTGCGCAACTGTCGGGATCGACGAAGCGTCCCGAATTGCACCGCGGTTCGATCAACTGATCGCAGGCGACGCGCCGCATCGTCATGGTAGCTGACGAATGAATCGGCATGACACGTCGCAGTGACCGAGACATCAAGCCAGCACCTATGTCGGCTTGCCGCAAGTCAAAAGAATCCAGCCCTGCGTGCCGCGTTCGCTGACCTTCGCCAGTGACGCCATTTGCATTTCGGCCGGACAGATGGGCACAGACATGTGCAATTCCCGCATCGCCCATTATTGGAACTCACAAGGCGGCGTTCTTTCCGTCTTGGCGAGCAGCGGGCCAACGCGTTACCGGCGGTGATCTTCCTGCAGCTTTAAATCAGTCGCCACCAACGACGAAATCAGATTTGGCCAGCACGCCGGCAATCCTGGCAAATCCCACAATGCTTGCCGCGCCTGCTCGGGTGTCATCTGTCCGGCGATCGCTGCGTTGCTGCTTCTCACCGCGCAACTGAATACCGGTCCCCGACGCGCTTTTGGCCACTGATTCAGGAATACGAGCGCTTCGCGCACTGTGTTGATGTCGTGACGACGTCGTTGGTCTTAACCTGGACCGGCGATAGGAAAGCCAGACCGGTTATTCTTACCTCCCTGCGATCGCACGCTGGATCTTTCATTCGGTGGTTGGTTGCGTGACAGGTTTCGAACGTTAGGTCTTGTTTTCTCTGGAAGATCGGGCTGTACGACATAATCCAAATGTTGCGACGCAGCGAAGGCTTCTGCTGGTTCCCGAGTTGAAAAAGCCAGTTGCACCTGGATGAGTGTGTCGCCGCCACCCAATAGCCCATCAGATGTTCAATGGCAGGCGGCGTCCGACGCTCGAACAGCAAGCGCCACGGCCGGCGGGTAGCCGATGCCACAGCTTTGGAGCTGCCCCGGATACTATTATAAGACCGATTGACGCGGGGCTCGACGCGTTTGCGGCAAATAAGCTCGAGTGTGGACAGAGATGTGACGTTCTATTGAGTCGCTGACCCAATCGGTAGCGACCTGGTGATCCACGCAACCAATTCCGGTCGTTTCTGTCACTAAGAACTCGATATTCGCTATTTGCACCTCGAAAGTCGCATAATTGGCAGTGAGAAACTCAACGCGTTGTGAGGATGGCATAGAGAAGCAGTAGCCCCTTCTCTAGTCTCGCTACGGGAAAAATTCTGGAAAATGGGTCTGCTTGGCTGGACGCAGAACGCTGTGGTTATTCAGCCGGCATTTCTGAAGCCTCTCCAAGACAAACAGCTTGCCTTCGCGCACGCTGTCTTCGAGCGGCTTCGGCTTCGCCAGATGCGCCGCAATCGCGCTGGCCAGCATGCAACCTGTCCCGCGCATCGATGTGGCAAGGCGCGGTGCATCGAAGCGGATGGGTTCGTGCCCGGAGCGTAACAGAATATCGGTCGACCGGGTTCCCGACGCATGCCCACCCTTGATCAGCAGGGCTTGAGGGCCGGCGGCCAGCAGTCTTTTTCCTTGTTGGAGCGCTCCGTCCTCATCCACTGCCAGTTCGGAGCCACTAAGGAGCGCCAGTTCAGGGAGGTTGGGCGTGACAATGCAGCAAAGCGGCATAAGATCGCGCTTCATGGCAGCGATAGCGCCTGCTTGCAGAAGTGCGCGGCCTGAGGTGGAGGCCAGCACAGGGTCGAGTACTGCGGGGACATGCGGAAATTTGCGCAGCACTGCGGCAACGGCAACAATGATCTTGGCAGTCGCCAGCATGCCGATCTTGATTGTGGCCACGTCGTTGGCCTGCAGCGCGGCGCACATCTGATTGGCCACCAGGCTAGGTGGCGAATAATAGATTTCGATCACGGCGTCATGCGTTTGCACCGTTAGCGCTGTGACGGCGAGACAGGTGCGCACGCCAATGGCAGAGATCGTCTCGATATCGCGTGCAATTCCAGCACCGCCACTGGAGTCCGATCCACCGACGACAAGCACATGTGGTTCTCGCCTCAGCGCCATTGGTCCGTCTTTTCGATCCATTCTCGCGTGCGCGCCTCGGGGTCGTCGTTGAGCGTGATGTCGGTCACCACCGCCGCGCTGTCCGCGCCAGCCGCAAAGACACCGTCGAGCCGCTCAGGGTTGAGGCCACCAATGGCGACCAATTGAAACGGCGCGACCTGGCGCTTCCATTCGCTGATCCGTTCGACCCCTTGCGGCGCCCATTTCATCTTCTTCAGGATGGTCGGATAGATGGGTCCAAGCGCTATGTAGTCAGGCTCGGCGGCCATCGCCGTTTCCAGCTCCTGATGATCATGTGTGCTCAGTCCGAGCCTTACGCCGGCTGCCCGTATCGCCAAGAGGTCAGCGGTCTGCAAATCCTCCTGGCCGAGATGTATGAAGTCGCAGCCTTCCTCGATTGCCAGGCGCCAGTGGTCGTTGACGATGAGTTGGCACTGGTATCGAGCACACAAGGCCTTCGCGGTGCGGATCTCCGCGCGCAACCCAGCCTCATCCACGGTCTTGATGCGCAGTTGCAGAAGCCGGACTCCGAGTGGGACCAGCCGTTCGATCCAGGCAGCGCTGTCGACGATCAGATAAAAGGGATCGAGCTTCATGAAAAAACGGCCCTGCCGACCATCGGTGTCGATGGCACGGCGACGTCGCGCGGTTCGAGCATTCCCGAACTGAACGCCTCACGACCGGCGTCGACCGCCTTACCGAAAGCACGCGCCATGCCGACCGGATATGCCGCCTTGGCGACCGCTGTGTTCAGGAGCACGGCGTCAAAGCCGAGTTCCATGACGGTGGCCGCGTGCGACGGCCGTCCGAGCCCCGCATCCACAATCAGCGGGACGCCAGGGAAATATCCGCGCATCGAGCGCAGCGCCGTCATGTTGACCGGTCCCAAGGCGGAACCGATCGGTGCGCACCACGGCATCAGGACCTTGCAGCCCGTTTCCAGCAGCCGCTCGGCGACAACGAGATCGTCGGTGGTATAGGGGAATACCGCAAAGCCGTCCTCGCACAGGATGCGGGCGGCTTCAACCAGACCGAACACATCCGGCTGTAGCGTGTCGTGATTGCCGATCACTTCGAGCTTGATCCAGTTGGTGCCGAAGACCTCGCGCGCCATTTTCGCGGTGGTGACGGCTTCCTTGACGGAGAGGCAGCCGGCGGTATTGGGCAGGATTCTGGCGCCCAGCGAGCGGATCAACGACCAGAATTGTTCGCCGGCTCTACCGCCCGCCATCTCACGCCGCAACGAGACGGTCACCACCGACGTGCCCGACGCCTTGACTGCATCGGCAAGGATGGCCGGCGAAGGATATTGAGCGGTGCCGAGAAGCAGGCGCGACGAAAGCTCGGTTCCATAAAGCTCCAACATGCTAGCCGCCCTGCATGGGCGAGAGGATTTCGATCCGGTCGCCGTCGCTCAACTGGAACTCCGTGCGGTTGGCTTTGTGCACGAGGTCGCCGTTGACGGCGGTGGCGAGCCAATCGCCCTCATAGTCGAGCGCGGCAAGCAACTCGGCCAGCGTGGTGGCGGCAATCTCACGCGCCTCGCCGTTGACCATCAGTTTCATGAGCATGCTCCTTGGTTCTGTCTTGACTGAAAACCAGGCCGGCAGCCTGGCGCGCCATGGCGGGGGCGAGGAGAAAACCGTGACGATAAAGACCGTTGATCGCGATGATCTCACCGTCTGTTTCGACGCGTGGCAAATTGTCGGGAAATGCCGGACGGACACCCACACCGGTTTCAACGATCTCGGCCTCACCAAAGGCCGGATGGAGGGCATGGGCGGCGCCCAGCAGCTCCATCATGGAACGCGCCGTCACCGGTCCGGCGCTCTGGCTTTCAATCATCGTCGCTCCGATCATGAAACGGTGATCGGTGCGCGGCACGGCATAAAGCGGAAAGCGTGGATGAAGCAAACGGACCGGCCGCGACAGCGAGACATCAGGCGTGCGAAGGATCAGCATTTCGCCGCGAACACCGCGCAGCCTGTCATCGGCCGCTGCCATTCCCATGCAGTCTATCTGACGGGCGAAACCCGAAACAGGCCGGGCGTCGCAGCCGAAGTGGAATTTGACACCCATGGTCGCAAGGTTGTCATGAAGTGCCGCCATCGCCTGGCGTGGGTCGAGGTGAGCCTCGTTGGGGAAGAGCAATCCACGCCGGAAGCGGCCGGCGAGGTCGGGTTCCAGGAGCGCAATTTCGTTTTCATCGACGCGCCTATGCCCTGACGTGCGACTGGCGAACCGGTCAAGCTCACCGGCATCACGCGGCGCGGCCACGACCAATGTCCCGGCCCGTGTCACCTGACCCGACAGCACCGCATCCCACCAGTCGGCAGCGTCGCGTCCGAGATCCAGCACCGGCTGCTCCGCGCTTTCGCGCTCGCACCATGGCGCCAGCATGCCGCCGGCGAACCACGACGCGTTGCCGCCAAGGCCATGCCGCATCTCGGCGACTGTGACCGTCGCGCCGCGGGCGGCGAGTTCGAAAGCGACGGTGAGGCCGGCAACGCCGGCCCCTTTGACGAGCACCCTCATGATGGTTTGGGAGCCTCCGGCACGACCGGTACGCCAGTCTCGTCCGCCGGCATGTAGAGATCGCCGCCCTCCCGGTATTTTGCCGCCATTGCCGCCATGCCTTCCTTCTGAGCCTCGGCACGGATGTCGTGGGAAATGCGCATGGAGCAGAATTTCGGCCCGCACATCGAACAGAAATGTGCCAGCTTGTGCGCCTCCTTGGGCAAGGTCTGGTCGTGGAAGGACCGTGCGGTTTCGGGGTCGAGCGACAGGTTGAACTGGTCCTCCCAGCGGAACTCGAAGCGCGCGCGCGAAAGGGCATCATCCCTGGTTTTCGCTGCCGGATGGCCCTTCGCCAGATCGGCTGCATGGGCGGCTATCTTGTAAGTGATCACCCCAATCTTGACGTCGTTGCGGTCGGGAAGGCCGAGATGCTCTTTCGGCGTGACGTAGCAAAGCATTGCGGTGCCGAACCAGCCTATCATGGCGGCACCTATCCCTGAGGTGATGTGGTCATAGCCCGGCGCGATGTCGGTCGTCAGCGGCCCCAACGTGTAGAACGGCGCCTCACCGCACACTGCGAGCTGCTTGTCCATGTTCTGCCTGATCTTGTGCATGGGGACATGGCCCGGGCCTTCGATCATCACCTGGCAGTCCTTTGCCCAGGCAATCTTGGTGAGTTCTCCAAGTGTTTCCAGTTCGGCGAATTGCGCCGCGTCGTTCGCATCGGCGATTGAACCGGGACGAAGGCCGTCGCCGAGCGAGAAGGAAACGTCATAGGCTCTGGCGATGTCGCAGATCTCCTCGAAATGCTCGTAGAGGAAGCTCTCCCGGTGATGGTGCAGGCACCATTTGGCCATGATCGAGCCGCCGCGCGAGACGATGCCCGTGACCCGGTCGACGGTCAGCGGTATGTAGTGCAGCCGCACGCCGGCGTGGATGGTGAAATAGTCGACGCCTTGCTCGGCCTGCTCGATCAGCGTGTCGCGATAGACCTCCCAGTTGAGGTCCTCGGCGATGCCGCCGACCTTTTCGAGCGCCTGATAGAGCGGCACCGTGCCGATCGGCACCGGTGCATTGCGCACGATCCAGTCGCGGATGTTGTGGATGTTGCGGCCGGTCGACAGGTCCATCACCGTATCGGCGCCCCAGCGGATCGCCCACACCATCTTTTCGACCTCTTCGGCCATCGACGATGTGACAGCCGAGTTACCGATGTTGGCGTTGATCTTCACCAGGAAATTTCGCCCGATGATCATCGGTTCGCTCTCGGGATGATTGATGTTGGCGGGAATGATTGCGCGTCCGCGCGCCACCTCGTCGCGCACGAATTCGGGTGTGACGAAATCTGGGATCGCCGCGCCGAAGGCTTCGCCGTCGCGTTGCAGCTTGCCGCGCATCACCTCGCGGCCGAGATTCTCGCGGATGGCTACGAACTCCATTTCTGGCGTGATGATGCCGGCGCGCGCATAGGCAAGTTGGGTCACCGCCTTGCCCTGCTTGGCCTTGAGCGGCCGATTGCGTATCGGAAATTCCGGTGTCAGGCGCTCGCCGGTGGCGAATCCATTGTCTTCCGGCCGGACGTGGCGGCCGTCATAGGCTTCGACATCGCAACGCGCCGTGACCCATTCGTGGCGAAGCCGGGCAAGGCCTTTTTCGATGCTGGTTTGGACTGATGGATCGGTGTAGGGGCCGGACGGATCGTAGACGGTGACGGGCGGTTCGCCGGCCGTCGGATGGACGGAAATCTCGCGCATCGGCACCCTGATCTGCGGGTAGAGGACGCCGGGCTTGTGGATTTTCCGCGAGGCGGGCAGTGGTCCCGTCGACACGGCGGGGGTGAGGGCATTCATCGTGAGGCTCCTTTGCTCATGCATTGGAGACCCAGTTCTGTGCCGGAAGGATGAAAAGACGCTTCTGTAGACCTGCTGCAGCAGGACCTCGGGCGTAAACTCCCGCAAAGCGCTTGCACCGTCCCTACGCCAGTATGAACTGGATCAGGTTCAACGGGTCACTGCGCCGCGAAAGCCAGCAGTATCTCAGCCCCTTACCGGGACTCCCCTGGTGAATGCCTCAAGTTGAATGGGCCGGTGCTGCTTTGTCAAGCGCCTTCGGGCGCCTTCGGGCGCCTTCGGCCGGTGGCGACGTCCGGCGGCCGGCCGAGCGGAGAGCTCGCGCATGCATCGGGGACAAGTCACGCCCCGTAGACCAGGGCTGGAATGGCCAAAGTCTCATTCGCTTCGTGAAGGATGGAAAAACTGTATCGGCCATGTGCGTCGAGATCGACCGAGTAGCTCAGGCGGTCACGGATGTGGTTATCCTGGTCGAAGGCGACGATTTGCGGCTTCAGCGAGGTGATTTGCACCACGTCCAGGTAGATGGAGTTGCAGATATGATCTGGTCGTCGGGCTGGCAGGTGCAAGCGGCCGCTCTATTCAGGATGCGGCATCGGCGGCGTTCCCGATACCAATGATATCTTGCGGGCAACTTATGCAATCACCGGCTTCGTAAAACCCGACGGCGGCGGCCGTGTCCTGGCGCTGAGGATGTGCCGCTGTTCCAGCAGAGAAATCGCGTGGGCGCGGAGTTTTCGCTCTGCGAGGAAGAGTTGACGCAATCGTTTAGCTTGCTTGCAGTTCGTAGAGACCCGCCTTTGAAAGCAACTAAGCTATTGCATTGATATGTTGGTGCGCGATCGATCGCTACATAGCCGGCCGCCATTATCCGAGTATTGATCCGCCGGTGTTCGTGTTGCCGTATATGGCAATCCCTGCGAGATCGTCGCGGCCGGATCGGCCGCACCCTCTAGTCATAAAAGGGGAAGCGACCGAGAATTCCGCTGCCGAAAACTTCTCTGGCTTGGCTATGCATGCGGTAGATGAGATCGCCGCCTACCGCGACCTGGTCGAGGAAGGCATCGACGCCCAGTTCGGACAGCCTGGTTATCGCAATGCGTTAGCGGCTCAGACTTGCGGTCTCGAGAGCGGCCTTTGGGGGTCACCTCTTTTTTGTTTCAGAGGTTGGAAGACGGCTGCTCGTTACCCAATAGAAATGGCGACTACGGAACGCGATCGATCGCGGCCATCAGGAAACACCTGTCTTCGGCTCAACCTCGACATGGCGTCCGATCGACCGCAGATATACAGCTATCTCGTCCATGAGATGATCGCGTTCGCCGTAGATCTCAGCAATCCTGCGCAGCTGTGGCTCGACGGACCTCCGTTGCGCCGGCGTCAAATCAGCATCGCCAAAGACATATCCCAAGTTGCCAATCGCGCAAATGTTGCAGCCGGCCTCCACAACTGCTTGCACGAATGCCGGAATGTCTTTTTCTTGCATAGTCTTCATGTCGAACCTCTCGTGAATGGCGTGCTTGCGCGCCCATGCTGCCTTTTCAGCGTGTCCTCTGGGCGGCGCAAGCCTTGAGCGTAATTGTGCCGGGCAACCTCGACTATCCCGTCTGCCACGCTCTTTAGAGTCGGTGGGGTCTGGTGATTGCAGGCTGGGCCACTCAAAAGCCTGCAAGAAGAAAGTCATGGCGACCATTGCTCAAGATCGCGAGGGTGCGTGCAAGACCTTCCGTTGGCAGTCATGCACGCTCACCCAGCAACTGGGTATTGAGCAACTGGGTCTCACGTCGCGGGTCTCGTGTGCTTCACAGCCGAAAATAAGGTACCACCGTGGCTATTCTCAAGTGCAGGCTACCTCTTCAGGACACGGCGGAGTGCCTTCCGACGCACCCCTGGTGCAACGTGCGACCTAACGAGACACATCTCGTTCGCGTTCCCTCGACCTTTCTTCGTATTGCTGCTTGCCCTGCGATTTCAGGCCCTCTGCTAGCTTCTCGGCCGCTCTTTGGCCTGCAATGTCACTATTCAAGATCATATCCGACATCCCTGGATGGTCATAACCGTAATGCGCATGCAGTTTCCCTCACGAGCAGCGCCTATCCGTCGATTAGTTCGTCTTCCGGAACCCGAAGCCCTTTTTATCCGGCGTACCTATCCACCATTCAACCGGTATACCTTTCCCAACTTTGGCGGACCATTTACCTCAGGCATGATCATCTCGCGTGACATTTTTTTTTGGCGCCATCATCGCACGTGGCATTTTCTAAAAACCAAGACGTGTCAATTTGTAAAATCAAGGATGCGGCCGCGCCCGTTGCGAGGATTTGCAGGTAGCTCTTCAGCCCCAACACGATGTGTGAGGCGGCGGTGGAAAAGGCAACCGACGGCGTCGACGCGTCCTTTGATGATCGCAAGCGATATGCTTCGTCGCGAGCCCAGATTGCGGTCTCGGGCACAAGGCGAGATCACAGTTCTGCGATCTGTGGTAACGCGAGCCCGCAAAGCGCCGCTGCGGCCACCGCTTTTGGAATCTGGACGAGATTCGTCGTCGTCTGAGATCAGTTGATCGAGCAGTTCGCGCGCGCGGGACGCGCTTGCGGTGCAGTCTCTCCCGCGAGCTCGCCCGTGACCTTCTCATCGACGACATCCGAGAGCTGCGCGGACGGCCCTATGACCTCGTCGCTGTCGCCGGCGGCTGGAAGCACCTGACACGGCCGGCCTATGCCGATGCCATCCGCGCCTGCGGAAGCAGCGGGCGTGCCGTGGACCTGACGTGGTCGGACGTGCTGATGCTGATGTGCATCGGCACTTCCAGCCGATTACCCGCGCCGAATTGTCGTCGGTTTTCGGGAAGTAATCAGTCGCGACCTGATCGGCCATCTGCGGCACCGGCCTGATCGCGTCGAACCCGCGCAGTCCGACGCCCGGCGCTCCCTACACCTATGTGACGACAAAAGCGTCCTGCTCGAGTTCGGCCTCGACACGCTTCGCGATCTCCCGGACTGCGAGGCGCTCGAGGATGCCGGGCTGCTGAGCAGAGATGAGCTGCTTGCTGGTGAAATTATGCCAGAGTTGGCTAGTGGCCATGAGGATGCGGGTTTGGATACGGAGGAATAGCTTGGCGCTGCAGACGCTGTGGCCACCGGGCTTGCGAGTGCTTCCAGCTTTCCATAGCGAATCTAGCGCGCCCAAGGGCGTCCGAAATTTGTAGGCAAATTTCGGACATGGACACGGTCAGCGACGTCAAGCAGGCAGCGGTATGCGGCCTCTGCACCGCTGTCGCCCAAAAATTCGTGGCCATGGGCAAGCCCCACTTGAGACCCCCAGAGAGAACGCTCGTGAGCGATGGAAACGGTTTTGGTCCAAAGCTTGATACAGATGGCCTGCAGATGGGTGTAGGGTTTCAAAGCGCTCGAAGACGCGCCTTCGCAGAGTTAAAAGTCCGCGACGAACTCGTGTGTCGTTTGTCGCCAACTGCAAATTCGATAGTTAGCGCAATTATACTGCGCCGAGTCTGCCATCTCGAGCCCCAAGGGTTTGTGAGGCCTCTCGGCTCACCACCGCCTTTGCTAACCGCCGTGATTCCAAAGACGCGTGCCTTTACGGAGGGGGTCAAACGGCCTATATTATTCTTTATAAGGAGAAGAATAATGGGCACACTTGCTCGCATCTACACCCCCGCAGAGGCAGCCGCCGTCAGCGGGATAGGAATCAAGGCCGTGCACAATGCGATCGACAAACGCATTGTCGATACTGTGCCAAGCACTGCTCGGCGCATCGGTGGGGTCGTCCGACGGGCATTGACCGGCGAGGATTTGCTGCGGCTCAAGCTTTGGTATGGCGTGGGTGCGACATTGCCCGCTGATCGTCGCTACCGCCTGTTCGAGGAAATCAAAGCTGCCCCAAGGGCCAAGACCGTAAGGGCCGACGACCTGCTGATCGTCGACGTCGCCGAGGCACGTAAACAGCTCAAAGCGCGCATCGTGGATCTTGATGAAGCGGAGGCCGCCATCGGCCGCGTTAAAGGGGTGATGGGCGGAGAGCCTGTCTTCAAAGGAACCCGCATCCCTGTTCGTATGATCACGACGATGCTAGCGCAGGGCGCAGATGAAGCGGAGGTTCTGGAGGGATATCCGAAGCTAACGCCGCGCGTGATTGAGCTCGCCAGAATGTGGGTCGCCGCGCACCCGGTTCGTGGGCGGCCTAAGAAGCTGGTCGAGCAGGGCGTGAAAATAAAGTCGTCGAAGCGCGTGGTTTTGAAGGGCGACCCAGGTCCGTCGGCCAGGTCGAGACGCGTGTGACCTCGTGAGGTTTCTGATCGATGAGTGCCTGCACACGTCTCTGGTTGCGGTAGCCCAAGAACGCGGACATGAAGCAAACCACGTCAACTGGCTTGGGCTAAGCGGCGAAACCGACTGGGACCTCATGCCGCTCATTATCGATGAGGATTTCACCTTCGTCACCAACAATGCTAAGGACTTCAGGAAGCTCTATGCCAAAGAACCGGTTCACGCCGGCCTGATTATCGTCGTCCCTCAGGTCGGGCCTGAAAAACAGAGAGAGCTCTTCGATGCTCTCCTCGAGGATCTTGGCCCAGAGGAATTCCTGATTAATGAAGTTATCGAAATCGAGATCGAAAACGGCATTGCAATCGTAACACGATACGATCTGCCGTCGCCCTAGCTGAGGCTGCGCGATCTCCGCTTATGACCGACCCGGTTGCCAGTCGCTCATCTGCAAAATGTTACCGCCGAGTTTTGCAAACGCGCGTTGGCGGCAGGAGAAAACGAGAATCTGCTGATCGTGTGATTGACGATGCAAAGCGTCGAACATGCGCTCGATGCGGTCGTCATCGGAATAAACCAAAGCGTCATCCAGGATAACCGGTGTGGGTCGGCCGTCGCGGGCAAGCAAACGGGCGAAGGCCAGACGTGTCAGAACCGAAAGCTGTTCTCGCATGCCGCCACTCAACCTATCGACATCCTCATCCTGACCATTGCGGCGAACGGTCTGTGGCAACAGTGTGTTCTCGTCGAACACTATGGAGATGTCATCGAATAGCAATCCAAGCAGCGGTCGCAGCTCGGACATGACCGGCTTCAGATAAAGATCGCGTGCCGTCGAGCGCGCAGCGACCAGCGTCGTGCGCAGCCGGTCGAGGACGGCTTTTTCGAATTCGAAGCGTCTCGCTCGCTCTCCAGCGATTTCCAATTTTTCTGTGGCCTCGCGCAAAGCTTCTTCCACCGCGTCGTCGGACCGAGTGCGAATATGGCCATTGAGATCGGCCAGGGTTACACGCAACTGACTTGCTTCCTGTGTGGCGGCATCCTGAACCGAACGGGCGCGGCGCAGAACGGCTTCAGCGCTGGTGAGATCGCGAGCGCCGTCGCGCAGGGGAGCAGCGCGCATTTCGGCCGCTTCGCGCAGCTTTTGTCGTGCGGTGGCCTCGGTGAGCAGCAAGCGCCCCTTTTCCTCGCGCGCTGCATCGGGTCCCAATATGACCTCGAGGCTGGTCAGTTCCGCCTGGATGGTGACATAAGCCGTCTCCGCAGCCATGACAGCCTCGTCGGCATGGCTGCGCAAAGGCAAGGCCTCGCGCACGCTGTTGCGTGTTGTCGCCACACGCTGCTCGGCTGCGGCATGATGTTGCCGGATCTGTTCTGGATCGACTTTGAGTTCGAGGTCCCCGGCCCCGAGGGCACTCAGACGAGCAAGCTCCTCGTGTAATTGCTGTATCCCCTTGGGCGCGAGATCGGCAAGTCGCTGACGCGCCAAGCCCAGTTCGGTAGCTTTGTCGCGCGCTTCCACTAGGCGCTGGCGTGCCGTCCTGAGGCTATCGACACCGAGGGACGCAAGCAGGCTGCGGTGCTTCGCTTCGGCGTCTTCGATGGTCCGGTCGGCCTGCTGCGGCCGATTCGATCGCAGGGTCAAGGCTCCGATGCCGGCAATATCCAGGCGTACGGTGCCAGCAAAGCTTTGGTCTTCTGCATGGGGCAAGGGCTTGGCATCGATGGTCACCAAATCGGCGGCGCCGTCCCGGTATTCCATGCATAGCGTCGGCAGGGTTGCCAGGTGAGCTGCACGAAGGCTGGCGATCTCGATTTCGAGCGCCTGGAGTTGCTCGACAGCTTGTTCCGGCACCGCCAGCATCGCCAGTGCTGCCTCTCCATCTTCGATCTGGGTTCTGGCGACTTCGGCTTGTTTCAACCGGTTGTCCGAGCCGGCCAGTTGTTCGGCAGCGTCACGCGCCAAAAGAGTCGCATCCAGCCGCGCGAGCAATTCGCGTGCTTCGCGCTCTTCCAGTTCGGCTGCTTGAACTTCGCCCATCGCTTGTTCGTTTTCGGCAATGGCAGAAGCGCGCCGATCGAGAACCTCACTGCGGCGAAGCTGCGCAATCGTCGACTGCTGGCGCAAATCCGTGGCTCGTTTGAGCGCGGTCCGAAAACTATCGAGGGCCTGCTGCGCCGCGTCGTGGTGAATTGCGGCAAGGGCAGCTTCCGCCTCGGCGGCTTTCAAGGCTTCGCTGTGCGATTTGGCGGCCTCGACTGCGGCTTCCGCGGCCGAGATGGCTTCCCGCCGAGTGGCGCCTTCTTCGGGGTTTTCAAGCTCAGACAGACGCGCCAACGCCATGCGCCGCTTGTCGAGCGAATCGCGCAGACCGGTGACTTCGGCGCTGAGACGCTGCTCGTCTTTCACCAGCTTGTCACGCTCGTCGAGCGCTGCCGCATAGAGACCGCCGCTCTTGGGACGCAGCGTTGACGTAACCAGGCTATAGAGTTCTTCTTCACATGCCGCGGCGATTTCGGCCATGCGTCGCCCGCCGGTCAGGGCTTCAACTTCCCCCTGAACCGAGGACAGTAGGCTTTCGCGCACGCGTTTTTCGCCGTCCTCCTCGCTTTTGCTGCGCCTTTCGATGCCGGTGACCCCTTGGCGAACCCAGAGCAATCCTGCCGGTCCTGCGCTTCCGCCATGGATTAGTTTGCCGATAAAGGCTTCGGCCTCATCGGCTTGAGCCAACAGTCGCCCGCCGTCGAGGTCAATAACGCTGGCCAGCCTGCCGCCATAAAACTGCTTGGCAAGTCGATAGCGTCCTTCTGAAGTGGTGATGTCGGCCTCCACCACCGGATTGCCCCCACTGTAAGGCCGCAACAGTCGCACGCCTTCGGGTGTGCCCGTGTGAGGCTGGAAAAAGAGTGCGTGCAGCGCTTCGAAGAAGGTTGATTTGCCGAACTCATTGACCGCGCAAAGCACGTTGACGCCGTCGCCGATGTTTTCGATGGCGACGCCTTGCCCGGCGAACCGTTTGACGTTGTGGAGCCGAAGGGCCGTAAGTTTCATGATCCCATCGCCTCGCAATAGCTGAACAACCGAACCAGTGCTTCTCGCGATATGTCGCGTTCGACAGCCGACCGGGTTTCGTCGCTGCTTTCATCCAACAGTGCCTGCGCTGCCTCGCGAAGGGCACCAGAGCGGTCGATCCGATCCAAATCGCCACTTTCGCAGTCGGTCGCGAGCCCGTCCCCGTCCAGTTCCAGATAGGCGAAGTCGGGCGCGGCTACCGCGATCGCCGCTTGAAGGATCGTTCGCCCACTTAACCGCACCCGGCCAGACGCGGCAATTCGCAGCAAAGTCTGACGCCGCAGATGAGCCGGTGGAAGCAACGCTTCAAATGCCGCGGCGCTGTCGTCGCCAGACAGCAGATGCAGGGGAGCGGTTTTCCAGGAAAAGCTAGCTGTTTCAACGGCCACGATCTCGGGCACGGCGCCAGGCCCGGCAATGGAAACGACAAGGGCCTGACCGGGTGTATCATGCTTGAAACGGTCAGGTTCGGGCGCACCGCTATAACGGCTGCGCTCATTGATGGTGACGGGTCCGTGCCAGTCGCCAAGTGCCAGATAATCGAGGCCGGCCTTAGTCGCGCGATCTGGTGCAATGACATCGGACGCTGCTGAATCTTCGGAAAAGTTCTGAATAGCGCCATGAGCAAGGCCGAGCCGGATGGCGCCTTGCGGCGTCGCGGCGCTGTTCATCCACTCGGTAAGGTCGCGACCGGGTCTGCGGGTGGTGCAAGGTGCAGGCAGCAGCGCCACGTCCGCGCCAATGGTCAGGGTTTCGGGCCGCGTCGCCAGCAGGACATTGTCCGGCACAACGCTGTCCGCTGCACTCCACAATTGATCAGCCAACAGGGAATCATGGTTGCCAGGCAGCAATATCCAGCGCAGAGGCGCGCTCTGGCTCATCTCGGCCATGGCCTGCCGCAACATCGCTGGAGTGGGCGTTTCGGTATCGAACGTATCGCCGGCCAGAAGTATGGTGGATGCACCATGGACGCGTGCCTGCTCTGCCAGCCGGCTGATCGCGCCATGGCGCGCTTCACGGAGCCGCCCGCGCAGATCCTCTGGCATGTTGCCGAACCGCTTGCCGATATGAAGATCGGAGCTGTGGATGAATCGAAACATGGAGTCTCCGAGACTATGTCGATGCCAGGTTGCGCTGGGCGCGATCGATGGCTTCATCCAGCCGGGAGCGTGAAATCGCCGCAAGTCGCTCGACACCGAGCAGACGTGCAAGGTCGAGAGCGGGGTCGGACTGTTCCAGAATGTCCTCGTTCGCAACGACGACAGCGGCCAGCTCGGCGATTGGAATGTCGGCAATGGACCGGCGGGCATCGGCATCGAACGGCATGCGATAATCAAGCAGGTCGACCACCGTCCCTCTCTTCCATAGGAAGCTGCCGCTGGATTCTTCAGTTCTATCGAACTCGCGCAGATGCAGGTCGATCCGCTCCCGAATCTTGTTGCCCGTTCTGAGCCAGCCATGCGCCCGTGCGATGCGCTGCGCAAGGACGTCATCTCGCAGAGGTCCTTCCTGCTCGATCACCGCGTCGACCATGGACCGCAGCGTGCCTCGGTAGACGAAGTCATAAAACTGATCCGGGCTGGTGGAAAATCCGGTTAGATCAGTCAGGCGATAACGGCCGCCCGTCGGTACGGTATCATGCGTCGAATGCGCGGCCGCAGGCAAAATTCCTGCAGATGCCGATGGGCGCTCTCCCGTCGCGAGGGGAGCGGCGACAAGTTCTGGCTCTGATTTTATCGACGGATGTTCCGGTTCGCCGGCCGATGCTAGGTCTTCGGCTGGCAATGGGTCCATGGGGTCGACCTTATGTCCCATGTCCCAATGGATCGCGGCTTCACTTTCCTGTTGTTCAGCCTGTTTGCGACGGCTTTCCTCGAGCAGCGCGGCCAGGCTGGCATGAAGCCTCTCGGTGCAACCTTCGAGATCAAACCACCAATCGGTTGACCATACCCGGACAATGTTCCACCCGAGGCCGCGCAGGACCTGCTCGCGGACCTTGTCTCGATCTCGCGCCGTGGCAGAACTGTGATAGGTCGCGCCGTCGCATTCGACCCCAGCCAGATAGGCGCCGGCGAGATCGGGATGCCGGATCCCTATATCCACTCGAAAGCCCGAAATGCCGACTTGAGGAACGATGGTCCATCCGCGCTTCTCAAGCTCGGCAGCGACGGCCTCCTCGAAAGGGGATTCCAGGGCTCCGACCGATCCGCGTTCCTGCGCTGGCAATGCCACAGCGCCGCGTTCGGCAAAATCGAGAAAGGCTTTGAGATGCTGTACGCCGATCGCTTTGGTTCGGTTGGGGTCGATCTGGTCGGCGGCAAAACCTGAAAATACGATCAGTTCCTGCCGCGCACGCGTCACCGCGACATTCAGCCGGCGTTCGCCGCCGTCCCGATTCAGCGCGCCGAAATCCATGCTGCGCTTGCCGGCATTATCTTGCGAAAAGGTGATCGAAAACAGGATTATGTCACGCTCGTCCCCTTGGACATTTTCCAGATTCTTGACGATGGCGGGCTCAATACGCTCGTCGGCAAAGAACCATTCAA
The DNA here is from genome assembly GCF_003952445.1 of Mesorhizobium sp. M2A.F.Ca.ET.043.05.1.1. Taxonomy (NCBI): domain Bacteria; kingdom Pseudomonadati; phylum Pseudomonadota; class Alphaproteobacteria; order Hyphomicrobiales; family Phyllobacteriaceae; genus Mesorhizobium; species Mesorhizobium sp. M2A.F.Ca.ET.043.05.1.1. Next base: position 5,480,143 of record NZ_CP034446.1, read on the forward strand.
GCTCCGGCTCTGTCTGGCGTGCCTTGTCGAAAAGGTCGAGGATGAGCGACTGCTGTTGCGCGTTGAAAGTGATGACTCCGAGCGTGGGTCGGTCCTTTTCCGGTAGGGCCAGCCAACGCCGCATCCTGCTGACCGCCTCGTCGGTTACCGCTTGGGCTTCGATTCGATTGGTGCGGCTTTTGCCACGGTCATAGATGCCGGTCGTGATTTTTCGCAGCTGAACTGCCCGATCTTCCACCGTTGGCGAAGGGAATGTGATGAGCCGGTTCTGATAGTAGTGATGGTTGGAAAAGGCGATCAGCGACTCATTGCGGCTACGATAATGCCAGCGCAGGTCACGTACCGGGATGCCGGCCGCTTTGGCTTCGTCGAGAATGCTCTCAAGATCCTTTTCGTGTTCGACGACTTCCTCGTCCTCCTCGTTGCGGCCAAAGAAATTGGTGGGCGGCAACTGCTTGGGATCGCCTACGATTATGGTTTGATGGGCTCGCGCGATGGCACCGACGGCGTCCCAGGTGGTGATCTGCGATGCTTCGTCGAAAATCACCACGTCGAACAGGGCTTGGTCGGGCGGTAGATATTGAGCGATTGAAAGAGGGGACATCAGCATGCACGGCGCGAGCTTGGCAAAGCTCGTCGGCATCGCGCCAATCATCTCGCGGATTGACCGGCTGGGCCGCTGCAATTCCATCTGATGGCGCAACAGGCCCAACTCGGAATTGCGCGGGACGCCTTGCACAGCCGGCAAACCATGAGCGATGGCACTGATGACGCGAAGGCTTGCTTGAGCGCGGACAAGATCGTCGATTTCCCGGAAATCTTCGATGGCGTGCTCGTGCTGGAAGCGACGGAAATTCCGCAGCACCGGATCGGCATCCAGCGTGGCCGGCAGCCACCAGCGTACATAGGCCAGGCGGAACGCGGATTGAGCTTCAGCTGGTCGCACTAGACCCGCCTCGATATCGTCGACCAACGCTCCCAGATTGTGACTGACAGCCCTGCGACGAATGCCGCACCACGAAGTCCAGTCCCGGAGAAGATGACGGGCGTCGAGCAAGTCTCCCATCGCAGTCGTCAATTCGGTCAGCGGGTTATCATGTTCTGCCCAAGAAGGCGTCTTTCCAGCAGGGATCGCAAATTGGGTCTTGGCAGCCTCGAATGCTGCAGAAGCCGCAAGGAAGCGGGCTGCCCCATAGCGCATCGTGCTATCTGCTGCACCGCTTCGCAGGCTCGGGGCGGTTGCTTGCAGGAGCGCTTTGAAATCCTCCGTGCCGAGGCCGGGCAGGCGTAGCGTCTGTCGAAGCCTTTCGGCCATCGAGAGTATCTGATCGATACGGTGGGTGTCGGTATCAAGTGCGGCAAATCCGATCGGCTTCCCAGATAGGATGTTGGCTTCGACAGTGGCCCGGCGGTCCTGCATCAGGCGCAACAGCAGCAAGTCGTGCTGAGGATCGGCTACCCCCTCTGTGACATAGCCTTGAAGCAGCTTCTGGACTTTGCGTTTGCCCAACTGACTGTTTGGCCAGAATGCAGAAGCGGCCTGCTGCCATTGCTGCTCTATGTCCTCCACCCGTATGCGCGCAACGGCAGCCTCGTCATAGCGGGCCGACAGGTCCTTGCGAGACTTGCGATAGTCTCCGATTGCCTCATTGAGAGTGGCGAGGGCTCCCCGCAACTGGGCGAAATCTCGATCAAAGACAATGCTGACGTCATAGCCGGCACTGTCCTGGAGTGCCGCTGCTAGTTTTCGCAGCGCTTCGAGCTCCGCTTTTGACGCGTCGCCTTTGGCGCGCAGGCCGATGCTCACCAGGAAGGCGTCGAGTGCGGTCGCTAGAACCTCGGACGCATTCTTGAGGGTCTTTGCCCCTTCGAGCAAATTGTCCTGCCAGCCTGACGTCCACTCGGTGACATCTATAAGACGCAAGACCGACCGCATCTCCACCGACTGAAATGCGAGACCTGTTTCGGCGGCAATATGCTCCAGCGCCAGCCGGTTTGCCTCGTCATGGGAATCGCGCGATGGCCAGGACAATCTCGGAGCGTGCTGCCGCTTGTTCTTGAGAGCGATGCCGAGCGCCAGATAAGGCGTCAGACCATTGACATGGTGCCGATGCAGCGCTTCGACATAGGCATTCAGTTCGTCGCGACGGACGCGAAGCCGCTCGTTGATCGCAATCCACTCCGCTGCGTCCACGCGCACGCCGCTTTCCCAGCTGATCCTGAGCTGGGTGAGAAAGTTGCGTCGGTCCGCCTTGCTGGAATGGAGTTCGAGACAATGCGCGCCCAGGCCATGTTCGCGCAGGCGGCGATACACCACATCGAGCGCCGCCGTCTTCTCGGCCACAAACAGCACGGTTTTGCCAACTGAAAGACAGTTGGCAATCATGTTGGCAATGGTCTGGCTCTTGCCAGTGCCGGGAGGACCGATGATGACAAAATCGCGACCCTCAGCGGCGGCAAGACTTGCGGCGGTCTGTGAGGAGTCGGCCGGCAGCAGCAAAACCATGTCGGACGGGGCATAGTGCCGGTCGAGTTCGCGCTCGTCGCGGAATGATGCGCCATTGCCCTCGAAAGCTATCTCCGGCGTGTCGATCAGATGGCGCACGACACGGTTTTCGCGCAGCGCATCGGTACGCTCGACCAGATCCTTCCACATGAGAAACTTGGCGAAGGAAAAGGTCGACAGCGCCGTCTCGTCCACCACCTCCATGCCGGGGACGTCGCGCACTGCCTGGCGCATAAGACCGAGCAGCCTCGGCACATCAACGCCGCTTTCGTCCTCGGGCAGCTCACCGGAAAACTGTGGCAGTTTGAGCTCGAAGTCGCGTTCGAGAAACTGCAACAAGGTTGCGTTGAATCGCGGTTCATCTTCATGGAAGCGCAAGGTAAAATGCGATGTTGCGCTGCGGCGCTCGATTTTGACCGGTACGAGCAGCAATGGCGCGCGATAGCTGCGCTCGTCCTCGGCCTTCTTCTTCCAGCGCAGGAAGCCGACCGCCAGGAAGAGCGTATTCGCGCCGCCCTCGGCAAAATCGTTGCGCACTTGCCGGTAAAGATCGATCAGCCGGGATTCCAATTGACGCCCATCGAGCGTCGACGGGAGCTCGTCGCGCAGAAGCGCTTCCGCGGCAAAGCCACGCTGGAGGTCACGTCCGTGCACCTCGCGATAGAGGACAGCATCCCGCTCGCCCAGTGGATTCTGTTCGGGGAGCGAAATCAGCCGGATCGAAGCGCCTGCCATCAGACGGTCCTCGAGGTAGCCGACGTCAGTACAAAGAAACGGAATTGTCTTCTTGGAGTCCGGAAAATTGAGCAGGCGGTTCCGCAGTGTCAAATCGAGGAGCTTTTTCTGCCAGCGGTCGATCCGTCCGGCCGCTGTCGTCGGCTTTACCTCGACGATCTCGACCGGCAGGGCTACCACGGCCGGTGCGGCTGGCAACGGCAACGCGATTTCGGTTGCCGCCTCTGCATCCACGCTGCGGCGCGTCGGTTCGTGCGAAGCAAGCGGTGTGATGCCGCCGCTGCGCGAGCGGCGTATATCGATGGCTGCGACAAAGGTGGCTACCTGCGTTTCGTCGAGCCGCTGTTCGATTGCGTGTTGGGCAGCCTCCAACGTCATCGCCGGCCGATGCGTCACGCCTGTCGTCTCAAACACGATGAGTTCGCGCGATGCCAGCGCCTTGCGGACCTCCATGGCATCGGGTTCAATGGCGTTGGCGAGCGTCCTTTGTGTCATCCAGACGCCGACGGCCGCGTGTCCCTGAAACATCAAAACGACGGGATGCAAGCCCGTCGCCTCCAGGGCGGACGCGAATAACAGACTGGTATCGAGACAGGTTGCCAGCTTTTCTGCCGTAATAATTGAGGGACGTCGAATTTTTTGGCCGCGGCTTTCGAAGCTCGCAGGTGGCTCTGCATAATGCAGCGATAGGCCAGCAATGGCCGAATAAATTGCGGCCGCCAGCATGAATGCGCGTTGCGGATTGCCGCTTTGATAGCCATCGAGGCTGGAAGGATGACCATGCGCTGCGAGCAGCTCCGCTGCGGAACGCAGCAGTCCTGCGATCGCCGGGTCGTTCGGCATGACGAATGCGGCGAGCAATTGCGCCATATCGACGACGCCACCCCATTCGTCGCGGGCAAGCAGGCGCACCGCAACGCGCTGCTCGGCCAGCACTGCGCCTCCTGAGGTTAGGCGCAACGTTATCTCCCCGCGCTCAGCCTCGTTGAGACCGGCCAGATAGCCGGCGTCGAGATCGATTTTTCGATCGCTTAAGGGAAGCCGGTCGCCAGCAACGATCCGATCAATTGTCCAGCTTTTGGCGCGCAAAAAAGGGGGGTTCGATGTCAGCTCGAGAGTGCATTTTTCGAAACCCTGCTGGGTCGGGTTGTTGAGCGCGATAGACCGGATCACCGGAATAGCATTTTGGAAGGACGCATATGTAAAGCTGGCGGCGATGTCCGCCACGACTTCTATTACGGGCGCGGCTGATATACCGGCAGCATCGCCAGTCTCCGAACTCGTTTCCATACCCCATCCCCTATTTTCATTTACGATAGAACTTTGCCGCCAGAATTTGAAAGTAAATTCTCGGTATGGTCGCCGCTTATGTCCAGCAGCATAGATTTCTAAAAGTGTTACCGCCCAGATAACGGTCGAAATGGAGACAGGCGATAATCGGTCGTCACGATTGGAGGGGATCCAAAAGTCGCGGAAATCGGAGCGCCGGCGCACGCTGCTGAAACCCAAGACGGGCAGGACGTCATCCGCAAATGTGTGGCGGTCCGGGCGCCATGGACCAAGCGTTGCGCGCCTATCGCGAGCGCTGTCGTGGCGCCTATCGCGGACTCGGACCCAGCCCGACAGTGACGGCGAACCTCGATCGGCCTATCGGTGAGGCGGTCGAATTCCGCCCATAGACTATCGAAAGGCACGCACTTCCAGCTCTATCTCCTCGTACGCGTTGCCGGCTACCTAAATTCGTGCGCGCGGTCCAATGCCTTTGATTGCTGATGTCGTTGTGGAGACGTTTGATCGCTGAAGCATTTGTTTGCTGACCTAGCGGCGCGGGGGGAGGTCATTTATTGGGTACATCTCCAGCACTCTATGTGCGATCGCGAGGAAAATTTGTCCAGACAAGCGAATTCATCGAATCTGGACTAATCAATAAGTATAATGATGGTAAGATTCGGGGGGCAGGAATGGCCGAGGTTGGACTTTTGGAATGGGCGGATAAGCAGCCCGACTGGATTAGGGATGCCTTAAGAAGACACGCCGCGCGGCCGGGCTTCAACCTCGAGCAGGAGGATAAGGCCGGTGTAACAGCTCGGGTCCGCCACGTCGGTGGATTTACCGCTGATCTGCCCGAATGCTCTCCGCTCTCGGCGGAGCATTTGAGGGCCAACAGTTCGAACGAGCCGCGCGCGGTGCTTTGCTCACTCGGCCCCGTCAAGCATTTGAACCGCCTCGCCGAAGAGCAGCAACTGCGTTTCGCCACCGATGGCATCACCATTATCTACGGCGACAATGGAAGCGGAAAGAGCGGCTATTGCCGGATCGCGAAGAAGCTTTGCCGTAGTCTGACGGCGGATGATCTTCTTGGCAACGTGTTCGAGATCGGCACCAAACCGCCAGCCGAAGTGCTTGTCCGGTTTCTCGAAGAGGGTGCTACGGAACCGACCCCCATAACCTGGAAGGACGGAACGCTGCCCCCCGCGTCAATTGCACGGATCTCCGTTTTCGACTCCGCGAACGCTCGCCTCTACGTCGATAAGCAAAACCGTATCGGTTTTCTGCCCGCAGCCATCGCGCTTCTCGAAAGCCATGGACGTCACCGCACCGAGCTCGAAGCCGACTTCCGGGAAGAAATCAAAGCGATCGAAAAGAACCTAAAGACACCATTGCCGAGTGGGTACACAGCTGCCGGCGCGGTCGTAAAGCTGCTGGCTCGTCTCGAAATCAAGTCAAAGGACGTGATGCCTTCCGCAGCCGAAATCAAAAACCTCGCTGCCCTCTCAGAGCAGGACATGGCTGATCTCGCTGGCCTCGAACAGGCTCTGGCAAGCGACCCTTCAACGATGGCGACAAAGCGTCGGCGTGCCAAGGCGGCCTTGGAAAAACTGCTGACTGCATCTGAACAGATCGACGCGGCTCTCTCAGCGGCGGCCCTCGAGATTTATCGCAATCTATATGCAACAGCCGATTCTACAGCGCAGGCTGCACAACTTGCCGCCTCAGGAGCGTTCGCGACTATGCCGTTGAGCGGCGTTGGGCTTTCTCCCTGGCGGTATATGTTCGACCATGCACGAGCCTATTTAGCGAGCGTCACTGGCATCGATCATCAGCACTTGCCAGATCAGGAAGGCGATCGTTGCATGCTCTGCCAGGAGCCGATGACGGCGGACGCCGCGGGGCGGATCCAATCCTTCAATGACTTCGTAACGGGCGCCGCAAATAAGGCGGCGCAAGTCGCATCTATTGCCCATGAAGAGGCCCTGCGCCAAATCAAAGGACTCACCATTGCGACCGGGGAGGCGGTTGAGGCGGCTCTCGGAGAGTTTGGCGATCTGTCCGCCGCACGCAAGGCGATGGTGGCCCTGATCTCGGCATATTATGTCGAGGCAGGTAAAAGGCGTGATGCAATTGTCGTTGCGGCTGCGCTGTCCGAGTACGCTGCGTTCCCGCAACTTGCGGCGCCAGTTGCATCGAAACTCCGAACGGAGGCGGAGGCGCTAGAGGCCGAAGCGCTGACGGACGACAAGGCAGCGGCCGACGACGGGAACCGCGCTACCGATCGAGCTCGTCGCGATACACTCAAGGATCGGAAAAAACTGGGCGACGATCTCACCATCGTTCTCGCGCGCTTGGCGAATCTCGAAGAGCGGCGCAAGCTTCTCTCATGCTGCGATGCTGTCGAAACAGGCTCGGTGTCACGGCAGATGACGTCGCTTCGACGAAGCCTCGTCATGCAGGATCTCGAAAAGCGCGTCGTCGCCGAGATTGAGACTCTGGCGTTAACGCACATCCCGTTCGCAGTTAATGATCGTAGTCAAGATGGGCAGAGCTATTTCGAGGTCGGGCTCAACGCGGCAAAAGCGATCTCAAACAGCAAGGTCTTAAGCGAAGGAGAGCAGCGCGCGCTTGCCCTGGCCTGTTTCTTAGCCGAGGTCGGAGGAGACACATCGCGTCAAGGCATGATCATCGACGACCCCGTGTCATCTCTCGACCATGTTCGGATCAGGCGGGTCGCGGCAAGGCTCGTAAAAGAAGCGGCCACAGGACGTCAGATTATTATTTTCACCCATAATCTTCTGTTCTTCAACGAGGTGGTTGACGCAGCTGCGCAGGCCAATCCGCCGATTCCCCTTGTTCGAAACTACATCAACAAGTCCGAATCTGCCGGTTTTGGCTTGATTAGCGAAACTGACGAGCCGTGGATCGCACAGTCTGTCACGAAGCGCATCGAGACTCTCAAGACGCGCCTGAAGAGCTTCGACGGCGCCACTGATTTCACCACCGATGCTTGGCGAAGGTCAGCGAAGGATTTCTACAGCGATCTTCGGGAAACCTGGGAGAGGCTCGTTGAAGAAATCCTGCTCGGTAAAGTCGTCGAGCGATTTAACAGCGATGTCAAGACACAGAGCCTGAAGGGTGTGGTGGTCGAGGACGAAGACCACAAGCGAATCTATTGGGCCATGAAGCGAGTTTCGGAGCGTTCTGGACATGACATGGCGTCCGCCAAGGCCATTCCAGTTCCAACACCAAACGATATGAAGAGCGATCTTGATGGAATTGACCAATATCGTATCGACACCACCAAACGAAAAAAGGATGCCGAAAAGCGCCGGATTGAATTCGAACAGCCTCCCAAGGCGACTGTACTCTAGCCTAATGACTATTGTCGTGTATTACTGGCCCTCACTGGCTTCATCCTGCTGCGCATGCCGGTGTCCGCCTGCCGCGGGCGAAGCCGACGTGACGAGGAAGTATCGCGAGGGCGCCAAGCCATCAATGGCTGTGCGCTCGCTCTTCATCTTGGATTTCAGCGCCGAGAAGCCTGACCGCTGGTAGTGCTTCGCCTGCACAATGTCGCCGCCGGCAAGGGCATGTCGACCATCCATCGCGTCGTCCGGTCCCTCGGGAAAGGCCTCGAAACGCTTGTCGATCTCGCGACCTACGAGGTCGCGGGCCAAATCCTCAAACTCGTTATGGGACAAACTCGAGAAATCATAAGCCATGCGCCCAGATTGAGTGCCCATTTGGTGGGCAGACAAGCAACCGGGGGCACAATTGCGTCGTGCCTCTCCATTACCAACAAAAAGATAAACGCGCTTTCCAGGCGATGCGGTCGGATGATCGTTTCGCGCTTGGCAAAAGCGAACGGATTAGTCTATGGCTCTCGGCGGGGGGGCGAGTTATGCGACGGGTGCGAATCCTTCAAGTAGGCGATATTCACTATCCGGATTGGCATCCTTCCTCTAGCAACATCGATGCCAAGGATAGCAAGTTCGCTCCGAAAATAACGCAGAAGCTACGCGCGTCTTCGCTGCGTGCCGTCTTGACGAAGCTTCGGCGGCTGACGACTTCGAAGCCCTTGGATTCGATCGCCTTCATGGGGGATTTCACGAGCCGTGGCGACAAGACTTTCATTGCTTCGGCATTCCAGCATTTCACGTTGCTCTGCCGCGCACAGGGGCGCAGTTCAAAGGCGCTTCCGTTGATATTCGTACCGGGAAATCACGATGTGAACCGTGATGACGCGCGCGAACTTGGACCGACTGAGAAATTCAGCGAAATGGCGAGTTTAGCCGCCCGCTTGGGTTGGCAGACCGTTCCCGTGGACCAACCCGTGCACTTCAGACTTCCGACAGGATCCGCAGGCGCAAACTTCATCCTCGTCAACACAGCGATAGGCAGTTGGGAGCTTCAGAACCTTCCCGCGTTCCTTCGTGATCGTCTCGAGGCACTCGGTCCTTCTACAGAACCTGTAGATCTCGGCTCGCCGGACACCTCGGGACATTCGCCCGCGACACCTCCCAGCGATCCAGACAAGGAGGCGTCCGACGACGAGTATTACGGTCAGATGGACACGCCATACATCTCGCGTGAGATGCTTGCAGGCCTACAGGAATTGCTCCAGCAGCCCGACATGCGTTACGGCATCATGATCGGCCATCACAATCTGCTGCCACAAAAGACTCCGCGCATTACGCCATACGCGGAGATGCTCAACAGCGGATTTGTCAGAACTCAGCTGCTGCAGGGCAACAAGCCTATCGTCTACCTGCATGGACACATACATGCCGATCCGGTCGAGATCGTCAACGATCCAAGGTTTCCGGACGGCAAATTGATCTGCATCTCAGCACCAGAGATACAGTCAGGTTTCAATGAGCTCGTCTTCTTCACGACCGATCAGGGAGAGCTCGTCGGCATCCGACTTATACCCTACCGCACCAATGTCGCCGACGGGACGGTCATGGAAGGCGAACATTGCTTCATCTCGACTATGTCCAACGGCAAGGCCTTTCTGAACAACGACACGTTTGACCTGATGCGCCGACTGCGCGACCATGCCACCAGGCGCGGGAATGGGTTACTCTTCTGGGACGAGATCACTGAGATTGCCGCCTCCGCCGAGCTCGGGCTAGATTTGGAAGACTCTCTTCTGATGCTCCAAGCGGCGCGCTTCGTCGAGATAGACGGCCTCACGAAGGCAAACTCGGCTTGGCGCATTAAGGTAAGGGACGAATAGAGATGGAGAATCCGTTCGGCCCCAACAGGATCGAGTACGAAAGTCGCCCGATACTGTGGTTCAGTCAGAAGTCGGCCTTGATTTCTGCCGCCGCCAAGCCGGTCTTCGTCGCAGGGACGAGAGGCAGCGGCAAGACCAGTATTCTTCGCTCGCTTTCCACAGTTCATATCCTCGAAGACAAAAGTCTCGCGGACCAAGTCGGCAAGCTCGGCTGGTATGGCGTCTTCTTCCAGCTCAATGAGACATTTTCGCCCCTAATCGACAACGCGGTTCTGAACCTCATTCCGGAGCGGATACGCTTCGACACGGCCGCCGTGATCCCGCGGCAATTCGTAATCTTCTCTCACTATCTGGAGCTGAAGATAGTCGAACGCCTGCTCGAGAGCATCAGCCAGCTCAGACGCGACAGCCACTTGAAATACCGGGCCTCTGAAGATAGGGACGTCGCCTTGGCACTGCATCGCGAAGTGCTGCACTTCATACCCCAACCTGCCCGTCTCGACTTCTTCAGCATAGATGAGCTGCGGGGTGGGATAACCCGGTACGTCGACGAATGCTTCAACGCGTTCTTCTTTGCCGCCGATGAGGGAGCGACCGGCTTCAGAGCGACAGACCCTGGCGCGATCATTAACAAGGTCGCGACCGCGATCACCCCACTTTTAAATGGCCCATCTTTCGCCGGTGACAGGGCGCCCTTCTTCAAGATCCTGATTGACGACTGTGAGGCACTGACACCGCTCCAACAGCAGTTCCTGAACACCTTGGTGAGGAAGACGCGCGGCAATGTGAAATGGGTCCTCGCCTACATCGGCGGCCTTTACGACACGATCCGGACGATCATACCCGGCCAGTCGCTCTCGAATGCTGACCGGGACGTCGAGAATCTTGATTCAGTCGATCCGAGGGAGTTCGCCACGCTGTGCGAGAACGTGTCGTCGCTTCGGCTCTACTATGCGCTTCCTGACCATCTGCGGAGTGATCTCAAGCGCAACGATGCGCTCAGCGCGTTTTCGCTCAAAAACCGGCTGGGGCGGCTTTCCGTCAATGACATCATCGAGCGGGTTATCATATCGGGTCATTCCGAGGGCAGAGAAGAGCTTGTGGCACTCGCTGATGCAGCACGTGAATTCCTCTCCGTGAATTTGAGGACGGCGGATCAGCAGCAATTCCTTCTTGATCGAAAAGCGCGCCCTTATGCCGAAGGGCTGGCGCTCGCGCTCATGAACCCGGAAATCAAGCGCCGGCCCATGAGCAAGGCGGATGCTTCAAATCTGAAGAGGTCGATCGCCCGGAAACAGGGATGGGCTTTTCTGAAAGCGTGCCAGATGCTGCGTCTGCATGACTACCCGTACGTAGGGCACCAGATCATCACATCATTGAGCGACGTCTGTATACGCGATTTCCTTGATATAATGGGAGAGATCTTCCGCCGCAGTGTTCCGAGTTCCAGTGATCCACGAAAACTGGTGGAATTCATCAACTCGGATTTACAGATTCATCTCGAACAGCAGAGACAGGCTGTGAACGCCGCCTCTCAACGGAAGCTTGATGGACTTCAGGCGCTTTCACATCCGTACGAAGAAGAGAGCGTGCGCATGGTGCGGGCGTTGGGTTACCTGACCGCTCGCCTCCAGACAGAGTTTGCCGAAGAAAATGCTCTAGGAACGACAGAGAGAGGCATTTTCAGGGTTGATCTAAAGGAAATGCGCTCGCTGGTGAACCGACTGGAGCAACCCAGCGGAAAACTGGACGAGGTCCTGCGTCGGGCGGAAAGGGATGGGTTTATCCGGGAGGTCTCCGCCGCCGGCAACTTTGAGGTGGACCGCGCCGACCCCGCATCGAAGGAGATGCTGATCAGATTGCATCGGCGATTTGCACCTTACTTCGGGTTCTCCTATCGCGGCCCGTACGAAATCAACACAATCCCTGCGGCGCAGATGGTCGACCTGCTTTTTACCAGGCATCGGCTCCCAGAAGACTGGGCCGACTCGGTGTTTAAGGAGCTCGTCGCGCGGCCCGCACTCAAGACCGAATTCCAGCACTCGCTTTTCGAGAGCGATCTCGAATGACCGCTTCAACTGTCGAGTATCGAGTCTTCGGCCATCTGGCCGTCACTGAGAAGGCGAGAGATGCAGGTACCTGCGAAACGATGGAGGCAGATATCGCGATCGTCGCGCTTGGATGGGAAACGCGTTTCGCCGCGTTCGAAAACCATCTTGACCTGAAGGTCGGCAAAATCGTGGTTCTGGACTTTGCTCTGAAGGAAGCGAACGTCCCAGCCGTCGAAGAAAACCGGCGAAAGCTCATCGCTATGGGTACCCGATGGGGCGTCGAAGTGACTGCGATCACCCTCGAGCCTTCCATCGAGTATCAGAAGAACATCAATCTCCTCGATCACCTGCTCACTCAGATGGCCGCTTCATGTGGCTCATACGAAGGAAGCCTGCGGAAGGTTTTCGTCGAGTGCTCGACGATGCCGCGAATCTACATCCAATGGCTGATTGCGGTGGCATTCAAGAAAATGTCGATTCAGTCTCTCGAATTCGGGTACGCCGAAGGTATCTACGGGAACGCGATCGGCAAAGAGGATTTTTCCAGCGGCTTGGACCGATACGTCACCGTCCCTCATCTTCAAGGCAGCGGAGGAATGGGCGAAGAGAAAGTCCTGCTCGTGGGGATCGGAGGAGATGCCGACGTATTCTACGGATTGATCGATATCGTCAGTCCGGAACGGATCTCGCTCCTCGTCCCAAGAAGCGAGAAGAATGCGCATATCGATGCTTTGCTCGATCAACAGGTGGCCAAGGTACGTGAAACCCACCGGCTCGAAGATGGCGAAGTTCGCGACATCCAGGCTTTCGGGCTGATGGCCCACCTCGATGCTTTCGAGACGTATCTCGACGGGTTCGGCTCGCGTGCGGTGGTGAACGTTTTTGTCAGCGGCCCGAAGGTTCAGGCCATCGCTGCTGCCGTGCTCGCCTGCTCCGACAGCCGCGTCCATCTCAAGGCACGAATTCCCACCTCCTATGCCCATCGTGAAGTCTCAGCGAATGGGCGGTATCATATCTATAGGCTGATTGACCTGACATCCCCTGCCTGCAGCCTTCCCGGGACGTTCTGACACGATCTTGCATTCGAGTAGCATCATGGTCCCAGTAGCCGTTCCGCCAAGCCTTCAGCGCATGTTCGTGTCGCCCGATCCGGTCGATGGGGGACTAATTCCCACTTAGAAGCTGCTCTACATCAGATCAGGGGAAATGCAGACTGGCAGAATTCCATAATTAGCGACTCAAAACATATACTCAGGCGAGACTGTTTAGCATAGAAATAGTGAGCGCTCTCCAATATGTTAGGCTCTGTCGCAGTAGCGCAACAAGCTCAGTCTTTGGATGGGTGGTATGAGGATGAGACGACTGAATGTGTACAGGCTCAGTCATTTTATCGAGGCTCTCGTTTTTGTCGTAAGCGCGTTCGGTGCGACGTGGCTTACCAGCTTTGTGAACGCGCCATGGTGGGCATATGTGATTATAGCGGCCATCACTATGGGCATGTTCGTAGCCGTGCGTCGGGTCCTTTCTGAGCCGCAACGTATGGGACTCTTGGCACACAACTCGGCAGCGACCTCTGCGTGAACCCAGGCGCCTTGAAAATGTCCCCGATGCGTCCGGATTTTTGGCGGTGATCTTCAATCAAATGCGATGAGCTGCAATTTCTGGCGACGGCCACGCTAAGGGCGGGCCTCCAGCACCATGTTGAACGGTGTCTCCGCGGCGCGACGCAATCGCTTGAAGCCGCCGCCGGTCACAACCTTGCGCAGCCTCGCCTCACCGGCCTGGGCTCCAAGCGCGAGCCCGACTTCCTGCGACACGGATGCGGGCGTGCACACGAAAGTGGAAGCGGCATAGTAAACGCGGCCGACGGGATTGAGGTTCGCCGCCAGATGATCATGCGCGAACGGCTCGACGATCATCCACGTGCCGTCCGGCTTGAGCGATCCGTGGACATGGGTGGCGGCGCCCGTCGGGTCGCCCATGTCGTGAAGGCAATCGAAGAATGTGACGAGGTCATACGTTCCGGGATAGCTCTTGGCGGCCGCCACGTCGAACCGCGTGTTAACGCCGACGCCGGCTACCTCGGCCGCCTTGCGGGCGCGCTCAATCGAGGGGGCATGATAGTCGAAGCCGACGAAGCGCGAATTGGGGAAGGCCTGTGCCATGAGCACGGTCGATGCACCATGACCGCATCCAACATCCGCGACGTCCACGCCGCGTTCGAGCTTCTCGACGACGCCCTCCAAGGCCGGCAGCCAGGAGTCGATCAGATTGGCATTGTAGCCTGGACGGAAGAACCGTTCCGTACCGCGAAACAGACACGCGCTATGATCGTGCCACCCGACGCCCTTGCCGGACTGGAATGCCTGCCTCACCTTTTCTTCATCGAGCCACAGCGCGGACAGGAACTCGAATGCGCCTGCCATGAAGGCCGGGCTGTCTTCATCAGCGAACACCAGCTCTTGCTCGGCGTTGAGATAGAATTTGTCGCTCGCTTCATCGTAGTCGACGTAACCCGCCGCCGCCTGCCCGGAAAGCCATTCCCTTACGAGGCGTTCCTGGGTGCCGGTGCGTGTCGAAAGTTCGGCGGCCGTCATCTTGCCGCCTTCGCGCAATGCCTTAAACAGGCCGAGTCTGTCCCCCAGCAGGACTCCCGCGCCCGTTGCGATCGCACCGAGATCGCCGACCATTTTCCCCAAGAATGCGTCCAACTTTTCCTGATTCGCTTCAGACATCTGAATCTCCCTTTGGGTTCAATCTCTCCAGGCGACGGAGCCGTGCTCGTCATGAGGCGCCTTGAGCATCAGATGCTCGAAGACATGCAGATATCCCCGGCGGCTCATCCGCGCTGCCGATCCTGCACCAGACCATATCGGTGACGAGCGGCGCGGTGGTCGGGAATGACAGCCACCTCCATGCCGTTGAAAAGCAGGAAATCCGTCACTTTGCCCTCGTCGGTAACCGGCGGAGCCGGAGTGGTCGTCACCAGGGCAAGCCCTGTTGCAGCAGGTATCCTTGGGCAGCCTGTCAGAACATCGATGACTCCGGTTGTGGTGCCGGGGCGGGCGATCAGGGGCCAAGTGATTGTTCCGCGGCGGCTGTATGTTGTGGTAAGGTGATCATGCGAACTCTTGTTGGTCGGTCACGTGTTTTGCGGATGACCCGCATGTACTGTGCCAAATGAGAAAACCATTCAAACGCAATCCAGTAGATCTGACTGTATCCGACATTGTCGGAATTTGGACATCGCCGAACGCGAAGCGCTCGGGGCTTGTGACGATACTTGAGCGTGCTGCTTCGGAGGAGGGATGCGCCTCGAACCGGCCGCGAGGCCTTTTTCTGGCAACGGATATTCCGGCCGGGTTAGGCCGCGAGGAAAGCGACGGTGAATAAGAGGTAGAGGACCAACCGTTTTGAGCGGGTAGTTGCCGTGTTGCGCCCCCAGGCAAAGGCCAGCACCACGGAGCAGTATTTCTGGTGGCGATACTACATCGCCTTTAAGTGCCGGTTACCCGTTTTTACCCAGTTGGCCTGGTGCATTCAGAGCGAGGTCGTTGGAAACCGCTTATTGTGGCTATGAGCAAACTCGGGATGGAGGAGTGGACCCAAAAATTGGCAAAATGCCCCAGGGAGGATTACATGGGTCGCTCATTCCCCGTACTCGTTACAGGTGCGCGTCGCTACGCAAACAGCTTGCTTTTGACTTGGCGTTTCTTGCCGTTTCGGCATCGCTCACTAATTCGGCCGCTGCCGACACCGTGAACTGGCGTCAATTCGAAGGGACCAGCATAACTTGGGCCTACGACATCC
This sequence comes from Mesorhizobium sp. M2A.F.Ca.ET.043.05.1.1, assembly GCF_003952445.1. Taxonomy (NCBI): domain Bacteria; kingdom Pseudomonadati; phylum Pseudomonadota; class Alphaproteobacteria; order Hyphomicrobiales; family Phyllobacteriaceae; genus Mesorhizobium; species Mesorhizobium sp. M2A.F.Ca.ET.043.05.1.1. The sequence continues at coordinate 5,495,759 of NZ_CP034446.1, forward strand.
ACCCCTATGCGGATGCTCTCGCTGCGCAACTTTCCGGAGTTCGAGAAGCTGACCCGGCATCAAGGTCACGCCGGAACTCTACCCAGACGATTCTTACTGGAACAAGATGACGATCCAACTGACGACGAAGTCGCCAGCATGGGATGTGTTCGGCACTGGCATTCAGCCCGCGTAGGACCTCGCTCCGAGTGGCGCCTGCTGGACAAATACCTGAGTGATCCGAAGCTTACCGATGCTGGATACGACTACATTCGGACATGATCAAGAAGTGCGCGGCTCCTTCCTTCGCCAATGATAACTGGAACCAGGTCGTGGACGGCATCTCGTCCGGCCGCACCGCGATGACGATCGACTCAAAAATGTTCGGCTTCTGGAACGATGTTGCGGGGAAGCCGGCATCCGGCAAGATCGCCTTCGCTCCGCCGCTGCACGCACCGAGCGCCACGAGCTTGGATTCTGACATCTGGATCTGGGCTCTCGCCATGAACGCGGCTTCCGAAAAGAAGGGCACGGCCTGGCTGTTCATCCCGTGGGCCACCTCCAAGCAGGTGGCGCTCAAGGGTGCCCTTGCTGGCCAGCTCGTCAATCCGCCGCGCACGTCGACCTGGCAGGACGATACCTAGACTAAGTACGCTTCGCAGCCCGAGTTCAACAACTTCGTTGACAGCTTCAAAAAGATACAGGATCAAGCCGCGCTGGCTTTCACACCGCGTGTCGGCTTCGGCGAAGCCATGAACGCATGGGCCGTGGCGATGCAGAAGATGGCAAACGGCGATGACGTCGAGACGACGTTGAGGGCGCTTGCCGAAGAAATCCGCACTGGCCTCTGATCAAAAGGAACAGGGCAGTACTATTGCACTGCCCTGTTCCCGCCAACGGCGGAGATCACGCCGTGTCACCCCAAGCACTTAAACCCAGCGCTGCTTCGCCCGGCCGCGCCGACGATTTTTCTTGGCCGCCAAGGCGGCAGCCTGCGGCCGGGGCCACAACCGAAACGACCACGGCGATCAGTCCGTAAGCTGCCCGGGGCAGCGGAAGGGCGGAAAGCGCCTTCAGGTGGCCGCACAAGTAGGGTCTCGAGACGGACTCAGCGCGGCAGCACGCTCGATCCCATCAGCGCCTCATCGATGGCGCGCGCCGCCTGGCGGCCCTCGCGGATCGCCCAGACGACCAGCGACTGGCCGCGCCGCACGTCGCCCGCCGCATAGAGCTTTTCGACGCTGGTCCTGTAGTCCCGGTCATTGGCCTCGACATTCTTCGAGCGGCGGCTGTCAATGGCGATCTTCATCTGGCCGGCCAGTTCCGACACCGGCCCGCGAGCGGCTGGCCCGGCAAAGCCGATGGCGATGAACGCGAGATCGGCACGAATGACGAATTCGCTGCCGGCGATCGGCTTGCGCTTTTCGTCGACCTCGCAGCATTTGACCCCGGTCAGCTGGCCGTCTTCGCCGATGAACTCGAGCGTCGCCACCTGAAACTCGCGCTCGGCGCCTTCGGCCTGCGAGGACGAGGTGCGCATCTTGGTCGCCCAGTAGGGCCAGACCGAAAGCTTGTCTTCCTTTTCCGGCGGCTGCGGACGGATGTCGAGCTGGGTGACGCGGACCGCGCCCTGGCGGAAGGCGGTGCCGACGCAGTCGGACGCGGTATCGCCGCCGCCGACGACGACCACATGCTGGCCGCCGGCGAGGATCGGATGCGACGGCCACGCCACCGACTGGATCGGTTCGCCGCCGACACGCCTGTTCTGCTGCACCAGATAGGGCATCGCGTCATGCACGCCGCCGAGATCGTCGCCGGGAATGCCGGCCGCGCGCGGCGTTTCGGAACCGCCGCAATAAAGCACCGCGTCATGTTCGGCGAGCAGCTCGGCAACCGGCTTGTCGACGCCGACATTGACGCCGCAATGGAAGGTGACGCCCTCGCCCTGCATCTGCTCGATGCGCCGGTCGATATAGTGCTTCTCGATCTTGAAGTCGGGAATGCCGTAACGCATCAGCCCGCCGGGCCGGCTCTCGCGCTCATAGACATGGACGTCGTGGCCGGCGCGGCCGAGCTGCTGGGCAGCCGACATGCCGGCCGGGCCGGAGCCGATGACGGCGACGCGCTTGCCGGTCTTCTTCTCCGGCGGATAGGGCCTGATATGGCCGGTCTCGTAAGCCTTGTCGGCGATCGCCTGCTCGACCGTCTTGATGGCGACGGGAATGTCCTCGAGGTTCAGCGTGCAGGCTTCCTCGCAAGGTGCGGGGCAGATGCGGCCGGTGAATTCCGGGAAATTGTTGGTCGAATGCAGGTTGCGGATCGCATTGTCCCAGTCGCCATTGTAGACGAGGTCGTTCCAGTCCGGGATCTGGTTGTGGATGGGACAGCCCGTTGGCCCGTGGCAGAACGGAATGCCGCAATCCATGCAGCGCGCGGCCTGTTTCTCGACCTCCTTGTCCGACATCGGCAGCGTGAATTCACGGAAATGCCGGATGCGGTCGGAGGCCGGCTGGTACTTGTGCACCTGCCGGTCGATTTCGAGAAAGCCTGTTACCTTGCCCATAGTCCAGCTCCTGCTGTCCAGATGGCGCGCCTGGCGACGCCCTGCAGCTGGATCAGATGGGGCATCCCGTCCACACATGGGCCGCACCAAGTTGCCCAAAATTCGACTATGTACACTTGCCGGGCTCAAAGCTCGTGAGGGGCTCGCCATGCAGCCAGTTCTCGACTCTAATCGAAGGAGCCGGGGACTCCATCTGCAATACCACGTTGCGGTCCAAAGCTATTTCCAAAGGTTTCTGCACGAGCTGGTTTCCTCTCAGAGACGGCACACGGGTTCAGGGAGGAGCGCATCGCTCGTCTTGCCCCATTAAGTGCAGTCACAGTCACTCAGTCTCAAAAGCCATGCCAACGCGCTCAGCGCGCAGTTAGCGCCCATTGCTTCGAAAAACCTCGTCAGTGCCCAGATGTTGGTTGTAATGAACCTGACATTTGTCTGACGCTGTCAGCTTTTGGACACGCGATCACGCGCTTCGTGCCGCCAGGCCAGGCCGAGCCCTGTGTTGCCAGCGGTCGCTTCGATGATTGTACCGCCCGGCGCGAGCTGGCCACGCTGTTCGGCATTAACGATCATCGACAACGCAATGCGATCCTTGATCGATCCGCCGGGATTTTGGCTTTCGAGCTTGACGAAGAGAATTCCTGACTCCGACGTTGTACCGCTGACCAGCCGTGTTGGAGCTGAAATCAGAGGAGTTCGCCTTGGTGGAGACCTTTCGGACGCAGCGATAGCAGCCATCAACCAGCTTCTTCTAAAACACAAGGTGATCTTCTTCCGCGGCCAGGAGCATCTCGACGATGCGGAGCAGGAATTGTTCGCGCGGCGTCTGGGTAACCTTGTACCTCATCCCACGCAGGGGCCGGCAGCCGGCACGGCCTCAATCCTCAATCTCGATTCCGGCCGTGGCGGTGGCAGGGCAGACCAGTGGCATACCGATGTGACTTTCGTCGATGCCTATCCGAAATTCTCGGTCCTACGTGGCGTCGTCATTCCGGCGGCGGGGGGCGACACGATCTGGTCCAACACGCACGCCGCGTACGAGAATCTGCCGGCGCCGCTCAAAATATTGGCGGACAATCTGTGGGCTATTCATAGCAATTCCTACGACTACGCAGCCGTGCGCCCGCGCGCCACAGCCGAAGAGAAGAAGCACTTCGAGGAAGTTTTCACATCGACGATCTACGAGACCGAGCATCCGGTCGTGCGCGTCCATCCGGAAACCGGGGAGAAGTCGCTGCTGCTCGGCAATTTCGTGCAGCGCCTCGTCGGCCTTTCCAAGAGCGATTCCGCCAAACTCTACGAGGTGTTCCAGTCCTACGTCACTGCCCCGGAAAATACCGTGCGGTGGCGCTGGCAAGTAGGCGACGTCGCTATCTGGGACAACCGTGCTAACCAGCATTATGCGGTCAACGACTATGGCGACCAGCACCGGGTTGTGCGTCGCGCTACGGTTGACGGTGACGTTCCGATCGGCGTCGACGGTCGCCGCAGTATAACCCATGTCAAGGCAGCCAAGCCGGCGGCGAAGGCAGCCTGACCGTCTGAACAGGGTAAAGATGAAAACTTCGTATCGCCGCGGCCATATCGCGCTGCTTAACCGCCCCACAAAGCCTTATGATTTCCGAGAAGCAAGGCGAGTTGCGGGCTCGAGGCTTGGCCCGAAATCGAGGTCCTGCAGCGTGGCGCATGGCTCGAGTCGCTGCTCGTGGCCCCGCTGCAGCGGTACAGGTCCCCCACCGCCCCACCATCTCGCCCGCCCTGCACCTCGGATAGCGATCATTCACCGTTTGTTCATTATGATAGCGCACGATCATAACTGGACATGCTGGTAGCTCGTACATGCCTGAAGGCCCTGCGCGCCGACCCAGCGCCGGGGCCTTTTTACTTCCGCAAAATCGATTCCAGCAACGCGGGCACTTCGCAGGATGTCGGAATCCCGCGCTTGCGATGATACGCCGTACAGCGAATTGCGCGAGTCAAACGAATTTGGGTTTCTCAAATATAGAATCGTCGATACCGATCCTGATGGATCGAGCCTCGACGACGAAGTCAACCATCTTCAAACGGAATTATTCAACATTGCCGAGAGCTCCCGGTGTGCCGTCGAAGCCGACATTGGGGAGGTCAGCGGTCACCAACGATCATGGTGATCGCCAGCATCTTTCGTATTCACATAACCGTCGGCCTTGTACTTTCCCGAGGCCATGACATGAGTGGGTCTTCCAAGCACCGATTTGGCCCGGTAGGATTTGCAGGGGGCGCGGACAAGCGGATGAACAAACGGAATGATGCCGGAAAACTGCGCGCGCCTGCTGGGATTTAGCCGACCGTCGATAGGAACATAGCCCTGGTCGACGGCTTTCTGAAGGGCAAGAGTTTCGCCGACCTGGCTCAGGAACATGGCTTGTCGACAACGAGGGTGCGCCAAATCATCGAGAAGGCCGATCGGCTCGTGGGCGGCGCATTCAGACCAAGACTGAAACGTCCAACGCCTCGCCTCGGTCCGATTTCATGGTCGACTATCCCTATGTGTGCAAATGGCCGAGAAGCACCGGCTGGGTAGCGTCACGCCGCATCATTCTTTGCGGAGCTGGAGCGCGCGGGATCGCTGGAGCGGCTGGTGAAAGCGGTTGCCGGGGCGCACAACACGTGAGCTGGCGCCTCGTGTGGCAAAAGGAGAGGGCGAGAGCCCATGGCCTGCAATGAAGCGATCAAGCATTGCGATCGTGGAACCAAGCTAGTCGACCATCCGGACCGCGGCCTTCAATGCCAGCTCGCCTTGGAATCGGCCTTCCAGGAATTGGCTGAGCGCGCAGCGGAATCCGGCTGGACCGAGGAGATAGCCACGCGCTCCTCGAACTCGCCGGCGCGCGCCTCAGGAGCGACTCCGCCAATGACAGACTGAGAGGACGATTAATCGTGCCAGGGCAACGAGAGAGCGGCAGGTTCAAGAAGCTTCGCCTGAACCGATAGGAACGTCGCTGCGCCAATAAAATTGGCGGTGAAGGCTGACCGCGGCCGAGTCGGGCAAGCGAGCGAAGTGCTGAAATAAGGGCGTGAGAATCCAAGACATCGTTTGTAGAGAGCATCGAGCTTCGCGAGATTGTGGTACAGGATCGACCGCAGGTGTTCTCGCAGCGCTCGCAGAACCCGGGATTCTTCCGCGGCACCCGCCAAGGCGAAGAACGGTCAGAGTTGCACGATAACGTTTAAAAGCGAGCCTTCCTCCGAAAGTCTGCGCGCGCAGTTCCACGGTCCGATGCGCTTTCATAGCTATTCCAATCGCCGCGCCCATCCTCTCCCGGATCAGGTCCAGCGGGTCTGCAGTGCATGCGCCCCCAAAGTGGACGCCATTGGGCCGGGTGAACCGGGCTCGATTGCGCGCCGAAGGCCCGTTCCAGGCCCGGAAATCCGGGTCCGTCAGGGCGAGCGCGTGCGGGTCGAGGTAGAGAACGGCCTTGCCGAGAAAACGACCGTGCACTGGCATCGCGTGCGTGTGCCACATGCCATGGATGGCGTGCCTCACCTCACGCAGAAGCCCGCGAAAAGGCAACGGAAGATCTAGCATTTATGGGGGAAATGTTTTTTCGGAGTGCTTGACCCGCAGGAAGGGCAGGGCATGACTGCCTATCGCCCGACCCGGCCGGCCGCACTCATGACCGGCTGGGCTCGGTTAATCCTGCATGCCGCGCCCATGAGGTTGCGCTCTGTCGGGAGTGCGTCGAGCACAACGACGAGATGTAGTTCACGATCTTTGAAACGCGTGTCAACCATCCAAAGTGTGGATGCCTTTCATCGAAACAAACGATTTCATCAATGTTCTGGAATCCTGCATGGGCAGAACAGAAACCGCCCGAAAGGAGATTTTTCATGCGCTCTACCGGGCAGTGGAGTGCTGGGAAAGGGAGTTGCAACTGACCGGGTCCGACTTCTTCCGAGTCTATGGACAGACTGGGAGACGCGCACGGTGTAGCGGCTCACATCGTCATACTGCACCTACGCCACACACCGGCCGGACCTGATCCGGCTTTATGAGCATTGGGCTTTGTCAGTTGCCCAAGCGTGATGGCTTTCGCGACGCGGCGCGCCTCAGGAACTGAGCCGCGTCCAGGTCGAAACGCGGGAAAGAAAGACAGGAAACAGAATGGCCGATCAATTCGCAACGGACGTCATTGCCCTGATCAAGAAACGCGCCGAGTCGGAGAGCGGTGAGGGAATGCCTGCGTCATTCGTCGGCGAGATAACAATCGCCACGGAACTGGACGCGCTCGGGTTTGATTCGCTGGGTTTGGCGGACGTCCTCTGGGATGTGGAGCAGGCCTACGGCATCAAGATCGACATGAACACGGCCGATGCCTGGTCCAATCTCAAGAATGTCGGCGACGTCGTGGAAGCCGTCCGCGGCTTGCTTGCGAAGGAGGCTTGAATGGACAGGCGCGTCGTTATCACCGGAGTGGGCGGCCTGTGCGGACTGGGCACCGACGCCGCCTCTATGTGGAAAGAGATGCGCGAAGGCCGCTCCGCCATCGGCCCGATCGCCAATTCCGAGCTTCATGACCTGGAGGGCATGACCGGCGCTGAGATCAAGGCGCTGCCCCAGCACGACATCAACCGGGGGCATCTCATCTCCATGGACCGCTTCAGCTTGCTCGCCGTGCTTGCAGCGCGCGAAGCCATGCGGCAGGCCGGACTTTCCTGGGACGAGGGGAATGCCCATCGCTTCGGCGCGACAGTGGGCGTCGGATTTACCGGTTCATACGCAACAGAACAAACTTACCGCTCACTGCTTTTGGGTAGCGCAATCCGTGCTGAACTCTTCACTGGAGTAAAGGTGATGCCCAGCGCCGCTTCCGTCCATCTTAGCTTGAGCCTCGGCTTGCGCGGGCCGGTCTTCGGGGTGACCTCCGCATGTGCCTCGGCCAACCATGCGATCGCCTCGGCGGTGGACCAGATCAAGCTGGGCCGGGCCGACGTAATGGTTTCCGGAGGCAGCGACGCACCCTTCGCATGGGGCGTGCTGAAAGCATGGGAAGCAATGCGCGTGCTTTCACCCGATACCTGCCGGCCCTTCTCCGCCGATAGGAAGGGCCTGGTGCTGGGCGAGGGTGCGGGCATGGCCGTGCTGGAAAGCTACGAGCATGCCACGAGGCGTGGTGCCACAATTCTTGCCGAGATCGCCGGCGTCGGCCTTTCCGCCGATGCCTTCCACATTGCCGCGCCATCTGTCGAGGGGCCAGCGTCGGCGATGCGCGCCTGCCTTGCCGATGCCGGGCTGAATGCCGAGGACGTCGACTACCTCAACGCGCACGGCACCGGTACCAAAAGCAATGATCAGACTGAAACGGCGGCGATCAAGCGTGTGTTTGGAAACCACGCTTATTTGATGTCCATCTCTTCCACCAAGTCCACGCACGCGCATTGCCTCGGCGCAGCGAGCGCGCTTGAAATGATCGCCTGCGTGATGGCAATCCAAGAGGACGTCGTGCCGCCGACCGCCAACTATCGCGAGCCAGATCCCGCTTGCGACCTCGACATCACACCCAATGTGCCGCGCGAGCGCAAGGTGCGCGTCGCCATGAGCAACGCCTTCGCCATGGGCGGTACGAACGCAGTTCTGGCATTCAGGCAGGTGTAGAAGCCATGCAAGACGCCTCATTTGAGGTCACCTGTCGTATCTAGCTGCTTGCCGGACCACTATGTGAAGCGAGCGCTATTGGCTGCCTCTGCGATGCGGGAATTGGCAGCGGACGTCTCACGATCAAACAGGCATCTGCTTGTAGAATTCTTTTAATCGTGAAGCGGCGCGAGTGCGCTATCCGTTGAGGTGAGCAAGGCCGGCGCCCTGGGTGAGCGCTGGTGTCGGGTGGTGGAAAGTACAGGGGGAGCTGTGTGGCCCCCTCTTTCTCGGCCTCGACGATGTGCGAAGGAGCCTGTGCGGCGAACGGGCCGACGCCCCAGGCTCAGAACCTGGGCGAACCTAACTCCCGCCAAAGGACAGCCCAGAGCTGGATACACGAAAGAGATACTGAACCCGCGAATCAGATTCTGATCAATCGTCGTGTCTGAGCTCCGCTCGGCTCTTACGGAGATAATCGCGCGGCCCGGCAACGGCCGCGCGTGCCGCGGGCGTGAGCTTTGCGCTTCGTCAGAAGTGCCTCGAGCGTGACGACGATAATTGACCAGCCATATGGAACGCATTCGCCCAGTTATCCAAAGCGTGGATACCTTTCATCTAAACAAAGGATTTTACCGTTTTTGCTGCAGGTCCCATAGAGGCGCTTCAAGTTGGAAAGATAGGTAGTTCCCATGGTTGCGTTGGATCCGAGGAGCATCATCTGGTGTGCGGGGCGCACAAAGTCAGTCGCATCTGCATTACGGCTTGGTCTTTCGGCGGTCTCCACAAGTTACGCCCCGTTGGTGCGATGCCAATTATTTAACCAATGCTTGGACATTTATCTCAACCAGACAGCTCCAAGGTGAGGTCTTCCATGCGCCCGAATGTCGATTGGAAGTTGTGCTGGGAAAATGAGCTGCAACTGGCCGACCATGTCGAACTCTCCGACTTTTTTCGAAAGACCTATGGACGGACTGGCGCCTTCAACGCGGAGCCATTCGAAGGCGGCCGCAGTTGGGCCGGCGCGAGGCCGGAATTCCGCGCAATCGGCTACGACGCGCATGGGGTAGCGGCTCACATCGGCATGCTGCGGCGCTTCATCAAAGTTGGCGAGGTCGACTTGATCGTCGCTGAATTGGGCCTGTACGCGGTTCGTCCGGATCTTGAAGGGCTCGGAATCGGTTTTTCGATGCGCGTGGCGTACCCAGTGCTCCATCAGTTGGGTGTTCCATTCGCTTTCGGCACGGTTCGGCACGCGCTGCGAAACCATGTCGAAAGATTCTGCAGAGCCGGCCTCGCGAACATTGTGTCGGGCGTTCGCGTACGATCGACCCGTCCAGATGTGCATCCCGACCTGCCGCCCACGCGCCTGGAAGACGTACTCGTGTTGGTTTCGCCGATCGGACGCTCGATGGACGAGTGGCCGTCCGGTACCCTGATCGACCGGAACGGTCCGGAACTATGAAGCCTCTGGACTACATATGCGAAGGGCAGAGTGACAATGCCGATGGCACTGCAGAGCGCAGCGTCTATCTGACGTTTGACGATGGTCCCAATTCATTTTTCACACCGCAGATACTCAATGTGCTGGCGCAACATCAGGTGACGGCGACCTTCTTCGTTGTTGGGGCCTACGCGGCCGACGAGCCGGAACTCGTTCGCCGAATTATTACAGACGGGCACGGTATAGCCAACCACACGATGACTCATCCGGACCTGGCCAAATGCGGGTCCGTCGAAGTCGACTGCCAGATAGTTGAGGCAAACAGAGTCATAGGGATGGCTTGCCCGCAGGCCATGGTTCGGTACTTTCGTGCACCGTATGGCATCTGGACCGAAGAAGTAATCGCTGCATCAGCGGGTGCGGCATTGGCGCCCGTCCATTGGTCCATTGATCCACGCGACTGGTCTCGCCCCGGCGTTGACGCCATCGTCGACAGAGTGCTCGCCGATATCCGGCCGGGCGCAATCGTGCTGTTGCACGACGGGTGCGCTCCCGACGAATTGCAACCAGGCAATCAAGCCAGTCTGCGCGACCAGACGGTGACAGCGTTGTCACGCCTAATTCCAGAATTGCACGGCCGCGGATTTGTAATCCGATCACTTCCTCAACACCCCTGAACAAACAGAGATCCTATGGACCTTCTCACCACAGCCAGTACTGTTGCCGTTTCGTCTTATGCGGTGCTCTCGACTGTTTACAGAGGCATGCAAGCGGTCTACTCCCAACCGGAAAATGTTACGCCGCCGTCGGAAAGCTTGTTCGGATCCGACCGTTGGCCGAGCGTGGATGTCATTATCCCCTGCTACAATGAGGACCCGCGCACACTCGCGGCGTGTTTAGCTTCCATTGCAAATCAAGATTACGCCGGAACATTTCAGGTCTATCTGGTTGACGACGGTTCTGGAAATCGTAATGCCGTCATCCCGGTACATCACGCCTACGAGGGCGACCCGAGATTCAATTTCATTCTGCTCCGCGAGAATGTTGGCAAACGCAAGGCGCAGATCGCCGCCATCCGCCGCTCATCTGGAGATTTCGTGCTCAGCGTCGACTCTGACACGACACTTGCGTCCGACGTCATCACAAAGCTTGCAGTAAAAATGCGGGATTCCATGGTCGGAGCGGCCATGGGCCAGCTGACGGCATACAACCGCAGCGACACTTGGTTGACCCGATTGATCGATATGGAATACTGGCTGGCTTGCAATGAGGAGCGCGCGGCGCAAGGTCGCTTTGGTGCGGTCATGTGCTGCTGCGGCCCATGTGCAATGTACCGCCGGTCTTGTCTCCTTTCTCTGCTGGATCAATACGAGACGCAGCTGTTCAGGGGGAAACCAAGCGACTTCGGTGAAGACCGTCATCTTACGATCCTCATGCTGAAAGCAGGCTTTCGAACCGAGTACGTTCCAGGTGCCGTCGCGGCGACAGTCGTTCCGGACAAGATGGGACCTTATTTGCGCCAACAACTCCGCTGGGCACGAAGCACCTTCCGGGACACGATGCTTGCGCGAGGTCTACTGCGTGGCCTGGATCGCTATCTAACTTTGGATGTGATGGGAGAGAATCTCGGCCCATTGTTGCTCGGCATCGCGGTAGTAACGGCGCTCGGTGAGCTACTATTTTCACATACAGTAAATTGGTGGACGGTGCTGGCTATTGTCACGATGACCATAATCAGATCTACGGTGTTATCTTTCCGCACTCGGCAGCTTCGATTCATCGGCTATTCAATGCACGCGTTAATCAGGATATTCCTGTTGATCCCCTTGAAGGCTTACGCCCTGTGTACATTGAGCAATAGCGATTGGCTGTCGCGTAAAAGTGTTCCCCTGCCCAACAGGAGCACAAAGGAAATCACAAGCGCGATGCCGCTTGCCGGAGCAAATGCTGCGGGCAATTCTGGAATTGCGGAGTCACTTCATACTGCAGATCTTTCGCTCACAGCTGGTGAAGTCTGACGGCCTTGCAGCGCCGAGTGACCGAGTAAGTTGTGTCAGTCGACACGGGGTGAAGCTTTCGAGTTACCTATGGTCAGAACGGGAACTATCTGGAAGCGACACGTGGCATCTTGACGTTATTCTTTGGCGGAAGCGATACACGCGTCGCTCCGGCCGCGACTTTCCAAAGGTGCCATCTCAAGGCGGTGGCCTGCTCTGAACCAGAATTCGCAAGTAAGCTGCCGGTGGCCAATCGGACTCATTCCGCTTGAGATAGACGCATGTCCAATGTAGCAATCGACCTTACCGGCGTAACCAAATTATTCGGAAACAAGCTCGTTGTGGACGGGCTGTCCTTCACCGTTGCATCGGGAGAGTGCTTCGGTCTGCTGGGGCCGAACGGCGCAGGCAAGAGCACGATTGCGCGTATGCTCCTCGGTATGACCCGGCCTGACGCGGGTGATATAACAGTCCTCGGTCTACCAGTGCCGGCACGCAGCCGCTTGGCCCGCAAGGGCATAGGCGTGGTCCCGCAGTTCGACAATCTCGACCTGGAATTTACGGTACGCGAGAACCTGTTGGTGTTCGGGCGCTACTTCGGCATGAGTACAAGAGAGATCAACGCCGTCATCCCACGGCTCCTCGAGTTCGCTCGCCTTGAGAGCAAGGCGGATTCACGTGTCGGCCTGCTATCCGGCGGGATGAAGCGGCGCCTGACGCTGGCACGTGCTCTGATCAACGACCCCCAGTTGCTTGTGATGGATGAGCCCACGACCGGCCTCGACCCGCATGCCCGCCATCTGATCTGGGAGCGACTTCGTTTCCTGCTGGCGAGCGGAAAAACGATCATTTTGACCACCCATTTCATGGAAGAGGCTGAGCGGCTTTGTGATCGGCTGTGTGTTCTCGAGCGGGGACGCAAGATCGCCGAGGGCAGTCCTCATGCGCTGATCGACGAGTACATTGGGTGCAACGTGATCGAGATCTTCGGCGGCAATCCACAGGAGCTGATTTCGCTGATCAGACCGTACGTTCAGCGTGTCGAGGTAAGCGGCGAGACGCTCTTTTGCTATGCGCCTGAGCCGGAGGATGTGCGCATCCAGCTTCGCGGTCGAGCGGGTCTGCGTATTCTAGAGCGTCCACCCAGTCTGGAGGACGTTTTCTTGAGGTTAACCGGACGTGAGATGGAGAAGTGAGCAATGGGTGAACGTTTTGCGGCCGCTCTACCCGCCAACGCCTGGAACTGGATCGCGGTGTGGCGCCGCAATCATCTGGCATGGAAGAAGGTGGCATTTGCTTCAATGCTCGGCACCCTTGCTGATCCGATGATTTACCTTTTCGGGCTCGGCACTGGCCTTGGACTGTTGGTAGGCCGCATCGAAGGTGCATCCTACATCGCCTTTCTGGCAGCCGGCATGGTTGCGACGAGCGCGATGACAGCATCAACCTTCGAAACAATTTACGCGGTTTTCGGTCGAATGCGCGATCAGGGCACTTGGGAAGCAATCCTGCACACACAACTTACCCTCGGCGACATCGTTCTCGGTGAATTGACCTGGGCAGCCACAAAGGCCTTTCTGGCCGGTACGACAATTGCGATTGTTGCCGCCGCGCTAGGTTATGCCGCGTGGACGTCGGTTCTCTACGTGCTGCCGGTCATCGCTCTCACCGGGTTCGCCTTTGCGAGCCTGGCCATGCTCGTCATCGCGCTCGCGCCCAGTTATCACTATTTTATTTTCTATCAGACGCTTGTCATCACACCCATGCTGTTCCTTTCGGGCGCGGTTTTTCCAGTCGGCCAATTGCCAGGAGTGTTTCAGCAGATTGCGGCCTTCTCGCCGCTGGCGAATTCTATCGATCTAATCCGTCCGGTGATGCTCGGCCGCCTGGGCGACAATGTAGGGCTGCATATAGGCGCACTTTGCATGTTCGCTGTATTGCCTTTTTTTCTGTCGGCTGGACTGTTTCATCGACGACTAATGCGTTGACGCTTACCTACGCCCATCAACGAGAAGGAGGTCCGCAATGCCGGATTGCAAACTGCCCCCAGCGGCCCGGAGGCATGCGTGTGCCAGGAATCGCGAGTGGTACAACAACGCCGAAGCCGGGCGCCACCCAGCCGCTGCAGGCACGCGCCCATCTTCGCGACCACACCTCGGAGTACAGGCTGGGTGGTGAGGCGCGCGGACCCACCCGGAGCGTTCAAGCGATAGCAGCCAAGCTTCTTGTGCGCGTCCCCAGACCGTCGCGGCCATTATTTAGTTGGATACACATGCAATGACCCACAACGAACCAACTCCTGAGCCTTTTGTGATCCTTGCTATGCCAAGGACCGGAACACACTATTTAGAAGAATTGCTAAACGAGCATCCGACCGTTCTGAGTAACGGTGAGTTGCTAAACGAATATGATCCCAATTGGCCCAGCACGGATCGCCTGCTAGGCACGGATCGCGAGCTTCTTGAGCTTGCCTATGTGCGCTGCCCTATGCGCGACTACAAGAATGTGACGCATCTTGGCTGCAAGATCAATGAACCTCAGTTTCGCGAGCGTCCAGCATTCTTTGCGGAATTAGCTCGTTGGCCAGCACTCAAGGTCATCCTCGTTGTTCGCCGAAACGTATTGGAATCGCTCCGATCCTTTGTGCAGGCCAGGGAAAGCGGTCAGTGGCTGAAGTTCAGCTCGGACAACGATACCGCTCGGCCACCGAGCGTCAGGTTGTCAATCGCCGACTGTGAGGCTTATTTCAAAGCCGCCGACGATTTTCACGCTCGCGTTATGGACTCCTTCACGTCGACCAACCTGCTTGTAATGGAATACGAGAGCCTACTTCACGAACCTGCCCAATGCTTGGGAGCGGTTTGGGATTTCCTGGGCGTTCCAGCGCTTGAGCCATCAGATAACGCCATCTTGCAGCGCCAGGAAACGCGACCGCTTGATCAAACGGTGGAGAACTTTGACGAGTTGCGGATTCACTTCGCACGCGGACCTTATTCAAGATTTTTTGACCTCGGAGATTCAATGCGCTCCTACGCTTAATCGCTTGTACCGCGTGCTCTGATGGGCGTGTAGGATATCCTGCAGTTTGCGCGCATTCCGTTCCAAAACTGACAAACCAAAGTCACCAAGGCAACCGGCAGTCGATCTGCGGCGAACATCAAAGGGCACGGGCGCAAGGCGACCTGGTCAATTCCCTCTCTGATGAAGCACTTCCTCAGACGCGATCTTTGGCGAGCCTCGAGTGCAGAATTCCGGCAAGGTGGAGGGTTCCAGTGCGCAACTGCACCAATCTCGCTGGACGGGACAGGCGTCCAGTTGGCACGGCGCTTGCTCCGAGATGACAGCAGCGCTCGACCGGAGCGCAGCATGGGAGAAGGAGGAGCCCCCACCCCGATCCGGTCAGGGAGAGAGAAACGATGTTGGTTCCAAGAGTCCCCCGCGCGATCGCAGCGCCCCGCAAGCGCCATTTTGCCCGGACCTACGTGCAGGTACTTGCCGCCATGGTCCTTGGAGCCGCAATTGGCTACCTCTATCCGGAAACCGGCCAAAGCCTGAAGCCGCTCGGCGATGCCTTCATCAAAGTCATCAAGATGATTATCGCACCTGTCATCTTCCTGACAATTGCGACCGGCATTGCCGGCATGAGCGATCTGCAGAAGGTCGGCCGAGTTGCCGCCAAGGCGATGGTTTATTTCCTTACCTTCTCGACGCTTGCACTCGTTGTCGGGCTGATTGTCGCGAATATCGTTCAGCCTGGCGCCGGCCTCAACATCGATCCGGCCTCGCTCGATGTCGAAGCCGTTAAGGGCTATGTGGCCACGGCTCACGAGCAGTCCGTGACCAGCTTCCTGATGAACATCATCCCGTCAACGATTGCCAGTGCCTTCGCGGAAGGCGACATCCTGCAAGTCTTGTTCTTCTCGGTCTTGTTCGGCATTGCTCTGGCGATGACCGGAGAGACGAGCAGGCCGGTCGTTACCTTTCTCCAGGCGCTCACCGCCCCCATTTTTAAGCTCGTCGGCATTCTGATGAAGGCTGCACCCATCGGCGCCTTCGGCGCTATGGCCTTTACGATCGGCAAATACGGAATCGGTTCGGTGGCCAACCTCGCGATACTGGTCGCGACGTTCTATCTGACCGCCTTCCTCTTCGTGTTCGGGGTTCTCGGCGTGGTCTGCCGCTGCAACGGCTTCTCGATCTTTTCTCTTGTCCGCTACATCAAGGACGAGCTGCTGCTTGTCCTGGCAACGTCCTCCTCGGAGGCCGCGCTGCCCTCGCTCATGGAGAAGATGGAGAAGGCCGGCGCCGCGCGTTCGGTCGTAAGTCTCGTCATCCCTACTGGATACTCATTCAATCTGGACGGCACCAATATCTACATGACGATCGCCGCCCTCTTCATCGCGCAGGCGACGAACACAGATTTGTCAATTGCCGATCAGATCCTCCTGCTGCTAATTGCGATGCTTTCCTCGAAGGGTGCGGCAGGCGTCACCGGCGCCGGCTTCATCACATTGGCCGCTACTCTGTCTGTCGTGCCGAGTGTTCCCGTTGCCGGAATGGCTCTAATTCTTGGCGTGGACCGCTTCATGTCGGAATGCCGCGCGCTGACGAATTTAGTCGGTAATGCGGTGGCATCGCTCGTTGTCGCTCGCTGGGAAGGCGAATTGGACCAGTCCCGGATGGAAGCCGCTTTCCGCGGTTAGGGTTACATCAAACGGGCTCCCCGCAAGCAAGCAATAGCGCGACGTGTAAGTCACGGCCTTCACAGCAGTCGAATTGCCGGCCTCCAAAGAGCGCTGGAAATAGTGTACTAACGCGGAGAGTAATACAACACCATGAAGCCCCTAAGCAAACGAACGGTTCACGGAAACTCATCTGGGTCCGCATGGAGCGCTGTTCGTCGAATGCGTTATCAACCGTGGGGTGTGGTAACTATTTCAGCTTGCCGCCCCAAGCCGTCGCGGGATCGCACCGGATGACGGAGGACCGGCCGATCAGAATCGCTAGGGGAAAGCGCGTCACAATTGCCGATCTCGCCCGCGAAGCCGGAGTCAGCGTAGCAACAGTCGATCGGGTTCTGAACGTCCGCCTTCCGGTGCGAGAGGAGACCGCCCAGCGGGTCCATGCGGCCGCGCACGCGATCGGCTATCATGCTGCCGGTCTCATCAAACAGCGCTTGCAGCAGCACCTGCCGCACTACAAGCTGGGCTTCATCTTGAGAAAACCTGCCCACGATTTTTACCAAGATTTCGCTCGCAATATTGAAGAGTCGGTCAGTATGGCTAAATCCTTCCACGGCCTTCCGATCATCGAGTTCGCGCAGTCACATTTGCCGCGTGACCTGCTCCCGCTTCTTAAGGACCTTGGAAGCCGCTGCCAGGCGATCGCCATGGTGGCGGCCGATCACCCGAAAATCACAGCATCAGTCGAGGAGCTCAAGGCGAAAGGTATCCCGGTATTTTCGCTGTTATCCGACTTCGCCGATGGCGTGCGCGAGGGCTACATCGGCCTCAACAACAGCAAGGTCGGACGGACTGCCGCTTGGGTGTTTTCCAAGGCCGCAAAACGGCCCGGCAAGGTGGCGGTGTTTGTCGGAAGCCATCGCTTCCAGGCGCATGCGACGCGGGAAACGGCCTTTCGTGCCTATTTTCGTGAGAACGCGCCCAAATTCGAGGTGCTTGATCCGCTCGTGAACCTTGATGAACGGCAGCTCACTTACGAAAAATTGCTGGATCTTATGCAGCGGGAACCAGAGCTCGTCGGCTTCTATATGGCCGGCGGGGGTATAGAGGGAGCAATTTCCGCGCTCCGAGAAGAGGGGAGCGGTCAGGATCTCGTCGCGATCGTGAGTGAAATGACGCCGCAGTCACGTGGGGCGCTTGCGGATGACATCTTGACGATGGCGGTCGGCACGCCAATGCGCCGACTTTGCCAGGAGCTGATAATGGCAATGGAGCGGGCCATCAAAGCCGGCGTCGCGGAGAGCCCGGGGCAGACATTTCTGCCGTTCGACATTTATCTTCCGGAAAATATTTGACCTTGATGGATTTCTATCATGAGCGCCCATTTTCCTTTCACCGATGAAAGGAAAGCTCGATTGACTCGGCCGTCTCTGTCCGATCTGTGAACCGGCGTGGTTCCGTCTTGAAAGAAGCCGGATGCCGAAATGGCAGCCGCGCTTCATGGAAGGAAAGTCAAGCAATGCGCCAGGTATCGCCCCGCTTTGCACTCGATCACATGGCGGCGCCCCGCCTTGACGTCAGTGCGCTTTTCGCGCTTGCCCGTGACCAAGGCCTGACCGACGTCCAAATCCGTTACCCTCATTTCAGCAATCCTGTCGCACGCGGCATTCCGGCTGCGGACGTTCGGTTTGCCGCTACCGAAGCGGGCGTCACGATCATCTCTGTCAACGCCTTGCAGCGGTTCAACGACTGGACTCCAACGCGTCAGGCCGAGGCAAGCAACCTCGCCGATTATGCGACGGCGTGCGGGGCAGAGACGCTCGTGTTGGTGCCGGCCAACCGCAGCTCGTGGCCCACCAATAGCGAGCGCCAGGACAATCTTCGTTTCGCTCTAAACGAGATCAAGCCAATCCTCCAGTCGCGGGGTCTGATCGGTCTCATCGAGCCGCTGGGTTTCCGAACCTGCTCGCTTCGATCAAAGAAGGAAGCGGCCGAGGCCGTTGCCGCGGTTGATGGCCAGTCCGTCTTTCGCCTCGTGCACGACACGTTCCACCACACCCTGGCCGGGGAGACATGCCTGTTCTGCGAGCTTACCGGCCTGGTGCACATTTCAAGCGTAAACGACCCGACCTTCTGGATTTACCCCGATCGCTTTCTTGCAGGTTCCGACAATGGCAGCCAGATTCAGGCGCTGCTGGATGGCGGCTACGCGGGACCTTTCTCGTTCGAGCTGATCGAGGAAGTCCATTCTCTGGACGATCTCGCAGGCGCACTTGCCGCCAGCATCGACTTTATCCGGCGAGGGCTATTGTCGTCAAAGTAGATGGTGACAGGTGTAGTGACTATAGGTGCGCCTGAATTTTCCGAGGGTTCACAGCGGGGCAGCCATCCGAGATGCCTCCTGTATCATTATCTCCCGCATCCAGATGCTTGCCGGATCGCTATTGTGGAGGGCCGGCCATTGGAGGGTCTCGGTGAATGTGGGAAATGGCAGCGGAAGTTCGATAACCCGCAGGGGGAACGTTTTTTCGAAATGCCTGACCAGCCGTAAGGGCATGGTCGCTATACGAGCTGTGCCGGACACCATAGGTGGAATCATGCTGAAGCCCTGCACGGCGACCTCGACACGTCTCTTAAGGCCATGCTCAAGCAAAAACCATTCCTCGATAGACGGCTTCATCGTACGCCCGAACCTGACCGCGACGTGCCTCATCGACATGTATCTCTCGAATGTAAGCTGCTGTGGCAGCTGCTTGTTTGTGGGACAGCCTACGCACACGAGCTTCTCGTCAAACAGCGCAATGCTTGAATGCACACTCGACGTGAACATATCCGGTAGAATTAGAAAATCGACGTCACCGCGCCGGAGAAGCTCATCGGGGCTATCGTCGACAGGCAGCAGTTCGAAGCTGACGGCGGGGGCTTCCCGTGAAATACGCTCCACAAGCTTTTCGAAAAACACGAGCGTGACGAAATCGGAAAGAATGATCCTGAAGAGGCGATCGGCTCGAGCTGGGTCAAACGGATCCGAAGAAATAATCGAGCACTGGATGTGCTGGAGAGCGTCGCGAACTGCGGGGGCAAATGCTGCCGCACGCGGGGTTAGAAATCGTTCGCGACCTCTTATCGTAAACAGTTCATCGCGGAAATAATCGCGCAGTCGGGCGACGGCCGCACTCATGGCGGGCTGACTCAGGTTGATCCTGCGTGCCGCCGCCGAGAGATTACGCTCCGTCAGGAGTGCGTCGAGCACAACGAGGAGATTTAGATCAAGTCCTTTGAAACGCATGTCATCAGCCATCCATGGGATGGATGCCTTTAACCGAAACAAACGACTTTAACAATTTAGCATTCTTGCAATCTTTTGTCGCAAAAAGTTTATGATGGATGACGTTAAGGTCCGACATATGAGCCGCGTGATCTGCCGAAGCGAGCAATCGTTCGTACTGTGCAGGTCAGAGATTGGCAGTTTGAAACGCCGGGCCGATGGCGCCGGGCTATCAACCAGCGTCTTCGGCGGCCCCGACCTAGCTGGGCGTGGAATCTAATAGGGTGCACCTTTCCAGTCCGAGGCGACTGATGGGCGGTTTGATCCTAAGCTGCCGTGAGGCCTGTGCCAATTGTATCGGCGAGCCAATGCAGCAGTCCGGCAGCGTTTTTGAGAGCTGTTGTAGGCTCGGCCTAAGCCCATTGGCGCAAGCCTATCTGAACGAAGCGCTTGGCCTTGCCGCTATCCGGTATGTGATCTGTGGTGTCTTCTCGTCCTGCTGTTCTTGTTTTGGAACGCCCTTATGGTGAGCCCATCCGGGACGTGGGGCACCGGGAGCACAAAGGTGCAGGCAGGCCGTCAATAGACCGTGGGCTGAGAGCCCGAGCTCGTTACATGGCCGCCCCTGGCGACTTTCCCGGATGCGCTGCGAGCGCGGATCAGTAGATGTCGTGTTGCCCGCCAGCTCCCGTCTTTGACCGAGCCAAGAAGGAGGAACGGGCATGCTTATCATCGGACTGGATATTCACCGCGCCTTCGCCGAAGCAGTGGCATGGGAGGAGGGCAGGCTCAGGCGACTCGGCCGCGTCGACATGCGGCGCGATCTGCTGGCGGCGTTCGCCGCGAAGCTGTCGCCGAACGATGTCGGGGTGATCGAGGCCACCGGCAGCGCGACGTCCGCTGCAGCTGTGATTGCGCCGCATGTGAAGAAGGTGGGGATCGCCAAGCCGAAACAGGTGTTTATCGTTGCCTATGCCAAGATCAAAACGACGATCGACGCCGACGTTCTTGCGCAGCTCTATGCCAGCGGCTTCTTGCCAGAAGTCTGGATTGCGGACGAGCCGACGCAGGCTCTGCGTCGACAGGTGACACGGCGCAATCAGATTGTCCGACAGAGATCTCGATTGAAGAGCGTCATCCAGTCGATCCTTCATAGCCACCTGATCCGTCCTGCCCGCATGCCGACCTGTGCGGCGCCAAGGGTCGGACCTGGTAATCGAGCAGGTCGTACCGCAGGACGAGCGCCTCGCGATCGATGGGCATCTGCGCGAGTTCGACCGATTGGGCGAAGACCTCCAGGTCATCGAACGCGATCTTGTCCGCTCGGCTCTCGAGGATGAAGGCGTGAAGCGGCTGATGACCATTCCCGGCGTCGACATCACCGTCGCGCTGGCGATGAAGGGCGGCGATCGGCGACGTGTCGCGCTTCGACGATCCGCAGAAGCTCGTGACCTATCTCGGGTTGAACCCAAGCGTCCAGCAGTCCGGCCAGGTCCGGCCTACCATGGGCGGATCACCAAGCAGGGCCGTGGTCATGCGCGCGGCATGCTCGTCGAGGCGGCCTGGGCGGCCGCTCGTGCTCCCGGACCGTTGCGAGCCTTCTCCCTGCGGCGTGCGAGCCCGGCGCGGACAGCATGTCGCGGCCGTGGCAACCGCACGCAAACTCTCTGTCGTGATCTGTCATCTGTTGAGAAGGGCGAGAGTTACGCGTAGGCTCGACCCTCCCTGCATGCCAAGAAGCTTGCGCGATGTGGAACTCAAGGCCGGGAGCAAGGCTGTGCGCGGCCAAAAGGGAGCGCACGCCTACAACATAAAGAGCCACCGGGAAGAAGAGCGCCGCTGGGTGGAGCAGGCCGAGGGCGCCTATGCACGCCTCGTCGCCGGTTGGAACCCACGAGGTCCGAAGAGGGTAGGCACGGATGCCGCAAACCGGGCGCCCAGCTTGGCATAAGGGCTACGTGGCCTCAGGAAGCGTCGTCGCCAATGCAGACCATGGACGAATTCCCAGCCGATGCCGAGATGCCGGTCGACCGTGCCTGTCGCCGTCCGGTGATGCGATGCCCCCGAGCGGATGAGTTCGCCCCGGATGCTCCCGGTCACGACGCACGGGTTCGGGTTCCAAGGCGCTCAGTTTTGTTCGCGCCCAATCGGTGTAGGACGCGGCAGAAAATACGAGCGTGACGAAATCGGGAAGAATGATCCTGAAGCGGCGATTCGGTAGAGCCGGGTCAAACTATCCGACGAAATAAACGAGCACTGGATGGGCGGGAGAGCGTCGCGAACTGGAGGGCAAGAGCTCCCGGACGCAGCGTTAAGTTTGAATACCTCCGCGGACATGGTCGCGAGCTTATCGCGCAAATAATCGAGCAGCCGAGCGCCGGCCGCACTCATGACCGGCTGGGCTCGGTTAATCCTGCATGCCGCGCCCATGAGGTTGCGCTCTGTCGGGAGTGCGTCGAGCACAACGACGAGATGTAGTTCACGATCTTTGAAACGCGTGGTCAACTATCCAAAGTGTGGATGCCTTTCATCGAAACAAACGATTTCATCAATGTTCTGGAATCCTGCATGGGCAGAAGCACCTGACGCACACCGATGCCCCCACTGCCTCATGGCGTGGCGAGCGTCTTAAGAAACCGCCCGAAAGGAGATTTTTCATGCGCTCTACCGGGCAGTGGAGTGCTGGGAAAGGGAGTTGCAACTGACCGGGTCCGACTTCTTCCGAGCCTATGGACAGACTGGGAGACGCGCACGGTGTAGCGGCTCACATCGTCATACTGCACCTACGCCACACACCGGCCGGACCTGATCCGGCTTTATGAGCATTGGGCTTTGTCAGTTGCCCAAGCGTGATGGCTTTCGCGACGCGGCGCGCCTCAGGAACTGAGCCGCGTCCAGGTCGAAACGCGGGAAAGAAAGACAGGAAACAGAATGGCCGATCAATTCGCAACGGACGTCATTGCCCTGATCAAGAAACGCGCCGAGTCGGAGAGCGGTGAGGGAATGCCTACGTCATTCGTCGGCGAGATAACAATCGCCACGGAACTGGACGCGCTCGGGTTTGATTCGCTGGGTTTGGCGGACGTCCTCTGGGATGTGGAGCAGGCCTACGGCATCAAGATCGACATGAACACGGCCGATGCCTGGTCCAATCTCAAGAATGTCGGCGACGTCGTGGAAGCCGTCCGCGGCTTGCTTGCGAAGGAGGCTTGAATGGACAGGCGCGTCGTTATCACCGGAGTGGGCGGCCTGTGCGGACTGGGCACCGACGCCGCCTCTATGTGGAAAGAGATGCGCGAAGGCCGCTCCGCCATCGGCCCGATCGCCAATTCCGAGCTTCATGACCTGGAGGGCATGACCGGCGCTGAGATCAAGGCGCTGCCCCAGCACGACATCAATCGCAAGCAGTTCGTCTCCATGGCCCGCTTCAGCTTGCTCGCCGTGCTTGCAGCGCGCGAAGCCATGCGGCAGGCCGGACTTTCCTGCGACGAGGGGAATGCCCATCGCTTCGGCGCGACAGTGGGCGTCGGCGGCTTGGGCTGGGATGTGATGGAGGAAACTTACCGGGCCCTCCTTTTGGACGGCGCGAGGCGAGTTGGCATCCTCGCTGTACCCAAAACGATGCCAAGCGCCGCCGCCGGCCAGGTGAGCTTGAGCCTCGGCTTGCGCGGGCCGGTCTTCGGGGTGACCTCCGCATGTGCCTCGGCCAACCATGCGATCGCCTCGGCGGTGGACCAGATCAAGCTGGGCCGGGCCGACGTAATGGTTTCCGGAGGCAGCGACGCACCCTTCGCATGGGGCGTGCTGAAAGCATGGGAAGCAATGCGCGTGCTTTCACCCGATACCTGCCGGCCCTTCTCCGCCGATAGGAAGGGCCTGGTGCTGGGCGAGGGTGCGGGCATGGCCGTGCTGGAAAGCTACGAGCATGCCACGAGGCGTGGTGCCACAATTCTTGCCGAGATCGCCGGCGTCGGCCTTTCCGCCGATGCCTTCCACATTGCCGCGCCATCTGTCGAGGGGCCAGCGTCGGCGATGCGCGCCTGCCTTGCCGATGCCGGGCTGAATGCCGAGGACGTCGACTACCTCAACGCGCACGGCACCGGTACCAAAAGCAATGATCAGACTGAAACGGCGGCGATCAAGCGTGTGTTTGGAAACCACGCTTATTCGATGTCCATCTCTTCCACCAAGTCCACGCACGCGCATTGCCTCGGCGCAGCGAGCGCGCTTGAAATGATCGCCTGCGTGATGGCAATCCAAGAGGACGTCGTGCCGCCGACCGCCAACTATCGCGAGCCAGATCCCGCTTGCGACCTCGACATCACACCCAATGTGCCGCGCGAGCGCAAGGTGCGCGTCGCCATGAGCAACGCCTTCGCCATGGGCGGTACGAACGCAGTTCTGGCATTCAGGCAGGTGTAGAAGCCATGCAAGACGCCTCATTTGAGGTCACCTGTCGTATCTAGCTGCTTGAGGGGCGGGGCATTGTGATACAGGGAGAGCTGTGGGGTCCCTCCTTCTCGGCCTCGACGATGTGGAAGGAGCCTGTGCGGCGAAACGGGCTAGACGCCCCCAGGCCCAGAACTTGGGCGAAACCAACTCCCACCAAAGGACAGCCGGTTTAGTAGCCGAACAATGAAACCTCGCTCGACGAGCCGCCGTCTCTACTGTCTCCGGCCTCACGCGGTTGAAGCGAACAGCGCAGCAGCTACTGTTCCGCACAACTCGGATGGCAATTGGGACAAGTCCGCACATGTCGTCACGTACGCTGAACGCCGCAGGTACAGCCAAACTGGGGCGGGGCGTTTCTGCCGTTTTGATAGAATTCTATCAAACTGACAATTTTCCTTGCATAAATGCAAGGAGAGCTCGGTTGACTCCCCTCCTTTCTTGTCAAGGATGAGTTTGCAGGCTGCGGTGCGGCAGAAGCCGGACAGAACAGCGACCGGTCGAGTAAAGGCCTGCGCAAACCGCATATTGCGAGCGCCCGCGCGGAGGAAGACGCTCGTCCTGGTGAAAGGCAACGATGCTCAGGCGCCATTGCCATTTGCCGAGGGCGTCCGCGCGCCGAAAATTTCGAAGCAACAAAGGTGAGATCGAGAATGATGATGACGAAATACAACACAGCTCACCGTCCAGTGCAGTTCTACCGGCGGGTGGCGGAGTGGGATGGGCTGCCAAATGGAACGTAAAAAGATCAGCAAGGAGATGCTTGGCGATAGTCAGGCGCTGCGCAAGCTGCGTGAGCACCTTGTCAAGGTGGCCAAGGCGAAGACTACGGTCCTGTTGCGAGGTGAATCCGGAACCGGTAAGGAGCTGGTTGCCAAAGCCATTCACGAGCTCTCGCCTCGCGCCAAGCAGCCCTTCATCAAGGTCAATTGCGCGGCGCTCACCGAGACGCTTCTGGAATCTGACTTGTTCGGTCATGAGAAGGGTGCCTTCACCGACGCGAGCAGTTTGCGCAAGGGGCGCTTTGAGGCTGCCGACAAAGGCACATTGTTTCTGGACGAGATTGGCGAAATATCAGGTTCGTTCCAGGCTAAGCTGCTGCGTGTCCTGCAGGAGCAGGAGTTTGAGCGCGTCGGCAGCAACCACACCATTAAAGTTGATGTTCGCGTGATTGCCGCAACGAACAGGGACTTGGAAACGGCAGTTCAACGCAAGGAGTTCCGGCAAGACCTCTATTATCGCATCAACGTCGTCACTTTACGCGTGCCGGCATTGCGCGAAAGGCGAGGTGATATTCCGCTCTTGGCCGCTCAGTTTCTCAAGAATTTCAATACTGAGAATGATCACACGCTGACCTTCGCTCCCGAAGCGATTGAGGTGCTAATGAACTGCGAATTTCCAGGCAACATCCGAGAGCTCGAAAACTGCGTTCAACGGACGGCAGTTCTGGCGACGGGTCCATCAATCCTCAGAACTGACTTTGCCTGTTACGCGGATCAGTGCTTGGCCGCGGCGCTGTGGAAGAACGGACCGCCGACGTCAGAGAAGTCGACTACGATCCAGCCTTCCGCCGCCTGTGCCGCCCCGCCCGTCGGCGACGGGCAAGCGCCGATAGGCCCTGCCACGAGTCGTGGTAGGGTGCCCGATGCCGATACGGTCATTGCTGCCATGGAAAAGTGTGGCTGGGTGCAGGCAAAGGCGGCGCGCCTGCTCGGTTTGACCCCGCGCCAGATCGGCTACGTGCTGAGAAAACGCGGTATCGAGATCAAGCGTCTCTGAAACAACCCGCCGAGCAAGAGCTGGAGCAGGTCAAGCATTGGTGCTCTGGCGAGCCCATCGGCCAGGCTTACGAAGTGGGTGTGAACAGCGCTGCCAAGATTCCGGCCGTGTGCTTTCTACCACGTAGTCATACTGGGGCTCTGCGACTGACAAACTAAAAAGGAGTAATCCTATGGCTAGTAACTTCGCTCTACACCGCAAGGCAAATCAATTCGACGTGCCTGGATCCAGAAATAATCGATGTATTATTGGTGACACGCCAGCATGCGTAGAGGCGACGCGCAGATCTCCGCTGGCGGGACCTGGTCGATACATTAGCTGATGGCTTACCGCTCGATATCACGCAATCTGAGATGGGCATGAAAGTGAGTTCGACCGCTGGACAGTTGCCGACCTCGTCAGGTATTGGCCCCTGCGACCGGTTGATCTGCGATATCCAAATTCGCGGAAGTTGGTCGAGACGAAACTGTCGCCCCGGCTCGTGACCGACCGCGCGCCCGGCAAGACCGAGTTACAAAGTTGCCGAGGCAGTTTGATGTGCGTTCCTGCATCACTGTACGGGACACGACCTGACGGGAGACTATGATGCGTAGCCAAAAAGAAAAGATGCTCGCAGGCGAGTTTTACAATGCGGCGGATCCGGAGATCCAAGCTGACCTGTTGGCCACCGGGGCTTGGCTCAAGCGGTACAATGATACGCTGGGGCAGACCACGGGGCATTGGCATGAGCTTTTGTCCGAGCGGCTGGGAGAGGTTGGGCGCGGAACGGTCATCCGTCCGCCCTTTTTTTGCGACTACGGATTCAATATCCGCATTGGAGCCAATGCCTACATCAACTTCAACTGCGTTATTCTTGACGTGGTAGAGGTCAAAATCGGGCAAGGAACGGCAATTGGGCCTGCTGTGCAGATTTATACCGCCGATCATCCACATGATGCCGAGCAGCGGCAGGCCGGCCTGCAGGTCGGGCGTCCTGTTCACATTGGCAGCCGTGTCTGGATCGGCGGTGGAGCAATCATTCTGCCTGGCGTCACGATTGGTGATAATGCAGTGGTAGGCGCTGGCTGCGTGGTCACACGAGATGTTCCCGCCGGGGCAAAGGTAGTGGGAATTCCTGCTCGCGTGGCCGACCCACATAAACAGGCATAATCAACCTCGTTGACCCTGGAGGTGCATGCGAACTGTCGAAACTGTGCCGAATTTTTGTCGAAGCCATTGAGCGCTGCATATGTTGTCGCGACTCGGGCGCTTCAGTTCTTTTGCCACGGGGGTCACAAGATCATGTGCGTAATGCCGCCGCAACGTGCTCACGTCCCGCAGCAGCGGACCCTTTCACATCGCCCAACGAATTCAGAGCCTACGTTGTGCTGCCACTAGCATTACTACTCACGAATGTATTCCCAACTGAGTTTTCGCCCTTGGAGGCAAGCAGCGACTCACCAGCAATCGCCGGCCATTAATCCTGGCTAGCATCGACCCCGACGAGGCGAGCCGCGGCGTTGCGGATCGGCATGTCGATGACCGTGATTGCGCCTTCGGCAAGGAAACGACGTTCGTTTCTGGTCAGCGTAGCCGAATCGATCACCGCAAAATGTGGGCCAGTGGAGCGCTTCATCAGCTGTCTGGCATATGTGCGCAGCATCTGATCGTTGAAGCGGCAGCCCACGAAGAAAAAACCCCGGTTGACGCGCCGTTGCTTCACCGCGTCCGGGATCGGCGTCTGGATATCAATTTCGGTTAGGACTTCGACGTAATCGGAATCAGCCACGAGGAAGTTTGCCGCCGGCCTGACGCTGCCGTGCGGCGCATAGAGCACCGTCCTAGCCACTTGTTCGGCCTCGAGTTCTGTTCCTGACAAATCGTAAGTTCTCGTCCAGATGTTACCGATTCCGGTCGCGCGCGTCGTTCCTTGTATCTCGACAACGTCTGTTTGGCCGGCCTCTGCAAGGGCTGCTCGCATGGCGCCATCGTACCAGCTGTCGATGATGACAGACAGTTGAAGGGTTGCGAGCCAGGCGTGAAGAACGGTCGGCTCGGCGGGGGCTGCGAATATCTCCGCCATCCACGCTTGGAGAGTCCGACGATGTCGGCGCTGCTCGATAAACTGCGCGACCGACCACATATTGGTGCGAATCCTGGAAGGGGCAGGCGCCCGCTTGTTGAGGGCCGCGGCGACATCTTCAGGGGTGCAAGGTACAGGTGATTCCGGTGGGTTAAGCTGCAGAAGACCAGGACCGAGATAGGGGATCACTCGATCGGCCTTGAGAGCGCCGTTCAGCAGGTCAATCAGTTTTTTGGCAAAACTGCCCCGGACGACGACGAGATGGTCCCAGCTCAGCATCGTGTTCATACGCGTTTCCTCTCCGCCACTGAACCCACCGGCATCAGGCCCCGTCGGAAATCTTCATCGCCTCGACGGTGATCGGCAAACGCGTGTCGCGCGGAAGGTCGGGCAGCATGAGCCGCCAACCGTTCCTGAGCGTCACGGTCCCGCCCCATAAGTCAGCGTTCTCAATCTCGGTGATCGGCTCTTCGAGATCCTTCTTGGGGACATAAGCCGACAAGCCAGTAGCGGTCCTGCGAATCATTACTTTCATCCGGCTGTTCCCCCGTTGGAAATGCCTTCAGCTCCGCAGGGAACCTCGACTTTGTCGAGGCTAATGAGTTCGCGCGCTCGCATGCCGACGACCGTGCCACGATCGATCCATTCGACCGCATAGATGAAGAATTGCTGGAGAAAGGTTCCAATGTCGCGCACGTAGCCTTCGTCGCCCTTCCGCACGAGGTTTTCGCCGATCTCCTTGCCGGGATAGGTGCCGTCGTTTTTTATGTGGCGTATCGCACGGACCCGCTCACCCTGCATGAACCGTGGCGGTCTGCCGATTTCGACCTCCTGTTCGCGTCTGGACCACATGCTGTCCATTCCTTTCTCGAGGCTTTTGTTGTGGTCGCGGGTTGCAGGCGTCGTCGTGCGGCGAACCCGACCGTTTCGGTAGGAATCAAGCGGGAACGCAGGTTTTCGGTACCGGACAGACCGACACGCATTGCTGCGTATCGAAGGCCTCCTTGCATTCGGTGCACTTGTTTGGATCGATCACATAGGCGTCGCCCTTGAACTTGATCGCTTCCGAAGGACATTCGAACTCGCAGGCCCCGCATTGGGTACATTGGGATGCGATGATCTTTAAAGCCATTCTAACTCCTGGTTATCGGACGAGACGGCTCAGGCCGTCGCCGCTAGTGGTCTGATCCCAAACTCTGCCGCGTAAAGTGCGCTGACTGCGGTCTCGATGTAGTCATGGCCATAGGCGTCGGTTACGCGCAGTCCAGCTCGCGAGAGTTGTTCCTTCGGGCGATTTCCGATCTTGGCGCATAGCACTATGTGTATGCCTTCGAGCGCTGCGATGACGCCCTCGAGGATGGCGTCTTCGCCCCCGCCTCCGAGGCAATACCGCTCGACCTTCCGATGCCCGACCAAGCTGATCCCTCTAGGCGAGACTTCATAAACCTGGAATTCCTTCGCGTGGCCGAAGTGTTCGTTGACCCGTCCACCTCCCTTAGTGGCCACCGCAACCAGAAGCGACTTTTCGGAGTCTGTTGCCTTGACCATACCGATGGCCTCGCTCCTCGCCGCCTCATGATCACGGCGCTCGTGTGCGACCACCTGCCGATAGGCCTGACGCTTGCCAGCATCGTAGGCGACATCGTCGGGAATCCCGTCCAGCGTGAATTCCTGGCCACGATCTTCACCGAGCAGGCCGACAGCATCTGCCCGGCACTGCCGGCAGTGGCGCATCAACTTGGCGCCACCTTCAAGTCGATCCTGAAGAGCCATCATCTCCATTGCCGTTGGGCCGCGCTGCCCGATGAGTCCGTAGTGGGTACCGTGCGCCGGGTCCGAAATCAGAGGCATCACGTTGTGCAGAAACGCGCCCCGCTCCCTGACCATTTTGTTCACCTCAAACAGGTGCTGGTCGTTCACTCCAGGAATCATCACCGAGTTGATTTTGGTGAGGATGCCGCGCGCGCTCAGCATCTCCAGGCCCAGCATCTGCCGCGCGTGCAAGATTCGAGCGGCTTCGATGCCGAAGTAGCGGCGATTTTCATAAAAGATCCATGGATAGATCTTCGCGCCGACTTCCGGGTCGACCATGTTGATGGTGACCGTCACGTGATCAACATTCATTTCGGCAAGCTCGGCGACATGGTCCGGCAGCACGAGCCCATTAGTGGAGACGCACAGCTTTATGTCGGGGATTTCCCTGATGACGCGGTCGAGCGTTGCCTTCGTTTTCTCCCAATCGTAACAGGCATCCCCCGGCCCAGCGATGCCAAGAACCGAAAGCTGCGGAACTTTGTTGGCAACGGCGATGACCTTGCGTAGCGCTTGGTCGGGCGTCAACTTCTCAGACACAACACCAGGCCGGCTCTCGTTGGCGCAATCGTATTTGCGATTGCAATAGTTGCACTGGACATTGCAAGCCGGCGCGACCGCCACATGCATACGCGCGAAATAATGATGCGCTTCCTCCGAAAAGCAGGGGTGATCCTTGATCCTTTCCCAAATAGCCGGATCCCCTTCGCCCGGGCTGGTCGGCGACGAGCCGTAGGAGGACGATGCGCAGCCACCGGATTTCGCGGCTGCCAGAAAACCCTCGGATGTCGTGCTAGTCGGCCCCTCAATCGAAACTGTCGGTGAGGACATCAAACGGCTCCGTTGCTGGTAACGTCGCGGTTCAAGGTGCAAGAGCCATACCAACTGAAAAAAGCGGCTTCAGTTCACTATTCGGGTCGATATCGCATTGTGTCAGGCCGGCGCGACACAATTTTGTCCTGCTTGCGACAGTGCAAGTCCAAATCCGTTCAGAAGCACGAAGCACTCCTTGTCGCGCACAGGGCGCGCAAGACCACTGGCCTGACGATTGGCTCATCAGGCTCTTAGAATTTCCTTCACCTCGATACTATGCCGGCGTATCGCCTAGCCGACTTGTCGCAGCTTGAGGCCGAGAATTCGAGCCGCATTAGCCTGAACCCAGCCGGCCTTCTCCATTGTGTCGATCAGCCGTCACGCTCCGTCCGCCGCGGTCTCAGCCCCCGTCCGGCCGTATCGTTAGAATCGCAAGTGGCTATCTCGTGTTCAGGGGGCGCCGATGCGCCGAACCGGCATCGTGCTGGCCCGTGAGAGCTCGTCGATGACATTGCCACGTTCCGAAAGATTGGTTCCTTCCAGAGGAGAACGCCAAGCACGCAGTTCTCCGGCTCGGACGTTGCCGGGGAAATAGCATTGCGAGATCAGCTCAACTGCCGACGGCGCAAAGCCATGGTTCTCCATATTTCAAGGGTAAGCGCTGTGTCCTTCCAGGAGGACCCGCGATCTGTGGGCCTGCCGATTCTGAGGTGGATCGGAGATCGGCTTGTGTCTGAACTTGAACTTACGATTGACCCTGAGCGGCAGCCTCGGCGTTTTCGAGGGTGATCAACGGCGCTGTTGGTCGGCGGCATTGGTCGATGGACGACAAGGCACGGAGTCATTCCGAGACCCTGGAGCCGACGCGGTGATCTCGGAGGTTGCCCGGCGCTACGGGCTGCGGCCGCGGCGGAACGCTCGCAAGCTTGCGACGTCGGCAGGACAGGCCACTCCCGCCTAGTGGTTTCGGTGGCGCCACCGGAACGACCCGTTGGGCCTATCCGTGCACCAGAGCTCAAGGCCACGGCCTGAGAATCGGCCGCCGCTCACCCTACTTGGTTCCTCAGCCGACTGCGCTAAGAAGGAGAGCAACTTCCGTCGGCGCGAGGATCATTGCGTCGTGGCCAGTGGCGAGTTCCTGCCACGCCCAGCCATCCTGCTTCGCGACCCATTCTCGCGCTCCCGCCATCGGCGGGTGGAGTGGATTAGTGCAGACGACATAGGTTCGGGGTCTGCCGTTGCCGAGCGGGTGCTCGAGCTTAAGTCCGCTTTCGTAGGTGCCTGCCGGATGCGGTGTTATCCGGCGCCGCACCCAGTCCGTGAGCGAGTGTCCCTCGGGAATGCCGAATGCTGTTGGCGGCGGAGTCGGCATGAAGATACCCCGTCCTTCCTCCGCAACCAATTTTCGACGGGCCGCGACGATGTCGGGGGGCATGGTGCTGAATACACTTTGACCGCTCTCGACGATGGCGCTGTCGAGATAAACGAGATGGCTGATATGGTCGGGTATCCGGTCGGCGGCGCCGGTGATGCTGATGCCGCCTAGACTGTGACCGACAAGGATCACATCGCTCAGCTCTTCCGTCACAATGTGGTTGACGATGTCGGTCACGAATGTGTCGGGCGTGATGTCCTTGCACAGCAAACGTGCGCGTTCGCCGACACCTGGTCGGCGTGGTCACGTGGCATCCCATCTTGCGAAGATTGGCAGCCACGTCCCGCCAACACCATCCGCCATGCCAGGCACCATGCACTAGCACATACGTCTTTGCCATGGGTTGTGCCGTTCCACTTGCTCACCGGCCGTTGTGGCTGCCATCCGGCACGATGGCCGGGCGTTGTCCCAAAGGGGCTCGACCACGTGACCGGTGGTAAGTCCGGCGCACAGGGCAGCGCCGTGGCCTGAGGACACCGCTAACGAGTCAAGGAAATTTGAATTGCGAAAGGCCAATATTCACTAGCTCTTTGCAAGTGGATGGAGAGGCTCATGGTGTGCCGCAGTTGCTCGCTGCCGGCATGCTCTTGGCACGGTCCCGGCTGATCATCCGAACTTGAACAGGACACCAAAGCCGCCGCGCGGATAGTTCCACTCGATGTCGCCGCCTTTCTCGCACAATATCCGGCAGGTGCCGCATTCCATGCAGCCGTCGGCGGTGATCTCGACTTGACCCTTGTCATTCAACTCATAGCATTTCGCCGGACAGACGTAGGTCAACGCAAGCAAGTTCGCGCTTGGCTTGTCGTGCGGTCGCACTATAATATGGGGGCGGCCGGAATCGACCAGATAGCGGTTCTGGTAAAGTTTGTCCTCGACACGAACCTTCGTCACTGCGATCGTCATCTTGTACCCTCTTCAGCGCCATGCCAATGCCAGGCGGACCGCGTCGCTGACCAACCCCCAGCGCGAGCGCGCGTTGATGAAGGCGGCCGTGGTGTTCTTTTCCTTCTCGATCTTCGGCGTGCCGTCGACACGCATGAAGTTCTGAGCGGCATGCGACATCAGCCGCGGATAGCTGTCAAAAAAGTTGCTGGAATTGGTGTGGAGCAAGGCTGGCATGTCCTTGTATTTCTTAAGATCCTTGATCACAAAGGAGTCATCCAGCATCGTCTTGTAGAGCGCAAGGTTCGCTTTGGTCATAGGACCGTTGCGGCTTTTGACTTTGATGATCGCCTCAGCCGCGACACGACCCGAGGTCATGGCAAGGTTCGAACCCTCACGGTGAATGGCATTGTTCAGTTGCGCTGCGTCGCCGACGATGACCCAACCGTCGCCGAAGAGCTGCGGAATGGCCTTGTAACCACCTTCGGGATAAGATGGGCGGCATATTCTTTCACCTCCGAGCCAGCGATCAGCGGCCGGATCGAAGGATGGTTTTTCATCGCATCCAGGAGGGCGGACGGGCTCTCCATCGTCGCGGCGAAATCCGAGACCAGGCAGCCGATGCCGAGTGATATCGAC
The DNA here is from genome assembly GCF_003952445.1 of Mesorhizobium sp. M2A.F.Ca.ET.043.05.1.1. NCBI lineage: Bacteria > Pseudomonadati > Pseudomonadota > Alphaproteobacteria > Hyphomicrobiales > Phyllobacteriaceae > Mesorhizobium > Mesorhizobium sp. M2A.F.Ca.ET.043.05.1.1. Next base: position 5,529,177 of record NZ_CP034446.1, read on the forward strand.
TCCTTGTTGGTGTAAAGGAAGCCGAGCCCGGCCATGCTGCGAGAGATCGTGCCCACGGCCTCGATTACGCAGCCTTCATCGCCCTTGACCCCGAACCGCTGGCCAATGACCTCTTCGGGCAAGAAATGCATTTCCTTGACGGCAAGCGCCACGGTCTCCGGCTTCGGCATCTCGCGCAGGCCTGCGCGAGTGCCAAGCAATCCCGACACCCCTTCTGCGAGAACGACCACATTCGCGAAGACCACTCCGCCAGCCCGGTCTGTGCGGACGCCGATCACCTTGCCATTGCCATCACGGACGAGTTCCGTCGCGGTCGTCTCACACAGGACCGTCGCGCCAGCCTCGCGCACCTTGCGGGAAAACCATTTGTCGAACTGGGCGCGAATGATCGTGTAGCGGTTGGGTTTCGCCTCATTGAAGTCGTCCGACCGGTAATGAATTCCGGTGTGAGACGTGTCGTCCAACACCCAAAGTCGCTGTTCGACCAGGTGCCGCTCGAGGGGCGCATCATCCCGGAAGTCCGGGATGATCTTCTCCAGCATGTTCGCGTACATTATGGCACCCTGGACGTTCTTAGAGCCCGGATATTCCCCGCGCTCCAACTGCAGTACCTTCAGCCCCTGGCTTGCCAAAGTGTAAGCAGCTGCGTTTCCAGACATGCCGGCTCCGACCACTATGGCATCGAATTGTTCAATCATGTCCTCTCCCTCAACTCGCAAGCTTGTCTCGACTGTGCGGCGACAGCCGCCGGGTGAAGGCTTCCGTCAGTGCGGGCAGGAAGCGGATTGCATCCGTGACGATCCCGAGGTGGGCGAACTCGAAAATCGGCGCGTTCGGATCGGTGTTGATCGCGACGATGAGATCGGCCCCCTCGACCCCAACTCGGTGCTGGATGGCGCCGGAAATTCCGGCCGCGATGTAAAGCTTCGGTCGAATGGTCTTGCCAGTTTGTCCAATCTGTCGATCAGCCGGCATCCAGCCCTTCTGGACCAAGGGGCGCGAACAGCCATGCTCGGCGCCGATCGCTCGGGCAAGATTCTTCACAAGCTGAAGGTTCTCCGCCGCTCCGAGACCGAGGCCTCCCGCAACCACGACATCCGCATAGGCAAGATTTGCCATTGCCGACTGGTTATCCGGTAGGAAGCCGAGGACTTTGGTGACGATATCGTCCTCAACGAGCGACAGCTTGTGCCGCATGACACGCCCGACCGGCTTATCCACCCGTTGCGGCATAGGCATGACCCTTGGTCGCACCGTCGCCATTTGCGGCCGGTAATTTAGTGTATAGATCGTACACAACAATGAGCCACCAAAAGTCGGACGGGTCGCGGCGAGTGAACCGTCGGAATCTACATCAAGTTCGGTGCAGTCGGCCGTGAGCCCCGTCTGCAGGGTCGTCGCTACCGAGCCTGCAAGATCCCTGCCCAGTGTGGTCGCGCCGAGAAGGAGGATTTCGGGTTTATGGGTATTGACCAGATCCGTGAGCGCCTTGGCGAACGGCTCGTTCCGGTAGTCGGCGAGCGGCGGCGCATCGACGATGTAGACAAGATCCGCCCCGTAAGCGAAGGCCTCGGCAACAGCGTCCTCGACCATCTCGCCCGGCGGTCCCAGCACGACGCCCGCGAGCTGGACTTCAAGCTTGTCGGCCAATTTGCGGCCTTCGCCCAGCAGTTCGAATGATACAGGATGCACATTGCCGCGTTCGAGCTCGAGGAAGACCCACACGTGCCGGTAGTCTTTGAAATGGTCGGGAAGTTCTTTCTTTACACCGGCACGGCCGGGGGCAATGCGAGGGGTGGTTTGGCTTGCGGTCGACATTTTCTGCTCCTGGCCGTCACGTGCCGCTGTTGAAGGCCAGCTCATGTTCCAGCGCCGGCCGGCGGGTTAAGATATCGGCGATGAGTTCATCGGCTATGTCCTGCAAGCCCCTTTCCGCGGTGTCGATCTGCGCCGCCCTTTCTGCCCGTGCGGTGGGGGCGAAAACACGCTTGACGACTGTAGGCGAGCCACGCAGACCGCACCGGGTGAGATCGTCAATGCCGGCGTCGGCTGCAGTCCACTTCACGACTTGCCTGCGCGCCGCGCACAGAGCCTGCTGGAGCGAGCCCCGGCGGATTTCGTTGGTGTCTTCCAGCATGGTAATGAGGCAAGGGAGTCTGCTCTTCAGCAACTGGGTGCCGCCTTCGGCGCGACGCGCGACTTCGATCTCTCGCGTATCGAGATCGATGGAGGCAATCTTCGCGACATAGGTAAGTTGCGATAAATCTAGGCGCTTGGCTATGCCCGGTCCGACCTGGGCGGTATCGCCGTCAATCGTCTGCTTGCCGGTGAAGACGATGTCCGGCCTGCCGAAAGTCTCCCCAATTTTTGCGATTGCTTGCGAAAGAGCAAAGGAAGTCGCCAGCGTATCGGATCCGGCAAAATAGCGGTCCGTCAAGAGAACTGCTCGGTCAGCACCGTAACCGAGCGCCTTTCGCAGCGAGTCCTCCGCCATGGGCGGACCCATTGTGAGCACAGTAACCTCGCCACCATGAACGTCGCGCAGTTTGAGCGCTTCTTCGAGGGCGAACAGGTCGTAAGGATTGATGATGGTCGGAACACCCTGACGCATGATCGTGTTCGTCACCGGGTGCACGCGGATCTGTGCCGAATCCGGCACCTGCTTGATGCAGATTACGATATGCATTGGCGGTTTCTCTAAGCTCCCAGTCCGGATTCGTGCTTGGCGGTTCGCCTCATTGCCTGCATCGTTCATGCCAAGTCGTCTTCCTGCCTCTATTCCAGAAGGTGGCTTCGTTTGCTTCCGAGGAGGCGTCATGAGGACTGGATTTGTCGACTTCTCGACATTGTCGCGTCGCAGCCGTGTCGGGCTCATTACTTTCCGAACCGCTTCAGTGCAGAGTCGAGCGGGACGAAGGCGCGGCCAGGTGCGGGACATATGTTTGGATCGTGGTCCCTTAGCACCTTGAACACACGTTGCGTGAGCGGCGAGGAAGTCGCGAAATCTTCGTAGGCGCGTTCCAGCTTGGCGCGCACCCGCGCGGCGATTACCTGGTTAGGCAGACCGGAGAAATCTTCTTCGGCAAGGTATTGGCCCACGCGCTTCATGATATGGAGCCGCGAGACATTCATCACTTTCGGGTCGTAGGAGACGCCAAGGCAGGCGAAGAAGTCCTCCGCGGCCGACAGGCCCTTCAGTCGCGCTAGGATATCGGTGCGATCGATCGGGCGGCTATCAGCGGAGCAGTTCATTGTATTCTCCCGGCGCGTAATTGTGGTGTCGATGCATTGGTGACATTGCTGACGGCGTGCCGACCTCTGGCACGGCGGCTGGGCAAGAGACTTGGCGATCTCAAGCTTTTCTGAAGTGGTGAAGGCGACCCCGAGTTTGACTGCTCTCCATTGCGCAGGGTCGTCACGTTGAGGAAGACCTCACGGCTCGTCGGCTATTGTGCCGCTCGGACCCGGGCCGGAATGAAGCTGTTCTGCACCTCGCCCGCACAGTCCAGCACTGGGAACGGCCCGTAGCTTCTCGGTGATCGCAGGCAGGACCTCAAGCACGCGGTCTACGTCATCTTCGCCGTTGTCACGCGACAAGGAGAAGCGGACTGCCCCACATGCCGCGTTCATAGCGATCAGAACATGGCTCGGTTCCAGTGAGCCAGAGGCACAGGCGGACCCGGCGGAACAGGCGATTCCCAGCCGGCTCAGGACAATTGGAATTGCATCGCCTTCGATACCTTCGAATCCAATGTTTGCAGTGTTTGGCAATCGCTCTTGCGGATCGCCGTTGATGGATGTGTTTGGGATGCGCTGGATGATCCCGTTCTCAAGGCGGTCGCGCAACCATTTTATTCGTTTTGTCTCGTCCATGAATTTCAAGGCGAGTTCGGCCGCCATGCCCAGTCCGACTATGCCGGGTGTGTTTTCAGTGCCTGCACGCCGGTCGCGCTCTTGGTGCCCACCCTTGATCATGGAGGAGAAGCGCACGCCACGTCTTACATAAAGCGCGCCTATCCCCTTTGGACCATGCAGCTTGTGGGCGGAGAGCGACAGCATGTCGATCGCGGTCGATTTCAGCTCAATCGGAAGCCTTCCGACCGCCTGCACTGCATCAGTGTGGAAAAGCGCGCCGACTTCCCTGGCTAGATCGGCAAGCTTAACCACGGGAAAGATCGTACCGGTCTCATTGTTCGCCCACATTATCGAGACGATTGCCACTTGTGGAGTGAGAGCGGTTCTGTAGGCGTCCAGGTCGAGCCGGCCGTGGTGATCGACTGGGATAATGTGCACCTTGACGCCGCGCGTCTTTTCAAGGTGCGCGCACAACTTCAGAACGGCCGGATGTTCAACCGCGGAAGTCACTATTTCCGTTCGGTCGGGCATCACCTCCAGCGCCGAAAGGATGGCTGTACTGTCGCTTTCAGTCCCGCCCGAGGTGAAGATGATCTCGTCCTCGAATCCCGCGCCGATGAGGGCTTGCAACTGTTGCCTCGCCTTTCTCACGGCTTCAGCAACCGATGCGCCATAGGCGTGCATGGACGAATGATTGCCAAATTGCTCCGTAAAGAAAGGCAACATCGCTCCAACGACTGCAGGATCAACCCGCGTCGTTGCGTTGTTGTCGAGATAGACAGGGTTCATGGGAGTGATCCTTCAACTGCTGAAATGATTCAAGGGTAGGCGGGCCATTGAACCTCTGGCGCATATCGTATCTGGTAAGGTGGGCGGCCGGGCGAGCGATGGCTTGGCTGACCGGTCGCTGTCGACATTGCCCTTTGGTGGCGGCATCTGCCGGGAATTCAGCTGTTTCGGGCAATTTTGTTTGCTTGCCCACGGCAACGATCGATGATCGCGATTTGGCGCATCACCGAACGCAATTGTTCCGGGCCGACAGTGCGTGTCGGCCGGTTCCAGAGCGCCGGCGGTGCCGGTTCGACGCAGTATTCCTTGGCGTCGCTATAGTCGAACATAGCCTGTTCCCTCGCAATCATTTGCAGGACTTGCCGCAGCCGCACGTCTCACGCGCATTGGGGTTATCGAAAACAAAGCCGGATGTTTCGAGCCCAGTGACGAAGTCCACGGTCATGCCGGCTGCATGGGGTTGGGAGCCTCTATCCATGAACACCTTGAGCCCATCTCGCTCGATGATCGCATCGCCCTCACGTGAGACGCTCTCCAGGCCCATTGAGTATTGGAAGCCGGCGCAGCCGCCGGCATGGACCATGATGCGAAATCCTTCCGCCGGCTCGCTGGCGCGGTAAAGAGCGGCCTTGATGGCGGCAACAGCGTTGTCGGTGAGCGTAATCATGGCTCGATTTCTCCTCGGTCCGACGTTTTCGCGGATCATCTCGCATGGACCGTGCCAAAGGGAAGACGTGTCAAAAACCGTAGGACATCCCGACGTCTCTTATGCTCGATTGCTGGGGAGACGTCCGACAACCGACACTTACTGTCGGATTTGTCGCGTCCGCGTCACAGGAAGGGCGCCTGAGTTCGCGATGCACTCACGCGTAAAGCAATGAACAGAGCCAAAGATGTTCAGAGCTTGCCGCGGAGCAACTGGCACGATTTTTGTGAAGCCTTCGTTGCGGCGGCAAAATTGCCGGCCGATTCACCTTTGGGTTGCCCTCGCAATCGAAGAACGAAGGAGAGCAATATGATCCATCAGACCCGCCTTGAGTGGGAAAGCAGCACCGCCGGTGGTACCCGAATGCTCGATCGGCCGATTGGCGCCGACCACCCAACAATCGCTCTCTACCGGCGATTGGCCGCTGACCGCCCGGAGACAGGATTCGACTGGCATGTGCCTGACGATCGATCGCGTCCGCCGTGCACACCCCTGAGGCCCGTTTTTCGATCGATCGTCAAAAGAAGAACGGGGCAGGGGTAAAAACATGGATCAGCGCAAGAAGCGGTCGCCCAACGAAATCCGGCGTGCGTGGGAAGTCTGTCCGAACATTCCCGCGCGTGATTTCGCAGCCCAATTGGCCATTTCGGAAGCGGAACTGGTCGCGGCCCATTGCGGTTTCGGCGCGGCACGCATCGACCCGCGCGTCAATCACGTTCTGACGGGCCTCGAATTCGTGGGCGAAGTGACGGCGCTGACCCGCAATCAAGGTGCCGTGCACGAAAAGATTGGCGTCTTCAACAGAGTGATAACCGGCAACAATCACGCCATGGTCCTTGGTGACGAATTCGACCTTCGCGTCTTCCCGCAAGCTTGGAGGTATGGTTTCGCTGTTGAAAGGCGCCATCGCGGCGGAATCCAGCGCAGTTTGCAATTCTTCGACGCCACCGGCGCAGCAGTGCATAAGGTGCATCTCAGGCCGGTCTCCAACCTTCATGCCTATCGAAAGCTGGTGGCCGAGCTCGTATCCGCCAACCAGGAGCCGACCATGTCGCTTAAGGCGAGAGTAGCCGACCTGGGCGCGAGGACTGCGGACTGGGCCGGCACGGTGGACGACCTACGCGAGCACTGGAGCCGGCTGACTGACGTCAACCTTCTAAAGACGCTCAAGCTCAGCCGCTGCCAGGCTTTGCGCATGGTCGGCCAGGATTACGCTTGGCTGCTCGACAATGCCGCAGTTGGCGCCGTGCTCCAGCGTGCGGCCGAAGACGAATTGCCGATCATGTGCTTCGTCGGCAACCGAGGTTCTATCCAGACCCATTCCGGCTTAATCAAGTCGGTCAAGCAGATCGGGCCGTGCATCCATGTGCTGGACGAAACGTTCCGGCTGCATCTCAGGACCCACCAAATCCGTGAGGTTTGGGCCGTGCGCAAGCCGACCAATGACAGTCACGTCACCTCGCTCGAAGCATATGGGTCCGACGGCAAGATCATCATCCAGTTGTTCGGTGCGCGCAAGGAAGGCGAACGCGAGCGCGACGACTGGCGGGTTCTGGCGGAAAACCTGCCTCGTTTCCCCGACAGCTACATGAGAAAAGACCGATCGTCGTCGGTGGGACGCCGGCGCCCATCTGCCTCCGCAGCCAGTAGCCGGGCATTGAAGCCGAGACCGGGGACACGATGACGCAATAAGCGCGCTGTATTATCGCAACGCGATGAGCAGGAAGCAATTTGGCGCTGCCCCATCGACCGCATGGTTACGACGAAGCCGCGGCCTTTGGGCCGAGCTCAGAGGTGGCAATAGCGTGAACGCCGCCGACCGTCACTCCCCACCAGGCGGTCAGGTTTTGCGGTTCGGGCCGAGCAAAAATACTGTCAAGACAGCGAGGAACGTGGCAACCGCGCTGTAGACAAAGACACTGGCAATACCCGTGTGATCCACCAATAGGCCACCGAAAGTTGTGCCGGCTGCGATGGCCACTTGGAAGGTTATGACCATCAGTACACCAGCGCTCTCGGCCTGTTTCGGAGCGGCGCGTAGCACCATCCATGTCTGCAATCCGACCGGGACCGCGCCAAAAGCAAAGCCCCATACGGCAACTGCAATTGCCGAGGTCAAGGCCGATGCTCCCATAGTCAGGAGCGAGACAGCGGCTACGGCAATGAGCAGGGGCGGCAGGGCCGCGACCGCCTTGAGACTGTGTTTGGTGAGGAATGCGCCGGCTAAATTGCCGAAGACGCCGGCCGTGCCAAAAGCAAGGAACACGAGCGGGATTGACTTCTTTTCGAGCGCAGGAACGCTCTCGAGAAAGGCGCGGATGTAGGCGAAGCTGGCAAAATGGCCGGAAGCGACCAATAGCACGACTAGCACCGCAACCTTCATCGCCGGATTCTTCGCGACATCCAGCGGACTGCGGAATCTGCGCACTTCGATCGGAGGCAGTGGCGGAATGGTTACGAGTTGCACGAGCAGCGCAACGGCACTCACGATTGCGGCGACCTTGAACGAGGCTCGCCATCCCCAAATGTCACCGACATAAGCGCCGATTGGAGCCGCGCAGACGGAGGCGACAGAAACGCCGGTGAGGATGATCGACATGGCGCGCGGCATGAGGTGACTTGGAACCAGCCGCATCGCCAACGCTGCCGAAATAGACCAAAAACCACCAAGCGATATGCCAAGGACGACGCGTGCCGCCAGCAAAACCGGCAGCGACCCCGCAACCTCTGCCAGAACGTTCGACAGGATCAGCAGGAGCGTCATCGCCCAGATGACGACCCTGCGGTCCAGACGCTTTGTCACGATGGCGATTATCGGTGCCGAGATCGCCGCGACGATTGCGGTCGCTGTTAGCGCCTGTCCAGCCGTGCCCGTGGTGATACGGAGATCATGCGCGAGCGGTGTCAGAACGCTGGCGGGCAGAAACTCTGCCGTCACAAGCCCGAAGGTGCCGAAGGAAAGCGAAATGATGGCACCCCATGCAGGGCCAGAACGTTGATAGGGACTTTCTGGGTCAAGCCGATCTCGGTCGAACAAAGCCGCGTCCACTAAATCTGTCGCCGATTCGGTCATGAATGAGTTCTCCGGCTAGGAGCTGTTGCAGCAGGGGTGGCTACATCGCCGGGGATCAAAGCCGCGAGACCTTCCGGCGGCGGCCAGTCGGCATCAGTCGAGGCCTCGGCGCCCGACGCATCCGAGGCCTCATCGGAGGGCCGACGGACCCAACCGTCGACAATGCGGGAGAGTTCTCGGCGCGGTCGCATCGATCGCATTCGTCGAAGTGCGGTCTGTTCACTGCGAACCAAGCAAGCCGAACGCGGTGTCCTCGATCGAGGCCTTGATGGGGGATGATCGACGATCTCTATATTGCTTTGAAGCAGGAAGTTCCGTCGCCATATGTGGTTATCCTGGCAGCCAGAATTGAGCGGTTGTCGCAAGCACCAAGGCGGTCGCAATGAGTGCAACGAGGCGGAAGTCTGATCGATGGCTGCGGTTCGATGGCCGCGCGATCGACAAAATTGAGGTGATGAGTTATCCCTTTTGAAGCCGTTGCTCCCAATTCTGGGATAAGGTAATTGCAGGCGGTCCCAGCAACGTCGGGCGGCCTTTTTGGTGATCGAATTCATGGGACGACACTCTCGGTCCGTGACGCATCTGCGAATGACTCCGCAAGTTCCGTGCCATCAACGACAAATCTGGCTCTGCTGAGCGGGTGGTGGAGGCACGAGCGTGGGCTATCCCAAGAGCTTGCCGCAAGGTTGTTCGAAGTTGAGGTGCCGGATAGACCGCAAATATGTCGGGCGGCCTGGGGTTGGCCAACACGAAGATGCGCAAGTTCAAAAGGACGAGCTGAACCCTTGCCGATATCCATCCGAGGCTGATCTGGAGAAGGTCAAGAACTGCGTCTTGAAGGCTTCCGCCGCACCGGCAAATGCTAAGCCAAGGTGCTGGGCAAGATGGACAGGGCCATCCAACCCGTCGACTGGACGCTCATTAATGGCGTCGGTGTGGCTCTGTAGCTGGCGAGAAAAACGCCCTGCTGAAAGACAAAAGCTCGTGTGGCCGGCTCTGAAGGACGGCCAGTGAGGCAGGCGAGGAGAGGCTATAGCCCATTCGTGTAGACTGATCTTGTCCCACGGAGGCGGCTAACCACCCCGCCAGACATCATCGAGGGGAGCGCCACTAGGCTTACCCCAAGTGTTGGTCATTTCCACCTGGGTGACCTCGGCCAAGTCACCAAGCCGCTTAGAGCAAGCTTTCGAACTGGATGCTCCCCGGGCACATGATCGGCTAGCTGTGAGCTTTCGGGAGGTTGTCCATTCGGACCGGACCGAGGAGACTGGAGTTACCACGCTTCAGCATCCATCGGAGGATCCGAATGAACATCCATAAGAATGCCCGTCTCACACCGCTGCGTCGAGAGGAGATGGCGCTGTCGGTGATAGAAGGCGCTTTCTCCAAAGCCCATGCGGCGCGTGTCTACGGCGTGTCGGCCAAGATCGTGGCGCGCTGGGTCGAGCGCTACAAGTCCGAAGGGCGGGCCGGCATGATCGACCGTTCCTCGCGGCCCGCCCATATGCCGCAGGCCACCGCTGCGTTGATCGCCGAGCGCATCATGGCGCTGCGGCGGCAACGTTGGACCGGCAAGCACATCGCCCATGAGGTCGGCGTCTCGCCCGCCACCGTTAGCCGGGTTCTCAAGCGTGCCGGACTGTCGCGGTTGCGGGATATCGAACCGGCCGAGCCGATCCGACGCTACGAGCGCGAGCATCCTGGCGAGATGATCCATATCGATATCAAGAAGCTCGGTCGTTTCGAGCGCATCGGTCATCGCATTACCGGCAAGCGCACCGGCAATGCCAGCTCGCGCGGCAGCAGTTGGGAGTTCGTCCATGTCTGCATCGACGACGCCTCCCGCATCGCCTTCTCGCAGATCCTGCCCGACGAGAAAAAAGAAAGCGCCATCGCCTTCCTCAAGGCGGCGGTGGCCTACTACGCCAGCCTCGGCGTCACGATAGCCCGCGTCATGACCGACAACGGCTCCTGCTACAGATCAAAGGCCTTCGCCAAGGCCTGCCGCGATCTCGGCCTCAAGCACGTCAGGACAAGACCCTATACACCCAAGACCAATGGCAAGGCCGAGCGCTTCATCCAGACAGCACTGCGCGAATGGGCTTATGCCATCGCTTATCCGACTTCAGATCACCGCGCCGCAGAGTTGCCGGTCTGGCTGCACAGATACAATTGGCACCGTCCCCACGGGAGCCTAAAGTCCAAAACACCTATCAGTCGCCTCGCTCTAACCGAGGACAACCTGTTGAGGCTCCACAGCTAGCGATCCCACCAGTTGAGTTGCTCCAAGTCGGTGTCTAGCTTTCTACATTCTGTGTCCGACGCTGGACAAGAATGTTGCAATCCCGACCAGCAAGTCAGCGCAGGCGCCACCTGTTGCCCAGCAAACGGCAAGGATTATCGAAAGACGAATTCGGCACGGAGCTTGCACCAACGATTGCATGCAAATGCCGACAGCATCTCATGAACGGTCTCTCGATTCTGGCGCGGTTAAATCGCGGCCGGTTCCAGATCATGTCCCGCCCGAAATGGTGAGGGACTTCAGCCTGTTTACGTCGCCCGGCATGTTGCCGACCGCTAACGGGGATCCGCATGCAGCGGTTGCTTGCGTTCATGCCGGGCCTCCGATCTTTTATTCAACCAGCAACACGCGCGACGGTCGGGGTACCTGGGTCATCACTCGCGCGAGCGACCAGCGCCGGGTGCTGCAGGACACCGAAACGTTTTCCAGCCATCGCAGCATCTTCGCCTCTGTGCTCGGCGAGAGCTGGCCGATGATCCCGCTTGAGCTCGATCCGCCATTCCACGGTGTTTTTCGCTCACTGCTCAATCCGCTGCTTTCGCCAAAGCGGGTAATGGCATTGGAGCCGGCTGTCCGGGAACGAGCGATCAAGCTGATCGACAGGATCGCCGCATCAGGCACGAGCTGCGACATCATGAAGGATTTTGCAGTTCCGTTCGCGGTCAATATCTTCCTTCGCTTTATTGGGCTTTCGGACAACGGACTAGAAACATTTGTCGGCTGGGCTAGAGATCTGCTCCACGGCGATAAGGAGCAACGACCACCCGCAGCCCGGACGATCGTGGCCTTCATCGACGAACTTGCCACCGAGCGCCGCAAGGAGCCGGTCGATGATTTCATGACCTTCATCGTGAAGGCAAAGGTCGAGGGTCGTCTGCTCAGTGACGAAGAAGTCCGTGGCATCGGCGTGCTTGTGTTCGTCGCGGGACTCGACACGGTCTCAGCAGCCATATGCTTCGACTTGGCCCATCTCGCGCGCAACCCCAAAGATCAGGAATTGCTACGAAGCGAACCGGACCGGATTGCCGTCGCTGCGGAAGAATTGCTGCGCGCCTATTCGACCATTCAGATGATCCGAGTGGCAACGAAGGATGTCGACTTCAAAGGCGCGCCGATCCGCAAGGGAGACTATGTTTCCTGTGCCACGATGATTGCCAATCGTGACCCGGCGGAATTCGAATGCCCGAATGAGATCGATCTGGCGCGCGAGGACAACCGGCACGCTGCCTTTGGCTATGGTCCCCATCGTTGTCTTGGCTCACACCTTGCCCGGCGGGAGATTGTCATTGGCCTGGAGGAGTGGCTGGCGCGCATCCCAGCCTTTCGGATCAAGACAGGGACTGAACCTATCACCTTCGGCGGCCATGTGTTCGGGATCGAGAATCTGATCCTGGACTGGTCCTGAAGTTTCAGCCAACGACATTGGAGTTCGCTATGCGTGTCGTCGTACATAAAGCCAGATGCCAGGGTCATGCGCGCTGCTGGGCGCGGGCGCCGAGAGTCTTCAAGCTTGATGACGCCGGCTACATCTTGCCCGGTGATATTGATGTTGCCGATGGGGAGCAACTGCTTGCCTCAAAAGGGGTACGAGCCTGCCCCGAACAAGCTCTGGAAGTTGACGAGCCCCCCGCTAACTCAGTTGTAGAGAGAGACACACGCAAAGTGCAGACTGGCATCGGGAAGGATAAAACAATCATACAATTCGCGACAGACCCTGTCGACCACGCGAAAATTACCGAACTGCGTGACCGAGAGGCGATCCGCAACTGCCTGTATCGGTACTGCCGCGGGATAGACCGCGCCGATGAGGCGGCGCTGCGTAGCGCATACTGGCCCGAAGCGTATGACAGGCACGGTCCCTATTGCGGACCGGCAGAGGACTTCATCCAATTTGCTCTCGGTCTGCCGGGGCACCGTAACATCCATCAAATCACGAACAGCCTGATCGACTTCATCAGTTCAGCAGAGGCCGCGGTCGAGAGCTATTTCACCGCGCTGCAACGCGGACCGGATACAGACCAAGAAATACGTCAGACGCTGCTTTGCGGCCGTTACTGCGATCTGTTTCAGAAGAGGCAGGACGAGTGGCGAATTGCGGAACGGACAGTCGTCTACGATTGGGTTGAGGAGCAAATCCCGCCAGCGATTCTTGAGGCAGATAGGTTCGGCCGGCGACAGCCGATTGGAGCACAACATCCAGACGATCCCATCTACCAGTTGCTCAAGGGTCACATCCCCACCGACCAAGATGGCGTCGAGGGTCCCCAACTGGGAGCTGCATAAGTGGGTAGAAATGGAGGATGAGCGCCCTACGGGAACGACATCTGTGTGGGGCCGCAACTGGCGGTCACTGCAACGATTTGGCTCGGCCCTTCATTCCGCCCAAGGTTGATGGGCTGAGATCACAAGCGGTCATCGTGGAGAAGCTCTCGTGAAACTGGCAGCACGCACCGTAATCATCACAGGCGCTGCGGGCGGGATCGGCCGTGCCCTGGTCGATATCCTTGCCGCGGACGGAGACACTGTAGTTGCGGTGGACCTTCCGGGCAGTGGTGTGGTTGAACTGGCTCGGGATCTCGGGTCGCCGCACGTCGGTCTGGAGTGCGATGTGTCGCGAGAGAAGGACATGCTCTCACTTTTCGGCCAGGTCGAAGCACGGTTCGCGCAAATCGATGTCCTCATCAACAATGCGGCGGTTGGACCCACGATGGATAGGATCATCGACACCGCTGTCGATACCTTCCGACGCGGCGTGACAGTGAACCTTATTGGGCCATTCGTTATGGCCCGGGAAGCGGCGCGGCGCATGAAGCCGGGCGGTGCGATCGTCAATGTGGCTTCGATGGCGGGCGTGGTCGGCAATCCCAGGCGCAACGCCTACGCAGCCTCGAAAGCTGGCGTGATCTCGTTGACAAAGTCCCTTGCATGCGAGTGGGCTATGCGAGGAATCCGCGTCACGGCGGTGGCGCCGGGCTCCGTCCGCACCCCAATGGTCACAGAACTGGCACGCGCTGGCAAAATGGACCTCGCGGCGATACGCCGCCGCGTGCCGATGGGGCGCTTGGCTCGCCCCGACGAGATCGCCAGGGTCGTGCGTTTTCTGAGCAGCACGCAGGCGCGCTACATCACCGGCTCGGTGCTGGCAGTCGACGGAGGCTGGATGTCATTCAACCAGCCGGGGGATGCTCACCCGCCGGTGGATGGTGCGCTCCAAGCCGAGCTCTCCTGTCCGGCCGAATGCACAGATGCGCGAATCGTGCTCGTCACCGGTGGCGCAAAAAGCATTGGCGCGGCCGTCGCTCGCCGCTTTGCCGCGAACGGCGACACCGTCGTGATTGCTGATAAAGATGGCACTGCAGCGGCAGAGCTGGCTACATCGCTCCCCGGCAAGCATCTGGCGAAATCGCTGGACGTGGCCGTCGAGAGCGATGTGGTGTCGATGTTCGAAGAACTGAGGGGACGCTTCGGGTATATCGATGTTCTGGTCAATAGTGCTGATACCGCCGACAGGATTGTGCCTGCGATCGAGCAACTGTCGAAACAGCTCGAACACGTCCTGGATGTCAACCTTACCGGCGCCTTCACCTGCGCGCGCGAAGCGATCAAGGCTATGCGCCCGGGCGGCGTGATCCTCAATCTCGGGTCGATCGACAGCTTTCTGCCGTTCGCGCCGCGCCATGCCTACGGCGCCTCCAAGGCGGGGATGGATATGCTGACCCGTTGCATGGCGGCCGAACTCGGGCCGGTCGGAATTCGGACAGCCACCGTCGCTCCTGGCCACATCCGCACGCCCGCACTTGCTCAGTTGGCCAAAGCCGGCCGCATCGACCTGACAGCAATCGGACGACGCATCCCCATGGGCAGGATGGGACGGCCAGAAGACGTCGCAGATGCATCGTTCTTCCTTGCTTCGTCTGACGCCTCATACATCAACGGCTCGATCCTCTACGTGGACGGCGGCTGGACCTCGTTCGGTGATGCGGGAAACGCCAGCGAACTCTATGACGAATGTTTTGCGGAGGCCGCAGGTTAATTGCCAGGCCTTCGCAGGGCGACCGGCCGAGCATTATGAAGCCTCGGCTCCACGACGCACCTGAGGTGCTTGAGATCCAAGCATGTGCATGCCGAGCACATTCCCGGTCGGCTGACGTGTCTATAACGAGGAGAAATCATGGAATTTGCCACTTTCATTCTGGCCGCCCAGCGTGGCTATCACCAATCCTCAGAAAGCGTCATCCGCAACTCCATCGAACAGGCCGTCGCTTCGGAGCAGGCTGGGTTCAACACCGCGTGGTTTGCTGAGCACCACTTCAACAATTACAGCCTCATACCATCCCCGCTGATGATGGTGGCGCACTGCGCCGGCTTGACAAGCACGATTCGCCTGGGCACTGCCGTCTGCGTGCTGCCGCTTTACCAACCGCAGCGCCTGCTGTCCGAGATCGGCTTCGCCGACATCGTTGCGAACGGCCGTCTCGAGCTCGGCGTAGGCTTGGGATACCAGCAGTTCGAGTTCGAACGGTTCGGCGTGGACATCGATGAGGCGCCGGCCGTCTTTTCGGAATACCTGGACATCATTCTCAAGGGCCTCAACCAAAACGTCTTCGAACACGACGGCCAGTATGAGAAGATCCCCCCAACAGCGATTTCGGTCCGCACAGTCCAGCAGCCGACGCCGCCTATCTGGATCGCTGGCGGAGCCGCACGGATGGCTCGGGCCTACCGCGAGGGGCACAATTTTTTTGTCACAGCCTTCCACGACGGCTTAGAGACTTTGACCACACTGCGTGAATCAGTCGAGAGGGCGGCGGCATCCGAGGAAAAGAACGTCACCGACGTCAAGATATCGCTGCTGCGCTGCTGCTATGCCAGCCACGACGAGTTGGAGATCAACAGCTATCTCGACAATGCCCGCTTCCAGCGCCGGCTTTCTGAAGCCCTGCATCAGCGCCGCCAACAGAGCCACGATGGCTACCTGCTGCAGGAGACACCGACCCAGCAGGATCTGTCCTTCGAGACCATGCGCAAAAATTTGCCGATTGGCAGCGTAAATCGCGTGATTGATCGCCTGCTGGAAGAGATCGATATCTTGAAACCGGACCAGATCGCAGTTCAGACTCAATTGGGCGACTTCGACCAAAAGACGATGCTGCGCCAGATCGAGCTCTGGGGCGACAAGATCATCCCTGCGGTCAACAAGGCGCTTTGTCATGCCGGAAGCTGAAGCCGGCCGTTACGATGATGGCTGCCTATCCAGCGCGCAATGGCGTGGGTCCGAGCTAGGGAGGAGCTTCGATCAGCATGTGCTGCCCTGCGTACATTCACGTTCGCTTGAGGAGGTCCAGGCGGGCGAGGTGTTGGCGACGGAGGGGACAGGCCTTTCGTCTGTCGAATTGCGTGATGTCTTGGCCGCAACTTTCCCGTCTACCTCCAGCAGCGTATTCGCTTTGGAGGAGTTGAGCGAGCCCGAGCCGGAACTGGAAGAGGAGCTGCTACGCCGGCTGCTGCTAGCGCATGCTGCGCCGGCCGACCCGGCGAGCGGCCGCTTGGCCAAGATCATCGCCCGGCGTGCGATGCGCACGGACCATCTTTGGCGGGATCTTGGCCTCTCAAATCGCGCTGAGCTCAGCCGCCTGCTTGCCAGACATTTTCCCGCGCTGGCGGCAGGCAACACAGAAAACATGAAATGGAAAAAGTACTTTTACCGCAAGCTGTGTGAGGCCGAAGGCTTTTCGTCATGCACTGCACCCAGTTGTCGGGAATGCCAGGACTTCGAAAGCTGCTTCGGCCCGGAGGAAGTTGAGAGTCGCCTCTCGCCGACCAGGAATGCCGGTTAGTCACTTCGCTTGATCGCAGCTGCGGACAAACGCTTATCGCGGCGCCGTAGTATGGAGGAAGGGATGTTCATCGCCTCGCGATATTTGGTGACGGTACGGCGAGCGACATTGATGCCGGTCTGCTTGAGCTGAGCAACGATGTCTTCGTCGGAAAGTACCTTGTCGAGCGATTCTTCGGCGATGATTGCCTTGATCCGATGGCGGACAGATTTGGCGGAGTGCGCGTCGCCGCCCTCGCAGGATGCGATTGTCGCTGTGAAAAAATACTTCAGCTCGAACACCCCGCGCGGAGTTAACATGTACCTGTTCGAAGCCACCCGGCTTACCGTCGACTGGTGCATTTTGATCCCGTCAGCGACATTTTTGAGACAGAGAGGCCGCAGATGGGCGACGCCGTGTGTAAAAAAGGCATCCTGCTGGCGCACGATTTCGGTCGCAACCTTAAGGATCGTCTTAGCGCGCTGCTCGAGGCAGCTGATCAGCCAGTTCCCTTTTTCCTGGCAATGGTCGAGAAACGCTTTGCCTTCCGGATTTTGATTGGTCAGCTGCGAGATTTCGGCGACATAGGTGTGGTTGATCAACACTTTGGGCAGCGTGGCCGGATCAAGCTCCACCCGCCATCCACCTTCGGACTTGGGCATTACCCAGACGTCCGGTACGATGGTTTCCGGCGTCCCGGACTGGAACCGGTCTCCAGGCTTGGGATCGAGCGCGCGGATTTCGTTCCTCATGTCGAGGAGATCCTCCTCGTCGACTCCGCAACGCTGCTTCAATCCCTGAAAATCCCCCCGTGCAAGCATCTCGAGATTGGCGACCAAAGCTGCCATAGCCGGGTCGAACCGGTCTTGCTGGCGCAGCTGAATCTCCAGGCATTCGCTGAGAGTTCGCGCAAAAATCCCCGGCGGATCAAATTGCTGCAAGATTCCGATGACCCGTTCCACATCAGCTTGCCGAACGTTTAACCTCCTGGCCAGATCGAAAAGGTTTACCTGAAGATAGCCAGTGTCCTCCAGATGGGCGGCGAGCTGTCCGGCAATCAGCCGCTCCTGGGGGGTGAACGGGGTGAGGGCGACCTGGCGGGCGACATGGTCGTGCAATGTTTCGGTGTGGGCGGTAAACTCCTCGACGGCAGGTCGATCGTTGCCGCTACTGCGTTGCGACTTCCATTGCCCGCGCCCGCCAGACGGCCCGCCAATGGGCGATTCGCCGATTTCGCTTCTGCTTTGACTGCTCCGCTGATCCACCCCTGACAGCGGCGAATCGTCGTCAAACGGGTCAGGCTTCAAAACGGGGTTCCTCTCGAGTGCCTGCTGCACGAGCTGATGGAGTTCAGTATGCGTCAATCGCAGCAAGCGAATAGCTTCAATGGCTTGAGGCGATAAGACCATACGTTGCTTCTGGCGTTGAAGCAGGCTTGCTGAGAGATGCATGTTGAACCGTAATCTGCCGAGGATGCTCTAGTGTGTGCTTGGGTTGTGTGAGACTTGCCACTTCTGGGTCATGCCGCCGCCTTCAGTTTGTCGAGAACGTTTTGCGGGGATGAAACGCCATAGGGGTCCGTCTCGCAGTTGTCACAGAAGCCTTCCTCCTCGAACCACTGCTCCACCACGCCATCGTCGATCAGAGCGGCGTATCGCCAGGA
Source organism: Mesorhizobium sp. M2A.F.Ca.ET.043.05.1.1 (assembly GCF_003952445.1). Taxonomy (NCBI): domain Bacteria; kingdom Pseudomonadati; phylum Pseudomonadota; class Alphaproteobacteria; order Hyphomicrobiales; family Phyllobacteriaceae; genus Mesorhizobium; species Mesorhizobium sp. M2A.F.Ca.ET.043.05.1.1. The sequence goes on from NZ_CP034446.1 coordinate 5,547,381, forward strand.
GCGCATGCCAAAGCCCAGATTGTCCTTCGCGACCAGCATGCCCATTTTGCGCGTGAACTCGCCCGACCCGTCTGGGATCAGCTCGATCTTCTGCAGCCCCAAGGACTTTCCCCACGCATTCATGACGAAAGCATCGTTGACCGAGACGCAGTAGATCGCGTCAATTCGCAGTTCCAGAAATTGATCATAGAGTTTTTCGAAATCGGGCAGTTGGAAGGTCGAGCAGGTCGGGGTGAAGGCGCCAGGCAGCGAGAACAGGATGACGCGCTTGCCCCCGAAATAATCGTCGGAGGTCTTGTTCTCCCACCGATAAGGATTTGGCCCCCCGATCGACTCATCGCGAACACGCGTGCGAAAGGTCACGAGAGGAACGTTCTTTCTGTCGGTCATTGATTTGCTCCCAGGCCAAAGTGGTACGGTGCATTTTTCGGTTAAACTGAAGCGGCATCGACTTCGGTCGACAGTTCCGGCAGCCTCGCGCCTTGGCGTGGTTGCCTCGGACCGGTCTTGTGCAAGACCGCCCCCGAGCAGGCACGTTTAAAGGCGACGAGCTTCCGCGGAGACGGGGAATTTCGCTCGCGTGCTTTATCGAGCTTTGAGAGGTAGGCATGGTCTGCAACCGTGATTTTGACTGCGTTCTATCGACCGAGTCGCAAGCGCCATGCCAATTGACCCGATGCCTTGGGTTCACTTCGGTTTTTGCAGCAACTTTCGTGTTGTGCAGTAATGCCGGTCGATATTATTGCTCAAGCAGCACTGGAAATTGGGTGCGACTCCGTTCGGCAAACCCGGCCTTTGTCCGAAGCCGGACACGAATGTCGGAAATAGCCAAACGCCAGGATCTGGGGCGGGTTAAGAAACGTTGCCGTGGGCACCGGCTTCAGCACAATTGCGCCACGCGAGCATGGCTCCCAGCGTCAATGCCGTGCAGCAGCGAGACGAAGTCACTGCAGAATATCAACCTCTGCGAAGTCGTTGAAACCCAGCATGTGCGAGCCGTTCGAGGCGCAGATCAAGGCATGCTCGAGGAAGAGCTCGTGCTCTCGGCAGCAAGTGTTGCGACGTCTGACAAGGATCGTCGCGCTTCAAGGAAAAGAACCTGAATGGTGCACGGCTTGTGAAGGCCGGCGCATGGAAATGGCTGGGCTGATCATCCTCCATGAGGGTTGAATGAAGAGCTGGCCCCTATCTCCCTCAGCTGCAACGGGGGAGGTAGGGCATGTCCGTCTATCGCGCTGGGTAACATTCCTCGGTGAGGCAATAAGGGGGAGCAATTTCTCATTTCGGCAGACACGACCCAGCTCTCCTTTCATGCGCTGATTCCCCCAAGGGAAATCGCGACTCCAGGCTTCCTATGCAGCGAATCGCGGTGCTGTCCGATGTCCGACAATGTCGGATGCGGATCGTAGCTGGGCTAGATCCGTCACTTTGCCTCGATGGTTTCCCACTGGCCTTATATCTGCTTCGCCCCAAATGCGGCGACATAACCTGTGCGGCATCTGTGAATGGATCGACTTCAATCGAGACCTCGGAGGTCCCGATGCGCGAAGGGAGCTTGCCGATATGACGGCCACCATAGCGAACCACGGTCCGGACGACGAGGGGACTTGGATCGGCGGGCCTGCGGCGCTGGGACACCACCGCCTGGCAATCATCGATATCCAGGGCGGCCGTCAGCCGAGGATGCTCCAGGAGGATGGCCGACCTGACTTGGTGCTCGTCTACACGGGTGAGACTTACAACTACCGCGAGCTGCGTCAACAGCTGGCCGGCCTAGTCCATCGCATGAACACGAGCAGTGACACCGAGGTGGTGCTGCACCGCCCCCGCGAGTGGGGCTCTTCGGCGGGTACACTTTTTTCACGAAATCCGTGAATGTTTCTCGCGACATCATCCCGCAATCGGTGGTGCAGCGGGTGAAGAGCCCGTATCCGGCTATCCAGAATGCCGCCTACGACAAAATACTACGTACGCGGTTCACTGCGATGCTGGACGACCTAGTGCCGGCAGTGGCACCGCTGTTGTCCGTCGACAGGTCCCGCGCTTGCTCGGTGCGACCAACAACCTTAAGCGCTAGGGCGTAACCTGACCCTGCAAGATCTCCTCACCGACTATAAGGTGCGCCTCACGATCTGAGACGATGGGACAGGATGGCTAAGGAGGTGCGCCGTCTTGCATGCCCCGCCACCGAGGCGAACCCTCTTGGCTACGCGCGCCACAGCGACGCTCCATATCGTCAGGCCTGCGTCTCATGCTCAGATGAGCCGGTATTTGGCTCTCTCATCAGCAAACCGAGAGAGCCCATGCCAAGACGGAAGCAAGCAAGACGAACGAGCGTCAGAGATATCCTGCGCCTGACCCATAAACAGGGCAGTCCGGTGGGCCAGGTGGCAGAGCAACTGAGGTTCGGCAAGACTTCGGCTTCCACCTATCTGCGGGCGCTGGAGACGGGCTGTCGTGCAGGCCCTGCATGCGGCTTTGAGGACGATGCGATGTTGAAACACCGTCTGTTGCGCCGAATCGGCCGTCGGCCACACGTTGGGTCGTCATCAGGTTCTCGACAGCTTGCCGGTGTCAAATCCAAACCGTGGTCGGCGATCCCCACCAGGGTGGGAAGGCAGCGCTGATATAGCCGAACGTCGATCAAGTCACGATCAACTATTGCCTCATGTCACATGCCCTGCGGGACTGAAAAACGGAGAAGAACATGTGCGATGCAAAACTGAAGACCGTGCTTTCGCTTTTTTCGCCGGTGGCCAGCAAATTAGATGCTCTCTCGTCCAACGGACCAGCGACGGATGCAAATTGCGTTAAGCTAAATACGAACGAGAACCCGTTTCCGTTGCCGAAGAGCGTAATGCAAAGTGCAATTGCTGCGATCGAACACCAGTATCTTTATCCGGAAGACGACAATCTCAGCTTAAGGGCAGCTGCCTCCGATGCTTACGGATTTTCCAAAGATCAGGTGATTGCCGGCAACGGTTCGTCGGAGCTGCTCGGACTCATCTACAGAGCTTTCCTCGCCCCAGGAGATAGAGTGGCGATGCTGTCGCCCGGATTTTCGTTCAACCGTAAACTTGCCATGTTGCAGGGTGCCGAGTTTCTCGAAATCGCATCGAGCGAAGCTCATCCCCTGCCGATAGAAAAACTGCTGTCCGGCCCCGCAAAAGACGCGAAGTTCATTCTGTTGGCTAATCCGAACAATCCGACCGGAACATTCGTGCCGGTGGCCGAAATCGAACGCCTTGTGGAGCAAGCAGATCGCTTGGTCGTCTTGGATGAGGCCTACGTTGACTTCGCACCCGACAATGCCCTGCGCCTCGTCAATAGACATCCGAATCTTTTGATCTTGAGGACTTTTTCAAAGAGCTATGCTGCTGCTGGCGTGCGAGTCGGCTTCGGTTTCGGTCACCCAGAAATCATTGGCAGGCTGCGCAACATCCAGAATGTCTTCAACATGAACGTGATCGGGCAGGCGGTCGGGAAAAGCATTCTTGCGCATCGCCACGCCTACGAAGAGAACCACAGGCACATCAAGCATGAACGACAGCGAGTGACCCTGGCGCTGTTGCAACTTGGCTTTTCCGTAACACCCTCCCACGCAAACTTTTTGCTGGCCCGTGTGCCGGCGGGACAGGAGGGCTCATGCTGGCAAGCCGCGTTGAAAGAGCAGGCGATCCTCATCGCCAGCTTTCCTGACGTAGATTTGAAGAACTGTATTCGCGTCAGCATTGGCACCACAGAGCAGATGGACAAATTCCTTGCTGCCGCCAAACGCGTCTGTATGAGCTTTAAGAAGAATCGCGGTGTGCACAAGCATTAAGTCAATTCACATTAAGCGCCAAGTAATAGGTGCTGATATGTCGCCAGCTATGATGATTAGCGAATAAATAATAGGTAATTTGGAGAACAATTAATTGAAGAAAATTTCCGCTTCGGGCCTGACCTTCGGCATCTTCGATCATCTGGACGAAAACGGCGATGACATCGCACAACAATATGCAGATCGGCTGAGCCTAGCAGAAGCGTGCGATGGCTATGGCTTTTATGCGTATCATCTCGCCGAGCACCACTGTACGCCGCATGGCAGAGGTCCATCACCGAATTTGTTCTTAGCGAGCGTCGCCCAGCGAACCCGCAGTCTTCGTGTTGGTCCCATGGTAATGCTACTTGCGCTCTATCATCCGCTGCGTGCCTTCGAGGAGATCTGCATGCTTGATCAGTTGAGCGGCGGCAGGCTTGAACTCGGCATAGGGCGCGGCTCTGCTCCCACTGAATTGGGATACTTCGGGGTTGCTGTAGAAGCAGCACCAGAACAGTATGCGGAGGCCAGTGAGATTCTCATCAATGCGATGAAAGGCGGGACGCTTTCTTATCAGGGCCGCCACTTTGAGTTGAAAGATGTTCCGCTGACGTTGAGACCTCACCAATATCCCCATCCGCCGACATGGATCGCCACCAATCGACCCGAGCCGGCTAGCTGGGCCGCTGCGAATGGGGCAAACATCGCCTGCGTCGGACCTTCCACTTCTGTTCGCAGCGTTACCGACGCGTTCCGCGCCGCCCGAATTCACGATGCTGACATTGGCCAGCAAGCGCCATTTCTTGGATTGCTCCGAATGGTGGTGATAGGGCGTTCTGAAACAGATGCGTATTTGCTCGCAGCACCTGCCTATGAACGATGGCTCAATAGCTTCAAATTTCTATACGAACTAAATGCCATTTCCACTCCACCAAACTTGCCTTTGAACTTCGATGCAGCAATTGAAAGTGAATTGTGCGTCGTGGGAACGGCAGATTCTGTCCGAAAAGCTCTCCTTGATCAGCTGGAAGAGGCAGGTGCTAATTATCTTCTGTGTCAACTGGCATTTGGGGATTTGCCGCTGGATGCCTCACTATACACCGCATCGGCCATTCGATCCGAAATCATGGCTCGAGTTGCCGCATCGTGAATCCGTCGTGTGATTGGAGGAGCAGCGGCAGCGCTGCTCCTCATTGCGAAACGGTTGTGGGGGCCGGACTCCTGTCAGGTGTAAACCATTGGAGCACGTCCTATCTGATCCAGGTCATATCCTGCGGCTTTGAAGTAGTTGGCACATTCGGCTGGGGTGAAGAGGTCGACGACCGCGCCGAGGCCTTGCCCCTCTGATCTAATCCGGTTTGAAGTTCGTTCTGGCCCATCCAGAGGATCAGGACATGAAACGCAGCCGCTTCTCTGAAGAGCAGATCATCGGAATTTTGAAGAAACACGAGGCCGGGGTATCGGTTGGCGATCTGTGCCGCAAGCACGGGGTCAGCGACGCCTCGATCTACAATTGGAAGGCCCGCTTCGGCGGGATGGATGTCACCGAGGCTCGGCGACCTGAAGGGCTGGAGGACGAGAACACGCGCCTGAAGCGGCTTCTGGCCGACGCCATGCTCGACAATGCCGCGTTGAAGGACCTTGTGGGAAAGAAATGGTGACGCCCGCCGCCAAGCGGAAAGCTGTCGCTCGCCTGAAGGAAGGCTTCGGGATGAGCAAACGGCGGGCGTGTAAAGCCATCGGCTGTTGCCGCATGACGGTTCGCTACCAGACCAGCAGGCCGGACGACCGGGAGGTTCGCGAGCGGATGAAGGCGATCGCGCAGGAGCGTCGCCGGTTCGGCTACCGGCGTCTTCTCGTGATGCTGAGGCGGGAGGGCCTGGTCGTGAACCACAAGAAGCTGTTCCGGCTCTATCGGGAGGAGAAGCTCGCCGTTCGCCGCCGTGGCGGCCGCAAGCGGGCGATCGGGACCAGGGCGCCAATGCTGGTGCCGCTGAGGCCCGACGAGTGCTGGTCGCTCGACTTCGTATCGGACCAGCTCACCGACGGGCGCCGCTTCCGCATCCTGGCCGTCGTCGACGACTGCACGAGACAGTGCCTGGCACTCATCGTTGATACGTCTCTCTCGGGCATGCGGGTTGCCCGCGAATTGGACCGGCTCATCACTAGCGCGGCCGGCCCAGGATGATCGTCAGCGACAATGGCAGCGAGTTCACCTCGAACGCCATCCTCTCCTGGGCGGATCAGAACCGCGTCGAATGGCATTACATTGCGCCCGGCAAGCCGATGCAGAATGGCTTCATCGAGAGCTTCAACGGCCGACTGCGCGATGAACTGCTCAACGAGACGCTGTTCACCTCGCTGGCTCAGGCGCGCGTAGCCATCGCCCTGTGGCACGCCGACTACAACACCGCGCGGCCGCACTCCCAAATCGCCTGGCAGACCCCGGCCAAGTTCGCCAGCACCTTCAATCCGCGACGGTCGCTCGCGCTGCGCTATGCCAAAGGCTCCGCGCCAGCGCCCGTCGCTTCACCCGCCCAGCAGGGCACAACCCACGCCGGAAACGAACTCAAAACTGCTGGGGCAACGTCAGTCCCATAGAGCCTTGATGGTCGGCCTTTGCTCGCAGCAGCGCCTTAGGTTGGGCGAAGGCGTTCTCAATCGGATTGAAGTCGGGACTGTAGGGCGGCAGGTAGAGCAGGCTCGCCTGCGGCCTCAATCGCGCCGCGCAGGGTTCTCCAGGCGGATGTCGCCAATGTCAAATTTGCTGGCATCCATGTCGCCCTCGCTTTCTGGTTCGAGATCGGAAAATCGCCGAATAATCAGCACATCAACCTGCGCCTGAAGGAGCTCACTGCCACTTTCGGCTGGCGGGGTGTGCCGCCCCACAATTAGAATGTCAATTGTCGTGCCAACCGCACAAGCGAAGGCCAGAAAGCCAACATGTGTTCTGCGGCTTAATTAAGAGTCAGCCGATGTCGGCCGAACATCACCTTGTCTCGAAGTCGACGATCCGACAGCAGATTGCGAAAGTTGGCGCGATGCGAAACAAACTGCTGAAGCGCTCAACTTTTATTGATCACGCGTGTTGGACGCGACGCACTCCCGTTCCAATCGGGCTGAGCGCAAATTCTCCCGGTTCACAAAACTGAGTCGCTGGAGTAGTGGGGGCGCAGAGAAATCTCCGGTCGCAGCCTTACCCGGTCAAAACAAGGATACCAATGATGAAGACTCTCGCCGTCTGCTCTGGCGGATTGGACTCCGTTTCCCTTGCTCACATGGTGGCAGCGGAGCACGAACTCACCGGCCTTCTATCTTTCGACTATGGCCAACGGCACAGGAAGGAATTGGGCTTCGCCGCTCTTTGCGCGCAGCGACTGAAGGTCCCGCACCAGATCATCGACATCGGCGAAATTGGCCGTGGCCTTTCCGGCTCAGCGCTGACTAGCAGTATCGACGTGCCGGACGGCCACTACGCCGAAGACACGATGAAGATTACGGTGGTGCCGAACCGCAATGCCATCATGTTGGCAATCGCCTTCGGTCTCGCCGCCGCCCACAGCGCCGAAGCGGTGGCGGCGGCCGTGCATGGTGGGGACCATTTCATCTATCCCGATTGCCGTCCGGCCTTCATTGAAGCTTTCCAGACAATGCAAGACCGCGCGCTCGACGGCTATGCGCAGATACGCCTCTATGCACCGTATGTGAATCTCGGAAAAGCTGACATTGTTGCGGATGGCGCAAGATACGGCACCCCGTTTGCTGAGACCTGGTCCTGTTACAAGGGCGGCGTGCGTCACTGCGGACGATGCGGGACCTGCGTCGAGCGGCGCGAAGCGTTCCATCTCGCCGGGCACGCTGATCCCACCGACTACGAGGACGCCGATTTCTGGCTTGAGGCGCTGCGCAGGAGGCGCGCGTAATGTTCCACATCACCAAGGAATTCCACTTCTCGGCCTCGCATCAGCTCACCTCCTTGCCTCCCAACCATCAATGCGCGCGCCTGCACGGGCATAACTATGTCGTCGTAGTGGAGCTGTCGGCCAAGGAACTGGACGCCCACGGCTTCGTGCGCGACTATCACGATCTGGCGCCGCTCAAACGCTACATTGACGAGAGCTTCGACCATCGGCACCTCAACGACGTGCTGGGACATGAGAAGGTCACGGCGGAATGCCTGGCCAGACATTTCTATGAATGGTGCAAGGCACGTCTGCCGCAGACCGCGGCCGTGCGCGTTAGCGAAACACCGAAAACTTGGGCGGAATACCGTCCGTGACCGACATGCATCCCGCAATCCGTGTGAGCGAGATATTCGGGCCGACTATCCAGGGCGAGGGCGTGCTCATCGGCTTGCCGACGGTGTTCATCAGAACCGGCGGATGTGATTATCGCTGTTCATGGTGCGACAGCCTTCACGCGGTGGACAATCAGTATCGCCATGAATGGCTACCGATGCCGATCGATGCCGTGTGGCAAACCGTCCATGCGCTTTCCGGCGGCAGGCCGGTTATGGTCTCCTTGTCAGGCGGCAACCCGGCCATTCAGCCGTTCGGTCCCCTCATAGAACGCGGCCATCGCGAGGGCTATCGTTTTGCACTGGAAACGCAGGGTTCCGTGGTGAGGGAGTGGTTTGCGGATCTTGACGTGCTGACCCTTAGCCCAAAGCCGCCGTCCAGCGAGATGACCACCCGTTGGGCTGCGTTTGATGCATGCCTCGAAGCGGCGCAAGAGAAGCCGCAAATCGTGCTCAAGCTCGTCGTTTTCGACGAGAGTGACTATGCCTACGCCAAAGAAGTCGCGGCGAGATATCCGCACCTTCCGATCTATCTGCAACCCGGCAATCACACGCCGCCGCGCCCTGGCAGTGAAGACGCCTCTGTCGACTTGGACGGAATAATGATGCGAATGGAATGGCTTGTCGAAAGGGTGACTAGCGACAGGTGGTTCGAAGCCCGCGTGTTGCCGCAGCTGCACGTTCTGCTTTGGGGTAACAAGAGGGCGGTCTAGTCTGCGGCTTGCGTCGCACCGGAAGGCCGGGCTCCAACGGCTTGGCAGGCTCTCTTCGCGTGCCGAGTACAGCCGAGCTTTGTTCGCGTCAGCGGTCTCGCGATTGTGCGGCTGGAAACCGCCCGGACACCCCGCTGCCGGCGTGTGTCACCTTGACTCCGATGAGCTGTCGTCACGCAAAGTTGAAATCCGCAAGAACTGGCCTTCTCGCCCCACCTGCTCCGTCGCAAGCACGTCATCCCCTCATCCTTGTCCAGCTCTTATCGATGTATCTCATTGTCCGGCCTGACGCACGACTGTCAGCATGGGAATGCATCCATTGCGCAAATGCCTTCCATAAAGAAGATCGATTTCCTCACTGGCCCAACGTGAAATATAGCAACGTTTTCGTGGCGTGGGTCGGCTGCGTCGGGAGTAGCGATGAAAACGTATTAGGGTCGCCTGCGTCTCCTTGGGCAGCGAGTGTAAAGTATAGCGATGCGGCCTCCGGCGCGAACGGCAGCCGCGCAGTGATCACCTTCGCCTGTGCCTTTGCGGCGGGGGTCAAGCGCTGGTCTGCTCAAATTTTTTATCGTTTAGCTGGTTGAAACTGCTCCCGTTGCGGGCTGCAGAAGCCGGCCAGCCGAGAAACGGCAGCCGCACTTATGAAAGCACGCCAAGGCATGCGGGCATCTATCAGTTGCAAAGGACAATACTGGCCGCGCCGATTGGCCATCACGCGTCCATTAGGGCAGCCACCAACATCAGTTCGCAAGAGGAGCAAAAGTAATATGTATCGTCGTCACCTGATCAAAGGGTTGGTTGCGCTCGGCGCATGCCGGATTTGCGTTCAAGCCGCCCAAGCGACCAGTGCCCATTGGGGGTACACCGGTCCGGTCGGACCGGAGCACTGGGCTGATCTGGATAAGGAAAATTTCGTATGCTCTGCCGGCACGCAGCAATCGCCGATCAATATCAACAGCGCGGTCAAGGCGGATATCCCGCATATCGCCATCGGCTGGCACAAGGGCGGCGGCAATATGGTGAACAACGGCCACACCATTCAAATCAATATGCCACAAGGCAGCACGCTGACCCGCAGCGATCGTGTCTACGAACTGGTACAGTTCCATTTCCATGCGCCAAGCGAACATCACGTGGCGGGCAAGAGCTTCCCGATGGAGGTGCATTTCGTTCACAAGGACACGCAAAGTGGTACTCTGGGCGTGCTGGGCGTCTTTTTAACGCCCGGCGCGACAAATGCCAGCTTTGCTGCCCTTGCTGCGGCCTTTCCCGAACTGCCGAATGGGGAGGTGACGATCGACGAGGTGAATCCCAACTGGCTTCTGCCAGCCTCGCTTGGCTATTGGACTTATGAGGGCTCACTGACGACGCCGCCGTGCACCGAAAACGTCGAGTGGATGGTGGCGATGGAACCGGTTGACGTTGATCCGGCAGACATCCAGCGATTTGCCTCCCTCTACCCGTCGAACGCGCGCCCTATTCATTCACCCAATCGACGCTTCATCCTGCGCCAGAGTTGAGCGCCGCCCCAGCGGTTCCGCACGGTCCAACATTCTTGGCACAAGTTGGCGCGAAGCCTCCTCTTCCGGTCTGGCGGTCTGACGGCGCTCCCCAAGCTGGCTAGTCTAAATGATAGGGATTCGGTGCCGACACCACTCGTCCCAAAGACGTCGCGGCGAGGTTTGTCTGCAACCCGGCAATCACACGCCGCCCCGCCGTGGTAATGAAGACGTCTCTGTCGAGTCCGACGGAATATGATGCGCATGGAATCGCTGGTAGAAAAGGTGACCAGCGACAGGTGGTTCGAAGCCCGCGTCTTGCCGCAGCTGCACGTTCTACTCTGGGGTAACAAGAGGGTGGTGTATACCTTCTCCTAGCTTCGCCGCCAACTACTCGGTTTTCCGAATTGCTCTCTATATTCTTGAAGACGATGCGTTCGTTAAAGACATGTGCTGCGCACCTGGTGTAAAAGCTGCTCTCATCATGCAGAGGTCAAGCCAGTCGGGCTCATCCGAGGCTATGGCCGTGAGCACTGTTCAGTTCGGCAGAGAGGGCGCTTTTGTACACACTTTGCGATCGTGGCGGCCCCGTGGGCAGATCTGCAAGCTGCCGCGACACTAACCTCTCGAAGCCCGCCCGCCCGCCTGTTGATGCGTGTCTCCCAGTAAGATTCCTGTCCAAGAACGTGATAATCTTCTTGCCAGTGTTGTAGCTGATGTTGCCCTTGATGCCGCAGCCTACCGCGGCGGGACCAAACTCAATGGCAAGCAGGCCGGCTAGGATCGTGCAGCCAGTCGCGAGCCTCGCCCACAACGGGGTCTCACGCGCATGAGGGCGCCGACCATGGGTTCGGCGGTTCGTACGCGTATAACACGTATCTTTCTGAAAAAATCAATGCTCTCGGCTAAGCTACTGAATTATTTGGCTTCCATATAGCGCGTCGGCGGAACCAACTTGTAGACGGGCTATGAAAGGTTAAGCGCGGATGTCTATCGGCCGCCGGCGTTCCCGCTCTGTAAGCCTGCCTGAACTACCCGCGCCGCGGTCAAGCCCCAGGCTCCTGCTCATCCAGCGACCGCCCGATCAATGGCAGGCTGGAAAGACAAGAGCCGATGTCTTCCGATGGTCTCGCCATCAGCTTTGGGCTAACTTCCCCATTCTCCCGCTTCGAGCTCGACACACGGCGGTTTGGATGGCGCACGACAATCTGTGTCGGCTTTGTCGTGTCCGTGACAGACGCCTGAAAGGCCCGTTCGCGCGTTTTGCCGCCGTCTAAGCGGCTGGAATTTAATGACAAAGTTTTTTCTGGGATCGGCCGATCACGCTGGTACGCTTTTTGCGATGCTTGGTGTGAGGCGGCACGAGCTGCCTATCGGCACTTGTGTCGCGGGCAGTCGCGATGATTAGAACGAAGGAAGGAAAGCTATTATGTCAGGTCTGCGTCAGATCGCCTTTTACGGAAAAGGCGGCATCGGCAAGTCCACCACGTCCCAAAATACGCTCGCTGCCCTTGTCGACCTCGGGCAGAGAATCCTCATCGTAGGATGCGACCCCAAAGCCGATTCCACACGCTTGATCCTGAATTCGAAAGCTCAGGATACCGTCCTGGATCTCGCCGCACAGGAAGGTTCGGTGGAAGACCTCGAACTCCAGGACGTGCTCAAGGTGGGCTACAGAGGCATCAAGTGCGTGGAGTCCGGCGGCCCCGAGCCGGGTGTCGGTTGCGCCGGCCGCGGCGTCATCACCTCGATCAATTTCCTCGAGGAGAATGGCGCTTATGACGATGTCGATTATGTCTCCTATGACGTCCTCGGCGACGTGGTATGCGGCGGCTTCGCCATGCCGATCCGCGAAGGCAAGGCCCAGGAGATCTATATCGTCATGTCCGGCGAGATGATGGCGCTCTATGCCGCCAACAACATCGCCAAGGGCATCCTCAAATATGCCCATTCGGGCGGTGTGCGGCTGGGCGGGCTGATCTGCAATGAACGTCAAACCGACCGCGAACTCGATCTGGCCGAAGCACTGGCTGGCCGATTGAATTCCAAGCTCATCCACTTCGTGCCCCGCGACAACATCGTCCAACATGCCGAACTCAGGAAGATGTCGGTGATCCAGTACGCGCCGGACTCAAAGCAGGCAGGGGAATACCGCGCTCTGGCCGAGAAGATCCACGCCAATTCGGGCCAGGGTACGATCCCGACGCCGATCACCATGGAGGAGCTGGAGGAGATGCTGCTCGACTTCGGCATCATGAAGACCGACGAGCAGATGCTTGCCGAGCTTCACTCCAAGGAAGCGGCGAAGGCGGCGGCCCAGTAGTGACATTAGCGCTGCCATGAATCGGCGCGCCTTGCAGAGAACGGCGCCTATTCTTTGAGGCGTCACCCAACCTTGAAAGGGGACTCATGAGCCGGGAATACGAGAATGACGGTGCTCTTCATGCGAAGCTTATCGAAGAGGTGCTGTCGCATTATCCCGACAAGGCGGCGAAGCGCCGCAAGAAGCACCTCAACGTCGCAAAGAGCGGCAACGAGGCTGGCGGGGAAAGCGAGGTCCTTTCCGAATGCGACGTCAAATCGAACATCAAGTCCATTCCCGGGGTGATGACGATTCGCGGCTGTGCATATGCTGGTTCGAAAGGCGTGGTGTGGGGGCCAGTCAAGGATATGGTCCATATCTCGCACGGCCCGGTCGGCTGCGGCCAATATTCTTGGTCGCAGCGCCGCAACTACTACGTCGGTACAACGGGCGTCGACACGTTCGGGACAATGCAGTTCACCTCCGATTTCCAGGAGAAGGACATCGTCTTCGGCGGCGACAAGAAGCTGGAACAGATCATTGACGAGATTGAAGTCTTGTTTCCGCTCAACAACGGCATCACCGTGCAGTCCGAATGCCCTATCGGCCTGATTGGCGATGACACCGAGGCCGTTTCTCGCAAAAAGACCAAGGAGTATGACAAGACGATCGTGCCGGTACGCTGCGAGGGCTTCCGCGGCGTCTCGCAGTCGCTTGGCCACCACATCGCCAATGATGCAATCCGGGATTGGGTCTTCGACAAAAAGGATGTCAAGTTCGAGGCCGGCCCCTACGACGTCAACGTCATCGGCGACTACAATATCGGCGGCGATGCCTGGGCCTCGCGCATACTGCTTGAGGAGATAGGGCTGCGCGTGGTTGGCAACTGGTCGGGTGACGCCACACTCGCAGAGATCGAGCGCGCCCCGAAGGCTAAGCTCAATCTTATCCACTGCTACCGGTCGATGAATTACATCTGTCGGCATATGGAGGAAAAGTATGGCGTCGCCTGGATGGAGTACAATTTCTTCGGTCCCTCCCAGATCGAAGCCTCTCTGCGCAACATAGCCAAGCATTTTGGGCCGGAAATCGAGGAGAAGACCGAAAAGGTCATTGCCAAGTACAGGCCGCTTGTTGATGCGGTCATCGCCAAGTACCTGTCGCGCCTGGAAGGAAATACCGTGATGCTCTATGTGGGCGGCCTGCGCCCCCGCCACGTCGTCACGGCCTACGAGGACCTCGGCATGGTCATCGTGGGCACCGGCTATGAATTCGCCCACAGCGACGACTATCAGCGCACCGGCCACTACGTGAAGAACGGCACGCTGATCTACGATGACGTGACCGGCTATGAGTTGGAGAAATTCATCGAAGGGATTCGCCCAAATCTGGTCGGCTCGGGAATCAAAGAAAAATACCCGGTGCAGAAGATGGGCATACCGTTCCGCCAGATGCATTCCTGGGATTATTCAGGCCCGTATCACGGCTACGATGGCTTTGCCATTTTCGCACGTGATGTGGATCTCGCCATTAACAACCCGGTCTGGGACCTATTCCACGCGCCTTGGAAAAGAAGCCGGGGCGATGAGCGGGCGATGGCTGCCGAATAAACATTTGCTTCAGCCCCAGTCTCCCACTGAGACGGTGAACTCCCGCGGCCTCTGATCCGCCGGAGCCTGGAACGTCTTGACGTCCTGAGCTGCCGTCCCGCGCAGCCAGATGCAAAAGAGGTAATCATCATGCCGCAGTCGGCTGAAAAAATTCTCGATCACGCTCCCCTGTTCCGCGAGCCGGAATACAGAAAGATGCTCGCTGAGAAGAAGCTAAACTTCGAATGTCCGCACCCCGATGAAATCATTTCCGATCAGCGCGATTTCACCCAGACGTGGGAATACCGCGAAAAGAACCTCGCCCGCAAAGCGCTTGTCGTGAACCCGGCCAAGGCCTGCCAGCCGCTGGGTGCGGTATTCGCTGCCGCCGGCTTCGAGCGAACCATGTCCTTCGTCCACGGCAGCCAAGGTTGCGTCGCCTATTACCGCTCGCACCTGTCGCGCCATTTCAAGGAGCCTGCCGCGGCGGTCTCCTCCTCAATGACCGAGGATGCGGCGGTGTTTGGCGGCCTGAAGAACATGGTCGACGGGCTCGCCAACACCTACCAGCTCTACGACCCCAAGATGATTGCCGTGTCGACGACCTGTATGGCAGAGGTCATTGGCGACGACCTGCACAGCTTCATCCAGAACGCCAAGGACGAAGATTCAGTCCCGCGCGACTTCGACGTGCCCTTTGCCCACACCCCGGCCTTCGTTGGCAGTCATGTCGACGGCTATGACAACATGGTCAAAGGCATTTTGGAGCACTTCTGGAAAGGTCAGGAGCGTACGCAAATCGAAGGAACCATCAACATCATTCCGGGCTTCGACGGCTTCTGCGTCGGCAACAACCGGGAGCTCAAGCGCCTGCTCGATGTAATGGGCGTGTCCTATACATTGATCCAGGATGCCTCTGACCAGTTCGATACGCCTTCGGACGGTGAATACCGCATGTATGACGGGGGCACGAAGATCAACGAGGTGAAGAAGGCCCTCAACGCCGAGGCAACGCTTTCGCTGCAGCATCACAACACCCGAAAGACACTGGGCTATTGCGAGGAGGTCGGGCAGGCGACGGCCTCGTTCCACTATCCGCTCGGCGTTCAGGCGACGGACGAATTCCTGATGGAGGTCGCGGCGATTTCCGGCAAGGAGATTCCCGAGGCAATTCGCCTCGAGCGCGGCCGACTGGTAGACGCCATGGCGGACAGCCAATCCTGGTTGCATGGTAAGAAATACGCCATCTACGGTGATCCCGACTTCGTTCACGCAATGGCCCGCTTTGTCATGGAGACCGGCGGCGAGCCAACCCATTGCCTCGCCACCAATGGCACCTCGGCATGGGAAGCCGATTTGAAGAAGCTGCTAGCATCCTCGCCTTTCGGCAAGGCTGCCCAGGTTTGGGCGGGCAAGGACCTGTGGGCGCTGCGCTCACTGCTCTTTACCGAGCCGGTGGACCTTTTGATCGGCAATTCCTACGGCAAGTACCTGGAGCGCGACACCGGAACACCGCTGATCCGGCTGATGTTTCCGATCTTCGATCGGCACCATCATCACCGCTTTGCGCTCTTTGGCTACCAGGGAGCGTTGCGCGTGCTGACGACGATCCTCGACAAGATCTTCGACAAACTCGATCGCGAGACGAGCGAGACGGGTGTGACGGATTATTCCTATGACCTCACGCGCTAAGAGCCGTGGCCGGCTTTTCGCCGAGGCCATTCCTTGCCCAATGGACTGGGGAGGCTGAGCAATGTCCTCCCTCAGCGCCAAAATCAAGGACGCCTTCGATGAGCCCGCCTGCGATAAGAACCGTGGCAAAGATGCCAAGGCGCGCAAGGAGGGCTGCTCGAAGTCGCTGACACCAGGGGCGGCAGCCGGCGGCTGCGCCTTTGACGGAGCCAAGATCGTCCTGCAGCCGATCACCGACGTTGCGCATCTGGTCCATGCGCCGCTCGCCTGCGAGGGCAATTCTTGGGACAACCGTGGTGCGGTTTCGTCAGGGCCGACCTTGTGGCGGACAAGCTTCACGACCGACCTCACCGAACTCGACCTTGTGATGGGGCAGGGCGAGCGGAAACTCTTCAAGGCGATCCGCGAGATCAAGCACACATACGCGCCGCCGGCGATCTTCGTCTACTCGACTTGCGTAACGGCGCTGATCGGTGACGACATCGAGGCCGTGTGCAAACGCGCCACGGAAAAGTTCGGTTTGGCCGTGGTGCCGATCAATGCGCCTGGCCTGGCAGGCTCCAAGAACCTCGGCAATAAGCTCGCCGCCGAGGCGTTGCTCGATCATGTCATCGGCACGGTCGAACCCGACGACCCCGGACCCTACGACATCAACATCCTTGGCGAATTCAACCTCTCGGGCGAATTCTGGCTTGTAAAGCCGCTCCTCGATCGGCTCGGGATCCGGGTGCGCGCCTGCATTCCCGGCGATGCGCGTTACCGCGACATTGCTTCCGCGCACCGCGCCCGGGCGGCAATGATGGTGTGCTCGACCGCGCTGATCAGTCTTGCCCGCAAGATGGAGGAGCGCTGGGACATCCCGTTCTTCGAGGGCTCCTTCTATGGCATCTCCGACACATCGCAAGCTCTTCGAAACCTTGTCAGGCTGCTGGTGAGGAAGGGCGCCGATCCGGAGATCCTCGAGCGCACAGAGACGCTGATCGCGCAGCAGGAGGCGATCGCGTGGAAGAAACTCGAATCCTACCGGCAAAGGCTCCAAGGCAAGCGCGTGCTGCTCAACACAGGCGGTGTGAAGTCCTGGTCGGTTGTCCATGCGCTGATGGAGATCGGAATCGAGATCGTCGGCACCTCGATCAAGAAATCTACGGTGCAGGACAAGGAGCGCATCAAACAAGTTCTCAAGCACGACAAGCACATGTTCGAATCCATGGCTGCGAGCGAGCTGTACGCCATGCTCTCTGAACACAGGGCCGATATCATGCTGTCGGGCGGTCGCACGCAATTCATTGCGCTCAAGGCCAAGACGCCCTGGCTCGATATCAACCAGGAGCGCCAGCATCCTTATGCCGGCTATGACGGCATGGTGGAACTCGTACGCCAGATCGACCTCGCCATTCACAATCCGATCTGGTCTCAGGTGCGCCAGCCGGCCCCGTGGGATTGCCAGCCTGAGCTGATAGGCGAATTGCCGTGCACGAGGAACGAGACCGCGTACCTGTTTGATGAATTCGCCTGCGCGACGGCACACGAGTGTTGAGGCGACCGATGGCCCGCATCCTTCCCCAGAGCAAATCGGCGGCAGTCAACCCGCTGAAGTCGTCGCAGCCGCTGGGTGCCGCCTTTGCCTTTCTTGGCGTCGACGGTGCGATGCCGCTGTTCCACGGCAGCCAAGGCTGCACAAGCTTTGCGCTCGTTCTCTTCGTGCGGCACTTCAAAGAAGCGATTCCCTTGCAGACTACGGCGATGGATGAGGTGGCGACCATCCTCGGCGCAGCCGACCATCTGGAAGAGGCGATCCTCAACCTCAAGAACCGCACGAAGCCAACGCTGATCGGGGTGTGCACGACCGCGCTGGTGGAGACGCGTGGCGAAGATTGCGCGGGTGATATTGCCAACATCATGCGGAAGCACACGCAACAGCTTGCGGGTACGGAGGTCGTGCTGGCCAACACGCCGGATTTTGACGGCGCGATCGAAGAGGGCTGGGCCAAGGCAGTCACCGCAATGATCGAAGGGATTACGCGCTCGGGCGAACGGGCGCGGCACCCGAAGAAGATCGCAATCCTGCCCGGATGCAACCTCTCTATCGCCGACATCGAGCATATGCGGGACATGGTTGAAAGCTTTGGGCTCAAGCCGGTTATTCTGCCCGACATTTCAGGCTCGCTCGACGGTACGGTTCCTGACCGCTGGGTAGCGACCACATACGGCGGCACCAGCGTCGAAGACATTCGCGAGTTGGGCACGGCCATGCAATGCATCGCCATCGGTGAGCACATGCGCCGCCCGGCGAAAGCGCTGCACGGGTTGACCGGCGTGCCTTACGTGTTGTTCCAGTCACTGACTGGGCTGCAGGACACGGACCGCTTCGTGTCGCTGCTGTCTGCGATTTCGGGCGCGGCGGTACCGGCCCGCGTGCGCCGGCGCCGGGCGCAATTGCAGGACGCGATGCTCGACGGACATTTCCATTTCGGCGGCAAGAAAATTGCCATCGCTGCCGAACCAGACCAGCTGTTCCAACTTGCGACCTTCTTTGCTGGCCTCGGCTCCGAGATAGCCGCGGCCGTCACAACGACCGACAGGTCTAAAATTCTCGAGAAAGTCCCGGCGGTTTCGGTTCAGATCGGCGATCTCGGCGATCTGGAAAGTCTTGCCGTCGGTGCTGACCTGCTTGTCACGCATTCGCACGGGCGCCAAGCATCGGAGCGGCTCCGAATTCCGCTCATGCGCATCGGGTTCCCGGTCTTCGATCGACTAGGCAGCCAGCACAAGCTCGCAATTCTCTATCAGGGCACCCGCGACATGATCTTCGAGGTCGCCAGCATCTTCCAGGCCAACCAACACGCGCCCACTCCTGAGGCGCTTGATCCACTCCGTAATCGAGAAATATCACGATGAACGCTGTTCGCCGCCTCTCGCTGGTCAGTAGTGAGGTTTTCGCCCCGATGCCTGAACGACGTAAGGGCGCATTGCGCGTTGCGATCGCCACTCAGGACATGCAGGACCTCAACGCCCATTTCGGGTCGGCCAGGCGCTTTGCTGTCTACGACGTGACGCGCGAGGAATGGAATCTCGTAGAAGCCGTGGCCTTCGATGACGTGTCCGATGAAAGCGGGGAGCATCGGGCCGAGCGCGATGATCGCATCACGCCAAAGGTGGATGCGCTCAAGGGCTGTCAGATCCTGTTTTGTCTGGCAATTGGCGGCCCTTCGGCAGCCAAGCTTGTCGCGGCAAAAATCCACCCGATCAAAGTGGCGGAGCCCCAATCGATCCCACAGGTGCTCTTGCGCACGCAGATGATGCTCAGGACGTGTCCTCCGCCTTGGCTGCGCAAGGTGCTGGCGCGAGCGGGCATTGCCGAAAAGAAACCGTCCTTCGAGGACGAGGACTGAAAAGAGGAGGACGCCAATGCCTGACCCCGCAATCCCCCCAGCTGTCGCCGAAGACGAGGCGGCTCTTTGCACCCCGTTCGTCAAATGCCTCGTGCGGCTGATCCGTTCTCAGGATTCCTATGGCTCGTGGGAACGCAAAGCGGACGCTGAGCTGCTGGGCGACTTCATCATTACCAAGGAACAGCGCCGAGGGATCCCAATCATCGGAGATCCCGATCCCGACGTGCTGTGGAGGCTCGACAAGTACTACGCCGCCATCGGGCTTGCGATCGAGGAGCGCTGCGGCCTTATGGCATCGCCGATGATCCAGGTGAGCCATGAGGGTTTTGGTCGGGTGCTTTTCACGACCGGACGGCTGGTCGTTTTGTCCAAAACGCTGCGCGATGTCCACCGGTTTGGCTTCGAGACGCTCCTGAAGCTCGCCACGGCCGGTACGAAGCTGGTCGACGATGCGATTTCAGTCATCGAAACCTTTCCCCACGTGGCGCTGGCATGATGGGCGCGATTTTCGAGAAAGGCCATCATGACGGACCCGAGAAACTATGTTGGCCAGTCCCCTCGATCCAGGGACTCGAGGCCGACCAGGTTGTTGGGGTATCGCCGATGAAGAAGCCGCTGGTCCTGATCTGCTCGCAAGATGCCGAGTTCTATCTGCTCTACAGCCACATACTGGAGGTTGACGGTTTCAGCAGTGAGACGGCAGACGGCGCGAAGGCTGCGCTGGCCTTGGCCGAACAACGGGAGCTTCAGGCCGTAGTGCTGGATTGCGACCCAGCCAGCATAAACGGGTCCGCAATTTGCGCCCACCTCAAGCGGGAACCGCGCACCACCGACCTGCCTATCATCGCCCTGATCGCGCCTGGCGCCGAGCACCAGCACCTCGATCTCTTGAAGGCAGGCGTTGAGAGCTTTGTGCGGCCGGTGGCTCCGGCCAAGCTGCTCGACTGCCTGCGGGCGAGGCTCGGGCTGACCAAGCGTGGTCCGAACGGGGTTGAAAACGACAGTTGGATTTGTTGTGGAGGCCTGGAGATGAAGCTCGATGCCCATCGGGTTCGCGGTAATGGCCACGACATCCATCTCGGACGGATCGATTTCAACGTGCTGCGGCTTATGATTGAGGCCCCCGGCAAGGTCTTCAGCCGGGACGAGCTTATCGGGGCGGCCTGGCTGCCCAACATTCATGTCGGTGCACGCACCGTCGATGTCCATATCAGCCGAATCAGGAGGGCGCTGAAAACGGCCTTGCCCGGCAGCGTCATTCGCACCGTCAGGTCGGCCGGCTACTCGCTCGAGAAGCCGGACGACTGAAATCGGTGATCGAACGTGGTGCCGCTCTCTCTTCCTCCTGAGAGCGGTGTTGCCGCTTTGAGGCGCTCCTAACGAAGACCAGGAGAAGCAGGCAAATGGAATTTAAAAGCATATTCAGTGTGACGGGTGCTGATCATTCTGATGAGGACCTCACAACAGCTGCCGGACTGTGTGCCGAGGTCGGCGCGCACCTATCGGTACTCATTATACCGCCTCCATTGCTCTTGATGTTGTCTCCGCCCCCGAATGGAATACAGGACGTGCACAGGCAATTGCAGTACCGAACTATCGATTTCAGCAAATCGAGAAATTTTCACAGGACGTGACCAGAATGGAAAGACGGTCCGCGGATATCCTCAAAAGGCTGAAAGCTATGTCGCTTTCCTGTGACGTTGACACCGACTATTGCGATCCGGCTAGCCTCGGTGAAGTGGCACGACAGCGGGCGCTCTGCGCTGACCTGACGATCGTTGGAGGAGACCTCCTCAACGATGAGACTCTCGGACCTCCTGTTGTCAACGGCTGCTTGTTCGATAGCGGAAAGCCGGTGCTCATCGTGCCGAAGGGCGTTAAGGCGACGCTGTCGCCTCGACGCGTGCTGGTCGGCTGGGATTCGCGTGTAGAGGCCTCGCGTGCGGTTCGGGAAGCTCTTAGTATCCTATCCGCTGCCAAGGAAGTCTGTGTCGCTATGGTCGATCCAAAGGCGCAAAACAACGGGAAAGGCGCGCAGTCTGGAGCTGACATCGCTGCCTATCTTACTCGGCACGGTGCTCGGGTCTCCGTTGACCTGCTTAAGAGCGCCGGCAAATCGGCGGGCACAGTGCTGACCCAGCACGCGAACGACATCTGTGCTGACATGATGGTTATGGGTGCTTATGGCAGCCGTGGGCTGCGTGAGCGGATTTTCGGCGGTCCGCCGAGCTGGAGCTTTGGGAAGACCACATTGCCGCTGTTTTTGGCTCGCTGATCAGCTCCGTAGGAACACCGATCAGGTCGTAGGACCGCCAACCAGTCCGAAGTCGTCGTCGGTTACCGGTCGGATTGCGGAGACATGGCTGGATCCGCGAACATCTTGCGACGCTTGTCAGAGCCAAACCGGACGCCTCGACTGCTTCACGACGCTCTCGTGAACCAACTCGTGCGAGATCGTCCGCAACGGGCAGTAAAGACGAACGGCTGCAGCAGACCGCAGCCAAGCCACAGGGCGGGTGTACCAGGAGACCCCGCCTCGTGCGCGAACCCTGTTGGAAGGCCCCTTATCAGTACCCGGACGCGCGTCAAATCGGCGGCTGTCCCTGTCAGCCTGCGGTGTGCAAGGGCCGCTGCCGCGGAGCTTCCCCTGCCCGATCGTCGGGCGTGCGACAATGTCGGATTCCAGACGAGCTGGAACTGCGCGAACTCGTTGGTTTGACAGGTCTTTATCCGGCACGCCGCATGCATGGGAGTCTCCGAAAGCATTAAGAGCCGTTATCCATGGTTACGCCCCTCGAAAGAAAGAGCCGCTTCCGTCGTGGCAGGGAAACAGCCACTCCTGGGGTGGAGGCCGGCGCTAGAAGCCGCCGTAAGATCCGGAAGAGCCGCGCGACAGCATCACACACTTTCCTTCTGCTCTTGGGTTCGGATCACGCCGCGCCGCTGTCGATGCCGCCGACATTGAGCCCAAGACCTGGAAGGCGGCACACGCTTTTGCTGTCCTCTCAGTCGGGACCGCGGCTCAAGCATGCCTGTGAGGTTCGCATTGCTCAATGCCCGGCAATCGACGTCAACATGCCGCTGAGTTGGAAAACACTCCTAGAGGAGTAAGGATAAGTGGACCTCTTTTGTATTGGTGTGGGTGCTGGACCATCTAATTTGAGCCTTGCGTGTCAGATACAGGAAGAGATTGCGCAAGGGGCACTGTTCCTGGACCGGGAGGTCGATTTCCGAGGACATCCAGGCAGCGCTTTCGATTGCGCGGAGCTCCAGGTCGGCCACTTCCAGGATCTGGTTACTCTGGTCAATCCGCGATCAGCCTACACATTCGTAAACTACCTCCACGAGAACGGGCGTCTTTACAATTTCCTCAATGCGCAATTTCACGGGGTGCTTAGAGCCGAGTTCGCCCAATATCTCAACTGGGCGTTCCAGAAGAATCCGCTTGTCCGTGGCGGCGAGGCCGTTCGCGAAATCCGCTTTGACGGCGAGTTTCGCGTGCGGACGGACAACGCGGTCCTTGATGCAAGAAACCTCGTCATCGACATAGGCAAGCAGGCGCAAATTCCGCCTCAGTTTCATGGCTGGACTGGACCCAACCTGTTCCACTCATCTGAGTTGGCCCACATCAATCCTGAGGTGCAAAAAAAGCATGTCTGCGTTGTTGGCGGCGGACAGTCGGGAGCCGAGCTGCTACTGCACCTTGTCGGCCGGCCGAAAGAACGGCGGCCCGCGGCGATCACATGGGTCTTGACGCGCGAGATGCCTTTCGACGACCACGCGTTCACAAACGGGCTGTTCACGCCATGCTTCTCGGATCGTTTTGCTGCGATGAGCGAGGTGCATCGACAGCTGTTCCTGCGGCGTTTCGCGCTTGCCTCCGAGGGCATTTCAGAAAGCAAGTTGCGCGCGGTCTATCAGGCGCTCTACCACCACGCCTTTCTCGAGCCACACCAATGCGAGATCACATTGCGGCCAAGTTGCAACGTGTCGCGCTGCATCAATGCCGGAGCAGGGCACAGGCTCACGCTGCAACGCGGCTTGGACAACATCGGAGAAGTAACCGCCGATATCGTCATCCTGGCCACCGGGTACGAGAAACCGCTGCCGGGTTTCCTAGAACCGATCGCAGATCGCCTCGAACAGATCGGCAATGAGCTCGCCATCGGCGAGGATTTTTCGGTGTACTGGGACGGACCGCGAGACCGACGCCTTTTCGTTCAGAACGCCTGCCTTGGACAGCGCGGGCTGGCTGATCCGAACTTTGGGCTGCTGGCCTGGCGAGCGCGCCGCATCCTTGACAGCCTTCTGCGGCGCGCGCCATGCGCCAATCCCGAGCATCTAGGGTTCATCAACCGTCCCTTGACGGAGTGCTGGCCCGACCTCGGAGTCGAACAAATGGGCAGCGGGATATGATTCGTCGATATTGATGATCGGCGGTGGCATTCAGGAAAGATTTCCGCCTCTGGCGGCAAAAGCGGGACGAGCAATATTCCTACGGCGTCAGATCGCTCTGCTCGCGCTTGAGCAAGGTAGCGTCGCGCGACTCCTGCTTGGCGTGAAACAGCAAAGGGCATTCAATCACGATGCAGCTTTACGTGCTGTCGGGCTCAACGCCACGTGGATCGAGCCCAACGCCGCCGTTGGCAACCGCGACGCGAATTATGACGCCGGGCCACATGCGGCGGTGGCTGCAAGGGTACCGAGCCTCTCCCGCACTTTCGACCCCATCGCCGAAGTGCGACTACTCCAGGACGCCGAAGCCGGTCTTATCGCCAGCGGGCCAGCCAAACTCTCACCTTCCTAAACGGCAGCCGCTAAGGTGAGCCGTCGAAAGCCGACATTCAGGTTAACGTCAGCTGGCCGTGTTAGGGCTCGCTTATTCAAGGCGGTACCGGCGCTTGCCGAAGCTAAGAAGGGTTGGCATGCCCTTTGCCGTGCTTGATGTGCGGCAACACGGTGAGAGCTCCGCTGAAGCAAGCGAGAGGGAGCAATGCCCTCGAGACCGTGTCCGATTTTGACTGGAAAATATTCCGCGACAAAAGAGACGAAAGGTGTGGAATGACTTTGGACACCAAGATGGAACTGCGTATGGGGTCCCCGGCTCCTGCGCTGAAAGTGGAGAACTGGCTGCGTGGCGAGCCCCTCACGAGCCTTCGGCCCGGCAAGGTCTACCTCGTTGAATTTTGGGCGACTTGGTGCCGACCATGTGTCCACGCCATGCCCCATTTGATCGAACTGCAGGAGAAATATAAAGACAGCGGATTTGAGATTATCGGAGTCGCAGCTTGCGAAAAGGCTGCAACCGCGGACGAAGCGCGGACCAACGTGGATGCCTGGCTGACCGAGAAGTTCCCGAATCTGAATTATCGGACAGCGTTCGATTGCACTGGCGAAATGAAAAAGCTCTGGCTGGAACCCAGCTCTTCGTTCGGGATTCCCACCTCGTTCGTGGTCGACCGCGACGGCCACATCGCTTATATCGGCCACCCGGCACCTCTCGATGACGTTTTGCCGAAAGTCCTTAACGGCAGCTGGCGCAGCAGCTATGAAGCGAAAGCCGTCGATGCAAAGCGAATCTCGCGTGTGCGCGAATCGTCGCTGAGTCAGCCGATATACGCCAAACTTGGGCCGGCGATGCAGGACGAGGATTGGGCAGCGGCACTATTGGCCATCGAAGAAGGCCTCGCCGTGATGCCAGACTCTTTTGATTTTCGGCGGGTTCATGCGGATATTCTGCTTCACAAGCTGCGCGACATCAAAACCGGCTTGCCGCTTATGCGCGAATTGGTCGAGGACGCGATCAACAAAAAGTTCGAAGCGATGTCTTGGGTGGTGATGGCGCTGAACCAACTCTTCCATCCCACGATCGACAACTCCCATCTTCCGCATGATGATCGCTTTGCGATGGGCAAGGAGCTCTCCGAACAGATCCTGGAACTTAATCCTCCGCAAGGCGATGGAGACTTTAAATTCGGGTGTTACTTTCCGGTCGCTCAGTATTATTACGAGAGCGGCAACAAGGACCGGGCGATCGAGTTGATCGAGGTGGCAATCAAATCGCTGGACCATTCGGAGCCAGTGCCGGACCAAACCAAACAGCGCTACCTCACCTCGTTGCTCCAAGCCCTGGCCAACTACACGGGTGAGCCTGCCTGTCACGCGGGTCTCTGTGTGGCTCCGCAAAACAAGACT
Organism: Mesorhizobium sp. M2A.F.Ca.ET.043.05.1.1; assembly: GCF_003952445.1. Lineage (NCBI taxonomy): Bacteria > Pseudomonadati > Pseudomonadota > Alphaproteobacteria > Hyphomicrobiales > Phyllobacteriaceae > Mesorhizobium > Mesorhizobium sp. M2A.F.Ca.ET.043.05.1.1. The sequence continues at coordinate 5,572,865 of NZ_CP034446.1, forward strand.
TCCGAAACTCAAAACGCTGTCACTTCCTGAGCAAGGATCGCGAAGGGCATGACAATTGGAATTGAACACCGGCAAATCCGCCCGCCCAGGCGCACTTCGCAGCAATAACGTCGATGCCGCAAAAGTGCGCGGCTTGCGGCAGGTGGAATTTCCATTGCGTTTACCTCGGGTCGAACCGCGGCGCAGGCGTTCGCGCCGCGGTGAAAGGTCTCGCATTGGTGGACGTGCTCGAGGTCGGCCACGGGACACTGTTGCGTGGGATCGGCTCGCCCAAGCCATTCCCCGCCCACGCAAGCGCCCGAACCACACATCGCAGAAAAAGAGATCGTCCTTCAAGAGGAGTACTGAAATTGGGGAAAAGCGAAATTCCTCATGAACCGGTTGGCCCTGCTGTCCACGGGGACGGCGAGGCCCTTGCTTCCCCGTTCGTCAAATGCCTCCTGCGGCTCATTCGTACTCAGGATTCCTTCGGCTTATGGGAAGGCCATTCGGATGCCGAGCTGCTGGCCGAGTTCATCATCACCAAGCAACAGCAACGTGCGGTACCCTTTGGCGGCGATCCCGATCCTGACGCGCTGTGGAGGCTCGACATGTTTTACACCGCCGTAGCGCTTGCGATCGAGGAGCGCTCCGGCGTGTCGACGTCGCCGACAATAGAAATGAAACCCGTGGGGGCTTCCGGCGGTTGGTCGTTCTATCGAGACGTCCACCGGTTCGGCTTCGAGACTTTCCGCAAACTGGCTGAGGCCGGTACGAAACTGGTCGACGATGCGACTGCAGCCATTGAAGCCTAGCCCGAGATGGCGCGCATCAAGAAAACCATTGTTCCAGGAAGGATCTATGTCAGACCTAGATAAGATGAGGAATAAAGTCCGAAAACTCCAGTTGCGTGCAGCTATTGCCAAGATGGCATTGCAGGACCTTGTCGAGGGTCTGCCGGGCAAGTGGGCCGACATACAGGAAGTCGCCGAGAAAACCCACGCCGTTTATGCCGAGTTGGATGTTGCCAAGAGAGAACTCGCTTCAATGAAGAATTTAGGATGATGCGCACATTCACCACCCGTGACGGCTCCCTTTGGATGCCGTCGTACCTGACCTCCATCGATAGCAAGACCTGCATCGGCTGCGGCCGTTGTTTCAAGGTCTGCTCGCGCGATGTCATGCATCTTCACGGCGTCGATGATGCGGGTGAAATCCTCGGCCCCTGCGATGACGAGGACGACGATTTCGATGGCGAGCTCAATCGCATGATCATGGTTGTCGACAATGCTGGCCGCTGCATCGGCTGCGGAGCCTGCGCCCGCGTCTGCCCCAAGAACTGCCAGACCCATGTTGCGGCCGACGAGCTCGCAGCATGATCAGGCCGAAAAAACCAGGAGAACGGCGTTACACTTCATATCTTTTGTCGGCTCGTGGGGCTGATCCTGTGCAGCAATGCGTCGATGGTTTACTTCGCTTCGCATTCGCCCCGTGTGGCAGTCGTCACGACGCTGGCATGTTCGCTGCTGCTTCAGGCCTGCTATTTCGGCCGCCTACTCTTTCTGATCCGGCAGTCTAGCCGCGCTCGTGGAACTCGCCACAGGGGCCAGCATGCCGATAGTTCCAGGAAAGCTCGGGTATCAGTCGTCTGAACTCTGATCAGCTGCGGAATGAAATTTCAGCTGTGTCCCAGTTGCCCAGCTTAGCGCTGTTGCTTTTAGGCGCGGTCGCAAGAGCAGTGCTCAGATCGACACTAGTTGGATCGCTCTGATCACTGAGCGGATCGTTCAATGTGTTTGGCATAGTCAGAGGCGACCGAATTCCGGTTTGTTTTAACGCCGGGAGTATGCAGGTGTTTGGGTTGCCTAGGCACACAAGAGCCGTTGCGGAACGCCGGCATGCGGATTGCTTTGTCGCGGTGACAACGCGGCGCTGGAAAATGACGAATGGAGCTGTTCTGCACCGTCTGAAAATGCAAGCTGGCATCAAGTCAATAAGCCCTTGGGCTGACCGGTTCGTAGCTGGTTCAGACCAATCACCTCTTGCTGGAGAAAGCATGCTGGAAAAATTCGAACGTTATCCGCTCACCTTTGGACCCACGCCGATCGAGAGGCTCGACCGCCTCGGCAAGCATCTGGGCGACAAGGTGGAAATCTACGTCAAACGCGAGGACTGCAACTCCGGTCTCGCGTTCGGCGGAAACAAGCTGCGCAAGCTCGAATACATTGTGCCCGACGCGATCGCGTCAGATGCCGATACGCTCGTCACAATCGGTGGCGTGCAGTCCAACCATACGCGCATGGTCGCTGCGGTCGCCGCCAAGATCGGCATGAAATGCCTCCTGGTCCAGGAGAGCTGGGTCCCACATGATGATGCCGTCTACGACCGGGTCGGCAATATCCTCTTGAGCCGCATCATGGGGGCAGAGGTGCGCCTGGTTGACGAGGGCTTTGACATCGGCATCCGCCGCAGCTGGGAAAAGGCACTTTATGAGGTCAAGGCAAGGGGCGGCAGGCCATACGCGATACCTGCCGGCGCCTCTGTCCACAAATACGGCGGCCTGGGCTATGTGGGGTTCGCTGAGGAGGTGCGTGCCCAGGAAGAGCAGCTTGGGTTTGCCTTCGACTATATCGTCGTCTGTACGGTGACTGGTTCAACCCACGGCGGCATGCTCGTCGGGTTCGCCAAGGATGGTCGACAGCGCAACGTGATCGGTATCGATGCCTCCGCCATGCCCGCCAAGACCAAGGCGCAGGTGCTTGGCATCGCCCGAAATACAGCGAAGCTCGTCCACCTCGGAGCGGAAATTGTCGAGGAAGACGTGGTGTTGTTCAAGGACTACGCGTACCCGGGTTATGGCGTTCCATCGGAGGAAACCAAAGAGGCAATCCGTCTGTGCGCGCGGCTCGAGGGCATGATTACCGATCCCGTTTACGAGGGCAAATCGATGCAAGGGATGATCGATCTCGTCCAGAGGGGCTTCTTTCCACAGGGATCGAGGGTCCTCTACGCACATCTAGGCGGCGCGCCGGCGATCAACGGGTACGGCTACACCTTTCGCAATGGCTGACGTTCGGCAGACTACGATTCCGCCGTCCTGCCGTACCGGACGTGCATAGCACTGTTCAGCGCTGGGCCGGAAAGGCCGAGGTCAATTTCGCGGACGTCGATGATCTGTAGAACTGTTCATTCGCTCCGCAGAGGGCCGGCGTATCCAATCTCTTCCTATGCCGTTGGCCGTAATCGAAAGACACGAGGCCGGCGAGTTCGTGCTCAGCTGCCACTCTGTTAGCAAAGGAACGGAATCCAATCCCCCGGAGCAGATGGCGAGAGTTAAACGAAGACTGCGCAGCTCTTGCGCTTCCGGGTCTCCGAGGGGACGACTTTGCGAACCGAAGGGAGTTTGATGCGTTGACGTGGCCGGCGTGCGGCAGGTTGGGCCAGCGACAGGGCTCCCAGCCGGCCGGGAAGCACCGCCCTCTTCAATGTGCGTTGACTTCGCTTCCTTTGGCGAAATGTGGGTAACGGCGAGGGCCGCACACTTCCCGGACCCAAATGACCGTCGAGATTCCCGCCCTTCTGGTGCGTTCGCCGTGAGGCGCGACAATTCGGTGCCCGCGTGTAACTGCGCGCATTCGCCGAAGCTTAGACGTGATGCATTCCCGCCCGCCCGCTTGGCGGACAGTTCCGGCCGTGCTGGTTTCGCCGGCCGTAACGCCCGCCGCTCTTCGGTAAGGCCTCACTGCCACACGCGTCTCCGGCAACGGCTCGGCGCATCGCGCAACCCGGTTGGCGCTCAGGCCAGGCCCTTCGCTAGTTCCAACGCCTGCCGTTCGAAGAGGCGGCGGTAAATGCCACCATCGAGATCGATCAGCGCGGCATGATCGCCGTCCTCCATGATGCGGCCACGATCGAAGACGAGCAGCCGATCGAGCGAGCGGACTGTCGACAGCCGGTGTGCGATGACGAGTGTGGTTCGACCCACCATCAACCGATCCACCGCTTGTTGAATGAGCACCTCGGATTCCGAATCGAGGCTCGATGTGGCCTCATCCAGGATAAGGATCGGCGCGTTCGCGAGGAAGGCGCGCGCGATCGCCACCCGCTGGCGCTCGCCGCCGGAGAGCTTCAAACCCCTTTCGCCGACCAATGTCCCATAGCCCTTCGGCAGGGGCGCGATGAAGTCGTGCGCACTGGCCAGCCGTGCCGCTTGCTCGATCTCGGCCTGGCTCGCGCCAGGCCGGCCATAGGCGATGTTCTCGGCAAGCGACCTGTGAAACAGGATAGGCTCCTGCTGCACGATCGCGATCTGCGAACGGAGCGACTCTTGGGTCACCTCGGAGACGTCCTGGCCGTCTATCAGGATCCGGCCGCCGCTCAGGTCATAGAGTCTCTGGATGAGCTTCACGAATGTTGTCTTGCCGGAACCGGAGGGCCCAACCAACCCAACCCTTTCGCCAGCCTCAATCGACAGCGAACATTCGCTATAGATCGGCAGGGGATGGTTGGCGTAGCGGAAGTGGACGTTCTGGAAATCGATGCGGCCCGTCGTGATCCGGATCGGCTTGGCCTCCGGACGATCCGCAACATCCAGCGGCTGATTGTGGATGGCCACCAGTTCTTCCATATCATTAACCGAGCGTTGCACGTTTCGGACATGCATGCCGGCATCACGCAGATAGCCCTGGAGGACGATGAAGGACGTGAGTACATAGGCTATCTCGCCAGGCGTTGCCTGTCCATGCGACCACAGAAGCAGGGCATATCCGATCACCGCCACCCTGAGCGCAACCAAAGTGACGCCTTGGGTTGAGCCAATGTTCGTCCCGCGCACCCAACTCCTGCGCGTGCGGTGCCGCCATTTGGTCATGATATTTGCAAGGCGCGCGTCTTCGCGGACCTCGGCGCCGAAGCCTTTGACCACAGCGTTGCAACTGACCGCGTCCGCAAGCGCGCCGCCGAGCTTTGTGTCCCATTGGTTGGCAAGGCTCGCCGCCGGCGCGACATAGCTGAGCGACAGCGAAATCGAAAACGCAAGATAGATCAGAGAGCCGCAAGCAAAGATCAGCCCCATGACCAGCCAGTGCCAGCCGAGCAGCGCCGTCGAACCTACCAAGATGATAAAGGACGGGAACAGCGCGACCAATATTGTGCTGTTTAGGGGGTCGAGCGCCCCCATGCCGCGCGTTATCTTGCGCACTGTCGAGCCGGCGAAGCTGTTCGCATGCCAGTCTGTCGAAAAGCGCTGGACATGATAGAACGCTTCGTTCGCGACATCGGACATCATCTTCAGCAAAAGGTCGTTCAGACCAATGAAGGCGATGTGGCGCATGGCAATGGCCGCGAGCGCAAGCGCAATCGGTACAGAGAAGGCTGCAAGGGCCGAATGCCAGGCTGGTGCTGCCACAGCAGCGCCACCTGCAACAGCATCGATGAGACGACCTGAATAGACCGGCATCAGCACGTCAGCCAGCGTGGAGGCAAGCATCGCAGCCATGATGATCGCGAGCCGCACCGGCTGCCGGCTCCAGTGGCGGACAGTGAAGGCGAGTACGTCGCGACCAGTGGCGCCGCGTCCATGGACGGGGAAACGTTTCATAGTTTCCAAGCGGGCGCATCAACACGCTCGGTCCCAAAGAAGTTAAATGACAAAACTGGAATTTTCGACCTCCCTCACAACAGCATCAATTTTGGCGGGCAGCTCCTGGCGCCTCACGATGTGAGGTTCAAAAGTCGTGCCAACTGAGCGGAAAGAGCCTCAGAAGAACTTCTGCATGTTGCTCAACGCGTTAATGAGAGTCCGCCACGAAGCCGGCCGAACACGATTGTCACGGACTCGACAACCGGCGGTAGATGGACACAGAAATGCGGACATTGTCGACAGGATCTAAAGGGCTTCTCCGCACCGCGATCTTGCTTTAGGCGGAAACAAGCTGCGTAAGCTCGAATACGTCATTCCTGACGCGATCACGTCAGATGCCGACACACTTGTCTCCATCGGCGGCTGGCAGTCCAACCTGGATGGTGGCGGCGGTGGCCGCCAAGATCGGCATGAGATGTCTTCTGGTTCAGGAGAGCTGGGTTCCGCAAGGATGCGGACAACCACCGGGTCGGCGACATTTTCTCTTGAGCGCATCATGGGTACGCTTGGTATTACTTGAGGAGTAGGCGCACTCGCACTATGAATCCCGCGGAGGGAACGAAGGATGCCATCCGCGTGTGGCGCGGCTTGAGGGCATGATTGCGTATCCCGCCTAGGAGGGCAAATGGGCATGATCAACCTCGTCTAGACAGGCTTCTTTCCAGAGGGATCGAATGTTCTTCGCGCGTCTCAGCGGGGGTGCCGACAATATATGGTTATCGCTGGCCCTTTGGCTATGGCTGACCCTCGACCCCAATTTGAGTCAGGGCCGACGAGGACGTGTCGGTAATTCGACAATCCCGACAGTCAGGTGAGCATTGGTAGAATGTTTCAGGCGTTACCATCACTTGGCACCGTGTTTGCGTATTCTCGTCGCGAGTTCAAAATTAATTTGCCGTTGAAGAAAACATGCTCGAAAAGTTCGAAGGCTACCCGCTCACCTTACCAACCCCATCGAGAAGCCCGACCGTCTCGGCAAGTATCTCGGAGGCAAGGCGGAAACCTACGCCAAACGCGAGGACTGCAACTCAGGTCTCGCATTCGACGGAACAAGCTGCGCAAGCTTGAATACATCATCCCCGATGCGATCGCGTCAGATGCCGATACGCTCGTCACCGTCGGCGGCGTGCAGTCCTACCACACGCGCACGGTCGCCGCACTCGCCGCGAAGATCGGCATGAAATGTCTCCTGGTTCAGGAGAGCTGGGTCCCACATGAAGATGTTGTCTATGACCGGGTCGGCAACATTCTTTTGAGCCGAATCTTGGGCGCAGAGGTGCGCTTGGTCGACGAGGGCTTTGACATCGGCATCCGTCATAGTTGGGAAAGAGCTTTATGAGGTCGAGGCAAGAGGCGGCAGACCTTATGCGATACCAGCCGGGGCGTCTGTTCACCCGAACGGCGGCCTCGGCTAGCCCCCGACGTAGCTGTGTGACCATCTTTTGCGCTGCGCCTCGAGTGAGTGAAGAAGGCATCCGGATCTCGTCTCGATCTTTCCGCAAGACGGGCGAGACCTCCTGGAAGCCCCGCCTTCCGAAGGCGTCTTTTTCAGATTCGCGCTGCGAGAAGGTGGCAAGAGCCGTTTTCCGCGCCACAGTCCGTAAACTTGGGTTGCCGGCCGTCCCTACGAGAAATTTCCGGTGCGGAGCTGGCCTATTAGCCCTACCTGCAAGATGACGGCGACGTTGTAAATCGGCCGCCGGCTGAAGGTTTCCCCCTCAATGTCGGATACCCGACGGGATCACAAACCAGCTACCCATTGCCTTCATGATAATTTCCTTCTGGCACGTTCGATGCAGAGGATCTTCCGAACACATCAGCGGATGTCCTCTTATGATCAGGCTCACGGAAAAATGCTGTACCGCATTCGAGGTCGCGCCCTCGCTGATCCCGAGCCGGTCAAAGGCGACTACGTTGTCGTTTGCACTGTCACGGGTTCAACGCATGCCGGCATGATCGTCGGGTTCGCCGGGGACGGTCGACAGCGGAACATGATCGGTATCAATGCCTCTGCCAGTCCCGCAAAGACAAAGGCGCAGGTGCTTAGCATTGCCCAACATACAGCGATGCTTGTTGAGCTTGGAACGGAAATCGTTCAGGATGACGTGGTGTTGCTCGAGGACTACGCGTACCCGCGTTATGGCATTCCATCCGAGGAAACCAAGCGGGCGATCCGTTTGTGCGCGCGGCTCGAGGGCATGATTACCGATCCCGTTTATGAAGGCAATGCAAGGATGATCGACCTCGTCCAGAGAGGCTTCTTTCCAGAGGGTAGAGGGTCCTCTATGCCCGTCGCGGTGGCGCGCCCGCAATCAACGGTTATGGCTACACCTTTCGCAATGGCTGACGCGCCAGCTCGCGTTGCGCCGCCCTGCCGTGCCAGCGGTGCGCTCAAAGTTCGTTCGAGGCCACTTGGCCCACAGGTGCCAGCACTCTGAGGGGACCAGGCAGCCGGCCCGTGCATGGAGTCAGCTCCCCGCTCGGGCTGGGCTCATTGCGGATAATCTGTCAGCTATGTCCCTCAGGTTTGGGCCGCGCTCTTAGCGCTCGGAAGTGAGCGCCCATGGCTTTCGGCCCCCAAGCCTGGAAGATGCGTGGGCAAGGCCGCGCAGCGGATGTCGAGCTCGGCTGTGACGCGACCAACCTCGTCGCCGGAATGGCGGGGCTAAACGATCGCGGTGGACCAACAAGTATCAGCGTGCGCAACGCAAGCATTCGGCCAGGGCCGCGTGCTATGACGGCAACCCTGCGCCTATTGACCATATGCCAAGGTTGTCGATGCGGTCTTTGGTGAAGATGACGATAGGTTCTCTTAATTCTGATGGGGATTTTCGTCGTGGGCGCTCTGCAACCGTGTTCGGGGAGTAATCGATCGAGCATCGTGCGCAGTGCTATATTGCTCAGCTGAAGGGGGCGCCCTTGAAGATCGTACGTACGTCGTGCCCCAACCAAAGTAGTGCAACAGATCCTTCAGGTAAGTTAACAGACTCTTTGCGATCTGAATTCACTGACTATGATAGGTTCACTCCAATCTTTAACGCCAGGTGACCTAGCACCCCCAGGGAACTTGGAAGTATCCCAACTCAAAGCGAGCCCTGTTCGCATGACAGGGCTATTCTCGCTTAATGTACCTGACGGGGAGGTGATATGTCGATCCAAAACTCTGACCATCCTATCGACCTTTCAGCAAGCGGGGCGAGCATCTCGACTAGAGAACTCCTCGAAGCGGCCGCCGATGAATTTTGGAAGCCCTACATGGACCACCAGGCGTTCGACGGAGGAGATGCGGCTGAGATTGCTGTCGAGGACGGGGCGGGGCCAAGGGTTCATTCTAGCGGGGCTCTCTGTTGCGGCACATTCGGCGAGTTGCTGCAAGGCGAGTTGCCGGTAGGCTCATCTCGTCAGGACCCGCATTTCTTAATCACGATGCCCATAGCGCTTTTTGCGCGTGCCCATTTCATGCCGACAGCGGGTACGCGATCCGTAACCGTTTATCCGCTTCATAAAGTCAAAGCTAAACGGCTAGCAGAGAATCTCGTGGATGCACTCGGCACCTCAGGAGGAACCCTCGTTTTGCAATCTGAACTCTCCGAAGGCAAAGGGCTGGCCAGTTCATCAGCAGATCTTGTTGCAACGGCACGTTCAATCGCCTGCTGCTTTAAGCGTAGAGTCAGGACCTCGCTGATCGAGAAGCTAATGGCCGAGATCGAGCCATCGGACGGAGTGATGTATCCCGGCGTGGTCGCGTATCGACAGCGAGCTTGTAGCCTGCTGTCCTTCCTTGGGCAAATGCCGCCGCTTGCAATCGTTGGAGTCGACGAAGGCGGGACTGTCGAAACTGTCGACTATGATCAGCGGCGGGGTGATATCTCCGCCAGTCACAAAGCGGAATATCATCGACTACTCGATAGCGCGCGGATAGCAATTCCGCGGGCTGACACGGCCACGATAGGCAGAATAGCTACGGCCAGTGCACTCCTGCATCAGGAGCGGGCTCCAAAGGAGCATCTGAACGCGATGCTAAAAGCATCCGAGGCCACTGAGGCTCTCGGGGTAATAGTCGCGCACAGCGGCACGATGATTGGAATCCTACTTGATCGAAGGGCGGCGGACTTCCCACAGAAGCTTCAGTCCGTGCTCGCTGATGTATCGCGTTTCGACACCTCGCCAAAAATCTACCTGACCATGACTGGCTGCCGATGAGGTAATAATATGGACGCTGTTAACAGACGCCTGCCATTTTCCGGATATTCTGAGGCATATGCTCTGCCAAGTATTATTAGATGTGAGACAAATCTATATCTTGCGCAGTTTGCTTTTATGAAGCTTCTCCCTGCGAAGTACATCATTGAGCAAGCGCTGGCTCGAGGGACCTTGAAGCAAGGGATGAAAGTTCTCGAGACTTCAAGCGGAACCTTCGCGCTGGGTTTGGCCGTAGTTTGTCGGGAACGTGGATTCCAGCTCGAAATCTTCACAGACCCAGTGATGGACAAAGGTCTGGAAAACAGGTTGAGCTCCCTGGGAGCCGAAGTCGTCACAGTAACGGAAAAAGCCAAGCAGGGCGGCTATCAAAGAAGCCGGCTAGACGCATTGCATGCTAAGATGAGACAGTTGGGTGATTCCTGTTTCTGGCCCCGGCAATACGAAACACCGGACAACCCAGCAGCCTATAAGCTATTCGCCGATCAAATATCGGGGATGCTAGGCGCCAACATAACTTTGGTCGGTTCTGTGGGGTCAGGAGGCTCTACTTGCGGAACGATAGAGCGCCTCCGCCAAACAGCCCCTGGCGCGCGCCTGATCGGAGTTGACACCTTCAATAGTGTCATTTTTGGCCAACCGGATGGCGAACGGAAACTGCGGGGGCTGGGGAACAGTCTTGTCCCCAACAACGTGAAGCATGAACTGTTTGACGATGTCCATCTCATCTCGGCTCCGCTGGCATTTGCTGCAACCCATACCCTCCACGAGCAGCACGCCGTTTTCGCTGGTCCGACCTCCGGGGCGAGCTACATCGTTGGGCATTGGCACGCTCGGCAGTATCCAAGAGAAACCGTGGTCGTCATAGGTCCTGACGAAGGCCACCGCTACGCCGAAGCTGTTTATGACCACGAGTGGCTCAAGCAGAACGGATGTCTGCATGAAGGTGTTCTTCTGGACGCTCCGTCCAGCGAAGAGCATCCCTCGACCGCTCTCCCGCCCTGGAACCGATATCGCTGGAATCGGAAAAGCCGGGAAGCTGTCCTAAATGTGCTGGAGGACGATTCATGAACCGAGGTAGCTTCCTTTTCGTGGAAAGCAATACGACGGGCACCGGCGAACTGTTGATGAAACGGGCCAGAGCCCTGGGCTTTGAGCCCTATCTCGTTACCCGCGATCCCGCTCGGTATGCGTTTCTTAAGGACACCGTCGCTCACGTTATCGAAGCTGAAACGCGCAGTCCGGACGAACTCGTCGGGGTCGCCACCAAATTGGGAAGGATGGCAGGAATATACTCATCGTCGGAATATTTTGTTGAAGCAGCATCAAGTGCTGCGACGGCGATCGGGCTACCAACAGCGAATCCTGAGGCTATAGCTACCTGCCGAAACAAATGGAAACAAGCGGCCGAGCTACGGCGACAATCAATCGCGATCCCTGAAACGCGATTGGCTACTTCCGTCAGCGACGTGGAGAACATTCTTGCCCAAGCTACTCTGCCAGTAGTCGTGAAGCCGGTCTCCGGAAGCGGTAGTAGCGGCGTGAGATTATGCGATAGCACAGCAGCCACCATCAAGGCGTTTGAGAGCGCAAGGGGCGCATTACTCGACCAGGTAGGTCTGTGCAGCCCTGATGTCCTCATCCAGCAATATATAAGGGGTAAGGAATACTCCGCAGAGATAATTGCGAACGATGGAACCCTGCATTGCCTTGGAGTTCTTGCCAAGCACAAGGGCCCGCCTCCCTGCTTCGTTGAAGTGGGGCACGACTTCCCGACCCCGCTTCCGGGGCACTCTCTCCAGGAATTGGCCTCTTTTGCCGTAAGCGCGGTATCGGCGCTCGGCCTGGAGTTCGGACCGGCTCATGTAGAGTTCGTGATAGCGGAGTCGGGCCCGGTCATCATTGAGGTCAATCCCAGAATGGCTGGAGGAATGATCCCAGTCATGCTGTCGCACGCTTTGGGTACGTCAATCCTGGACATGGTCATTAAACTCTATGCGGGAGAAGGGTTCACGCCTCCACGCGCGAGCGCAAGGGCGGGAGCCATCCGCTTCCGACTTGCTCCCACGTCCGGGAAGCTCAAACGCCTGGGCTTTTCTCGAAATCCAGACCAGACAGTGCCCGAGGCGAGGCTACTGAAATCTGAGGGAGACGAAGTTCAAATAAATGGCGACTTCAGGGACCGAGTAGCCTACGCTATAGGCGTCGCCGATGAACTCAACGCCGCTGCAGCGGCAGCTGAAGGGATGATCGACTCGCTTGTGATCGACATCGAGACGGGTGGTGGTGAATCGGACAACAAGCAGGACCCTGGGTCAAGCTATGCTAGGTGGACTCTGCATCCCGAAGCGATGAAGTTGCTCGCTCCGCCTATAGAAATCTCGCGCGATGGCCGCCTTCTGCGGCACCAGGCGGCCATAGACGAAGCACATCTGGTGATGCTTGCGGACCAGAGCCTGGTCAGCCAGGCAACCGCTGCCGATCTCCTGAAGCACATCTTGGACCTCCAGGACGAGGGCTTTCAGTCTTTGGAGGGCCGCGATGCTCCGCGTGGCCTCTACCTTGCCTACGAGGCAGAACTCGCCGCCAGAGCTGGCCCGGAAAAGGCTGGCTGGCTACACCTTGCCAGATCCCGCAACGACTTGAACGCGACCATTTCTCTCCTGGTCCTTCGGGAAGCTGCGTGTTCCATCTCCCAAGAAATAGGAATTGCACAAGATGCTCTGCTTCAGCGAGTCGAGGAAGCGTCGAGACTTGTGGCTCCGTTGTACAGTCAGTACCAGATTGCACTCCCCGGATCGCCAGGGCATTACCTGCTCGGGGTTTTCTTCGCTCTGGGGCGCGAGCGCCAGCGCCTCCATTGCCTGCTGGAGGACATCAGGAACTGCCCTATGGGAGCTGGTGCCGGCGGAGGCACCAGCATGCCTATAGATCCGTTGAAGACAGCAAATCTTCTGGGATTCGAACTGCCGTTATTCAACTCACTTGATGCGGTTGCAAGCCGTGACCATCACCTACAAGCGCTTTCACTCTTCGTTGGCGTTTCAACGCTACTTAGTCGTGTGGCCCAGGACCTGCAGGTTTGGACGACGCGGGAGTTCGCCCTCATCGACATTCCTCACAATCTTGCTGGCGGCTCTTCCATGCTCCCCAAAAGAAGAACCCGTTTCTGCTTGAACACATTAAGGGATCGGCAAGCACCGTGCTTGGCGCTTACGTCGCTGCGGCGACAGCAGCCTGCAAATCGCCTTTCAGCAACTCGATTGAAACGAGCAACTACGGCTGCTCTACTCTGAGCCTTGCAGAGGAGGCCCTGAAGAAGGCAATCACCCTCACATCGCTCATTGTGAAATTCATGACTTTCAATGTGCAGTCTATGCGTGAAAATCTGGAGGACGGCTCACCGATGATGGTCGTCGCCGCCGAACGGATGGCGTCGCGAGGCGTTCCTTTCAGGAAGGCCCACACACTGGTTGGCGACATCGCCAAGCGCCTGTCTCAGGATAGTCCTGTGGCAGAGCGCCGAAGCGAGTTGGCCAGCCAGCTCGCTGGGGTGCTACCCGCAACTCTCGAGGAGTGCAGAGACGCTCTGCAGTTCGGGCGAGGACCCGGAATAAGATCAACCGACGACCAGCTTTCTGTAGCAAAGAAGATGTATGGCGAAATGCAGCTGAAATGCGCGGAAATACGGGAACGCTGGGCGCACGCTGAGATACACCGCAAACAGAGGGTGAATGAGCTTATTGATGATCATCAGGCAACTTGAACGAGCGACATATGGACAGCGCTTAATCTTATAACAATCGGCAGATCAGTCCGCGGCTGGAGCGGCGCAGCGGCTGCAGCCTATGTATCCTATGGACCCAGCGACTACGCGGGACGATGCTCGGACTGATCGCAGTCTGCGGGATTGCTTTCATAGCCTACGGCCTTGAAGTAGTTTGCGCTTCTGTTGACGTAAAAAGGTCGACGAGCGCGCCGACGGTGTCCCACAGGGCTGCGATGGTCCGCTCGGCCGATGACGAAGTCGGCATGGGCGTGACGCGAGCCGCGCCGTCGTCCGTGCGGGTCGTGGTGTCGTCTCGCCCATCCGGGCTCTGCCGATCCAGCGGATCGCGCTAGATATCCCGACACCGAACGGAGCCGCTGCCTGCCGGGCCGATGCTTCTTTACCCGCAGCTTTCACGACACGTGACCGCAGATCCTCACCAAGTGCTCTCGCCATAGTCCACCTCCATAAAAGTGGACGTTGAATCAGCCAAAACGATTCGCGTCACATCACGATCGATTCATCGATCGCCGGACGTGCTTTAGTCTAGTCCTCGTCCATAAACGGCTGCTTTTGCGAGCGTTCAAGGTCGTTTCGCTGTCAATCTATGGTGTCTTTGCGGCACGTGATGTCGCGAGTCGGTGAAATCGCCGACCGAGAGCGTTTGCAACAGTCATGCGGGCGTAAGGTATCGGCCGGCGCTCGCCGGCATGCCATTGAGGACGGCCCGATCCGTGGGCTCAGTTGGGTGTGAGGCGGGCGAAGAGGGCGAGGTTGTAAGCGACCACCGAGGACCAGACGTAAGCCTTGAAGCGGGTTAGCCCGCCCCAGGTGCAGCAGGCCAGACCGTAAGCACGTTTTAGGCGAGAGATGTCGGCCTCGGTGCCTCGGCGGAAGTTCCTCAGCTTGCGGTAGACCCAGCGGCTCCTGACAATGTCTTCTACAGCGCTCGCGATCCTACCATGCTCCCGAAAGTTGCTTTCAAAATATGTGCGTTTATGGCTCATTGGGCCGGACACCAGCGCACGCAAAGCAGGATGATTGATTGATTAAGTTGGGGTCCCTTGCACATCGCAACCCTCCAAAATCGAGACGCTCCGTGCCACATGGCGGAAACCAAAATGTTGCAACGGATCCTTCAACTAAATTTATATATTCTTTACGACTGCAGGTCGCTCCCGATGATATCTTCACTGCGAACTCTGAGGTCAGGCGCGGATCAAACCTGATACCTGTTTACGCCTCAGACGGCCAGAACTCAACGGAGGGATAACCCTGGTGGCAAGAAGAGCGCTCATCTTAGTTGAAGGCCATAGGAGTATTGGTCTGCTATACGTCCAAGCGGCCCAGCGTCTTGGTCTTCATACAATTACCCTGTCGGCTGATCCAACTCAGTACGACTACCTTGCGGCGGAAGGCGTTGAGGCGATCCAAGTCGACACAGACGATCTCGATGCGCTGATCCACGAATGTTCCCGGCTAGGTGCGACCTATGATATTGCTGGCATTGCGGGCTTTACGGGCTCCGACGAGTCGGTCTGTGCGACAGTCGGCAAGCTCTGTCGGCATTTCGATCTACCGGGACCGAACCCCGCATCGATTGAAGGGTGCTACGACAAATTCACTCAACGTCAACTCCTCGAGAAGGCTGGCGTTCCAATACCTGCTTATCGCGTGGCGACGGATGCGGCGGGTGTGGAAAGCGCTGCCGCGGAGATCGGCCTGCCGGTGATTGTTAAGCCAGCCGTAGGCAGCGGCAGCAGCGGTGTTCGATTGTGTCGCAATGTCGACGAGTTAGCCGAGCATACCACCTATCTGTTGGGCGGGCAGCACATATGGCGAACGTCGCCGAAGATACTGGTCGAAGAATTCGCACAAGGACCATTCTATGGGGCTGACATAATGGGAAATGAAGTCATAGGGATTGAGGCGGGCGAGTTCGACCGCCCACCGCATTTCGTCTTCAGCCTTTTGACCTGCCCGGCGCCGCTGACTGATGACGAACAAAGGCGTATCGTTGATGTTTCGCTGAGCTGTTTGCGAGCTCTCGACCTAGGCTGGGGGCCAACGACTGTTGAACTCCGGTGGACCAAGCGTGGGCCAGTCGTCATTGAAGTCAATCCGCGTCTTGCGGGTGGGACCAGTCCTCGGCTGGTTCAGGCCGCTTACGGTATTGATCTCATTACCGAGCACATCAAGCTTGTGATTGGTGACGAATGGGACTTGCGCAGAAGGCATTTGCACATTGCAGCCGCGCAGTGCCTAAATGCTGATCGCGATGGCATCCTCGATTGGATTGATGGCGACAGTCGGGCGGCCGCTGTACCGGGTGTCGCCGAGGTGAAATTGTACATGCAACCGAAGACGCCGATCGTGAGGAAAGGCGACTATCGTGACCGCGTCGGACATGTCATCGCCGCTTCACCCAGCCGTGCCCGGACTGCGGCGATACTTGAGCGTGCCGTCCACTTAATTAGTTGGTCGATTGCACCTTTTCCGACCCCGGGCGAACAGGAACAATCTGCGGTCCCTTCCTCCCCCGCACCGGCGCACGCGGCGCCTGAGAAGAAATGATGTCGCCGAATACTGTGCAATTGAGAGCAGGAGAAAGACGCAGTTCGATGTTAATACCTTTAGCTGCCCGTGGAAAATCCCAATCAGGATGATTTTGGCCGAGCCCGTGGATTCTCGTGCGGCGAGCAGAGCAATCAGGGTGTGGTGCAGCAAAATCCTCAGCCAGTTGAGCATGTGGCGGAAGTTGTAGACGCTGGCTGTTAGCACGACATCGATGGGTCGCCGATTCTGTGGACGAGGTAAATTGCGGCCGAGCGGTGCTCGGCTTTCAGGTGTCCGATGACCAGCTCGGCGTCGGAGTTGGCCCCCGTTTTGCGGGGCAGGCCGCGATTATACGGCGAGCATTGGCGAATAGGCGGCGGTCGTGACTTTCGGCGGATCGCCCGCCTTGGCGTTCCTGGCGCCGCTGCTCGTCGATGCCGCTCGGCTTAAGCCTCGTCAGACTTCTCCGCCATACGGCGCTTTCGACTGGCTCATGATCGCGATGACGGCTGGCCAGCCTCCCGGTGATCCGGATGTTAGTCGTATTACTCATGAAGATTTCTACTTTTCAAGAGACGGAGCCTGCGGAGGACGACAAGATCGGGCTTTATCTGACCGACGATTGCGGTGACTGCTGGCTCCAGGTGCAGCGGAAAAGCGATCTGCATAGTCTCTGAAGACGTATTATCGAGGGTTCGAAATGGAAAAGGAATTACGTTTTGAGCGGTCCGAGTTCGCGACACGCGTCACTGCGGTGAAGAAGGAAATGGAGAGGCGGGGCATAGACGTCCTCCTGCTTTCCGAGCCGGCCAATGCCAATTACCTGACCGGCTACGACGCCTATTCATTCTACGTTCCACAGATGATTGTGGTGGTTCTCGATCGCGAAGAGCCGATCTGGGTTGGACGGGGTATGGATGCCATTTCGGCCTTCATGACCACTTACCTGTCCGACGACAGCATACGTTCTTTCCCTGATGCCTATGTGCAGTCGACTCTGAGTCCGTATGACTTCGTCGCGGAAATTGTCAAGGAGATCGCTGGGGGGAAAATCAGAGTGGGCGTCGAAATGGGCGGTTACTATTACTCCGCGCGAGCACATGCGGACCTGATAAAGGCATTGCCTGAGGCCACCTTTATCGATGCAGACTTGCTGGTGAACTGGATACGTCTGGTGAAGAGCCCGGCCGAGGTGGGACTCATGCGACAGGCCGGCCTTATCGCTGATGCGATGATGTACCGTGCCATCGATATGATCGAACCGGGTGTCCGGGAGTGCGACATTGCCGCTGTCGTCTATCATCAGATGATGGCGGGTACGCCCGAGTTCGGCGGAACCTATACCTGCTCTCCACCCTATCTTTGCGTAGGCGAGAAAGCGCTGGCTCCGCATGCCGCATGGACCGACAAGCCGTTGCCATCGTCGACCATCATCAATCTCGAGCTGTTCGGAAATCGCCACCGCTATCAGGTCAACCTGGCTCGTACGATTTGCGTCGGCGAACCAAGCCCGAGCTATAAGAAGCTGGCGGACGTCGTCGTGGAATCTCTGAATGCAGGGCTCGACACCGTAGCTCCCGGCAAGACTTCGGAGGAAGTTCACGCTGCGTTTGCCAAGACTCTTGCCAAGCACGGGCACGAGAAGGATTCACGTCTTGGGTATTCGCTCGGTCTTGGGTATCCGCCAGCGGTGGGAGAGAAAACCGTCAGTCTTCGCAAGGGAGATAAGACAGTGCTCCAACCCGGCATGTGCTTCCATATGATGTCGGGGCTCTGGCTCAAGAACGACGGAATCACCATCACTCAACCGTTTGTCGTCACCGAAACCGGGCACGAACCCCTGACCAAAATACCCCGCCAGCTCTTCGTTAAGTAGGCAAGACCAGCAACTCTCTCAATGAGAACGCGGCTCCGATAATTCGGCGCCGCGATAATATGCGGCATATGGATTAGCCTCGCCTCGGTGGTGTCGCCATCGGCAGTGACGTTGGGGACCATGCGGACATCGGTGTCGGAAACTCCCTTAGCACCCGGTGAGGACCGCCTTGTTTGTGAGGAGGTGAAGCGTTTTTGTCATGGTTGATTTAACGACCACGATGCAAGCAGCGAGGATAGCCAGGTGTCCATTCATTGGATGGCGATTGTGAGTGGGACGGGTCGGCTTCGGAGTTGGTCGACGGCGCTGAAGGAGCCCGGGTTCACGGTCACCGAAGGTGGCGCGCCGACATGATCTCGATCGGTCGCTGATTTGTGGCTGGCACCGCGCCTTTGGGGGTGAGACGCGCTCGTGCGGCGGGCGCCTTTCTGCCGGTTGAAGTAGTCGGCGGCGCCGCGGCAGCGACAGAATCTCGCGCCAAGTATGACCAGTGCTCCTGTACCGGGTGCGGGGGATCGAAATCGAGGTCTCGGATGCAACGTGATCTCGATCCCGAAGAACCCGTCTACGCCGGCGCCTATGTCTATGGTAAGTGCGAGAAGCGCACCGAGACGTCGATGGCCGCGTTCGCAAGAGCTATGGCCATTACACGCCGGCCAGCGAGTGCGGGTGGTGCTCAAGGGCCATCACGAAGCCTATATCGAATGGAGCGACTACGAACGGAACCAGGAACCGCTCGCGGCCAACGCCTATGGCAAAGCCGGCCGCGTCAAGTCGGGCCGCGGCAGTCGCGCGCTCCCGGTTTCATTCCTATGGTCGATACGGGCGAAAGCTAGTTTGTCATGTATGCCGGGCGTGGCCAAGGTTATCCGGTATATCGCTGCGAGCGTGGCACCTCATGATGGCGCAGGTGCAATGCATGTCGTTCAAGGGTTTCGTACCGACGCGGCGGTGACACGCGAAGCGCTGGACGCGGTTGCGCCGATGGCGGTCGAAGCGGCGTTGGAGGCTGAACGGATGCAGCTGGAGAGCGAAGCCCAGCGGCATCAGATGAACGAGACCTGCAGCGGGCGCGCTATGGGGCGTGGCTTGCCGAGCGCCGTTGTGCCGCCTGCGGCACCGAGAACCGGCGCACTGCCGCCCAGTTCGAGAAGAGCTGGGAAGCCACGCTCACGCGCGTAGAGACCTGGGAGGCCAGGCAGAGTGAGGTACGGCCGTGGCGCCCGTCCGTCGATGCGGTTCCGGAGTCACGGGTCGCCAAGGATCTTGAAGCCGCCTGGAATGCGCCGAGCGTCGACGTGCGCTGTCGCCAGCCGCTGCGCGCCTCATCAAGGATATCGCGGGCGGACGTTGACGCTACGCGCGAGATGATCCTGACCATTCACTGGCACGAAGGTCAGCACTCGCAGGTGCGCAAATCCGGCGAGCATGGCCAGCGTACACCTGAACAAGCCTTGGAAATCATGCGATCCATGGAAACGCGGTGGTCGGATGCCGAAATCGCGGCCACGCTCAACCGCATGGCATGCAGACCGGTTGGGGAAAGACCTGGACCGCTCGTCGCGCCAAATCACTGCGGACAGTTCAGGGACGGCATATTGCCCGCCGACAGGGATGCGCGGTTCGCCCTACCAAATCCGCGCCAGTGATCTTGAAGATGAACGGCTCAAAGCCGATTTGGCGCGCAATACTCAGCGTCGCATCAACGACGACAATCAGGAATCGCTGTTTTCCGCCATTTGAAGAGGGGTGCGGAATCAGTCTTCGCCCTCGGTCGAAGTCGTGGCTGTTCGCCGGCTCCGAACGCGGCGCTGCCCGGGCGGCGGCCACAACGACGCCGATCATGACTGCAAGCTACCGGCCTCGAGCCTCACTACTACCTGGCCGACGTCATCACCCGCATCATCGCCGGCCACCCACAAAGCCGGATCACGATCTGCTGCCATGAGTCTACCTACCCGAGCCGCTCATGGCCGTGGCCTGAAAGCAGCGGTTACAATGGTGTAATCGACCAAGCAATTAACTCGACAGCATGCTGAAGTATCGCCTGGGTCTGAGCAAAGCTGGGCGAAACGGCGATGACATGTCCGATGCAGTCTCTGTAATCACTTTTCCTGACGATCGGCGTCTTGGGTTTAACAAACAACTTGACCTCGGCGACACCTGGTACAGCAGCCGCGCGACCGTCGCCATCGATCCAATCCAGGGTGCCATCGCGATCAGCAGTTAGGAACCGCACGGCCGCAGTGTACGAATGCTTTCTGCGCAAGTTATATTCGTCGCCGACGACAAGCTTAATGTGCTCGGTGACGAGATCGATGCCGTAAGCCAGCTCAACCAATTGAGGAGTAGACATGCCAGCAAGACGCGGATTGACTTCAATGACGACTGGGCCACGCTTCGTCCACCGGAGTTCAACGTTCGTTGGCCCCCAGCCAAGGCCGAGAGCGCGCAGACAGCTCAGCGAAACATCGGCGATACGATTATGCTCGTCAGCAGCCAGCGGGGCCGGATAGGTGCACTCACGATAAACGAAAGTCGGTGGGCGGCCAAAGCCAAGGGCGGCAATTGCAATGACCTCATTTCCCATTATGTCAATGGTATAATGCGCGCCTTGTGCGAATTCTTCGACCAGTATCCTTGGCAGCGACCGCCATATGTGACTCCCGCCCAACAGATAGGTCGTATGTTCGGCCAATTCATCTAGACTGCGGCACAATCGGACCCCCATGCTGCCGCTGCCTACGGCTGGCTTAACAATCACCGGCAGGCCGATCCCCGCAGCGGCGCTTTCCACGCCCGCCGCATCCGCCGCCACGCGATAAGCAGGTATCGGAACGCCGGCCTTCTCGAGGAGCTGACGCTGAGTAGCCTTATCGCAGCATCGTTCAATCGACTCAGGGTTCGGTCCGGGTAGATCGAAGTACCGGCTGAGCTTGCCGGCTGTCGCATAGAACGACTCCACTGAGCACGTGATGCCAGCAATGTCATAGGTCGCACTTAGCCGGGAACATTCACGGATCAGCGCATCGAGATTGTCCGTATCGACACGGACTACCTCACTGCCTTCCATCGCAAGATAGTCGTGCCGATTTGGATCAGCCGATAGGGTAATTGGATGAAGACCAAGACGCTGGGCCGCTTGGACATATAGAAGACCATTACCCGTTGTACTGCCTTCAATCAGGATGAGTGCTCTTCTTGCCATTGGCTGTTGACTCCGGTGTTTGTGCTGCGCGGTGGTCCGAGGCGTAAATCGGCATTAGCTCTTTCAGCCGTGCCTGACCTCAGGCTTATGGGTAAAGTACCACCGTCAGCGATTTGCCATCGCTAAGATTCTGTGAAATTTTCTTACAGGATCTTTGCACCGTTTAATGCCCGCGGCGTGGCACGGCGCGTCTCGACGATGTTCGATGGGTGCGATGTTCAAGGGACGCCGGTTTGACTTTCAGTGATCCCGCTTTGTCGTGCTGCCTTCCTATTATTGTCAAGCGAAGTGAGGATTTGACCCCGCATTGCCTCACGTTGATTGTTACCAATAGGGTCGCCGTCCCGAGGGGATGAAGCCGTTGTTGTCATCCTGATTCGGAGGCGGGATGGCGGGGCGGGTTAGCATGGCGACACAGTTGGAATTGATTGAAGCAATTATCGAGCGATATCGATCGAGCTGCCGGGCCGACAAGCAACGGATTTTGGACGAGTTCGTCGCAGTTACCGGCTATCATCGCAAACATGCGATCCGGGTGTTGCGACCTCGCGCTGCCGGTCCCTCGCCCACCAGACAATATCCGGTGCTTTATGGCGCCGAAGTTCTGGAGGCGCTGGTGGCATTGTGGGAGGCGTCCGATCGCCTTTGCTCGAAACGGCTGAAACCGCTGATTCCCATTTTGCTGCGGGCTCTTGAGCGGCATGGCCGGCTCGATCTGGATGGCGAACTTCGCGACAAGCTGCTGACGATCAGTCCAGCGACGATGGATCGCCTGCTTTCGGAAGTACGTGAGGTAGCTCGCGGCGGGCAGCGCCGGACTGAGTTCTGCGGTGCGTCGGTCGGTTCCGGTGCGCACCTTCGGCGACTGGAACGATCCGCCGCCCGGATATGTCGAGGTCGACTTCGTTGCCCATTCCGGCACCTCTTCGTCCGGCAGCTTTGTGCAAGCGATGGTCTTGACCGATATCGCCACAGGCTGGACCGAGTGCGTGCCGGTGCGGACGCGAGAAAGTGGTCTTGTCATCGCTGCCATCAAGCGGGCCAGGTCGTTGTTCCCCTTTCCGCTTCAAGGCGTGGACTTTGACAATGACAGCGCCTTCATGAATGAACTCGTGGTCTCCTGGTGCAGAAGTCAAGGATTGGAAGTGACGCGTTCCCGTGCTTATCGGAAGAATGATCAGGCATGGGTCGAACAGAAGAACAGTGCCATCGTTCGTCGCCTGGTCGGCTATGGCAGGTTCGTGGGTGCGGAAGCCACGGCGGCACTTGTTCGTCTCTATGACGCAGTGCGGCTGCACGGCAATCTCTTCCAGCCCTCGTTCAAGCTGCGAGAGAAGACCCGTATCGGCGCGCGTGTGATCAAGCGCTATCATCCGCCAGCGCCGCCGGTCGAGCGTGTATTGGCCCATCCCGAGGTGCCGGAGGTCGACAAACAGCTGCTGCGTGCGATGCTCGCAACGGCGGACCCGGTGATGCTGTTCACCGGCATCCGTGCGGCACAGGAAGATTTGGGAAGACGCGTCGATCGTCGTGGAGTGCAAGCAACGCCACAGGAACCGGTCGTCATCGATCTGCAGCGCTTCACCGCAAATCTGAAGACGGCTTGGCAGGGCGGTGAGGTGCGCCCCACCCATAAAAGGCCTCCCGCAGGCGGTCCTAGCGAGAGCGCAGCTTATATGGTGAACGATATAGGCAACTCGCAACGCTGTGAAGCGGGCGTTAGGGCGACCGCGGCGTGCGGCCTCACCCGGACGGTATCGTTGCTGGTTGAGCGGTTCTGCGATCTCGGAATAGACGTGGTCCTCGAGGAGTCTATCGCCCAGTTCGACGATGCCGGGCTGCGTGTTGACCTGCTGGGCAGAAGAATTTGGGCTCAGGGTGGTGGGCGTCTCTGGATCTTCCCGCACATGAACCTTGGTGGCTCCTTCCGTCGGCAGCTTGACGATAGTGACATCCTTCATGATGTGGGAAAGCAGTCGCTTGCGCTCGCGGTTTGGTGATCGGGATCCGCCCAGAGCTTTTTGAAATCCACCGTCATTGCAACCAGCCGCTCGCGGACAGCTTCATCAAGGATGAATTGATCGTGCTCCCGGGCACGCTCGCGCTCTTCGCAGGCCTTGGCCAAGATACGGAGCTTCTCGTTCCATTTGGTTTCGAGTGTGTCGGCGACGAGACGATTATCCGGATCGACCAGCATGAAACGGCGTTGGGCGAGATCGGCCTCGATCTTGGCGCGCTCGACAACGCAGCCGATCTGCTTCTTCATGCCGGGCGTGGATCTCCTCGCGGGCGTCGAGCGCCAGTTTAACGGCGGCCGGCGTCATCTGCTCGGCAACCAGCCTGCCAAAACGCGGCTACTTATTTGCACGCAGATGATCCATGGCACTCGCACCGCTCTGGGTCGCGCCGGCGGCAAACAGGATCCGCGAGGCCTCTGGCTCGGCAAGTTGCGGACGGCGCCATCCCAATGTGGCGGCGGTCGCGCTCGCCAACAAGAATGCGAGGATCGTCTGGTCGATGCTCTCGGGTAATGCTGCCTATCAACGGACCTGTCGGTGAAAGCAGCCTGACGGTCCCTGGAGAGCGAGAAGGAGGTCCCACCTCGGCAATTGCAGCAAAATGGCAGGAGATGCCCGTCGCTTCCAGAACCTGGTGTGTGGACCGGCACCGCGGACGCCGGAATGCGCCCCATGGGACTGTCGGCTGGATGCTCTTAGGCTGCTGAGGGACATGAGATCCGCACAAACGGCGTCTTGTCGCCATCGCCGATCAATGGCCCACGCCACCGCCCATGACCGAGCCCGCGCTCGATCGGTTCCTCTCAGGATTGCGAACTGCGTGGAAGGAGGGCGAAATCCCGCCCCACCGCGAAGCTGAAACCAAAGCAAAAGCGAGAACGGCGACGACCTGATTCTCTTGCAGGAGTGACTGACGAATTGCGGGCTTGGTTTGACGAAGAACCGTGGCGGAGCCGGGAACTGCTCGAGCGTACCCAGAGAAGTGTCAGCTGAAGGGTCGCAGCGTGGGAAACATCCTGGTGAGGCAACGGAAGAATCGTTGGGAGCATTCCAAGGTGAGGCATACGCACTCTCACTTTGATTGCCGCACCGAACCACAAACTGGTCGATTCGCATAGGCATCCGCCGACGATATCCGGTCATCAGTCAGAAATTTCTGCCAAAAAGCAGAACAGACCCAGTGTGGCAAACATACCTTCACGTGACTAGCTCGCGCGCGGCGTCTCCTTCGGCGCGTTCTCTGTGTAAGTGTCGACCCTCCTGTGGCGAGAGGGCTGCCAGGAGCGGCAGAAAGCCTGTGGTGTCAAGGCTAGCTATCGCCGTGAGGATCTCTTCCTGCCACTGCGGGTGAACGTTGTTTCGGGTGATGTTCTTGAACTTCTCCACTACCTGTTCGCTAGATAACGGGTTAGCGACATCGCCAAGAGGATATCGTACGATCATTTCTTCCGGCCCGCTGCCCTGGTCTATGACAACGCGAGCAGGCGTTCCGGCTGGAAACGCCGAAGCGAAATCGGACGACGGCTCGAGCTCAATACGCGCAGCTAAATCAAGCACGCGTGAATCAGTAAGATGCTCAAGTTGAACAGGCTGTAGAGCTTCCCGTCCGAATAAAGCCGCTAGTGCGCAACTAAAATAGAAACTGTATTGCCCTCCCTCCAAGGTGCTGGGGGCGCGCTCGTTCGCAAGGCGCATCGCTTGTGGGAAAGTTTCGATGCGCAGCCGCTGGATGTCCTGCCCGTCCCGCCGCATGGCAAGGATCGCGTCGATAGCTGCGTGGATGTAGCGGCAGCACGCATATGGCTTAAGATAGCATTTTTGAACTTCCCACGACGACCCAAGGTTGTCTGTCAGGACATGGCGAGTGAAGCGATCATTGTCCTCAAGAAGATCAACAGGCCCGGTTGCGGCTGCCCGCGCGCGATATGCCGCAGTGACACCTGCAACGACGGCAGGGGGAATCCCCTCCTTCACTGTGTTGCCCACGAACTTGGCTGACGCAGTAGAGAATACGACCGGTCCTTCGGATCCGGCAATCGCCAACGCATGAGCGGTCTCTGTTGCACCCAAGCCTAGGAGACGGCAAGCTGCGGCCGCAGCCCCATAGCCGACCCAGCGTCCACTCGCATAAGTATCGACTGTTTCGATAGGACGAGAACTCGCGACTCTGAGAGCGATTTCGTATCCGAGCGCGATTGCAACCATGGTCTCCGAGTATGACGCGTCGACAGCCTGAGCTACTGCCAAGGCAGCGGGAATGACGCCGGAGCCAGCATGGCCTGCTGCGCCGCGGTGACCGTCGTCGATATCCAGAGCGCTCGCGGCAGCGCTGTTCGCCATCGCAGCGCCTACCACACTAGAGTGATTGTCCGTCAACCAGATGCTGATCGAGCCTTCGCCGTAGGCTTCCACTGCTGCGTTTCTGGCTGCGTCAGCTAACGGCGATCGCAGGCCCGCAGCGGCAGCGCCGATGAGGTCCAGTATGAGCAACGAGATTGTCTGCCGTGTAACTGCTGGCAGTGCGCTTCCCGGGAAGCTGCTAACGAAATTGGCGAGTTCAGTTATGGTTTGCACCCTAGCTCTCCAATAGATCACGTTCTTTGGCCAACGAAATGGCCTCGCAAAGTGGCGGCTCGACTAGGTGCCAGGAACGGCTTTGTACTCGTTGACTCCACTTAGCGGTCTCGAATCCCACGGTGATGTTTACTGCTTAGTCAAAGCTTCACAGGCGCTTTCGCGTGACTCTCCCCACGCGTGGTGGGTGGCGCAGGCCATCCGGGCTCTCTTTCAATCCCGCTGCAAGCGGTTGCGAAGTTGTTAATGAGATGGCGGCAGGCGGGCTCACTCTCGTACATGCATTCTGCGTGCCACTGTGCGCCAATCGCAAAAGGTCGGCCGGGCACCTCAATCGCCTCGACGACTTCATCGTTCCCGCGCGCGGACACCACGATTTCAGGGGCCAGTGCACCGGCCTTCTCGATTGCGCGTACATAGTCGGGGGGAGAGAAGTAGCCTTCCTTTTCCACGTCGAAATTGCTAACGACACCTATGATTGATTGCATGACCTTAGCCATCGTGGATGGTACCTCAAGTAGGCGAGAAGAGCTTGCGCTCCATCCCGGTTAGGCGTTCCGGGCCTTGCTCCGTCACCAGCACCGTGTCGCTGAAGCCCATCCCGGCTGCCGTCATCAGCATATGAAACACCATTCCGGCCTCCAGCACCCATTCCACGCCCGGCACGAACTCGCGGATGAATTCGCCAGCGGAGGGGCGGTGATTGAGGGCGAGCGAATAGCCAGTGCGGTTCGTGTATGTCTTACGCAGACCAGACGCCAGGATCGGCTCGCGGCAAGCTCGGTCGATCACGCTGGCCGGTGTGCCTGGCTTCATCAGTGCGATAGCCCCGTCTTGGACGCGGATGATTGTCTCAGCTATACGCTGCTGCTCAGCGCTCGGGGAACCAACAACGGCGCTGCGCATTAAGCGTGCCCAATAATGGTGATGGATCCCGCTGAGCTCAAGGCAGACGGTATCGCCACATTCCAGGCGCCGGTCGGACCATTGCCCGTGGATGAGATTGGTTCGATTGCCCGAGGTGATGGTACCGCTGAGCGGCATTTCTGACCCGGCATTCACCAACGCGCCGAACACGGCGGCAGCGAGCTCTCGCTCTTTGACGCCGGGCGCGATCGCCCCGATGCCAGCCCGGATGCCCACTTCAACCTGGCGAGCAGCGCCGCGCAGGTAGTCTATTTCCCGCGGTGATTTGATCAGGCGCAGGTGATCGACAATGCGCGGCTCTCTGACCAAAGTCGCATTGGGCAGCAATGCCTGCAGCATCTTCCAGCGTTCCACCGTCAAGAACCAAGAGTGCTCATCCACGCCGACACGCCCGCCTGCGAAGCCAAGGCCATCGAGGGCTCTTCTCGCCGTGTCGAGCCAAACGGGGAGCGGATCGGCGGCATCTGCATAGGTCACGTGGTCTTTCACCCAAGACGTGGCGTGCGCTGCCGGGACTTCCACATCGCGCAAGATCAGTACCGGGTCGCCGCGACTCGGAACCGCCAAGGCGTGATAGGAGAAATAGCCAGTAGTATGGAATCCACTAAGATACAGGATGTTCTCTGGCTGATGCAGCAATAACACGGGCAGATCATGCTCAGACATCTCCTTCTGCGTGCGCTGAACCCGTGCCCGATATTCCTCAACTGAAAAAATCATCCCGTTATTCATAGGGTCACTCACCGTCTTAAGTTCCATCATTGTTGACTGTATTTGGTTCGCCGGTTCACCGCGCTTGGCGGACTGCTTCAACTCTCATCAAAAAAGCCGTCGATCCCGCGTACGCTAGGCTCAGAGCATTTCGCATGAGGGTGCAGAGATGTAGCAGGACGCGTAGATATAACCGGTCGTGCGCTCTAGGCGATCCTCCATGCCGAGCTTGGCCATAGCCTTCAGGATTGCCCGCCGTTCCGTTGGTGTGGAGAAGCGGCGCTGGCGTTGTCTGAACCGGTCTACGAGCTTGGTTTCCAACGCGAAACCCCGAAGAGCCGCGGCAATAGCGTCATAACTGAAGGGATGCATTGCAAAGACGACGACCCACGGGCGTGACGTCGCCGAGGCGTCATACACGCGTGCAAAGGTTCGCTCCGTGGCATAACCCACACAGCCTGTGCTGATGATGATGTCCGCATCCGCGAGGGCGCAACGTTCATTGACGGTCAAGTCACGGTTTTCCAAATCAGCCGTAATGCCAGCCTCCAGCAGGCCCAGATTCTGTGCATATCTAACAGCCCGGAACGATGGATCCACGCCGACGAACTGGATGTCGTCACGGAGGCCGCGATCGCGAAAGAAAGCGCGGTGCTCGATCCCCTGTCGGCGCGAGAGCGATCCGCTGGGTTCCAGATAGGCAGCATACAGATCGTCGAGGTCGAGATCGGTGCGCAGCAAAGCAGCGTTGATGCCATAGGAGCAACCGACATCGATGATCTTCAACCTAGACTTGTTTCGAACGCGTCGATAATCGGCGAATATCCTTTCGAAGACTGGCTCGGCCCGATCCGGAATCATATAGTCCAAGGCCAAATGCGCGCGAAAATAGGCATGCGGCCACTTGCGATTATAGGCTGCCGTGAAATCGTGCTTCGTCCCCTGAATGCTGCCGTGCACTGTACTTGCTGGCGCCATTTGTCCACCTTATTGCCCCGTGCCCTTGGGTCGCAGTCGACGATCAAGATAGTTCTGTCTGAAGCTGACAGGGCGGCGAGCGTATTTTTGGGAGGTGCGGATTTACCGATATCCCCCTTCCACAGAATGCGACCTGACACGGACCTGACATGTTGCTTTCCTTCCTTCGTTCCATCGATCGCGATGCGACCCACGACATGAATATCGGTTGGCAGCCTCTGCCGCCTCTTGACGAAGGAGATCAAAAGTCGTGCCAAGTGCGCAGAAAGAGCCACAGAAAGAATTTTTCGCTTATTGATCAATATCTTACCAGAGTGCGGCAGGACACCAACCCGAACACTACCGTGTCTCGTACTCGACAACCCCGATAGTAGATACCGATTGCCCGGCGGGAACTCAGATGGATTTACGACCGCCGCGATCTTGCCGAGCCCGCGCTCAACCACTGGCAGGGCAAAACCCGACCGGGTTGAAGAACGATCGAGGGAGACTTTCTCTTTCTAACGGCTGCTGCGCAGCTCGCCTAGTTTCCGTCCACAACCGCACATCTTCGTTGACAGGCACTTACGCTGTCGAGAAGCGATCGTAGGGCATGGACGGGGAAGAGCGCGCCGGTTTGTGGCGAAAACGACGCCACGGGCGCCGTGGCGCGCACGCCGCGAGACCGGCGTTGGACCGGCGCCACGCATTCCAAACGGCTGACCGGCGTCAGCTTGGTTTTCAGGCGGGTGAAGAGGACGAGGTTGGGGGATCGCGAGGCAGGCGCCTGTACCGCTGCTATGATACGACCTGCGGATGCCCGATTGGCTGGCGGCCGACATTGGGGACGTCGACATCCTGGCCGGTCGCGATGATCGAGCGGCGGATGGCGCGCGTGCGGGTGAAGAGACCGAACAGCTTGTCGCCTTCGCCCCAGCGGATCGCCCGCTGCAGGGAGGCGAAATCTTCCGAAAAGCGCGCCAGCATTTCTAGGATCGCGTCGCGGTTGTGCAGGCACACGTCGCGCCACATTGTGGGGTCGGAAGCCGCGAGGCGAGTGAAATCGCGGAAGCCGGAGGCCGAATATTCGATGACATTGCTCTTTGTGACCGTCTCCAGGCCGTCCGCCGTGCCGACAATGTTGTAGGCAATGATGTGCGGCAGGTGCGAGACGATCGCCAGCGTCATGTCGTGGTGCTGCGGGTCCATCGTTCGATGTTAGAGCCGCAACGGCGCCAGAATTCGGAGAGCTTCTCCAGCGGCGGGGTCGGTGCCTTCAAGCGGCGTGAAGATGCACCAGCGGTTCTCGAACAGTTCGGCAAAACCCGCATCAGGGCCTGACTTCTCTGTGCCGGCCAGCGGATGGCCGGGGATGAAGTGTACGCCCTCCGGCATGAAGCGCTGCATCTGAGCGGTCACGGAGGCCTTGGTGGAGCCGACATCGGTCAGGATAGCGCCCTTTTTGAGCGCCGGTGCGATCTCCTCAGCCACGGCGCCGGAAGCACCGACGGGCTCTGAGACGATGACGAGGTCGGCCCCGCGCACCGCCTCATTCGCGCCAGTCGTGTAGCCGTCGCCAAGCTTCAGTTCCTTGGCGCGCTCCAGGGTCTCCGCGCTACGAGTTGCAATGGCGATATGGCCGGCCAGCCGCTCGCGGCAGATGACGCGCGCCAACGAAGAGCCGATCAGACCGATGCCGGCCAAAGCGATCTTTTCAAATAGGGGTTTCGACATAATTCGGAATTCGGTGAATTCGGTGACTACGCCGCCGCGATTGGGTTCTTCGGTTCCGCCGGTATCCGCAGCGCAATGGAGAAACCGTAGCCACCGCGCGCCATGAGATAATCGTCGACTGCTTGCGGACGGGCATTTTGATCTCGTCCAGGCCGACGATCCCGAAAAAACGCCCGTCCCTCTCCTGCTCTCGATTGCACCACTATTCGGCGATCCTCACCTCTTACATCTCGCCGCCAGCGCCGCTGCGGGGGAGGTGAGGGATGGCTGATTTTTCCTGTTCGCCCAGGGTCGGAAACGGCGCGATCGACCAATCAATCAACTCGACGGCGCGCTGAAGTATAGCCTCGGTCCGAGCTCGGCGGGGTGAAACAGCGATGATATATCCCAAAGAGTCTCGGTAATCGCCTTTCCTGACGATCGGCGTCTTGGGTTTAACGTACAATGTAATGTCGACAATACCTGGTACAGCAGCCGCCCGTCTCTCATCTCCGATCCACTCGAGGATGCCATCGCGATCAGGAAGTAGGATTCGCCAGGCCGCAATGTACGAGTGCCTTCTGTGCAAATTCCATTCCTCGCCGATGACAAGCTTGATGTGCTCGGTGATGAGATCGATACCATAAGCCGCCTGAATCGAGTGAGGGCCGCCGGAAAGACGCGGATTGACTTCAATGACGACCGGCCCACGCTTGGTCCACCGGAATTCAATGTTCGTCGGCCCCCAGCCTAGGTCGAGAGCTCGCAAACAGCTCAGCGAAACATCAACGATACGCCTATGCTCGTCATCAGTCAGCGGCGCCGGAAAAATACCCCCATAAAAGACGAAATGCGGCGGGGGGCCGAAGTCAGCAGTGCCAATCCCAACAACCTTATCTCCCATTAGCTGAGCGCAATAATAGGGGCCTTGTGCAAATTCTTCGACCAGTATCTCCGGCGATGAACGCCACATGTTCTCCCCGCCCAACAGATAGGCGATATGCTCGGTTAATTCGTCGACATTGCGACACAATCGGACACCGCTGCTGCCGCGGCCTACGACTGGCTTAAGAACCACCGGCAGGCCAATCTCCGCGGCAGCGCTTTCCACGCCCGCCGCATCCGTTGCCAAGCGATAAGCAGGTATTGGGACGCCGGCCTCCGCGAGGAGCTGACATTGAGTGAATTTGTCGCAGCATCGTTCGACGGATGTGGGGTTCGGTCCGGGTAGGTCGAAGTGCCGGCAGAGCTTGCCAACTGTCGCATAGACCGCCTCGTCAGCGCTCGTAATGCCAGCAATGTCATAGGTCGCACGTAGCCGAGAACATTCGCGGATTAGCGCATCGAGATTGTTTGTATCGACACGGACTACCTCAATGCCTTCCGCCGCAAGGTAGTCGTGCTGAGTTGGATCGGCAGACAAGGTAATTGGATGAAGCCCAAGACGCTGGGCTGCTTTCACGTATAGCAGACCGTTGCTCCTTGTGCCTTCAACCACGATGAGTGCTCTTCTTGCCATTGGGTGCTGACTCCGATGTTGTGCTATGCGGTGGTGCGAGGCGTAAATCGGCGCTAGCTCTTTCAGCCGTGCCTGATCTCAGGCTCAAGTAACATCGTCAGCGATTTCCGATCGCTAAGGTTCTGTAAATTTATTTGCAGGATCTGTTATGCGACTGAATTGGCGGGTTCCTCGGTGGTGGTGCGGTATTGCAGGGAATGCGAGCCTGAGCTCGGCCCCCGCTGCACGATTCCGGCGTGTCGATCGGCGCTCCCGGTCGGCAGCAACCTGTGATACGTTTCGCAGAGTCATCGATTTGCCGACCAAGATGGCGCGGAATCCAGGAAATGGAGAATCGCGCTCCCGGCGGGCAGGGCATCGGTGAAGGCGCGCCCAGTCGGATGACCTCTCGCGTCAGAGCGACCGTGACGACCGCTATTGTAGTAACGAAGAGGACGCCTGTTCCAGCGCTGCGAATCTAGAGCGCGCCCTTGGCGGCAAACACGAGACGATCCCGATCGCGGCTGCCATCGCATGGTGCAGAACAATGCCGATCCGCCGGAGTAGAAGCCTTGCCGCTCGGTCGATCCGAAGGACGCGCTCCATCGCTCGATGCCGGTGAGCGAACAAGGGCGTCAACATGCCTGGCGCGAATGAGGCGGTGCGCGGGGCCGACCTCGTCATCGTCTCAGAGCCCGTCGGTGCTTCCGGCGCCGTGGCTGAGGAGATCGCACCGGCGCTCAAAAAGGGCGCTATCCTGACCGATGTCGGCTCCACCAAGGCCTCCGTGACCGCTCAGATGCAGCGCTTCATGCCGGAGGGCGTACACTTCATCCCCGGCCATCCGCTGGCCGGCACAGAGAAGTCAGGCCCTGATGCGGGTTTTGCCGAACTGTTCGAGAACCGCTGGTGCATCTTCACGCCGCTTGAAGGCACCGACCCCGCCGCTGGAGAAGCTCTCCGAATTCTGGCGCCGTTGCGGCTCTAACATCGAACGATGGACCCGCAGCACCACGACATGACGCTGGCGATCGTCTCGCACCTGCCGCACATCATTGCCTACAACATTGTCGGCACGGCGGACGGCCTGGAGACGGTCACAAAGAGCAATGTCATCGAATATTCGGCCTCCGGCTTCCGCGATTTCACTCGCCTCGCGGCTTCCGACCCCACAATGTGGCGCGACGTGTGCCTGCACAACCGCGACGCGATCCTAGAAATGCTGGCGCGCTTTTCGGAAGATTTCGCCTCCCTGCAGCGGGCGATCCGCTGGGGCGAAGGCGACAAGCTGTTCGGTCTCTTCACCCGCACGCGCGCCATCCGCCGCTCGATCATCGCGACCGGCCAGGATGTCGACGTCCCCAATGTCGGCCGCCAGCCAATCGGGCATCCGCAGGTCGTATCATAGCAGCGGTACAGGCGCCTGCCTCGCGATCCCCCAACCTCGTCCTCTTCACCCGCCTGAAAACCAAGCTGACGCCGGTCAGCCGTTTGGAATGCGTGGCGCCGGTCCAACGCCGGTCTCGCGGCGTGCGCGCCACGGCGCCCGTGGCGTCGTTTTCGCCACAAACCGGCGCGCTCTTCCCCGTCCATGCCCTACGATCGCTTCTCGACAGCGTAAGTGCCTGTCAACGAAGATGTGCGGTTGTGGACGGAAACTAGGCGAGCTGCGCAGCAGCCGTTAGAAAGAGAAAGTCTCCCTCGATCGTTCTTCAACCCGGTCGGGTTTTGCCCTGCCAGTGGTTGAGCGCGGGCTCGGCAAGATCGCGGCGGTCGTAAATCCATCTGAGTTCCCGCCGGGCAATCGGTATCTACTATCGGGGTTGTCGAGTACGAGACACGGTAGTGTTCGGGTTGGTGTCCTGCCGCACTCTGGTAAGATATTGATCAATAAGCGAAAAATTCTTTCTGTGGCTCTTTCTGCGCACTTGGCACGACTTTTGATCTCCTTCGTCAAGAGGCGGCAGAGGCTGCCAACCGATATTCATGTCGTGGGTCGCATCGCGATCGATGGAACGAAGGAAGGAAAGCAACATGTCAGGTCCGTGTCAGGTCGCATTCTGTGGAAGGGGGATATCGGTAAATCCGCACCTCCCAAAAATACGCTCGCCGCCCTGTCAGCTTCAGACAGAACTATCTTGATCGTCGACTGCGACCCAAGGGCACGGGGCAATAAGGTGGACAAATGGCGCCAGCAAGTACAGTGCACGGCAGCATTCAGGGGACGAAGCACGATTTCACGGCAGCCTATAATCGCAAGTGGCCGCATGCCTATTTTCGCGCGCATTTGGCCTTGGACTATATGATTCCGGATCGGGCCGA
Organism: Mesorhizobium sp. M2A.F.Ca.ET.043.05.1.1; assembly: GCF_003952445.1. Lineage (NCBI taxonomy): Bacteria > Pseudomonadati > Pseudomonadota > Alphaproteobacteria > Hyphomicrobiales > Phyllobacteriaceae > Mesorhizobium > Mesorhizobium sp. M2A.F.Ca.ET.043.05.1.1. The sequence continues at coordinate 5,606,814 of NZ_CP034446.1, forward strand.
GCCAGTCTTCGAAAGGATATTCGCCGATTATCGACGCGTTCGAAACAAGTCTAGGTTGAAGATCATCGATGTCGGTTGCTCCTATGGCATCAACGCTGCTTTGCTGCGCACCGATCTCGACCTCGACGATCTGTATGCTGCCTATCTGGAACCCAGCGGATCGCTCTCGCGCCGACAGGGGATCGAGCACCGCGCTTTCTTTCGCGATCGCGGCCTCCGTGACGACATCCAGTTCGTCGGCGTGGATCCATCGTTCCGGGCTGTTAGATATGCACAGAATCTGGGCCTGCTGGAGGCTGGCATTACGGCTGATTTGGAAAACCGTGACTTGACCGTCAATGAACGTTGCGCCCTCGCGGATGCGGACATCATCATCAGCACAGGCTGTGTGGGTTATGCCACGGAGCGAACCTTTGCACGCGTGTATGACGCCTCGGCGACGTCACGCCCGTGGGTCGTCGTCTTTGCAATGCATCCCTTCAGTTATGACGCTATTGCCGCGGCTCTTCGGGGTTTCGCGTTGGAAACCAAGCTCGTAGACCGGTTCAGACAACGCCAGCGCCGCTTCTCCACACCAACGGAACGGCGGGCAATCCTGAAGGCTATGGCCAAGCTCGGCATGGAGGATCGCCTAGAGCGCACGACCGGTTATATCTACGCGTCCTGCTACATCTCTGCACCCTCATGCGAAATGCTCTGAGCCTAGCGTACGAAGACTGGGGTTTACCACCTCGCGGAGTATCCGCGCGGCCTTGCCGTGGCGAGAGAGGAACGATGGCAAAACCGCGTCTGGAGACCCTGAAGTCCGTTAACATCGAGTTTTTTGACAGCTTATGGGCCAATGAGGATCTTGAGCAATTGGTCACCCCCCGCTTCGGAGTCATCACTAGCTTCGAGAGCTTGCTCAAGGATTTGCGCATAATCGTCGCCGCAGATCTGGGCCAAGTCGCGCCGGACGCCGTAGAGCAAGCATCAGACTCTGGCCATGACTAAGTGGAGGCCAATCAAGACTATCGCGGCCGCACTCGAGGGCGGCAACCGGTCTGCGGTCGAGATTGCCAGGGAATGTATCGCTGCGGCCGAACGGACCAATCCCTCGCTGCGCAGCTTCATTACGGTGGCCGCCGACCATGCTCTCGCCCAGGCGGGGAAGGCCGATGCACGCCGAAGGGCAGGCAGCGTCCTAGGCCCGCTTGACGGGATTCCTTATGCCGCGAAGGACATGTTCGAAACGCGCGGCATCCGGACCACCGGCGGCAGCAGGGTGCTAGAGAACAATGTCCCAGACAGGTCGGCGGCGGCTATTTGCATGCTCGACGCAGCGGGAGCGACCCTGATCGGCAAGACCAATCTCCACGAATTCGCCTATGGCGCGACCGGCGAGAACCGCTGGGCTGGAACGGTCGTCAACCCACATGACGAGACAAGGCTCGCCGGCGGCTCGAGCAGCGGCTCCGCGGCAGCTGTCGCGGCGGGCATCGTGCCGTTCGCACTTGGCACGGATACGGGCGGCTCGGTTCGTGTTCCGGCCGCGCTCTGTGGCATCGCCGGGTACAAGCCGAGCTACGGCCTGATCAGTCTCGACGGCGTCATCCCCTATTGTTGGTCACTGGACCATGCGGGCGTACTCGCGACATCCGTCGAGGATCTGGAGCTTGTCGTCAGGCAAATCGCGAAGCTCCCGCCGGCGACGTCACCCGGCGCGGCGCTGAGGGTTGCCTTGATCGAGGGCTGTGAGGAAAATTGCGAGGCGTCGGTGCGCGACGCGTTCCTCGCGACCAAGGCGCAAATGCGACGGTCCGGAGCCACTTTCGGCGCGATCGAGCTCCCAGACCAGTCCGAGGCCCGTACAGTCTCGCTGACAATTCAGCTCGCCGAGGCTCTTACGTATCACGGCCCCAATCTCGCCAGCGCCAGGCGTCGATTCGGTGCCGACATGCGTGGCGGCATGGTGCTAGGCAAGTTCCTGTCTGCAGAAAACTACATCCAGTGTAAGCGCGTGCTAGGTACTTACAGGCGAGCATTTGCGCAGACCATGCAGACGTTCGACGTCCTGCTGACACCGACCTGTCCGATTACAGCGCCGCAGGTCGGGACCGTCAACGTGGACATTGCCGGGCAGACTATTCCGCTTGGCAATGCGCTGACTATGTTCACTTCCTTCTTTAACCTGGTAGGCGCGCCCACGATAGTGCTGCCGGTAACCTCGCCGAGCGGCGGCCTCCCTGTCTCTGTGCAGATTGTTGGCGCGCCCGGCTCCGATGCCAAGCTGTTCGAACTCGCCCTCATGCTCGAGAATGTATGCAAATGAATCCAGATCCTGACCGCGGCATGCGCGCCGTTAGCATCGCCCGCACTTCCTGCGCGGCCGACGACTTGCAATGCACAGCCCAGAACCAGCCAGCCGAATCAGCTGCGCGATAGGATGAAGCGTCGACCTTGCAGCTGTGATGGTCTCTCGCGGATGCTTGGAGCGAGGGACAGCCGCCTTCCAAGCAAGACGGCCGCGAGACGGTAGAAAGGACGATGGCGGCAGTCAGGGAGGCCACGAGACCCCGCTGTGCGAAGGCGATAAAGGACTACTCGCCACGGTCGAACGGTTCATGCCACCCGGTTCGCAAGCCCACCCCTCCGGAATATTTCAACATGTCGGCCGGAATCAGGATCGTCAGCCGCCTTGGTGCCCAAATCCCGCATCGAACCTATCAACAGTTCGGTATGCCGCAAAGACCGAATCCGCCCGCAGCGATTGACATTCCGTCAGACAACAGCCCGTCCAGAACCGAACCTAGGTCGCTATGGACTTATTCATGTAGCTCGCCCAGAGTTGATCGATGTGCACAGGAATCAACTTGCGAGACCCTCAACAGGTGCCGGATGCCTTTTGGCAGGTGATAGCGTCGTGACTCCCCCTCTGGGAACGAGTTCTCGCTTTTCACAATCGTCGAGGCGCTGCGACCGGCATACTGCGGCATCGCGGTTTCTATGAGCTGCGCTGTTACCCGGGCGTATCGCCAGACATGCCGGCTGAGCGCGTCGACGGCCTTGGGTTGGCGGTTCGTGAGGGCCTGGGGCCAGCTTCGCGAACGCGCTGACGGCGCCGGTGAGCACACTTTTGCTGTGCGGTGCGCGACGGCTAGGATGAAAAGAACATCCGCTCGCGCGCACCTCGCCGTCACCTATGAGGCGGCTGGCGACGGCTTTTAGCTGACGCGTTGGCTGTGGGCGCGCGTGACATCGAAGCCTATGCGATCCTCACCGGCTGCCGTGTTCCGGTGACGGCCCACGTCGGGCTGGCGGTCAGCGCCTTGGGCGACTACCGCGTCCAGGGCAGGGGCGAGGACGGCGATCGCATCCGGCGTGACTCGTTGACGGTCCCCGAGGCAGGCGCCTTCGCGGTAGTCATGGAGGAGGTGCCTGAGCAGCTCGCCCGCCGGATCACGGAAGTGGTCGCGATACCAACCATCGGCACCGGCGCCTCGCCGGCCTGCGACGGCAGATCCTGGTCATCGATGACATGCTGGCCTGTTCGGCGACTTCCGGCTCAAATTCGTCAAGCGCTACGCCGAACTGGGAGAGGCCGCTTTCGCCGCGATCGCAGCCTATGGCGCAGGAGTGAGGAGCGCCGCTCTTTAGCGGCCGAGCATGTGTTCGGTGACATGCTCAAGGACGTTAGGAACGATCGCATGACTGATCGGTCGCACCGCCGAGGAACTGCGCAGGACCGTGGCTGTCTGGCGTCAAGACGGCCTCAAGGTCGCGGTCGTGCCGACCATATGCGCACTGCATAAGGGCCGCCATCTCAGCTTGGTGCGCGCGGCATTGGAGCGTGCCGACCGAGTGATCGTGACGCCTTTCTTTAAGACAAAGCAGTTCAACAGCCAAGCCGATCTCGCCGCCAATCCGCGAACGGAGCATGAAGACGCCGCCAAGCTCGCCCGCTCGGCGCTTATGTTCTCTGCCCGCCAGATGCTCTGAGATGAAATCCGGTAGGCTTTGCCACGACGATCTCGGTCAGCGGCGCCAGCGACGGCCTCTCCGGCGCCGATCTCGCCTTCTTCGGCAAGAATGATTCCAGCAGCTGCATGTGGTGCGCCGGCTCGCCGCGATCTCGACATCTGATCGAGGTCGCCGCCTGTCGGTGAGGCATGACAGCCTAGCGTTGTCCTCCCGCAATATGAGCTTGTCGGCCATCGAGCGCTTGGCGGCATCGAAGCTTGCCGAAATCCTCTTCGATGCCGCCGAGGGGCTGTCAGCGGGAGCGCCAACCGAGCTCGTGCTTGCCGAGGCGAAGGAAGCGATGATCGCTTCCGGTTAAGAACGTGTCGATTATCTTGAGCTGCGGGCTGACAATGATCTCTCGCCACTCGACGCACCGGACAGACCGGCGCGTCTAATGGTGTGGCCGCATGGCTGGGCGCCGTCCGTCTCATCGAGATGACGCGCTGCTCAAGCTCGGTGCCGGCCCGATCCCGATCGGCGAAGGTGTAGAGCTGCTCGATATCCCAGGGGATGGCCGGTTCGCTCTTCGACCCACGTTCTCAAACCACGACTGCAGCGAGCGGTGCTCGAGCGCGAGCGGACCGGAGGGCAAGCTATCCGCCGGCCCGATGGTAAGGACACAGGGTTCATTATTGCTTACCGCAACGACCACTGCGATCAGGTCCGCCTTGGCTGTGTCGGCCTTGGCTCCGGGCCTCTCATTCCTGATCCTTTTCATGCGATCGTCCATCGGTCGCTAAGTGCTAAGCAGTGCCGAGAAGTAGCTGAATCAATTGCATTTTGTTCCAATAACGGTCAGCGGGTCAACTCGCGTGCGTTGCAAATTGGTTCTTCGCACCTGCACAAAAATGTGCCATATGCGTCGCCTGCGGTGACTAACGCAAGGGAAAGAGGCGTCATGAGGGCAACAAGACAAGCCAAGGCTTTCACCCGCCGGAGATTGCGGCGCGCAAGGGAAAGTGCCGCTTGTCTGCCTGACGGCCTACACAACCCGTTCGCCCGGCTGTTCGCCACGCATTGCGACGTCGTGCTGGCCGGCGACAGCGTCGGCATGGTTCTGCACGGCCTCTCTTCATTCGTTAGCGCATCTACTACTTTGCACGCGCATGCGACAATGTTTTCGCACGGCTTCTCGCAGCAACAGCATGGTTGCTCTCGGGCTTATGTTGGCGAATTCGACCGGAGCGAGCGTCGAAACCGCACAATCATCCAACTGTGGCGTTGCGGATACCCAAGGCCAGCCAGATGAGCGGCCCCCGGCTATGCCCGCCGCAGGGCCCCATTACACAATTTTGGCCGGCTTTTCCTTCGCGGCTTTGGACGGATCGGGCCCCCGGAGAACTGCATGACGCGATATGCGCGCCTTTAACGCTGCACCAGAGGGTCGTCAAAGGTTTTGGCACCATAGTGCTGGTGGTTCGGGAGCACGTCGACGAACGGCTCATGCAGCCGGCGAGCCGTTTTCGGACGAGTGCGCAGGCGCGACTTTCGTTCTCAGTCTTGCTTCACTGATGATATGGACTGAGCGCCGCGATATCCTAAACGCCGGGAGATGGTCGCCGCCGCGTTCATGACAAGAGGTGCCAGCTGTTGTTCACTTTGCGGACTAAAATGAAAAACCGGCATCGTAACGGCAATTGCGGCCGCAACTCTCCCCCTCCGGTCGTGGATGATGGCCGCGATGGCGGCGATCTCAGGAATGAACTCTCCAATGTTCAGCGCATATCCTCGCTCGCGAGTGCAGTGCAATTCGCGTTTAAGTGCGCGCACCTCGGTGATCGTTCGGTCCGTGTAGCGTTCTAGGCCGAGCGTCAAAACCTCTTCCAGGGCTGAGTCAGGCATCTGCGACAGCATGGCTTTTCCAGTCGCCGTGCAGTGCGCTGGGTTGCGGCGCCCCGGCGCCGCGATGTGCTTGATCGACCCGGGGCCAAGTACATGCTCGACGTTGATAGCCTCCGTCTTGTTCCAAAGACTAAGCGAGGCCGTTTCTCTCGTGCTCTCGGCAAGTTCCTCGAGATAGGGTCGCGCCACACGGACCACATCGAGTTCAGCAAGAAGTCTGCTCGCCAACGCGATAACCTCAACTCCGAGCACAAACCGTCCAGTCTCTTCATCGCGCTCGACGAACCCATTGTGCTCCAGCGTCGCCATTGTCCTCGAAACGGCGCTGACATGCTTTCCCAGCCGGCGCGCGATTTCATTCACACCGATCGGCTTTTCGCTCGCGCCCACGACCCTCATCAGATCTAATGCGCGTTGTACGGTCCTAACCTCACCGCCCGCTCGATCGCGGTCGCTCGGCGAAATCACAGAACTCATCGATCATCCCATCAGTTTTATGTTGACAAGCGTTTGTACACTTGTCACGCTATGCAACACAATTGCATTATTTGCAACACCTTTGACATTGTGCTTTGGAGGTGAACCGCTTGGCCCAAGAGGCCGTCTACCGGGGAAACATTGTCAAGTGTCAGGTCCGCTTGTGTGCCGCCCTTCCAGTAATGCTCACTGTGGCCGTAGCGTATCGCGCCTCCACTCCGCGATTCCAAGTCGGCGAGAAAGTGAGGATCGGTTGGGATGCGCGGGATGGACGACTTCTTTCTGATGCGGCGAAACGCTCGAGCCAAGATGTAGTCGAAAATCACGAAGCAGGGTCGGCTTCGTTGCGCGTGACGTCAGCCGCAGATCGCATGCTGATATTGTCTTCATAAGGGAGAGAGCTCATGAGGTATCACATCAACTCCAGTCGGCCGACGCGACGTCAGGCGTTAATGGGAATCGGTGTCGGCGGAGCGGCGCTTGCGCTTGGCGCTCCAAGCATCTTGCGGCGCAAGAATCGTCACTTGTCGTAGTCTCCGGCGGCGGATCGTATGAGGAGGCGATCCGCCAAGCAGTTATTGATCCCTTCCAGAGCGAGACCGGCATCAAGGTGACTTATGTGTCTCCGGCCGACGAGGCGAAGCTCAAGGTGCAGGTCGACAGCACCACCGTGCAATGGGATGTGGTGGAGCTATCCAGCTTTCCATTTCGACCGGATGCATCGAATTACCTCGAAGAAATCGACTACGGGGCCTTCGACAAGGAAACGCTGGACAACCTTGTGCCTGAAGCAAAGGTGAAATACGGCGTTGGTGCATACGTGTGGAGCACCGTGATGGCGTTCTCAACGGCCGAATACCCGGCCGACAAGCCTCGCCCGCGCTCATGGGCTGAGTTTTGGGACGTAAGCAAATTTCCGGGGCCGCGCTCGCTTAGGACATGTGCGAACGGCGATGTTGCCACAATTGAATTCGCGTTGCTGGCAGCCGGGGTTCCGAAGGACAAGCTGTATCCAATCGACTTCGACAAGGCGTTCGCGTCCCTCGATCGCATCAAGCCGCACATTACGAGATTCTGGACCGACGGAGCTGACGTAGGCCAGTTCCTTTCGGATCGTCAGGTCGCGATGGCCTCGGCATTCAATGGCACAATGGAATACCTCAAGGCCCAGGGGGCGCCCCTTGATTACCAATGGAACGAAGGGGAGCTTAGCGCGGCTTACTGGGTCGTTCCGAAGGGCGCCAAAAACAGGGCTGCGGCCATGCGGTTTGCAGCCTACCAGTCCTCGGCCGAGGCGCAAGCTCGTCTTTTATGGTCCGCTAAATCGCGCCGCGTTCAACCACATCGAGCCTAAAATCGCCTCCCAACTGCCCACCGCGCCCGAGAACATCGACAAACAATTCTTCCGCGACCTGGCATATTGGGAGGCCCAATCGCCATCTGGCAAAACTAACCTCGAAGTGCTGGTTGAGCGCTGGATCCAATGGGTCGCCAGTTAAGTGACGCCTTGTACCATACAGTTGTAGCCAATGAGAGCGGCCACCGCGTGGCCGCTTCACACCTAGGTTTGCATAGCCGGAGTGACTGTAGCGATCCGTTACTTCTGCGGGCCCGACTATCACCAGCCCCCACTGCTGCGCCGACCAGAAGACATCTTCCAGACATTATGACCGTGATCTGCGGGTGACTCGCTTAGTCTTTGCACTGTAAGCAAACGGGAATTGCTCGGGAGTGCCGAGCCGTGCCCTCGCAAAGAAAGGACAGGCCACCAGGTCGTCGATCTCGGCCACCATTGCGATGTCGTTGCATCCTCGCTGATCCCGGAGCGCGGGCGAGCGCGTAAAGACAAACTGGCACGCTACGATCAGCCTGGCACCCCTGCTGCGGGCCGGCGTGGGGGCGTCAGCCGGGCATTCTTATGGACGTTCATCCGGTTCCCCCTATTGGAAGCCCAATACGGATTGCCGAAGTGCGGTAAACCCGCGGGTAAGAGCACGATCAACCGTCGTCTCGAGGCAGGCTTTTTGGTCTATCACACCGTACCGGTCCGACTCTACGGCGAGCCTGCGCTTGATTCTGCCGTAGCACGGTAGGTGCGTCCGGCGGGGTATGCGCAGGTTGTCGCGTTTGAACTTCTCTACGAAGACTTCGGACATGCCATTCAACTCCAGATTATTCACGGGCGTGAAGCAGGGACGATGTTGCGCGGCTGCGAAGCGGGCGTTGCTTTGGCGTTGTCTGGCACGTGTTCGATAGGGCTTGCACTGAGCCATTTCGACCAAAACTGATGTCATAGATATCCTAGCCGCCGATGTTCGCGGTCGAAGGCTTCTAGGACGAACGCCATCCTCAGCAGATTTCCAGCGCGCGTTGCACGTCCTAACCCGCCCGGTCCGGTCACTCGGGTAATCTCATCGATGACCCCTCAGCTTTACGTTGACAGGCGTTCATACGCCTGTCAACATTTGTGCAATGCAGTTGCATTATTTGCAACGTGTGGAGGGATGATGTCCAGAGGTGAACCGCTGCGGCTAGAGCGGCTTTGCAAGCAGTACGGTAGCGTACAAGCCGTCCACGATATGTCGGTTCAGATCGAGGCTGGGGAGTTCGTCTCATTTCTTGGGCCAAGCGGGTCCGGCAAAACGACTACCTTGATGATGGTCGCGGGGTTCGAGACTCCAACCGCTGGCCAGATCTTTATCGGTGCTCGGCCAGTAACCGGGCTACCGGTGCATAGGCGCAACATCGGGGTCGTGTTCCAGAACTACGCGTTATTTCCGCATCTCTCAGTTTTCGAAAACGTCGCGTTTGCGCTGAAGATGCGCGGAGTATCCGGCTCCGAGCTACGAGCCGGAGTGACGGAAGCGCTCACTCTTGTTCAGCTCAGTGGCTACGAGGGGCGCATGCCTCACGAGCTGTCCGGCGGCCAGCAACAGCGAGTTGCCTTGGCGCGCGCACTTGTGTTTCGCCCAGGCGTCGTCCTCATGGACGAACCGCTCAGTGCGCTTGACAAGCAGCTCCGAGAGCACATGCAGCTCGAACTGAAGCACCTGCAGAAGTCTCTCGAAACAACCGTGGTCTTTGTCACCCACGACCAGATTGAAGCGCTCACAATGTCCGATCGGATCGTGGTGATGAATGAGGGGAACGTTGAGCAGATCGGAACGCCGGAAGAGGTATATGAGAATCCACGGACCCGCTTTGTCGCGAGCTTTATCGGCGAATCCAACTTCCTTGACGCTCATCTGGCCGGAGAATCAGATCATGAACCGGTCGTCGAAGTGGCTGGCCTGCAGGTACATGCGACGTGGCAGGGATTAGAGCGCCAGACGGGGCCAGTGACCCTCATGATCCGGCCCGAGAAGATTATTCCTCTGACTGCCGGTTCGCGCGCTGACAACGAATTCGAAGGTGTGGTCCAAGAGGCCGTCTACCGGGGAAGCATTGTCAAGTGTCAGGTCCGCTTGTGTGCCGCCCTTCCAGTAATGCTCACTGTGGCCGTAGCGTATCGCGCCTCCACTCCGCGATTCCAAGTCGGCGAGAAAGTGAGGATCGGTTGGGATGCGCGGGATGGACGACTTCTTTCTGATGCGGCGAAACGCCCGAGCCAAGATGTAGTCGAAAATCACGAAGCAGGGTCGGCTTCGTTGCGCGTGACGTCAGCCGCAGATCGCATGCTGATATTGTCTTCATAAGGGAGAGAGCTCATGAGGTATCACATCAACTCCAGTCGGCCGACGCGACGTCAGGCGTTAATGGGAATCGGTGTCGGCGGAGCGGCGCTTGCGCTTGGCGCTCCAAGCATCTTGCGGGCGCAAGAATCGTCACTTGTCGTAGTCTCCGGCGGCGGATCGTATGAGGAGGCGATCCGCCAAGCAGTTATTGATCCCTTCCAGAGCGAGACCGGCATCAAGGTGACTTATGTGTCTCCGGCCGACGAGGCGAAGCTCAAGGTGCAGGTCGACAGCACCACCGTGCAATGGGATGTGGTGGAGCTATCCAGCTTTCCATTTCGACCGGATGCATCGAATTACCTCGAAGAAATCGACTACGGGGCCTTCGACAAGGAAACGCTGGACAACCTTGTGCCTGAAGCAAAGGTGAAATACGGCGTTGGTGCATACGTCTACAGCACCGTGATGGCGTTCTCAACGGCCGAATACCCGGCCGACAAGCCTCGCCCGCGCTCATGGGCTGAGTTTTGGGACGTAAGCAAATTTCCGGGGCCGCGCTCGCTTAGGGCAGTAATTGCGGCGGGTGGAGATCCTACCACAATTGAATTCGCGTTGCTGGCAGCCGGGGTTCCGAAGGACAAGCTGTATCCAATCGACTTCGACAAGGCGTTCGCGTTCCTCGATCGCATCAAGCCGCACATTACGAAATTCTGGACTGTCGGAGCCGAACCGGGTCAGCTCCTCTCGGATCGTCAGGTCGCGATGGCCTCGGCATTCAATGGCCGAATGGAATCCCTCAAGACCCAGGGTGCAGCGGTTGATTACCAATGGAACGAAGGGGAGCTTAGCCCGGCTTACTGGGTCGTTCCGAAGGGCGCCAAAAACAGGGCTGCGGCCATGCGGTTTGCAGCCTACCAGTCCTCCGCCGAGGCGCAAGCTCGTCTCAACAATCTCATTTTTTATGGTCCGCTAAATCGCGCCGCGTTCAACCACATCGAGCCTAAAATCGCCTCCCAACTGCCCACCGCGCCCGAGAACATCGACAAACAATTCTTCCGTGACCTAGCATATTGGGAGGCCCAATCGCCATCTGGCAAAACTAACCTCGAAGTGCTGATCGAGGGCTGGACCAAATGGGTCGCCGGCTGATGGCCACCCTGGACCGCTCCGTGACAGCGGCCACAATGTGGCTGGTTCACAATCGCGAAGCCTCACTCCTGCTTACTCCGGCGGCGCTTCTGCTCGGAGTATTCTTCTTCGTCCCGCTCGCCGGCCTCCTTTCTATTAGCCTGCTCGATCCCGCACCGACTTTCGCGCATTACCAAGAGTTCTTGGGTAACACAACAAACTGGATCATCCTCGCCCGGACCTTTGAGCTCGCAGCCAAAGTCACGCTTATCTGCCTTCTGCTCGGATATCCACTCGCCTTTTGGATCGTCTCAGCCCGCACCCGGGTGGCCGCGGCGCTATTACTTGCGGTCGTGTTGCCGTTCTTCACGAGCTACCTCGTGCGCACATATGCATGGATGGTGCTCCTCGGTCGCTTTGGCCTAGTAAACCAGCTGTTGATGGCGCTGGGCCTTACCGAACGGCCTGTCGAGCTCATCTACAACGAGTTCAGCGTGCTCATAGCGATGGTGTACATCCTCATGCCGTATACCGTGCTCGTGCTCATCAGCGTCATGAGAGGGATTCCGTCTAGTCTTACGCGTGCCGCCGCCTCACTCGGTGCCCCCGCAGCCCAGAATTTTTGGCGTGTGTTCTTCCCTTTGAGCGCACCGGGCGTGATCGCGGCTGGGCTGCTCGTATTTGTGTTTGCGATTGGGTTCTACATCACCCCCGCGCTAATGGGCGGCGCGAACACAATCATACTTCCGATGCAGATCGACACCTATACGAATGTGACACTCAATTGGCCGCTTGCGGCCACTGCCGCCACTGTGCTGCTCGCGATCACGTTGTTGCTCTATTCATTTTCCAACCATTTCGTCGGGATCGAAAGCTTGCTCGGCGCGCCGCGCGGTGCTGGCCCATCGGCAGGCTCTACCATACGTCGCCCAATTAGCGCTTACGTGCGGCTGGTTGACTTCGTTACAGCCCTGGTGCGCGCCGTCGGTCGTAGGCTTGGCTTTCCTGCGAGCCTTGCCAGAGATTGGGAGCGTGCGGACGTTGGTGGGAAGCTGCTACGCGGAGTAAGCCTGATCGTCACTGCTTTCCTCGTCAGTCCTATCCTGATCATCTTTCCGATCTCATTCAGCTCCTCGCGCTTCCTCGAATTCCCGCCTCCGGGCCTGTCGCTGCAATGGTATGAAGCGTATTTTACAAGCGACGCGTGGGTCTCCGCGACCATACAGAGTTTCGGGGTGGGGACAGCTACCGCGTTTGTGAGTCTTGCCGTCGGTTCAGCGGCTGCGATGGCACTAGTGCGCGGAAGTCCGCGAATGCGTCGTGTCGGATACCAGCTATTGCTCGCACCAATCATCGTGCCGGTGATCATAAGTTCGGTGGCGCTGTACTTCCTTTTTGCGCGACTGCAACTCATCAATACGTCTCTCGCACTGGTAATAGCGCACAGTATCGGGGCCATTCCCCTGGTGGTGCTGATCATGGCCGCTAGCTTGCAGGCTCAAAACATACGCCTTGAGCATGCCGCCGCGAGCTTGGGGGCCTCACGGATTGTTACAATCTGGCGAATCGTACTCCCACTCATCCGTCACGCATTCATCGTTGCTGGGTTCATTGCCTTCCTGCATTCATTCGATGAGGTGGTATTGTCACTTTACATGAGCGGGCCAGACACCATGACCCTGCCTGTAAAGATGTGGTCGGGAATTCGGGAAGAAATCACGCCCACGATAGCTGCGGTGTCAAGTCTACTGATCGCGTTCACAGTCGTTATGTACGCCGGCCTGGAAGCAGTCCGCCAAACGGCTGAACGCCGAACCAAAATTAGTCGACAATGAAGGAGTTCCCGACGGTGAATGAGCCTGCGGACAACGGGATGATTTTTTCAGTTGAGGAATATCGGGCACGGCTGCAGCGCACGCAGAAGGAGATGTCTAAGCATGATCTTCCCGTGTTATTGCTGCATCAGCCAGAAAACATCCTGTATCTTAGTGGATTCCATACTACAGGCTATTTTTCCTATCACGCCTTGGCGGTTCCGAGCCGCGGCGACCCGGTGCTGATCTTGCGCGATGTGGAAGTCCCGGCAGCGCACGCCACGTCTTGGGTGAAAGACCACGTGACCTATGCAGATGCCGCCGATCCGCTCCCCGTTTGGCTCGACACGGCGAGAAGAGCCCTCGATGGCCTCGGTTTGGCAGGCGGCCACGTCGGCGTTGATGAGCACTCATGGTTCTTGACGGTGGAACGCTGGAAGATTCTGCAAGCATTGCTGCCCAATGCGACTTTGGTCAGAGAGCCGCGCATTGTCGATCACCTGCGCCTGATCAAATCACCGCGGGAAATAGACTACCTGCGCGGCGCTGCCCGCCAGGTTGAAGTGGGCATGCGGGCTGGCATCGGGGCGATCGCGCCCGGCGTCAAAGAGCGAGAGCTCGCTGCCGCCGTGTTCGGCGCGTTGGTGAATGCCGGGTCAGAAATGCCGCTCAGCGGTGTGATCACCTCCGGTATTCGAACAAATCTTATACACGGAGGCTATTCCGACCGTCGCCTCGAACGCGGTGATCCTGTCTATTTTGAGCTTAGCGGGATCCATCACCATTATTGGGCACGCTTAATGCGCAGCGCCGTTGCTGGTCCCCCGAGCGCTGAGCAGCAGCGTGTAGCTGAGACAATCATCCGCGTCCAAGACGAGGCCATCGCACTGATGAAGCCGGGCACACCGGCCAGCGTGATCGACCGAGCTTGCCGCGAGCCAATCCTGGCGTCTGGTCTGCGTGAGACATACACGAACCGCACCGGCTATTCGCTCGCCCTCAATCACCGCCCCTCCGCCGGTGAATTCATCCGCGAATTCGTGCCGGGCGTGGAATGGGTGCTGGAGGCCGGAATGGTGTTCCATATGCTGATAATGGCAGCCGGGATGGGCTTCAGCGAGACGGTATTGGTGACGGAACAAGGTCCGGAACGCCTAACCGGTATTGAGCGCAAGCTTTTCTTTCAAGCTTGAGAAAACAACCTGAGGCTGAATGCATGAAACCGGTGATTGGGATCGTCAGCAATTTCGACGTGGAGGGGGAACGCTACTTCTGTCCCGTCCATTATGTGCGTGTAATCGAAGCAGCCGGCGCGCTTCCGATCATTTTGCCTTATGTCAAACCATATGAAGTAAGCGCGCTGTTAGATCACATTTCCGGTCTCGTTCTTACCGGGGGTGGAGATTTTCCGACCGAACTGTACGGGGCGGCTCCACACTCTGCTGTTCAACGAATTATCCCGGAGCGCGATAACTTCGAATTCGCGCTCATCCGATCAGCGCTCCATCGGCCCATGCCTATTCTCGGCATCTGTCGGGGGATGCAGATTTTGAACGTTGTCGGCGGGGGTACGATTTATCCGCATACCATAGATGAGCTACCTGATGTGATCGACCATCGCGATGGAACACCGTTAGATCAGACTGTTCACGAGGTCCATTTGGATCGCGACTCGCGCCTGTGGCGGATCTGTGGCGAGCAGTCATCATTCCGGGTAAACAGCTATCATCACCAGGCCATCAAACGGCTGGCTCCTGAATTTGTCGTTTCCGCGCGGGCCGACGACGGCGTCGTCGAGGCGATCGAAGCACCCGGACGGCCCTTTGTGATCGGTGTCCAGTGGCACCCAGAATGCATGTATGAAAGTGAGCGCGCCTGTCGCAATTTGATTGAAAGTTTCACAAGAGCTTGCAACTCGATTGGAAGAGAGGCCCCATGACGTGCGCAACCAGCACGCGTGTGCAGCCTCACACGCAAATCCCTGGCAGCGTCAATAACCGGTAACACACCACCGCTGATTCCCACACAGGGAGTGAAGGCGAATAGAGACAAAGCGTCCTACGACGCGAAGCCTCCATTTGAGGCAATTTATTCCCAAAAGAACTGGTCTTAACGGAGCTCTTCCAGTGCGAGCCGTACTTGAACTCGGTGAATTTGTTAGCAGCTACCCAGCAAGTAGATTGCCAGCCGCTACACGGCAGACTATCTCGTTGCTTATATTAGACCTTATCGGTGCCACAGCCGCGGGTCTGCGATCGCCGTTAGCTGACGCAGCCAGAAACGCAGCAGTGGAAGCCTATGGCGAAGGCTCGATCAGCATCTGGTTGACGGACAATCACTCTAGTGTGGTAGGCGCTGCGATGGCGAACAGCGCTGCCGCGAGCGCTCTGGATATCGACGACGGTCACCGCGGCGCAGCAGGCCATGCTGGCTCCGGCGTCATTCCCGCTGCCTTGGCAGTAGCTCAGGCTGTCGACGCGTCATACTCGGAGACCATGGTTGCAATCGCGCTCGGATACGAAATCGCTCTCAGAGTCGCGAGTTCTCGTCCTATCGAAACAGTCGATACTTATGCGAGTGGACGCTGGGTCGGCTATGGGGCTGCGGCCGCAGCTTGCCGTCTCCTAGGCTTGGGTGCAACAGAGACCGCTCATGCGTTGGCGATTGCCGGATCCGAAGGACCGGTCGTATTCTCTACTGCGTCAGCCAAGTTCGTGGGCAACACAGTGAAGGAGGGGATTCCCCCTGCCGTCGTTGCAGGTGTCACTGCGGCATATCGCGCGCGGGCAGCCGCAACCGGGCCTGTTGATCTTCTTGAGGACAATGATCGCTTCACTCGCCATGTCCTGACAGACAACCTTGGGTCGTCGTGGGAAGTTCAAAAATGCTATCTTAAGCCATATGCGTGCTGCCGCTACATCCACGCAGCTATCGATGCGATCCTTGCCATGCGGCGGGACGGGCAGGACATCCAGCGGCTGCGCATCGAAACTTTCCCACAAGCGATGCGCCTTGCGAACGAGCGCGCCCCAGCACCTTGGAGGGAGGGCAATACAGTTTCTATTTTAGTTGCGCACTAGCGGCTTTATTCGGACGGGAAGCTCTACAGCCTGTTCAACTTGAGCATCTTACTGATTCACGCGTGCTTGATTTAGCTGCGCGTATTGAGCTCGAGCCGTCGTCCGATTTCGCTTCGGCGTTTCCAGCCGGAACGCCTGCTCGCGTTGTCATAGACCAGGGCAGCGGGCCGGAAGAAATGATCGTACGATATCCTCTTGGCGATGTCGCTAACCCGTTATCTAGCGAACAGGTAGTGGAGAAGTTCAAGAACATCACCAGAGAGAATGTCCATCCCCATTGGCAGGACCAGATCCTTTCCGCGATTAAGAGCCTTGAAACCGCAGGATTTGAACCGCTTGTGGCTGCCCTGTCGCGCAGGAGAGGCGACACGCCATGGAGAAGCCGCGCGTGAGCTAGGGCAATATTCCGGCATACCTCAAGTAACTCGCTGCGAGATGCGTTGCGGATGCGCGGCAAACATATTGGGGCCGACGAATCACGATTACACGCAACTGCGTCGGATCAACGCCTTGCGGGCCACCCAGCCAAGCTCGGGTCGTCATCATCCCCAAGGCATCGCTGGCGTAGGCATTCTGGTTGCGGATCAAGACGACGATAAGCGGATTCCGCAGCTTGCCGATCTGCCTTTCTGTCTTCTTGTTCTAATCCAGCAGTTGCACGGTTGCGCGAAGTTCATGGGAAGATTAGCGACATGGACCGTCCATGCCTGGCATCGTTGAAACGAACTGAGCCACTGAGCCGGCGGCTCAGAGGATTCCAGGAACCACTCCGATCATCGCGAGCGCGATCGCTGCCACGCTCCCAGACCTCGCCTTCGACCCTGGCCGGCGGCTTGCGGCCCGGCTCGGCCATCGTGTCGGCGCTCATGACGGCCGACAAGAGATTTGAAAGCTCGCGCTGCATGACAGCGGCGGCGCTCATCAAAGATTGTGAGGTGCTGATCGTGATGACAAACGTCGAGCCGGAATCGGACAAACCGTCGTTGGGGTGAATGCTCCAGAGTACGCTGACCTGTATGTATCACGGAGGACTGTCAGCGGGTCCTTCTGATCACGGGCGCGGCCAGTCGCGACAACTTTCGCCGTGGCGGCGCTGTTTGCGACGGGTGGCGGGACCTGTGCCGAAATTCCGCTGAAAAGCTCGTGAGAAATGACTACGGTTGGAAAAGCCCGTGGCAAGCGCCACCTCGACGAGCGGAAGGTTGGACTGCCGCAGAATCTCGTCGGCCTTCTCCAATCGCAGAAACCGATAGAACTGCATCACGCTCTGTCCCAGCTGTTCCTTTGTCAGCCGCTCCAATTGCCGGGCCCCGATACCGCTCAGATGCGCCAGATCCTCCAGCTTTAGCGGGTCTGCGATATGGCTCGTCATCAGTTCCACCATGGCGACCAGAGCGGGATGATGCAGATCATACCTGCGCACCGGGTCCAATTGCTGCGGGGCCTCGGCCTGCCGGATGCCGGTATGGATGAACCAATCGCTGACCGCACGGGCCAATTCCACACCGTGATCTGAAGCGATCAGGGCGTGGGCCATGTCCAGCGGGGCCATGCCGCCTGCGCAGGTGAAGCGGTCACGATCAATGACGAACAGCCGCCGTTCGATGAGTGCGTCGGGATACATCTCCCGCATCGCATCGATATGCTGCCAGTGAATTGTAAACCGGCGTGACGACATCACACCCGCCGCGGCCAGGATTGCCGCCCCGCCTGAGATTCCTCCCAGTGGCACGCCCGAACGGGCAAGACGGCGCAGCCTGCCCAGAATCCTGTCGTCGCGATAGGTCAGCGGATTGCCGCCCGCCACGACAAACAGAATGTCGAAATTAGTGCCTGCCTCTGAAACAGGTTCGGTCTCGAACGCGCCCGAGACGGAACTGCGCATCCACCCGCCCTTGGCCGAGATGAAGCTCAGATCGTAAAGGGTCCGCCCGCTAAGCAGGTTGGCGGCGCGCAGCGGCTCGACCGCGGAGGCCGCGGACATCAGGGCATAGCCTTCGATCAGCAGGAAACCGTATCGCCGCGCGCTGCCGTGATTCCCGTCAATCATCCCCTTGGAAATCCTATCGTCCACATTGTTCGCACATGTCCGGCAAAAGCACACATAAGTCAATTTTGAAAACACCTCACTGCCCTTGCCGTGACATAGTCCCGGCAGTCCAAGGAGTTCTTGATATGAAGTTTTCGGGCTTCCGCGTCTTTGCTGAAGCGCTCAAGGGGCATACCGGGTGGCGGCCGCTCTGGCGCAACCCTGAGCCCAAGCCCGCCTATGACTACGTGATCGTGGGCGGGGGCGGTCACGGCTTGGCGACGGCCTATTACCTGGCCAAGACCTTCGGGCGATCCCGTATCGCCGTGCTGGAGAAGGGTTGGCTCGGATCCGGGAATGTCGGGCGAAACACGACAATCATCCGGTCGAACTACCTGCTTGCCGGCAACGAGCCCTTCTACGAGTTCTCGATGAAGCTCTGGGAAAGATTGGAGCAGGAGCTCAACTTCAACGCAATGGTTTCCCAGCGCGGCATCATCAACCTTTTTCATACGGATGCGCAGCGTGATGCCTTTCGCCGCCGCGGCAACGCCATGATGCTGGCGGGGGCGGGCGCCCGGTTGCTAGGTCGAGAGGAACTGCGCGCCATGGTTCCGTTCCTGAACTACGAGAACGCGCGCTTCCCGATCAAAGGTGGCCTGATGCAGCGGCGTGCCGGCACCGCGCGGCACGACGGCGTGGCCTGGGGCTATGCGCGCGGGGCCGACAGCCACGGCGTGGACCTGATCCAGAATTGCGAGATGATGGGTTTCCGGGTGGATCGCGGTAAGGTGCGTGGCGTGGAGACATCGCGCGGCTATATCGCCGCCGACAAGGTTGGCGTCGCAGTGGCGGGCTCCTCGGGCCGCGTCATGGCGATGGCCGGAATGCGGCTTCCGATCGAAAGCCATGTTTTGCAGGCGTTCGTCACGGAGGGGCTCAAGCCCACCATTCCGGGCGTGATCACCTTCGGCGCAGGCCATTTCTACATCAGCCAGTCCGACAAGGGCGGGCTTGTCTTTGGCGGAGATATCGACGGCTACAATTCATATGCCCAACGCGGCAACCTGCCGGTGGTCGAGGACGTCGCCGAAGGCGGCATGGCGCTGATGCCCATGATCGGGCGGGCACGGCTCCTGCGCATGTGGGGGGGTGTGGTGGACATGTCGATGGACGGTTCGCCGATCATCGACCGCACGCTTATTGATGGCCTCTATTTCAACGGCGGCTGGTGCTATGGCGGGTTCAAGGCGACGCCTGCCAGCGGCTATGCCTTCGCCCATCTTCTTGCCACCGGCGCACCACACGAGACCGCGCGCGCTTATCGCTTTGACCGGTTCGCACGCGGCTATGTGATCGACGAGCGCGGCGCCGGTGCCCAGCCCAATCTCCACTGAGGCGGTTCCATGCTGATCCCCCATCCACTTCTGGGCCCGCGCGATGCGCAGGAATTTACCTATCTGGGCGACGCTCGGCTCATCGACCGTCCAGACCCACCCGCGCCCGATGCCGAGGCCGCTTTTTGCGATTACGTCTTCCTGCGCGACAACCCGGCGGGCGTGCACCGCGAACTGTGGTTCCACGAGCAGGGTGACCGGTCATGGCTGGTGGTGACGCGCGACACGGTCACCCATGAAGTCCTCGGTGCGGAACTGGCCCGCAATGTGGCCCTTGGGCGGACGAGGTGCAGCAAATGACACGGCTAGCCGGAGGGCTGATTGACCGCTCGCAGACCCTGAACTTCACCTTCGACGGCAAACGGTATCACGGCCATGCCGGCGACACGCTCGCGTCTGCGCTTCTGGCCAATGGCGTGCGTCTTGTGGGCCGCAGCTTCAAGTATCACCGCCCGCGCGGGGTGCTCTCGGCCGGTTCGGAGGAACCGAACGCTCTGGTCGAACTGCGAACGGGGGCACGGCAGGAGCCGAACACGCGCGCCACCGTGGTAGAGCTGTTCGAGGGGCTGGAGGTGCGAAGCCAGAACCACTGGCCCTCACTCGGCTTCGACGCGTTGGCGATGAACGACCTGCTGTCGCCTTTCTTCACAGCCGGCTTCTACTACAAGACCTTCATGTGGCCCAAAGTCTTCTGGGAAAAGCTCTACGAGCCGGCGATCCGGAGAGCGGCGGGCCTGGGACGCCTCTCCAAGCAGGCCGACCCCGATGCATACGACAAGGGGTTCCTCCATTGCGACCTGCTGGTGATCGGAGGAGGTCCGGCCGGACTGGCTGCGGCGCTGACGGCGGCGCGCTCCGGCGCACGTGTGATTTTGGCCGACGAGGATTTCCGCCTGGGCGGGCGACTTCTGTCCGAGATGGAAACGCTGGACGGAGCGCCGGCCACCGAATGGGTCTCCGCATTGGAACGTGAGTTCGACAGCCTGCCGAACATTCGCGTGATGCGCCGCACCACGGTGTTCGGGGTCTATGATCACGGCATCTATGGCGCGGTGGAATGCGTTTCCGATCATCTCCCAGACGCGAGCGGGCGTGTGCGCCAGACTCTGTGGCGTATCACGGCGAAACGCGCGGTAGTGGCGGCGGGCGCGACAGAGCGGCCCATCGCCTTTGCCGATAATGACCGTCCGGGAATCATGTTGGCCGGCGCGATGCGGGCTTACGCCAATCGCTGGGCGGCATGCCCCTCCGAGACGGTCGCCGTCTTCACCAATAATGATGACGGTCATCGCACCGCGCGCGATCTCGCCGCCAAGGATGTCCAGATCGCCGCCGTCATCGACGCGCGCCCCGAGGCGAAGGCTCGCGGTGATTACCGACTGATCGCGGGGGGCATGGTGACTGGCTCACGCGGACGGCTAGGCCTAAAATCGGTCGAGGTTCAGGCCAACGGCAGGTCCGAATGGATCGAGTGCGGCGCGCTTGGGGTCTCTGGCGGCTGGAACCCGAATTTGCATCTCTTTTCGCATCATCGCGGTCGGCCTGTTTGGAATGAACCGCTGCAGGCGTTCCTGCCTGGGGAGGAGGGACCCCTAGGATTAATTCCGGCAGGTGCGGCGGCGGGCAATTTTTCCACCGCCGACGCCATGCGTTCCGGCGCGCAAGCCGCACAGCGTGCGATGGACGAACTTGGAATCGCGGCATCGTTGCCCGATTTGCCGCGCGCCGAGGAGGCAGACTACACGGTTGCGCCCGTCTTCCATGTACCCGGCAAGAAGCGCGCCTGGGTCGATTTCCAGAATGACGTGACGGTGAAGGACATCAAGCTCGCCCATGCCGAGAACATGCGGCCGGTGGAGCATTTGAAACGCTACACGACGCTGGGCATGGCGACGGACCAAGGCAAAACCTCAAATGTGACCGGTCTTGCCGTGATGGCGGAGCTGACCGGGAGGTCGATCCCGGAAACTGGAACAACGATTTTCCGCCCGCCTTACACTCCAGTGACGCTCTCTGTCCTGGGCGGCGGCGATATAGGGCGGCATTTCCGACCACGCCGCCTCACACCCACCCATCACTGGGCCGAGGCGCAGGGCGCGGTGTTCGTCGAGGTCGGCCAGTGGATGCGCGCGCAATATTTCCCGCGTGCGGGCGAAACGCATTGGCGCCAGAGCGTGGACCGCGAGGCCAGGGCCGTGCGCAGCGCAGTGGGCCTGTGCGATGTGACGACGCTCGGCAAAATCGATGTCCAGGGCGCGGACGCGGGCGAGTTTCTCAACCGGCTCTACTGCAATATCATGGCCAAGCTGAAAGTCGGCCGAGTCCGCTACGGGCTTATGCTGCGCGAAGACGGATTTGTCTATGACGATGGCACCTGCGCGCGGCTGGCCGAGGATCATTATGTAGTCACCACGACGACCGCCAACGCCGGTCTGGTCTACCGCAACATGGAATTCGCGAGGCAATGCCTGTGGCCGGAACTCGACGTCCAGCTCATCTCCACGACCGATGCTTGGGCGCAGATCGCCGTCGCCGGGCCCAAGTCGCGCGCTCTGCTCGCCCGCATCTTTGACGAGTTCGACCTGTCGAACGAGGCCTTCCCCTTCATGGCCTGCGCGGAGCTCACCGTCTGCGACGGGCTGCGCGCGCGGCTCTTCCGCATCTCCTTCTCGGGCGAACTCGCCTATGAGATTGCGGTTCCGGCACGATACGGCCACGCATTGATGGAGCGACTTATGGAGCTGGGTGCCGATCTCGGAGTGACGCCTTATGGAGTGGAAGCGCTGTCCGTGCTGCGGATCGAGAAGGGACACGCCGCCGGGGCCGAGTTGAACGGACAGACGACGGCCGCCATGGTCGGACTCGGCGGTATGGTGTCGCAGAAGAAGGATTCCGTCGGCGCCGTGATGTCGCGGCGCGAGGGCCTTGCGGGCGACAGGCGACGCCTGGTGGGGCTGCGGCCCGTCGATCCGGCCGGGAAGGTGGTCAGCGGCTCGCATCTTTTTGCCGAGGAGGCGCCGCAGAGTCTCGACACCGACCAAGGTTGGATCACGTCAGCCTGCTACAGTCCGCATGTCGGGTCGATGATCGGGCTTGGTTTCCTCGGGAATGGCGACGAACGACTGGGTGAGGTGATCGTGGCCGCGAACCCGCTTGAAGGCGAAAACGCGCGCCTGCGCGTGGTGTCGGCGCATTTCATCGATCCTGAAGGAGAACGTCTGCGTGACTGACCTGAGACCTATCACCGCGCTCGGTGCCGTAACGCCCGGATACGCATCCTTTGGAGCGATCGAGCTGCGGGAGAATGTCGGTCTCGCGCTTGCCTCGCTTGCGCTGCGCCGGGGAACTGTTGAGCCGACACCCTTTGGGCTCACTCTTCCCGGACCCGGCCGCTGGGTTGCAGGGCAGGGGGTTGCCGCGCTGTGGACCGGACCGGATCAGTGGACGATCGAGGGCGAAGGCTGCGCCGAGCTGGATTTTGCCGCCGAGCTCAAGCAACTCGCCCCCGGCTGCTCGGCAACCGAGCAAACCGATGGCTGGGTGGCGTTCGAGATTGTTTCGCGGGCCGGCACAGGGCCTCTCGAGGCGTTGCTGTCGAAGCTCGTTAATATCGACCTCGCGAATTTTGGTCCGGGCCGTGCGACACGGACCGGCGTTGAGCATATGAGCTGTTTCGTCATCCGCCGCGGCGACCTCCATGCCGCCATGCTGGGCGCGCGCTCATCAGCCGGATCGCTCTGGCACGCGCTGGAAACGGCTGCAAAGCGGCTCGAGGAGAAGGTGGCGTGACTGCCCAGATCACCGACGGAAAGGTGTCCGCGGCGCAGCTGCGTTCGAGAGTGGCTGCGCATATGGCGTGGCTCAATGGGGAGCACGGCATTGCGCCGGGGCTGGCTGTCGTTCTGGTGGGCGATGATCCGGCGTCGGAAGTCTAAGTGCGTAACAAAGGACGGTAGGCCCGCGAAGCTGGCATGAGGAGCCTTGAGTACAAGCTGCCCACTGAAACCTCTCAGGCCGATCTGCTTACTCTGATCGAGCGGCTGAATGCCGATCCCGGGATTCACGGCATTCTCGTCCAACTGCCTCTACCCAAACATCTGAACGCTGATCTGGTGATCAATGCGATCGATCCGGCAAAGGATATCGATGGATTTCACATTTTGAATGTCGGCCTTCTCGGCACCGGACAAAAGTTTACCGGTGTCGTGTACCCCGTGGTGCCTAAATGTTGCTGCGTGGCCATCTCGGCGATCTGTCCCGGCTCGCAGACATTCTGTTGGCTGTCATCGGCCGCCTCAAGATGATCTCCGGCGACTGGATCAAGGCAGGCGCCACGGCATCGATCGGAATGCGCGGGTCGGCAAGCAACGGCTGGTGGGCCACGTGGATTTCAGCAGCGCGGCCGAGATAAGGGGCGCCATAACACTGGCGCCCATGAAATAGCGCGTGGCGCCGGCGTAACGCGCCTTGGGCGCTTCTACGAGGACCCGTTGGACCTCCATCAGCTTCGACGCCTTCGGGCCCATTCCTACCGAGCGGAGGGGCTGCAATCCGCCTGTCTTGATGCCAAGAAGCCGGCTGAGCTGGACCTTGTTCGGATCGAAATTCCGGCGATTAACGGTTTGCGCCAGGAAGAGGACGTTGCCGAAGGGGTATCGTAACCTGCCCGAGCCTTTTCCAGGGTGCAGAACCCGCCGTCGGTAGATTGTGCGTATGGCATTGTCATTGTGGATTTCGATGCTTGGATCGAATCCTGTTCCTTTTGGATTCTGGTGCTTGCGGCTTCTTCCTCGCTGATTGAAAGCAATCGGAAAGCCGCCGCCCTCACGCCGTTCGTCGCGACGATTGTGAGTCCCCGAAAGTCCAAGCCGTTATCCAGGATCGGCGCGCTGTGGTCAGCCAGCCGACGGAGATCAGATCGCCGCCCGTCGCGGCAATAGCCCGTTGGCACGATTGAGCTTCCCCAATTATCAGTTAGCTGAGACCGTCTCTGCGCCCAATGTGGCTTCGTTTCGTAGGTTTGAAGTGCTTCTCCGAAGCTGCTGACGTTTCAAACCGTATCGCTTTGTGCACCCCATATTTCAGTAGCCGGCGCATTTTGGAGTAAATCGCTACCCCTCGTGCGTTACGCTCAAGACAACGATGATGCAGGCGGAACCGCTCAAGCAAAAGGGGAACAATAATGACGAACAAAGGAAGCCATATAAGCCGCCGTGCCTTTCTCAAGACCGGTGCAGCGCTAGGCGGAGGCGTTATCGCTGCCGGCATGCCGCTCTCAGACGCCATCTGGGCCGCCGAGGGCAAAGTGCTCAAGGCGCGCTCCGTTCGTGGTGTCAACGTGCTCGATCCAGGCTTCTATCAAGGTGACTCCGATGTCCAGGTGATGCACTGCATCTATTCGAAGCTAACGCGTTACAAGCCGGGCTCCGAATGGAGCTGGGAGCTGGAGGTGGCGGAACAGGTAGAGCAGGTCGACCCAACGCACATCCGCTTCCGCTTGAAGAAAGGCATCATGTTCACCGGCGGTTACGGCGAAATGACCGCCAAGGACGTGAAATTCTCGTTCGAGCGCGTCATCAAGCACAATTCGCCGGTAAAACCTGATTGGGGTTCGCTCGACCGCGTCGAGATTGAGAATGACTACACGGGCGTTATCGTGCTGAAGACGCCCTTCGTGCCGCTCTGGAATCTCGCGCTCCCCTTTGGGGTTGGCCACATCGTTTCCGAGGATGCCGTGATGAAGGCAACTAAGGACGGCGGTGATTTCGGCATGAAGCCGCCCGCTTTCTCTGGCCCGTATGTGCTCGCCGAGTGGAAGCAAAACCAGTATATGCTGTTAACACGGAACCCGGACTGGTCCGGACCAAAGCCAGGGTTCGACGAGATACGCATCGTGCCGATGGAAGACCATAAAACGGCGGAACGCGCCTATCAGGCGGGTGACGTCGACTTCACTCGTATCAGTCTGGATTCGCTGGCGACCTTGAAGAGTAATCCGCTCGCGAACACCAAGTTAGAGCAAAAGGCTTCGCTCGAGTACTTCTGGCTCGGCATGAATATGGAGCACCCGAAGCTGAAAGACATCAACGTCCGCAAGGCGGTTCAATGGGCGATCAATGTGCCACAGATCCTGGATACTGCCTTTGCGGGCCAGGTCAACGTTGCGACAGGCACGATTGCGCCGGGCCTCATAGGGCACCGCCCAAAAACGCTTGTGCCGCCGGAAGGTGATCTCGAGAAGGCAAAGGAGTTCCTCGAAAAGGCCGGTGTCAGTGACCTGGCTTTGACGATCGATTGCCTGAACGACAGCCTTTCTTCGACCATAGCTCAGACGATTCAGGCTCAATTGTCCCAAATCGGCATCGCGGCCGAGGTCAATCTCCGTGACTCCGGCTCGTGGTGGACACTCGGCATGGAGTCTGAGGGCGAGCAATGGAAAAACGTACAACTTATGGTAAACAACTATTCCAGTGCGCCTGACCCCTACGCAGCGACCACCTATTTTATCCAAGACCAGGTTGGCGTGTGGAACTGGGAGCGCTTCCGCAGCGATCGTTTTGATGAGCTAAACGCTAAAGCGGTTACCGTTGAGGATCCCAACGAGCGGGCAAAGCTATACTATGAGATGCAGGATATAATGGAAGATTCCGGCGCCTACCGGTTCCTGACCAATGGTGCGACGCCGATCTTGTCCCGCTCCACGCAGATCAAAGCAGCGACCCGTCCGGACGGGTTCCCCCTGTTTTTGGATTTCAAGCCAGCTTCGGCTTGAGCAATGTGATCGAGCCGGAGCAATGTGGCTCTACCTCCTTAAACGAATCGTCCTCGCGGTCGCAATCACTGTGACCGCGGTGGCGCTTCTGTTTCTGATGATACATGCCGTGCCCGGCGATCCGGCCGCGGCTATGCTCGGCCCGCGCGCAACGCCGGAGATGAAGGAACAGCTCCATCAGCAGATGGGGCTCGACAAGCCGCTTATTGTACAGATCATTATATTTTTCGGTGGACTGCTCCATGGCGATCTCGGTTCTGACGTGTTCAGCCAGAGACCTGTCGCCGACATCGTATTCGAGCAATTGCCCTATACGATTGGCCTGATCCTGATCTCGATTTTATGGGCCGCCGCTGTTGGCGTGCCGCTCGGCTGTTACTCGGCCGTGCGGCGGAATTCCGTGGTTGATCAGGTCGTCGGCGTTATGGCGGTGGCTACAATCGCCATTCCTTCCTTCGTCGTGGCGGTTTACGCACTGCTGATCTTCGCGGTTACTCTCCGCTGGCTGCCGGCGATTGGGGTTGGAAACGGCTTCCGGGACGGGTTGATCCATCTGATCCTGCCGAGCTTCGCCATGGGAATCGGCTGGGTTGGCTACATCTCGCGACTGGTGCGTGCATCCATGCTTGAAGTTCTCGGTGAGAACCACATCCGAATGGCTCGCTCCTTCGGGATTTCGGAGTGGCGCATCGTTGCACGTTACGCATTGCCGCTGGCAATTTTGCCGACCGTGACAATCCTCGGCGTAGGCATTGCTTGGTTACTCTCTACTGCAGTATTTGTGGAGGTGGTCTTCGCAAGGCCTGGCATCGGCGCTCTGATCGTGCAGGCGGTCAATTCCCGCAACTATCCGATCGTCATGGGCGTAGTCCTGGTCACAACGGTCCTGATCGTCATTTCAACGACGCTCTCGGATCTGATCAATGCCGGTCTTGATCCACGAACCCGGGAAAAGTTATAGCCATGGCGAGCATTGAAGCCATTGGCCCAGAAGCCGACGTAGGGCGGCAGAGTGCCAGCGCCTTTCGCGCCTTCCTGCGGCAGTTGCGCAAGAACCGTCTCGGCATGCTGGGCGCAGTGCTCGTCCTGGTCGTGATGGCGAGTGCGATCTTTGCTCCCCTCATCATCACACATGATCCGATCCGCATCATGGTTGGGCCACGTTTGGCAGGACCTTCGCCCGAGTTTCTTCTGGGTACTGACCAACTTGGCCGTGATACCTTTTCCCGTACCATCATGGGCGGCCGCATCCCGCTTCTGGTCGCGTTCGCGTCACTAGGCAGTTCGCTTGTCGTCGGGCTCGTGCTTGGCCTCATCGCCGGGTTCGGGCCGCGCTGGCTCGACAACTTGCTCCTGCTTATCTTCGATACGATCCGCTCGTTTCCCGGCATCATTTTTGCGCTGGCCGTCATCGCGCTCCTGGGGCCAAGTATTGGTAGCGTGATTTTGGTCATCGCAGTAACATCTATGCCGATCTATGCGCGCGTCGTGCGCACCCAAACGCATGCTCTGCGCAACAGTGATTACATCGACGCGGAGCGTAGCATGGGCGCCAGCACGAGGCGCATCCTCTTCGTGCACATGCTGCCAAACGTGATCGGTCCGCTTCTCATTCTTGTGAGCATGGATGTGCCGGCGGTGATCGCAGTGGAAGCAGGTCTCAGCTTTCTCGGCATGGGCGTGCGCCCACCCACACCCGACTGGGGCTCGATCCTGAATGATGGCTATAGCTACATAAATCAGACGGGATGGCTGGTCTTTGCCGGCGGTATTCCAATCGTCATTGCCACACTCGGCTTCACATTCCTTGGCGAAGCACTGCGTGACACATTCGATCCCAAATTGCGGAAAGACCTATGAGACGCGAGAACCTGACACAGCCGATCTCCGTTCGTCCGGTGCTCGAAGTCTCCGGTCTCAATCTTGATTTCGGCACACCGCGAGGGCGTGTTCACGCCCTGCGCAATGTCTCGCTCGAGGTGGCGCCCGGACAGGTGGTCGGTATTGTTGGGGAAAGCGGATCCGGAAAATCAACGCTAGCCTATTCGGTGATGGGCCTGCTTCCCGAAAATGCTGAGGTTACAGCCGGCAGCATAGTGTTCGAGGGACGCGACCTACTCACACTGTCTTCCCAAGCACGACGGAGTCTGATGGGCGATCGCCTCTCAATGATCTTTCAGGATCCGATGACCGCCCTCAATCCCGTGCGGACAATCGAAAGCCAGATGATCGATATCCAACACCACGAACAAAGAAGCCGCAGCGAAAAACGCGCGCGTGCCATCGACATGCTCAAGCGTGTGGGAATTCCCGATCCGCAAAGCCGGATCAGCGGTCATCCGCATCAGTTCTCCGGTGGCATGCGCCAACGCATCTGCATCGCCATGGCGCTGCTTGTGAAGCCGGTACTCCTCATTGCCGACGAACCCACCACAGCGCTTGATGCAACGCTGGAGGTTCAGATCATTCATCTGCTCAAAGATCTGCAAAGGGAGATCGGTTGCTCGATCCTCTTTGTCTCCCATCATCTCGGCGTCGTGGCCGAACTGTGCGATCACGTTGCCGTCATGTATGCGGGCGAGGTGGTGGAGCAGGGGGCTGTACGGGACATCTTCCATAACCCAGCCCATCCCTACACTCGTGCGTTGCTTGAGTGCGATCCCGGACGGATCAGACAAAGGACGCGCAATTTGCCGACCATTCCAGGAGAGGTACCTAGTCTTTTCGGCAGCAACAAAGGGTGCATCTTTCGCCCGCGGTGCCCTCATGCCTTCGATCGCTGCGTACAGGAGACCCCAGTCGAATACCGAATAGGAGTTGATCAGTTGGCGCGATGCCACATGCTCGACCGAGGACGGGTGCTCGTAGCATGAGTGCGCTGCTGCGTGTCCAGGACCTCCGCGTGCGCTTCCGCACAATGGGCCCGCTGAAGGCGCTCGCAACGGGCACGAAAGCACCTTTCATTGATGCAGTGTGCGGTGTTTCCTTTCAAATCCGCAAGGGGGAGACACTTGCCCTCGTCGGTGAAAGCGGCTCGGGCAAGTCCACCATCGCGCGCACCATCATTGGCCTGCAGCCTGCTTTAAGCGGCAGCATCCGTTTCGGGGCACAGGAGCTAATCGGTCTCACAGCGACCGAACGCATGCCTTACCTGCGTCGCATGGCGATGATGTTCCAGGATCCGGTCGGCTCGCTGTCGCCGCGGCTGACCGTGCAGTCGCTTCTCGCGGAGCCCTTCCGCATTCATGGCGTAAGCAATCGGGACGGCGGCGCCGAAGCAGAGCGCCTGTTGCGCATGGTCGGCTTGCCTGCGGATGTTGGCCGCCGCTACCCCCACCAGCTCTCTGGCGGGCAGGCCCGGCGCGTTGGCGTCGCGCGTGCCCTTGCCCTCAATCCAGAACTGATCATCGCCGATGAGCCTACAGCGGGATTGGATGTTTCAGTGCAGGGTGAGGTGCTCAATCTCCTTGCTCGCCTGCAGGATGAACTCGGGATCGCCATCCTCATCATAACGCACAACCTCAATGTGGTCCGCCACATGGCTGATCGTATGGCGATCATGTATCTCGGCCGGGTTGTTGAAACTGGCTCAACCCAACACATTTTCGATTATCCGCGCCATCCTTATACGCAGGCCTTGCTATCGGCGAATCCAGTGCCCGATCCAGATGCGGTTCTCAACCGCATCGAGATAAAGGGCGAGGTGCCGAGCATGCTCAGAAGGCCATCCGGCTGCGAGTTCCACACCCGATGCCAGTACGCGCAGGAAATCTGTAGAGGTGTGTTTCCCGAACCTTCAGCCAGCGGAGACGACGCGGAACATAGCTTCAAATGCCATTTCCCGCTGAAGCACGAATCTGGGCCGCGTTGGGAAAAATCGACCGCTCTCACCAGTTGAACCCGACTGACGGCATGAGTGCGGTTGCGCTCATCGTTTTGCCCATGTTCTGTTCGCTCCAAATCACAAGCACGAGGATCGCTGGAATATACCACGGCGAATCCGGTATGGACTTTGAACATCGGCTCACTTGGCCATTTCCCGTGAACCGTACCGGGGGATGTTCTAAAGTCGACCAACAGCGAAAGTAATCGGCTGAATCGTTGAGCGCCCGAACGCCGGACGCTGCACAATTGGAAACATCGAGATTGTGGCGGTAATGGCGTAGCCTTCCCGCATACGGACAGTTACGCAACGCGGTCGACGAGGCCTTCGACTCTTTGGGACGCGACCTATTCAGAGTTTACGCTTAAACCCAGGCCGAGGAGCCGGCGCGGCCGCCGGAGGAGAGGGCCAGGATAGTGACAGAGAGCGACGAGGTGGACGAGACGGTTTGTTGCGTGGCACGCCCGGATGAGGCCTTTCCCCGCAGCAATTGTTCACCTGGCGTCGGGCCGCTCGCCGGGCGATTTAGGAGGCAGCGATATCGGAATCATATGTTCGGCGGTGGTGACGCGGCGCCTCCGGAGCCCGCCGCGAAGCGTGCGGCAGAAGACTGGGAAGGGAGAGCCGGCTCGAGACGCTGGTGTGAGCGAACTCGAGATCGGCGGCGTCGCAATGCGGGTGGGTCGTGGGGCGGATTCGAACGCGGTTGCAGCGGTAATCCGCGCGCTGAGGCGACATCGTCATCGGGGCCGACGGGGGCGATCAAGGTCATGGTGGCGACCAAGCCGGTCGACTTCCACAAGGGAGCCGAAGGCTTGGCGGCGCTTATAGGCGAGGCGATTGCCGGATCCGTTTTTGGGCGCGCTTACGTGTTCCGGGCTAACCGGGCCGATCGGACTAAGCCCGCGTACTTCGAGGGCACGGGCATGCATGTTCGCCAATCGGCTGGAGGATGGTAAGTTCTGCTGGCCGGGCGCTACCGATGGAGTCGTGCGCAGCTGCGACGTCCGATCGCAGCACCTTGCACCACCTTCCGGGAGATCTTCAACTCCCGGCAGAACGCCTTGATGACTTCCCCTGCAACCCGTGACAACCGACGGATCTTTGCAATCGTCTCCACAACCAACATCCAAAACACAGATGCCTGCAATCAAGCCGGAGGCATCTTGATGGCCCCACATTAAGGGGTCCCGTTTGGATTAAAATCACTCCTCACTCATTCGCTGAAAAATCGCGCCCTTGTGTCCGATTGAGGCGACGGCTGCCTCTTGCAATCTCCGGGCCGAGATTGATATGCCTATTTCAGTTTGTGGCCAAAAACTGAAACGAACATAGCGGCGGCTGGTGCAATGTCAGAAATTGTAGTCATAGCGGACGTATCCAATGGATGACCTAGATCGAAGGATTCTTACGGTACTGCAAGCCAACAACCGGCTCTCATTTGCAGAACTGGCGGAATTGGCTGGTTCCTCGGCAGCGTCATGCATGCGTCGCGTTAACAAGCTCCGTTCCGATGGCGTGATAATCGCGGATATCTCGCTGGTGGATCCGAAAGCTGTTGGCAAATCGCTTACCGTTATTGTCACGGTAGAGCTAGACCGCGAGCGTCTTGACCTTGTCGACGAGTTCAAACGCGCGATGCGTGCTGCCAAGGAGGTTACCCAATGCTACATGGTCACGGGCGACGCTGACTTCGTCCTGGTTGTGGCGGTCGAGGACGTCGAGGCTTTTGACGTTTTCGTCAAAACGAAGCTCTATACCAACCCCAATGTTCGTAAATTCCGGAGCATGATTGCGCTTGATCGTGTCAAGTTCGAGCCGCGGGTTACGATTTAGCGTTGCGATGAAGTCATCACTTCGGGCCTCCTTTTGAAATTGCCATTGCGTGTCGAGCCCGAGATTGAGCTCTTTAGCCTAAGCATCCGTGCGATGTAGAGCGGCCAGGTTGTGAGTTGCCCGACTGTTCGACGCGGGCAAGTCAACCATCGCGGGTGTAAGGAAAAAAATGAATGGCGTCCTCAATGACACAGCTTCTGTCTGCTCTTCCGACTGTTGATGAGCATCACGTTGATAGGCGTCTCTATCCACACGGAGTCGCGTTCATGGATGGGCAATACCTTCCGATGTCGGAGGCCAAGATCTCCGTTCTCGATTGGGGATTCCTGCACTCTGACGCTACTTATGACACTGTGCACGTCTGGAATGGCAAGTTCTTCCGGTTGGATTTGCATCTTGACCGTTTCTTCGGGGGCGTCGAACGGCTGCGAATGAAGCTGCCCTATGATCGCGAGAAAATAGTGGCGATCCTCAAACATTGCGTCGCTTTGTCTGGCTACAAATCGGCTTACGTCGAGATGATTTGCACGCGCGGTTCATCACCAACATTCAGCCGCGATCCCCGTCAAGCAGAGAATCGCTTCATCGCGTTTGCTGTTCCCTTTGGGTCAGTTGCCAATAAGGAGCAACTGGAAAGAGGCCTGCACGTCGCCATCAGTGAGGCTGTCCGTATTCCGCCTAAATCGGTCGATCCTGCAATCAAGAACTATCATTGGCTCGATCTCGTGAAGGGTCTCTTCGACGCCTATGACATGGGGGCAGAGACGGCGCTGATCCTAGATACGAGCGGGAATATTGCGGAGGGCCCCGGCTTCAATGTGTTTGCTATCAAGGACGGATCCCTGAAGACACCTGCTTTTGGGGTATTGCCGGGCATCACGCGCCGCACTGTCTTCGATCTTTGTGCCGAGATCGGATTGTTGGCCACGGCTGCTGATATCAGTCGTGCCGAAATCCAAAGGGCTGACGAGGTTTTCATCACATCGACCGCCGGCGGCATTATGCCCGTGACGCGTATCGATGACACGGCGATCTCCCATGGGAAGGTCGGACCCATCACCCTCCGACTGATGAATCTTTACTGGCAAAAGCACGATGATCCAGCATGGTCGACTGCTGTTGTCTACCCGTAGCGGCGCGATGCGGTTGGCCGAGCGGCGTGTTCAGCGCTCGACCTGTCGTCAGTTGACGTCTCTCCTGATAGCTTGGGGAGTCGCAGTAGTTCAGGTGGCGTTTAGAGGCAGTCGTGTGCCAGTGGGCTGCTCGGGCACCCATCAGTAAAGATTTGGAAGTACCGATTTTCCGTTGAAATAGCGAAGATCACCGTGCGCCGTTCCACACGGCGTGTCGACCGTGGCGTTTGCCACCGTAGCGTCTGGAGCCAGGAATGCCAATTCACAAGAGGGGCCTATGACCGCGAGCTTCATTGGCCATCTGTTGATTGAACTTGAAAGCCTGAAGAAGGCCGGCCTATACAAATCCGAGCGCGTCATCGCCTCGACGCAGGCACGCGAGATCGAGCTCACGGATGGCGGCAAAGTCCTGAATTTCTGCTCCAATAACTACCTCGGGCTTGCCGACGATAAATATCTGCGAGACCTGGCTAAGGATGCGCTCGACCGCTACGGATACGGTATGGCCTCAGTCCGCTTTATCTGCGGCACTCAAGAAGTGCACAAGCTACTCGAGACGCGCATCTCCTCATTTCTCAACACCGAAGATACCATTCTCTATTCATCCTGCTTTGACGCTAATGCCGGTTTGTTCGAAACGCTGCTCGGCGAGGAGGACGCCGTCATTTCCGATGCTCTGAACCATGCTTCTATCATAGACGGCGTTCGGCTCTCAAAGGCCAAGCGCTTCCGCTATGCCAACAATGACATGGCCTCGCTCGAGGAGGAACTGAAGAGGGCCGAAGGCAGCCGTTTCAAGATGATTGCAACAGACGGCGTTTTTTCGATGGACGGCATCATCGCCAATTTGAAAGGCATATGCGATCTAGCGGAGAAGTATGGCGCCATGGTCATGGTGGACGACAGCCATGCCGTTGGCGTCGTCGGCAAGCATGGCCACGGATCGGCCGAACATTGCGATGTCCAGGGTAGGGTGGATATCATCACCGGCACGCTGGGCAAGGCGCTCGGCGGGGCCTCGGGTGGCTACGCGTCAGGCAAGCGCGAGCTCATCGACTGGCTTCGCCAACGCTCGCGGCCATATCTCTTCTCCAATACACTCATGCCCGCCATTGCAGCAGCCTCGCTGAAGGTGTTCGATCTAATCGAGCAAGGCGATAAGCTACGCGAAACTCTCTATACCAATGCTCACCGCTTCCGTTCGAAGATGTCGAAAGCGGGCTTCAGGCTGACTGGTGCGGACCATCCGATCATCCCCGTCCTGCTTGGTGATGCCGCTTTGGCTCAGGCGATGGCGGAACACCTGCTCCAGCGCGGCATATATGTGATCGGATTCTCCTTCCCAGTCGTGCAAAAGGGTCATGCCCGCATTCGGACCCAGATCTCTGCCGCGCATTCGGAGACCGATATCGACTGCGCGGTCGAGGCTTTCATCGAAGTGGGTAGGGACTTGGGAGTCATCTGACAGTTGCGTTAGCCTAAGTCGATCTGTGCAGCCGGAGCGTTCGGAATTCATTGGCTCATCGATGCTTAACCTAAATGAGGTAGTTGCTCGCCAGCCTCGGTAGCCTAGGGCATCGCCCGCACAGCCTCACCGGTTCCCGTCTGGAGAGGCAATCAGGGCCAGGCCCTCGACCACCAAGCAGGGGCGCCGACATGCCCGTGGCATGTTTGTCAAAGCAGTCTGGACGGCAGCACGCGTAGCAAACATTCACACTACATCTGGTTCTGCTGCCCTTGTTTCAGCAGCCGACGCGTTTTGGCGCAAACGCTCCTGCCCCGGATGATATCAATTGTTGTCCTTCGACCTATGCACTGTCGGACACGGCCGAATGCTAGCCCATAAACCACAAGGCCCAAAAGCACGAACTGTTCGTGCCACCAATCAATAGGGGAACTTGAACATGACTATTTCTCGACGGGATGTCTTTAAGATGGGCATTGCTGCCGGAACCGCTTTATCAATCCCGTCGGTTCTGCGGGCGCAGACGGCGGCGATCGACGGGCGGACGGTGCGAATGGTGATGGATGATCTCCGAATCTTCGATCCTATCCTATCCACCGACAATATTACCTATGACCATGGCCTGGCGATCTACGACACATTATTCGCAATCGACTCGAAGCTGGTGGCGCAGCCGCAAATGGTAGGGAAGTGGAGTGTCTCTGAGGATAAGAAGACCTATACGTTCGAGCTTCGGGATGGCCTAAGTTTCCACGACGGCAGCCCCGTCACGGCGGGCGACTGTGTGGCCTCGATTCGCCGGTGGGGTCAGGCCGCTTCCGGCGGGCAGCTGATCATGTCGCGGGCCAAGGACGTATCGAAGAAGGATGCCAAGACCTTCACGATCGTGCTCAACGAGCCGCTGGGGCTTTTGATCGATATACTGGCATCCCCGGGCGGTCTCTACTTGCCTATCATGCGCGAGAAGGACGCAAATCGTCCGGCAACCGAGCAGGTGACCTCGAACATCGGGTCAGGACCGTTCAAGTTCAATGAGACCCTTGCCAAGCCGGGTGCGAGCTTCACCTACGACAGAAACGAAAGCTATGTACCGCGCAATGAGCCGCCAGACGGATTCGGCGGCGGCAAGATCGTGAAGGTCGATCGCGCAGTTTGGGAACACATCGCCGATGAGCAGACTGCGGTCGCAGCGTTGCAAGCCGGTGAGTTCGACTTCCTTTATGCGCCACCAGCCGATCTTTACCCGGTGATCGAGAGCGATCCCAATCTTGAACTAACGCTTCTAAATAAGGCTGGTGATGTAAATTTTGTACGTATGAACTTTCTTCACAAGCCGTTCGATAACGTAAACGCACGTCGAGCCATGCTTCACCTCGTCGACCAGGAGGCGTTCTCTCGCATTATGGCGCCCGATCCAAAATATGGCCACACTGCCACTTCGATATTTGGAAATGACACACTGTATTCAAACGACGAGAATACAGGGTGGTACAAAAAAGGCGGCGACCCGGAGAAGGCCAGGCAGCTCTTCCAAGAGGCGGGATATGCTGGCGAAAAGGTCGTTATTCTCCAACCCACGGATTGGGCGCAGGCAGGCAATGCCTCGCAGCTTCTGGCAACGTCGCTGCGAAAGATTGGAGTGAACGCCGAGCTTCGACCAATGGCCTGGGCCGAGCTTGCCGCAAGCCGAGCGAACAAAGGCACAATCGAGAATGGTGGCTGGAATATCTTCATCTCAAACTATCCCAATTACAGCCTCAGCGATCCAATTAGCACTGGCTTTTTGCTCGCAAATGGCGACAAAGCTTGGTACGGCTGGCCTAAGGAAGACCAATATGAGGCGCTTCGGGCCAAATGGGCCGATATCGATACTCTTGCGGAGCGAAAGGCGCTGGCCCGCGAGATGCAGCGGGTTTGGTGGGACTTCGTAGGCTCCGTTCTGTTGTGCCAAACTGTCCGGCCAAACGCGCATCGTAAGACGCTCAACGGCCTCATGAAGGTGCCAGTCCCTTACGTCCCGATGTGGAACATGCAGAAGGTCTAAAGGGCAATGGCTGCCTACGTCCTTCGCAGATTGGTTTCGACCATCGCCGTCATGGTGATGGTCGGGATCTTCGTTTTTCTGCTTCTCAGGCTGGCTCCTGGCGATCCGGCGGCCATCATCGCCGGCAATACGGCAACGCCAGAGATGATCAGCGGCATACGCGAGCAACTGGGACTTAGTCACCCCCTGCCGGTTCAGTTCGTTACTTGGGCTCTCAGCATCCTCCACGGCGACTTCGGGACCTCAATTTTCACGGGGCGACCCGTCCTCCAGCTGATTTCGCAGCGGCTGGAACCGACCATTTGCATTTCGATTCTAACGATGATCCTTTCGGTGACGATTGGGGTCACCTTCGGCGTCCTTGCCGCGTGGCGAGCTGGCGAACTTGTTGATCGGATCCTGATTGCATTCGCGACCCTTGGTTTTTCTGTCCCGGTCTTCGTCATCGGCTATTTTTTCATATATTGGTTCGCTGTCAGCACGCATTGGCTACCCGTCCAAGGATACCAGCCTATCGACCATGGCTTCGGAGCATGGCTTGTACACTTGATACTCCCGACCGTGACTTTGAGCGTTCCCTACATTGCTTTCATAGCTCGGATCGCGCGGGCAAGTATGCTCGAAGTCCTGTCCGAAGATTATATGCGAACGGCCGCTGCCAAGGGCGCTTCGTCACATACCATGTTGTTCCACCATGCCTTGAAGAATGCAGGTGCCCCGATTCTCACCGTGATCGGCCTAAGCTTCGCAGGTCTGATTGGCGGTGTGGTCATCACAGAAACGGTTTTCAACATACCTGGCGTCGGTCGTTTGGTAGTGGATGCGATCAACAACCGCGATTACCCCATCATTCAAGGCGTGCTCATCCTCGTTTCGGGCCTGTACGTCTTAATCAATCTGGCGGTCGATCTTTCTTATACCCTGGTCGATCCTCGCATCCGGTACTGATATGACACTCCCCTCCGCATCAGTTGAAACCGTTTCGAAGGGCCGCCTGCAGCTATCTGAGTTTCCCCGTGTGGCGAGACGGCATCCGCTGATCTTTGTAGGTGGCGGTCTCCTGGCGCTTTTCATCATTCTGGCGCTCGCTGCCCCGCTCTACGCCGGCGATCCACTGAACATGAATCCCTTCGAACGCCTCCAACCGCCGTCCGCGAACTTTTGGTTCGGTACCGATAATCTGGGCCGTGACGTATTTGCCCGAACGATCTTCGGCGCCCGAATCTCACTTATGGTCGGATTGACGTCGGCGGCAGGAGCGGCTCTGGGCGGTCTTCTGATCGGTCTCGTCGCTGGCTACAACCGCGCCTTCGATAATGTCATAATGCGAGTCATGGACGGCCTTATGTCGATCCCGACGATTCTGCTGGCGATCGCTCTTATTTCTCTCACAGGACCCAGCATTGGTACCCTCATCGTCGCCATCACGATCGTCCAGCTGCCAAGCGTTACGCGGCTGGTTCGTTCGGTAGTTATGAGTGTTCAGCAGCGTCCCTATGTAGAAGCGGCGCTTTGCGGCGGTGCTCGCCTGCCGAAAGTACTGTGGCGTCATCTCCTGCCGAGCACCGTTCCGGCGCTTATGGTGCAGAGTGCGATCGTGTGCGCAGATGCGATTCTGACTGAAGCCGGACTGAGCTTTCTAGGTGTAGGCGTGCCGCCTGAAATTCCTAGTTGGGGCAACATGATCTCAAGTTCTCGCTTGTATCTCGCTATCGCTCCAATGACGGTGTTCGCCCCCGGCATCTGCCTTGCCGCCACGGTCCTTGCCATCAACCTGCTCGGGGATGGCCTGCGCGACCTGTTCGACCCCCGCTCGAAACGGAGGCGCTGACATGCAAATTCATCAGACCACTGGGAATGACGTGCTTCTCGACGTTAGAGGCCTGGAAACCCACTTCTTCGGCGACGAAAGTGTCACTCGCGCGCTGGGCGGCATCAGCTTCCAGGTAAAGAGTGGCGAAACGCTCGGTGTCGTCGGCGAGTCCGGATGCGGCAAGAGCGTCACCGCTCTTTCCATTCTTCGGCTGCTGCCGAAGCTGACGGCCAAGTCCGTCGGCGGCGAGATCTGCTTCCGCGGAAGGGACCTTCTGAAACTTTCCGAACGAGAGATGCGACAGATCCGCGGCAACCGGATCGCCATGATCTTTCAGGAGCCGATGACGAGCCTGAACCCGGTTTACACTATTGGTCACCAGATCGCTGAAGCGGTGCGGATCCACACCAAGGCCTCCCAACCGGAAGCGATGGCGAAGGCACAAGAGTTGCTCCGTCTCGTCCGCATCGGCGATCCCGAGCGTCGGGTTAACAACTATCCCCACGAAATGTCAGGCGGTATGCGCCAGCGTGCCATGATCGCCATGGCCCTCGCGTGCTCACCCGAACTCTTGATTGCCGACGAGCCAACGACCGCGCTTGACGTCACCATTCAGGCGCAGATCCTGCGGCTGATCGTCGATCTGAAAGAGCGGATGGGAACGGCTGTGATGTTCATCACGCATGATCTGGGGGTTGTAGCCGAGACCTGCCAACGCGTGATCGTCATGTATGCCGGCCGGATCGTGGAGCAAGCGAGCGTAATTGATCTGTTCGCGCGCCCCACACACCCCTACACGCTCGGTCTCATGCGGTCAGTGCCCGATCTGCGGCGTGGCCGCCGAGGCCGCCTGCCGGAAATTCCGGGTACCGTGCCTAGCCTTCGCGAGCCGATTATCGGATGCAGTTTCGCTCCTCGTTGTCCATTCGCGATAGCCATTTGCCTCGAAAAGACGCCCGCTATGCTTGATGTTGGGCTTGGCCATGCCGCAGCTTGCTGGCGGGCCGCAGAGGTGGTGAACGCATGAGAGGTCCTCTGCTGAAAGTCGAGAATCTGACCAAGCATTATCCGCTCGGTACAGGAATCCTGAAGAAGACCGTCCCGGTGGTGCGGGCGGTGGAGGATGTCTCCTTCTCGGTCGAGGCGGGGGAGACGCTCTGTATCGTTGGCGAATCCGGCTGCGGCAAGTCCACCGTCGCGCGGCTCCTGATGCGGCTCGCCGAACCGACGGCTGGGCGCGTAATGATCGACGGCACCGACATTGCTGGTCTCAAGAAGCATGCGGTTCGCGCGTGGCGCCGGCGTATGCAGATGGTCTTTCAGGATCCGTACTCATCGCTGAACCCGCGCCTGACCGCCGGACAGATCATAACCGAACCCGTCGAGAATTTTGAACGCCTCAGCCGGAAGCAGCGCAAGGCGCTTGCCGCGGAGCTTCTGCGAAAGGTCGGGATGTCGCCCGAGATGATGGACAGGCTCCCGTCCGAGTTGTCAGGCGGCCAGCGGCAGCGGCTCGGCATTGCGCGGGCACTTGCACTCCAGCCCTCGCTCATCATTGCCGATGAGGCGGTGTCAGCACTCGACGTCTCCGTGCAGGCACAGATATTAAATCTGCTGCTGGATCTCCAGCAGCAGATAGGCATCGCCTATATCTTCATCTCGCATGACCTTAGTGTTGTACAGCATATCGGTCATCGCGTCGCGGTCATGTATTTGGGGCGGATCGTGGAGCTCGCCCCGTGCGATGCGCTCTTCGACAAGCCGGTACACCCCTACACGGAGGCGCTGATCGCTGCAGCCCCGGTTCCGGATCCGACGCGGGTGCGGTTGGAGGTGCCCATGGAGGGCGAGGTGCCAAGCCCCGTCAACCCGCCGAGCGGATGTGCGTTTCACCCGCGCTGCCCGCTCGCAGTCGAGCGTTGCCGCATCGACGTCCCGCCTCTGGTGCCGATGGCCGACGGACGGGTCGTCGCGTGTCATGTGCGCGCTCCGGCCACGGAAATCCCGGCGCCCTTCTTTTTGGCGGCGCACTGAGGTGGCTCAGCCGCCTGCTGAGGGCATTGAACGCGCAAGGAAGTGACGATCACTTCCGCAGTTTGCGGACCGCGCCTGCTGGACACAGTCACCGCCGAGATACGGATTTCGGCGGCGATCTCCCTGCCGGTCGAGCGCCGCCGGCGCAACGCTTCGACCTGCTCGACGGTCGCCTGCGGGGTCGGCCGATGAGATGAGCCACCCACCTGTGCGCCGTACACGGCACCTGCGGCTCATGCGGACAGCCTCATATCCGCCCCTCAGCACCTGGCGCGCAATACGTTCCCTGCCGCGGTATCAGAGGTAAGGGCTTAGCCAAGAGCCTTTGGATTCACCACCGAGATATCCGCAACGATTACGCCAGCCGAACGCAACTTGTTCACTCGACGCATGCACGAGGCGGCCGAAGAACCGACCAGTTTGGCTAGTTCGGCAAAGGAGAGCCGATTGTTCTTCTGGAGTGCCGTAAGGATCTTTCGATCTAGATCGTCCATGGAGTAGGGCCCGCTATGCTTAAGAGCCTTTCAAAATTGCATACCCTCATGCAACATTTATAGCATTTGTTACCCCGATCGTTTGAAATGGATGAGGCACTTCTAGACCAGAAAATGATGACTATCTGCCCGCTTACGGGCCTCCAAAGAGGTTCGCTGGGCGTGCAGAGGCTGAGGTATTTCAAACCACAGCATCCCACCAACCACGTCGACTAGGCGATCTCAGCGATACCGGCCCGCAGCTCTGTGCCGGTGGTTGAAAAACGCGCTTCGCTGAATACCGCCGATGCGAGCTGGGTCTTGCTTTGTGGATGGGCTGTCGGTACGGACGCGATCCGGAGGCCGACGGCGCGGAAAACGCAGAGCAACAATGCCGTGCGCAGCGAGAAATTCATTTCTTTGGTGCGGGCCTTCTTCCTAGACGAGATGCTGCTGCTATCCGGCGCAGGCCTGTCCTCCGTGCGCTCTGGCTCACCATCTACCGAAGAAGACGAATGCCCATGACCCGCCCTGCTTGTGCCCGACCTGGGTGCCCTGGCGCACCAGAAGATCGCGCTGCGACGCGGCGATCAGGATGAGATTCAGCGTCAATCAAGATGAGACTCGGCGGGGGTGGTGTGACGCAGTGAGGGCGTAGCCCGAACGGAGTTACACCACCCCCGCGGCGTCACTGCCGACGTCTGTTGAGCGCGGTTGGCTGAAGTACCTTGGCGATTTTCTGGAGAATGGAGAATCACCTTTGTGCCAGGCCGTCATGTAACCGACCATCAGATGAGGCTCTTTATGAAGTTACGACAGGAACATACCACCGAGGTTGCCGCGGCCAAGGCGTCGATCAGCAGAGCGACGGCCTATCGCATCAAGAAGAATCCGGACCTGCCATCGCAAAAGCAAAAGGCTCGCGGCCGGCGACGGCCTGACCCTCTCGAGCACATCTTCGATGCCGAGGTCGTTCCCCTTTTGAAGGCGGCGCCAGGCATCCGTGCTGTCGCCATCTACGAAGAGATGCTGCGGCGGCACCCGGAACTGAGCGAGGGCATTCGCCGGACCCTGGAGCGGCGCATTCGGTCATGGCGCGCCATCCACGGCGAAGAGCAGGAGGTTATCTTCCGTCAGCTTCACGAACCCGGCCGGCTCGGGCTGTCGGATTTTACTGACATGAGCAGCTTGGGCGTGTCGATCTCGGGCCAGCCGCTCGACCATCTGCTCTACCACTTCCGGCTCGCCTGGTCGGGCTTCGAACACAGCCATGTCATTCTCGGCGGTGAAAGCTTCGTGGCCCTGGCCGAAGGACTGCAGAACGCGCTCTGGTCACTTGGCGGAGCGCCGCTCTATCACCGGAGCGACAGCCTGTCGGCGGCTTTCCGCAATCTCAGTGCCGATGCGAAGGAGGATCTCACGCATCGTTACGAGGAGCTCTGCGCCCATTATCGCATGACGCCGACCCGCAACAACAAGGGCATCGCCCACGAGAACGGGTCGATCGAAAGCAGCCATGGTCATCTCAAGAGCGCCATCCGTGACGCCCTTCTGATGCGCGGCAGCAAGGACTTTGACGATCTCGGTGCGTATCGTGCATTCATCGATGAGATCGCCAGCCGGCACAACGCCAATCATGGCAAACGCATCGACGCCGAGCGCCCTCATCTGCAGGAGCTCCCCGATCGGCGGACCAGCGACTTCGAGGAGGTGGTCGTGACCGTGTCGCGGACCGGCGGCTTCACCTTGCGCAAGGTCTTCTACACCGTTCCCTCCCGCCTGATCGGACATCGGCTTCGCGTCCGGCTGTTCGACGATCGCCTCGAGGTCTTTGTCGGAGGAACACAGCTGATGACGCTTCCCAGAGGCCGCGGGCATGCGGATGGAAGGCACGATCAGGTCGTCAATTATCGGCACGTCATCCATTCCCTGCGCAAAAAGCCGATGGCGCTTCTTAATCTCGTCTATCGTGACAAGCTCTTCCCGCAGCAGGAATACCGCAGGGCCTTCGATGTGCTCATTGAGCGGCTGCCGGACAGGCAGGCCTGCAAGGTGATGGTCGAATTGCTGGCGCTGGCCCATGATCGAGGCTGCGAGCGCGAACTTGCCGAGCAACTCGCCGAGACCCTCGACGCCGGCGACCTGCCCGATATTGCCGTCTTGCGAACGCTCTTCGGCCCGGATCCCGCACGGCTGCCGACCGTCTCGGTGCAGCTCGCTTCCCTCAACGGCTATGAAGCCCTGATCGGCACGGCCTATGTGGGAGACGCCGCATGAAGGCCGCCCACATCATCGACGAAGCCCGTCTCGGCATCATGCTCAACGACCTCAGATTGCCGACGATCAAGACCCTGTGGCCGCAATTTGCCGAACAGGCCGATAAGGAAGGCTGGCCCGCCGCCCGGTTCCTCTCGGCCATTGCCGAGCATGAGTTGGCCGAGCGCGATCGGCGCCGGGTCGAACGTCATCTGGCCGAAGCGCATCTGCCGCCCGGAAAGACACTCGACAGCTTCGCCTTCGACGCCGTACCGATGGTCTCCAAGGCGCAGGTCATGGCCATGACCGCCGGCGACAGCTGGCTCGCAAAGGGTGCCAACATCCTGTTGTTTGGCCCGCCCGGCGGTGGAAAGAGCCATCTCGCCGCAGCTATCGGGCTCGCCCTCATCGAGAACGGCTGGCGCGTGCTGTTCACCCGAACCACCGATCTCGTTCAGAAGCTTCAGGTCGCACGGCGTGAGCTGCAGCTCGAATCCGCCATCGCAAAGCTCGACAAGTTCGATCTGCTGATCCTCGACGATCTGGCCTACGTCACCAAGGACCAGGCCGAAACGAGCGTGCTCTTCGAACTCATCTCCGCAAGGTATGAGCGGCGTTCCATCATGATCACCGCCAATCAGCCCTTTGGAGAATGGAACAGGGTCTTTCCCGACCCCGCCATGACCCTCGCCGCGGTCGATCGGCTTGTTCATCACGCAACGATCTTCGAGATGAATGTCGAAAGCTACCGGCGCAGATCCGCCATGGAAGCCAAACGCCAGCGCGGCAGGCCTGCCTCCTACGCGACAATCAAAAACATGCACGAGCTTGTCGCGGAGCGACGATCAGAAAACGACGAAAACCTTGCCAGCGACAATCAGCATGATAATTTGCCCATGACCGCGCTCTGAGAGTCTCATCCAGATTGTCGCGCAGGTCTCTCCCAGATCGCCGCGCTATATCGCGCGTTCGGAACACGAGGGCCGACTGTCGGGCGAATTGAGAAACTGACCCCCTGACGAAATGAAGAACTGACCCCCTCGGTTATGAGAGGAGGCATGGATGACGATTGGGATTTCGGCGATTCCTGCATTGTCGAGAACGATGCAGGGAGAGGAGATGCTTCAGCCTGAAGAGGTGGCAGCGATGCTGCGGCTGCATGAGCTTGGCTGGGGAGCGAAGCGGCTGGCGAAGGAATTCGGGTGCGCGCGCAACACGGTGCGTCGGTATCTGCGCGAAGGCGGGACTGTTCCGT
The DNA here is from genome assembly GCF_003952445.1 of Mesorhizobium sp. M2A.F.Ca.ET.043.05.1.1. Taxonomy (NCBI): domain Bacteria; kingdom Pseudomonadati; phylum Pseudomonadota; class Alphaproteobacteria; order Hyphomicrobiales; family Phyllobacteriaceae; genus Mesorhizobium; species Mesorhizobium sp. M2A.F.Ca.ET.043.05.1.1. Next base: position 5,651,221 of record NZ_CP034446.1, read on the forward strand.
TTCGCAAGCCTGTGCGGCGGAGCGCGTTTGACGGGCTAGACGATTGGCTGCGGGAGCGCTTCTTCCGCCATGGTGGCAACGCCGATGTGGTGCGCCAGGAACTGGAGAGCGAACATGGGATCGTCATAGGGCTTCGGTCGGTGGAGCTTCGGGTGCAGGGTTGGCGTCGGGAGTTGAGGGTGCAGAAGCGCGCAACGGTTCGGTTTGAGACGGCGCCGGGACATCAGATGCAGATCGACTTTGGCGACACGCGGGCGTGGATCGGCGGCGAGCGTGTTCGGGTGCACCTGTTTGTGGCAACGCTGGGTTACTCGCGTCGGCTGCATATCCGTCCCTCGCTTCGGGAGCGCCAGGCGGACTGGTTGGAGGGGATGGAAGGAGCCTTCCTTCGCTTCGGCGGGGTTCCAACGGAAGTGCTGTTCGATAATCCGAAGGCGCTGGTCGAACATCACGATGCGGCGACGCGGGAGGTGCGCTTCAATGTGCGGCTGCACGCCTTTGCCCGCTACTGGGGATTTACGCCACGGGCTTGTGCGCCCTACCGGGCGCGTACGAAGGGAAAGGACGAACGCGGGGTCGGCTACGTCAAGCACAATGCGATTGCCGGCCGCCGGTTCGAGAACTGGGCGGCGTTCGAGGCGCATCTGGACCGGTGGACGCGCGAGATTGCCGATCAGCGTGTGCATGGCACGACCGGGGTGGCTCCTGCGGAGCGCTTTGCCGAAGAAGCCATGGCGCTTCGCCCTCTGGGCGGACGGGCGCCGTTCGGGCAACTGCGGGATCTCGTGCGCAAGGTCCAGGCAGACTGCGCAATCGACCTGGACACGAACAGTTACTCGGTTCCCTGGCGGCTGATCGGGGAGAGCGTCCAGGTCGTGGTGCTGGGCGGCCGCGTTATCGTGCGTCATGCGGGCGAGGTGGTGGCGGATCATGCGTTGTGCCGCGGACGTCGCCAACGGATTGTCGAGCGCGCGCATCTTGCCGGCGTGGTCGGCGCTGCTGCGCCGGTGCGATCGGCGCCGGTGGATATCGTTGCGCCTTCCGCTCTGTTGCGGCCGCTGGCCGAATATGAGGCACTGGTGGGAGGCAGCTGGTGATGACGACGGTCGATCACGAGATGCTGTTGGCTCAGCTCGACCGGCTGAAGCTGACCGCGATCCGGGACCAGCTCGATACGCTGCTGGACGAAGCGGCGCGTTCGCAAATGACCTTGCGCGAGGCTTTGGCCTTCCTGGTGACCCGCGAGATCGCGCGGCGCGACGAGCGGCGCATCTCTATGGCAGGCAAGATCGCGCAGTTCCCGTTTGTGCGCGAACTCGATGGCTTCGACTTCGACGCGCAGCCGTCGCTGGATCAGCGCCAAATCCGGGAGCTGGCGACCTGCCGCTGGATTGCCCATGGCGACACGGTCCTGTTCCTTGGACCTCCGGGTACGGGCAAAACACATCTGGCGGTGGCTCTCGGGCGCGAGGCGATCCGGCAGAACCATAGCGTCCAGTTCGTCACGGCGGCCACGCTCGTGGCGATGCTGGCCAAGGCCCATGACGACGGTTCACTCGAAAAGCAACTGACGACCCTGTCGCGGCCGAAACTGCTGATCATCGACGAGCTCGGCTATCTCCCGTTCGAAGCCAATGCCGCACATCTGTTCTTCCAGCTGGTGTCGCAGCGTTATGAGCGGGGATCGATCCTGATCACCTCCAACCGCTCGGTGGGCGAATGGGGCAGCGTGTTTGGCGATCCCGTGGTGGCAACGGCGATCCTTGATCGCCTGCTTCATCATTCGACAGTGATAACGATCCGTGGCGACAGCTACCGGCTTCGCGAAAAGCGTCGTTCCGGCCTATTGCAGAAGGCCGGAACGACGCTCGGCACCAACGAAACCGCAAAACAATGAGGGGGTCAAATCTTCAGTTCGCCCAGGGGGTCAAATCCTCACTTCGCTTGACACCGACGCCTGTTGCTCCTCTGGTCGATCTTTTGGACTACATCGGCTGGTGTCGGGCGGCGCAATCGATGAGGCAGTGAGTTGCGGTCCGCGAAGTCCGACAAGACCCTCCGCTTGGTAGCGGACAACCCACTTGCGAACGATCCGCGGGCAGGCGCCTGCGGCTAATGCGACGGCCTTCGGCGTCTGCCCGCCCAACACCGATGCACAATCCGCTCTCGACCAAACACGGTCAGCCGGGGCATTCTTATGGATGTCCATTCGAACCTCCTGGGACTCACTGAAGCTTTGCAACCTCAGCTTCCTCGGTCTGGGCCAAGTGGACAAACTATGGAAAGCTCACAGCCAGTCCTCAAAGGGCTAGCGAGGCATGCTCGACTTCGAATACCCTGCCACCTCCGGTCAAACGCAACACGATCTTGCATGGCCCGACGAGCGCACGCGCTTCATCGGCAGTATGGGCTGCTCACCGCTCAATAATCGGCAAATCGATGTAGCAACCGGCGGGGCCGCGATGGAAATTGAGGTGGGGCGGCGGCCATCTTCCGGCACCATGGCGAAGTTCGTCTTGTTGCTGCCGGCGAGAGACACTCTCAGGCGATAGCTCGCCGGAAGAAGAGCCGAGATCGGATGCATCGTGAAGGCCAGGGTGGCGGGCTGGCCCGGCGTGAGCGGTTCTCCGTCACGCTTCAAAAAGCTATGCTGCGGCCCAAGGACGCTGAAGGGTGATTCATTCCACACCTTCCGGTGCAGAGCCCGCAGCTGACCTTCCGTAAGATAGAGGGACACCCCGTCCGGCCTTACAGCTTCGAGATAGGCATAGAAGGCGCCGTCCTCGCGTGTCGAGGTGACGTTCAGGTAAACGACGGGATGTCCCGTGATCTCGACGTCATGTGTGAACGGCTCGCTCGTATAGGCGAGGCGGGCAGCATCGAAAGGCCGCCGATCTCCATAATCCACCTTGCCGCCAGCGGCGGTCGTGGTCCACCGGTTGGTGGTGATGTCGCCAAGCTCAGGATCGACCTGGAGCGAGTCGAAGCCGGGCGCGTCAGGCGATGAACTCAGGCGGGAGCCACTTGCCATGTACCATCGGCGGCGGTCGGCAGGGATCGGCCAGGAGCGGGTCGACTTCCACTTGCCCTCCCCAAGAGTATAATAATGGATGATCTTCGCCCGCTCCCGGCCAGCCTTATTGAGGCTGGCTTTCGCGAAGCGGATGTAATTCGCCTCCTGCTCCTTCAAATTTGGCGGGATCGTTTCGCCGGCGGGACGAAGAGGGTCATAGGCATTGTTGCCGCTATGGTCCCACGGCCCGATGATCACGCTCAGCGGATTTGCGACCTGGATGAAGCGACGAATGGAGCCTTCCGCCGTTGCGCTGTCGAACCAGCTGCTCCACGATTGAATAGGGCCGCCCCAGCGAGACACCCTGTCCGCGGCGTCCTGAATGCTGAAGTCGGCCAAGGAGTCAGGCCATACCGAGGGACGATCATCCCTGTAGGTTATCTGCTTGTATCCTTCCGTTTCCGGTGGCACCCCCTCGCGCTGACGCAAGGCCGCCGCCAGATCCGCCTTGCCGCCTGGTCCGACGAGACGCACGCCCGGCGCGCCCGCGTCACCGGCGAGGGTCTTGCGATTACGCTCGGCCGCCCGGTTACTCCAGCCATAGTTCATCACGACATTTGAAAGACCGCCGGGGAAACACGTCGCAAACATATCGTAGTCGACAGCCCGCGGAATGATACCTTTTAGCCCGGGATGATTGCGCTCCGCCATCCAATCCGCCGCGTTGCCGGGACAGGAACGGCCATAGCCGACCACTCGGCCCGTGGACCAGGGCTGCTTGACGATCCAGTCGAGCAGTTCGCCATAGTCCAGGGTGTCCGCGCGCGTACGGAGATGGGGGGTCGCCCGAAGGAGGCGCCTTTGCCGCGCTGATCTCCAACGACAAGCGCAAAGCCGTGCGGCACGAACAGCTCGGTGTTGCGGGGCAGGCGCCCTTCTGCGCTGCGCCAGTAGGGTGTCATCTCAAAAATCACGTCGTGCTTATTCGCGCCGCCGCCCACCGGAAGGACCACGTCCAAGGCGATCTTCACGCCGTCCCGCATCGTCACATAAGTGGAGTCATGCCGGCCGATTTTGTACGGCCCCGGAGCTCCGCCTTGAAGATCAAATTGCAAGATCGAATCTCGCATCCCCTGCGCCTCAGCCATCTTCGGCAGCAAAAGCGCCCCGAACCCAGCGCACGCGCTAGTCTGGAGCAGTTGACGACGAGAGATGCTCATGCAGTCCTCCTGAGTTTAGCTAGATATATTCGTCAATGGACCGACCTCCGCCCCCGGAGGGCACTTATCGCCAAAGTCCCGTGCTAACACCTCCGTCTAAATCAGAGGGGTTCTTCGCATGATCAGGTCAGGCCATCCGCTTCCCTCCGAGAATCGCTGAAGCTTCGGCAACGTCTGCTTCCCAGCTCGCTTCGGGTGGACGACCTATTGGATTCGAGCATATTATCGCGGCCCTGAATTATCGGAGCCGCGTTCTCATTGAGAGAGTTGCTGGTCTTGCCTACTTAACGAAGAGCTGGCGGGGTATTTTGGTCAGGGGTTCGTGCCCGGTTTCGGTGACGACAAACGGTTGAGTGATGGTGATTCCGTCGTTCTTGAGCCAGAGCCCCGACATCATATGGAAGCACATGCCGGGTTGGAGCACTGTCTTATCTCCCTTGCGAAGACTGACGGTTTTCTCTCCCACCGCTGGCGGATACCCAAGACCGAGCGAATACCCTAGACGTGAATCCTTCTCGTGCCCGTGCTTGGCAAGAGTCTTGGCAAACGCAGCGTGAACTTCCTCCGAAGTCTTGCCGGGAGCTACGGTGTCGAGCCCTGCATTCAGAGATTCCACGACGACGTCCGCCAGCTTCTTATAGCTCGGGCTTGGTTCGCCGACGCAAATCGTACGAGCCAGGTTGACCTGATAGCGGTGGCGATTTCCGAACAGCTCGAGATTGATGATGGTCGACGATGGCAACGGCTTGTCGGTCCATGCGGCATGCGGAGCCAGCGCTTTCTCGCCTACGCAAAGATAGGGTGGAGAGCAGGTATAGGTTCCGCCGAACTCGGGCGTACCCGCCATCATCTGATGATAGACGACAGCGGCAATGTCGCACTCCCGGACACCCGGTTCGATCATATCGATGGCACGGTACATCATCGCATCAGCGATAAGGCCGGCCTGTCGCATGAGTCCCACCTCGGCCGGGCTCTTCACCAGACGTATCCAGTTCACCAGCAAGTCTGCATCGATAAAGGTGGCCTCAGGCAATGCCTTTATCAGGTCCGCATGTGCTCGCGCGGAGTAATAGTAACCGCCCATTTCGACGCCCACTCTGATTTTCCCCCAGCGATCTCCTTGACAATTTCCGCGACGAAGTCATACGGACTCAGAGTCGACTGCACATAGGCATCAGGGAAAGAACGTATGCTGTCGTCGGACAGGTAAGTGGTCATGAAGGCCGAAATGGCATCCATACCCCGTCCAACCCAGATCGGCTCTTCGCGATCGAGAACCACCACAATCATCTGTGGAACGTAGAATGAATAGGCGTCGTAGCCGGTCAGGTAATTGGCATTGGCCGGCTCGGAAAGCAGGAGGACGTCTATGCCCCGCCTCTCCATTTCCTTCTTCACCGCAGTGACGCGTGTCGCGAACTCGGACCGCTCAAAACGTAGTTCCTTCTGCATCTCGATCCCTCGATAATAGCGTCTTAGAAAAGCTGCCTGGCGAGGACGCCTGGATTCAGGGTCCCGTCCGGGACGCTAGTCTCTTTGATGGCGCATAGGATGATGCGTTCGCTCGCGCGCCGAAGCGCGTCGTCGAACAATCGTGGCGAAAGGGCAGCCAGCAGCGGCCGAAAGCCGATAATGTTAAGATCAGCTATAGCCGAGAGAATCCCGCCCTGCCGCTGTGGGTGAAGATTCCAGCGATCTTCTTGAATTTCTGGGCGATTTGGTTGGCGATCTCTTCGGGCCCTTTTGCCCTGATCCATTGCCACGCGGACAGGGCAGGGCATCAAACGTCGTGGGTCGGTCAGGTAAGCTCTTTTTTGGTTCAACTGCCGGTTTTGCGAGGTTGTCGAATCCGATGACGACAGGCCGGCTCGCTCTTGTTCATGCATTCTGGGTACCATTGTACGGCGGTCACAAAAGCCAGCCGGGCCGGCAATCACCTCAAGATTCCATCGTTGGCGTGCGCGGAAAACGAATTCAGGCCAGCCTTTTGATCTGCCATCACCGCTTGAAGATAGGAGTGCGGAGTCGCCCCGGCCCACGGCCTGCATGAAGATCACCATTTAGAGACTAGCGCCGCCGCATTGCGGCGCGTCGGCTAAGCCACCTGCGGGCGACCAACATCCCCGCTACGACGAGAGCAACAGCGATGTAGAGCATCTCGGTCGTGCCGTCGCCCCCATCCGGCGCCACACCGAAAATTCGCTCAATGAAATCCATCTCCCGCTCCTTCTCTAAGAAAAGCTCACTGAACAACGTGTAACTCCTCACGGCAACCTGCCGGTCCCGACCGGCTCGATGCCAACGCACCGGAGCGCTGCATTGAGCGCAGTCACATCGTCTTTCACGAGCCCATCCAGCTTTGTGATCTCATTGTCGACCTTCGAGATGATCTCATCGGACACCTGTCGCGCTTGCAGCGTCGGCGCCGCGTCCGCGCAATCAACCACGTTGACGAGGCCGATCAGAGTATCATTCAAGCCGGCCGGGTTGCGCTGATCTTGTGGAGTCTCCCGTTTGATGTCGACCAGCGTCGCTTCAATCGCCTCGAGCTGACCGACCAATGCTTGCACGCTCTCGCTGAGCGACTTGCCGCTGTCGTCGAGCCGCCTTTGCACATCCGCGAGCTGGCGCCTAAGAAACCGGATTCGATTGACCGCCTGATTGAGCGCCGAGAGATTGCCGAACAGCCTCTGTAGGAGAGCGAACTGCTCGGCGAACTCGTTTTCGGTCGTAACGATTCGGGGATCCTTGAGGACTGTAAAGTCCACCGTCTGAATTCTGCCGTCGACCTGAAGCTCGACCTTATAGCTGCCGGGAACCACCGTCGCGCCGCTTTGGTTGTCACCCTTCAGCGCGAGAGGCTCGTATTTGCGGGTTATCAGCGACTGGTCGAGCTTGGCCGGCCCGACATGCTTGAGATCCCAGACGAAGCGGTTGAGCCCGGCCTTCGTTCCCGGCTTCCTGTGGAAGGGCGCGTCCTGTTCGTCGCTCGAGAAGGTGATGACGGTATTTCCCGCGGCGTCTTGGAAGGTGAGCCTGACCGGTCCCTCCGCATCTTGGGAGAGCCAGTAATAGATGATCGCCCCATTCGGGGGATTCTCGCCGCAGTCCAGATAGAGGTAATCGCGCCGTCCGCCCTCCAGTTCCACGCCTTCTGTGGCGGCGGCGATACCCTCGCCGTAGCTGATCCTCGCCTTAGCGAAGCCCGTCCCGGCCCGGAGCTTGGTCCGGATCGTCGACCGCGGGCTCACCAGCAAGATATCCTCCTGGTCCGCAGCCAGCCCGCGTAACGGCGTCACGTCGTCGAGAATCCAGAAAGACCGGCCGTGGGTGCCGGCGACGAGATCGCTGCCCTTGATCTTAAGATCGTAGACCGGAACCACGGGCAAGCCGCCGTCCATGCGCGACCAATGCTCGCCGTCATCGAGACTGAAGAAGACCCCTGTCTCGGTGCCGACGAAGAGTAGGCCTGGCCGAACCGGGTCGGCACGCACCACACGCGTGATCTCCCCCCTCGGGAAGTTGCCGACGATCGACTGCCAGCTCTTGCCGCCGTCCCTGGTGCGAAAAAGATAGGGCTGATAATCGGCAAGTTTGTAGCGCGTGGCCGCTACATAAACGGTATCAGCGTCATGCGACGAGATCTCAACGCAGCCGACATATGCGAGTTCCGGCATCCCCTTGGGCGTGACGTTGTTCCACTGGGCCCCACCGTCTCGCGTAACATGAACGAGCCCGTCGTCAGTAGACGCCCAGATCTCACCTTTGCGATGCCGAGACTCCACCACCGAGGCGCACGTCGCATGGACCTCACAGCCAAAGTTCTCGCCAGTCAAGCCGCCCGAATAGTCCTGCCGAGCCGGGTCGTTGAGGCTGAGGTCAGGCGAGATCGCCGTCCAGCTCGATCCTTCGTCGCGGCTGCGGAAGACATGGTTACCCCCAGCATAGAGCGTCTTCGGATCATGCGGTGAGAAGGTGAGTGGAAAGGTCCAGGCGAATCGGTAACGCATGTTCTTCGGCGCGACACCGTTCAACTCTTCCGGCCAGACATTGACGAGGTGGAACTGCCGGGTCCGGTGGTCGTAGCGTTGCACAGCTGCTGCGCCCGAGCTGTAGCCGAGGGCGCCGCAATAGACGATGTTGGGATCCTCGGGATCGACGACGATGAAGCCGCTCTCGCCGGTGCCTGGATAGGTGCAATCGCTCAGGGTGATAACGCCCCATTCCGACGCGCTCGGAACCGAGATCGAGGTGTTGTCTTGCTGGGTGGCATAGACCCGATAGGGATACTGCTCATCGACGTCAATGCGATAGAACTGCGCCGTCTTTTGATTGTAAATCGACGACCAAGTCACGCCACCATTGAAGGTGACGCAGGCGCCGCCATCGTTGCCTTCGATCATCCGCTTGGGATTGACCGGATCGATCCAGAGATCGTGGTTGTCGGCGTGGGGCGTCGCCACTTCGGTGAAGCTCGCCCCCCATCGGTCGACTTCCACATCTGATAATTGGTTATGTAGACGGTACCGGCATGTCCAGGGTCGGCGAAGACATGGGTGTAGTAGAAAGGACGGTGCATTAAATCGCGATTCTGCGAGGTCTGGATCCAGCGGTCGCCGTGATCATCTGTGCGATAGAGCCCTGTCTTGTCTCCTTCCGCCTCGATGAGCGCGTAGACGCGCCCGCGCTGCGCCTGCGAAACAGAGACGCCAATCTTGCCGAGCACCCCGCCCGGCAGGCCGTTCCGACCGGACAGCTCTTCCCAGGAGTCGCCGCCATCAAACGACCGGAATATTCCGCTGCCCGGCCCACCGCTGTTCAGGTTCCAAAAGTTCCGTCGCGTCTGCCAGATCGTGGCGAAGAGGATGCGCGGATTGTTGGGATCCATCGAGATGTCGATGGCGCCGGCGTCGGGATCGCGGTAGAGGACCTTCTGCCAGGTCTTGCCGCCGTCCACGGAGCGGAACACGCCGCGCTGCTCGTTTGGCCCGAACGCGTCGCCGAGCGCGGCGACATACACGATGTCAGGGTCGTCCGGATGAATGCAGATCTTGCCGATATGGTGGGTCTCTTTAAGTCCCAAGTGAGTCCAACTGCGACCAGCATCGGTCGACCTGTAGACGCCGTCGCCGTAAGAGACGTCGCCTCGGATCGACGCCTCGCCCATGCCGGCATAAATAACGTTCGAATCGGAGCGGGCGACCGCGAGCGCGCCGACACTTGCGCTCGCGAAAAAACCGTCGGATACGCAGTGCCAGTAAATCCCACCGTCGATCGTCTTCCACACCCCGCCTGCGCAGGCGCCGAAATAGAAAACCGTCGGATCGTTAGGGTCGCCCGCGACCGCCACAACTCGGCCGCCTCTGGCTGGACCGATACAGCGCCATTTGAGGGCTTCGAGGGTCCCGGGTTCGGTCACGCTAATCTGCCTACTCATCGTATTACCTGCAAATGATAGTATTGTGCCGTGAAGCCTGATCGAGCTTCCAGGGACGATCGACGCGCCTGCCTGTGCCTCGGATGGCTATATGGATGCTCGCGTCACCATGTGCAGCGAAATGGGAAATTCGCTAGGTGCGATTGCGTTTGCCGTAGGGAATACGTCAACAATGCTGTCCCAACTGAATTGGAGGATCGCGCCTTCTGGCAGCGAGATTTTGGCAGCCAAACCCATTCCGTCGGAAAGTGGAATCAAATTCTTGTTGATTGATGTGATGGGTAGCGGTCCCTGGACAATCTTCATTTTTTTACCGTCCATGTTGACCAATACCACTATTTCCATTCCCGTCTTTGCAAGCGATTCCGTTCAGAGTGGGCTGCTTTCTGGTGGGCGGCGTACGTTCGGCGGTTCTGCGCTTCAATCCCTCGCGTTTCGCGCTCCCCTTTTGTGTTCAGACGACGTCACCACTTTTAGGAATATGACGCATGGAGGAGACAGGCTTGCGCCAAAATGCGTGGGCTTTTGAAACGAGCGCGGCATGAAGCGCTCTGGTGTGAAATGCCGCCGACCTCTTAGATCGCCGGTCGGAAGCGTAGCGAGGAACTTCCAGATCCGGTTGAGGGTGTCCCGGATCTGATTACGACTGTCCACCTGCTCGATTCGGGAATTCGTTTGGACGGCACCTTCGCAGTAGGCGAGAGTCCAGCCTCAGGCCGACAAGGAGGATCCTGCCCATTCATCTCGCCTGCATTTGGTCCGGCGTAGAACATGCGGCGCTTCTGTTGTTGGCGATCCCTCCGTGCTTGGTCGCCGAGCCAAGTAGCCAAGAAGCTCATCGTAAGCCCATCACGGGCGCAGAGCTTCGCCGGTCACTGCAGAGCGCGGCACGAAGCCCCGTCATTCTCTACAAGTTGAGACAAGTAGCCCTTCAGTTTCGATCGCGGATGCGCTGTAGTTACTAGCATCCAAACCCTCAGCGCCCTGCCGGCGGGGAGGACACCAGCAGGGCGCGCCGCGCACATCCCGGCCGCGTGGGACCGGACAGTGGTGGCAGACTGAGAGTTCGGTAGCGATGATCTTTCGATCGACCTTAGATCGGAGAAACCGACATGGAATGCTGCCGGATCGCCTTCGTTAAGGACTTCGGAAAGGGCGCATTGCAGAGACAGATTTGCGCCAAAATGGGTCGACTATTGAAACGCGGAGCACAAAACGTGATACTTCGAGATATCTCTTGCCCGTTTCGCCAAGAAGATGCGCGGACCTTCTTGACCCGACCATGAACTTGAAGTCCGCACACACTGGAGGGGCTCAATTGGCGCTGGCCATATTAATTTAGCCATCGTGGATGGTACCTCAAGTAGGCGAGAAGAGCTTGCGCTCCATCCCGGTTAGGCGTTCCGGGCCTTGCTCCGTCACCAGCACCGTGTCGCTGAAGCCCATCCCGGCTGCCGTCATCAGCATATGAAACACCATTCCGGCCTCCAGCACCCATTCCACGCCCGGCACGAACTCGCGGATGAATTCGCCAGCGGAGGGGCGGTGATTGAGGGCGAGCGAATAGCCAGTGCGGTTCGTGTATGTCTTACGCAGACCAGACGCCAGGATCGGCTCGCGGCAAGCTCGGTCGATCACGCTGGCCGGTGTGCCTGGCTTCATCAGTGCGATAGCCCCGTCTTGGACGCGGATGATTGTCTCAGCTATACGCTGCTGCTCAGCGCTCGGGGAACCAACAACGGCGCTGCGCATTAAGCGTGCCCAATAATGGTGATGGATCCCGCTGAGCTCAAGGCAGACGGTATCGCCACATTCCAGGCGCCGGTCGGACCATTGCCCGTGGATGAGATTGGTTCGATTGCCCGAGGTGATGGTACCGCTGAGCGGCATTTCTGACCCGGCATTCACCAACGCGCCGAACACGGCGGCAGCGAGCTCTCGCTCTTTGACGCCGGGCGCGATCGCCCCGATGCCAGCCCGGATGCCCACTTCAACCTGGCGAGCAGCGCCGCGCAGGTAGTCTATTTCCCGCGGTGATTTGATCAGGCGCAGGTGATCGACAATGCGCGGCTCTCTGACCAAAGTCGCATTGGGCAGCAATGCCTGCAGCATCTTCCAGCGTTCCACCGTCAAGAACCAAGAGTGCTCATCCACGCCGACACGCCCGCCTGCGAAGCCAAGGCCATCGAGGGCTCTTCTCGCCGTGTCGAGCCAAACGGGGAGCGGATCGGCGGCATCTGCATAGGTCACGTGGTCTTTCACCCAAGACGTGGCGTGCGCTGCCGGGACTTCCACATCGCGCAAGATCAGTACCGGGTCGCCGCGACTCGGAACCGCCAAGGCGTGATAGGAGAAATAGCCAGTAGTATGGAATCCACTAAGATACAGGATGTTCTCTGGCTGATGCAGCAATAACACGGGCAGATCATGCTCAGACATCTCCTTCTGCGTGCGCTGAACCCGTGCCCGATATTCCTCAACTGAAAAAATCATCCCGTTGTCCGCAGGCTCATTCACCGGCGTGCGCTCCGTCATGTTAAGTCACCTCTGGACATGCGTACCTCTGTATTCGTTTGTCGCCGCGAACAAGTCCCTTGATCGCGGAACGATACTTGGCAATTTTCTAACATCGGCGGGGAGGAGAGTTTCCACCAAAATGGGCCTCCGCTGAAACGTGGAACGCACAAGCTGGACATGGTTTGAAATGTACGCATCCGCCGGCGGCCCAATTCAATGGCAAGCGCTTCTTGGCCCATGTCAGGAAGATGGACATCACCGTCGCTCACCGGGGGATGTCGTTGTGCTCGACAAATTTGACGTCACCAAAGCCAAGCGGCGCGACAAGCCATTCGGATAGTCAGCACCAAGCGTCTCTCTTACTGCCCAAATGCTCCCGAGGACTGAACCCCCTCGAACTCGTCTAGGGCAAGGTCAGGGCCCGCCTAAAACCGGCCGCCGCGCGAGGCTCCATGATCTCTGCGCGGCATTGGCGAGCTCCTTGACAGCTCAAACCCGAGTAGATGTGCCGGTAATCGAGCGAGCTGCCGGACCGACAGGCAGCGGATCCCTGGATGAGTTTGTCACTGTCTCCGCCTATCACCGCAAGCGCGCGATCCGTGTGCTCGGCCGAGGTGAGACGAGGCCGCCTTCCGACGGTAGCGCGCCGCCCGTTATGGCGCTCAGGTTCGAGACATGGTGGTGTTGTGGGAGGCGTTGCCCGCTTCTACTCGAAACGCCTGTACCGCTGATCCCCCGTCTTGCTGCCGGCGCCTGAGCGGCATGTCGCAAAGTGCGTGTTGTGGCTCGCTACGGGCAATGCGTCGGGCCGGAATGAGTTCGGCAGTGAGCCGATCGGTTCCGGTCCGCACCTCACCTTCTCGTTCGGTAGCTTTGTGCAGACGATGGTTCTGACCGATATCGCTAGGGATCTGGACCGAGTGCGTGCTGGTCCAGACTCTGGAACGCGATCTGGGGACCACTGCCATAAAACGGGCTAGAACGCTCTTCCGTTTTCCGCTGCGGGCGTCGACCTCGATATGGAGCCTTCATGAACCGGTTCTAAGGTATTTCGGAACAATGATCAGGCTTGAGTCGAGCGGAGCAGAAGAACAGCGCCAGCGCGAAGCCTGGTAGGCCGCGCGAGAGATTTTTCGGTGCGGAGGCGACGGCAATGGTCGTTCGCCTCTGTGACGCGGTCAGTCTTTACGGCAGTCTGTTCTAGCCGTCATTCAACGTTGCTGGAGAAAGGCCCGAATTGGCGCCCGTCTGAACAGGCGCTATCGGCTATATGGTCACCTCATTGTCTAGAAGTTCACCTCCCATCGCAGACGACGCGCTCCGTAAATGGCGAACCGCTCACCACCCGAGAGGAGTTCGTGAGGGAGATCAATCAGTGCGCCCGCTGTGATGGCGCGGCGGACGACCTCGCCAAGTACAAAATATCACTGATCGAGATCGGCTATTTGGTTGAGGAGGAGGCCCACATCGGCGTTTCGACCAACAATCGACTAGGAGATCTCAGCGATCACCGGCCGGCGGCTCCGTGCCGGCGATCAATGCGCCGCACTACGCTGCATGCCGCCATTGCGAGCTGGGGTAACCTTCACCGCCTGCTCGTGACCACCCTGCGCTTGGGCCAGGTAGGCCCGCACAAGCGCGAGTTTGTGGATATCGGATCGAACATGAGCTGCGGCGTGCGCCCGCAGAGGCCGCGACACTTCAACCCCGCCGCCTTTTGCAGCTCGCGTTTCAATAGATGCAGCATTTTGGCGCAAACTCGCCTTCCCCTGATGCTAATCACTCCAGAATTGTCGCCTCCTGAGGGGGCGTTTGAGGCAAACGACAGCCGAATCCTACGCCCGTGCCGTCGACAAGCCCCAATAGTGCGGACAACCGCGCCCGAGCTCAGAGGGAAGAACTGGAACATGAGGATTTCTCGGCGCGGTCCCGTTAACATGCGCGCTCCTGCCGGAATGGCCTTATCGTTACGTGCAGCGACGCCAGCGCAGAGAGCCCATCGACCTGTGGATAATATTGACGACCTTGCCTTCTTCGAGCCGGTCATTGCGAGGCCTAACGTCACCTCCCCATTCCTTTGGAGTCGGGCAAGAAGGCGCGAATACAATCTGGGTTGGGTAAGGGTATTTTTGAGATGAGATTGAGTGAATATGTCGATCATGATGCCACCGCTCTGGCGTCTCGTGTGAATGCTGGCGAAATAACGCCTTTGGAGTTGACGCGGCTGGCCCGCGAGGCACATGACGAAGTCAACCCTTTAGTCAACGCCGTCATCGAGTTCTATGAAGATGCTGATAGCGTGGCAGGCGCCGACGGAGGAATTTTTCACGGCGTACCTTTCCTTCGCAAGGATATTGGTGCTGCCGAAGCTGGCCGACTTCAGGAACGAGGTAGTCGCCTGTTCAAAGGCTGTCGTCCCGACACCGACAGCTATTATTTTCGTCGCTCGCGAGAAGCAGGCCTCCGTACGATCGGTAGAACAACACTCCCGGAGCTTGGAACGTCCGGAATGAGTGAATCCATTTTAAATGGCATTACCGGCAATCCATGGAGTTTGGACCGATCAGCAGGAGGCTCGTCCTCGGGAGCCGCCGCGGCGGTTGCCGCAGGCATCACTCCCATCGCACATGCCAGCGACGGCGGTGGCTCAATTCGCATTCCTGCCTCATGGTGCGGCCTTGTCGGGCTGAACCCATCCCGCGGGCGTGTATCTGGTGGGCCGAACAACCAAGACGCGTCGCTGGGCCGTAGCCGAACCTTTGTCGTCTGTCGGACGGTGCGCGATATGGCTGCTGCATTGGACGTCTTTTCGGGTCCTTATGCTGGAGATCCATTTATCATCGTCCAGCCGAGCCGCCCTTATGTGGACGAGCTATCCCAACCGACCGGCACTCTCCGGGTCGGAGTCGCGCGATCCAAATGGGCAGCGGTTGATATCGAGCCCGAGGTCCGTCAAGCGGTCGACACAATTGCCGCGCTTCTGGAGGAAATGGGCCATCTAGTCGCGGAGATCGACCCGCCATACGACCCTGAGGAGAGAACGAGGATAACGCTTCGCAGCTCCGCCCTGAGTGCAATGTCACTTGAAGACGCGGCCCGGGCCATGGGCCGAACGATCGACGCAGACACTCTGGAACCGGTCAATCTTAAGCTTTATGATTATGGCCGCAGCTCTCCAGGTGATTCCATAGGAAACTTACTTGAGGATGTCCGTAGATTCCGGTTCCGCGTCGGCGAGGCGATCGATGCCTTCGATATTTTGTTGACGCCTACGATGCCAATCGTTGCCCCGCCGCACCGAGGCATCTATTGCACGACCAATCCGGCGGTTTCTGCACTGGAATTCATGGACGCCGATGCCGCTGCCGCGATTTATCAGTACATGGGTGTATTCAACATCACTGGGCATCCATCGGTGTCGCTACCGTTGGCCCATAGCGCTAACGGCTTGCCAATCGGCCTGCAAATTGTCGGCCGTTTTGGTGACGAGGCAACGTTGGTGCGGATCTCGCGCGACCTGGAAGAGGCATGCCCATGGCGCCAGCGACGACCAAGCGTTCGAGCAGGGAAAAGTCATCCGTCGCCGGAGCTTCGCTACCAAGAAGCATGATCGCCTATGTCAAAGCAGACGAAGGGAGCGCGACGTCATTTCAGCGGCTGGAAACTAGCGTCAATGGGCGCCTTGCCGCCGCTCCAATTACGCCCGCGGCCTGAGGCATTCGACGATCTGGGCCGGCTGACGAACAACGGATTCCGCGTCGATAAATCAAGAACGCTGCATAACCATCATCGACGTATACTTGTGGCGTAGGGGAGGTTATTGACCGTTGACCGCACCAAGTTCACCACAGGATGGCGCCCCTATGCTAAAGGAATAGTGAAGAGACTCGGCAGATCAATTCGCCATCCGCCGAATAGTCAGTGCATCTGAGTAGCAGTACCAAGTACATCATGGAAGCTGGCGAGGTGTAATAATAGCCGTTATTGCTCATTAATCTTAGATGGCGCTTGCTAGCGACCGCGGACCATGCAACCGCTGATCCCGTTAAAGCGCGCTAGTAAGCTAGTCCCTATGATTGCTGGGCCTGAGGGTGGCCCGTCTCCTATGCATGGGGCTCTGCGCCGGCTAGCCGGCTTCCCTCGTACCGTTGCATATCGGATGAGGGAGCCACCCTCAGGCCCAGCAATCATAGAGACTAGAGACGCCGCAGATCGCGTTTTAGGGTGCGAGAACGGTCTCGACCAGGTTCACCCAGTAGCCGATGCCATAAGGCAAGGCTTCGTCGTTGAAATCATATGCCGGGTGGTGTACCGAAGCGGTCGGTCCATTCCCAAGGAATATAAGAGCGCCTGGCCGCGCCTCAAGCATGTAGGCGAAGTCCTCTGCACCCATGCTTGGTCTCATGTTTTGATTCACCGACGCAGGTCCCACTAGGT
This sequence comes from Mesorhizobium sp. M2A.F.Ca.ET.043.05.1.1, assembly GCF_003952445.1. Lineage (NCBI taxonomy): Bacteria > Pseudomonadati > Pseudomonadota > Alphaproteobacteria > Hyphomicrobiales > Phyllobacteriaceae > Mesorhizobium > Mesorhizobium sp. M2A.F.Ca.ET.043.05.1.1. The sequence goes on from NZ_CP034446.1 coordinate 5,667,848, forward strand.
CGCGTGCCGCCTTTACCGCAAATTTCGTTGCCTCCTTGTTGTTGACAGCACCAGGGACTGATCGACGGTACTTGAACTCGATATCTGCGCCGAACCCGCGCGCAATGCCCTGAGCGGCTGCCAAAATCTCTCGTTCGGCGAAGTCTCGCAGGTCCGGTGCGAGTGTCCTGACCGTTCCGGCGATCTCAACATTATCGGGAATGACATTGTAGGCCTGTGCAGCGCTCAATTTGGTGACGGAGATCACCAGCGACTCCTTTGGGTCGGTCTTACGCGAGACCAAGGTTTGCAGGCCAAGGACTATCTGTGCTGCGATAACCACGGGATCAATGGTTCGGTATGGGTGGGCCGCATGGCCGCCTCTGCCCTTCACGATTATGTCGAAGTCGTCCTGGGAGCCCATGATTGGGCCGTCGCAAATGGAAAACTTGCCGAGTTCCATGCCCGGCATGTTATGCATACCAAAAACCTGGGATACGCCAAAACGGTCCATAATCCCTGCCTGGACCATTCTTAGGCCTCCCGACGGCAATTCTACCTCTTCTGCTGGCTGGAATATCAAGGCGACCGAGCCCTTGAAGTTGCGTGTATTCGCAAGGTATTTCGCGGCGCCGAGCAGCATGGCCGTGTGGCCGTCGTGGCCGCATGCGTGCATCTTGCCTGCTATCTTGGACGACCAGGGTTTGTTTGACGTCTCAACGATTGGCAGGGCATCCATATCTGCCCTCAATCCAATAGTCGGCCCGTCTCCACCTTCGCCCTGAACCACGGCGACGATACCGGTCTCAGCTATCCCCGTTTCGATATGATTGATTCCGAAAGAGGCTAGTTTCTCGGACACGAACTCCGCTGTATTGTACAACCGATAATCAAGCTCGGGATTTTCATGGAGATAGCGGCGCCACTCGGTTGCCTCGCGCTGTATATCCCGGAAAGTTTCTACGCTTCTCATGTCACATTAGCCCCTTCTTCGACACAGTCGCCGAGCCCTTTCGATGTCCCTTTCCATCAGCGTCGCGTTCCCGCGGAAGAGGCAACGGTGGATTGCATCCTTTTTTGGAGCGCGGCATAAGCGATCCAACGTCTACTTGTTTATTCAAGTCAACGATCAGAATCTTTGTCCACCCTCTAGGGAGGATGGGACATGTGAGAGAGGGATTTGTGCCAAAATGCACCGGACCGTGAAATGCAGATCACGCAACATGATACGGTGTGAAATATAGCCGTCACGTTCTGCGACGCACTCGGGACAAATATGGATAACAGATAATTCTCACCGCTTGGCTGTCTCGGAGATTGTGAGCCTCGCCACCATGTGACCGCGCAGAGCTGTGTAATGATGAGATCGAAGCGTCACTCGGCCTGGAACGCCGGCTGGATTTTTGCGTGCGCTAGACTCGCTGCTAAGCTTGGATTTGGCTGCGCGAAGATAACCCAAAGAACTGGAACTTCTGCAGCTCGTGCGAGATGCTTGATCCCGTGAACTCCCACGAGTTCGACGCGTGTCGCCGAAGCCAAGGGGTGCCTTTGACCAGTCGCCCTTCGTACTTATCAAACTCAATGCTAGGATTTTGCCCAAGTACCGGTGAAATTCGCATAGACATCACCGAGGTGTAGACTGCGGAAGGCAAGCTGTATCTCTATGTCGCCATCGACTGAGGCAGCAAATTCGGTTTTGTGCAGGTCGTGCGAAGACGGATCGAACCTCGCCGCCGCCTTCCAATAGCCCTGATCGCCCGCCGTCGCGCTAAGCGCGCCAAGATCTGCCGGCGCGACAAAACCCGCCAGCGTGATTTGCTCTTCGCGTGTCTCTTCTTGCCGAACCCGGCTAGAATATCTCAAACCGCAATGTTTTATGCGGTTCGCGTTTCAGCAGCCGACGCATTTTGGCGCAAATCGCTTCCCGCCACAGGTCATCCTGTCAAAATTCGCAACGAGGCGACCTGAATGCGTTCCCGTAATCGTCTCGGCCTCTGATCTGAACCCGATGGAAAAGAGGTTCGCTACGCAAAGCGACAGTCCGCCACCGCCGTCCGGTCGTTACGCGGCCGCGACCTTCGCGCGGCGCGCCCTGCCGGGTTCCTCCCTACCGGCAGGGCGATATTCTCAAATTGCCTGATAGAGGTGATTGCAGTGCCTCCGCGATCGAGTATTTTGCGAAGGAGGTGATCCGCATAGCCCGATGGCACATCGAAATTCGGCAGCTACGCGACGGCAACCGGCTATCATGGCAGATTCTGACGCTCGATGCCGAGGATCAAATGGGCAATTTCTTCTTCGCTGGTTTGTCGGCGTACGCGTTCAAGAGTCCAAGAGTCTCATATAGGTTGTAAAGTGCTCCTTGTCGTAGGGTGTGAGGCCGCTCGATCAAGGGACTTCGTCGGCAATCGGCGTGCTCAATTTCGGATGTAATATTGCTGGAGTCGGTCTCCAGAATATCGATTCCGCGCGGGCGGGGACGCTTCAAGTGGATTACGCTGTGCGACCGCTGACCTTCGTGCATGGACATGCGCAGGTTGGTCGGACGGAATGTGCAGAGGATCAGGAACAAAACCGTCTGACGCAGGAGCAGCTTGTCGAGGTTTCCGGATACAGCCAGCAGTACATCAGCGGTTTGGAAAAAGGCGGCAGAAATCCGATACTTGCGATTTATCGATTAACTGGCATCGGCCCGTGCGTCCGCCACATGGATATAGTTCGGCCCGACAGAGAGGCCTGAGACTTTCAACTTCTAAGTAACTGCTGAGTGCAGAGTGCTTGTGAACCGAGCCGGCCATTTTTCGCAAGCTCAGGCGGTCTCGGTCATCCGGCTTCGCCCCTGGCAGGGGGGCAGCTTTCCGCTGGTGCTACCGCCGGCCATTGCCAAGCGCTCGCGCGATCATGATCTCGACAAAGGCCATCAACTACGTGCCAAAGCGCTAGCCCGCGCTCACCCGATTCTTCGGCGACGGCAGGGTCTCCATCACGAACATTGCTTGCGGAAGGGTCCTGCGCTGCGTTCCGCTCGGTCGCAAGGCCTGGCTGTTCTGCGGTTCGGATCGCGGCGGAGATTTGCAAGTTTGCCGTTAGACTTCTGCGGAACCGAAACCGAACCGGTCCACGGTCGGATTGCTCAGTAGGGTGGCTCGGTCGTCGGGTCCAGAATGGCTGCGACAGTCTTGTCATCGAGCGAATGGGCGAAGATCGTGGCGTAAAATCGCTTCACTTCGGCCTCTAGGTCGATCTCACCAAAAACCTCGGGGTTGAGCGTCCTCGCCGCCCACAACACGGTAAGCGGCTGCTCAGCAGTGCGATTGCCCCATGTATGCGCGACCACTGGAAGCGGAAAGACGCGTCGTGTCGCCACCGCGCGAACATCCTTCAACAGTGGATTTGCAATGACTTTTTCGACATCCTTCAGTTGGGGGACCAAGATGATGTCGGGGTTCCAGGCAAGCACCTGCTCGATGTTGAAGGACAGCACTTCTTGGCTGCGCCCGTCGTCGGAGACGCTGACGCCGCCGGCCTGCCGGATCCACCACTCCGCAATGAGATGCGGCTGGCTGATCGTCTCCGGCTCGAAATAGAGCACGCGCGGCTTCTCGGTGACCGCAAGGGATTGCGAAATCGCCGAGACCCGCGCCAGAGTGCGGTCGAAGTAGTCGACATAGGCGGCTGCTTCCTTCTCTTTGCCGAGAAGGCCGCCGATGAGGTCCATCGCCGTCTTAACGTCATCGGGCTCCTGCCATTCAATGACGACCGCAGGCACGCCGACGCGCGCCATCGCATCCGCGATGGCCGGATAGGTCGTCAGGATGACATCCGGCTGCAGCGCGATTATCGCCTCCAGGTCCGGTTCGCGGCTCTGCGTCTCGATCAAGGGCGCGTCAACCAGTTGCGGCGCGAAGACTTTTTGAAAGGTCCAGCGCGGGTTCTCGCCGAATCGCGGCGGCAAACCGCTGACGAGTCGATCCGACGCGCCGACGGCGAACAGCAGGCTGTTTAGTGGCGGCACGGAGCCCATGGTGGCGACCCGCTCGACTTCGGCCGGCACGACGACTCTTCGGCCTGCCATGTCGGTGATGGTGCGGACCTCGGTTGCATTCGCCCCCGGCGAGGCGACGCCTAACAGGAGCAGCAAGAAGGCGGAAATTTTCAGGATGGATCGACACGTCATATCAATATTCCCTCAGATTTTGGGACTTGCCCAATCGGGAGCGTCGGCGGACAGGAAAACATACGGTCATGGGACCGAAGCCATCGTCGCTTGAACCTATGGACGCCACCCGCACCGGCACATCGTACAGAGCGCTCAGCGTTACATCGTTGACCACGTGGGCTACGTCTCCCTGCGCAAGCACGAGCCCGTGCTTCAGCAGAACCGCTTGCGTCGCCGCCGCCAGGGCGTGGTCGGGATCGTGCGTGGAAAATACCACCGTGCGCCCCTGCGTGGCCAAGCCCGCGATGATGTCGAGGATGCGGGTCTGGTTGGCCAAATCGAGGCTGGCCGTCGGTTCGTCGAGCACGATCGTCGCCGCGTCCTGCGCGATTGCGCGGGCGATCAGCGCAAGCTGGCGCTCGCCGCCGCTCGACAGATTGAACGGATGGTTCGCCAGGTGGCCGATGCCAAGACGGTCGAGGCTGTCGAGGGCAATGCGCCGGTCATGGGGCGATGGCACGGTGAAGGAGCCGAGATGCGGCGTGCGGCCGAGCACTGCGATGTCGGCCAGCGTATAGGGAAACACGGCCGCGCCGTGCTGCGGCACGTAAGCGATGCGGCGCGCCCGCTCGCCGTCGCTGAAGCTTGACAGCGGCCGGCCGTCGACCTCGATGCCGGCGCCGCCGCCCTGGAGCCCGACGAGACAACGCAGCAGCGTCGTCTTACCCGACCCGTTCGGCCCGAGAAGGCACAGCACCCCGCCCGCTTCGGCCCGGATCGAAATCCCACGCAGGGTCGGTGCGACGTTGCCGGCGTGAGTAAAGGAGACATCGCTGGCGACTAACGCGGCCATCAGAACCAATGCCTCCGGGCACGGCCGAGCACGATGGCGAAGCATGGCGCCCCAACAAGCGAAGTTACGACGCCGAGCGGCAGTTCCTGCGTCGCCACGCTGCGCGCCAGTGTGTCCATGGCAAGCAGGAACAGGCCGCCCGTCAGGGCGCTGATCGGCAAGAGGCGGTCGAAATTGGGACCGACCAGAAAGCGGGCGATGTGGGGGACGACCAGCCCGACCCAGCCAACGATGCCGCTTACGCTGACAGCGAGCGCGGTCAGTACGGTAGCTCCGGCGATGGCCACGCCGCTGACCAGCGGCGCGTTGACCCCGAGCGCCCGTGCCGAGTCGTTGTCGGCGCCGAGTACGTTTATGTGCCAGCGGATGGCGTAAAGCTGGGCGAGCATAAGTGCGATAGGAACGCCGATGATGCCGAGATCATCATTACCGATGCGGTTTAGACTGCCCATCAACCAAAAGGTGATCGACGGCAGCACGTCGAGCGGGTCGGCTATGTATTGCACCACCGCAACCAGCGCGTTGAAAACGGCGGCGACCACCAGGCCCGCCAGTACCAAGGTGATCATCGAGCCACTGCCGAGATGACGGCCGATCAGCGCAGTGGCCGACGTGGCGAGGATACCGGATGCCACAGCCATACCCATGATGCCCGACCAAGACAGGCGCAATAGCAGGGCCAGCGAGGCGCCAAAGGCCGCGCCCTGTGAAGCGCCTAGAATCGCGGGGGAAACCAGCGGATTGCGGAAAATACACTGATACGTCGCCCCGGCCGCCGCCAGGCTGGCGCCGACCAGCAGCGCGCCGGCAATGCGCGGCAGCCTGATTTCCCAAACGACCGTCTCCACTGTCGCGGCCCAGTCGGCCTCGCCGCCGGTTATGGGGTACAGTAAGATCCGCAGGGCCATCAGCGGCGGCACGGGATAGCGCCCCGTGGCGAAGGCCGACGCCACCACCGCAAGCAGCAGTGCGAAAAGTACAAGGTAGAGCGGCCACAGTGGCTGTTGCCGCGACAAGTTCTGGCTTTGACTCCTCTCGTGTGAAGTGGTCATCGTCGAGGTGCCCATTCTTCCGATGGCCAGAGTAGCGAGCAGCTCAAAGAAATCTCTGACATCGGCAGGTACTGCCCATCCATAAACGCAACGCCATGCGGGTAGCGCGTTGAATCAACGTGAAGTGCGTTGAGGGTTGAGGTCGGGCCGCGGCACGCTGAAGCATCGTCAGAGATATTCTTGTTTCCTTGCTTGGTGGAGTCTGCTCCGCCTGCGTCGGCGCCCCACGTCGTGGTCCATCCTGACGCAGCATCAGTTGGCGCCCTCTTGATCGCACAGCTTCGCGCGCGAAGACGCTCAATCCGATGCTGAACACGCAATGGGTGCTTCAAAAAAGAGGCCCGAAGTGACGGCTTCAGCGCAAGCTGTCCAGGCTACACCAAGATCCAAGGCTCAAACTTAACGCGATTACGCGCAATCAAGCTCTAGAATTTTGCGCACGTTCGTTTGCGCCATGAGGACGATCTCAGCGGATTCGGGTGGGCATATCGTACCCTCTCGTATGTGCTTAGCGAAACCGCCGGTGGTATAGGTCACTGATGCCGGTCAGGATTTTATAGGATATTGGTTCCGGCGTCGCGCGATGTACTCGAGCGTTTGGTGTCGACCAAAGCACTTCGGCGAGGCTTCTTAGCCGCAGTGCGGCTTCAGGCAGAGCCGTTGCAACGACGGTCATGCTGTCCATCGAAACGCGACTGACGATTGGCAGGCGGACCCCAATAGTATACTGCACCGCGTGCGCCAAGGCTGCGGGGCAGCCCATTGGCGTAGCCGGCAGCACTAATCGCTCTGGCTCGCGCTAACATCGCCCCCAGGCACTGCACGCCTCGTCCCCTCTCTTTCTCGAAAAGCAGAGCCGCCGTCGGAAAGCTCAGGCTCTCTAGATTTGCTTTTCAGACAGTTTCCCCGGACAGCCCTGCCATGGACGCGAGAAGGGGTAGCCTGCCGTTATGGCTCTCCCGCTACATCTACGTGTAGCGCGCGCGGGGAGATGTCCGACATGATTTTAGCTTTTGTCTGATCGGCGACAGAGGCTTGGCTAGCCAATCTCCTATTTTGGCAGCAGACCAAATCGCTGAAAACAGCCGCAAAACATGTTTTTTCGCCTCGTTCGGCCAAATGGCACGAGCTTTGATGCTCTCGGTGCGAGGCGGCAGCAGGTGCCGACCGGCACGCCGCCGTTGACCATCTTGCCCTACATAAGGAACTGTCATGAACACTCCCGATCAGCAGACGGCACAGGAGCAAGCCGCACGAAAACGCATCAAGGATTCCCATGCGCTCGACAGCGATGCCAGTCGCTTGGCCAACTTCTATCGCGGATGGGCTAGATCCTACGAGATGGATGTCGACCGCGACGGGTACTGCGGGCCTATGATCGTGGCGGAACTGGCGGGTGCCGTGCAGACGGCCTATTTGGCCAGGCAGCGAACTGCCATCGCAATCCTGGACGCCGGCTGCGGAACAGGCCTCGTCGGCGTAGAATTGGAACGCCTCGGCTTCCGGTTGATCGACGGGATCGACCTCTCCGAGGAGATGGTCGAACAGGCCCGGCAAACCCGCGCATACCGGCATGTCCGAGGCGATGTCGACCTTAACGGGCCGCTCTCCGACTACGCCAGCGCGAGCTATGACATTACGGTCTGCTGCGGCGTCTTCACGCTCGGGCATGTCCGACCTGATGGGCTGCGCGAACTGGCTCGCGTCACGCGCCCAAACGGCTTCATCATCGCAAGCACCCGCAAGAGTTATGCGGAGGCCACCTCCTTTGAAGGCGAGGTGCGGCGTCTGCAAGATGCGGGCGTCCTTGTGCTGGCACAGCGTCTAAATGACGGCAGGTACGTCGCGGAGGAGGACGCGCACTACTGGGTTTTCCAGGTGCTCAAGAAGGCCAGCGCCCCAGAGGAACAGGGGCCATGACCACGCTACTGCAATCTCGCTGGCGAAGCTGGCAAACGATGCAAGGCGACAACGAAGAGCGTGTGTGCCTACGCATGCCTGCCAGAAATTCGGGCCTTCTACTTTGTTGAGCACGGCACCTCAAAAGAATTCTCGGCACAGCCTATTCAGGCTTCCCGACGGTCCTCGACGCTGCCAGCCAAATAAGAAAATGGCCCGAAATCGTGTGCCGACTCCCATTTGTCAAACAAAGGTGTACTCATGTCTATGGACCTGTTGACCAGACTGGACGACAACCTGCGCGCGAAACGCGAAAGCTTTGACAAGCTTCCAGTGGTAGATATCGCGCCGCTTCTTGATGGCAGCAACAAGCAGAGGGTGGCGAAGGAGATACATTGGGCGTTGTCAAATACTGGGTTCATGTATGTGAAGAATCACGGCATTCCGCAGGATTATGTGGATTCAGTGTTCGATGTGAGCCGTCGGTTTTTTGATCTGCCCATGTCGCAGAAGATGGCATTGCATATTAGCAAATCCGATGTGGCCCTTCGCGGATACATAGAGCCGTTCGGGGAGAATACCGATCCGGGCAAGACGAAAGACCTGAAGGAGTGCATTGACATCGGTCCTGAACGTTTGATGTTGGAGGGTCCGTTTTTTGGCCCCAACCAGTGGCCCTCAAGTCTGCCCGAGTTTCGAGAACTTACATACGGATACCATCAAAAGATGGTCGGCCTGGCGAAAAAAATCTTGCAGGGCATTGCGCTCAGTCTGGACCTGTCGGAAAGCTATTTCGAAAGCCTTATGCGAAACCCGATCAGCATTCAGCGCCTGCTTCATTACCCCCCGCAAAGTGGCTACATCAGCGAAGAGATCATCGGTATCGGCGCCCACACGGATTACGGCAATCTGACCATCCTGGCGCAGGACGACGTAGGTGGCCTTCAGGTCATGAATCGCGATGGAGATTGGGTCGAGGGCATTCCGATCCGCGGCACGTTCGTAATTAACATTGGCGATCTGATTCAGCGGCTCACGAACGATCTCTATCTGGCGAACATGCACCGCGTGATAAATACCTCGGGCCGCGAGCGATACTCGATCCCCTTCTTTATCGACGCAGATTTCGATGCGATCGTCGAATCTTTGCCATCATGTATTACGGACGGCAACCCGCTTCGCTACAAACCGGTGAGGTGCGGCGAACACAAATTCGGGCGTTTTGCTGCAACTTACGGTCACTTGGCAAAGGCGTGAGGGCAAATACGTGACCTGCCGTGTTCATTCTGGGCGGCTACAAGCACTTGGACAATTAGTCGGCAAGGGGGCCTTCAAAGTCGCGGCCGGGTGCAGTTCAGACTGGCGAGATAATACTGTCAGTCTGACGGCGAGTTCGTTGCTAGCATCAGAGCTTCGAGCGCAAGCGGCGATCAAGAAAGCTGAGTTCCGAGATTCTGCTATGCGGATGCGCGGCATTGCTACTCCCGGCATTGCTACTTCTTTCGTGTTGAGGTTGGACCAGACTGATGAGGCTTGCGAGGACATCAACAACCCTGGGGCGGTGCGTGTAGAGATTCTTGGTGCTGAACGGCGTCGTCGCTGGGGTGATAAGAAGAAGCTCGACATCGTCATGTCGGTTGGAATTGAGGGGGCGACCGTGACGCGGCAGCAGATTTACACCTGGCGGCGAGGGCTGAGGAGGAAGGGGGCTCCTGTTGCCGTCGGCGGGTCCCATGTTCCTTCCCGTGGACATGCCCGTGGCGCATTGCGAACCCCGTATGGGCAAAGGCACTGACAAATTGTCAGCGCTGGTTGAGTTACAACTATGCTGTGGGCGGAACCTGCGCTTTGACAGCGAGATCGATACCGCCACTCTGACCCGGCTTATCCAAGCGGTTGAGGCAGCATGATCGGACCGGGAACTGGGGTTCGGGTGTACCTTGCCTGTGGGTTCACCATGCCCAAAGGGATCGAGGGTTTGGTTGCACTGACGCAGGATGTGTTGCGGCCAGAAGCCGACGGGAGGCGCGGTCTTCGCCTTTGGGGGAAGGCGTGGCGACCGTTTGAAGCTTCTTTATTTTATGGCCAGGGGTCCAGTCTTTATTACAAGGTTTTGCAGAAGGGTCGCTTTCCATGGCCGTCGGCGGCCGACGGGACGGCCAGGCTGACGTCAGCGCAAATGGCGATGTTATGGGAAGGAATTGACTGGCGACGCCCCAAATGGGGTGCGCCGCAGGCGCGTGTCGGATGATTTATCTCTCTGATGTAATGGTTTTATGGCTACTCGCCCTGACTTATGGTGGTCAGGTGCATGTCGAATGTCGCCGAAAATCATCCAGACGATCCTGCCTTTCTGAAGGCGATGATCACCGCCTTGCAGGCGGGAAATGCGAAGATGTCGGCGACGTTGCAGGCGCATGACCAGTTGATCCAGGCCTTGCGGCTGCGCCTTGCCCGGCTAGAAACAGGTCTTCGGCAAGTCTTCGGAAAAGATCGAGGGGGAAATCCAGCAGCTGGAACTGGCCCTGGAGGATCTTTTGATCCCCGCGGCGGGGAGCAATGCCGGGCCAATCAATGAGGCCGACGAGGCAGCGTCTGTTGCGCCTATGCCAAACGCGCCCGAAAGATCACGCGCCGTCGTCCGCGCGTATCACACAAGTCAGTTCGCGAGCGCAGGGAGCTCGATCCCGGCGCCTGCTGCCCCGCCTGTGGCGGTGGACTACGTCTTGTGGGCGAAGACACAAGCGAAATCCTCGACCTGATCGCCGCCCAGATGAAGGTCATCGAGATCGCCCGGTTGAAGAAATCCTGCCGCTGCTGCGAAAGATGGTGCAGTTGCCCGCGCCCAGCCGTCCGATACCAGGCAGCATGGCTGGCGCCGGCAAGCCCCAGCATGCCCGTTTCCGGTCTTGAACGTCTAGCCAATCGCAAGCTCAAGACGAGATATCGCGCCTGATCACATTGTCGCTGCCCCAAAATCGTCTGGGCGTCCGGGCAGATTCGTCGTAGGCGATCAACGGGCCATTATTTCTGACTTGTGTGCCCCTGCGCTGAAGCAAGAAGGGCTGGTTCAGACTTTTTCTGTTCCAATCGTCGGAAATGGTATAATCGACCACTTGATCAAGTCAACTGCACGCTGAAGGATCGCTTTCGTTTCATCAAAGTTGGGCGAAACAGCTATGACACAGCCCATAGAGTCTCGGTAGTCGCGCTGCCTGACGATGGGCGTCTTGGGTTTAACATCCAATTTAACCTCCGCGACGCCTGAGAAGGCAGCCGCCCTGGCGTGGCCATCTATCCAATCGAGGATGCCATCGCGATCAGGAAGTAGACAGTGCCAAGCCGCGACACGGGAATGCCTTCGGCCCAGGTTCCATTCATTGCCGATAACAAGTTTAATGTGTTCGGTGACAAGATCGACGCCGTAGGCCAATTGAACCGATTGAGGACCGCCAGCGAGACGCGGATTGACTTCAATTTATTGGGCCACGCTCTGTCAAACGGAATTCGATATTCGCTGGCCCCCAGCCGAGGTCGAGGGCTCGCAAGCAGCTCAGCGAAAGTTCGGTTATTCGTTCATACTCTTCATCGCCAGCAGGGCCGGAAACGAGCCTTCACGAAAGACGAAGTAGGGTGGCGAGTCGAACTCAGCGGCCTCAATACCAATTACCTCATTTCCCATCAGGTGCGCCCAATAGTGGGGGCCTTCCGCGAATTCTTCCACCAGTATCCTCGGCGAAGTCTGCCAGAGGTGCTTCTCGCCCAACAGATAGCTCGTGTGTTCGGCCAGCTCGTCGAAGTCACGGCATAACTGGACCCCGCTGCTGCCCGCGCCCACGGCTGGCTTAAGGACTACCGGGAGCCCAAATCTCCTGAGCAGCACTGTTTACCTCGGGCGCATTGGCTGCCAAGCGGTAAGCTGGGATTGGAACACCGCCCTCCGCGAGGAGTTGACGTTGGGTGAATTTGTCGCAGCATCGTGCAATTGCTATGGGGTTCGGTCCTGGAAGCTGGAAATGGCGACAGAGCTCGCCAACAGTCGCATAGACCGGCTCAAGGGCGGTTGTAATCCCTTCAATTTCATAGGTCGCACTCAACCGGGAACATTCGTGGATAAGCGCGTCGAGATTGGTTGTGTCAACGGCGACTGCTTCAATGCTTCCCGCTGCAAGATATTCGTACTGCGCCGGGTTAGCGGACAGGACAATTGGATGAAGGCCAAGACGCTGGGCGGCTTGGACGTATAGCTCGCCATTCGCGATTGTGCCTTCAAGCAATATTAGCGCTCTTCTTGCCATCGTAGACACCTAGATTGCGTGGCGCAGTGACACTAAGCACAAATCGGTTCTTAAGCCGTACTACTTGAGGTATGTAACGGTGGGTTGGAGGCTAAAAGTTCTGCAAGTTTACTTGAGGGATCTGTTGCACCCGTCTTAAACCGCTGCTGTGACATTAAGCATCTTGACTGATTTCCGACGGGTGCAGTGTTCAGGGCACTAGATGCGTCGGCAGAATGCTCAAATGCGAGCACTCGGCCCGAAGTGTGAGTAGTCAACCGTACTCGGCTACGCTCACGCAAGCCGTCTCCCATTCCCTGCCCACCAACCCCCGGTGCGGAGGCTCACCATTCAGATCTCCAGCCCTATTCTGGGACTCTATTTCTGAGGGCAGCATGGCTAATCAAGTGTGGCAACGCGTGACCACCCGCCCAAGCGAATCCTGGAAAATCGCCAAGGCTTCGTCGATGATCTCGTTCGATACAGTAAGCGGCGCAAGGACGCGTATGATATTATGCGCGCGTCCGGCCGAGGCGAGTAGTAGACCGTGTATCGCGGCCTCTTTCATAAGGTTTGCCGTCAGCGCTGTCGCCGGGCACCGGGACACTGTATCGCCAACGAGTTCAATGCCGATCATCGCGCCCAAGCCACGCACCTCCCCAATAATTTGGCGATTGTTCCCTCGGCGGCTTAGAGAGCGGAAACCGATGGTGAGGCGTTCGCCGATTTCCATGCTACGGGCGGTCAGGTTCTCATCCTCGAGCACGTTCAGAGCGGCAAGTGCCGCCGCGCAGGCAAGAGGATTTCCCGCGAACGTGCCTCCGAGTCCGCCCGGCGGCACGGCGTCCATGATCACAGCCTTGCCAATGACAGCTGCGATTGGGAGCCCGCCACCGAAACTCTTTCCGAGCGCGACAAGATCCGGCTCTACCCCTGAATGCTCGATGGCGAAACCTGGCCGGTGCGAGCGAAGCCGCACTGGACTTCATCCGCGATCAGGACGATGCCGTGGGCGTCGCACAAGGCGCGCAGACCGCGTATGAACTCGGGCGGCGCCGGCAGGAAACCAGCTTCACCCTGGACTGGCTCGATCACCATGGCTGCAACCTCGTCAGGTTCGATCTGCGTTTCGAACAGGTCTCGAAGCGCTTCGAGGGCCTCGTCTACACCAGGGCCTCGATAAGCCGAAGGAAAGGGCGCGTGGACATCAGTGGGGAAGGGGCCGAAACCGCGTTTGTATGGATAGATCTGTGAGGTCATCGCAAGGGTGAGTAACGTGCGCCCGTGAAAACCGCCGCTAAAGACAATGACACCCCTTCGACCCGAGTGGAAACGAGCGATCTTTATGGCATTCTCCACCGCTTCTGCGCCAGTAGTGACAAGCAGGGTTTTCGCCGGCGAGCGAAACGGGGCTATTGCGTTGAGGCGTTCCGCGAGCCGCACGTAACCGTCATAGGGAATGCTGCCGAAGAAGGTATGGGTGAAGCGCTGCAACTGCGCTCGAACTGCGTCAACCACCTGCGGATGCGAATGTCCGACCAGCTGACGTGGACGGTTTTCTGGCATTTTCCCTGAGCGTGCAGAACCGCCGGAAATCCCGGGCGGGGCAGTCGCTGGAGCATCATCTGGAGGCGCTGTTTCAGGCGCGCTCGATCCGGTTTTCGCGGGGCGCGGAGACCGAGAACCGCAACAGGCCGGATTTTCTGTTTCCTGGCCACGCCGAGTACACTGATTCCGGCTTCTCTCCCGACCTGCTGACCATGCTGGAATCCAAATCGACGCTGAAAGACCGCTGGCGCCAGGTGCTGCCGGAGGCGGCACGGATACCGTCGAAGCATCTGCTGACACTTGAGCCGGCCATATCCGAGAACCAGACCGACCAGATGAAGGCAGCGTCTCCAGCTGGTGCTGCCTGCGAAGCTCCATGATACCTATCGCGAGAGCCAGCGGTCGTGGCTGATGTCTCTCATGGATTTCGTGCAGCTCGTGCAAGCCCGCCAGCAACCGCAGTGAGACGGCCTTCAATTCCCGCTGACTCGAGGCGTGGGGAGCTTGGGGGTGGCTCGGCTTGCTTTTTAGGCTCGGTTTTTGGCTCAGGGATCGCAGGTCATTAATATCGGTAGCCGACACGTGGCCGATCTGCCGCCTGGAGGAAGCTTCGTTGCCATTGATGTCTGAGACGCGCGCACCTTCCATCTTGGCCCGCTCGAGGTGGCCTTGCTCACAGAGTGGGGAGCTGATCGCGTCACGCACCATTCGCGCCTTCCACTGCCAACCGGCCAATCGACGACGAAGCCGCCGAGCTTCGCCGGTCCGGCATGCACCTCTCACCCCGAACACCCTGCGCCGCCGCGTCGGGCGCGCTATCCTTCGAGGAGCGCGCCGTACCGATCCAGCACCTTCATCCGAAAATAGCTGAGCTCCGCGTCGAAGGATGGCGCGTCGAGTGTCCCGTCCTTTTGCCAGCTATCCACCATGTTGCAGATGGATCGGGCACTCCCTTCGGTGTTGAGCAGGCCGGACTCGAACGGGGTCCAGAGCAGCGAGATGGCGCTCACCTCCTCGTTGAGAGATGATTCAACCCATGCGCCTTTGCCTGAGCCAGTCGATGATTTGGGTCATGGGCACGCTAACTATCCGAACATCATGCGAAGCGGCTCGAACTGCAGCATCAATGCCTGGTTGATGGCGTCATTAGACGCAGTCGAAGGGAAGTGCGTGGTCATCGACATGTAAGGGAGAAAATCCTCTCCTTTAGCAATCAACGGCACAATCTGTCCGTTCGCGAACGTGGTTTCGACTGCGGCGCCCAACCACTCAGTTGGTACTGGATTGAGCGCATGAGGGTTGCGGATCAATTCGGTACCCTGTCTACAACTTTCAGGCGGCGCTTCAGGGTCGCCAATTTCGTATAGAAACGGGAATGGCCTGGTGGCATTTGGGTCCCAATTGTAATGCGTGCCGTAGCGGAATACGTGCACTGCATTCGAATGGTGTTTTCCCAATTGACCCATTCTGTTGAACTTGGCGATCGTGCCACTGTTGGCGAAGAGTACGCCCGAGATGTGTTCGGCCCCTGGCTGCGCAAAGAATCCTGAAGGGATTTCTTTCGAGCCGACATGTTTCTGGATCTGCGCCGTGCTCACAGAAAGCGACCCAGCCTCGTCCTTCCACGAGGTAGCCATTGCACCGTTGAGATACATAGAGAGCGCCGATGAACTGTTCGCCAGGGATCCGGGTGCATGGAAATCCTGGATAGCGAGGATGAGCGGTTTTCCCTTCACATGCGGCAACTCCCAGTACCTCTTCTTCAGCTTTGAGTAGAGGGGGCTACCTAGACGGATGGGCCCTTCGTTCAGGTGATACTCCGAAGCGTCCGCCAGCGACTTCGGTTCAGGAAAAGCTTGGTATGGCTGACCACTTGCTTGACCAGGATGATTGGCGGTCACCGCTTCTACGAAGACTTCAATGCCATCTCTCCGCAACAAGAAGTCTGGGCGATCATAGTCGCGCAAGACCTCATGTCCCTGCTCGGCAAACATGGTATTCAGGAATAGCTCAAAAGTCCGAGCGTCAAAGCCCGTTGATTGGAACTGCTCAACGAAGTTGCCGTCGACGTCGACGAGCTTCTCTGCGATCTCGTCAATCATTCCTCGTGCCGGCGCATACGAAAACATGTCCCGCAAGCTCACATATTGCGGATGGAGTTTTTCGTTGGTGACGATCTGATCAAACATTTTCATTGGTTAACCGTCTCCGTAGTGAAAGCCAAATAGCTACCGGTCATCAAAGCGGGTCGTTCGAGTGCACTCGGCGTATACCCGCTAGGGCTCAAAACACACGGCCACGTACTCCGGTCGACCATCTCGCCGTCGTCACTATAAAATTTCACGCATTCGCAGAGGCAGGGCGCGTCAGGTAATTACCCGCCATCAAATGGACGGGCAAGCCTTGCGAATCATAGCTCGAACCGCAAAAAAGTTGCCTACCAGGTGACTTTATTTCGGCTGCCGAGCCCTTCAGGCTTGCATATAACACTGACTTTGTAGCCCACATCGGAGCGAGGCAGATGTCGTTCAAAGGCGTTATTCCGCCCGTCACAACGCCCTTTCATGCGGACGGATCGATTGACCGTGACGGCTTCTGCGTCATGGTCGAGCACCTCGTCGCCGCTGGCGTCCACGGTATCATTGTCGGTGGCACGACAGGCGAGTACTACGCCCAGTCACGCGATGAGCGTGTCGTCCTGCTAAAGCTTGCAAGGAGCATGGTGAAGGGGAAGTTGCCCCTGATTGCTGGCGTCGGCGCGATCCGCACGGAAGACTGCATCGAATATGCGCTGGTTGCAAAGGACCTGAAGTACGACGGCATCCTGATAGGTTCGCCCTACTACGCTGTCCCCACGCAGCTCGAACTTGCCAATCATGCCCTTGCAATTGACAAGGCCGCCGATCTGCCGGTGATGCTCTACAACTATCCCGGACGCACCGGCACGATGATGGATTTCGAGTTCCTGGACCGCGTCGGTCGCAGCTCCAATTTCTGTGCAATCAAGGAGTCGAGCGGCAGCATGAATCAGCTGCACGCCCTGGCTCGTGACTATCCGCATATCGACCTGTTCTGCGGGATGGACGATCAGGCGCTCGAATTCTTCGCCTGGGGCGCCAAGGGTTGGGTCTGCGGAGCGGGCAACTGCCTGCCGGCTGAGCACCTCGCGTTGTACGAAGCGTGCGTTATTGAGAATGATTTCACCAAGGGCCGGCAGATCATGTCGGCCCTTCTACCTCTGATGAGCCTTCTCGAACAGGGCGGCAAGTTCGTCCAAAGCATCAAGTTCGCGTGCGAATTGGCTGGATTGCCGGCTGGGCCGGTGCGCCGACCTATGCGGGCACTCGACGACCAACAAAAGCGGGAACTCGAGTCGACGATCCGCACCCTTAAAGCAGTCATCGCGTCGATCACTACAAAATCCCAAAAGAGGGCTTCCGAGAATGTCATCGCTATTAACGCGTGATGAGTACCAGAACTTGGCGGACAGCTTGCCACTGCCTACCAACGCAGTGATCGACGGCACGGCGCGGGCAGCACAATCTGGGGATACATTCGAAACCATCAATCCCGCCACGGGGCAGGTCATCGCCAGGATCGCTTCCTGCGGCCAGCCCGACGTCGATCTCGCTGTCGAAAAAGCACGACTGGCGTTTGAATCGGGCGTCTGGTCGCGTGCGCATCCGAGCGAGCGCAAGCGCGTTCTGCGGCGGCTAGTAAAACTGATGAAGCGAGACGCCCATGAGCTTGCAGTGCTTGAGACGCTTGAAAGCGGCAAGCCGATCTATGACGTCGAAACCATAGACATTCCAGAGGCCCTGCACTGCCTGGAATGGCACGCCGAAGCCACCGACAAGCTCTACGGCCAGACGTCGCCTTCCGGTGATGATGTCGTATCGATGATCGTACGCCAGCCGCTCGGCGTGGTCGCTTGCGTTCTGCCCTGGAATTTCCCTATCCTGATACTGGCATGGAAGATCGGGCCAGCTCTTGCGAGCGGCAACTCCGTAATCGTCAAGCCGGCCGAGCAGACCAACATGTCAACTTTGCGCATTGCCGAACTGGCGCATGAGGCGGGGATCCCCGCGGGCGTCCTCCAGATCGTAACCGGTCCCGGCGAGATCACCGGCAAGGCACTCGGCCTGCATCCCGATGTCGACATGGTCGCCTTCACCGGTTCGACCGATGTCGGCCGGAAATTCCTGGAATATTCCGCCAGGTCCAATCTCAAGCGCATCGTGCTCGAATGCGGCGGGAAGAACCCCTGCATCGTTCTGGATGATGCCGAGAACCTCGATGTCGTAGCACAGCATGTCACCCAGGCGGTCTTCTGGAACATGGGCGAGAACTGCTCGTCCAATTCGCGCCTCATCGTTCACGAGAAGATCAAGGACCGCCTGGTGGAAACGGTCCTGCACAAGCTCAGGGAATGGCCTCTGGGGGAACCGCTGAACCCAGCCAACCGGCTCGGTGCCATTGTCTCGAAGGAGCAGTTCGACCGAATTATGGCCTACATCAAGAAGGGGCGGGCGGAAGGCGCCAGGATGGTCACGGGCGGGAACGCCCACAGGTGCGGGAAAGGCTTTTTCATCGAGCCCACCGTGTTCGACGATGTTACCCCCGAAATGACAATTGCACGGGAAGAAATTTTTGGACCGGTGCTTTCCGTCATTAAGGTTACCAACGCTGATGAAGCAGTCCGGGTAGCAAATGACACGCAATATGGACTTGCAGCCTCGATCTTCACAGCCAATCTTGGCAAGGCACATCGTATCGCGCGAGACATCCGCGCCGGAACGGTGACCATCAACTGCTATGGGGAAGGAGACATCTCGACGCCCTTCGGCGGCTTCCAGCTTTCAGGCTTCGGGGACGGGACAAGTCGTTGCATGCCCACGACCAGTATACCGAACTCAAGACCATCTGGGCGGATATTTCCGATCCTGAGGTCTCGCGTTCGGTAGACTAGCCGATCGCAAAGATGACCGACCACGCGGCTGTCCGCACGCCTGCGGACACGTCCCGTCCGGCTGGTACGGTATTCTGCCGCCTCCCAAGGCACCGGAGGTGCTGCGCGACCGTCACAAGGCAGACTGGCTCATTGTCGGAGCCGGCTTTGCTGGTCTGGCGGCCGCGCGGCGTCTGTCCCAACTGGTGCCGGACGAGCGCATTGCGGTCGTCGACGCCCAACGCATCGGTTGGGGTGCTGCCGGGCGCAACTCCGGCTTCATGATCGATCTTCCGCACGAACTCGGCAGTGAGCACTACGGCGGAAGCCAGGACCGCGACCGCCGGCGCATCCGCCTGAACCGGGCCGCGATCGAATTCTCTGCTTCATCCGCAGACGAGTACGGTCTGCAGAAGTTCTTTGTTCGGGCCGGCAAATTTCATGGGGCGGCAACCGGCCACGGTCTCTCTGCCCTACGCGGGTTCGAGGAGCACCTGACGGGATTAGGCGAGCCATTCGAGCGGCTCGACGCGCTGCAGCTGAAGGAAATCACCGGAACCGACTTCTTCGCCGGAGGTACCTTTACGCCGGGAACAGTAATGGCACAGCCGGCCGGCTTCATCCGCGGCCTCGCCCAAGGGTTAACCCGCGGTCTCCATATATTCGAGAATTCGCCGGTCATATCTCTGCAGACCGGCAAAATGCATACCGTGAGGACGACCGGGGGCGAGATCACCGCGCCGCGGCTGATACTGACGGTCAACGGTCATCTTGAAAGCTTTGGCTTCTTCAGGAAACGCCTGCTCCATGTGTTCACCTACGCCAGCATGACAAGGCCGCTCTCCAGGACCGAACAGGCGCTTCTGGGCGGTGAACCGAACTGGGGCCTGATCCCGGCTGATCCGATGGGATCAACTATCCGGAGGATCGGCAACCGGATCCTCGTCCGCAACACCTTCACCTATAATCCGGATATGTCCACCAGTGAGAAGCAGATCCGTCGGATCGGCGCTGCGCACGACCGATCGTTCCAGGCGCGCTTCCCTATGCTGGGTGAAATACCGATGGAATTTCGTTGGGGAGGCCACTTGTGTCTCTCCCTCAATTCAGCGCCCGCATTCGGCGAAATTGAGGATAGGGTCTTCGTAGCCGGATGCTGCAATGGCCTTGGAACGGTGCAAGCTACCCTCTATGGGATGCTGGCTGCCGATCTTGCCGCCGGTAGCAACGAGCCGATGGTTGCAGACGCCCTGAGCGAGCCAACCCCAGTTCGGCTGTATCCAGAACCGCTGATGTCGATCGGAGTGCCGTTGAAGCTGTGGGCGATGCAGAAGCGGGCCGGCAGAGAGCTCTAGCTTTCTCGTTCTTGCGCCGCCGTTTCCCGGATCCAGCTACGGAGGCTCTGCGCGGCAGGGGACAGTGTGCGATTTTCATACCAGGTGAGATAATAGCTACCAGGGGCGGGCAACTCGAGATCCGTCAGTCTGACGAGACTCCCTTCTTCGATCTGCGCCTTGACAAGGCGGTGCCAGCCAACAGCCACCCCTTGATCGGCTTGAGCGGCCTGGAGAGCCACGAAGAACTTGCCGAAGCGCCGACCACGGGTCGGCCCATGCGAGACTCCCGCGCGCCGCAAGACCTCGTCCCAGCCAGCCCAGTCGGGATCCACCCAGTCAACGTGCAGCAAAGGAAGGTCGGCCAACGACTCCGCTGTTGCGTCGCGATGCTTGCTTGCAAATCCAGGGCCGCATACCGGGTAGATTGTTTCATCGAAAAGGAGTTCAGCATCTTCATTCGACCACGATCCAAACCCGTAGCGGATACGCAGTTCGACTTCGGCGCGCCGGTATTCTCGAGGATTGTCCGAAATCAGGTGGTCAACGGCAATGTCCTGATTTCGCGTCCAGAAGTCCGGCATCCGTGGGATCAACCACATCGACGCGAACGCATCAGAGCAGGCGAGAGTGACGTTCTTCGCCCGGTCGCCGTGCTTCACATTTCGGACGATATCTGCGGCCCGCGAAAAACCGCTGGCCAACGCGCCATAAAGGTCTTCGCCGGCGCCTGTCAGCGCCACGCCGGTTGCCAGCCGAGCGAAGAGCGGAACACCGAGTTCATCCTCGATCGCTTTGATCTGCCGGCTGACAGCCCCAGGAGTGACGTTCAGTTCGGCAGCAGCCAATTTGAATGACAGGTGCCGGGCAGACGCTTCAAAAACAGCCAAAGCAGTCAGGGACGGCAGGTCGTAATAGCGGCGAACCATCTCAAGCTCCAAATACTTCGACAATCGCGCCGGGCGACAAATATATCAACCACTCGGTACTTTTGGAAATCGGGTTGCAGCTGATAATCTGCGTTACGGCCGATTATGGCCGCAATTCCAACCCAGCTGCGCCGCAGCTTAGTAAAACTGCTCGAACCATGCTTCGCGATCTGCGACGCTGCCCGATCAAAGTCCGACACCGCTGTAGCGTAGCACAATCCGTGGCGATGCCGCTGGCTGACAACTCAACAAGGAGGTGAAACTTTTGCAGGACTGCCCCACTAGTCTTCGGCGGCCTTTCAGAGATTATGATGGGAACTTTTCTCAAAGGTTGACTTGAGCCGTGACTGGCATTGATAAGAAAACTGCGGTGATAACAGGCGCTGCGGGATGCATAGAGCGAGCTATCTCCAGGCAGTTCGTTGAAAGGGCTTTCGTGTGGTTGCGAGCGACCTCGACCAGGCCGGACTCGACAGGCTTGAGGCAGAACTAAATCTATCCGGACAGAATGTCTGGACCAAAGCTGGTGACCTCAGGAGCAAGGACTATTGCGAGGATTTGATCGAGTACTCCGTCCAGGCGACAGGGCTCGACATGCTCGTCAACAAAGCCGGAATCATCACGCGAGGAAATATTCTCACGACGACCGGCGAATTTTGCGAGCGGACATTCGAGATTAGCGTGAGTTCCATTTTCCATACCTCCCGGAAAGCCATAGGCCACATGAAGAGACATGGCGGCGGCGCCATTGTGAACGTCGCATGTTACTGGGGACCCTATCCCGGGCCTGGGCACGCCGCGTACTGGATCAGCGAAGCAGCCGTGGCGGCGTTGCCAAAATGTCTCGGCCGCGACCAGGCAAGTGACGGGACGCGGGTCAACGCGGTGTGCCCAAATGAAGTCAACGCGCCGATGCTGCGTACCGGCCCTCCGGCCTGGCTTCGATCCGTACACAGCCGCAGCGGAGGCCAACAACCCGGTGCCTTAAGGCCGGCTCGCGGAGCCAGACCAAATAGCCGACGTGGTAATCTTCCTATGTCCTACGCTCCGTCACGGGCACGGCGGTCGAATTGAACGATGCAAAAGCTCTCTATTGAGGCACCCATGGCTGATAGGCTATCAGGCAAGATCGCAATCGTCACAGGCGGGGACGTGGTATCGGCGCCGGTATTACACAGCGGTTCGTAGAGGAGGGGGCGAGAGTTGCCATTGTGCAGAGAAATTCGCCGCCTGACGGGATGCTTAACAATCGAACCATCTATGTGAAGGCGGATCTCGCGAATTCCAACGACATTCGATCCGCTGTCGAAACTGTGGTCAAAAGCCTTGGCGGTCTGGATATCCTGGTCAATAACGCTGGTGTCATGTTCGAGAAGACGGTCGATGAGATGGCTGAGGCGGACTGGGATCACATGATGGATATCAATCTTAAGGCCCCATTCCTGCTCACGAAGGCGGCGTTGCCACACCTCCGCAACCGGACTGGTGCAAGCGTGGTCAATATCGGGTCGATTGAAGGCCTAGCGTCCAAATCCTGGCCATCCTGCATATTCCGCCTCAAAAGCCGGCATTCACGGGTTTACCGCAGCAGTAGCGGTCGATCATGGGCATGAGGGCATCCGGTGCAATGCCATTGCACCGGGCTGAATCAATTCTGATCTCAGTGAAATCCACATACATAGCATGGCCGACAGCTCCCGCCTCTACAGAGAACTGCTCGCCATGCATCCGGTTGGCCGTCTTGGCGAGCCAACCGATATCGGAAATCTAGCCGTTTGGCTTGCCTCGGCAGAGAGCGCCTTCGTGACCGGTCAGGTTTACGTCATCGACGGCGGCCGTACCAAAAAGTTGCCGCTACCGATTCCCTAGGCCACGAAGCCGGCCAATGGGCCGGCTCTCCGCCCCTTGTCAGACTGTCGGATCGACTTTCTCACGAATTCGCCTGGTAATGCGATCTATAAGTGTTACCAGAACCACGACGTCTCCAAACCTGCAGGCGAGAGATCGCCCAACTTACCGGTGCCAGACAAGGACACCATTACGCTTTGAGGCATATGCACGCAGCGCGTCAGGCACAAAAACTTCATCGTTCACGGCGGATGGCCCCGGGATGAAAACCGGCCCGTTTTCAGATGCAGCAATGATCGACAGCAAAGGGTCGTTGATGGCGAGCATTTGGTAATGGAATCGAAGACTCTGGTCATGCTCTTGCACAACGATTTGGCTCCATCCGCGGCAAAATCAGTTCTCGTGAACTGATGTCATTGCGCTGAGGACCGGCCGCAAATATGGTTCGTAAACTGCTGTACAGGGAGGGGATGATGGGGGCAGGTGAATTGAAGTACGGCGGGTCTGCGCTATGGCGAATACACGCGAAGAGCAACCGTCGGAAGGCCGAGGCATACTGGCTGGGTTTTCTTGAAGGTGTTCTGGCCAGCGAATCCATTGAGAGCCTGGAAATCGCGTCAATTCGGGCCGAAGCCGAGCAGTTCCTCCAGCTGTTTGGAGACGACGACGCAGCAGACCTCATCCAGGATTTGGACACCGCATACAGCGATTACCGTGGGGAAATTTTCGGGATCATCTCCGGAATCGTCGACTATCGCTTGAGACCGTTCTCCGAAAGCAGCCCAAATGACTGCTGCAACAGGTTCTTCGGCTTCTGTGCCGGGATTGCCTGCGACAATCGCCTGAAGATCATGGAGGTCGAAAAGCTGATCGACCGCATCGACCAGAACGCGCAACTCCTCGATGACGCCAGGATTGCGGCTTTGAAGAGGGTGGCTGCCAAGGCGATATCGGATGGGCATCTATCGACGGAGGAAGAAGAAGACATCGGCGAGTGGATCGTTCGATTGGTCGGCGATAGCTGCGCAGACACCGGGTTACCAACTTACGGGAACACGCCCTCCATAGACGGCGTCCTGAGAGACTCGAGCATGTTGGTGTTCGAGAACGCGGGATTTGTAGTGACCGGTAACTTTAGTATGGGGCCTAGAAAGGCTATCGAGGGATGGATCGTAGAACGGGGAGGGGTGGTTACTAGGAGCGTCTCCCGCAGCACCGACTACCTGATCATAGCCGCGATCGCTTCGCGCGATTGGCTCCATAGCCATCAGGGGACCAAGATCATCGAAGCCCTGAAGCTTCGCGAGAAGGGCGGCAACATACATTTCGTGGAAGAGCTTACTCTCCAGAAGGCGCTGGGCCTTTGACGGCGGGTCCTTCAACACAGGAGGCGTCGTCCCGCTCGGCGGACCGGACCGCGCTCCACGTGTCTGTAGCGGCCTCCCTCATCTCGCTTGCAGCAGTTCGAGAATACAATCGCGTGGGGGCACGGTTCTAATGCCTGTCCCCTTTACTGGAGGTCGTGACCTCTGGATGACATGACCATCGGTATCGATCAGCCGCAGCCAACTCGCTTTGATAGACTTCACGCAAGTCCAGTGGAAGTAGCAGCCCGATGGCCTCTCCCGGTTGGCGCGTTGCCACTCTTTTGGAGTTCACAAAGACGCCGAAGATTCCGAGATAATGAAATAGACTTCATTGTCCGCCAATCCTGCTCAATCAACTTTGCCTCCTTGGAAAATTCCACAATTTGTCCGAGACCCTACTGGCTACAGGCGACTCAGGAATCCCACCGAAGTGACGTTGGCCTCAGGCTCTTCTTGATAGAAGCGCTGCCCCGCGATCACGTGAAAACCTTTCCTTCACAATCTAAAATAACTCGGCATCTTTTGACCGCCTGAAGAGTTAACTGGCTACCTGAAGCAATCTTTTAGCGGTCGTCCAAATAGTTTGAAGAGCCCAGACCACCGGGGGGGCCGCCATGCAAATGAATGAAGCTAGGACGAGTCGGCCGGCGGCGTTGAAAGTCTTGAATTTACGATTTGCGATGAGAGCCTGCACGGCGACCTGGAGCGCTAGGTCGTCCAAATAGTCGTCGGTGGCGGATTGACCATCCTCCGGAAAATACCGCCTCCTGGCGGCTTCACCGAATTCCTCTGATCGCAGTTTTGCGATGTCGCCGAAATATAGGAGGTTCGCCGATCCATCCACGGTCCGATGAAAGTGATGTAGGAATTTTGGTAAGAATGAAGTCAATGATATGACAGCCGCTACGGCCAATAGAGGAAGAACAACAAGGAATGCTGCTCGGTAGCCCATGGGCGGTTCGTCCAAGGATCGGAGTATAGTGATAATCGATCCCATCCAAACCGAGCAAAAGGTGAGCAGGGCTGCGTTCTTCGTTTCTGCAAATTTCACGAGGTCCAGCATCCGCCCATGGCTGGCGGAGAGCAGTTTCTCATAACTGTCTTGCTGATCATTTCTGGCCATCGCAATCCTACGCAGCTTCATTGAGTTGCACGCCTAGAATGTTGGCGAGAGGACAGTTGTCCATTGTCCCGCAGCATTTCAGCGTCGAGTTTTTGAAACTGTTGAAGAACGCCCGCTCAGCCTCACGCCAGCCATCTAACGCTAGGACGAAATCTGCGAGGACTTTACCGTGATCTGAGCAGGCGGAAATTGGGCGGTTCTCATGGCCGCATTTGCATCTTTGCCGAAGCGTCATGACGCGACGCTCCTTTCGCACGACTGAAAGCAGCCTCTTACCGTCCAAGTGCAGTCGCACTCGGCGCTCATTGTTTACCCGCTTCTCCACGGTCGAAAAACGGTCTTCCCGAAGAAAAGCTATGTACGCTTGGCCGAGGTTGGACGCATTGAATTCCGCGACCGCTTGAAGTTTCGCAGCCTCTGACCCGTGGGCCCTAGCATCGGCCTTTCCAGGCCATGAGCGTATTACCGCGGCGGCGCCTTGCCTAAGGAGAAAAAGTAGCAACTTCCGCCACCATCCAGCCGCCGCCTCATGACTGTCGATGGTATGAGGCTCGAGCTCCGCCCAAAAAAGACAGAAGCTTCCGTCGAAGTTTATGTGGCGTTCCGGGCAGAACGATGGAAGATGGTCCGGTTTCAATTCGCGAGCTTTAACCGTCTCGCCGACCCTCTTGACATCGATAAGAAATTTAGTCCCTGGGGCACCGGAAGCAAGCGGGGGCTGGACAGCAAAGATTGCGCTCTCGCCATTCTCGCGGATGAAGACGGCATGGTTCAAGTTTGCAGTCTCAGCCAATAGCCAAACGGCCGACATCGGTGTTAGCACTTCTCCCAGTAAGGTCGGAACGGCTCTTCGGCAGCTCTGGCTATTGAAGGACTCACCACCACGTAAGCGGCAGCGTGTATGGCTTTGGCCACCTTGTTTTCATCGGCAACGAGCGCTTCTAGCACCACATCATACGTGAGACCTGACTTTCGCCTCGACGTTCCGAAGAGCGTGCGCACCGATGCCGGGCCTCCGTCATATGCGGTTTGGCCGATTGCCGTCTGCTCGCCAGTGCAGCGCTTCTGTTCGTCCTCTGATCCTAAGACTGCTCGTCCTGTGGAGCAGCGAACACGATTGCCCTGCATGCCAAGTCGAGTGATGGCAGTTGGTCCATACTCAAAACCAATCGCCAATCCCAGACCGTCCGTATCTACGTTATTCGCGCGCAGCCGCTCAAGCGCTAGGTCGAAGCTGCTCCTGAAGGCACCGGCGCAAAGTGTTCCAGTCGATACCGTGTCCTCGGTGTAGGTCTGAAAGGCGGTACCCTCCATCAAATGGCCATGGATGCAGTCACCGATGAACCTGATACGACGTCCCGAGAAGTCGGAAGAAAGAACCCGATCAAGTTCTGAGCGGATGACATGGAGACAGCGAACAACGTCTTCCGGATCATCGTCGATATGGGCGTCCACATAGGCTGTGAAATTGTCGACGTCAGCGTAGACCGAAATCGTCTCCATCCGTCTTGAGTTGCCCGCGGTCAGCAAAGGGATGTCGAGAGCTCGCAGGGGTGGCGTGACTCGCGTGAAGACAAAGGAGCCGATTGGATTGTTCTTGTTGTCGGCGTGCCATTCCGACACCAGGGTGTCCTTGCTCAAGCCGAGCTGCGCTGCATCCTGGCACTCGGAGATCTCTGCGTCGGTCAACGGCGTAAGCGGTATGTCCCCAGCATCGAGCTCTTCGAGGCCTATTGCAGATCGTGCCTCGTTGCTGAGATAGATTCCAACGTCATTTCCGTTCGACGCGATCTTTGCGGCCATGTTGGCAGGGCGGCCAAGGAATAGCGGTTCTCGGTTGCCGTTGCGGCCGTTGTTGACGACCAACGCACGGCCGCTGTCTATGCCAATACGAACCTGCGCTGCGGGGATGTTCTCATCATCGTCGCCCGTTTCCTGCAGGACGTCGCTGATCAACCGTGCAATCGCCACCGCTCGGTTCACGCGGTCGCCTTCCGAATCCTCGCCGTAGGGCTTGGCGACGACCGCGTGGAGGCGCTGGTTATGAAAATCGACACGCAGGGCATCCGACGCTGATAAGATTCTGTGTACGGCCCTGTAGTGAAGATTGAGAAAGCGGAGTGTCCTCTTATGGCAGGTCTCTCCTTCCGTCGCGGTGCTTTTAAGCATGTCTCGAAGGTTCAAAATGTCGGCGTAGAGGTGAACAGCATCTATTCGGTAGGCTTTGTTCGTCGGTATGGACGTCAGTGACGTATCCCGCTTGTAGTCGGCGACCGTCACCGTTTCAACGTCCTTGATGCGGGCATCAATGGCATTCTTAGCGCGGTCATATTTCCAACTATTCGACAATTTTCGACTCCATTCATCTTTAGGCGCCCGGGGCGCCTCACAAGCTTCGATCAAATTTCCTGTCCGTCTATTTCGCATAGAAGCGTCGAGATTGTGCGCCGGGAGAGATGCCCTCCTTGCGTTCAATTCGCTGTTTGTTCTGACAGAGATTTTCCAAACGCCTTTGCATCTGGGAAAAGCGGTTCTTTACAAAAAAGCCTCAGTCACCTCTTGGACGGGGGAAACATGTCGAGGCGTACACTCGTCTCATTCGAGGCCAGTTTTACTGCAAGACGTTGCGTCAAACCGATACTTGGGCCGGCTCAGGAGCAACAGGGCTGTCCCAGATCCCGCAAATTTCACCATGCTGCGAATCCAGCCCCAAACGTACGCAACGTTGTCGTCTAGAGTCACAATTTTGAGTCCCACCAACACCAACCAACACTTGCTAGCACGGAACCGCACAAGGTCGTTGGCGCAAAAAAGTAGTCTCACGATTGAATTTTTTTCCTCGACGCACTCGTCGAGTGTGCACCCGTGACCTGCCTTCGGCGGGAACCGGTCTTTCTTGTCGATGCGAGCTATCTGATCGGACGGCCCGACCACGGCCGCGCGTTAGTCAACAGACGCGTGAGACTTTTGCAGTAGGTCAAAGCTTCGGGCTCCAGCAATAGTTGAGGCCGGCTCACACGGGCCGTACCGTTATTCTGGAGGCCGGCATGACTGCTCAGCTACAACTTTCTCGTAGAGGAGGGCGGGAAGCGCGGCGGACGATCCGCATGGCGCCGAAGGTCGACATGTTGCCGACGCTGAAGCGCGGCCTGCCGGTCGTAGAGCCGATGAATGCCGAGCAGGTTGAGCGCGTTCACGAGGCTTCTCTCGCGATCCTTGAAGAAGTAGGCGTAGTGTTTCGCGATCCGATCGCAATCGAGGACTGGAAGAGAGCCGGAGCGGACGTGCGGGCGGATGACCGCGTTCACCTCGACCGCGGCTTGGTCATGGAACTTATCAAGACCATCCCCCCCAAAGTCGATTATTTCGCTAGGGATCCGACGAAGAATGTCGCGCTCGGCGGCAACAAATCTATCTTTGTGCCTATGACCGGCGCGCCTTACATGCGCGATCTAGATGACGTCCGGCGTGGCCCGACGATCGCGGACCTTGGGACCTTTCACAAGCTAGCGCACATGATGCCGGCGTTGCATTCATCGGCGCACCACATCGTGGAGCCAATGGACATTGTTGTCGCGCATCGGCACCTGCACATCACCTATTCGTCAATGAGGCATTCCGACAAGATATTTATGGGCATGACTACTTCGCCCAAAAATGCGGAGGATGTGCTTGATATGTGCGAGATCCTGTTCGGCGAAGGCTTCCTCGACAAGCATGCAGTGACCACCGGAAACTGCAATGGCAATTCGCCGCTCGTGTGGGACCAGGTTATGCTGGGCGGCATGCGTGCTTTCTGCCGGCGCAATCAGCCCGTTCTGTGCTCGCCATTCGTTCTCGGCGGCGCTAATACGCCGGCCTCCACCGCGGCGGCGGTGGCTCAGCTCAATGCGGAGGCGCTTTCTGCACTCGCGTATACGCAGGTGGTCCGGAAGGGCTGCCCCGCGATTTATGGGCACTATCTGTCGACCGTGTCGATGCAATCGGGAGCGCCGATGGCGGGGACGCCGGAGATATCGCTCATGAACTTCATGATCGGTCAGATGGCTCGCCGCTACAATGTCCCTTGGCGTACCTCAAACCTGCTCGGCGGCGCCAAGGTCTTCGATGCGCAAGCCGGCTATGAGAGTGCGATGACGATGATGGCCGTGCTGATGTCAGGCGCAAACTACATTTGGCATTCGGCTGGCTGGAATGAAGCCGGTATGCACTGCTCGATCGCGAAGTTCGTCGTCGACGCCGAAGTCTGCTCTATGGGCTATCGCATGACCCAAGGCATCCAGTGGGACGACTTTGACGAAGCCTTGGCTGCGGTCCGCGATGTCGGGCCCGGCGGCCATTACTTTGGACATCCGCATACACAGGCGAACTTCGAGAAGGCCTTCTTTATCCCGAAACTGTTTGACAATAACTCGATCGAGCAGTGGTACGCCGATGGCTCCAAGGACATCAAGCAACGCGCGCTCGATCATGCACGCCGTCTTCTGGACGAATATGAAGAACCTAAGCTCGATGTCGCGAAGGACGAGGAATTGCGCGCGTATATCGATCGTCGCTCACGGGAAATCCCCGCCGTCGATGCCCTGAATGAAGACTTCTGACCCACGTCATGCACATCGATCACATCAACCTTTATACCACTCGGCTACCGGTTAAGGGCGGCGTCTACCGTATGGCGAGCGACGAGGTGGAGTCGCTGGACAGCACGCTTCTCGAGATAGTGACCGATCACGGACTCACGGGCTGGGGCGAAACCTGTCCAGTTGGGCCGCTATATCAACCGCATCATGCATTGGGCGCCCGCGCAGCGATAGCCGAAATCGCCCCGGGGCTCGTCGGTTCTGAGATAGCCTCGATCAGGCTTCTAACAAAACGCATGGACGAACGCCTCAACGGGCATGGCTATGCCAAGGCAGCGTTCGACATGGCGCTCCTGGACCTCCTCGGCCAGCAGCTAGGCGTTCCGGT
Organism: Mesorhizobium sp. M2A.F.Ca.ET.043.05.1.1; assembly: GCF_003952445.1. Classification (NCBI taxonomy): domain Bacteria; kingdom Pseudomonadati; phylum Pseudomonadota; class Alphaproteobacteria; order Hyphomicrobiales; family Phyllobacteriaceae; genus Mesorhizobium; species Mesorhizobium sp. M2A.F.Ca.ET.043.05.1.1. Next base: position 5,698,132 of record NZ_CP034446.1, read on the forward strand.
CTCGACTCTCTTGGGCGGCGCGCTGACCGACCGCGTTCCAGCCTACTATTCGCTGATCGTCGGCGCACCGGATGAAACCGCTCGAATTGCCGCCGATAAGCTGAAGGCGGGCTACTTGCGCCTTCAGGTCAAGATCTCGGGGCGCTCTCTCGAAGAGGACGTGGCCACAATTCGCAAAGTTTGGGAGGCAGTCGGTTACAAAGCGCGCATCGCTGTGGATGGCAACAGAGGCCTCACTGTCGCTTCTGCAATCCATCTTGATCGGCTATGTGAGGCAATCCCGTTTGTTTTCGAACAACCTTGCAACACTATGGATGAGGTCGCCACACTGAAGGGCAGGGTAACGCACCCTATATATCTGGACGAGAACACAGAGGATCAGAATGCCGTACTCAAGGCGATCTCCCAGGGCATCGCTGACGGCTTTGGCTTCAAGGTCACTCGCCTTGGAGGCCTCACAAAGATGACGGCCGTTCGCGACCTTTGTGCCATCCGCTCCTTGCCGCATAGCTGCGACGACGCCTGGGGTGGCGACATCATTGCGGCGGCCTGCGTCCATCTCGCCGCGACCGTAGAGCCGTGCCGCATGGAGGGTGCCTGGATCGCGCAGGAATATATCGACGGACATTTCGACGCGAAGAACCCGGTTGTTATCGAAAAGGGTCACATCGCCGTGCCGCAACTGCCAGGCCTCGGCGTCAAACCGGAAGCCGGCATGTTCGGCAAAGCATTGGTCACATACGGATCCTGATGAACGCGCCTGCCAATATCAGTGTCATAAAGTCGTGGGCCGCGCCGGCGATTTCGGCGGCCGGCCGACCGTTTGATCTAGTGGTTCTGGTGCTGCCCGGGTTCTCGCACTTGGCGCTTCACGCTTACCTCGAACCATTCCGAATCGCCAATACGGTGTCGCGGCTGCCCCTGTTCCGGTGGCGAATCGCCGGCCTTGACGCCCGGCCTATTGAGGGCGCCAACGGCCTTTCGGTTGCTGTCGATTTCGCAATAGACGAGCTGGTATTAGGCGCGGAAGATCGCAGACCGAACCAGCTCGCTATTATGACGGGCGAGCCGGTCGAACGGCAACTGACACCTGAGCTCAATGGATTCCTGCGAACGATGGCGCGTCGCGGGGTGCCGATATCTGCCGTTGGGACAGCGACATGGCTGCTTGCTCGAATGGGCCTTCTGGCAGGCACACGCTGTACGATTCACTGGTCGCGCCTCGCTGCGTTCGCCGAAGTGTTCAACCAGGCTCGTGTAAGCGATTCCTTGTTTGTCAAGGACGGCCAGTATTCAACCTGCGCAGGAGAACTGGCAGCCTTCGACCTGGCCGTGGATCTGATCGGCAGCCATGCCGGCGGGTATATTGCCCAGGAGGTCTGCCGCCACGCGACAGTTGAAGGTCAGCGCTCAGGTTCAAACCGCCAGACCGGCCCAGCGGGCCTGGCCTTTGTCGGCGTGAGCGACAAGCTCCTGATGGCAATGCGGATCATGGAAGAAAACGTGGAGTTCCCGCTCGCAATGGACGAGGTCGCGCAAAAAGCCGGAGTGTCACGGCGCCAGCTGGAACGCTTGTTCGCTTCCCATATTGGACTTCCGCCGGTGCGTCACTATCTCCGGATTCGAACAGAGCATGCAAAGCGCCTGATCGAAGGCACACGGATGCCCATCATTGACGTTGCCATGGCCTGCGGGTTCATGTCTGCTTCGCACTTCGCAAAGTGCTTCAGAATCTTCAATGGAATGTCGCCGCAGCAGTGTCGAGCGAGAGTACCGGCCTGGGTTGGTCCCGGCTTAAGATGATAGACTGGCAATTTGAACTTTACGGAACGGCGGCATCCGTATGATCTTTGAAGTCGATCTGCCCAGCAACACACAGAAGCGGCGCAACTACGTTCCAGATCACAGTGCCCAGAGCGGCGAAGATGAGCGCCTGTCATTCTCTTCTTCGTGCGGAGCGACGTTGACGCAGCAACCTCTGGACTGATGATTCCTTTAGATGCCGCTGACCATGATGGCGCAGGATGACTTCTCACCACTGATGCAGGGGCGCTGTGTCGTTTCACTCCGAGAGGGCTCTCTCATTGCACAATTGCGTTTGGAGAGATGCTCAAGCGTCGCGGAGATAGCCGTCCCAAGGTCCAGCGTAGTTGCCATTGGGATCATCGGAGCGAAGATCCAGACGTTGCGCCATTCTGCAAGACTGTCAGGCGGCCCATGCAGAGATGCGGGCAGCGGTTAAGCGGGTCGCTTTACCGGGCCTCCAGTCGGCGTGGCGCGCAACAGACAGGTGGAGAAATTGAGTCAGGACAATGACAAAGGATATGCCGCTTGTATTCGAGACATTTCTGGAAAGGCTCTCGGAGAGCGTCGACGAAACAGATTTTCGGGATGCCTTGGCCAGCGCGGCCTCAAAATTTGATCTACTCACGTTTGCCTATCTATCCCTGCCCTCACAACCTTCCGGCGAGCCCAAGTTGATCTCAAATTATCCGCGTCCCTGGACAGCGCACTATCTGCGAAACCAGTATCAGAGAGTCGATCCCGTCATCATGCGTGCGCGACTTGCCGAACGTCCATTCCAATGGGAATGCGACCTTCGTGGCTTTGAGACATCGAAGGTTCAGCAAAGGCTGTTCGCTGAAGCGGCAGAGTTCGGCATCTGCTCTGGATTGACGATCCCGATTGTCGATCGCAGAGGCCGTGTTGCTGCGATGACCTTTGCAGCGCGTGAGCCGTCCGCTTTACTGCGCGTCGCCGAGCGGTATGAGCAGGCGCTCCAACTCATGGCAATGTGCTTTCACATTCATATTCGCCGCAAACTCTCTGTCAATCGAACGGTGGACGGCATTTTGTTGACACCACGTGAATATGATTGCCTGCGGTGGGCGGCGCGCGGCACGTCCGCCTTGGATACGGCCTGCATCTTGGGCATCACAGCGCGCACGGTCGCTTTTCATCTGGATAATGCCAGGAATAAGCTCGGCGTGCGCACCAAAAACCAGGCCGTAGCGCTGTTAGCCTCCTCACGATCTTCAATTCTCTAGATTAGTAAACTGCTTCGACCTTGGTTCCTCTATGCTTTGCAGAGGCCGCTTCAGTAGGTGCACTAGCCTCCGATGGCAGGCTCATTCCTTGCGCAACATTGCGCCAGATAGCATTGCAAGCCCGTCCGCGAATTGACGGTCGCTGGAGTTATTCAGGCGGCCAGAGTTCATCAAAGGTCCCGCGAATAGCTTTATCTTTGGCGATCGGAACAAACGACGTCGATGGCGAACCGTTCTCGATGGCGGCGAGCGGGTAAGGTTCGGTTCCTCTCGCAATGACCATGCCGCATCCCGCGCCCATGGCTATCTTTGCTGCCATTAACTTTGTTACCATGCCACCCGAACTATAGCGGGTGAGAGAATGACCCGCCATGGCCTCTATCTCGGGGGTAATGCACCGCACTTCTGTCACGAGACGAGCCAACGGATTGTCGTGCGGGTCTTCCGTGAATAGGCCATCTACGTTAGAAAGCAAAATTAAAAGGTCGGCATTTACCATCTGCGCGACCCGTGCCGCCAGCCGGTCATTGTCGCCAAAGCAGATCTCGGCCGTTGCGGTCGTGTCGTTCTCGTTGATGATGGGTACGGCCCCGATTTTGAGAAGTTGTTGAAGGGTCGACCATGCATTGTGCCGGCGATTCTGGTTCTCTATGTCTTGGCTGGTCAATAACATTTGCCCCGACGCAAAACCATGGCGCTTTAATCTCTGTTCGTAAGCAAGCATAAGTCGAACCTGACCAATTGCCGCCGCCGTTTGCTTCTCCTCAATTCTGAGTGGTCTGTCTAACCCATCGAATTGACAAGATCCAAGCGCGACAGCACCGGATGTGACGAGAATCACCTGCTGCCCGCGTGAGAAAAATCGGGCGACATCGGCTATTAGCGACTCAAGCCAAGCGCCGCGCAGCTTTCTCGTTTGTGGATCGACAAGCAGTGCAGAGCCAATCTTCACGATGATCCGGCGAGCTGAAAGCAATTGGCCCGCGCTTGTAGTTTTTTGGATTGGGTGTTGCTGCCAGGGCAGGGAAGACATTTTTTCAATCTCTTGGTATCCAAACAGGCGGCTGTGCGGCCTTGCAGGATGATCAGCTTTCAACTTCTTTGTATGACCTAACACTTTCGGGGCCGCCGAAGACTTGCTGAGGAACGTACCACTTGTCAGTGATTTCGGTCGTGAAGAGTCTTTAAATTCGTTGTAACCGGGGGTTCACGATGATTAAAGGCGCGCATGGTGCCCTTGCTGCCGCGTTAGCTGCCAGTTCCTTGCCAGTTCATTTGGTCAAATCAGACTGCTGCGGCGATCGAGCAGCGAAACTCGGGGTCTGCACGTTGCGTGCCCAGCCCAAGTCGAATAGCGCCTCGCCGTTGATTGCAATTCGGATATTCAGCGGCCCGAATCTGTTCGGCACTCTGTCCATACCCAACCATACTACTGCGGGGAGCGAGGCTACGAGGAACTGCGGGGTTGTCGTCGCATCATCCAGCGAGATCGCTAAGGACGCAAAGGCAACTGCCAAACCCTGTTTCGCTGGAAGAGCGCTCTCGCCGCCTCGGCTTCGTCCTGCGGGCGCTCAACGGTTCGCCTGCGGGTGATTCCCACCGGAAAATTGCGTCGGCCAACCGCGGGTCGGCGCCTACTGGAAAGGTCCTCCCGATCATCTGTGCGACCGCGTTCGCTGCGCCGTGGCCATGTGCCGATGAATGGCGGTAGCCAGTTCGTTGCTCAAGAAGCGAACGCCTTGCCCTTTTCGTCAGCCCGGAACAGTTCCTTGTAGCCGGTCGTAATCATCCAGTTCGCCCGGTCGATATGGCTGTGAATAGCTTTGCGGGCGCGCCCCGGTTCAAGTGCCGGGTCAATACCGAGAATGAGATCGGCCATCTCCTCTACGGTAGCATTGTCGGCGCAGGCGTCGAGGATCCTCAGATAGATTTTGAAATGCTGCCTGTCATAGCTCGTGAGGCTGTCTGACCAAGGGACCTCGTCGAGCAGTGTTGAGCTTTCAGTCCAATCTGTTCCCGTTGTTCGATTCATGTCTGCCGCGAACCTCGCATCTTGATCGCTGGATCCAAGGCAGAATATCCCAAAATGGGATAATCCGAAGCGGGGATTAGTCGCTGAGCCGGTCTTCACCTGACCGGTTCACCTTAATGCCCAAATCTCTTCGATCTTCCCGCCACCAGCGGTTTCTGACCCAGTTGATCTCACTGCGCAAGGTCAAAGGACTGACGCAGGCGCAGGTGGCTGAGAAGCTTGGTCGTCCGCAATCCTTCGTGGCGAAATATGAGGGTGGAGAGCGGCGTCTCGATATCATTGAGTTTCTCGACGTAACTGCGGCCCTCGACGCTGATCCGTGTGAGATTCTGTTGAGCCTGCGGACGTAGGGGGCGCCCGCGCCCATCACGCGTGCCGGGTGCCAGTGGGTCGCTCCCCGCTTTTCTTGGCTCAGGGCGTCTCGACCATTTCCGCTGCGCCTCCTAGCGCGCGTCGTAAGACTCTCGCAATTCTCTCTGTTGCGCCTTCCAGCAGGTGGCGCCGCATCCTTCTAGGCCCGCCGCGGCGTCCCGCAACCCTAGCTAGCTGTGAGCTTCGGGTCATTCTCCTCGTTCCGGTCCTTCGGATGCGGTGCGGCTCAGACGGCGGGTCCGTTCCTGTCATGACTCGCCGCCGCACCGCTTCCTGGGAGCAGCGATTGGCGAGCGGAGGACAAAACGATGAGACAGAAGCGTACCGCCAGCGAAGAGCAGGCGAGGGCGGGCGCCATGTCCTCAAATCCCGCTCTGCGGCTAGCGAAACGTCGGAATCGTTCCTGTCTCCGTCTTGTTGAGGCCAGTTGCGCGGGAATGGTCCCAAACCGCTGCCCAAGCGGGCGCGCCCATAGGTGGCGCAATGCTATCGGTCGTGGTCACGACCAGTCCGGGGACCCCGCGGCCGGGCTACACTTAACTAGTGTCCCGCAAGGTCACCCTTGATGCCGCAAGCTGCCCGTTGAGCCACGCTTCGGCATGCTGCGCATAATTATGCCGACCGCCTGCGTCATCACGCTTGTCTGCCTGCGAACCCACGCGCGGGGAAGGCAAGTTGCCCGGGACCACAAGGATTGCGGCGGTTATCGTCACACCCGTCCGGCGAGATCGCTGTTCGACGTGGCGAGGCTGGCATGCTGCGCAACGGCATTTCTGGGGGGGCGCCGCGAGCATATACCCCTGCGGTGCGAGCCCGCATTCCAGCTCGTGCCGCTAGCGTTTTGCTGCCCGTCCGACTCATTATGGACGCGATCTGGCCCGATCGGCGGTTGAAAGCCGCCTCCGGACTCTCTTGAAAGTGTCAACAGTTGCGGCGTAAGGGCGACTGCAAAAAATCCTGTTTCGCTCAAAGCGCGCTGCCGTCGCCTCCGCTTCGTCCTGCAGGCGCTTCGACGCTTGGCTTGCGGGTGCCGAAGCACTGGGCTATCCGCGCCGACTGGAAGTCCTCGCGATCGAGCGCATTCGCGCTGTGGTGATGCGTCGATGCAGGGTGGTTACGCGACTTCGTTGCTTGAAGCCAAGCGACCGCACCGCCCATTTCGTCAACTGGCGAACAAATCCTTGTAGCCGCTCGTCACCACCCAGTTTGCGCGGTCGAGATGACTGCGAAGAACGTTCTGTGCGCGCTCAGGTTCGCGTGCCGGATCAATGCCGAGGATCACATGGGCCATTTCCTCTTCAGTGGCGTTGTCGGCCGAGGCGTCCAGAAGCCTCATATAGGTTGTAAAGTGGTCCTTGTCGTAGGCTGTAATGCGGTCCGACCAGGGGACCTCGTCGGCGAACGGCGTGTTCGATTTGGGCTGTAACATCGCTAATTCGATCTCCGGACAATGGACCCGCGAAGCCCTCTGCCTGCTAAATGTGGATTACATATTATAGTTGATAAACTCAAGCCGCCTGATCCGCTGGCTTGCGTGCATGGATATGCGCAAGTTGGTCGGTCGGAATGTACAGAGGATCAGGCAAAGGAAGCATCTGACGCAGGAGCAGCTTGCGGAGAGTTCCGGGTTCAGTCAGCAGTACATCAGCGGCTTGGAGAAAGGCCGAAGAAATCCGACAATTATCACGATCTATGAACTGGCATTGGCCCTCGGCGTCAGCCACATGGATCTGGTTCGGCCCGACAAACAGACCTGATGCCCCCGCCCTCCAAGTAGCTGGCGGCCTGATGGCGCGCGCCGGGGGCTCGTGAACCCAACCCGCTTTTCTTAGGGTCCCCCGGCAGCCCCTGCCATTTGGCTCGCCTGGCGCGGGCGCACCCTATTGGACAGTCGGCCGCTGCGGTTTTTGTCCGCCTTTCCTGGGGCGTGGGGGGTTGGTCGGCATCCCCTTTTAGGCCCGCCGCGGCCTCCCGCAACCTTCGCTCTCGCTTCAGGTCCTTCTCTTGGTTACGGTCTCCGGATGCGGTCTGCCTCTTTCAGCGGGCCTAATCGCTTTCTGCCGCCCACCCCACTGGGACAGGCACGCGAGACTAGTATCGAGCGTTGCGGTTAGCGCACGAACAGCAAAGAACTGAAAAAACAGGCAACTGTCGCAGCATGGCTGAACCAGCCATCTTGTCGGCATCTAGGAGCCGCGTGTTCGCCTTGCGCTGACACGAAGCTCAGACATGACGTCCGGGAGACGATGCTGGCAAATGGTCTGGCTGAAGCATTCCACCCACAATACCAAAGCCCGTCCCGATTCAAAGCGCTTCTGAGCACTCCATCTCAGGCGCGGGGCCAGCTGGCCAGTTCACCTTCTTGGTCCGCCGGAAGAGAGCCCCGCCCTCTCGACAATCGGCTTCATGAGGTCTCGCCCTGCAGTGTCGACCGTAAAAAAGGGCGCGCGAGGCGCCCTTCATTTAAACCGGCAGTCGGGAAGCAGACTTCACTCTGATATTCAAAAGCGGTAGGTGACACCTGCGCCTATCAGCCAGGGATCGAGCTCCGCCTTCCCCGTCAGCTTCGCGCCGGCCACCGTGACGTCGAAGTCCGGCTTCAGGAAAAGCTTCTTCACGTCGAAGTTGAGGCCCCAGTGCTGGTCCACCATGTAGTCGAATCCGACCTGCAGCGCCGTGCCGAACGTGTTCTTCACCTTGAGAGCATCAGCGCTGCCAGTGTCCTGGTTGTAGAAGATCGTGTAGTTCACGCCGGCGCCGACATAAGGCTTGAACGCGCCGAGATCGGTAAAATGGTACTGCAACGTGAGCGTCGGCGGCAGCAGCCAAACTTTGCCGATGTTGCCCAACCCTCCGATCGTCCCTTGGCCCGCGATGTTGGCATAGGTGGTACCGAGTATGAGTTCGGCGGCGATGTTGTCGGTGAAGAAATACGAGATATCGAGTTCCGGCGTCACCGTGTCCGAATACGAAAGACCGGAGCCGGGAAGCGTATCAACGTAGCCCAGATCTTTCGTAACGACGCCCAACGCCCGCAAGCGGACCTGCCAAGGGCTTGGCGCTTCGGTGACCGAGGCTCCCGTCTCCGCCAGGACGGTCTCTGCTTGCGCAGGCTCCGCGGCGACGGCCTGCTGTCCCACCATGATCAGGGCCATCGCCGCTGCTATTGCCCGCGCTACGCCCATTCGCGTTCTCGCCATGAGATTCACTCCTTGATGTTCAGAAAGGATGCACTGCACTATTTCGTCTCCTGCTCGAATGAATTGTTGATGGAGCTCAAACGCTCCTCTTGCGTTGCAACGCGTTCCGCCATCTCCGGAAGGTGATCGTTGAAGCCGATTGCGCTGCGGAGAAAATTGGTGCCTAGACTGATGAATGCGGCTTGCTCCCGATTGTCCTTGCCGTAGCCGTGCCCGCCTGCGCTGGCCTCGTAGAAGTAAGCGGGATAGCCAAGAGCCTGCAGTTTTGCGGCCATCTTGCGCGCATGGCCCGGATGGACGCGGTCGTCGCGTTTCGTGGTGGCGATCAGGATAGGCGGATAGGGCTGTCCCGGCGCCGCGGCGTGATAGGCGGCGATTTCCTTCAGGAAAGCCCAATCGTGAGCCTTGTCCGGATCGCCATATTCGTCGATCCAGCTCGCGCCCGCCAAGAGCTTGGAATAGCGACGCATGTCGATAAGCGGATTTGTGCAGAACAGAGCCCCGAAATGCTCAGGATAGCGGGTCAGCATGTTTGCGATCAGCAGGCCGCCATTTGAGCCGCCCTCAGCGGCAATCCGCCTCGGCAGGGTGATGCCCCTTCGCACGAGGTCGGCGGCAACGGCGGCGAAATCGTCATGGGCCAGACGCTTGCCCTCCCTGCGCCCGGCATCGTGCCAGCGGGTGCCGAACTCGCCGCCGCCGCGGATGTTCGCCTCCACACACGTGCCGCCGCGCTCGAGCCACAGCTTGCCCAGCGGGGAGTTGTAGTAGGGCAGGAGCGATATGCCGAACCCGCCATAAGCGGAAAGGTGAATCGGAGCATCTCCGTTCCCGTTCGCCGGACCAACCTGCGTATAGGGGATCAGCTCATGATCGATAGAGACTGCCTCGTGGCGCGTGACCACCAGTCCGGATGCATCGAAATTCTCCGGGCTGCGCTTCAGGATTGCTGAAGCGCTGAGAGACGGCGCGGCATTGAGATCGAATAGCAAGAGCTGCGGCGGCGTGATCGGGTCCTGAGCCGAAACGAGGACCTCTCCATTGGTCTCGTGATTTTCCGCATCGAGAGACCAGAGGTGGACAGTCCCTTGCGCTGGCACCGCGTCCAGGGTCCGGCGCGTCCATTCCTGCCGACCCGGGGTGAAGACCTCGAAACGCGGGGCGAGGTTCGCGAGGTAGGAGATAATAAGCTTCCCGTCATTCCAGAAGAATGACTGCAGGGAGCGCCTTTCCCCTGGTTGAAACAGGGTCTCAAAACGGCGTCCGCCGGCGAGGAAAGAGGAAAGCGAGATGACGATCAGCGCGTCGGCGGGATGGGTGGTGCCTCCCACCGTCAAGGGCTTGCGCGGCCTTACCGCCAGCCAGTCGCCGAAGACCCGCCACGACGCGTCGCGAGGAAGATCGATCTGCGTCCTCGGCCCGCTCCTGTCCCCGATCCAACTGATCTTCTCGAAGAAGGCCGGTTTCTCGATGAACCAAAGGCGCTCGCCGCGGCCGGTGCGGTCCGAATGACCAGACACCTCGAGGCTCTCGAACCCGGCCTCGAAGATTACCGGCGTGGTGAGGGGATCCGCGTCACGCTTCCACAGTCGAACGGTGCGCGCATAGCCGGAGCGGGTGGCCATGCCATTACCAAGCGCACTGGAAAGCAGAAGCGTGTCAGGGTCCAGCCAATTAACGTAGCCTTTGGCCTCGGGGAGGTTGAAGCCGTCGGCGACAAAGCTCAGAGAGATCAGGTCGAATTCGCGATGCACGACCGCGTCGCTGCCGCCGCGCGACAGGCGCAGAACGGCTCTTTCCCGTCTCTCCGGCTCGATGGACGCGCCGTCCCAGATCCAGTCCTCTCCGTCGCTAGCCGCGAGAGCATCCAGATCGAGCAGTAGCTCCCATTGGGGATCCGCCTTCATGTAGGCGGCAAGGGTGGTCCGGCGCCACAGTCCGCGTGGATTACCGTCATCTCGCCAGTAATTGTAGAGGTACTGACTACGGCGCGCGATCAGGGGAAGATTGTCGCGATTGTCGAAAATGGCTGTCAGAGCCGCGCGGTCGCGCTCGAATTGCGCTCCACCGAAGTGCTTCAGGGTCTTTGCCGATTGGCCGGCGGCCCAGGCAAGTGCCCGCTCGCCCTCTACATCTTCAAGCCAGACATAGGGATCGTCGTCGGGAGCATCCAGCGTTGGACGGACATCAAATGCGTTCATGTCCGGACAGCCTTCAGAAAGAAGGGATAGAGGCTTCCGTCGGCTCGGGAACGCTCAGTGCTGGTAGCGGCGCCCACATGTTCGAAAAGCGTGATCATTGATGAGTTCTTCCAGTCGGTGCGGCATCGCAGTGCTTTTGCGCATAGGGACCGCAACCGTCGTGCCAACTGGGAAAATCGTTTCGGAACAACGCGATCGCTCTGGAAGCGTTGTGTCACATGTCCGACATCGTCGAGAATCCGACAACGAGTGCTCCTCCTAATCACCGGATCAACCTCCGGCGCCAGGCGGTGACACCGTGCAGAACTCGAGCAGTGAAGCTCATTGGTGAACCTGGTTGACGCCCAACATCTTCGCTCTGGAGCGCTTCACGCACACGGATTCATGGCAGACACCATGATGCGATCGATGCGGTTAGAGACCAAGCTGGCTGCGCCTGTGAGTTTCAGCCGCCAGCTGGAAGCAGCTGAGTTCTGAGGAGAAGGGTGGGGCACCCCTTGGGCGACCTGATGGTTGCCCAAGCCCTGCCGCAATCTTGGCCTGCACCGTCGCCTGGATTGCTGTCGATCAAGCCAGGAAGCTGCATTCGGGCGAACGCATGGGGCTGGTCCCCATGGCAACTTGGGCTGATGTGGGGCCGTCCGATATGCGATACGAGGGTCTAGGATAGGGGAGCTCGGGCTCGGTAGTATCTCAGCGAGACGGCTAATGGTCGACGAAGTCTTCCTGACGCCACGCATTGGTATGCCGCAGGAACAGGGGCAGTGCGGACGCAAGTCTGGTTGTGAAATCGGCTGCTACAGGGGCATGCCGCGCTTCATCTCCATACCGTCAGCGAAGAAAGCGCGGCGCGAGCATCACCAAAGAGAAGCGGCGCGCCTTTCGTTTTGCGGTCCACTGACCAGTCGGCTTCACCTGTACAACTACGGGCTGGCATAGCGTGAAACTTGGCCCCCAATGGCGGAAATTTCCCCCAGGAGACCTAGATGACTAAGCTTATTGCACCCGGGCTACGACAACCTGCCCACCACCAGCGTCGAAGCCACCGCCACGCCACCAAGTCTTCAGGGAACGTCCTGAACGGAACCCAGCCGGGTACTCCTATCAAAGCGACTCCCTTCGCATGCTCAGGCCGCGCTTGCTGTCGCTGCGCGGGACCGACAGCCTGCTTCTGCCCTGCACAGTGCCGACGACACATGCTTCGACGAAATGGCGTCATCGAGGTCGGGTGGCTTCGGCGCCGGTGCTTTGCCAAATTGCATGTTTGGACGTCCGTGGGGGCGGGCAAGGGGGCACAGTCGTGCCTGCAGTTCTCGTGACTGGCCCAGCAAGTCGAGTTCGCAACCGCGCACCACATTCGGTCGACGAGATGAAGGCTTTTGCCGCCAAGTTCTCTGCCTGGTCCGGCGAAAGCTATCCGCTCGCCGCGTAATGGCTGGACATGATAGCCGACGCCCGTCCGAATGGCGGCGGCTTTTTCGTATTATATCGACCTGATCGGCCAGCTTCGCGGGAATGCCGGGGCTACGACTTTGAATGGTCATTTGGCGGCGGAACGGCTATGATGATCCAGATCGGCCATCGCGAAAGCCACGACATCGATATTTTCCTCGACGACCCTCAATTGCTCGGTCATCGACCATCCAAAAGCCACCTGCACTTTGAAACGATGCCGTCCGACTATTTGGGGGACGGGCTTCGGTTCCAGAAATTCGCCTTCGAAGACGTTGGCGAAATCGACTTCATCGTTGCCGGAGCGCTAACAACGAAGCCGTTCTAGACCCGCGTGGTGGAAGGCAGGACCGTGCGGCTCGAGACCATCCCGGAAATCATCGCCAAGAAGGTCTATTACCGGGGATTTCGGAAGCCAACCCGCGCGACATCTTCGACATCGCCGCCGCAGCCCGGTCGCAATTGGACGAGGTCGTCAACGCTCTGCGTACGCTCCCAGAACAGGTCGCTCGAACCAGACAGCGGATGGAAAAACTCAACAATGAATTCGTCGGCCGCGCCATTGCACAGCTGATGATCATGCCCTGACTACGAAGCGTCGGCCGCCGACAGTCTGGACGCAGCGTTCGCTGTGCTCGACGAGGTGTTGTCATCACTCAAAGAACCTGACCCCCACGACCTAGCGACCAACCGAGGGAGGGGAGGGGTTTCTCAGAGCCCGGACGCCTTGGTGAGGTTGGTCCGGAATCTGCCGCGCCTCCGCTGATATTTGCGGGTCATCTCGGCCGAGGCATGGCCGAGCTGCTTCTGCACGTAACGCTCCTCGACGTCGGCCGACGAGGCAAGTCCGGCGCGCAGCGACTGGCCCGAGAACAGCAGCGCCCGTTACCCTTCCGGGAGATCGGAGGGGACGCCGGCGGCGATCGTCACCTGCTTGACCAGGCGGGCGACGTGCTTGTCGGAGAGCCGTTCGACGTCGACGGTCTTGTTGTCCTTGAAGATGCGGCGGAACAGGGGTCCACGTGCGATGCGGCCAAAGCGGATCCAGCTCTCGAGCGCGACTACGGGGTAGGTGTGGTCGCTGGAGCCGCGGCCGACCTCGACCTCGCGCCAGCCGGTCTTGCCGCGCAGGGTGACCAGCAGCCCTTGCCGTCAAAAATCTCGATCCAGCCGGCGCCATCGCTGTTGTCGTCGCGCATGACGTCGAGACCGACGATCTCGGAGCGCCGCAGGCCGCCGCCACAGCCCAGGAGCAAAATAGCGCGGTCGCGCAGGCCCTGAGGTCGTGGCCGAGCGTGGCGATCATCGCCAGCAGATCGTCGCCAGGACCGCCTCTTTCTGCCGCGGTGGCTTTTGCGTGCTTGCGCGGCGAATGCCGGCAAGAACCGTATAGATATGCCGCTCCGCGCGGTCCAACGGCCGGCCGCGCTGGGTAAAGTTCCAGGCGAGGCCGGAAAGCCGCCGCTCGATGGTCGCAACCGAAAGGGCAGGGGCGCCACGCTTCGGATCGCCGGCGGCGGTGCCCAAGGCACAGGCGCTGATATTGAGCCTGATCACCTTCGAGCCCGGAGGCAGGGGATCGAAGCCAGCGCGCCGGCACCAGGAGGAAAAATGCCGCCAATCCTTGGGGTAGGCGTCGCGCGTGTTCTCCGAGGTGGCGTTGTAGCCCCTCGCGGTCTCGACCAGTTCCTGGACATGCGCCGGGACTCTTTGAGCCGGGTCTCCATCTCCTTGTAGAGCTTGTCAAGCTCGCCATCGACTGGCTTCAGGTCGTCGATTGAACATTGCGTCATCATAGGCTTTGTGCCTTGTTGTAGCAGGCATCGTCCGTTCGCGCGGCGGACACAGACATCACCGTCGCTGAGCCGAGAACGACGGTAAAAGAAAATGCACTCACTGACTTCATAACCAATCTCTTTTGCGGGTGATTTAGTAACGGACGCCGAGCTTGGCGCTGAACCCGTGTGTCTGGGCATCCGAGGCGATCTGTCCCTGATAGGCGATGCCGAACGTCGCGTTCTCGGTGATGTTTACGTCCAGCCCAGCTTCGAGCAGAGCTGCGTTCTTTGCGATCGGCACGCCCTTGATGGCGAAGGAGGAACCGCCAGCAAAGGCAAGAGCGGTATCCGGCCTGACGTCGCCGAAGGCGTGGCGCCAGCCAAGACCGCCGCGCGCGGTAGCAGTCACGGTGCCGAGGGTCAGTACCGTCGACGCACGCAGACCTAGCGTGGTAAACGCCGTGTCGCTCGAGCGATCCCCGCTCGACAAGGCGGCTGCGCCGCCCTTCTCGGTGAAGCCATCGGCATCAAAATTCACATAAGCGAGATTAGCGTAGGGCTCGAAGGAAGCCGAAGCCGTATTGATACGGTAGCCGAGCTCGCCAAAGGCCTGGAACGTGCCGGCGTCGTAATCGGCCGAAAGGCTGTCGGCGAAGCCTGGAAAGACCACGGACCTGCCGGTCTCGATGCTGTGCCAGGTATAGGCAAGGCCGGAACGAAAACCGAGATTGCCGTTCTGCGTGCCGGCAAAAAGACCGAGATGGTAATTCTCGCTCGAGCCCGACGACGCGCGATCGTCCGCCTCCAAGGAGGTATGGCTGTAGCCGCTGATGAGGCCGAGCCGCCAGCTTTCGCCGACAGCCGCGTCACCGCCAGCCAGAAAGCCGCCTGTCGAGTGATCGAGACCGGCGGCATTGCCGTCGCTGTCGAGATGACCCCAGGCGCCGAAGCCACGGCCCCATACGGCGAAATTCTCACTCGTTGCCGGGGCCAGTTCCAGACCACCCAGCCCATAAGTCATCACCGGAACGCTGGAGGCACCGACGCCGTCGAACGCCGCACGGATCCGTTCGCTCGCGGCATCGCGTACAGAATGACTGTCCTCGATGAGGCCGCTATGAATGGAAGCATGAACCTCGCCTGATAGCATATCGAAAGCGTTGCGGGCTTCCGGCGCCGTCAGGAACAGGATGTTGTCCTGGATCGGATTACCGCTTCCAAGCGCCTGAGCCGCTGCGGCGACCGAGCGTTGATTGAAGGTGCTGGCTACATCGGCAAACGCCGTCGATGTGCGGCTGATATCGAGATAGACATTGTTGGCATCGTAGACGAGCTGGAAATCGACGAAGGGCGTCGCGTCTGTCGCCAGAGCCCCCGTCAGCCCGCCATAGGTGCCGCTTACGCCGCCTGCTGCGGAGAGCAGAGTATATCGGGCATCGACCGATAGCGTTCCCTGCCGCAGCAGCTCGATCTGCGCGCCGCTGTCGATCGCCGCTGCTCCGCCAACATCGATGAGATCGGACGACCTTGCGAGGTCGACCTGATAGATCGATCCGGACTGCTGCGCGAAATCGCCCGTGACAGTCAGTGTGGTGACGATCCTGCTCGGATCGGTCGCACTGCCAGGAGCGACCGTGCCGCCCTCGGAAATGGTGACCGCACCGTAGGTGCCGCCGCCTGCGACGACACCGCCGCTGTTTGCGATAGCCGTGCCCCCGATCTGCCCGTCATTCCCGAGAAAGCCGGACGTGGTCGCATCATGGGAAAGCACACCTGTATCGGCAAGCAGCAATCCCGCGCCGGAACCGACCGTCGTCATGCCGGAAAAATTGTTCTTTCCGCTCAGCGTTTGCACGCCACCGGCAACGAATAGTTTGCCGCCCATATTATTGTTATCAACGTCGAGGTCGTTGATGCTGCCGGCGAAAGTGTCGTTCGAAGCCGTTAGCACCAGGGTACGCTTGCCCAGTTCGACCGTTCCGCTGCCACTCAGGCTACGAATACGGGCATCGTTGTAGGCGTCGGAGATTCCCCAATAGTCGCTGCCATTTCCATGTTCGGAGATATCGAACGTGCCGTCTGCAACGACTTTCGCTGACCGTTGGATGTTGCCGAGCCCCGCAAGCGAGAGATAGGCATCCTGAGCAATATTCGTCTCGCCGGTGTAGGTGTTGACATTCGTCATCCGGACCACCGTCTTTGTATCAAGCGTCAGCGATCCGGAGCCGGAGACGACACCCGCTATGCCGAACCCGCCCTCATTCCCCATGCTCGTCGTGATCCTGCTCAGACCGGTCCCTTCGGGTGCGGATGAATCGGTAGAGAAGTTGCTGGCAGTGACGAAATGTAAAGCGGTATACTTCTTCTCCAGATCGAAAATGACCGATCTGTTTTTGAAGAAGTCAAGACCGGCAACAAAACTGGTCTGGTCATTGGGTTGTTCCGTCGTGCCGCTGGTGTAGGTGAAGTCGATATTGTCCAGCCTTACCGGATCGCCATCCGTTCCTGCGATTGTAACGCTCGGGATGTTGCCCGATGCGCTTACGATCTCGCGTTGCTCATTTCTCCGAACATTTTTAAGTTTGACGCCCGCATCCTGAAATTGCTTCAGCATCGCATCACTGATCTCCAGACTGCCACCGCCCGGTGTGCCGGTGTCGAGCAATACCGCGGTCTTGTTGGGGTCGGTGATTGGTGGGGCTCCATCCTTAACCGTGTACTGCAGATTGTAGCTGCCTTCGTATTCGGTCGAGGCATTGGCGCCAGAGCCAGGAAAATTCTGATAAGAATCCTGATCTTTTTCCTCGGGTTCTCCCCATGGCATGGCATTAGTATATTGGGCCCGGAGGCTTGGATTGAGGTTGACAATCGTGCAGGGGGAACAGCCAGGCGTTTGGTCGCTCTCGGAATCCGGATTCACATTGGCGGAGACCACGTAGCCAGACCTGGTGACACTGCCCATCATGCCCCAGACACTTGTCTTGCCAAGAAAATCGCCGGCCCCGAATGTACCTGCGAAATCGCCGCCTTCGTCTGCCATCTTGCCAGCGGTCATTTTCGCCCGCTGCTCCTTATCGGCGTGATAAGGTTCTTGGAGATCCTGACCATACATATCTTTAAGTCCATCCGTCACGGATCCCGGCGTGCACTTAAGATTGTTGTCCTTGCAATACGCATGGGTATAGACAAAATCGAGAATGCGAGCAGACCGGTATTTCTTATCGCTTACAGACGGCCCGTCGATTGTTATCTTTTGATCTGGATCGACATATGTAAATTTGTCAATTTCCACGTTCTGAAGCTTATTACCATACGTTCCGTCCCCGTACGTATATACGTAAGGCGTGTCGGCAATCGGGCGGACCCCGGTCACCTCTGACCCGATCTGCGTGTTGAGCTGGTCCGAGCCCGTGTCGAATACGTATCGCTGCGCGTTGCCATTGTTGATCTTGGCCCAGATGCCCAGGCGGTCATGGCCTTCCCCGACATACTCCAGCGGGATCGAAATCGGGTCGTCGGCCAACGCTTCTCCAGTTGGAAATGCTACCAGACCCACCCCGAGAGACACAGCCGGCAGGAATACCGTCGTCATCGCGGTGGTTGCCGCCAGAAAGTTCTTTGTCCTGAAACAAGCCTGCATACCTGGTCCTCGAAAAAGTCTCGCAAACTGATTGATCATTGGAACGGCCTCCTGAATGTTGTTTAACGAGACCCTTTATGGCGGCCCTGGCTGACAACAGCCTGAAAGCTGCAAGCGGCATGCGAAAATGGGGCGATCCTGACTGACGACAGATGCTGTCAACAATGGAAGAGTGCTCGGCCTGAAAGCTGAGCACGCTTTATGCTCAGGCTGCTGACAAGGCCAAAGCAGCGTAAGTGCGGAGTGAAATCCAGGGTCCACATGGGTCGTCGCGCTTCCCGTGCGCCTGGGAAGGCGCCGGCCCGGCCAAGCTTTCCCAGATCGTCCGGATGGCGCACAAGATACCGGTTCAGGTCGATCGAGATGGAGGCCGAGGCGTATGCCAAGGCGGTCGACTGCCTGACGAAAGATCAGAATGCGTCGCTGGCGCTCTACGATTTCCGCCGGCAGCGAGCTCAGCCTCCTGCCGGGCATCCGTGTTTACTGGCGACGAGACACAAGATGTGCCCAAATTGCCACCAGACCGTCACCTGCGATGAGTTTCGGCAACTGATTTTGTCCTTTCAATCGTCGCCACTTCCTGGCCGCGGCCAACATGGGCCACTCGAAGGCAGCAGACTGGCGGCTATATGGACGGGCTGTGAGCCCGAACCGGAGACATTGGCGAAATCTACGATCTCTATAGCAACGTCAAGGAGAAGCGCGAGGTGTTGCAGATGTGGTCAAATCACATCGAATGGCTGATCAAGCAGGCTGCGGATGACGCTCTGGCGGCGTAGCTGCTGGCATGGGCGGAAGATGCGGCGCAACAATCGTCAGAGCCTCATCGAATTGGAGATCATGCTTGACCAGCAAATGCGCGGCCAATGCTTCGATGGCTGACCAGTGATCGAGTACTAGCCGGGCCGTGCGATCTTCGATCCGCCTCCAACGGGGGCGGCGCGGCATCAGGAACCGCAACTCACCATAGATTCGCTTGGCATCCGCGTAGTCGCTGCTCCCCTCATTCCCATCGGACGCATTCATCGCCATATCGCGCGGGTCCAGATAGCCTTCGAATGCGGATTCTGCAAAAGGACCTGCCAGACACGCAACTATCACTTGGATCGCTTCATCGCGTTGGAAATGTCGATCCATATCGTTCTCGAAAATCGGCTTTCGCTCCGAGGTGAATCCTTGCGCTGAATAGAAAACCGTGCCTTCGACAAAACCACCGCACTCTCCGTCACCGGCGTCGGGGTAAATACTAACACTTGAGAAAGCAGGGAGTTCACGGTCGTCGTCGAACATCTGACGGTGCAAAACGATGGCGGCCACCGCGTGCCCGGCTTCGTGATGCGCCACAAGCGGCAGATATTGGGAGGCTACCATGCGGTGCGGCTCTCAGATCTAGTTTCCATCCAAGCCCTGATATCGGATTCAAGCCATGCGACTCGGCCGGGGGAGATGCGACGCCGCTTAGGGAACAGGCCTGCCTTCAGAGTCGCGCGGTCGCGCTCGAACTGCGTTCCACTGAAGTGCTTCAGGGTCTTTGCCGACTGGCCGGCGGCCCAGGCAAGTGCCCGCTCGCCCTCTACATCTTCAAGCCAGACATAGGGATCGTCGTCGGGAGCATCCAGCGTTGGACGGACATCAAATGCGTTCATGTCCGGACAGCCTTCAGAAAGAAGGGATAGAGGCTTCCGTCGGCTCGGGAACGCTCAGTGCTGGTAGCGGCGCCCACATGTTCGAAAAGCGTGATCATTGATGAGTTCTTCCAGTCGGTGCGGCATCGCAGTGCTTTTGCGCATAGGGACCGCAACCGTCGTGCCAACTGGGAAAATCGTTTCGGAACAATGCGATCACTCTGGCAGCGTTGTGTCAGATGTCCGACATCGTCGAGAATCCGACAACGAGTGCTCCTCCTAATCACCGGATCAACCTCCGGCGCCAGCCGGTGACACCGCATTCCTCTGTCTTTCCAGGAGACGGCGTGGACATCAATGCCGTTCCTCACCGAACCCGCCTCCTAGCCCTTCGCCTGTGTAGCATACGTCACGGCCGCCCCCCGGTTTGGCTTCAACCTGGGATTACGGCGTCCTCTTTCGCAGAGAAGATCGGGTTGTTCGTGGCGCGCGCAGCGGAGCCGAAGGAGCTTTTTCTGGGTTGCGGATACTGGCATGTCGATATTACGACCGTGTGTCCTTCGACAAGCTTGGTGGCTTCTTCAACCAGAATCTCGCCGCGGAGATCGAATCGTTATCTGCGCCGCAAAGTGCGGCCGGTGAGCGGCGTGGCCCTGCGTTCCAGTTGGCCACGGTCCTCGCTGGGACGAGCAAGTAAATGGCTTGCGCAGCAACGGTGCGATCACACCTGGAGCACGGCGTCATCAGGAAAGCGCCATCCTTGTGCGCCCACGACACCCTGGTCGCCATCGGCCGCATCGCGGGGGGGCAATGTGGGCGATAACCATTCATTGATCTGGGCGATTGAGGGTTCTGCCGGGGCGCTATTGCTGCTCGGTAGGGCTGCGGGCTGGCGAGTCTACCAAGGCGAGCAACGACAGGCGAGACGGCAGACATTACGTGACGGAACTTGATATTGCAGTGCAGCAAGCGTAGAGCACCGCGCGCTTATCGGAGTGTCGTCCATGGCCCTTACCAATGCTGGTAACGAGGCAGAACCTGTCGAACAATCGAGCCATTCTGAGGTCGAGCAGCACAGCACCAAGGCGCTGATGTTGGGCGCACTAGGTGTCGTTTATGGCGATATAGGCACCAGCCCGATCTATGCATTTCGCGAGGCGTTGCATGCATCAGCGGGTGGCAACGTCGCCAGCCGTGGCGACATCCTCGGCGTACTCTCGCTGATCATCTGGTCCCTGACGATCACCGTGACGATCAAATACATCATGTTCGTGCTCCGCGCCGACAATCGAGGCGAGGGCGGGGTGCTGTCGCTTATGGCGCTGGCGCGCAACAGTTTCCCGACCCGCTCTGCGGTGATCCTCGGCATCGGCATCGGCATCGTCGGCGCGGCGCTTTTTTTTGGCGACGCCGTCATTACGCCGGCAATCTCGGTACTGTCGGCGGTCGAAGGTATGAATGTCGTCACGCCGACGTTCCAGCCCTATGTGGTGCCGCTGACACTGGCCATCCTGGCGATCGTGTTTGCGGTACAGCGGTTTGGCACCGGCGGCGTAGGATTGGTGTTCGGACCCGTTACCGCGCTGTGGTTCCTGGCCATCGGCCTTTCCGGGCTCAACCACATCATGGACGACCCGGAAATCCTGCTGGCAATCAGCCCGCATTACATCGTGTCGTTCCTGGTCAACTCGCCTGACGTCGCCTTCGTTACGGTTGGTGCAGTCTTCCTCGCCGTCACCGGAGCCGAGGCGCTCTACGCCGACCTCGGCCATTTCGGCCGCAAGCCGATCGTGCTCGCCTGGCTGGCGATCGTGTTCCCTTGTCTGTTGCTCAATTATGTCGGGCAAGGCGCCTTCGTGCTGGCAAATGGCGGCGTTGTCGGTCATCCCTTCTTCGAGATGAACCAGGGCTGGACGCTTATTCCGATGGTCGTGCTTGCCACGGCGGCGACCGTGATCGCCTGCCAGGCGGTGATCTCCGGCGCCTTTTCGCTGACCAGGCAAGCGGTACAGCTCAACATGCTGCCGCGTTTCGTCATCCAGCACACGTCTGAAAAACAGTCGGGCCAGATCTATCTGCCGCGCATCAACCTGATGCTGGCGCTGGTGGTGATGCTGCTGGTGGTCGGCTTCGGCGAATCCAGCCGGCTGGCCTCGGCCTACGGTATTTCGGTGACCGGCAATATGCTGGTGACGAACATACTGCTTTTTGTTGTGATGACGCGCATCTGGAAATGGCCGCTCGGCGTCGCGATAGCCTTAATGGCGGTGTTCGTCTTCATCGATACCGGCTTCTTTGCAGCTAACATCGTCAAGGTATTCGAAGGCGGCTGGGCCTCGCTTGCCATTGCCGCAGTGATCGTGATGACCATGTGGACTTGGATAAGAGGCAGCAGGTATCTATTTGACAAGACGCGCAGGAACCAGATTCCGCTCGATTTCCTTGCGGGCAATCTGTTGAAGAAGAAACCGCAGCTGGTGTCCGGTACGGCCGTGTTCCTGACCAGCGATCCCGCCAGTGCGCCGACCGCGTTGATGCACAGCCTGAAGCACTACAAGGCGCTGCACGAACAGAACGTCATCCTCTCTGTGGTGACGGCGCAGCAGCCCGTGGTGCCCGACAGCGAGCGGATCATGATGGAAGCGATCAATGAGCTGTTCATGCGGGTGACACTGACCTTCGGCTACATGGAACAGCCTAACATCCCGCGTGCGCTGGCGATCTGCCGCAAGCAGGGTTGGAAGTTCGACATCATGACGACGTCCTTCTTCCTGTCGCGTCGCTCGCTCAAGGCGTCACCCAACTCCGGCATGCCGGTGTGGCAGGACAAGCTGTTCATCGGCTTGGCGCGCACGGCCGCCGACGCGACGGAGTATTTCCAGATCCCGACCGGACGTGTGGTCGAGATGGGAACGCAAGTGGCCGTTTAGGCATGCCCGGTTAAGCAGAATCAATTGGCATTTCGCGAGCCGGTGAATGCCTGACCGGGCGGAGGCCACGATGCTTGCGCCAAACTGGGGTCCGGTTCCAGGCCTGAAGCTTCCGGCCCCGAAAGCCGTCCTTTACGCCTGCGATCATTTCCGTTCCGCATTGTCTTGCCGACCCACCAGTCGAGATGCGCTGAAACGACCTCGCCGGGCAGCAACTTATCATTTGAACCTAATCGATGTGCCGCAAGTCCGACCTTCATTCTTCAGTTCACAGGCTAGCGTTGCCAAAATCGGCGTGCCGCCTAACCGGCGCCGCACCGTGACCTGTCAGGATGCTATGCAGGCGCGAGGCAGAAGCTGGCTCGAGGCCGCCGGCCTGGTGCTGGTCCGGCAGCGGCCGGGCTCGGCCAAAGGCTTCATGTTCCTCTGGAGGATGAGACGGGTGCGGCAAACGTCGTCGTCTGGGTCAAGATCTCTCGAGAAATTCCGGCGCGTGCTTCTTGCGTCGGCCATGCTCGGCGTCCGCGGACTCATCCGGCGGGAATAGGAGGTGGTGCACCTCGTCGCCCACGAGCTGACCGATCTGTCGGCTGGGCTGGCCAGCGTGGGAAACCGCAAGACGCCGTTTCCGTTGCCGCACGGCCGAGGGACGAGGCTCATCACGGCGGATCGGGCATCGATCCGCGCGGCATGCCGAAGGGGCGCGACATCGTCGATGCAGTATGACCATATCGACCCTATCAAGTTCAAGACGCGTAACTTCCGGTAGCGCTTCCGGAGGCCACTTCAGCAGCATGTTGTGCACACTTTTGTCGGACCCTGTTAACTGCCGATTGGCAGCAGGTCACCCCGTGCCGGATCCCAAATGTCGTCGCTCTCAAGCGCAACGACTGCCCGCACCTTTTTAAGTCAGCGAGCACCTCCACCGCCGGACGCCGCCCCGTTTCCTGAGCCGCGGCGTAACGGGTGTATTTGTGACTGTCCGGCTCAAACCACTTCAACGATTCCAAAGTAGCCATGGCGTCGCCCTTGCGGCTGCGCGTGATGCGAATGATCGTGATCCCATCCTCAGCGCTCGCGTCGAATGGAGACACGCTGCCAACGCTTCATCTGCTCTACCCCATCTTTGTTCCAAGGCGGTCGGATCATCTCAATGAGCCCTGCCTCGGGGTGGCCAAAGCATGCATATTTATCGTTCGGCCCCGCATCGAATTATCATCTGCGATGTGGGACTCGATCTTGGGTTGGCGACGGCTTCGCTCCGGGAGTAGACGTCGGACCACTGATAAGTGCCGGACCTTCTCCACAATTTCTCGGCGGACTCATCGTGAACGCTCGATTGGACGTAAATGCGGTTCGCGGAAACGCAGGTCTGGCCGGCATTGCGGAACTTCGCCTGGACCGCACCGTCAACAGCACCGTCAATGTCGGCATCATCGAAGATGATGAAAGGTGCATTGCCGCCGGTTTCAAGGCTGACCTTCTTGATCTGGTCAGAGCACTGACGCATCAGCAGCCGTCCGACCTCGTTCGAACCGGTAAAGCTGATCTTTCGAATCTTGGAATTGGTGCAGAGTTCACGGCCCACGCGATCACCTTCGGACGCATAGATCAGGTTGACCACGCCATCGGGAAAGCCGGCCTGATGGGCGAGAGCAAACATTGCACCTAGCCACGCCACGATAAGATCGAGCGCGGCTTCGTTGCGTGCGGGTCTGTGGTCAGTGTAGGGCGGAGGAAAAGCGCTCGGCGTGCTCGCCCTCGCGATACCACTGGTTCGCGCCGGCAAGCGCCTGTTTCTGAGGCAAATCGCCGAACAGCTGGTAGAGCCTTACTCTCAGGGCTTGGCATCTATGTCGCCTACGACCGCCACATGCAGCCCGTCGCGTGCGAAAGCGGCTTTGTGGAAGGCGCTTAGATCGGAGGGCGTTACGCTAGTCAGCCTCCCTTGGGCGGTCTCGAATACGGATGCGTGCCGTAGGTTCCGCGCCGCCAGGCCAGCTCGGCGATCGCATGAGGTTCGCGCTCATTGGCAATGATTTCGGAGAGAAGCTGGGCGCGTATGTGGTCGAAAAGTGCTGGTGTAGCCGGATGCGGGTCCCGCCGCCGAGAATGTCGGCCAGCAGTCGAGCGCCGCGGCCTCGCACCAGGGACCGCCCATGAATGACTCATGCGAGGCGTCTCAAGGCTGTCCGCGATCCAGCGCCAGATCTCCGCCTCGCCCGAGACGCGCAGAGCTGGCCGGTTGTGCAGGAGCCGTAGGCAATATCCGCCTTCCTCGTTCGGATGGGTAACGCTTGCGATACGGAGTCTTGACTTTGGCAGTCGCTCTGTGACATTACCTATATAAAGGTCGAAAGAAGACGATATAGATCATGCATAGGTCACGGAGACCCGAATGACGGCAGCGCATAAACGCACCTATTCGCGCTACGCGATGGAAGCGCTTGGCCTTTTCGGTAAGACCATCCGGCTGGGCCGGGTGCAGCACCGGTTAACCGCACAGGAGTTAGCCGAGAGAATCGGTGTTTCACGCAGCACCCTGCAGCGCATCGAGAAGGGCGATCCCAAAGTCGAAATCGGACTGATGTTCGAAGCTGCTGCCATTGTCGGTGTGAAGCTGTTCGATGCCGACGGCAATGGCATCACAGCCCTCACAGGCCGCATTGACGATCGCATCGCGCTGCTGCCGAAGCACGTCTACAAGGCCGGCAAGCAGATCGTCGATGAGTTCTAAGGTCCCCAAGTACGACGAAGCCTATGTCTGGGTCTGGCTGCCGGGCGAGACCGCGCCGGTTGTCGCCGGGCGGCTATATGCCCATGACGGACTCGTCAGCTTCAACTATGGCAGGAGCTTTCGTGAACTGGGCAGCGCGATCCCGCTTTATCTCCCGGAACTGCCCCTGAAGGCAGGCGAATTGCCTTTGCTTCCTGGCCTAACCATGCCGGGATGCATCCGCGATGCTGCCCCCGATGCCTGGGGACGACGGGTTATCCTAAACCGCAAATTCGGTGTGAAGGGCGATGAAATCGCGCGGCTCGATATTTCAGAACTGACGTTCCTGCTGGAATCAGGCTCGGACCGCATCGGCGCGCTCGATTTTCAGTTTTCGCCCACGAATTACGAGCCGCGCGCACTGGCCAATGCCACTCTCGAAGAGCTTGTCCAATCGGCGGAGCGGGTAGAGAAAGGTATTCCGCTCACCCCCGAATTAGATCAGGCGCTGCATCACGGCAGCTCGATCGGCGGCGCAAGGCCAAAGGCGCTGATCGAGGATGACGCCGTCAAGCATGTCGCGAAATTTTCCTCGTCTGCCGACCTTTACAGCGTCGTCAAAGGAGAATTCATAGCCATGCGGCTTGCCGCCTTGTGCGGCATCAGAGCGGCATCCGTCTCGCTCGTTCGCGCCGCAGGCAACGACGTGTTGCTCGTCGAGCGATTCGACCGGATCAAGGTCACGGGCGGCTGGCAACGCAAATCCATGGTCTCAGCGCTGACGATGCTCGCGCTCGATGAGATGATGGCGCGTTACGCCAGCTACCAGGATTTGGCGGAGATCATTCGCCACCGATTCACCGCGCCGTCGGAAACTCTGCGCGAGTTGTTCAGCCGCATTGTCTTCAACATACTTTGCGGCAACACCGACGATCATGCCCGCAACCATGCGGCATTCTGGGATGGGGCTAAGCTCACCCTCACGCCTGCGTACGATATTTGTCCGCAGGCCCGCAGTGGCCAGGAGGCCAGCCAGGCCATGCTCATCAGCGGCAATAACCGCATGAGCCGGATAGCGTCCTGCCTTGAAGCCGCGCATCACTTCCTGCTCAGCGCGCCGGAAGCTCTTGCGATTGTTGAAGGCCAGCTCCGATGCATTGCGGAGAATTGGCCGCGTGTTAGCGAGGAAGCTACGCTATCCGGCACAGATCGCAATCTGTTCTGGGGCCGACAGTTCCTCAATCCCTACGCTTTTACGGCGCTGGAAGGAAGCGCCGACGTTCTCCGCGCTCTGGCTGACGAACTACGCAACAGTGTTCACGCCTGATCCGGCGCTGGATTTCGGACAAGCTCGGCAAGCGTAAGACGCCCACAATATGGACAACCCTTGCCGTGCCAGGACGAAGATTGAACAAACGGCTCTTCAACAGTGACAACGTGCACTGCGGAGAGATGTGGAGCTGACACCGCAAAAGCCCAAGACGCGCGACTTCCCGCGATACAACTCCACATAACTGAGCGTCTACAAGCGGTGCAGCCAGCCAAACATCCAGCCATCAAAGCGATGATCGTCTGATCTTTTGCCGATGACATCACGTCGGGGAAGACTTGTTCGAGCGCTTGCCGCTTCATATCGATACCGGCCTGGGCGTAGCGCATCGTTAGTTCAGCCCGAGTGGCCTGGCCATCGACTGATGGTGGCGATGTCAACACCCGCCTTGACGAGGTGGATGGCCGTCGTGTCCCGCAAAGGGCGATGATGGATGCTTTTTTCCGCCAGGGTGGTTCCTTCGCCCGCAGCCATGTGTGCGCAGCAAGTATCGAACACCGAACCGGGTGAGCAGTGTGGGGCGGTCGTTGCTTTGCTCGGCGGGACAGGGCGATACCAGACGAAGGTCACAATCGAAGAGTCAGGATCCCTGAACTCGTGCATCCGTATTGAACATCAGCGAAAACAGAGCGTAATCCCGCTGTCCAGAAGGCGTGCGGCGGTCGATACGCGCCAGGACGCTCTTGATTTCCGGGCTCATCGAGATATTCGACAGGTGCCACCCACGCGCTCTCTTGAAGGGAAGTGTCACCACCAGTTGCAGCGTATCCTAATATTCGGGGTGCTCCGAAATCAGGAACCGCGCAAAGGCATCCATCGCCGCCAGCCTTGCATTGCGGGTCGCAACTGCCACGCTCGACCTCAAGTGATGTGAGAAAGCTGCCCATCCTGTCGGTATTGATGTCGGAGACCGCTTCTTTCAAGAATATCTTCCCGCTCTCCCGCGGCATGAGCCCGTGGCATGCTTCGGCCCAATGCTGTGGATTGATGTTTCTTCATGCCACAACCTCGCTGACGAGACCGCCGAAAGCCCCTTCAAAGCGGTCGGTGGCGATCTCTCGCAGCTTTGGAAGGTAGTGCATTGATTTTTCGTGGAATGGGGACCCTGTTTAAAGGGTGATTTTCGTCCAAACGGGACCCTTTAACGATGGGGTCATCAAGATGCCTCCGGCTTGATCGGAGGCATTTGTGTTTTGGATGTTGGTTTTAGAGACGATTGCAAAGATACGTCGGCTGTCGCTGGTCCAGGGGAAGTCGATCAAGGCGATCTGCCGTGAGCTGAAGATCTCGCGCAAGGTGGTGCGCAAGGTCCTGCGTTCTGAGCAGACGGAGTTCCGCTACGAGCGCAAGCACCAGCCCTATCCCCGCATGGGAGCTCGGCGTGAGACGCGGGACCGGCTGCTGTCGGCGAATGCGGCCAAGCCGCAGCGGGAGCGGCTGCCGGTCGCTTCGACGGCTTCCACTGCATTCCCCCGTCGGTGTCGAAGACCTGCACGGTGCGCTTCGACAACAACAAATACTCGGTGCTGTCGAGTGCCGTCGGTCGGCCCGTCGAGATCCATGCTTATGTCGATCGGATCGCATCCGCCAGAGGATGGCGTGGTCGTGGGAGAACACGTTCGCTCCTTTGGCCGCAACGAGGTCGTCTACGATCCCTGGCACACGGCGCGCGCCGTTCCTTAGCTGGGTCCTGCGGTCGGCAATGGAGAAGGTGCGGCGCAGCTCAAGGCGGTTGATGACGTCGACCGGCAGATGGTGTTGATCCTCACCTGGGTGCTGACCGACGGATTGAGCGCGGTCGAGGCCGCCTGTCAGGAAGCCATCGAGCACGGTGCATCGTCGGCGCCGGTGATCCTCAACATCCTGGCCCGCAGCCGCGATCCGGCGCCGGGCACGATCCTTTCCATTCCCCAGGCGCTGAAGCTAGCTCACGAGCGGTCGCCGACTGCGCCCGCTATGACAGTCTCAGGAGGACAAACAGCCATGGAACGCACCGAGGTACTGGAACTGATGGGAGCGCTGAAGCTCTACGGAATGCGCAGAGCCTATGACGAGATCATGGGCGCGTCGCCATCAAGCGACGGCACGAGCCGCCCAGGATTGTCGGTGATCTCTTGCAGGCCGAGATATCGGAGAAGCAGGCCCGCTCCATCAAATACCAGTTCGCTGTCGCCAAGTTGCCGCTGGCCAAGGACATCGACGACTTCGACTTCGCCGACACGCCGGTCACCCCCTGATGCGCGATCTCGCCCGGCGGCGCCTTCGTCGCCGATCAGCGCAACATCGTCCTGGTCGGCCGCCTTCACGGGTCACCCAACTCGCGCGGAAGGTCGACCGCATTGCGACGGGCGCGTGTCGACTTCCCAACAATGTCAGACAGGAGACACAACGCTATCGGAGCGATCGCATTGCCCGAAACGATTTTCCCAGTTGGCACGACAATTGCGGTCCTATGCGCAAAAGCAAACTAGACCTGAGAGCCGCACCGCATGAATGTAGCCTCCCAATATCTGCCGCTTGTGGCGCATCACGAAGCCGGGCACGCGGTGGCCGCCATCGTTTTGCACCGTCAGGTGTTCGACGACGACCGTGAACTCCCTGCTTTCTCAAGTGTTAGTATTTACCCCGACGCCGGTGACGGAGAGTGCGCTGGTGTTGTCGAAGGCGCGGGTTTTTATTCAGCGCAAGGAGTCACCTCGAAGCGAAAGCCGATTTTCGAGGACGATATGGATCGATATTTGAAACGCGATTGTGCGATCCAAGAGATAGTTGCGTGTCTGGCAGGTCCTTTTGCAGAATCCGCATTCGAAGGCTATCTGGACCCGAGCGATATGGCGATGAATGCGTCCGATGGGAATGAGGGGAGCAGCGACTACGCGGATGCCAAGCGAATCTATGGTGAGTTGCGGTTCCTGATGCCGCGCCGCCCCCGTTGGAGGCGGATCGAAGATCGCACGGCCCGGCTAGTACTCGATCACTGGTCAGCCATCGAAGCATTGGCCGCGCATTTGCTGGTCAAGCATGATCTCCAATTCGATGAGGCTCTGACGATTGTTGCGCCGCATCTTCCGCCCATGCCAGCAGCTACGCCGCCAGAGCGTCATCCGCAGCCTGCTTGATCAGCCATTCGATGTGATTTGACCACATCTGCAACACCTCGCGCCTCTCCTTGACGTTGCTAAAGAGATTGTAGATTTCGCCAATGTCTCAGGGACGACGCCTTGTGTTCACTATGTGCTCGATGACGTGTGGCAATACCTGCCGCCTGCCGAGATTTGTCGCGAGCGTCCTGCGCAGATCGTGAAGGGTCCCGTTCTCCAAAGCCACCCCGTCAACATTGACCTTGCCGTCTCGAGCCTTCTTGCCCTTCGCGTAGCCTGAGAAGTGGCTTTTTTTGTTGACCCTGGCAGGGAAAACAAACGTGTCATTAGTCTTCGGTGCCGACTGGGGGACCGACACCGCCAGTGTGGACAGCGGAATAAGCGTAGGCTCTTCGTTCTTCGTGCGGTCACCCGATAGTTCTCATGTTCCGGCTTCAAGGTTGAGTTCAGACCAATGCATCGCGGCAACTTCCGTACGCCTCTGTCCGGTCAGCATGAGCAGCTTGACGATGGAGCCGAACGAATAGCCGATATCGCCCGGTTCGGGCTCACAGCCCGTCCATATAGCCGCCAGTTCGGCATCGTTCACCACTCGCTTGCGCTTGACGATCGGGGCCGGATACCTAATTTTCCAAACCCTCGCGGGAAACCGCGATGAGCCGTTGCGGCGGTTTGCGATACCAGTTGAAAATGCCCGCATATACCAGAAGGCCGTGTTAGCCCTTTGCGGGTGACCCCCGGCGACGATCTTCTTGGTGATGTTAGCAATGTCGGTGTCGATCACATGGTGGATAGAGCGACTCCCGAGGGCAGGCACAAGATACCGGTTCAGGCTGGCCTCGACCAGTGCGGTGTTTTGAGGGTCGTTACTCGGCGGCCTGGAGGTGACCGCCATCGCCGTCCTCGGTATCGTCAGCGCTGATATGCGCCTGATCGGCAAGGAAGGCTGGCAGTTCCGATGGAGCTATGCTGGAATTTGGGTGACGAGGCTGATCAAGCGGCGCTCTGCGGCTTCGTTTCGATGACCTGGATTCCGTCCAGGAACCTGGCACCTGCGATGAGTTTCGGCAACTGATTTTGTCCTTTCAATCGTCGCCACTTCCTGGCCGCGGCCAACAGCTTGAAGACCATCAGCTGGGCGGTTTTCGAGGATGAGCGAGCCCTTGGTGCGAACCGTGCGATAGCGAACGGTTGCAAAGACGCTTTCGATGGGATTGGACGTTCGCAGATGATCCCAGTGTTCGGCGGGGAAATCGTAGAGCGCCAGCGACGCATTCTGATCTTTCGTCAGGCAGTCGACCGCCTTGGCATACGCCTCGGCCTCCATCTCGATCGCATGCGCAAGCAATTTGCGCGCGCCGCTGCGAAGTACATCCGTCAGGGTATCATCGATTTCGTCGGGCTGACGAAGGCGAACAATGTGTTGATAGTCTCGTTCATGGCGTATCACTCTCCTTGAGAGGTACTGGCAGGCTTCATCACCCGCCTCGATACGCCGCTCTCCTCAAGCCGCCATCATCCAGTTTCCGCCATGGCTCCCCCTGATTGATCCGCTTCACCTGTGCAACTGCACAGGCTGCCCTAGCGGGGAGATTGGCCTCCAATGGCGAAAACTTGCCGCAGGAGACCCTCCGATGACCGTGCCTATGGCGCCGCCGCTACGACAACTTGCCGACAAGCAGCGTGCGATCCACTGCCGCGCTACTGCGCCTTCAAGGGACGTCTGGATCGCGACGCAGGAGCCGATGACCGTTACGGAATCAATTCCAGGTCGCGCTGGCCGTCGCTGTGCCCGTTCGACGGTCTGGTGGCAATTTGGGCACATCTTCTGTCGCCGACAGTGGCGATGGCTGACCGTTCAACGAAACGGGGTCTTCGACGTCTGCTGCCTTCGCCGATGCTTTGCGAAGTGGCATAATGTTTCGACGCACGCAGGCGCGGGCAGGGGATGTCAGTCATGAATCTCCTGACTGGCGCGGATCAGGCCGATTGGCGGGATGAAAGATCATACGACTACACCGCTGGCCTGACGCTGCGGGAGTGGGCTTGGGAGTTCTTACGCCGCAATCCAGCGTTCCAGCGCGATCTGACCGCTGCGCGCCAGCATTGCAAGACTTGGTCTCTCCAATCCTTTCTCGATATGGTCGCGTCGGCCGGCGACCTGTCACGCTGGGGTGTTCTGTTTCGCGGAGTCTTGTGGCCGCGCTTCGGTCGTATTCTGGTGTCCGCTCTGGTGCGTCCATGTGCTGCCGGTCATTGCGGAACGGTTGCCTGCCTCGTCGCCGACACCGCCGTTCGAACTCTCGGCATTGCCCTGTCGTGCAACCGTCCTGCTGGCGCCCGACAAGAGCCAGCATGTTCTTCTTCGCAATGCGGACCACGCGCTGCAGCTCGCCGTCTCGGGCGCGAATATCCTCCACCCTGTTTGCCTGCATACGCATGCCATCTGGCCCGCGGTGCTTTTAAAGCATCGACTGAGGGGACTGGAGTGCCTCAATGCTCTCAGTCTAGGGCAACAGTTGCCCCCCCGCTTGTTTGCGCCGGAAAAGCGCGGCGTCCGTTTGTCCTTCGTTCTTCGTGCGCTCGACGGTTCGCTCGCCGGAGCACCTCATCGCGAGCTCGCCGAAGTTCTCATCGGTCAACGGCGCGTCCATGCCGACTGGGCGGATCCTCGCGATCATCTGCGCGACCGCATCCGTCGGGCCGTCTCGCGTGGCCGCGCGCTCATGAATGGTGG
The DNA here is from genome assembly GCF_003952445.1 of Mesorhizobium sp. M2A.F.Ca.ET.043.05.1.1. NCBI lineage: Bacteria > Pseudomonadati > Pseudomonadota > Alphaproteobacteria > Hyphomicrobiales > Phyllobacteriaceae > Mesorhizobium > Mesorhizobium sp. M2A.F.Ca.ET.043.05.1.1. Next base: position 5,730,293 of record NZ_CP034446.1, read on the forward strand.
CTACAGAGATTTCCTAATTTGAAAAGCGACAGTCCGCGCTGTGCGTCGGTGGATGAACGTTCGCTCGCAGCTGTACCCGTCACCAACAGTTCGCCCGCCGACAGGACTGCATGGCGCCTTGCAAGGTGCGCTCTGGTCTAGCTTGTCGATGCCGCAATGAGATGGGCGAGGGTGCCAAGGCGGTGGTTCATTAGGGCCGGCCTCGACCTGGACGCACATCATTGGTCGGAAAGCGGCGTGCACCGCAATGTCGCCATAGCAGCCAAGATCCTTTGAGTCCGGACCTGCAGTCCTGTTGGACCGGCGGGTGCAACAATATGGAGGGATTTGAGGCCTCACACCGCTCCCTGGTCGACAGCTCGGTCAGACATAGCACCCACCGCTTGATTATGGAAATGGTGTGCCTGGAGTGCAGCGAGTAGCGGCTTGCTGCGCACTGTCCTAAGAACAGCAGTCATGACCCGTCTGGGGGTCTGCAACACGACGATTCAACCGCTTGGGCATTGTCGCATATCGCACAATGTAGAATGCGCTACAGGGCAAAAGCTGATCCATCGGCGGTTTATCAATGCTTTTTTGCTTGGCACGGCACATGCAACGCAATCGGCAAAAGGCGCACGAACTGAGTGGCCCATCGGCCCTAGGAGCGCTGACTTATGCCCTCCCAAGGCATGTCCGGCCCGGCAGCGAGCTCAGTCTCCTGCCGGCATCCGTGTTTCAGGTCAACGGCGTTGGAACTCCAATTAGGTGGCGGCATTGGCCGCAGGCCGCCCCCCGGTTGGGGCGGAGAGACCAGTGCAGCAGGTTTCAAATCCCGGCCCATGCAAAGATATTTCATTTCCAGATATCCTTCGAGACTGCCATGCGCTGGATCTCGGTAGGACCGTGGGTTCGAAACGCATTCAACGTTGGCCTTGTCGCCTTCGCAGCATCTGCGCCGCGGCCAAGCATCCACGGTCATGCGCAACGGTCCGTCGCAACGCACGATACTCACGGCCCATCGGAAGCCCCGACTGCCCATTCGGGCCGCTCGCCATCGCTCTTCAGTGATCTGGTCGCTGGCGTGACAAGGTCAGTATAGCAGATCTGTTGTGCTTGTACGAGTTCCACAGTTTTGCTCCCTACATGCAGCCGTTCGACCATTCGCGGATTCGAAACTGCCGTCGATAGGCATTTGATCTTTTCGAATCTTGGTAATTGGTGTCAAGAGTTCAACGGCCCACGCGATCACCATTTCCAGATAGTCCTCGAGCCATGACGGGAACCCTCCCGCCCGATGCCGGATTGTTTGATCCCGCCAAACGGTGCCGCCTCCGAGGACATGCGTCCCGTGTTGATGCCAACCATGCCATATTCCAGAGCCTCTGCCACACGCCAGACCCGCTTCAGGTTTGAGGCATAGAAGTATGCGGCGAGGCCGTAGATCGTGTCATTGGCCTCGCGCACGACCTGATCCGCATCGTTGAAGCGAATGATCGGCGCGAGCGGCCCGAATGTCTCCTCTTGCGCGACTGCCATGACGCTGGAAATCTCGGTGAGGACCGTGGGTTCGAAAAACGTGCCATTCTTGCCGATACGTTGGCCCCCACATCGTATTGTGCCGCCTTTCGCAATGGCATCTGCGATGTGAGACTCGATCTTGGCCAGAGCATGCCTGTCGATGAGCGGTCCGATGTCCACTCCGGCATCGAATCCGTCGCCAACCGACAAGTGCCGGATTCTTTCCACGAATTTCTTGACGAACTCATCGTGAACGCTCGATTGGACGTAAATGCGGTTCGCGGAAACGCAGGTCTGGCCGGCATTGCGGAACTTCGCCTGGACCGCACCGTCAACAGCACCGTCAATGTCGGCATCATCGAAGATGATGAAAGGTGCATTGCCGCCGAGTTCAAGGCTGACCTTCTTGATCTGGTCAGAGCACTGACGCATCAGCAGCCGTCCGACCTCCGTCGAACCGGTGAAGCTGATCTTTCGAATCTTGGAATTGGTGCAGAGTTCACGGCCCACGCGATCACCTTCGGACGCATAGATCAGGTTGACCACGCCATCGGGAAAGCCGGCCTGATGGGCGAGGGCGAACATTGCGCCAGCCACAAGCGGCGTCTGTTCAGCGGGCTTGAGCACGATTGTGCAGCCCGCAGCCAAGGCCGGCGAGATTTTGCGCGCCACCATGGAGGCCGGGAAATTCCATGGCGTGATCGTGCCAACAACGCCGATGGGCTGCTTGATCACTAGCATTCGGCGGTCTGTCGAGGGTGCCGAGATCGTCTCCCCATAGACGCGATTGGCCTCTTCGGCATACCATTGCAGATACGCCGCCGCATGCGATACCTCTGAAATGGCTTCGGCAAGCGGCTTGCCCATTTCCGCAGTCAGAATCGCGGCGAGATCGCCTGCATGGTCGATGATCAGCTGATGCCATCGCCAAAGAACGTCGCTACGTTCTCGGGCCGTCAACGCGGCCCATCCCGACTGCGCAACATAGGCCTTGTCTACCGCAGCACGTGTCTCCTCCACGCCCATATCGGCAAGCTCTGCCAAAACTTCGCCGGTCGACGGATTGACGACCTCGAACGTCTTATTGCCAACTGGTCTGCCGAGTGCCGGCAGGCGGTCGATGGCTCCAAACAGGTGCGGGGATTTCAGGCGACGGATCATCGGCAGGCACAGGGGCAATACCGGATTCCTCCTCAACGCAGCGAACATCCAGGTCGACGGGCCGTCAGTGTGTATTCTGCACCAGTGGGTTCGTCGTAGGGCCTCGGCAAAGCAGCTGGTAGACCACGCTAGCCCGATGAAAAGACAGCAGTTTCGTTAGTTTGAGTGCCCGCGGTTCATCAATTGATGGATTAAGCAGTCGGATGTTTGCTTCATCCACCATGCCTGCTGGTGGCGTGCGACTGAATTCTGCAAAAAGGCGGCATACATGCTGAGGAGCGCCATTTCGGCGAGAGGCCGCCGGACCGCCAATGCCGCGCAAGGTCGGCGAAAACGACTCCGCGCGTCTGCATGATCTGCTTGGCCCACGGGCCTCCAACGCTCTTCCCACGAGAAGCCCCGATGAAGAAGGAAGGTGTGATGAGTTTCTTTACTCATCCTTGCCGCCCAGCGGCGGGCCGACCACCAAAATGGCGGGCTCGGCCGAAAGCAGCTTTTTGGCCGCCGCCTTGACCTGTTTGAGCGTCACCCGACCGATGCTGCGGGCGCGACGCTGGTTGTAGTCGACGTCGGCCTTGTGAATCTGCAAATCCAGGAGCCGGTCTGCAATCGAGCGGGTCGAGCCCAGTTGGTCGATGGCATAGGCGCCGATCAGGTGCTTCTTCGCCGCCTTGAGCTCGGCCCCGGTCGGTCCTTGCTGCGCCATCTGCTTTACCACATCTCGCACGATGCTCAGTGTTTGGGCAGCGCAGTCCGAGCGTGTCTCTGTCGTAACCAGAAGCGAGTCAAGGGTTAGTTCAGAGCTGACGTGATAGGCAAGGCCGCGTTTTTGACGTACCTCCTCGTAAAGGCGGGAAGTCAAGTATGAGCCGCCAAGGATGTCGTTCATCAGCACGGCCGCGTAGAAATCCGGCGCGCTAGGCTTCACGCCAGGCCAGGCCAACGTCAGCGAAGTCTGCGGCAGGTCGTAGTTCTCCTCCACCAGTTGACCGAGTTTCGGCGCGACATCGTAGACGGGGACGAGGGTTTGTTGCTCAGGCAAATCACCAAACAGCTGGTCAAGCCTTTCCCTCAACGTGTTCGCGTCAATGTCACCCACCACGGCAATATGGAGCCCGTCGCGAGCGAAAATGGCCTGGTGGAAGGCGCGGAGGTCGGACGGCGTGATGCCGGGGAGGCTCTCTTTTGTGCCTTCTCCCGGCCTTGAACAAGGATGCGCGCCATAGATCGCGCGCAGCCATTTGCGCTGAGCGATGGCGTTAGGGTCTCGCTCGCTGCCGACGATGCGGGAGACAATCTCGGCGCGGACGCGATCGATCGGCCCCTGCTCGAAGCGCGGCGCGTTCAGCGCGAGCCGAAGCAGGCCGAACGCCGCGTCCTGCTTTTTGGAAAGCATGCACATCGATCCGTAGATGTCGTCGCTTTGCGCGTCCAAACTCATTTCGGCGCCGGCATGGTCGAGCTTCACCTGGAAGGCACCGCTGTCGTAATGGCCAGCGCCTTCGATGAACAGGCCGGCCATCAGTTTGGCCATCCCCTCCTTCCCGACCGGGTCCTGCTTGGTGCCGCCCTTGAAGGCAAAGCCGATGTTGACGATTTCCACTGTGTGGTCCTCCACCAGCCAGGCGATGATGCCCTTTTCGGACTTCACCTCCTGGATGTTCATCGCAGCATGGGGCCGAGCGCCGAGCGTCATCTCTTGATTCTCCGTCTTGGGCAAGAGATAGCCCGTGGTCGAACGGTCGAACGCGAGATAGCGGGCGGCAACTGCTTTGATTTGCTCGGGGGTAACCTTGCGGATGCGATTCGGCCGTTCCTCGACATCCTTCACGGTACCGCCGGTGGCCAGCGTCGAGCCGTAGATGCTGGCGAGCCAGTCCAGGTTGTCTTCCGCAAAGATCATATTGAGCAAATAGTGGTCCTTGGCCTTGCCTAGTTCCTCGTTGCTGACACCATCCTCGGCAATGCGGGCAACTTCGGCAGCGGCCGCCGCTTCGAGATCAGCCAGCTTGGCATCGCCGCGCGGTGCGCCATAGATGGCGAACTTGGTGTCGTCGAGCACAGTGCCCTGGAAATAGACGCGGGCGCTGGAAGCGATACCTTGCTGGACAGCGAGCGCCTGGTAGAGCCGGCCGCGGTTACCGCCGCCGAGAATTTCGGCCAGCAGGTCGAGCGCTTCGGCCTCGCCCGGCTTGGCGGTGTGGTAGGACGGCACCACCCACTGCGTCGAAAAACTGGGCACGCTGACGCGGGCGTCTGAGAGCGTGACGGTGCGCCTGGTGTTCTGCTCGGGCTCAACCGGCCGGATGCGCGGCGGCAGGTCAGGTCCGCGCGCCACCTTGCCATAGGTCTTTTCGGCCAGCGCCCGCACCGTGTCCGGTTCGACATCGCCGGCCACGATCAGCACGGAGTTGTTGGGCCAGTAGTACTTTTCATAGAAGACGGTGGCGTCGACGCGGTTCAGCTGCTCGATCTCCTGCATCCAGCCGATGATCGGGATGCGATAGGGGTGGTTCTGCCACAGCGTCGCGTCGATCTCCTCATGGAGAACGTCCTGCGGGTTGGTGTCGGTGCTTGAGCGGCGCTCCTCGATGACCACATCGCGCTCGGTCTTGACGACATCGTCGGTCAGGATGAGGTTTCGCATTCGGTCGGCCTCGAAGCTCATCATCAGCTCGAGCGCCGACGGCGCCACTGTCTGATAGAAGGCGGTGTAGTCGGAGGAGGTGAAGGCGTTGTTGGAGCCGCCGATCTCGAACACTGCGCGGTCGAATTCGCCGCCCGCATGGTTGGTCGTCGCCTTGAACATCAGATGCTCGAAAAAATGGGCAATGCCGGATTTGCCCGGCGGCTCGTCGGCGCTGCCGATCTTGTACCACACCATGTGGGTGACGATCGGCGCCCGGTGGTTGGGAATGACGACCACCTCCATGCCGTTGTCGAGCACGAAATCCCTCGCCTTGCCGTCCTCCCATGCGACGGGGATCGGAGCCGGCCCCGCGCCGACCAACTCGGACGCAACGGACGTCCTGCGAAGCCCATGAGTGCGGGGCTTGCTTGGTAGTTCTGGTAGGGAGAGTGGGGTTATGGGCTGCGTTCCTGGCAAAGTGATCTGTTCCTCATTTTGAAGGATCTATGTCTCCCGAACGCCTATTGGGAGAAAGTGGATCGGCACGCGACGCCGAGCCACATGAGCCGTCAGCGTGTTGCTGGGCCTGACGCGAGCCTCATCTTTGGATGCGTCCGGGAAACTTTCGGCATGGTGAGGCCATGGGAAGTCTGCTCGTTATCCATTGGGTGTTTGCGGATACCTGAGCATGCCCCGTGCCAAGTAAGAAAGCCCCGATTCGCAAGGTTTGATCCAACCTTGATACTTGCGATATCCGACATTGTCGGGCATCCGACAGAAAGCGCCTTTCGCCGGCGCGCCGGCTATGACGCTCGCCTCCTCCGGCGTGACGACGATCCTTTGGCGGGCGCCGCGCACACCGATCTGCCCGCCTATCAGCACCGCGACATCGAAGGACAGCGCGATCGTGACTGGATGGGTCTTACGCAAACATGCAGCAGTGCCACCGCGATCAGGACTTCATCCGCCCCACAAAGACCCGAGCGCGAGGGACGACGTGTAAGGCTAATGATGCCGCGCATAAAGAGGTAAGGTCCCTCGTCGTACCGGCGAGCCCCTTCGCTGGGTCTCGCGAGGGTCTGGTTTGCGAACGTCGACCGACAGCATCACGGCATGGGCGGCCCCATCGGTAGGCAAGCATTGACCGTGCCATCAGCGTTGAGGCAGCGCAGAGCCCAATTTCCCGGTGCCAGCCGGTACGTTGGAGCTTCAACTGTGGCCAGCCAAGCGGGCCGAGGCCGTGAAACTCCTGATACCCTGGACCGTCCGGATTGCAACGCACGACGCCTTGGTCTCGCGCCAACGTCCATTGACGCTCAGCGAAGCATCATGCGGACGAGCTGGGAAAGCTTGGCCGGGCCGGCGCCTTCCCAGGCGCATGGGACGCGCGACGACCCATGTGGACCTTGGATTTCACTACGCACTTACGCTGCTTTGGCCTTGTCAGCAGCCTGAGCATAAAGCGTGCTCAGCTTTCAGGGCGAGCCTCTTTCATGTTGATAGCATCTGTCGTCATTCAGGATCGCCCCATTTTCGCATGCCGCTTGCAGCTTTCAGACTGTTGTCAGCCAGGGCCGCCATAAAGGGTCTCGTTTAACGCATTCGGGAGGCTTCATCACTCGACCACATTAATTTCGGGCGGTTCGCCGGCGCTCCGAATGGCACTTAACACCAGATCCTCTCCAAACCCGTGATGATCCAAGAGGAAAACGAAAAATCCCTAAATCATAAAAAAGCACCGATACGGTCGGCTCCAGGCTGATGAAATTGCGGTCTCACTGGCCACGCACGATACTTGCGATGGCGATGGCCATTGCAAAGGCCGGTCAAGCACCCAAGACGCTGACAAGCACGCCTCCGACCAAAGCTCGATCGTTGGCAGCCTTTCTAGCCGTATACTTGGGGCATTTTGGGACGGCGATCCGGACGCCGATTAAAACCTGCCGGTCGTCTAAATGGAATGGTTGGTCCGGGTCCTTACTGGACCCCGCCAACCCGATCGGGCCGGCGCACAGGGGCACCCAGACAATTGGACACGTCGCCTTTGCGCGGCGGCTTGCACTTTCTCGGATGGCCTTTTTTCTCCCCGGGCGAAATCGAGCGAGCGGTGAGGCGGAGCCTTCGATTTTGCCGATCATGTCGTGTCGCTTCGATCGAACTGCTCAGACGATGATAGCGGCATTGATTGCCGCGGCCGAAATGCGTTGTGTGAAGTACGATTTCTACGCCGTATACATACTGCCGTACAGTTCGCCCTGTCAGCAGCCTTGCCAGCAATCCGCCCTGTGTCCAACTGTCGTCGAATTCACCGGTGTCATTGAGGAATTCGTATGATCGCCTCGAAACCATCATTGCGACCGCGGGCGGGCGACGCAAGCTCTAGACTGCCACCGATCCGCTGGATAACCATGTTAGCGATATGTAGACCAAGGCCTGAGCCCGCAGCAGGAGTAGCACCACGACTAAATCGCTTTGTAAGCCCTTCGAGGTCGGGGAGGGGCACCACCGGTCCGGCGTTTGCAATAGCGATGGTTCCATCAGTTTGGACGGAAACTGTTGTCGGAACAGTGGGCAGTCCATGTATCAGCGCATTCTCGATCAGGTTACGAAGGAGGATCCCAAACGCATCGACATCCACTTTGCGCATCAAAGTGGTGCAGCCGTCGACGTTAAGATGCAGGCGTCCGGCATATTGCGGCTTTTTCCTCAGGTCGTCGATTTCCAGCCGAACCGATCGGACAAGATCGATCGCGTGATCCGCCATGCCAACCCCCGATTCGGCTTGAGCGAGCTGAAGCACTTTTTCGACAAGGCGGCCAAGGCTCGACAGCGCTTGCTCGATGCCGCGCGCACGCATTTTGGCCGACCCATTGGGAAGCTCGGCCACTAATCTCTGCATCTGAGCGATTGAACCTGCGATCGGCGTGCGCAGTTCATGCGCACTGTTTGCGGCGAACTCGCGTTCGGCCTCGAGAGCCGCCCGCAGACGATCGAGAAGCCGATTGACGGATGCCGCGATTGGAGCCAACTCTGCCGGGAAATCGCCCAAGTCCATTGGTGACAGATTGCCGCCGTCGCGCGATCCGATCTGCTGTCGCAGTACCTCGATTGGCCGCAGCGAGCGCCGGATCACGATCCACCAAACAGCTAAGCTAAAGGGCAGGAGCACGAGTGTCGGAAGGAAGACAAAAAGTGCGCCCTTCGCGATTGTGGTACGGCGGCCATCAAGCGGTTCGGCCAACTGATGATACACGCCGTCTTGGATCTCCTCTGTGTAGACGCGGTAATCAGCGTTTCCCCAAAAGCCGTTACTCAGGGGAGCATCAGGGAAGGGCTGCTGACCCTCTTCCGGTTCGGAAATAAGCACTACCCCGTACTTATTAATAACCTGCTCACGATAGGTCCAGTACTTTTTATAAGTTGGCAAGTGGTTATTGTATTGATCAACGTGTTTTCCATTCAAGACCTTGATCAGCTCTGGTTCTCTGTACTCTGCGCTCGCCTGGAGCAAGTCATCCGAACTTTCGTTTACATTATTGCAAAAAATGAACGCAGCAATGGTTGGGGCGGCGATCCAAACCAGGAGCGTTGCCCCGCCTAACCACGATATCAGCTTTCTCGTCATGCTGTTCGAGTTCGTCATGTGACCACGAGCCTGTATCCGGAGCCACGCACGGTTGCTATTCTATCCCCGCCGATCTTCTTGCGGAGCCGGCTGACATAAACCTCCACTGTGTTGCTCTCGAACTCCGAATTGAATGAATAAAGCGCGTGCTCGATCCTCCCCTTTGAAACGACCGAACCGGGCCGGCGTAGAAGGCAGTCGAGCACCGCCCATTCGCGTCCAGACAGGTGGACCTCCTGCCCGTCGCGGAAGAGGCGTCGCTCGGCTGCCTGTATGGAAAGCGTCCCAACCGAAAATTGCGGCTCCGGAAAATGCCCTTGGCGACGTGCCACTGCACGGATGCGTGCCGAGAGTTCCCCCAGATCGAACGGCTTGACCAAATAGTCGTCGGCGCCAGCGTTGAGCCCCTCGATGCGGTGCGAAATCCGATCGCGGGCTGTCAGAATGATGACCGGCGTTGTATCAAGCCCCTTGATCAGCTCCCGCAGATAGTCGATGCCATTGCCGTCCGGCAGGTGAACGTCGAGCAAAATAACGTCGTAGCCGGCCACAGCTGCATGACCGCGCGCTCCGGACAGGCCCTCGGCCCAGTCGACCGCGTGGCCACCAGCCACCAAATGATCGTGCACAGCACTTCTAAGGTCGTCGTCGTCTTCAATGAGCAGTATTCGCATCAGGCTGCCGAGCTCCGGTATGAGGGCAAGGCTCCTGCCTTATTGATCGAAGCTGACAGTAGGCTGAACCGGCGCCAGCGAATATCTGGGGGCTTTCAGGCTGCTGTCAGCTACAATTGCAAGAAAGGGGTCGTTAACAAAGCCAAACGAAGAGGCCTTATGAAACCCCTCCTGATCTCGGCACTTTTGCTCAATGTGACCACCGGCGGCTGTACACTGGTTGGCGGGCAATTCGACGTGGCGGTCAACGAATGGCAGCCGCGCCACGCGTCAATGTCCAGGCTTGAAACTGACAGGTGTCTTAAATACGAGGGCACCGTAGCGGGTGCCTCCAGTTATCGAACAGTGCCTAGCAGGTCAGAAGTGCACTTTGACCATAGGGGTCGTCCGTATTTTCGGCGCTCGCGAACAGAGTCGACGGTCAATCGATGCGCCACTGCCAGAGTCTGGAACGGTCAAGTGTTTGTTATCCCCCGTCCGGGCCATATTCTCTGCCGAGGACCAAGAAGGCCCTATTTTCGGTGCCCACGAACAGAGCCAACGGTCAATCGATGCGCCACTGCCAGGGTCTGGAACGGTCAAGTGTTTGTGATCCCCTGTCCCGGCCGTGTTCTCTGCCGAACTCGCCCTTGTAGTCGGCACACCAAAGATCGTTAGGGCGACAGCCGTTTGAAAGTGGTGTCCCCGTCGCCCTGTTGCGCCTGCGCTTGCGGCGCTCGACCATGCCGGCGGTCGAGCACGGCATGCACGGTCGAGATCGCGGGCCGGTGCACATCCGGATACAGCCGGGCCAGCCGCTCGCGTATCTTCGGCGCACCCCATGTCGGCTTGTCTTGCTTGAGGCGCACAATCAGCTTCTCGATTTGAAACGGAAGCTGATTGGCGTGGCGATAGGGCCGCCGCGATCGGTCCGTCAGCCCCTCCAGGCCGCTGTCGTTGTAGCGCGTGAGGATCTTGTAGCCGGTCTTGCGCGAGATATCGAACTCCCGGCAAAGCACCGCCATCTTCTCGCCGTCCAGCAGCCGGGCGACGAACTTCAGCCGCTCTTCCATGACGTTACACTCCTTCCAAGGCACCTTGCTCTCCTTGCAAAGGGCCGAAAGTGTAACCCATCTATCCGGAATGAACTGTCACCCATCTTTCGGGAAGGGCAGTCATGGCCAAGGCAACTGGAAGCCGAATTTTCTTTTAGAGTATGAATCAGCGCCGTCTGCCGAAAAGCGCGTCCACGATCTTCCCTTTTGAAACGACCGTGCAGGGCTGGGGCAGACGGTAGTCGAGCACCGCCCATCCGCGTCAAGTCAGGTAGACCTCCTGCCCGTCGCGGAAGAGGCGTCGCTCGGCTGCCTGTATGGAAAGCGTCCCAACCGAAAATTGCGGCTCCGGAAAATGCCCATGGCGACGTGCCACTGCATGGATACGCGCTGAGAGTTCCCCCAGATCGAACGGCTTGACCAAATAGTCGTCGGCTCCAGCGTTGAAGCCCTCGATGCGATGCGAAATCCGATCGCAGGCTGTCAGAATGATGACCGGTGCCGATTCAAGTTCCTTGATCAGCTCCCGCAGATAGTCGATCCCATTGCCGTCCGGCAGGTGAACGTCGAGCAAAATAAGGTCGTAGCCGACCACAGCTGCATAATCGCGCGCTTCGGACAGGTTCTTGGCCCAGTCGACCGCGTGGCCACCAGCCACCAAATGATCGTGCATAGCACTTCCAAGGTCCTTATCGTCTTCAGTGAGCAGTATTCGCATCATGCTGCCGAGCTCCGGTATGAGGGCAAGGCTCCCATCTTATTGGTCGAAGCTGACAATAGGCTGAACCGGCGGCAGCGAATTATTTGGGGAGCTTTCAGGCTGCTGTCAGCTACAACTTGCAAGAAAGGGGTCGTTAACAAAGCCAAACGAAGAGCCCCTATGAAACCCGTCCTGACCTCGGCACTTTTGCTCAATGTGACCCCCGGCGGCTGCATCAGCAAATTGATTTGGGAAACAGGCGCGCCGGTTCTAATGACCGACGCAGGCCGAGGTCTGGAACAGCTGGACCAGCGAACGGCGTCTTCGGTTTTTCAGGCAACAGCCACATGGAAGAATATGATTGGCTCGACCATGCGCCGAGCTTTGTCGAACGGATTGGTCGCGGGCGCACTACCACAGATTATGGCAGGTTTACGCCCTGGCCTTGACACCCGGGGTGATCGTCACCGGCGGAGCCGCGGCGTACTGATCGGATATCTAACGTCGCTGAGTCTCTCGTCGGTGCAGTGGATCTCTCGGCTTAGCCATCATGCAAAAAACGACGGTTCCGCGACACCACTTTTCAGGTCCGTGACACAGGCTTTGTGAGCCGATCTGTTGTTCTTACCCCAGGCTAATGGCTGAACAGCTCTGTCGCCGGCTCGATGCGCCAGATGGCGCGATGTTTTGAACCCTTTCACGAGGCGACGGCAGCAGCCGACCGGCTCTCCTATCGCGGCTCCCGCGATCCACACACCCAGCAAGGGAATCTACCATGGTAATGAAGGCACCGGTTGCCGACGCTAGGAATGGGTCGGTAGTAGATCGGCTGGTCGGCATCGACCTCGCTCGGGGCCTGGCTGTCTTCGGGATGTATGCCGCCCATCTCGGTCCCGACCCCGGCGAAGGAGGACTAGTCGGGTTTCTGATGGAACTAACCCATGGGCGGCCGTCGGCCCTGTTTGCCGTATTGGCCGGTTTTTCAATCCTCCTGATTACAGGTCGCAAGGCGCCGAAGTCGGGGATAGCCGGTAGACAGGCCATCGCCAGAGTCGCAATTCGTGCCCTTGTTTTGCTCGCGCTTGGCTCAATCCTGGGCTGCCTCGGTACCCAGGTCGAAGTCATCCTAGAATACTACGGAATTTGCTTCTTGTTGGTATTGCCGCTCCATCGGCTCAGCGCATATCAGCTGGGCTTGATCGCTGCCGCTACGGCATTAGTTCTCCCGCAAGTCCGTTCCTCCCTTCTGTCGGTTGCCCCCAACCTCCTCGACCCGGTCTTCAACCTCATGGTCAACGGCTACTATCCCGCGGTGACCTGGGTTCCTTTCCTCATCGCTGGCATGGCCATCGCGCGCCTTAATCTTAATACGCTAGCAGCGCATTGGCGCCTTGGTCTGGCGGGGGTCGCGCTGGCCGTGTTGGGCCATGGGGGATCCTTGCTCGCGCTGAGTTCCCGCGCTTTGACTGAAACCTCCTTGTGGTGGTCTGACGTTGACGGCGCTTTTGAGCCTTCCAAGTCGTCATTTATAGTCAAGTCGTCATGGATAGCCGCACCTCATAGCGAAACGACGCTTTCGATCGTGGGCAGCACCGGTTGCGCAATGATCATCTTGGCGGCTTGCATGCTCGCTGTGGATGCGCTCCCGCGTCTGCGAAAGCTGGTCTGGCCAATAATCGCAGTCGGCTCGATGTCTTTGACGGCCTATGTGCTGCACATTGCGGGAATAGCCTATCTTATGAAGATAAACATTTTCAAAGACGAGAGCCTGTCCACGCTCTTTGGCTTCGTTGTGGTTATCAGCACTTTTGCGGTGCTTTGGCTGCGCGTCTTCCAGCGAGGACCGATGGAAGTGCTGATGGGTAGGGTCGCAGATCTCGCGCGTCACATCCGCTGAGCACCGCCGCGCCCCGGCCTCCCGATCACATTACGGACAAGGTGGGGCTTTGTCCAAAGCTTGTTCGCGGCAGGGGAGGGTACTTCCTCCCACCCTGCCGCCTTGTTGATGGAAGCTAAAACGGTCGCGCAGGCGCTAGAGTTGCATCGGCATAATCAGCTTAAACTCGCGAAGTTAAACCCACGGTTGGTCTATCTCGGCCCGCCTCACCTGAAAGGCTAAGGTATCCGTTTCGGTCAAGGGTTTTAGGGGCCATTTTCGCTGCGCCTTGAGGAGAGCGTTTGCTAGGATGAGGAGCTTTCGCAACAAGATGATGACCTTTGCGGGTTTGCCTGCCGCCTTTAGCGCCTGGTATTTTGCCTTGAGGTCGGGGTTGAAGCGCAGGGCGAAGGGCCGGGCATGTAGAGGGCCTGGCGAACATTGGCCCGGCCGCCCAGGCGCGGCCGCTCCATTTTGCCGAGGCCGGCGAGGCTTGCGGCCTTTGGTTCCGAGTTCCGGCATGTCGATGGTGAGTGTGCAGGCGGTGGCATCCGATGCGCCATATGCTGGTCAGGATTTCGCGGCGCTGGACAGCGTCGGGATCGGCTTTCATGAGGGTAAGCATCGTCTGATCGATATCGCTGAGTTCACGTGGATCTGCTTCCAGCCACTCGTTGTTGTGGCGCCTGAGCAAGGCAAGCGGTCAAGGTCTGGCTCTGGTGCTGGCTGCGGTGCGATCCCCGCACGGGCCAGGTGCCGATCGTGTCGACGATCCACCTCGCCGCGACCAGAGAGCTGCTACTCTCTTCCGCTGTTCATTCTGGCCTCTTCGCAATGAATGTCATAAAATCACCTGTCGCAATTAATGGTTTTTGATTTGGCTCCAGCAGCTGGCAGATATCGCCGAGAGTTCCGCAGAGAGCGTCGAAAGTTTTGGCCGCCTTCTTCCGCAGCCGCGCCTTGAGTTTTGAGCAGACCTGTCTTGATCGGGTTGAGATCGGGCGAGCATGGCGGCAGGATCAGGAGCCAGTGCCCTTTGGCCAACCAGTGGGCGGCGCGTACCTTGCCGACAATCTGGGGTTCCGAACCCGACAGTTGGTTTTCAACCCGACAGTGGCCCGCCTCAGAGCAGGCTACCGCCCTTCGGAGCAGGCAGAAGCTAATCGAGGTTCGCGGGTTCCGGTTTGAATGTGCAGGTCGCTGCGCGCCTGATCTTTCGGTCTGGCGGCACATGACAAAAACCCTCATTTTGGCCGACGATACCCGGTCAGGAGCGGGTATCGCAGTCGAGAAGCGACCCGAGCACGTCCACAAGATGTGCCGAGTTTGCAAGGTGTGTCATTGTTTCTGTCAACGTTCGAGCGACAGCGCACGACGAAACGTCTGGCATACGCCTCGTCTGGCACGCGCCTCGCATATGTTGCAGTTGCTGCTGGAGATCAGGCGATCGAGTGGGCCTTGCAATTTTCCGATTTTGATGCGCCTAAAGTCTCGTGTACAAATCAGGCTGGCGTGAATGGCCTGCCTAAGTTGCGACTTATTACAAAGGAATGGATATGGCGACTGGAACGGTGAAGTGGTTCAACAGCACGAAGGGTTTTGGTTTTATTCAGCCTGACAACGGCGGTCAGGATGTCTTTGTCCACATTTCCGCTGTTGAACGAGCGGGCCTGTCGACCCTTAATGAGGGCCAGAAGATCAACTACGAGGTGGAACAGGATCGCCGCACGGGAAAGTCCTCTGCAGGCAGCCTCAGCAAGGCTGGCTAACGGTCCGGGAAAGCCTTGGCAAGGTTCGTCATCGCCGGAACGCATTGACGGCTCGAAACCCGGGCCGGAGCATGCAAGTTAATGCCGCGGCAGGGATTGCTGGAGCCATCATGAATTACTCTGGAAATGAGGCTCTTGGACGGGAAAGGCGGGGCTCATCCCCGCCCTTTGATTCCGCGCAGATTGGGCCAACGGCTGCTGCGCGTCCGAACGACTGTTGATACGGATTTAGGCTGCGACCTTCTTGCGGGTCCGTTTCGCCGGCGCCGTGGCTGGGGCTTCCGGCTCTTTCGGTTTGCGGCCGAGTCCCATGGTCTTGGCCAAGGCGGAGCGCGCAGCGGCGTAATTCGGCGCCACCATGGGATAATCCGACGGCAGACCCCATTTGGCGCGATATTCGTCTGGGGTCAGACCATAGTGCGTCGCCAGATGGCGCTTTAGCGATTTGAATTTCTTGCCGTCTTCAAGGCTAATGATGTAGTCCGGTTCGATCGACTTTTTGATCGGGACAGCAGGTTTTTTTACAGGCACAGGCTCTTCTGCCGGTATGAGTCCAGCCGTGCCGTTTAGAGCCCCGTGCACTTGGGCGATCAGGGCAGGAAGCTCCCCCGCCGGGACGGGGTTGTTGGAGACGTAGGCTGATACAACATCGGCAGTGAGCTCGATGAGGATGTCGGTCTTGTGGGGTTCTTCTGTCATAAACTTCTCCGGGCAGCTTGAAACACAGTTGGGCGAAGTGTCGCTTCATAGTGGCGGTTGCCGCTGAAAGCAAATGGATCGACGGGTGCGCTGCTCCTCCACCATTGAAGTCTCGGCGACGCATCCCGTCATCGTCCATCGCTAAAGGCAGCGTATTGAATTATGGGAGCGGTCGCGCCCGCCCCACCATAGCGATACAGCAAGACAATCAAAAAAGCCGGTCTTTGCTTGGCCCCAAATCTTTTCTCCTTTCGTGAACGCTGAGCTGCCAAGCTGCTACAGTTCACCTCGCGGGGCAACCGTGCACAACACAGGAGTCGCCCGAGCGATACATTCTTCACTTGCCGCTTATCAGCGCTGGTGATTGCACTTTGCAGCCTGCCTCCGGACCCGCAGCGCTCACGCTGTTGGTTTTGCGCCTGCAGGCGTCGGAAGTCGGATCGCCGCAGCTAATTTCCTCAGGCGGACGAATTCAACAAATCGATTGTTTGGATCGAAGGCATCCACACCATCGATGCCTCTAGAATAGGATCCAGCTACAATCACCGTGCTGTAATGGCAGGGACGGCCAGCACAAGCGCGACACGATCCGGCGGGTCCATCGCTGCGTTACGTATTCATGGCTACTGCATCGGGCGCTCGGTCGACCGCCTTAAGCCAGGTCGCCGCATTGCGAGACGGTGACCGGCGAGGGAGAGGGCGCTCTGGCAACGAAGCGAGGCGGGTGGCCTTGCGGGTGGCCGCGTGATGTCATCCGGCTCTCCTGCCGATCTCTGCCGGCCAGATCTGGAGCAACTGTTTTGCATAGATATGGCTCTCTTCAGGGGGCCATCTATGATGGGAGCCGAGCGCGTGTTCGAGCCGGGGAACAGGCTGCGCATGCACTGTGCCCACCTATTGCGATCGTGCTAACCTTGGTTGTTTGGACTTGCCGTTAAAGGCAAGCGACAGATTGAAGTTATGCTGCACCATCTGATTGCCTGGCTCGTTTTCGAGAGCTCGCCGATACAGGGCCTGTGCCGCGTCATGCCGCCCCTCAATGTCCAAAATCACGCCCTTCGCATTCAATGCACGTACGTTTCCTGGGGCTGCAACCAAGACGCTGTCGAGCACCTCAACCGCTTCGTGCGGGCGCTTCTGGCCCACCAAGGCATTTGTAAGTCGTATCGCCGCATCAACATTGTCCGGGTGCTGCTTCACCTCATCCCGCAAAGCCCGCTCTTGAACATCCTGACCAACTTCGCGCAAAATGCGTTCGCGCATAGCCGGATCGATTTGATCGGCGCTGAGCAACTCGGGGGAAGATGTCTCCTGCACGGAAAGAGCCGGCTTTTGCCAGCTGGCGCAACCGCCCAAAGGCAGAATGGCGAGTACGGCAAAAAGAAGTGAGTTCCGGCGCAGAAACATAGGCGATGGAGAAACTGTATTACTATTCATGTTATCTCTCAGTTATCGGGGAGGCGCGTGGCGTTCAGTTAGGAAAGGTGGGACTACTCTAACAATCCGCTGTTCGATCCGTGCGGGAGTGTGACGGATCCTGCGGGGCGAATTGTAAAGTCGGAGGCGAGGTCTTGATAAGACAGCACGGCGAGATCAACCCCGTTTCGCGTCAGAAAGCCGCGGACGAAACGTCGGACATCCATCGACGTCAACAGAATAGGGCGGGTTTGACCCGGTTCTGCGTTCGAAAGGACCTGACGTATCTGTGATAGCATCGCTTCGCTTTGCCGATCCTCCAGTGCGAGATAGGGGCCTGCATCCGAATCTCGAACCGCGCCACGCATCACATCCTCGCTCTCGCGCTCGACGACCAGGGCGGACACGATGCCCTCCGTGTTGGCATGGCGGTGGCAGATCTGTCGCTTCAAACCAGAACGGACATATTCCGTCAGCAGGGCAACGTTCTGCTCACGCTCGCTCCATTCGGCCAATGCCTCCAACACGAGACGGGTGTGGCGGATTGGGATACCTTCCTCCAGGAGGCGGCGCAGAACATCGGCAATCCGAGGAATCGGCGTCGTGCGTAGCACCTCTTTCACAAGCTCAGAATATTCCTGCTCCATTCGGCCCAGGAAATGTCGGGTCTCTTGGATGCCCACCAATCGCGGTGCGTAGCGGGTCAACGCTGCATGGACGCGCAAGGCGAGGAGTTCGCCGGGAGCCCTATGCTCCGTGCCGGCGCCCGTAAGGGCCTTTGCAGGGGTATGTTCAACCGGGAGTGTGTCCGTTTTCGGCTCACGTCTAAGGGGGACACCGCTCGAGTCGACGTGCGCTACATCGGCTCGGAGCGCCATCTGGTTTGGATCTAAGGCGTCCTGTTCGACTGGCACGCCCTCGACATCAATTCGGAATTGCGATTCAGGCAGCTGCTCGTCAACCAAGACAGGGATGCGAGGAACGATAATGCCCAGATCGGCTGTGACCAGGAGCGAAACGCGCCCAATATGTTTTTGCAATTCGGCTTGATCGACCGCCTGCATAAGATCTGGCGCTAGAAAAAATGCGATCGGGAATTCCTTCGCAGGCGCGGCTTGCTTAGGCTCCGCTGCAGTTCCACCTTTCGCATCGGCAGTGCCGGCGCCCAGCACATCAGCCTTGACAATGCTTACCGCAGCGAACACTGCGGCCAGCATCAGAAAGACGGGGAGGGGAAACCCAGGAACGAACCCCATTACAACCAGGACGCCGGCCGCCAGTCGCAAGGCTCGAGTGCTGGCCGTGAGCTGACTGACCATTTCTGTACCGAGGTTGATCCTCGCCGTCCCAGTCACACGGGTGACGATGGTCGCCGCAGTAATGGAGAGCAGAAGGGCCGGAATCTGCGATATCAATGCATCGCCTATCGTCAGCAGAGTGTAGTGATGCAGTACCTCGCCGAAGGACATGCCCTTGGAGAGCAGGCCGATCGAAATTCCACCCAGCATGTTGATGCAGATAACCACCAGCCCGGCGATGGAATCGCCCTTCACAAATTTCATCGCGCCGTCCATCGCGCCATAGAGTTGGCTTTCCTTCTCCAATTCGGCGCGCCGCCGGCGGGATTCGTTGGCATCGATGTGGCCGTTGCGTAGCTCTGCGTCGACCGCCATTTGCTTGCCCGGCAGAGCATCCAGCGTGAAACGCGCCGCCACTTCTGCCACCCGTTCGGCACCCTTCGCGAGGACCATGAATTGCACCATGGTGACGACCAGAAATATGACGAAACCCACCACGATATTGCCTGAAATGACGAAATCGCCAAAAGTATGAATAATGCTGCCGGCCTCCCCTCGGCCAGGATCAGTCGCGTCGTTGCGACCGTGAGCGCGAGACGGAATACAGTGGAAATCAAAATAACGCCGGGCAAAGAGGAAAAATCAAGTGGAGTACTGACATACAGGGCAACCATCATCAGCAGTATGGCCAACCCCATATTGAATCCTATCAGGGCGTCGACCACCACGACCGGGATAGGCATGACCATCATCGCGACAGCCAGAAGCAGCATCAACGCAACCATTAAATCCGGGCTGGCCGGCGCACGCTTGATGAAGTCACGCAGGACGTTGGCCATCGAGACACCTTTGCAATCGGTTGAGACTTACTCTGCTGTTACGCCATGAAACGTGGCTTTCGAACTCCGAAGGCGCCTCAGCCTTGGCCAGCGCGTGACCCTGCATGAGAGCCACAAGCAGGCGCGAAATGGCTGGGCAGCAAATGTTTCCAACGCAGCCAGCTTGTCAGCACCGAGCGCGACAGGATGTTTGGCTGGCCATAGAGTGCTGCTTGATGGGGCCTGCGAGCTTTCAATATTGGAGAGCAGCAATGCGGCCATTCCTGCTCAGCAGCACACGGCTGTCCTCAATACGTTCGACCACCCATCCATCAGCCAAAATGGCGCCGACAAAATACTTCTCGCTGTCGATGACAATATATGGTTGGACCCCATGCCACACAGCTTCGACCGCGATTGCGGATGGCGCCTTCTCCTCTTTGATGAGCACTCCGTTCACCAGTGTTAGAGTACCCTTGGTGCGACGATCGAACGATTGCTGAAGCTTCTGCCAGCTGATGACCGATTCAGACGTGACGGTGCCTTCGGCGGTCACAACACCCTTTGCCGACCCAATCTTGACGTCGAGAAGACCCGCTCGATCGACTTCCTCCTGCAGCTCTTGGGCCGCTGCCTCCGTAAGTTCATTGTCAGCGCGGTGACTGATCGTTCTGGACGCGACTTCAGCCCGAAGTGAATTGGGGCTCGATCCACTTGCATTGCCAAGATAGGAGATCGTGCCTGAAAGCGCGCCGATCCCGAGTGAGCTGATTATGACCATGGCGAGCACACCGATCGGTAGGCGCGGTATGCCGGTCGAACCAGGCGGCTCTGCATCCTGCACGGACAAAGCAATGGACATCTCGCCTACGAGCAGGACGACAGGAAGGGGCACAACAACGGACTGGCCTGCGGCGATATTCCGGTTGCCCTCGATACTGAGTCCGGGTGCAAGCGCCTCCAGTTCGATCGACTTGCCAAGAAGAGTTACACGAAGGTGATGCGGTGCCAGTCCCTGCTCGACAAAGACCAAATCGGCATCGAAGCCGCTGCCGATTAAACACTTTTGAAGATCCGTCTTGCCGGTCAGACCGCAATAGTGCCCCGAACGCACTTCGAAACGGAGGGAAACGGCGTCATCCACAGAGCATCTCTCAAACAGGATAGAAGCCGCATGGCAATTGCCATGCGGCTCATTTCGGGACTACGTCGCGTCAATAAGGAGACGCGCTAGGGGGCAGTCTAAAACCCGCTTCCGACATTACGAAACGCGTTCGTCGGCGGCCTTCTTGATGGTCTGGAGATTGGTCGTTAGAGTGCGCAACTGGACACTCCTTTTCGTCGCCTCCAAGCTAACATTGGTTAGTTCCTGCACTTGCGCCTGAAAAGCAGTAGCATCAGCTCCGCTTGTATTGCCGGGAGTGCCACTGTTAGTTTTATCGGTATTGCCGGCGCTACTGGTATTGGTATTGCCTGATTTTTTATTATTATCAACTGCAGCCATGATCATTCCTTTTTCTGTTGGAGTTGTGCCGTCAATAACGGCCTGTATGACCTCACGCCGGATTTCCCGCGTCAGGCATCTTCTGTGTCATCCAAAGCTTCATCGGCCTCAGCCATCGCATCGTTCGCGAATTGGAACGCGAACGATCGCAGGATACTTTGGAAGGCT
This sequence comes from Mesorhizobium sp. M2A.F.Ca.ET.043.05.1.1, assembly GCF_003952445.1. Lineage (NCBI taxonomy): Bacteria > Pseudomonadati > Pseudomonadota > Alphaproteobacteria > Hyphomicrobiales > Phyllobacteriaceae > Mesorhizobium > Mesorhizobium sp. M2A.F.Ca.ET.043.05.1.1. The sequence continues at coordinate 5,751,164 of NZ_CP034446.1, forward strand.
TCACTTTGTGCTGCAGACTGTGAGTTGTCTTGAAGTTGATCATTTGAAACGGTCCGGTTATCCGCCCGATCGTTCCCGCCAGCTGCCTTGCCATCATTCCCACCAGCTGGCTTGCCATCATTGCCATCAGCCGGCTTGCCATCACCAGAATGCTCGGATTTCGAATCCCCATGGCCCTTTCGGATCAAGGAAGTCCCGAGGTTGCCAACTCCACTCCCAATTGCTGCTATCATCAGGTACTCCGGCATTTGCCATTGGCGGCGACGTGTTAAAGGTTAGCCTCGATCAAGCTAAGGGCGGGAGCTTTCGAGAACCTGACGGCTTTTGACAAAAACCGGCCAGCGCAAAAACGTATGCTCTGCAGGATGTTGCTCTCGCATCGAACAGTCGACCACGATCTCGGCTGTTCGGCCAATCCCGCCGTCCACGCATGCCGCGACCGAATGGCAGCCGCAGCAGCTCGTTTGCATCCTCGATGCTGTGGTGTCGAACAGGAGACACGGTCCACGTGCTGCATGACCGCAATGACCGTATTCTTGCTGGCTCCACGGGCGCACGCAACGAGCAGGAACTCGGTCTTTGCATCACCATTCTCTCGCCTGCACATCACGGCCCGGCGCGGTGAGCTCATTGGCTTCGAGAAGGTCGGCGACCGTACGAACATGGGATGGTCTGCCGGCTTTGGGAGGCCGGTGCGGATCCTCTTCTCACCATATCGAAAGCTTGAAGCGGTCGGATTTTCTTGCCCTGTTCGTGAGAACTCCCATCGTCAGCTAATCGTCAGCCAAGCGGTCTATCTAGGCCGGCCGTGCCTGACCTTCGGATCCAAAGGTCCCGTCTCGACACTTTTTGTAACTATAGATCGAAATGGTCCGCGTGATACGCAACGCACACGCTTCTCTGAAGCAAATGTGTGACTTTGTCGGTGGCGAACGAGAGGAGTGACGCATCAATAAAATCGTCAGGCACGTGTCTAGGAAGGGGAGCTAGCCGAGTTGGTCTGATTTCATTCGCTGTTCCTGGAAATCGGCGGACTGAAGCGCTGATAATCTCAGGACATCGATGGCAACGTTGCGAAAGTCCTGTGAGCTCGGGCCAATCTTGGCCTGCTACTGAGAAGCACTTTGGCGGGAACATTACGCCGTCGCGGGTCTGGCTGACCGTGACGTTAACCGAAAGATGCCGCTGGTCTCGTCAGCCGCCAGCACAATAGCAGCACATTCTCGCCTACTACGGAGACGCAATATGAAGGGCATTGGCCGACCACGGAAATCGCAGGCTGAAACTGGAGCCAGCCGCGCGGGGCGGGCGAGCAGTTCCCTTTCGCAATCAAGTCTTGCTGCGGGAGAAGGTGGACAGTCATTCGATTCCGTTGTGGAGCAGATGCGCTCTGGGGACGCCGATAGGAGGCCCTCCTCCCTTCCAGTTGCGCGCGGTCCAGGCGATGCCCGCGAAAGTCTGCCAGGCGCCTCGATTGGCGAAGATCAAATCCTGAACACACCGCGACGTGGAGCCGCTGCGCCACCACGCGGAACCGTAGCGCCACGTGGCGCAGCCGCAAGGCGGCGCGGTTCTCCCTCCATGTCTGAGGGCGAAGCCATGGCGCCGGTCGGTAGCCAACTATCAACCGCGCAGGTGGAAGGCACCAGCTCATCGTCAAATGAAGATATCAGTCCGACACAGCTCAGAATGAACAGTCTTGTTCAACAACTGACTGATTGCGAGGCTGCGGCCAGGAAAACCGACGTCCCCGAGGAGGCGGTGGAGCTGATCAGTCGGGTCGTCGATGCAGCCTCAGCAATTCTGGAGTACCGCGCTAGCCTGCCTGCGGCTGAGGCGCAGACAATTATGCCAGACGACAAGGTGCGTAGATGTTGCCAGATCGTGTGCGACGCCGCGAATGAAGTAGACAAACTTGGCCTGTCGACGATCACGAAATTGGACAAAAAGACCAAGAAAGCGGCAGGTATGGTCGATAAACTCTACTCCTACTCCCAGGCGGACCGGCAGGAGCTGTTGATTTTAAATGTGGAGAACCACCATACGGCGGCAATTAAGTGGTGGGAAAAAAAGGCATGGCGCTCCGAACGGCAGCGATCCGCCTGCGCTGCCACCGCTAGCCTATCCAGTGGAACGCCCGTGATGCGGGAAGCCGAGCGGTGCGCACTGCGGCTGCGTGCCGGCTCGGTACTGAGTGTCAGGATCTGGCTGGTCCGTGAGCGGATCGGTCTTGCGCGGGCCAAGATTGAACTGCGGGCGAGCAGGTTCGAGCCAGATTTGAAGGAACTCCTCGTCGGTCGAAATGGAGTGGTGCAGCTGATGGCAAGCGCCGCTCAAGAAGCTCTTCGCGCCCTCTCTTTGGCGAAGGGCATAATGGATGATGGCAAAACACTCAACGCTCATGATTGCGCGGTTGTAGAAAAAATCATGGAGCGGCTTTCGGATTTTGGATTGGCGTTGCACGAGGTGCATACCAAGCTAAGCCATACCTACCCAGATGCCGGCCTCCCATTGAAACTGTTCGAACGGATCGTGGACGATGCATGGATCACTGCGCACGATGCCATGCACTTGTTGAACCTGCAGTCTCCGCCGTCAGCCATCATGGCGCCACAGGCCCAGGCGGGCGCTGCGATGCCGGCCAGGGCAGGCGCTGCGATACCGGCTGGCACTGCTGGTACGGCTGCAGTGTCAGAAGGCACTACAGCGCGAAGGAAAGGGAAGTCAAAGCATAAGTCGGCAGCTCGCGCCGGGACTTCTGCCGCCGGGCAGCCATCAACACCAGTCGCTGCGAACGCCGGCACAGTGCCAGCAGCCAAGGTTCTCGCGCGCTCGGATCAAGTTGCGAGTACACAGGTGAGAGCGCAAGAGGTGGCTGCGAGTTCGTCGGGGGCAGGCTCGACAATCGGGGGCGCCGCGTTGTCAATGGAGGTATTGACGGAGCGGCTCAAACGATTGGACGAACTTTTGCAGTTCGATCTGGCCGGTCAGCAAAGCGTCGTCTCCCAAGTGCGCCAGATGAAGCCTGAGGAGGCCGGTAAGGTCGTGGACGATGTGGCCCAGTACCTGCGAGCCCAGGCCATTGAGATGCAAACCTGTCTCGCCGGGTTGCAGGGGCGTAATGTACGCCTGCTACTCACCTCCACCCAGCTACCCAAAGTGCACGAACGCACAGACCAGCTCAAAGGGTTGCTGAACATGGTGCTGGGACAGGCCAACGCATTGAATGAAGGAAAAGCCGGCATTACGACTGATTGCATGAAGACCTACGCATTTCCGGCGCAAAAATACCTGGAACATTTGTGCAATGCCGACGAATTGATGCCGCCGGAGGCACCGGTCGCGCTGCGTGGCGAGCCAGGAAAGCTGTTTGAGATGAAGCTGCAGCCCAAGATGCTGGTCAATGGTGCGATGCCGAGCCCGATGTGGGTGCACATCCACACGAGTCGCCCCGTCATGGCCAGAAACTTGGAAGGGCTGGCTGATTCCGAATTCACCGCTTGCCACGTTAAATCCAACGAACAGCGCGGCTACAATCGAGAGCGAGAGGAAGCCGATGCTAGGTCCGGTCGCGAGAAGGTCATAATTCATCGCGGCGAACTCACCCCCGCTTTCTGTAAGTCCTTGTTGACCTCAGGGCTTGGCCGCCAACCACGCCATTCGCGTGCCGAGCTCCCGTCGGCGCAGGCTGCATGACAGGGCACTCAGAATGCGGCCGGCCACGCTGTGAGTCAGCGAGCATTTCTCCTGGCCAAACCGCGAATGCCGCTGCGCGAGTTGCGGTCCGGCGATTGGAGTCGATCGGCTACCGTCAGGGCCGATTTGCGATGTCGCGTTACCGGCTGTTGACGTGGCGGCGTATCTTGCCTCCCATCCAACTTATCGCCGAGATCGCGCCGCCAAGATCGAGGCGGAAGGTCTTCCTGCGAGCGCGGAGCAGGCATAGCCGATCCGATCGGGATCGGCGCATCGCAACGACCCAACGGTGTGGTGGAGAAAATTGGATTCGGGAGAGCTCGGTTCCAAGAGGCGGAGTTCCGGCCCGAATACAATCCGCTCGCAAGCACCCACGATGCGCATCCGCAGTTTATTGTCTGGGAGATGGGCTGGATTGCTCGGCGGCGCTGGCGCTAAGGCGGGGCTGTCGCCGGACAATTAGCATTCACTGCCAACAGCCTTGCAACCGTCACCAGTTGCAAGGCTCGGCGGCGGGTCGACAAATCACATGAAATCGTCGTCGGACCCGCTATCGCTGCTGTCGCTATCCTCGGTTTTGTGGAGATAGAGTGGAGGTTTGCCTGCACGCTGCCACTCACCGGCACTGTTCTTCGTCCATTTGTCGGGATGCTGCGTAGGGTCAAGCACCAGGTCGCCATGATCCACTTCAACAAACCCCATCGTCTGCGCGCGCGCTTGTGCTTCCGGATTAGCCGCACGCCAATTCAGCAACGGTCGGTCGCCGTCTATCCGAAGTTGATGCTCCAGCAGAATATCGCCCGCATTTTCGACGAGCGGATGGGCGACTTGAAGATCCACTATGGAAGTGACCTCAGTTCGACCAGGAAATTGTTCCCGCCAACTTTCCGATTCGAACTCGTTCATGCTGAATCCGCCTTCCATTCTCAGCAGTCCGGCACTCCGGTCTCCCAATTGGTAACTGAAATATCGCGCGTGCTCCGTATCTCGACGGATGCCATATTGCTGAGCAACGTCCGCGGTGCGCCTGGCTCGTGACGATACGAACTCCGAATACTCTTGAGGATTGTCGGCGATGTGCGTGATTTCATCACCATGAAATTGCCTCACCTGTCTCCTGAAGGAAGTCCTGTTGATCTCCACCACAGGAGGTCGGGAATTGAGGGAGTATGCTTGGGGAGCCGCCGATGATGAGGCGCCGCTACCTTCCGATCCGGATAAGTGCATTCGGGCAAATGTGTCCGCGAACCCTTCGCTTCCTGCATCCGATTGCTCGCCGGCATTATGCGCGCGGTAACTATCGGATGAGCCACCAATTCGACCATACATGACGATTCGTACTCCTATGTTTCGCAACCGAGCTCAAGTTAGCACGGCTGTTCAACATAGGGCGCTTAGTTGACGACTAGCTGACGAGGGCATTCCAACGGCTGCACCAATCAAATCCGCACTGCCGGCCTCAAAACCTCGGACTGCGCCACGCACCGGCCAGCAGAGGCTGCAAGGTCATGCCCGGAGGACTTGCCGTAGTTGCTGGGTGGCAGATCCGAGGGGAGTGATTGCCCCAGGCCCGCGGTTGCGCGGTTGGCCTGACAGAGACACTGGGGCACGGATGGCCAGCCGACATTTGCCACTAGCATGGAGCCAGGTCAGTTTTGAACTGGGCAGTCGTGGACTTCCAATGACTAGGCCAAGCCTGCGGCAAAGAATGCTTTCGCGACAGGCTGGAAATATTGCATAGGAACCGCGTGGCCGAGTTTTGTAGTGCCTATCAGCTGACGCGCTAAGACATGGTCATGGACGATCGTCAGGCGTAGTGCCCGCGCCTCGCTCAACACATGTGAAACGCGCTCACCTTCGGCACGGCAAACTAAGAACGGCACCCCGGTTTCACCGCGAACGTAACGCAGACCGATCAGGACCGCCCTTCCTGTTAAGACCAGCGTGGCGCGATGCACGCCAAGCGCAGGCTCGTCGGCCGCCTCCTCGCGGATGCGACGCTGTTCACCTTTCAACTCTGGCGCTCCTTGCTGATCCTTCGACTCGCGCGTCACTTCGGTATTGGTCATGCGCATTTCGCGCAGATACAACGCGCGCTGGAGCAGAAGATCGATCAGTCCGCCGACCAGCAGTGCGCCGGCGCCAATTCCCATCAGCAATTTTGTCTCCATAAAGATGAGGCCAACACAGCCCATGCCGCAGATCGGCAGAGGGACCATTGTCTTCCACATCCCGAGAAGGACAATGGAAAAGGTTGCGCTGAGAACCAATACCTTGAACATGGTCTTGCAGACTTCGACCATGGAACGAGCAGACCCCAAGCGCTTCAGCCCTTCAAAGGGGTCAATTTTCTTAAAGCTGAGCTTCATCGGCTCCAGAGAGAAGACAAATCCACCATTGGCTAGCAGGCTGGCCAAAATCACCGCGGCGACAAGGGTTCCAAGCAGCGGGCCAACAGCCGCGACTGTGAGTTGGACGAGCACAACCAATGCCTGCGGCACCGCGGTATCGAAAGGTAGGCTCTGCAACTTGGTGGCTAATAGGAGCGCTTCCCGGCATTTGTCCTCGATCACGCTGCCTCTTAGCCAAAGGTAGCCGAGCCCAGCGCAAGTCCCGACCGCGCGGACGAAATCGGAGCTACGTGGCAGCTGTCCTTTTTTGCGCGCTTCACTTAACTTCTTCGGGCTGGCGGCGTGTGTCTTCTCTTCACTTGTGTCGCTCATGGCAGCAATTTGTCGAACCACTCCAGCACGCCGTTGGCACGTGTGACCTCCAGTTTCATGCTCTCCACCAGATAGGCAGCGTAGGTGACCATGAGAACTGGAAAGACAATGTTCTTGATTGCCGGAGACAGTTGGCTCGCCTTAAATTGCGGGGCAAAGCGACGCAGCAGCATCATCGATATATCAATCAGTATCAGGAAGAACACGACAGGCCCCGATACCAATAATGCCGTGCGCATTATGCTGTCGAGAAGCCCCAACAACTCCATTGCTCCTGGCCCACTCAGTGTCGGGTGAAACTGATACACCGGCCAGATCAAGTAGCTGCGGTACAGGACACTGATCAAAGTTTCCAGGCCTCCTGATCCGACGAATATGGCAATCGCAGTGATCCCCAGAAAAACGCCCATCGCGGAAGCCTGACTGTTCGTCGCGGGATCGGCCGAAGCGGTCGGGCTGCTGATGCCGCGTTGGTTGTCGATAAGCTCCCCGGCAGCCTGAAGGCCCCAAAGCGGAATGCCAAGAAAAGTGCCAAGGAGTACACCGACAAAAACTTCCTTGAATCCGAGCAGGGTTAGCTGGATCAGGCGCGTATCAGGATCCAGCGCCGGCAATCCGCCGCTGACGTGTGCCAGGCATGGTAGTGCGAAGCCAACAGCCAAACAGCCCCGGATCAGCCCACTGATCTGCGAGCGTGTGAATACGGGAAAGATCAGCATGATGCCCATCGCGCGGGCTGCCCCAAGACCTGCCGCAACGACGAGTTCGAGAGCCGTCTGGATCAGAATTTGAATATCGGCCGATGGCGCGTCCATGGGGCGGACTAGTAGCTAAGTGTCATTGCGGGAAACTCGGTGAAGATCTGATCGGCTAGCTCTATGAGCGGGGCGCTTAGCACAGGAGCAAACAGCCCAATCACCGCGACAACGACCAGAAGCTTCACGGTGAGCGGCAAGCTTTCATCCTGGATCTGCGTCGCCGCCTGGAGGATGCCGATGACGAGGCCGACAACCACTGATGCAATGAGCGGCGGTAGAATCCAGATCATGAAAACCACCAGTGATTGGCTCATAAGAGTAATGATGCTGGATTCAGTGATGATCAGCCTCCCGGTAACGTATAACTCAGCACAAGCCCATGCATCAATTTTGACCAACCATCAATGGCAACAAACAAGAAGATCTTGAACGGGACAGATATAACAGTTGGTGAGACCATCGACATACCCATTGCCATCAAGATAGTTGTCACTATCAGATCTATAACAATAAAAGGCAGATAAAGTAGAAATCCTATCTCAAATCCGCGCTTCAATTCTGATAGCAAGAAAGATGGTACAAGTATTGCAAAGTCATCAGGCGTGGCTGCAGCGTGCATTTCCTCTGGCCAGACCTTTTCTGTCGAAGATAGGAAAAATCGCCGCTGCTCTTCATTTGTGAATTTCTTGAGATGCTCGCGCAAGGGCTCACTTCCGGCTTTAGCGGCGCTTACCCAGTCGTCGAATGTCTGATAGTGGAGCTTGGGATCCGACATGCGGTCATAGGTCTGCTCAGCAACGGGCGCACTAACGAACATAGTGAGGATCATCGCCGCGGCGTACAGCACCACATTGGGTGGTATGGTCTGGGTCCCGAGCGCATTGCGGACGAGGAAAAGAACAATTGATACCTTTACAAAGGCCGTTGTCGTGGCAACTGCTAAAACCAGCAGACCGAGTCCGGCGGTAACCGCAAGAAGCGCCAGGATTGTCGGCTGAGCTTCACTCATTGCATGCAAACCCGCCACGGAGCCTGATGCCCAGCTCTTCTCCGATGCGGACAATGTCGCCACGCCCGATACGCTGACCATTGGCCACTATGTCGACCGGGCCGTCGATCGGCCATCCAAGTTCAAAAATATGCCCTTCGCCGGCACTTCTTAATTCCCCAAGAGAAATAGGCCAGCGGCCGCATTCAAAGACAAGCACGATCTCGACATCGTCGAGATCCTTAGTAAGCTCCAGTTGCGATCCGGGTTGTGTCATATGCGCACTCTCCAAAGGACACGGTCGCGGGCGGAAAGGCCCCCGCAAGATTAATTCATCGCCGTCAAGATCCGCCTCGGCGCACAACTGGCCGACAGCTAGGGTGATCTGGCCGCGGCCGAACGGCGCAATATCGGGCAACAATGCATCACCGACACATGCGCTTCGAAGAAGCGCCGCAGGAAGGCGAAGCGTGCCGACCTCTCCTGCAACAATGAGCGGGAGCTCTGGAGGCAGCCCGCCCAGCTGCCGCGGCAACTGGGCAAGCAGTTCGCCTAGCGCGCGAAACGCAGGCGGTACTAAGCCGTCAAGTGGCGTGAACAGGAATAGACGGCCCTTGCCCTTGACCGCGCCGAAAATGATGTCGAGTTCAAGATGAGGAGCCAGCATCGTGGCTTCGCATACCCGCACGAGTTGCACGTTCAGACGCGTCGTCTCCTCCAGTCGAGTGACAAGCGGCTCCAGAGCGAGTTCGAGAATTAGCGAAGCAGTTGGCTCGGAAGGGAAGGCCAAGCCGTTCTGCACTGTCGTGATGAACTCCTCTACGAGCGGGCGCGACAGTGACAAGATGACCGTTTCGGCTCCCACTCTCCAGACGCAGTCAAGCATCGGAATGGCAGCAGGTTCCTGCTGCCAGACAAGCCCTGCCGTTCGCACCGATAGCGGCACCTCGTTGATCCGGCTTTGAAACGGCGTGCGCGGCGCTGCTGTATCATTGAGCCACGAGACAACCGTGTGGGACAGTTTCAGAACTGGTTCGAACATGGCGGGTGTGACCGCAGCGCCTATCAAAGACTGCACGGTCGTGTCATTCGGACGACCTCTTGCGACCGTCGGATCCGGTTGCGCGGCATTTAGGCAAGCGACCCCCTCGCATATTTCAGCAGTATCTCATCGTCGGCCTCGATCTCGGCTGCGGCCTCCGAATGAGTCTCGACGGCGCGCCGCACGTCGTCCTCGATTTGTTGCCATTTGTCCCTTGCCGCCGAACATATGACCCATAGCTCCCTCGTCCTGGACGCCGCCATCTCAGCCTCCTCTTGAGCGATTTGGGTATCATCAAGCATCTGCCGTCTGGAATTGATCTCAGCGGCAAGTTGTTCAGTGTGAAGGCGGTGACGGTCGAGCGCTGCGCTAGACAAGTTGTCGAGTGACATCAGATGCTGATAGAGCGCTGCTTCTTTTCTTGAACAATGTTGCTGTATCATTGCAAGCTCCCTAGAGGCATTTTGTACGGCTGAGGCGGCCACATCGCGCTGGGCTTCCTTCTTGGACAGCTCGCCAAGGGCACGACGCTCTTGCATTTCCTTCAGAAGCCGTAACCTCGAAGACTGAATCCAGTTTACGCGGTCAGACGCGACATCCATGCGACCGTCTCCTCGAAATCTGACGCGTCATCTTCGCTCTGGCGCAGAAACTCCCTCAGTTCGTCGATTGACGCGACAGCCCGGTCAGTCAGGGGATCTCCACCTGGCTTGTATTCGCCAACATTGATCAAGAACTCGGTCTCGGCATAGCGCGACAGGAGCTCGCGGAAAATGGATGCTGCCTTGCGATGTGTCCCCGAAACGACTGCATCCATGACGCGGCTGCGACTCTGCAGCACATCAATAGCGGGGAAATGCGATCGCGCCGCAATAGCGCGTGAGAGGATGACATGGCCATCGAGAATACCACGCGATTCCTCGGCGATTGGATCACCCGTGCCATCACCCTCTACAAGCACCGTATAGAAGGCCGTGATTGAGCCCCGCTCACCCATGCCGGCGCGCTCGAGCAGGCCTGGCAGCATGCCAAAAACGGAAGGAGGAAAGCCCCGTCGCGTCGGCGGCTCACCCGCAGCAAGGCCTATTTCGCGCATAGCGCGGCAGAAGCGCGTCAGCGAATCCAGCATGAGAGCAACGCGTAGGCCTTGATCGCGGAAATATTCCGCGAGCGCAGTCGCCATTGGAGCGCATTGCGCACGCTCTACCGCCGAGCGGTCGGATGTTTCAACCACGACGACCGTACGGAGAAGGCCCTCTTCACCAAGATTCCTTTCGATGAATTCACGAACTTCCCGTCCACGTTCGCCTATGAGCGCCACTATGACGACGTCAGCGGCGGCACCCTTTACGATCTGTGACAACAGCGTCGACTTGCCACCACCTGGCTCGCCATAAATCCCGATCCGCTGGCCCTCGCCGCACGTCAGCAGACCATCGAGGACACGGACCCCAAGCGGGAATGGCCGCTCAATCATGCGCCTCGTCATCGGATTGGGGGCTCTGCCATGCAGGGGCCGAGTTTCGACGGTCTTGATTTCGCCTTTGCCGTCCAATGGGCGGCAACGACTGTCGATCACGCGACCGAGCAAATCGCCGCCGACGGGCACCTCACGCATTCGGCCAGTGGCCACGACCTCTGCGCGGCTGGATAGGCCCACCAAGTCCCCGATCGGTGTCAGCAATACACCATCACCCGACAGGCCGATCACCTCGGCCTCGAGCGACAGCCCGGTTCGCGGGTCCTCTAGGAGGCAAAGTTCCCCAATACGAGTGTCTGGCAAGACGGCATGAACCAGTGTGCCGATAGCCCGCGTGATCCGACCGCGCACCGCACGCGTGTCAATTCGCTTGGCCGCAGCCCTCAAAGACGAGATTGCTGGAACGAGAGCTCGAGTGTCGGCGTCAGCGTTATGTTCTGGGACGGGCTTTCTCATAGCTCGCCTTTCTCACAGAGCGTCCCGAAACCAAGGCGCAGCGCGCGCATCTGGGCGTCAAGTCCAAGGTCAACATTGCCGTACTCGCTCCACAGCACGCAGCGTTGCGGCGACAATGTCGGGTCGGGCTCGATCCGCACCCTTGGTCGACCATCCTGGCCGTCGCATCGAGCAAACTCTCGTGCAAGCATGTCGACTTGCATGGGAGAAACATGAAGGCAAACGTCGGCGCCGCTGTATTGACACTCTATGGCGTGACGAACAGCCCTCACCAATAGCTCGCCCGGATCGAAAGCGCCGATAAGATCGCTCAATATTTCCATCACGAGCTGCGGCAATTCCTGCTCCAGAGCCGCCTTTCGTCGCGCGATTTCGGAGATTGTCTCCGCAATCAACCCTGCCATCTCCTCGGTGCCTGCATTCGAGCCCTCCATGTGGCCGCGCGCCCACGCCCGCTGGTAAACCGCGCGTGCCCAGTTTCGAACGCGCTGCCGATGCCGTTCTGCCGCGGCAAGGGCTTGCGCGGCGCTGTGCCAGGTTTCGAGCTCGCTCGCGGGTATCAGTGGTCCGACTGGACGCATCTGCGGCGCTATTGGCCCCTCGGAAAGTTCGACTGTCATTTCACCGGGGTCTCTGTCTCAAAATGAGCTACTACAAGTGAAAGCAATTGGCCGGCGGCGGTCCAATGCTCATGTGCTGGAGTCTCCGCGGCAGTCCCCTCGGGCAATCGAAGAAGCACGCGGTTACGCTCGGTCGCTGAACTGTCCTGGAGCCAAGCTCCAAGACATGCGTGTCCATCGTATTCGATTTGCTGAGCGAGTTTTTCTGGGTCCGAGATCAGTCTTTTGTCAACAGCATGCAGCAGGTGTCGGATTCCGAATGCGTGTGCATCCACGCCGATGCGTTTAACAAGGATGGCAAGCTCAGGCTGAGAGACAAACGCGACCAGCGAACGGGCATGCCAGATACTACCAGCAAGAAGGGCCGCTCGATATGGATCATGCCCGCGTAGAAGGTCCGGCCTGCAGCCGATGTGGTTCAGATCCACGTCATCGTTGCCCAGCAATTCTGCCAGCCTTGGATGCAGTCTGGAACACTTCTGCAACTTCACTAACGTTTCGGCCGATAACGCTGGATCAAGACGCGCCGCAAGACGGGTTGGATGGGCCGAAGCCGCAAGCTCGCTCGCGCCCGGAAAGTGCGGACCATCAGGTCGGGCGGTCTGTATAGGCATTGGCAATGAGATGTCACCCACGTCCAATTGCAGGCATTCTTTTGCGAATGGCCTCGACAGCAGAAGCATCCCGGCGCCCCTCGACCTTGGAAACGCCGGTTGATTGCTTGCGCCGACGCGTAACAACGCCGATCAAGAGATAACAGGCCACGGCGAATACGGCTGCGGCAAAACCTGTTACGGTCGCCAGAAGTGGCGCAGGAAGAGGTAGTGATGCTTGTGGCAAAACAGCAGTCGGATCGGGCCGTTGCTCGTGTGCGGACCGTTCTACCGGCACCAAAACCACTTCCACCTTATCGTAGGACAGGCCTTCGATGCTGTCGGCTACAAGCATCTTTATCTTTGGCAGCAGAGCCGCGACATTTGTTTTTGCGTCGTGCCTGATAAACACCGAGGCCGAGGATGGCGTGGCACCGGCTCGCACAAGGTCGTTATGCGGCAGCACGACGTGAACACGTACAGAAAAAACGCCATCGATATCGCTGATCGTCCGCGACAACTCTTCGCTCAGGGCATACACGTAACGGGCACGCTCTTCGGTCGGCGAGGCAATCAGGCCTGATCCTTGGAATATCTCACCGAGGTTCTTGAAGGATTGGCGCGGCAGCCCCTTGGCGTTCAGAAGGTTGATTGAGAAGGCGAGCAGCTTTTCGTCAACCTGGATCGTGCTGGTTCCATCCTTGGCGACCACCCGGATCGCGGCGACCCCGTTGTCTTCAAGAAGTGCGAGCATTTCATTTGCCTCACGCTCTTGCAATTGCGTGTAGAGGTCGGCTTTGCAAGCAGTGAGGGCGACGAGAACTGGCAGCATGACAAGTCTAACCGACCGCCACCCTGACAGGCCACGCATGATTTCGCCCTCGGCCAAGCCAATCATGCGCGCGGTTCAGCCTTCCTTCAAAAGTTTATTCACGGATGATGTGACGCCGCTGACGCCTTTGGAGATAAGCGCCACCTGGGTGACGCCGTTGTAAACATCCCGAAGACCAGCCATCATCGTTTCGAAGTCTTGCCCTTGTTGGGGAATGCCCGAGATTCCGGTTCCCGCCTCACCTGGAACGGGAAGCTTCTGCGCCGGTCCCGGTAGAGCGCCCTTCGAAAGGGCTATGTCATGGTCGAGCGCGGGGAAGGAAACAGTGTTGTGTGGATATAGGGAGGAAATCGTCTGCAACACGCGATCGCCCATGCCGCTCGTCGGCGCAGCCGCGCGCTGAACATCCATCGCCGCAGCAACTGGCGCCGCACTCGCTGGCCCCGCGGCGGCATCGTTTTTCAGCGAGTCGGCTGCATGCCCTAAGGCGCGCTCAAACTGGGCCTGCTCGACAATCGACGGTGATCCGACCCTGGGGAGGCCAGCCGTTAGAGTGGCAGAGATCGACGTGACAGGCATCATCATGTAAGGACTCGGTTGCTCTCTCTGACCGGGCGAGCCCCGCCCATTCATCACCCGGTGTCGGCGCAACACTCCTAGGGGGGCAAGCTGACAACAAGCTGACTAACGGCGGCGTCATTTCGACAATCTAAAATCTCTTCGGCAATTTAGTCACTTGTGATGATTTCAGCGTTTGGTTTATCAGTGCGACATGCCGAGAACGCTTATCCAACCCGTCACCCTGCATGTTTTGAGACTTCTTTGTGCCGGGTTTTTTCTGTCCACCGGGATTCACCCGGCGCATGCAGTCCCGCTGTCCCTTCCGGCGACACCCTATAGATACACGGTTCTGGATCAGGAGCTCGCTGCAGCGTTGCAGGAATTCGGCAACAACCTGAATATCAGGGTCAACATCAGTCCTGCGGTGAAGGGGCGAATTCGCGGACGTATGCCTGATTTGCCACCGCGCGCGTTCCTCGACCGCTTGACGAACCTTTACAGTCTACAATGGTACTATGACGGCCTTGTGCTCTATGTGTCTGCTGCACAAGAATCGCAAACTCGAATGCTTTTGATGACGTCGATTCGCTTCGATGCGTTCAAGGGGGCTCTCGACAAGCTTGATATCTCCGACGAGCGCTATGTGGTCAAACCCGTGCCAGGCAATGGCCTCGTCTTCGTTTCCGGTCCACCGCGCTTCGTCGCACTCGTGGAGCAGACCTTTAACGGCTTGGTGGCGCAGGCGCAGGCGCAGACTCACATAGCGGCAACGCCAAAGGAATCAGTGCTGATCTTGTTTCGCGGCTCCTCCACTACGGTCGTTCGCGACGGACGACCGGATGCTTCTTATTCTTCTGACATCCCACAACAGGATAGCGTTGGCGGGAAGCCTGAGCTGGGCAAGAAATGAACATTGAGGATTTCCCGCAGCTCTGAAGAACATGACTGCGGCTACCCCTTTGTGAACTCTTCGCAAACTCGTCAGTTTCTCGAAAGCTAATCCGCTCATGATGAGTCCCGGCAGCTCTCGCGGTGACTCCGGCCATTGTGTTGGACCGAACCTTGGAGCCGGCCCGGAACACAGCAATTGAAGGCAGGGCAGGCGCATTCGTGACCTGCCGACGCTTGGAATTGTCGAATTTTGTGAAACGCAAGGGATCTTCTGTCGGGGTCTCTTGTGGGGATTTCAACGTCACGTCTGAGGATGCATAATGTCGGCCAGTAATCTTTCAACTTTCTACCGCTCAAATTCGCTACAGTCCGCAAGGGGTTGGCCGGGCCTGAAAGTTTCCCATTTTGCGACCCAGCATCAGCAAAGTGCATCGTGCTTCGAAGCGATGCTGTCCACTTGTGTGCTGGCAGACAAGCCCGGCTCTTTCGCGCAAGGGGATCTGCCAGCGTCGAATCTTGATTCGACAATGGATAAATTGCGGCAGGACCCTTTGGGCCATCTGGCACCGGATGTCTTGACATTGAATGGCTTGGAGCAACACCCACTGGATCTGCTGCCGCCAAATATGAGGGCGGCTCTCAAGGAGGACCAATCGCAACGCTCCAAGGCGACTGAAGCCCAACATCTGCTCGGCGTCACTCCGAAGATCGAGCCGGCTCCCAGGCCGAGCCCCGGAATCACGTGGAACGGTGGGTCGCTGACCACGGCTGAGTTGCAGATTGTTGCGGTACTCAACCGTCACAAGGACCAATGCCCGCTTACTTGGAAGTCGTTGACCGACAAAGCCAATGATCCCTCTACGCCACCGGATCTGAAAGCGGCGATCCAGGGACTGCAGCAGGATTCGGGACTTTTTTATGCGATTGGCTCGCAGGGCGACGGCCGCTGTGGAGGCAAGATCAACGCCAAGGACTTGGCCGGATTTTCAAACCACCACCCACAAGTTGCTGCATTTCAGGAAGCCCAAGCGCGAAGCTACGAGCAGAACTACATACCATCCGACGGCAGCGGAGGTTTGCAGCCTTCGGTCATGACCTTGAGCGATGCCTTGCGGGAGTTTTACCGGTACTCCGAAAATCTGTCCAAGGACCTGAGTCTGGATGAGTTCAAGAAAATGGTCGGCGGCGAATCGAAAAACGGCAAATTTCCGCCCCAGGTCATTGCGGCGGCGCAATATTTCCTCGATCACCCCGATGCTTGGAACCAGTTGTGCGGTGGCTCGAAAGGGAAGATGCACAAAGAGGATTTCCTGCAAGTCGCCTCATCGTCGATGAGCCTCACGCAAACTGAGCTGAATACGGTCGAGATGATCAAGGACCATCAGGACACGTTCTTTGGAAGCGGTGTTCTGACTCGCGACAAACTGGCGAAAATGAAAGACGACAAGAGCCTTGATCCGAAAGTGCGGGAAGCAGCCTCTCAGCTCCTTTCAGATCCTCTTCTGTTTGGCCTCCTGAACAATTCGATCACGGGCTATAAGACCCATCATAAATTCTTCGACTTTGGCGGCGGGCATACGGTTGATTCCGGCAATATCAGCAAAAAAGACTTTGCCCATTTTTGCACAAACATGTCGTCTGCGAACCGCAACGTTCAGCAGCCAATCACCCACGGCGCCCAAACCGCAGAAGAGCAGAATGCCGTCGCGGACATGAAGATGGGCCTGATGGACCAGCCTGACATTAAGTCAGCCAAAAAGAACGGCGGGGCCGTCATGCACGTCGTCGACTCCGTGCTCAAAATCGAGACGAAAGTGCTCGACTTGGCGGCAACGGCGGTGGGACTGCTCAGCTTCATTCCGGGCCTCGGACAAGTAGCCGATCTTGCCTCGATGGTTCTCGAGGCTGAGTCGCAAGCAGCCAATCTCCTGCGTACGGCCATTAACGGAGGCGATATGAAGCGAGCGCTGGAGGAAGCTGGCCTCAATATGGCCGCGCAGGCGATCGGCCTTATCGCAGGCCCCGAGGTCAAGCTGGCCATTCGAAATGGGCTCGTAAAGCACCTGATGGAAGAGGCCTTGGCGGCAGGCATTGATCTTTCGGTCTCGACGGCGCAGGACTACGCAGAAGGCTATGTGAATAACCTCAAAGCGCGCCTTGCAGGCGGCCCTGAGCAAAGCCTAGGCCTTCCGAGCATGCCATCATTCCAGAGTGTGGCAAGCAATGTGCCCTTCGTCGGCATTGCCTTATCCTAGCCGTCGCCTTGCGCGGAAGCTTTGGCTCGCGCGCTGACATAAGGGTCATTGTGGCACAAGCAGGGGTTCATCCGCATCAACGCAGCGGTGTTCCTGACGCCATCTGGATCGGACTGTGAGGGGGATGTCCGAAGTCTGTGAAGGCTTCGGTATATGACGACTTCAGAGTTACGCTGAGCCCAGCCATCTCGAGCCGGTGCGCCGGGTCGAGGTTTTCACGGGCGCCGGCCGGCAGCGGGAATGGTCTCCGGAAGGCACGGCGCGGATGGTGGCGGAGCGGCGCAGCCGAAGGAACGGCTGTCGCGCGCCCAGGGCGGCCTCCCGAACAGCAGACGATGATCTCCTGCCTTGGGCCTATATCCTTGTGCCCACGCTCAAGGCAGTCGGCTGAAAACAGCGCTGATTTAAAACAGCATTATCCTGCACTGCACCCTCGATCCTTGCGCTCACCGATCGCTCGTCGACACGCACGCGGTCAAGTCGTTATCGGCGCTATGCCGATGGGCTTCGAGAGCAAGGTGGACGCTGAGCGGTGCGTCAGCCTCAGGGCGCGGCTGGCCAGCTTTGGGTCTCACGCTCTATGACGGCAACACCCGGCTGATCAACTTGGCCTGTTCGCGGGCTCCCGGCAGCGGCGCGGAAGCCACGGTCCGCCTTCCTCGGCTTCAGGCCAAAGATACCGCAGCATGCTCCAGAGCTATGTCTGCCGCCTCCGCCCCATCGTCGCTGGTCATGTGGAAAGGACAAGCAGGCTACGCACCCCATAATCCCGTCGGGCAGGATTCGACAGTCGACGGCGAGACATTCGCCAAACCTCACCCTTGATTCTCAGCAACGTTAAAAAAAATTCACATAATGTTCGTGAGTGTAGTCTCCTGTCAGGTGGTACATTAGCCCCAATATCTGGCGTCTTAGTCGTAGAAAGGACTGTGATCCATCTTCCATTAGCATCCATACCAGCGGATTTACAGCAAATGACGAGAGAGGTCTCATGCGGATTGATGGGGATAGAAGGGCTAGCGGCTTGCTGCATCCCGTCCGGGTTGATGCCAACCAATGTTGACACTGGTAAATCGCCTAAGGACGGCAGCGCATCTTGATCGCCTTCGAATCCTGGGCCTTTGCGCGCATGCGGATCTAACCGTCGGCGAGCTGGCCGATATTACCAGTCTGCCTCGCGAGCAGGTTCGACGCCACGTTCGGCGGCTGGGCAGAGCCAACTTTCTTTGCTGCAACGAACAACGTCCGCAGTCTTCGTACCATATGCAAGCAGGAGGCAAGGATGGCGGGCTGGCTCAATTGGTGGTCGATCTCCTGCCCCACGATGATGGCCATCATAAAAGAGACCTACAACGCCTGGAAGCAATACAAGACGCGCGGTTGAAGGGACCGCCTGCTTGATCGTGAAATAGATCAGTCCAAATGGAGCGCGACTACCATGGATAACTCCGCCGGCGGCGCCATCGCGCAGCCCGACACTTACGGGCGGCCTCACTTAGCCGCCGTCGACTCCCGCGTTCACGAACTGCTTCTAAGACAGGAGCGTCAGGAGCGGACAACTCTCAAACTGATCGCCTCCGAGAACTTTGCCTCCTCGGCGGTGTTGGAAGCGACCGGGTCGATTTTCACCAACAAGTATGCCGAGGGATACCCCGGTGCGCGCTACTACGCCGGAAACGAGATCGTCGATGAGCTTGAGACCCTCGCGATCGAGCGCCTGAAAGCGCTATTTGGCAGTGAACACGCCAACGTCCAGCCTTATTCAGGCTCGCCAGCCAACCAGGCTGTCTATCGCGCGCTTTTGAGCCCCCGTGACAAAGTCATGGGCTTGCCTTTACCCGAAGGCGGCCATCTGACTCACGGTTGGTCCGTCAATTTTTCCGGCAGCGATTATCAGCGCGTCCCGTACAGGCTGCACGAAAAGACACAGCAAATTGACTATGACCACTTGCGCGAGACCGCCAAGCGGGAACGCCCGAAGCTAATTTGGGTCGGCGGAACTGCTTATCCGCGTATTTTTGACTACGCGGCAATGGCCGAAATTGCTTCGGAGGTGAACTCGTATCTGGTGGCTGACATCGCCCACATCTGCGGCCTGGTTGTCGCAGGAGTGCATCCGAACCCCGTGTCCCATTGCGATGTGGTCACCAGCACCTCTCACAAGTCGATCCGCGGTCCCCGGGGTGGCTTCATTTTATCAAGGAATGAAGACCGTTATCAGCCCCTCCATCATCCGAAGAGCAAACACAATCTGCGCCGTGTTCCCTCTTCTGCAAGGCGGACCGCATATGAATACTATCGCCGCGCTTGCCGTCGCTTTGCAGGAAGCAGCGAACTCGTCCTTTCGTGTCTACGGTCAGCAGATCGTCCACAACGCCAAGGCTCTGGCCCAGGCGCTTCTGGAGCGAGGTTATGAACTCGTCACTGGGGGCACTGACAATCACATGCTGATCCTTGATCTTCGGGACCGGCCGCTGTCAGGCAAAGCCTATGCGGAGCGCTTATCGCGTGCAGGCATCATTGCGAATTTCAATATGGTCCCGGGCGACCGGCGGCATCCGGCGCTGACAAGCGGCATCCGCTTAGGGACACCAGCGGTGACGTCCATGGGCATGCGCGAAACGGAGATGGTGCAGATCGCCGCTTTCATCGACTCGGTCTGCCGCCAGCCCGATGACCAGGAAGTTCATGCGAGCGTACGAAGAGACGTTGCCGACTTCTGCACTGCGTTCGATGTTCCCGGCATCCGCGACCGATAAGCCACCCCAATCCAGAAACTCCTCACTAACTCCAGCACTTGAAGCGAGGGCATTTTTATGACCAGGCAGTTCGTGTTCTCTTCCGAATCCGTCGGCGCGGGACACCCCGACAAGATGGCAGACAACATCTCCGATGCCATTCTCGATGCGGTCCTGCGCACCGATCCGAAGGCGCGCGTCGCCTGTGAAGTGTTGGTGAAGACGGGGATGGTCGTTGTGGCTGGCGAGATCACCAGCCATGCCCACATCGATTACAGCCAAGTCGCCCGCGATACGATACTCGATATTGGCTACGACGATGATGCGATTGGCTTTGATGGTCGACGTTGCGCCGTCGTTCTGGCCCTCACCGAGCAGTCGCCCGACATAAGCCAGGGCGTTGATGAAGGACGAGGGCAGGATCTCGGGCAAGGGGCAGGGGATCAGGGCATCATGTTTGGATTCGCATGCAACGAGACGGATACATTGATGCCCCTGCCGATCCAACTCGCTCACCATTTGACGAAAAGACAGGCCGAGGTCCGGAAAGCGGGACAGCTTGGCTGGCTGCGTCCGGACGTGAAATCTCAAGTGTCGGTACGCTACGAAGGGCTCCGCCCGGTGGCGCTGGATACCATAGTCCTGTCAACGCAGCATGACGAAGCGGTCTCACAAGCCACGGTCCGCGAAGGCGTCATTGAGGAGATCATAAAACCGGTCCTGCCGGCCCACCTGGATACTTCGGGGATCAGATTTCTGGTCAACCCAACAGGGCGGTTCGTGGTCGGTGGGCCTGCCGGCGACTGCGGCCTCACAGGACGGAAGATCATCGTCGATTCCTACGGTGGGACCGGGCGTCACGGCGGCGGTGCCTTTTCGGGCAAGGACCCATCCAAGGTTGACCGCTCGGCGGCCTATGCCGCCCGGTATGTCGCGAAGAACATCGTTGCCAGCGGCCTTGCAGAGGTCTGCGAGGTTCAGCTTGCCTACGCGATCGGCGTGGCCAGTCCGGTTTCTGTCATGGTCAATACCTTCGGAACCGCAAGGATCGAGGAAAAAAGGATCGAGCGCCTTGTTCTCGAGGTTTTCAATCTCCGACCGAAAGGCATCATCAAGATGCTTGATCTCTTACGGCCGATATACCGCAAGACGGCGACATACGGACACTTCGGGCGTGAAGAGCCTGAGTTCACTTGGGAGAAGACGGACAAAGCTGACGATTTGCTGCGTGAAGCCGGACCGGCAGCTGCGTGAGGGCGGCTGGATCAAGCGCATGCGGCAACCCATTTCAACTCGCGAGACCACGCCCGGCCGGCGTGGCAAGAAGCCGGCTCGGGTTTTGGCGGAGATTTTGATGCCGGATTATGACGTGCTTTGCATCGGCAATGCCATTGTCGACATCATCGCCCAGTGCGACGAGGAATTCCTCGAGACCAACGGCATCATCAAGGGCGCGATGAACCTCATCGACACACAACGCGCCGAACTGCTCTACAGCCGCATGGGTCCGGCGATCGAAGCGTCCGGCGGCAGCGCCGGCAACACGGCGGCCGGCGTCGCCAGCTTTGGCGGCCGCGCGGCCTTCTTCGGCAAGGTCTCCAACGATGCGCTGGGCGAAATCTACGCCCACGACATCCATGCGCAGGGCGTCGCCTTCGGCACCACGCCGCTCAAGGGTGAGCCGCCGACGGCGCGCTCGATGATCTTCGTCACGCCCGACGGCGAGCGCTCGATGAACACCTATCTCGGCGCCTGCGTCGAGCTTGGCCCTGAGGATGTCGAAGCCGACAAGGCGTCCGGCGCCAAGGTCACCTATTTCGAAGGCTATCTGTGGGACCCGCCGCGCGCCAAGGAGGCAATCCGCCAGACGGCGAAGCTGGCGCACGCGGCAGGCCGAGAAGTGTCGATGACGCTATCGGATTCGTTCTGCGTCGACCGCTACCGCGACGAATTCCTCGACCTGATGCGCTCGGGCACGGTCGACATCGTCTTTGCCAACAGCCACGAGATCAAGTCGCTCTACCAGACATCGTCGTTCGACGAGGCGCTGGCCCAGATCCGCAAGGATTGCCGGATCGCCGCCGTCACCCGCTCGGAAAAAGGCTCGGTGATCGTGCGCGGCGACGAGACCGTGGTGATCAAGGCGACCGCCATCAAGGAACTGGTCGACACGACGGGCGCCGGCGATCTCTATGCCGCCGGCTTCCTGCATGGCTACACGCAAGGCCGCGACCTGCAGACTTGCGGCGACCTTGGCTCACTGGCAGCCGGATTGGTGATCCAGCAGATCGGCCCCAGGCCCCGTCAGAATTTGCGCCGCGAGGCCGAGCAGGCGGGGCTGACCATTCCGGACGTTCAAACGAGTTAGTGGCCTACCTTCCCGTTGTGCAGGCTATCTCGCCAGAAGCGCAATCACGGAATAGGGAAATCCTGATGTCGAACATGATGAAGGCGCTTGTGAAGGCCAAGGCCGAACCGGGCATCTGGATGGAAGAGGTGCCGGTGCCGGAAATCGGCCCCAACGACGTGCTGATCAAGATCAAGAAGACGGCGATCTGCGGCACCGACGTGCACATCTACAATTGGGACCAGTGGGCGCAGAAGACGGTGCCGGTGCCGATGGTGACGGGCCATGAATTCGTCGGCACCGTTGCCGATTTCGGCGCAGCGGTCACCGAATACAAGGTCGGCCAGCGTGTATTGGGCGAAGGCCACATCGTCTGCGGCCATTGCCGCAACTGTCGCGCCGGGCGAGGGCATCTGTGCCGCAACACACTCGGCGTCGGCGTCAACCGTCCAGGCGCCTTCGGCGAGTATCTGGCGATCCCGCAGCACAATGTCGTGCCGATCCCCGACGATGTGCCCGATGAGATTGCCGCGATCTTCGATCCCTTGGGCAATGCCGTCCACACCGCATTGTCCTTCGATCTGGTCGGCGAGGACGTGCTGGTGACTGGCGCCGGGCCGATCGGCATCATGGGCGCGCTCGTCGCCCAATGCGTCGGCGCGCGCAAAGTGGTCATCACTGACATCAACCCGGTGCGGCTGGCGCTAGCCAAGAAACTCGGCGTCCAGCATGTCGTCGACGCCTCGAAGGAGAAGCTGCGCGACGTCATGCCGGTGCTCGGCATGACCGAGGGGTTCGACGTCGGGCTCGAAATGTCAGGCGCCGCCCCCGCTTTCCGCGACATGATCGACACCATGAACAATGGCGGCAAGATCGCCATTCTGGGCATCGCGCCGACCGGCTTCGAGATCGACTGGAACAAGGTCATCTTCAAGATGCTGCATCTCAAAGGCATCTACGGCCGCGAGATGTTCGAAACCTGGTACAAGATGATCGCGCTTGTGCAGGGTCCGCTGGATGTCTCCGGCCTGATCACCCACCGCATCGGCATCGACGATTTTCAGATCGGTTTCGATGCGATGAAGAGCGGCAGTTCCGGCAAGGTGGTGATGGACTGGTAGGGATTGCCTTGGCCGCTATTCAGGAAAAGCTGACGACAGCACCTCTGGTCCGCCGGACATTTTCCAACTAGGGGAACATGGCTGGGTGGAGAGCTATGGCTCCGCTACGTGCGCTCGCTAATCATACACGGCGACGTATCGCGGCCCACCCGGTGACGGTCGATGGGGCAATTCGCTTCAGTCGATGACGGAAACCCGGTGAACCGATGCTGAGGCCCCGACGCGATCGTCTATTTCCTATGATCTGCGATTGAGGTCGAGGTGTTGCCGCTTTCAGCGGGTAAAATGCGATAGACGACTTCCGGTACCCTTCCGGTCAGCGAAAAGGAAGGCAACGAGCCGCATTGCCTCAAGCAAAATGTTACCAATAGTGTCCTGTTCCAAAGGGGATGGACAGGTCGTGCCATTCCGGTTCGGGGGAAGGATGGCGCGGCTCAGCATGGCGACACGGTGAAGCGGCGATCGTGGAGCTTTATTGCGGCGTTGACAAGCGGCGCATTCTGGATGAGTTCGAGGCGGTAACCGGCTATTATTCGCAAGCGCGCGATCCGTCTTATGAACCGTCGTGAGCAGAGGCCGTCTGCGGGCAAGAGCCGCAGCCGCTGTTACGGCAGCGATGTCCGCGACGCGCTCATCGTGTTGTGGGAGGATTCGGAGCGGCTGGGTCCGCATCGACGCTCGCGGCGGCCAGCGCCGCCGGGCAGGAATGAGTTCGCAGTTCGCCGCTCGGTGCCAGCCCGCACCTTCGGCGATTGGAAAGATCCGCCGCCCGGCTTTGTTGAGCGCATTCGGGCACGTCTTCGTCAGGGAGCTTCGTGCAGACGATGGTGCTGACCGGATTGCCGCCGGCTGGACCGATTGCATTCCGCTCCGCACGCGCGACAGCGGCAATGTGATCATGGCGATCAAGCAGGCCCGCTCCCGGTTTCGCTGACCCTGTGCTGCTGTTTGCCGGCATCCGCCCGCACAGGAAGAGCTTGTAAAAGCGGTCGGTGCGGAAATCGAGGAGCCGTTGGTCGTCGATCTTCAGCCTGAACGCGGTCGTTTGCTGGTGCCGCAAATCGGCTGTTGCATGTACATCCCTGTCAGACGTCAGTTTTCCTCGCCTATTTTGGTGTCGAGCGCGAAGTGCTCCAACCAGATTGCAAGGCTTTTTGGAAATGAGAGCGGCTTTGCGCAGGGCGCTCCGTTGTTGAGCATTCAAGCTACCAAGCCAATGACGCGCAGGTTCCACCAGGCTCGCCAGCCTTGAAGGACAGCGAAAAAAGCAGAGCACGACAGACACAACAGTGCATCAGGACGCCGCAGTCGTTGAAGATGGTGCGCTGCATCCATACCGTGGATGCATTCGATCCAAATAATCGATTTGTTCAATCAGTTTCTCGAAAGCTAACCCTACCCTCTGTGGGAATCGGGCTCTGAGCCGCGACGCTGCCTTGCGAGCGCAGGGGCTGCACGTAGGAGAGATGATGCAACGAGAAATCGCACGCGGGTTGCTGGCCTCGTGGGTTCGCCGACCGGCGTATTTGAGCCCGTCAGTTGGTCCTCACCCGCGCCTATTGCCACCGAGCGACTTGCATGTCCCTCCGACTCGGACCAGTTCCGAGAGCTGCGACGAGTTGCGCGCCGTGTGCTCCGATCAGATGGCCGCCGGTGACGCGTTCGATGGGCCGTCCCTCTTCGAGAGGAGATGAAATGCGAACGCTGCTCGTGGATCATCATGCGGATCTTGCGCGCGCCATGCGACTTGCGCTCGGGGATGGCGGCTTCGTCGTTGATGTCGTTGGTACTCTGGAACTGGCTTCGAGTGCATTTTCTTGCGCCAGCTATGAAATTCTCCTGCTGGAATTGGCTCTGCCAGATGGCGATGGCTTGGGTTGGCTGAGGCAGTTGAGGACCCACGGGCATTCAGTTCCTGCCGTCATTATGAGCAGCCTTAACGATCTCGATAAGCGAATTGCGATCTTCAACGGTGGTGCGGACGACTTTCTGCTCAAACCCATCTCTACCGATGAGCTTATTGCCAGAATGAGAGCCATTCTGCGCCGGGCGACACAGATGACCGACCTGAGGCTCGTATTTGGCAATCTCGACTTTGATCCGGTCGCCCGCCAGGTTTTCGTTGATGGGCACCCAATGATGATCGCACGTCGCGAACTCTGTATTCTAGAGCACCTGCTTAACCGGGCAGGCCGCATCGTGCCCCGTGCGCAATTGGAAGATCACCTCTATTCATTCAACGACGACGTGTCTGCCAACGCGCTTGAAGTCGGAATTTATCGTTTACGGGGACATCTGACCAGATCAGGTGCAACGCCACGGATCAAGACCATCCGAGGCATTGGTTACATCCTAGAATTGACTGACGCCTCGTCCGCATAGTTTGTCGAATCGAAAGAAGATCTATTTTGCTGATCCTTCAACATCCTTGCCATGCGCTCAATTGGCGGGCGATCGCCAACAAGGTTACAAGACCTGCAGTTCCCCGTTACCTGGGCCATCTCCTCTGCGCGCTTATTGTGACTTTCCCACTTGGTGTCGCGGCGCAAAACAAGCAGGACAAAGGCCCGCCGCATGCGGCTTCGAATAGCATCAACGCCACGCTGACCCTTTCCTCTTCGCTCGGGGAGACCGTTCATCTGCCCGCGCCAGCCACGACCATCTTTGTTGCTGACCCCACGATCGCGGATTTTCAGGCGCCATCGAGCAAAACAATCTTCGTCTTTGGCAAGAAATCGGGGCGGACCAGCCTATTCGCCTTGGATGGCAATGGCGAGCCTCTCGCCGAATTGCGTATCGTTGTCACGCAACCGATCGGGGATTTACGCGCCATGTTGCGGGAGCAGGTCGGCGACTATCCCATCCGCGTCAACTATACGCCGCGCGGCGCAATCCTTAGCGGGACGGCGCCCGACGCAGAGGTCGCCGACACCGCAAAAAGAGTCACTGAGCAATATCTGGGCGACGGAGCGCAAGTCGTCAACAACATCAAGGTCGCTGGATCCCTGCAAGTTAACCTCAGCGTGCGCGTAGCCGAAGTCTCACGCAGCGCCATGAAGTCACTCGGCGTCAACTTGTCCGCCTTCGGTCAAATCGGCAATTTCAAAGTGGGCGTTCTAAGCGGAAGCGCTGCAAGCGCTGGGTCTGGTTCAACCCAGGGTGGCGGTACAGCAGAAATCGGATTCGACAACGGTGCCGTCAACGTCAGCGCGGTTCTCGACGCGCTCGCCAAGGAGCATATAGCTTCCGTCCTGGCTGAGCCGAACCTCACCGCTATGTCGGGTGAAAAGGCCAGCTTTCTCGCGGGCGGCGAATTTCCCATTCCTGTCCTGCAGGAAAACAGGCAGGTATCGGTTGAATTCCGTCACTTCGGCGTCAGTCTGGAATTTGTGCCGACAGTTCTCAGCAACAATCAAATCAACATTCACGTAACGCCCGAAGTCAGTGAACTGTCGACGCAAGGTGCCGTGCAAATCAACGGAATTTCCGTGCCGGCAGTTTCCACGCGCCGAGCCGATACGGTCGTCGAACTCGCCAGCGGCCAGAGCTTCGCAATCGGCGGTCTAATCAGGCGGAACGTCAACAATGATGTCAGGGCCTTTCCCTGGCTCGGAGAACTGCCGATCCTGGGACCGCTTTTTCGCTCGACCTCGTTTCAAAAAGAGGAGTCAGAACTGGTCATTCTAGTTACGCCTTACATTGTAAGACCAGGCTCCAACCCAAACCAGATGAGCGCACCGACCGAGCGGGCGGCACCGGCTTTGAACGGAGGGGGCGCTCCGACGAATTCCGTGACAAGTCCCCGCGAGACCGCGCTGCTATCCGTGCGGGCGCGCCAAGCGCCCAGGGCGGTCTCGGCTTCATCATCGAATAGTGTCATCCAAAGATGTTGCGTTTTATAATCCTCTTTGTCGCTCTGGCACCAAGCGTAAGTGGCTGCACAAGCACTACGCCAGTTGATGTCGAACCATCGGCACCAATGCTTGTCCGAGAGGAGACCACCGTCCTGACGTTGCAAAGCCTGCGCGCTTCCGAACGGCAGCGTTTGCGTGTTTTCCTAGACAAGGCCAGTCGCGGCCGGTTCGATGCCATCCACCTCCTCATCAGCGGTTCGCCCCAGCTCAGCGCAGGGGTAGCCCATCAGGCCAGGCAGTTGGCAATCGAAGAAGACAACATTCAATTGCGCGATCAACACGACGCCGGCTCAGTGCGAATTGAGGCGATTGTCTATCACGCCCGTCCGCCGGTCTGTCCCTCATATGGTGCCTTACCCAATGAAGAATCCTTCAAACAGCCGCTTGGTTGTTCGACAGGACATAACCTGGCCGTGATGGTCAACGATCCGCGCGATCTGCTCGACAATCAGGCCGTCAAGGCCGGCGATGGCGATCGTGCTTCTGTACCAGTTGCAACTTACAGAACATTCGGGACGGATAAAGGTGGCTGATACCGCCCTTATCTCGGCAGCACTCCTACCGGAGATTGAAAGCTTCCAATCGCGTCCTGATCTAAAATAAAAGGAACCGCTGGATGCAATATAGGCGCTATATCGAGGGCCTTAGGGCCGTTGCTGTACTTCCGGTCGTACTCTTTCATTTCGGAATTTCGGCGATCCCGGGTGGCTTTAGCGGGGTCGATATCTTCTTCGTCATCTCCGGCTACCTAACCAGCGGAAGCCTCCTGGATGACCTTGAACGCGGCCAATTTTCCATCGTCAACTTCTACTGGCGCCGTGCCCGGCGCATTCTGCCGGCGCTCGTCTTTGTGATGCTTCTCACCTGCATTGCAGCATTGTTCATTCTTCTGCCACCGGATCTGCGCGGATTCAGTCTTAGCATCATAGCTACCTCGACCTTCTGGTCGAACGTTTTCTTCTGGAAAACGTCAAGTTACTTCTCTATCGATGCCGCGCTTCTACCACTGTTGCACACTTGGCCGCTTTCCGTAGCGGAGCAGTACTACATCTTCGCACCAATCCTGATGTTCCTAATCTATCGCTACATCGGGAAGCGCTGGCTGACGACACTTCTTCCGATAATTCTCTGCAGCTTCGTAGTGGCGGTGATGGCGACATCGCTGGCACCCACCGCCGGATTCTATCTGCTGCCGACCCGAATCTGGGAACTCATGTTGGGCGCCCTGCTCATGCTCAAATGCCCCTCGCCGCTGGGCAACCGATTCCTGATGGAGTCGGTGGGGGTGGCCGGATTTGGCCTTCTCGCCATCGGGTTCTTCGCGATTTCGGCGAGTGATCCGTTCCCAGGCTACAACGCCTTGTATCCATGCATCGGAACGGCCCTTCTGATCTATGTTGGCCAAAATACCCCCTCGACGGTCGCCACCCGCATGCTCGAAGTCCGGCCGCTGGTCTGGATTGGGCTCATCTCGTATTCGTTGTATCTTGTTCACTGGCCTCTCAATGCGTTCGCGCACTATCTTTCGTTCCAAAAACTCGATCCGTTGATGACCGGTGCGATGTTGGTGGCAAGCCTCGCATTGGCTGCATTCTCCTGGAAGTTTGTAGAGCAGCCGTTTCGACAGAAGAGGGCCTTCACCTCCCCGGGGCCTATCTTCGCCTTTTCAGCGCTCGCGATCGTTGTCCTTTGTGCCGGCGGAGCGGCGGGGGCGCTCGGCAATGGCTTTCCGCAACGGTTTCCGGACTATGTCCAGCGGCGCATTTCCGTCGGGGACTGGAGGAATGGCATCTGTTTCAACGAGGGCACCAGCCGGATCGAAAGCTGGAATATGGAGGATTGCACGCGCACCAGCGGTTTTCCAACAACGGTTTTTTTGTGGGCGACTCCTTCGCCGCGCACTATGTTTCCGGCTTGGGTGCTAACATAAATCGATTGCAGGCGAACATCGTTGAATATACGTACGCCAGCTGCGCGCCGATACTCTATTACTACCCTTACGATCGTCTTGATTGTGTCCGGTTCAATCGCAAGGCCTTGGACGTCATCTTGGAAGCGGACATCAAGACGGTTATCCTCAGCGGTAGATGGAGTGACTATGAGGTCAGAGGTTTCGACGGTCTTCAGCAAACAATCGCTACGCTTCGTGCCCTGGGCGTGCGCGTGTTTGTCATCGGCCAGTCTCCGCAGTTCCCAACTGACGTCCGGAAAATTGCGTTCTTCGCCAAGCGCCAAAATCTGGACGATACGTCCTGGCCGATCGCGATGGACCCCGACATCAACGAACGTGTGCGCTCATTTACCAAAGGCGCCACATTCATCGATCCGCTGAAATTCCTGTGCAGCGCAGGACGCTGCGCCTATTCCGATAGAGGAGAGTTTTTATATTTCGACTATGGTCATTTCTCTTCAGCCGGCGCCACACTGGCAATCTCGAAATACTGGCCGGCTTTTGGCAAGGACAATGCTCTTCCTAAGACGAAGTAGCGGCTCAGCGGCTGACAAGCACCAGTACGGGTCCCAGTGATAGCTCCTGCTTCCGCAGCAGCCGCGACGATGGAGCTGTTCAGGTTTAAGGCCCCCCGATAGTGACCTAGGATGGGTGCTGCCACGCGGCTCGGACTCAGCGTGCATTATCACGTAAATGTTGAGAGAATGAATGGCGCCGCGAAGGGCAATTCCAGCCGTCCAAAGCGACAGGCGTGTCGCGGCCTCGACATTGCAGTGGCGCTTACCTAACACGGCCTCACACTGCCCTCTAAGCGGCCCCGAATTTGAACTGACGGCCCCTGGCCGGTTCATCGGGCAGGTCAAGGGCTAGGTGTAGTACACAGGGCTCATAACTTTCAGTTTCTAGTTGGTACGATGGGCCGTGGACGGTCGATGCAGACTTCAAGATGGCGAACGAAGCTCTCCATGCGTGCGTTGTCGAGGCAAGTGCCTTTGCCATGCTCGCGACTGGAGAGATTTCAAAATGAGCCTTGTAAGCGGAGAATGCCGCCGACGCTGTTCGGCTTGCTCGTGCCCTTGACGGCGGTAGGCTCGGCAGGGCCGAGGCCAGAGTTGCCGTAGTGGTCGTAATCGACCTCGGCTGTGACCGTGAAGCCGGGAACGACCATGTAGGCGACGTTTGCAGCCACACCAGCATCCTTGAGCTGATCACCCGAGACCTGAAGGTTGAACGAAGTTTTCTCGTCAAACTCGTAGGTGGCGCCCGCCCAGAAAGCCCACTGGCCGTTCCAGATTTTGTACGAGCCGCGCCCATGATTGGCAATTGCGCCGTTTGAGTCCTCGTTGAGACTGGCATTGGAACCGTAGCCGAAGAGTCCAAACAGCGACAGCTGGTTTGTGACAGCGACGTCGACGCGGATCTTGCCGGCAAAAGCTTCGTAATTGCTGTCATAAGCCGCGACGCCGGTGATCGAGCCCCAGCCTTGCGTGTATTTCAAGCCGGCGACAACGTGCGGAATATAGCTGTCGATAGTACCGGCTGAGCCCGATCCTTGTTCGAGCGAAATCACAGTCGAAATGCCGTTGCCGGCGTCGAAGTGGTACTGAGCCACGTTGGTGTCGAAGCCGGCCGACGGAACGAGCATACTATCGAGAACGTCGCCAGCGTAGCTTACAAACGTATCGAAGGCCGACCCCTCCTTGCCAACTCGCAGGCCTCCCAGCTCGACCCAGGCAGAAGCCAGTGCGAGGCCGCTGTTGAAATCATAGTTCTGAGGACTGTCATGCGAGTTAGCGCTGTTGCCAAAATTCACGTGGGTTTCGGTATAGGTCGTCAACGCGCCGAGCTCGGTCTGCTGGCCGGTCCAAGTTTTGAACGTGAAGCGTGTGCTGTTTCGCCAAGTGCCTTGGTCCTCGCCAGTTCTCACGTCCGAGGTTCTTGCGCTGTCATACGATCGGACGTCACCCAGGCCGATATCGTAACGGACATAGCCGCCGATGCGCAGGCAGGTCTCGGTGTTGGGAATATAGGAATATCCCGAGCCGAGGACGTCGCAGATCTTGATGTACTCGGCCGGTTCCCGCTCGGCGCCAGCTGCTCGACCGACGGAAACGGTCATCAGAGCAGTTAAGCCGAGAAGAGGACTCTTGATGTACATGTCTAGATCTCCATGAAGGAATAAAAAGGATAGAGGCGAAAGAGCAAGCTTTTCCTCTAAATTTTGTGCGTGTTGTCTCCAATATGTGGACGCCAAAGCGCTTGACACGAGAGGTGAGCCAGCGTAAAAGCCACATGTACTTATAATAGTGTTTTCTGTTAGGAGATTCATTATCGTTTACATGTGAAACACTCCGGTCGGACCGCTGCAGCTCTCCGAAATAGAGCAGCAAGCGACATGCCAACCTGAAGCGTAAATGCGGCCGACACCAAAATCGGGCCGACGCGCCTTCGTCTCGCTGGAATCACTTTTTTTGAGGGTCACTGCGAAAAGCAATGTGCGACACGGTTCGCCATGTTCGATATGTGACAGTCTCGTTTAACAGCGACGGCTTCCCGTCTGACCGCAACGGAGGCCGCGCCATGCGCTACCGAGAAGGATCACTGCGCGTACGCTCCGCAAGGGCTGCGCCAGGAACAGAGGGCGTGCGCGTCCGAGGCGTCGCATGGTGGCCGCAGCACCTTTTCGCCGCTGTAAGTTCGCCGTGCAGGTACATTGCGCGGCCGGAAGCGAGAGGGAGCGCACCCTGAAACGGCTGCCTACGGCTCGCCTCGAGTAATTGGCGATGAACAGCATTCTCGAGAACTTAGTCTCGACGGAAAGAGCAACGAAAGGAAGCCGCTTGGACGAGCACGATCCGAAGGAAGAACCGATCGAGACCATTTTCCGCAACGGCACAATCACTGCCGTGGGTATCCTGCTTGCCTTTTCGCTCGGCTTCCTCACTCATTGGGCCGCGAACCCCTTGCCATGGCAACTCTACGATCTGTTCGCCGTAGTGCCGATCCTGCTCGGCATCGCACTGCAGATGAGAGCGCTGTCCATGCTGCTCGACATGAGTTCCTTGCGGCGCCCCATCTACGAACGCGCCAATCGCATTTTCATGGTCGGCCTCATCCAGACCGCGTGTGGCGTCGGCATGGCCATCTTGGTCGATCTTTTCGGGATATCGGTAGGGGGCACGCTGCCCGGCGCTTGACGACAAGCCACACCGCCGCTCTTCGCTCGAAGCGACGTCAAGCCGGGGAACCTTGTGCACCCCCTAGCGGCGTCCTCCTTTCATCAAATGAGCCGACGTCAGCTTTAGAGCGTCTCGGTGGCTAAAGCCGGTATGGTTTTTCGGCCGGCAGGGAAGGCCGCTGGCTGGACCTGGATGGCGTCTGAACGAGGCTTGACAGGTCCGTTGCGTCGGACATGAATTTCGCATTGCAAAGTTCTTCCGCAGACGCCTCAAGCACACTGCACTGGCGTCACGTACTACTCAGACGTTGAATGCGGCACCGCACCATCACCTCAGGCGCAACCATGGCACGCGCGCTCCCCGGCGTGGTTGACCCCATCCTGTCCAAACGAGACTGCGACATAAGCGGGACGCACTGACTTAGGTCAGAGACCAGGACGAGCGCGCAACGAAAGAATGATGGATCAGCGACGTGGGATGACAGCTCCTTGCACACCTCAATCCTGACAAAGTACCGGGACCCCCGGCCGCCTTGGTATACCATCTATCCGACTGTGCCAGACTTCTCTGCGGCAGTTGGTGCTGACGATTATGAGGAATGGCTGGGGGGCCTCCCGGCCGACGAATCGGTGTCGCTCTATTTCCACATTCCGTTTTGCCGATCCATGTGCTGGTATTGCGGCTTCCCTACCGCGGTCATCCGTCGCAACGGCCCGATCCTTAATTATTTAGCGGTGCTGCGTCAGGAGATCAGTTTGGTGTCGGAGCAAGTGCGGCAAGGGCTGCCGGTGAGCGATGTGCATTTCGGCGCGGAACGCCTCACCTTATCGGGCCAGCCGAGCACTTGGCGCTGATGGAATTTCTACGCCGCCACTTCGCTTTCAGCAAAACTGCTGCGATCACCGTGGAGATCGATCCCCGAACGTTCACACCGGAAATGGCCGAAGCCTTGGCAGCTAACGGTGTCAACCGCGCGAGCATCGGCGTGCAGAGCTTTGATCCCGATGTGCAAAGGCGATCAATCGGATCCAGAGTAAGGTGCAGACGGCCGCTGCAGTCCAAAATCTCCGCCGGCATGGCGTTGGCCATATCAACTTCGACCTCATCTTCGGTCTACCGAAACAGACTGTGCAGTCCTGCATCCAGACCGCGATGGCTGCGGTCGCCATGCGCCCCAACCGGCTTGCGGTGTTCGGATACGCGCATATTCCTTCCGTGATAAAGAACCAGCGCCTATCGAGCAGGCAGGTCTACCGGACGGCGATCTTCGCGCCGAACAGGCTGCAGCTGTCGCCGAGACACTGGTTGGCGCTGGCTACCGGGAGATCGGGCTCGATCATTTCGCTCCGCCGGACGACGAACTCGCGCTAGCGCAGAAGACCGGGCGCGCCTACGGCGTAATTCGCTGGGATACTCGGCCGATACTTGCAAAACGTGATCGGCTTAGGCGCGTCGGCTATTGGCCGAGTCCGCGAGGGGTATGTTCAGAACGAAGTAACACGGGATTCTTACGCCCGGCACATCGCAAGTGGACGTCTGGCGACATCAAAGGGTCACCGTCTGACCGACGATGACCGGGTGCGCGCAGCGATCATCGAGCGACTGATGTGCGATTTGGAGGCCGACGTGCCGACCATCTGTGCCGCCCACGAAATCGAACCAGCTCGTTTTCTCGATTCAGTTGAGAGTTTGGTGACGCTGGCTGAGGAGGGGATCCTGGACGTCGAAAACGGCTTCATCCGCGTGCGGCCGGAGCACCGCTTTGTTGTTCGCGCCGTTGCTGCTGCATTCGATGCTTTTCTCGCGAATCGATGAGTTGAGGCCACGACGCCGAAAGGCATCAAACCTTGTTTGGCGCTCGTCGGCATGGGCTCTCGCAGAAGACTCCGCAAGCGTATGCAGGGGACTTCCACTTGACGCCGCGTTCACCATCATCTCGCCTGGGTGCGCGCGAAAGCGCACAACCCGGAGCACGCTGCTCTCGGTGTGAGGCTGTGCTCTGCAAAGCACCGGTGATCCACCCTGTCCCTGGACAGCAGCTTGATGGCGTCATCTTGGAGGACGAGAAAAGATTGTCGAGGTACGGGTACGAATTGCCTCGGTCGTCCGTTCAATCGAAAGCACTGTCTGCGGAGGCACCTCTCCTTCATGCAGTGACAGGAGATGCTGGGCGACTTCCTTATCTGCTGCGGTGAGTCGATGATTTAGGCGGAGAAAGTCCATCCAGGTGGGGGTGCGGAATGTCTCCGTCCAAAGTGACGGTGTTTGCAGATTTCGCTGGAGCGTCCAGTTTCGTGCACCGGCACGGCTCTGGACGTGTCGCCGCGTGCGCATGGAGCCCAGAAAGGCCTCGATATTTTCCTCCGATATCAAATACTCGACCTTGGCCACGATAGGGCCACTTCTGGGTTTCAGATCGAGAGCCACGTCCGGCGGATGAAAAACTGAACTTTCTTGATCGGTTTCTTCCCAGGGACGGACCGGCAACACGATCCCCGCTGCTGCAACCAGCAACAGAGCGCCTGCGGCGCCCTCCAATGCTAAGGTCAAGGAATAGTTTTGCGCGACAGAACCCCAGATCCAGCTGCCAGCAGCCATACCGCCTGCGCTCAAGGCGTAGTAAATGGAGAGCGTGCGGCCTACAACCCACCTTGGGCTTGCCAACTGCACCGACACGTCAATGCCCGTCCAGGTGATAAGCCAACCCGCTCCGCCGAGCGCCAGCGAAATGGCCGCCACAGGAATCGACGATGTAAGGGCAAGGGAGAGGCAACAGACTGCACAAGCCACAGAGGCGAAGGCCACCAGCCTGTTTTGAGACGTGACCTTCCTCAAGAAGCCGTTGCCCATGCCCGCGATGAAAGCACCCATGCCGAAGCCGGCCAATAAGATACCGTAGACAATTGGCCCACTCTTCAACTGATCCCGGACGACGAGGGGGAGCAACGCCAGAATGGAGATGCTTGCCAATCCGAAAAGAGCGGCTCGGGCGGTCGCTGCCCTGATCTCCAAAGACATCGCAGTAAAGCGCACTCCGTCATGAATTGCCGTCGTCATTCTCTCACGAGGGAGAGGCGAAGAGCGGACCTCCCATTTGGTGCGCCATATCGCGCTTATGGGCGCCAGATCACTCACCGCAGCCAAGGCGAAAGCGGCCAGCGGCCCAAAGACGGCCAGGATCACGCCCCCCAAGGCCGGACCAACGCTGCGCACAATGTTGTATCCGACGGACATAAGCGTCACTGCGGCCGGAATGTCGCGTTTGTGAAGGATATCGCCGACCGAAGCGTGCCAAGCCGGATCATTCAAGGCAAAGCCGCAGCCGGCCAGGAAACCTAACCCGAGAATCAGCCAAGGACTGACAAATCCCAGACCCACAGAAATCATCAGCGTCGTCGACGCCGATGCTATCAGGCAGTGTCCCGCAAACATCACCCACCGGCGGCTGAAGTTGTCGGCAATGGCTCCGGCGAAAACTGAGAGGAAGAACACCGGCAATGTGGATGCGGCCTGGACGAGTGCCACCATGAGGTCGGACGCTGAAATCGTTGCCATAAGCCAACTGATGGCGACCGTTTGCACTAGCCAACCGAGGCTGGAAATCTGGGTGGCCGCCCAAATTGAGCGAAACACCTTGTTTCGAAATGGGGCGAGCGTCTTTGAAACGGGCGGTTGAGGATTTTCGCTCTGCATGAGGTATTGCTGGCCTTCGATGAGCGCTGCGATTTGAGCAAGCGGGTCGATACTTAGACATCGCGGAGCACCGCACGGAACCCAGCTCTATGGAGCTTGCCGGCGACTATTTACGTATTGAGCCATTCTCATAGTCTCATTCATGAGCAGTCCTGTGCGCAAGCATTGCTTTGCTAAATTCCCACCACAAGCGCGCCGCCGCTGAGACCCGCACCCGCTGCCGCCAAGAGGACTTTCTCGCCAGGCCGAAACGGCTGCGCCCGATGGGCCAGCGACAATGAGAGCGGGATCGTCGCGGCGGAAGAGTTGCCATATTCGGCGATCGTCTTGACGATCGAGTGATCAGCGATGCCGAGGTTCCTGCCGACCGCGTCGAAAATGCGCGCATTGGCCTGATGCGGCACGAAACGATCGAGGTCTTGCGGCCTCAGTCGGGCAGCAGTGAGCGCATCTCTCGAGCAGGCGGTCATCATCTCCACGGCCTTGCTGAATACTTCACGGCCGTCAGTGATCGTCATCCGTGTCTGCGCGAGGTCGAGGTCGGCATGGAACGGAGTGTTGCTTCCCCCGGCGGGAATCTGGATTAGCCCGTAGCGCGAGCCGTCGGAATCCACCGAAGCGCCGAGAATGCCTCGATCCGGGTCATCGCAAGGACTGATCACCATGGCGCCGGCGGCATCGGCAAACAGCACGGCGCTGGCGCGCTCGGCCAAATTGATGCGGTGGCTGAGGATGTTGGCGGCGATGACAAGGCTCGCTTTGCCGTGCAGGCGGGTGAACCCGTCGGCGAACATCAGCGCATAGATGAAGCCGGCGCAGGCGCCGGTCAGGTCGATCGCTCCGGCGCGGCCTAGCCCCAGCCGATGTGCGACCAGCGGCGCGCTTGGCGGCAGAAGGTGATCGGGCGTCGACGTGGCGAGCAAGAGTAGACCGACGTCGCCGCGGTCGATACCGGCATTGGTCAGCGCCATGTCGCCGGCAGAGGCGGCAAGGCCCGACAGCGTGTCTTCGTCTGTTGCCCAGAAGCGCGAGCGAATTCCGGTGCGCCGCTCGATCCAGCCGGGCTCAAGCCCGAGCCGGTCTTCGATTTCCGGGTTCTCGACCTTGCGCGCCGGCGCATGATGGCCGAAGCCGAGAACGCGCGACGATAGGTTCATGGCCGCGAGCCGAAGCGTTCGCCGGCCTCCTCTATCGCGTCATAGAGCCCGCCCAATTCGTCGCTGGTGATGCAATAGGGCGGTAGAAGATAGAGGACATTGCCGAGCGGGCGCACAAGTAGCCCCCGCTCAAGGAAAAAAGCGCGCAGTTTTGGCCCGATCTCGGCCAGATAACCGGCTGAGCCGGTGCGTAGGTCGAGTGCCGCGATGGTGCCGGTTGTCCGGCAGTCGGTGAAATATGGATTGACCCGGAAGCGTTGCAGCCCGGCGGCCTGCCTCGCGCTCAAGACCGCGATCCGCTCGGCCACCGGCTCGTCACGCCAGATCTCGACATTGGCAAGTGCTGCCGCGCAGGCGATCGGATTGGCGGTGTAGGAGCTCGAATGGAAAAACGTCTTCTTGCGATCCTCCGAAAAGTGAGCGTGGAAGATGGCATCGGTGGCGATCGTGGCGGCCAGCGGGATGGTACCACCGGTCAGACCTTTCGAGGTGCACAAGATGTCGGGCGAGACGGACGCCTGTTCGCAGGCAAACATGGTTCCGGTGCGCCCCCAGCCGGTCATCACTTCATCGGCGATCAGCAGCGTGCCGGAGGCTTCGGCGATCCTCTTCAATTCGGCAAGAACCCAGGCCGGATACATCAGCATGCCGCCGGCGCCAAGCACCAGCGGCTCGACGATCAGCGCGGCTGCGCGCCGGTCGCGGCTAACGGCCTCGAACCGATCCAGCGTTTCCTGCTCGCGCCCGGCGGCCGGGAAGGGGATGGCGTCGACCTCGAACAGCAAAGGATCATAGGCGGCGTTGAAGACGCCGCGGGCGCCGACGCTCATCGCCCCGATCGTGTCGCCATGATAGCTGTGCTCCATGACGGCGATGCGCGAACGCGGCGCGCCGATGTTGCGGAAATAGCCGAGCGCCATCTTCAGCGCGACTTCGACTGAGGTGGAGCCACTGTCGGAATAGAACACCCGGTCGAGGCCGGCGGGTGCGATGCCGATAAGCGCCTCGGCCAGCCGTTCGGCCGGCTCGTGGGTGAAGCCCGCGAAGATGATCTGGTCGAGGCTCGACGCGGTCGTCTCGATGGCCTTCATGATGCGGGGTGGCGATGGCCATGGGTGACGACCCACCAGGAAGAAATCGCATCGAGGATGCGGAAGCCGTCGGCCTTGTGGAGATAGGCGCCTTCAGTCAGCACGATTTCAGGGACCGAGGGCTCTAGCGCGTGCTGCGTGAACGGATGCCAGACTCGAGACTCCGCCATCAGTCGCCTCCGGCAATCATGGCCAGGTCGAAGCCGGAAATCATTGCATCTCTCAACGTTTCACCCGTCAGCGGACCGAGGTGCGGCAGCCTGCCCAGCTGCGGCACGCCGCCGAATTCCACGATTGTCCTTTGTGTATCGGCCACCTCTTCGCCAATGAAGGCAATGCCGATGAGCGGGATGGAGCGGGCTCTCAGGGCCTCGATCGACAACAGCGTATGATTGATGGTGCCAAGCGCGGTGCGGGCGCACAGTATGACCGGCAGCCGCCATTGTTCGAATATGTCAATGAACCTTGTCTGTCGATTGAGCGGCACCATCAGCCCGCCGGCGCCTTCGATGACGAGCGGTGTCGGCAGGACCGGAAATGAAAGATCGTCGGCCTCGATCGCGACGCCGTCGATTTCGGCTGATCGATGCGGCGACAGCGGCATCGTCAGTCGATAGACTTCGGGCAGCACGCGTCCGTCGGGCAAGCCGGAAAGCCGGGCGACGACCTCGCTGTCGGTCTCCTCGTTGAGGCCCGATTGCACCGGCTTCCAGTAGAAGCCGTCGAGCAGCCCGGCAAGTCCGGCCGAAAACACTGTCTTGCCAATTCCAGTGTCTGTTCCGGTGACGACGATGCGTTTGGTCATGCTGTGGCCAACACTCCGACGAGAGCCTCGACCATGGCGGAAATGTCGGCTTCGTCGACGTTGAGAGTCAGCGAAATGCGCAGGCGCGACGTACCCTCAGGCACTGTCGGCGGGCGAATGCCGCGTATGTCGAAGCCGCGTGCCTGCAGTCCTGCCGCCACCGCCATGGTGCGGCTGTTATCGCCGATCACAAGCGGCTGGATCTGCGAACCGCTGGGCATCACGCCGCAGCGTTCGGCCAATTGCCGGCTCGCGAAAGCGACACGCTCGTGCAACTGAGCACGACGCATAGGCTCGTCAGACAGAATAGTCAGCGCCTCACGTGCCGCGACTGCCATCAGCGGCGATGGTGCGGTCGCATAGATGAATGGCCGGCACCGGTTGATAAGATAGTCGCACAGTGTTCGCGGTCCGGTAACGAGCGCGCCGGATGCGCCAAGCGCCTTGCCGCATGTGTGGAGCGTGACGATGTTGTCGCGGCCTTCATACGCGGCGGCCAGTCCCCGGCCGTCCGGTCCCCAGACGCCGGTGGCATGCGCTTCATCGACGACGATGAATGCCTGGTACCGATCAGCCAGCGCGACCAGGCTCTCCATCGGCGCACGGTCGCCATCCATGCTGTAAAGGCTTTCGAAGGCGATCCACACCCGCCCCATGCCGCCTTCGGCGCGCCAGCGGGTGATTGCGTCCTCGACAGCGTCGACGTCGTTGTGCGCGGCCAGCTTGAACTCAGCGCGCCCGGCCTGGGCACCCTCATGCATGCTGGCATGAGCGAGCTCGTCGAGGACCAGCAGGTCGCCTTTCTGCGGCAGGGCCGTCAGCAGAGCGAAGTTGGCGATATAGCCGCTGCCGAAGAACAGTGCACGCTCGGCTCCGAAAAATGCCGCTGCGTCCGCCTCCAGTTGCTCATGTTCCGGTGCATTGCCGCGCAACAGCCGCGATCCGGTGGCGCCCACTGGCGTGCCCCGCGCAATCGCCGTCGAAACCGCATCGCCCAGTCTTTTGGAGGCGGCAAGTCCGATATAGTCGTTCGACGAGAAGTCGAGCCCGGCGCGCGGTGCGAGCGTCCGCAACCGGTCCTTGCGCCCCAGTCCCCGCAAGGTTGCGTCATAGCGGGCAAGAATTGCCTCCTTCATTGCGTGGCGAGTTCCATAGGCTCAATGCCGAGGCGCCGGAACAGAAGGGTATCCTTGTCCTCGCCGGGATTTCCCGCCGTCAGCAGCGTGTCGCCGACAAAGATCGAATTGGCCCCGGCAAAGAAGCACAGCGCCTGCGTTTCGTCGCTCATCGCCGTCCTGCCGGCGGACAGCCTTACATAGGATTTCGGCATCATCACCCGCGCGAGCGCAACGATGCGGACGAAATCGATCGGATCGATGGCGTCGGCCGCGGCAAGCGGCGTGCCTTCGATGGGAATAAGCATGTTGATCGGCACGCTTTCCGGCGGCTCGGGCAGGTTCGCGAGCGTGACCAGCATGTCGATGCGATCGGTCTTTTCTTCTCCCATCCCGACAATGCCGCCGCAGCAGACTTTCATCCCAACCGCGCGCACGTGCCCAAGCGTTTCCAGCCGGTCGGCAAAAGTCCTGGTTGAAATAACCTCGCCATAGTAGCGCTCAGAGGTATCGATGTTGTGGTTATAGTAGTCGAGACCGGCCTGCTTCAGGCGAGCAGCTTGCTCAAGATCGAGCATGCCGAGCGTCATGCAGGTCTCCATGCCGAGGGCCTTGACGCCCTCAATCATGGCGACCACAACCTCCATGTCGCGCTCCTTGGGACTTCGCCACGCCGCGCCCATGCAATAGCGCGTTGCGCCGCCATCACGCGCCATGGCCGCTTCGTCGATGACATGCTTGACGTCCACCAGCTTCGACGCCTTCACACCGGTTTCGTAATGCGCAGACTGGCTGCAATAGCCGCAATCTTCGGGGCACCCGCCGGTCTTGATGCTAAGGAGCCGCGACAGCTGCACTCGGTTTCGATCGAAGTTCTGGCGGTGGATCGTCTGAGCTAGGAACAGCAGATCGTTGAATGGCATGCCGTAGATGGCCTCGGCCTCTTTGCGGTTCCATCGCGGAGGCGTTCCATCGACCGATTGCATGGTCTGGTTCACGTCGAACTCCGAGTTCATTCCAATCGTCATCGTCAAACCTTTGTTTGCTAGTCCGGTACGCCTTCTTGGCTTTGGGGCGCACTCGCTAAAGGCGAGCTGCGGCACGTCTTTCCAGCACCTCCTACGCCTGCCGAGCTGATGTTGCTCCTCACGCCGTAATCCTCAGTTCAAGTGCTTGCAGATGTTCTGGTGGTCCGGCATGTCCAGGCCGATGTCGAGGATCGGGGCGCTGTGCGTCAGCCAACCCATGGAGATGAGATCGACACCGGTCGCCGCAATCGCCGCCGCCGTTTTCGGCATCACCCGACCGGACGCCTCGGTGATCGTACGGCCATCCACTATAGAAACCGCGCGGGCAAGATCCTCGACCGACATATTGTCGAGCAGCACCGCGTCAACACCAATCGCGAGCGCTGCATCGAGCTGCTTCAGCGTGTCGACCTCGACCTCGACCTTCACCATATGCCCTGCTGCGGCGCGCGCCCGCTCTATTGCTGTGCGGATATCGCCGGCGATCGCGATGTGGTTGTCCTTTATGAGCACGCCGTCATCGAGGCCGAACCGGTGATTGGCACCGCCGCCGACGCGCACGGCGTATTTCTCCAATGCCCGCAGCCCGGGCGTCGTCTTTCGCGTCGATACAATCCTCGCCTTGTGACCGCGCACGGCCTCAACCATGGCCGCTGTGGCAGTGGCAATGCCGCTCAGCCGGCATAAGAAATTGAGGGCCGTGCGTTCGGCCGTGAGCAGGCCTCGTGCGGGTCCGGACAATCTTGCAATGGTTTCCCCGGCCCCAACCTCGCTGCCATCAGGGCGCCAGATCTGGATGTTGATCGCCGGTTCCACGAGAAGGAAGGCATACGAGACCAGATCGAGCCCGGCAACGACGCCCGCCTGCCTCGCTTTGAGCACCAACGTGGCAGTGCAATCATACGGGATAACCGCATCGGTGGTCAGGTCGCCGGATCTGCCCAGGTCTTCGAGGAGCGCAACGCGCACAATCGGTTCGATCAGGGTCGCGGGGAGGGGGGAGAATGAAGTCATATCAAGTGCTCCGTATGGTAGCCCGGCAATCGAGTGCGGCCGCGGCCCGCATTGCGCTGTGCAGTGTCAGCCGTGATGGGCGCACGTTGGCATCGTGGAGCGGGAAATCGGACCGACAGTGCGCGCCTCGACTCTCTTCCCGCCTCAGGGCCGCCGCGGCGATCATCAGTGAGACCAAAGCCGGACCAGAGGCAGCGACACTATTGGCTGCGATCGGCAGCAGGGTCGCCACCGCTTCGCGCATTGCCTCGCCGTCGCGGATGATACCCAGGGCGGCGGAGACAATCGGGCGGACCACGGAAGCGTCTGGTCGTGGAGGGACGAATGTGGAGCATCTGCGCGGTCGCCGGGTATACGACGTGCCGGCAACGCTTTCGGCAACCCAGCTCGCGGTGACCGCCGCTTCGGTGAGCGAGTTGCTGGCCAGGCGGTTGGCGCCGTGCAGGCCGGTACAGGCCACCTCACCGCAGGCCCACAATCCCTCGATGGAGCTGCGGCCGGCGCTGTCTACGGCGACGCCGCCCATGTGATAATGTGCCGCCGGGCGCACCGGGATCAGGTCGGTCGCGGGGTCGATTCCTGCGCTCCGGCACAATTCGGCGATGCCTGGAAAACGCTTGCCAAATCTCGGGCCGAGACTTTGCCGTGCGTCCAGGAATACGCGGCGTCCAACGGCAAGCTGGTGCCAAATGGCGCGCGCTACGACGTCGCGAGGCGCAAGTTCACCGCCAGGTGTGTCGGCGAGGAAGCGCTCTCCTCGCTCATCGATGAGCACCGCGCCTTCGCCACGCACGGCTTCGCTCACCAGCGGCATCGGCCGGCGCGGACCGTCGAGCGCAGTTGGATGGAACTGTATGAATTCCAAGTCGGCGAGTTCCGCCCCCGCCCATGCGGCGAGCGCCAGCCCGTGACCCCATGAGCCAGCG
This sequence comes from Mesorhizobium sp. M2A.F.Ca.ET.043.05.1.1, assembly GCF_003952445.1. Classification (NCBI taxonomy): domain Bacteria; kingdom Pseudomonadati; phylum Pseudomonadota; class Alphaproteobacteria; order Hyphomicrobiales; family Phyllobacteriaceae; genus Mesorhizobium; species Mesorhizobium sp. M2A.F.Ca.ET.043.05.1.1. The sequence continues at coordinate 5,794,138 of NZ_CP034446.1, forward strand.
GGGTTTGTCGTGTCGCAAAACAGCCCGCCGACGCCGCCGGTCGCCAGCACCGCGCGACGCGTGGGCAGAGCGAGCGCGCCGGCTCGTCCTGCTGCGACCACGGCGATGACCGACCCGTCCTGCACGACCAGCCGGCGGACCTCCACATTTTCGATAATGGTGATCGAGGCTGTACGCCGAACCGCGGCGACGAGCGCGCGCACCAACTCGCGACCGGTGGCGTCGCCGGCTGCATGCACAATTCGCCGTCGCGAGTGTGCCGCCTCGAGCCCAAGTCGCAACGCGCGGTCAGGGTGCTGGTCGAAGTCGACGCCGAACCTTTGGATCGTCCTAATCGCTTCGGGTGCAGCTCGTACCACTCGCCGCACCGTGGCCTCATCGCAGAGTCCGTCGCCGGCAGCTATCGTGTCGCAAAGGTGAAAATCTGGGCCGTCGTCGCCCCCGAGACTTGCCGCAAGACCGCCCTGGGCAAGTTCACTGCAGGCTCCGGTTCCAAGCGGCGCGTTGGTCAAAAGCACGACCGGTTCCGGCGCCAGATGAAGCGCCGTCATCAGGCCGGCAATGCCGCCGCCGATGACGACCGGCGCCCCGGCGATGTCGCGAACCTCCAGACTCATAGGGAAAGCATGCGCTCGACCGCGCGGCGGGCGGGGCCGGCAATTTCGGGATCAATCCGGACCTCATGCCGGTTCTGCTCGAGTGCGGCGCGAATGTTGGCCAGGTTGATGCGCTTCATGTGCGGGCACAGATTGCATGGGCGAACGAACTCGACGTCGGGATGCGCGACCGCGACGTTGTCGCTCATCGAACATTCGGTCAGAAGGACGACACGCGTCGGTTTCTCACGCTCGACATAATCCGACATCGCCGCGGTCGAGCCGGAGAACTCCGCCTCCGCGACAACGTCTGGTGGGCATTCTGGATGGGCCAGCACGATGACGCCTGGATGGGCATCGCGCAGTTCCCGGATGTCTGCTGCGGTGAAGCGCTCATGCACCTCGCAATGGCCTTTCCAGGCGATGATCTCGACGTCTGTATCGGCTGCCACGTTCCTCGCCAGATATTCGTCCGGGAGCATCAGCACACGCGCCACGCCAAGCGATTCCACCACCGCCTTGGCGTTGCCGGACGTGCAGCAGATGTCGGACTCCGCTTTTACGGCGGCGGAAGTGTTGACGTAAGTAACAACGGGGACCCCCGGATACCGCAGCCGCATTAGCCGCACGTCGTTTGCCGTGATCGATTCGGCCAGCGAGCAGCCGGCGCGGAGATCCGGGATGAGCACGGTCTTGTTCGGATTGAGCAGTTTTGCCGTCTCGGCCATGAAATGAACGCCGGCAACCACGATGATGTCGGCGTCGACCGTCACCGCCTTGTGGGCCAACGCCAGGCTGTCGCCGACGATGTCTGCCACGCAATGAAAAATTTCGGGCGTCTGGTAATTGTGCGCCAGCACCACCGCATTGCGCTCACGCTTCAGCGCTAAGATGGCTTCAATATCGCCGGCGAACGCGAGCCATTCAACGGGTGGGATCACCCGCCGGACACGCTCATACAGGGACGCAGCCATAGGTAACGCCCCAGTCATTGGCGCCTCGATTATATTCGGTTTGACAATAAGGGAATATATCTACCTTGACTATAAGTATGTCAAGCCCGCGCCAGCGGTAATTTTGTCCCGGCGATAGCCCTGTCGTCGAGGACGGCATGCCGGAAGCGATAAAGCTTCGCCGGTCGGCCGCCCGTGTCGAGGGAGGTCTCCCCGGTCTCCTCAACAAGTTCCTGCTGCTCGACCAATCTCCGGAAGTTCGGCTTGTTGATCAGCCTGCCAGCCAAAGCTTCCACGGTTCGCTGCAGTTGCAGCAGCGTGAAGGAAGGCCGCATAAGCTCGAACACGACCGGCCGGTATTTGATCTTCGAACGCAGCCGCGCGATCCCGGTTGCCAGAATACGACGGTGGTCAGCGACCATTGGTTTGCCAGCCGCGGCCGCAATCGCGTCCCTGCCGCCACCGGCCTCCTCAATCAGACCAGCTTCATAGAGCAACTCGTAGCGTTGGAGCGTGAGTTCCTCGTTCCAATGGCGGTCGTCGAAGCCGAAGGCTATCGCAGCGCGCTGCCGGCGCTCGCGTTGAGTGGTCGGCTCGCTGGCGCCGCCGGCCCACTCAATCAGGCGGGGCCGCAATCTATCGAGCAGCACAGGCGGCGTGCCGAAGCGGTGGTCCTCCCAGGGAAAATATTCGTACCAACTTTGCCAGCCGCACGCGGCCGAGTTCGTTGCCTGTTCCTTCCTGGTCAATGCGAGATAGCTGATTGAGATGACGCGCTGGTGGCGCTCAGTGCCGATGCGATCGCGATCGGCGAAGGTGTAGAGTTGCTCGATGTATCCAAGTGCATGGCCGGTCTGCTGCTCCACCCACCCCCTCAAACCCGACTGCAGTGATCGATGCTCAAGGGCAAAAGGTCCAGAAGGGAGGGTGTCCGCATGACCGACTGTGAGGACACAGGGCTCACTGTCGTTTACGGCGACCACGACGGCAGTCAGGTCCACTTTGGCTTCGTCAGCTTTGACGGCGGCTTTGCCTTTCTTGGTTCTTCTTGTCTGAGGATCCATGTTTGCGAAAGCGGGTTGGCCCAACGGAGCGCCTTAATCGATTGAATGTAACCTTGGAAGCCAGCACGTCAACACCAGAGTACTCAAGCGCTGTTTTTAGCTCTTCGCAGTCGCACAAAAATATGCCAAACGCGACACCCGCTGTTGGTAACGTAAGGGAAGGGGCCTCGGTTGAGCGCGGCTGGTGAGATAAAAGGGATGACTCCTCCAGATATTCGATCGCGAAAAGGCCAGACGCCACTTGTATGCTTGACGGCCTACACCACGCCGGTCGCGAGGCTGCTCGATCGCCACTGCGACATCGTTCTTGTCGGCGACAGCGTCGGCATGGTGCTGCACGGCCTGTCGTCGACGCTGGGGGTCACGCTCGACATGATGATCATGCACGGACAGGCCGTTCGCCGCGGCCTTGAACACGCGCTGATGGTCGTCGACCTGCCCTTCGGTTCCTACGAGGAAAGCCCAGAGCACGCTTTCGGCAACGCTGCGCGCGTGATGGGTGAGACCGGTTGTTCAGCGGTAAAGATCGAGGGCGGCGAGACCATCTCGGAAACCATCCGCTTCCTTACCGCGCGCGGCGTACCTGTCATGGCCCATGTGGGCCTGACGCCGCAGGCGGTAAACACGTTTGGAGGCTATCGTGTGCAGGGCCGGGGAGCCGATGCAGAGCGGATCAGGCGCGACGCCAGGGCGGTAACCGAAGCGGGCGCCTTCTCCTTGGTGCTGGAAAAGATACCGGAGCAGCTTGCACGGCAGATAACCGCCGATATCGACATACCCACAATCGGCATCGGTGCCTCGCCAGCTTGCGACGGCCAGATTCTGGTGAGCCACGATATGCTCGGGCTCTTCACCTCATTTCGGCCGAAGTTCGTCAAACGCTATGCCGAGCTCGGTGAGCAGGCTGAGGCGGCAATCGCCGCTTACGCCACCGATGTGCGGAACCGGCACTTTCCGGCGGTCGAACATCTCTATGTCAACGCCTTGAAGGCCGGTGACTTCACATGAGCGTGCCGATCGCTCGAACCGTGAGCGAGCTGCGCGGCGTCGTTGCGCAATGGCGTCGCTCGGGTGCCACGATCGGTATTGTGCCGACCATGGGAGCCTTGCACGACGGGCATCTGAGCCTCGTGCGGAAGGCGCTCGAAAGGGCCGAGCGGGTGATCGTGACGCTGTTCGTAAACCCCAAGCAGTTCAACAGCCCCGCCGACCTGATTGCCTACCCTCGGACGGAAAGCGACGATGCTGCCAAGCTCGCTCTGCTGGGCACGCATCTGCTCTATGTGCCGGACACAGAGGAAATGTACCAGGTGGGCTTCGCCACGGCCGTTTCAGTGTCCGGCATCAGCGAATGCCTTTGCGGCGCATTCCGGCCCGGCCATTTCAATGGCGTGGCGACGGTCGTGGCCAAGCTCTTCCTGCAGGCCGGCGCTGACTTCGCCTTTTTTGGCGAAAAGGATTTTCAGCAACTTCAGCTTGTCAGGCGCTTGGTCCGGGATCTCGACATTCCGATCACTATTGTGCCCTGTCCGACAGTCCGCGAAGCCGATGGTCTTGCGCTATCGTCGCGTAACGTGCGGCTCTCCCCAGCCCAACGCGCCATTGCCCCAAAACTAGCATCGGTCCTGCTCGATACGGCCGAGCGGCTTGCACGCGGCTCCCCCATCCTGCCTACGCTTGATGAAGCGCGTGCAGCAATTCTGGCTGCCGGCTATCGCGAGCTCGAATACCTGGAGCTGCGCGGAGAAACAGACCTGCAATCGTTAGCAAGCCTTGACCGACCGGCACGCTTGCTTGCTGCGGCTTGGCTTGGCGACACGCGGCTCATCGATAACGTCGCAATATCACCCATCGGTAGTTGGTCAGGTGGGCGGAGCTCTCTCCAATCGGAAGCAGCACAGCAATTGCGGTGATGACGGCGGCGCGTCGTATGCCCTGCAGGGACAGGCCATCATTTAGAACCACGTCTCCGTCGGCTTCCAGCAACCTCCGCGAGGTACGCTAAGCGCAGATGCATCGCGTATTTGAAACCTTGGTCGAGCAACTCTCTGCAAGCGTCGATGCCGTCGATCTCCATGAGGCAATGGCGTCCGCCGCAGCCGGGTTCGACTTTCCGCTCTTCGCTTATTTCACCTACCCATCCGCTTCCGGCGACAGGCCGCGATTGATCTCGAATTATCCATCATCATGGACATCACATTACCTGCAACAGCGCTACCACAGCGTGGATCCCGTGATCCTGCGGGGACTGCGGGGCTGGGATACCTTCGACTGGGGTGTGGACCGCGATCACCGTTATTTGCCGACCTCTCAGCAGGAAGTCCTGGAAAAAGCAGCTGAGTTCGGCATTCGCGGCGGACTGACCATGTCGATGCATGATCATCGCGGCCGGTTCGCCGCACTGACCTTCGCCTCCAACGAGGCGCATCCGCCATTTCTGAGGTCGCTGACGCGCTACGAAAAAGCAATGCAACTGGTTGCGATCAACGTTCATATCCATGCCCGGCGCAGGCTCGCCGAAGATTGCGTGGTAGATGGCATAACGCTCACCCGGCGGGAGTTCGAGTGCCTGAAATGGGCGGCGTGCGGCAAGTCGGCCTGGGATATCAGCCAGATTCTCGGTGTCTCGAAACGCACCGTGACCTTCCATCAGGAAAACGCCAAGGCGAAGCTTGGCGTGCGAACCATCAACCAGGCCGTAGTGCGGATGGCTGCTCGGGCGAGATCCTGATCCTCTCCAAGTCTAGCTGTAAAGGTCTACAGGCTGCATTCATGACGGCTTTGCCCTTCGATTGCGTGGACACATCCCGCACGGAGACGACAATGATGCAGCTGATAACACCCGACTGCTACGCCGAGTTTGCGAGCGAACTCAAGGAAATGCACGGACTTAGGTATCGGGTTTTCAAGAAGCGGCTCGATTGGGAAGTGCAGACCGAAGGCGAAATGGAAACGGACCCGTTTGACAGCCTGAACCCCGTCTACCTGCTTCTCAAGGGGTCCGATTGGCGAACTTGCGGCTGCGTCCGCCTTTTGCCGACCACCGGACCGACAATGTTGCGCGATACGTTTCCGACGCTGCTGGATGAGATGGTGGTCCCTGCGAGTGCCGATATCTGGGAGAGTAGTCGTTTCGCGCTCGATCTCCCTGCGACAGCGCCGAAGGCAGCTGGCGGCCTGGCCCAAGCAACCTACGAGCTCTTCGCGGGGATCATCGAATTCGGCTTGGCCAACAATCTCTCCGGGATCGTAACGGTGACAGATACGCGCATCGAAAGGATCCTTCGTCTCGCCACCTGGCCGTTGTCACGTATCGGACAGCCCAAGCAGGTCGGCAACACCGAGGCAGTCGCCGGCTTCCTCGATATTTCCTACGCCAGTCTCTTGCGCATCCGCTGGAGGGGACGCCTCAACGGGCCGGTGTTGTGGCAACCAGTTCTCATCCAATCGGCATAGCGCCTGCGGATGCTCAGCCGTGACTTGAGTTAAGTCTGCTCACGGCCGCCACCGCCGCCGTGAGGGTGAGCGGACCCGCCCCCACGAGCTTTCGACTGTTCCGGTCGATTGGCTCGCGCGGCCGGACTTTGGATTTCCGTAGGCGCAACCCGCAGTCCAGCGTGAGCACGCCAAAATGGCGCCCCTCCGCTTCGTCCAAAGAAGCCAACGTGGCTTCTGAGGTCGTCTTAGAATATTGGACCGGCCGCCGTGAGCGATCGCAACCTCAAACCTTTGCCGGTATGCCGGTTTGGCCGGACCGTCGGCCAGTCGGAGCAGTCCCCTGATAAGGACCCGAGCTGACGCGCGGTCCAACAGCGCCCGAGCCTATGCTTTGTGCATTACCGTTCGGTTGGCCATGTCGTCCAAGACCGCATGAAGAAGGCTTCCAACCTCCTGCGCAGCGAGCTCTGGCGCAATTCCTACATCGGACAATTGAATGAGCATTTTCTTGGCAGCACAGCGCCAGAACGCACTCGCCGCCTCGCCGTTCTTGGTCTCGAGGGCCTGGGCGATACTTTCGACCAATATACGTCGCCGATGCAGCGGAAATACGCAAATGTTTGATTCATGCATCAATCACCTCACAGATTCAGTTCCACAAAGAAAAACACCGGCGTCTTCAAAAGAGCCCCGCTAGCGCGGTGACGGTTCGCGGCGACATGACGAGTTCCACTTCCCCATCGACAAGCTATTGGGAGATGAGCCGCCGGACCGCATATCCGGGACCGCACATAAGGTGAACCACCATTGCTCATCCGGCTGCATTTTCCTGGGCCGTTCGACGAGGCGTTCCAGCCGAATTGACGTCCAATGACTTGATCTCTGAAAGGGCAGGGCGGTACGAATCACCCGATTGTTCCGCTGCTTACATTCCTGCGAGCTTGTGTATGAACGATTAAAGCGTGCCCGAGCCGTTCTTGGTGGCCGCCGCAGAAGGGAATCATGTCATCCGCTGCCTATCGTAGGCGGCGCGACTTCTAGCATGACTGCACTGCCCCGACAGGGCTTTGCAATCGCGCGTTTCGAAGCCTATGCTTTGGCATCGGCCGGCATTTACTTCGGTGCAGCCGACAGTAAGACGTACGCGCTCTTGCCCCGTTGGAAGAGAGCCTTGCCCGATCCCTCTTTCGCGACCAGGTGCTGAAGCCCTCACCCCGCAGGACTTCGCGCTTTTGCGACCATCGCTGCATCACGTCGAACCGGGCATCAAGGACCAGTTGGAGGTCGCGCATCAGCCGATCAAGAACGTATATTTTCCCGAGAGGGGCATCGCGTCGGTGGTCGCCACCATGACCGGCGGGCGGCAAGGTGAAGTCGGCATTGTCGGCTATGACGGGATGAAAGGAATTGCCGTCATTCTCGGAAAGGAAAGCACTACCTGGCGCCTGCCGGTTGAAAACCTTCGCCCTGCGATTAGCCCGTCGCTTCGCACCTCAGTGCTGGATTATGCCCACGCGTTCCTCGTCCAATCATGCCGGACGGCACTGGTCAATGGCCACTCCAAGATCGAAGAACGGCTGGCCCGCTGGCAGCTGATGGTCCACGACCGTGCGGAAGGAGATAAGATCCTCCCGACGCATGAATTTCTGGCGACCATGCTCGCGCCCACCGCCCGGGGTCACCACGGCCCTGCAAATGCTTGAGTATCGAGGACTGGTGCACGCCAAGCGCGGCGAGATCACGATCATCGACCGTGCCGGATTGATAAAGCTCACACATGGCGCTTATGACAAGGAGGAGCAGCGTTATTTCGGCCTGGCCGCTGCCTGAAGCATGTCGGTTGAAACGGGTTCAGCCGACGTCTCCTTGCCCCTCACCAGGTCGCCCAAAAGCATCAGCGGTTTTGAACGAATCGCAGCTATTGTCCGCAATCGGACATAGGCTTGAAGGCGGTCGAATTCGTGCCATAAGTCGGGTTGGTCAGGGTTCAGGGAGGAATTCGTCATGACCAATTCGTTTCACACCGTCACCGTCGAAAAAGCCGCAGAAGCCTATGTCCTTTCCAGGGGAAGGGTCCGCTTTCTCTCCATGGCGCAGGCGATCCGCGCCATCCGAACACTAATGCCGGCATGCAAGGCCACCGACCGCGAGTTGGAGGAACTGTTGGCGGCCGCTTCCTTCGTTCATGGCGTGCCCGTCGCCTTCGACACAAAAACAGCCGATGGTGTAGAACCACGGCTGCATTCCTAAGAGGGCATGCCGCGCCATGCAGACTGTCAGAGGGCATTCGTCAGATGGTAGTCCGCTAACTTAACTGCAGAGTCTAAAGGACGTGTTCCAGCATTGCGAACTCACCGATCGCTTTGTTGCCAAAGCTGCCAGCAAGCGATCGCCTCATCCAGCCGTTTGCACCATCTCATCACAGACATCATCGCGATGCTACCTGTCCAGCATATGTCCAGCATTTCGCAAGGCGGCCAGAAGGAGCCTCGCATAGCCTGTGACATCGATCTGGGCCTGCATCGAAAGGGGCATGCTGGTCCAGTTCTCCAACGGTGCAATGAAAGGTGAGAAGGTGCCATTGACTAGGCAACAACAGCTAACAAGGCCCTCTCGGTCCAATGCCACCACACCGATCTTGTCGCCTGGATATCCAATGGCTGCGACTCGCTGGACCTCCAGGTCACCGTCCACCCGCACGTCAAAAAGAAGGCTACCACGGCTCCTCGTGGCTATCTCAGCCGCCTTCTCATCAAAGCTTGAAGAGAGCAAGCGGACGCTTTCCACCGCCATCTGGAAAATCACCAAATCCAGTTCATTCACGGCCATATGGGCATTTCCGCGCAACGGGTGGTGATTGCAATGACACATACTGCTTGTTCACAGATGTCGGTCACGAACGATCATTCGTCGGGTTCCGGTTCCGACCAACGGTGTCGCCACCTGATCGTGCTGCGGTTCGAACCTTCCGAACGCGAGCCGAGCGCGCTATGAGGTTGGAGTCTAGGTCTCGGACCCTGCCTCGCGGCCTTCTCATCTTTGGCAGACCCGTTGCAACGCCGCCGCGATGGCGCAAACGCCAGATGACGCTGATCCATCGCTTGATCGTGAACTGAGCTTCTGAACACCATTGGGACAGCAGGGTGGAAGGGCTTGACCAACGCTGCCCCCGTTTTCCAAGAGGACCCGTCCTCGATTGAATCTTTCGAGCCCCGTGCGGCGCGCAGCCAAATGATGACGATCTGGACTCAGCTCGCAGACCGCAAGGCAAAGAGGGAACCTTCCAGGCAGCCAAGCTGCTCGACGCAAAGAGCGGCCTTTGGAGTTCCCAAGAATCGACCCTTCCATAGTTGCGACAGGCAACCACTGCACGAGTGTGGGAGAGCGAATCGCAAGCATTGCGTGAGGTCCTGCGCGTTTTCCCCTCTTTGCTATTTGGCACATCGTTTGCGCCGAAGTGGGCGCAGCGTTCGACCGGAGCACTGCATGGGAGAGGGAGGAGCCCCACCCCGATCCGGTCAAGGAGAGAGACGGTGTTGGTTCCAAGAGTTCCCCGCGCGATCGCAGCGCCCCGCAAGCGCCATTTTGCCCGGACCTACGTGCAGGTACTTGCCGCCATAATCCTGGGTGCCGCAATCGGCTATTTCCATTTGGAGACCGGCCACAGCCTGAAGCCGCTCGGCGATGCCTTCGTCGATGTCGTCAAGATAATCACCGTACCTGTCATCTTCCTGACAATGGCGACCGGCATTGCCGGCATGAGCGATCTGCAGAAGGTCGGCCGAGTTGCCGCCAAGGCGATGGTCTATTTTCTCACCTTTTCGACGCTCGCTTTTGTTGTCGGGCTGATTGTCGCGAATATCGTTCAGCCTGGCGCCGGCCTCAACATCGATCCGGCCTCGCTCGATGTCCAAGCCGTTAAGGGCTATGTGGCCACGGCTCACGAGCAGTCCGTGACCAGCTTCCTGATGAACATCATCCCGTCAACGATTGCCAATGCCTTCGCGGAAGGCGACATCCTGCAAGTCTTGTTCCTCTCGGTCCTGTTCGGCGCGGTCTGCCGCTACAACGGCCGCTCGCTCTTCTCTCTCGTCCGATACATCAAGGACGAGCTGCTGCTCGCAATGTCCTCCTCAGAGGCCGCGCTGGCCTCGCTCATGGAGAAGATGGAAAGGGCCGGCGCCACGCATTCGGTCGTGGGTCTCATTCCATTCAATCTGGACGGCACGAATATGATGCTCGCCGCCCTTTTCATCGCCCAAGCGACGAAAACTGATCTCCCGATCGGCTGCCGGATCCTCATGCTGTTTGTCGCATTGTTCCCTTCGAACGGAACAACCCGCATTACCGGTGCAGGCCTCGTCACAATGGCTGCAACGCTCTTTCTTGTTCCGGCCGCACCGGTCACCTCCGTGGGGCTTATTCTTGGCGTCGATCAGCTTATGTCCGAATGCCACGCGCTGACGGTTTTTCTCCGCAGCGTAGCGGCAACGCTGGCTGTCACCCGGTCCGGGGCGAGCGGGATAAACGACGATTCGGGGAGCGCCTCACTAGCGGACCGTTCAGCGCTCCGGCGGTGGACGGTCAAGTCGCCCGGCGTGGTGAACACAATTCCCCGTGCGAACGACGCTCAGCTATTGGGGTGGACCCGATGGCGCAAAGCCGTATTTGAGAAACCGCCAGATCGCACCGGCACCTGTGCGCCTGTAGCAACTGCGGGGCACGATCAAAACTGACCCATTTTACACCAAAAAGGCGGCCGTTGCTGCCACGCCGTCCATGGATTGGAGACTCATGTCTAAGCCGACTGCCATCACTGTCGCAGCTCTTCTTTTACTCCTCGCCTTGCTGGCGAGCCAATATAGCGCGAACCTGCACCGGCAGGCGTGGTCGACCGACAGGCAAAAGTGGAGCGGCGCATTCGACAACGATCTCCTTCGCCAATCGCCGGCAACCCGCAAGGCGATGCCGTTCTGGTCATATTCAATGACTACCACAACTGTCCGCATTGCAGACTGGCTGATATCAACTACCAAAAAGCCTTCAAGCATGAACCCAATCTGAAGCTTGTGATCAAACAGTTCCCGGTCCTGGGACCGGATTCCCAATTCCCAGCCTTCGCCGCACTCGCCTCGAGAAAACAGGGAAAGTTCGACGAATTCCACCGCGCCCTTATGATTTCCCCCAGTTGAAGGGTCACTCTCAAGATCGCAGCGCGTGTAGGCCTTGACGTTGAGCAGCTCAAGCGGGAATGCAAGATCCGGCCATCGCAGATGAAATGCGCGGTCCGCGCACTCGCGAAAGGTCTGCACTTAGACGGTACGCCCGCGTTGGTGGTCGGCGATATAGTGGTCGCCGACCTTGTGGACATGGCCAGCTTGCAACGCTTGCATCGCCGATGCGCGCTCAAAGCGTGCTGGCTCTCGTGCGGGGCAGCATCTGTAGACCGGCCACGCTGTTGTTGCCGGAGCGTGCCGTTTGTGGCAGCTGGCTTTGCTGTCGCTCCTCGTAATCTTGTTGCGGTCATCCAGCTGCCGTGGGCGCCAACAACAATCCTGAGCGCCCGCGCCTGAAGTCGCTGGCCGGGTGCTCGTGAACCGAGCCCGCTTTTCTTCGGCAAGCTCAGGCGGTCTTGGCCCTGCGGCATCGCCCCCTGGCGCGGGGCAGCCTTCGGCTGCTGACGGTCGCCGGCCTGTCGGCCGGCGTCTTTCTATTGTGGCCTTCCCCCTGGCGCAGGGTGGGCAGCACTCCCTTCTAGGCCCGCCGCGGCGTCCCGCAACCCTTCGCTTGTCGCTTTCGGGTCCTCCACTCCGTTCCGGTCCTGCTGATGCAGTCCGCCTCCGACGGCGGGCCTTTCCGGTCGCTTTTGCCGCCCACCCCGCTTCCGGGGAGGGCGCGCGATTGTAGAGCGGAGGACATCACGATGCGTGCAAACAACAAACGTTGCGGCAGCCGACAGGCTGGCGCAGACAGTGGCGGGCGCACCGGCGCCAGCCTTTATCAGGAAATCACCGACCGCATCATTGCCGAACTGGAGCGCGGCACCGTGCCATGGGTCAAGCCGTGGGGCAGGGCAAGGACAGGCCTCGGCCTGCCGCGGAATGCGGCCACCCAGCGCCGATATTCCGGCATCAATATCCTGATCCTGTGGGGCGCGGTCATCGAGCGCGGTTTCCCCAGCCAGAACTGGCTCACCTTCCGGCAGGCGCTTTCGCTTGGCGGCAATGTCAGGAAGGGCGAGCACGGCACCACCATCGTTCACGCTGACCGCTTTGTTCCCAAGAACGAAAAGCAACGCGCCGACACCGATGGCGACGAACCGCAGGCGGTGCCCTTCCTGAAGCGCTTCACCGTCTTCGATGTCGCGCAGTGCGATAATCTGCCCGAACATCTTTACGCCGCCGGCGAGCCTCTGCCTGAGCGCGAGATGGTCCCGCAGGCCGAGGCGCTCATTCATGCAACCGGCGCTGATTTTCGCATCGGCGGCGAGCGCGCCTTCTACATGCCCGGCAGCGACACCATACAGGTGCCGCCGCAGCCGGCTTTCTTCCACCAGATCGACTATTACCGGACCTGCTTTCACGAGCTTGGACACTGGACCGGCCACCCGAGGCGACTCGCGCGCGACCTGTCCGGCTCCTTCGGGTCCAACACCTATGCGCGCGAGGAACTGGTCGCCGAAATCGCATCAGCCTTCATCTGCAGCAGTCTCGGCATCGAGCCGAGCGTGCGCCATGCCGACTACATCGGCTCATGGCTGACGGTTTTGCGCGAGGACAACCGCGCCATCTTCCGCGCCGCAAGCCATGCCTCGAAAGCCGCCGATTTCCTGCTTGGCCGCAATGTCGATGTCGAAGGCGAGGCACATGCCGAAACCGCCTATGGGAGCGCGCAATCCTCACACGCGACCGCCTTGCGCCTCTGATGACGCAAAGCCGCGCGCAACCAACTCGACAGTTCTTTTGAGGTTGCCCTAACGCCGATGGCCGGCGTTGGCGTCGATCGTTCATCGGACCGAGGTTCGCAAAAAAAGAGGGCGGCATTGATGCCGCCCTCTCGTTGCGAAAGCTGCCAGAGCTGGATTAGAAATCCATGCCGCCCATGCCGCCCATGCCGCCGCCGCCCATGCCGCCAGGCATGCCGCCAGGCATGCCGCCGCCAGCCGACTCCTTCTTCGGAGCCTCCGCGATCATGGCTTCGGTGGTGACCAGCAGGCCGGCGACCGAGGCCGCGTCCTGAAGAGCCGTACGGACAACCTTGACCGGATCGACGATACCCATGGCGATCATGTCGCCATACTCGCCGGTCTGGGCGTTGTAGCCGAAGGTCGCGCCCTTGTTCTCAAGGATCTTGCCGGCAACGATCGATGCTTCCGCACCGGCGTTGGCCGCGATCTGGCGGGCCGGAGCCTGAAGCGCACGACGCACGATGTTGATGCCGGCGGCCTGGTCGGCATTGACGCCGGTGGCCTTGATGTTGGCCGAAGCGCGCAGCAGCGCGACGCCACCACCAGCAACGATGCCTTCTTCGACGGCCGCGCGGGTCGCGTTGAGGGCGTCATCGACGCGGTCCTTCTTTTCCTTGACTTCGACTTCCGTCGCACCGCCGACGCGGATCACCGCAACGCCGCCGGCGAGCTTCGCCAGACGTTCCTGCAGCTTCTCCTTGTCGTAGTCCGAAGTGGTCTCTTCGATCTGCTGCTTGATCTGGGCAACGCGGCCCTGGATCTCGGCCTTCTTGCCGGCGCCGTCGACGATGGTGGTGTTCTCCTTGGAGATCGACACCTTCTTGGCGCGGCCGAGCATGTTGAGGCCGACGTTCTCGAGCTTGATGCCGAGGTCTTCCGAGATGACCTGGCCACCGGTGAGGATGGCGATGTCTTCCAGCATGGCCTTGCGGCGATCACCGAAGCCCGGCGCCTTGACGGCGGCGATCTTCAGGCCGCCACGCAGCTTGTTGACGACCAGCGTGGCCAGAGCCTCGCCTTCGACGTCTTCCGAGATGATGAGCAGCGGCTTCGAGGTCTGCACGACGGCTTCGAGAACCGGCAGCATGGCCTGGAGGTTGGACAGCTTCTTCTCGTGCAGGAGGATGTAGACGTCCTCGAGCTCGGCAACCATCTTGTCGGCGTTGGTGACGAAGTAGGGCGAGAGGTAGCCGCGGTCGAACTGCATGCCTTCGACGACTTCGAGTTCGGTCTCGGCGGTCTTGGCTTCCTCAACCGTGATGACGCCTTCGTTGCCGACCTTCTGCATCGCTTCGGCGATCATCTTGCCGACCGAAGCATCGCCGTTGCCGGCGATGGTGCCGACCTGGGCAACCTCTTCGGAGGTCTTGATCTTCTTGGCGTTCTTGATCAGGGTCGCAACGACGTCGGTTACCGTGAGGTCGATGCCGCGCTTCAGGTCCATCGGGTTCATGCCGGCGGCAACGGCCTTGTGGCCTTCCTGGACGATCGACTGCGCCAGAACGGTCGCGGTCGTGGTGCCGTCGCCAGCGATGTCGTTGGTCTTCGAAGCAACTTCGCGGACCATCTGCGCGCCCATGTTTTCGAACTTGTCCTCAAGCTCGATTTCCTTGGCGACGGTGACGCCGTCCTTGGTGATGCGCGGGGCGCCGAACGACTTGTCGATGACCACGTTGCGGCCCTTGGGGCCGAGCGTGACCTTCACCGCGTCAGCGAGGATGTTGACACCGCGCAGCATGCGCTCGCGGGCATCGCGGGAGAATTTTACGTCTTTGGCAGCCATTTTTAGCTCCTGGCAGGGGCTTCAATCGAGCCCGGGAATTCAGTTGACGAAAGGGCCTGATATGAGCCGATGATGCCCATGATGTCGGATTCCTTCATGATCAGAAGGTCTTCGCCATTGAGCTTGACTTCCGTGCCCGACCACTTGCTGAACAGGATGCGGTCGCCGGCCTTGACGTCCAGCGGGACCAGCTTGCCAGCTTCGTCACGAGCGCCGAAGCCGACAGCGATGATCTCGCCTTCCTGCGGCTTTTCCTTTGCCGTGTCGGGGATGATGATCCCGCCAGCGGTCTTGGATTCGGATTCGACCCGGCGAACGACCACGCGGTCATGCAGCGGGCGGAACTTCGACTTTGCCATTTTCGGATTTTTCCCTGGTGCGCTGTTGAGGGGTTTTTGTTAGCACTCGCGATGGACGAGTGCTAACGCGATAGTGAGGTAGGCTGTAAGCGGGCACTCGTCAAGACGGACGAGGGCAGGCGAGGAGCTCTGGCCCCCTCCCCGGTGGAACCCAACGCATACGCGGCATCCGCGTTGATGGCTGCGAGCCCCACATTTCCATTGAATTCGGCGTCATGACGCCAACTTGCTCGCGCCGCTTCCAAGTCGTCAGTCGTGCTGCCGTCAGCACGAACATAGGGCTGCGCTTCACTTCCCGTCGAAGCCGCGGCAAGCAGCGTCGCCGTCAGCACGCTCCTTTGCAGATGCTTGCCAAAGGTGGACAGTGAGCGCACCTGCGCCGGGCTGTTGGTGCGAACGTAAGACGTCATTGACAACTCCTTTTTGCAAGTCGAGCCCCTTCTCCACCTTCGGCCGCCGTCGACGCGAAGAAGTCCGCATCGCGTTGAAGACGAGCTGCGAAAAAGAGAAAGATGTGTTTGATGGCTGCGGCCCCAACGGTGCCTTCAGATTTGAGATCACTTCCGCCGCGAGCGGCTGAAGCTCCTCGCAACGTCAAATCGAATCTGCTGCCAAGCCTCCAGGAAAGGAGAGCATTGCTCATCTCGCGCTTGTGCATGCAGTCAACCTTCGATCCGTGTTGCCACATCAAGAGCAAATGCCGTGCCAAAGCTCACTGGGAAGTGAACGCATGGCTCTCCCTGAAAACCTCACAAATCCAGCATGGTCAATTGTGCGGAACCCGACATGCGTCTTCTGCCACTGTCAGCTTTCGGACAGGCATGACGCGTTTCGCGCCGACCACCGGTCGATCGGTTTTGGGGCCGGTCTGTTCGCCTCATAAGAGCGCGTTACATTGCGTAGCGGTTTCCCGAGCGCCGCCACATGACACTGGACCTGCAGGTAGCACCGGCTTCTCATCCAGCCTTACTTTGGCCCCTCGCGTATCAAATTCCCGCTGGCGAGCCCTGCTTTCATAGATCGCACCATGCCGGATGTCTGCTCTGGCGCCCGACCCGCTGGCACGATCTCGATCCGGCATAAGGGCGCAGCATCTTTGCAGGCCGTTTCATCCCGGCGTCCTGCTTGGCTGACAGACCGCACTTGGCGAGCGGTCTCCATGCTCTCTCCAAGGACCATCCCTGCGGCTGGCTTGTCGACCTATGGGCGGGTCCGGCCGCCCGAAACCCTCGCGCCATCAGCTTTTTTCCCCGCCGCCTGCGGCGGCTTCCTCGCGCCGCTTCGCTCACAAAAAAGCTGCCCGCTCGGGTCCTTCACTGTCGCTGCGGCCCTGTCGGATTCAGGCGGTCCTGACGCGCCCATTACGGTGCGCCATCGCAGGGGATGGTCCCCGGCGAAACCACAAAAGGAGACTTCGAAATGACCGCGATCGGTTACGTCAACAAGCAGGAAAACGGCGCCTACAAGGGCCAGTTCAAGACGCTCAGCGTCCGCGCCGACATCGATATCGTCCCCAACCAGGCCAAGAGCGCCGATAACCATCCCGACTTCCGGGTGCTTACGCAAGGGGTCGAAGTCGGCGCTGGCTGGATCCGCACCGGCGAGACTTCCGGCAAGGATTATGTGAGCCTGTCGATTGCAGCGCCGGAGTTCGGACCGCGCAAGCTCTACGCCAATCTCGGCCGAGCCGCCGGCCAGGACGATCACGACACCTACGCCATCATCTGGAACCCGGCCGACTGACCGGCCGAGATAAGAGCCTCGCGCCGCAGCCCCGGCGCGGGGCTCATTCCCAGGAGTTCCACCCAAACCCCGTCCGCCCTAAAGGGCGGCGAAAACTCTCCCCCGACTCTTCGCCCGTCCCCGAGACGATCTCCCTCGCCCATCCTCGCCCTCGCTTGTCCGAAGCGAAACGAGGATCATCATGGACGACGAAAACGAACGCGCGGCCCGCGCGAAAAAGGGCAGCCCGTTTCTCAGCACAGCCCAAGCCGCCTTCTATATCGGGCTCTCCCAGCGCACGCTCGAAAAGATGCGGCTCAAGGGCGGCGGCCCGAAATTCCGCAAGCACGGCCGCTATGTCCGCTATCACATCGACGAACTCGACCATTGGTCGAAAGGACACCCGCAGCACTCCATCGCCGGCGATGGCAAGGCCGGTTCCGGCCAGGGCGGCACGGGAGGCCGTTCATGAGGCGGCGCCCTTCCATCCATCTGATCGGCAGCCGCCTGAGGCGTGTTCGAGCCCGTAAGACGGTCGCCTTGGCCGCGGCCGGTCTCGGTCTTTTGGGCTTCACGGCGCTGGGAAAGCCCGCCCCTTGGCTGGTCTGGAACGCCTCGGCCAGCGCGCCGATCGGCCTTTACCGCATCGCTGCGGGAGCGCTGGCGCGTGGCGATCTCGTGCTCGTGCGCCCGCCTGAATACGCGGCGTATCTCGCCGCCGAGCGCAGCTATCTGCCTCGCAATGTGCCGCTGGCAAAACGTCTTGCAGCGCTGCCGGACGATAATGTCTGCGCCTTCAATGACGCCATCATCATCGGCGGCGACATCGTCGCGCGCCGGCTCAAAATCGACGCCGAAGGCCGACCTTTGCCATGGTGGAACGGCTGCCGAGCGCTCGGGGATAACGAGGTTTTCCTGCTCGGCAGCGACAAAAACCGCTCCTTCGACAGCCGCTATTTCGGGCCTGTTCCCACTCAAAATGTCATCGGGAGGCTCGTACCACTATGGACCGAGTGACCCTCCTCTTGTTGGGCATGATCGCCATTGCGCCATGCGCCTGTTCCGCCTCGACCGGCGCTGAGCCGGTCGCCATCTCCCAAAGTCCGCAGCTGCGAAAGTGGCAGACGTTGGTATCGGAAGCAAGCCGGCGCTTCCATATTCCCCAAGCCTGGATCTATGCCGTCATGGCTGCCGAAAGCGGCGGCAAGACAATGCGCGGCGGCCGCCCCATCACCTCCCCCGCTGGCGCCATGGGCCTCATGCAGGTGATGCCCGGCACCTATGAAGAGATGCGGGTCGAACACGGCCTTGGGCCTAACCCCCACGATCCGCGCGACAATATCCTGGCCGGCACGGCCTATCTCAGTGCCATGTATGACCGCTTCGGATTTCCTGGCCTGTTTGGCGCCTACAATGCCGGTCCCGAGCGCTACGACGAGCATTTGAAGCGTGGCAAACCGCTGCCAGAAGAGACCGTCGAGTACCTCGACCAACTCAAGGCGGCCGGAGTTTCGGCGGCCGACATCGAGGCGTTCGAAAGCCAATCTGTCGCTCCAAAGGCGCAAATCGCTCCTCTCGGACGGTCGCTGTTCTTCATTCATGACGGTGTTCACTCAGGCGTGCGAAACGGCGATCTCTTCGTGCCGCTCGGCAAGGACGGCGCGCAGCCGAAGGAGCCGGTGCGTTAGCCATGGCGGACGGGGCGCGTCTGGCGGGGCTGGGCGCGGAAGGCAAGATAAAGGTACCGCCTCCAGGAGGCGGTTAAATCTTTGTCTGCACATCGTTTTTCCGGGAGGCTGCCGCCGGTGCCAAGAGGGTTTGACGTGTAAGTGTCTGATTTTGCTTGATATGTCTGGGAGGCTCGCATTAAGGATGACGAGTTCAGGCCGAAGCTCGGCAAAATCGGGTCGCGCGGCTCGAAGGCCGGCAAACGCTATGCCGGCCAGGTTCGTGCGGCGATCAACCGGGCTGGCGGCCGGCCGCAACGCGGTGGTCGCTTCACAGGAAGCCGGACAGGGCGCGGCGGGGCGGCCGCCGCACTGCTGAAATCGCGCGACCGGTATGCCGCCTTCCGCCAGCGCCGGGTGATCGTCAAGGCGCGGGTCGTCAAGCTCGCCGGCAAGGGCGCGGACGGGGCGCGTGCCCATCTACGCTATCTTCAGCGCGACGGGGTCACCCGCGAAGGTGAACCTGGCGAGCTCTACGGCGCCGACAGCGGCCGCGTCGACGGCAAGGCGTTCATCGATCGCGCGGACGGCGACCGCCATCAGTTCCGCTTCATCGTCGCTGCCGAAGACGGCATCGAGTACGACGACCTCAAGGCGCTGACGCGGCGGCTCATGGCGCAGATGCAGGAAGACCTCGGCACGAAGCTCGACTGGGTCGCGGTCGATCATTTCAACACCGGCCACCCGCACAGCCACATCATCGTCCGTGGCAGGGACGACCGTGGCGAGAACCTGGTCATCGCGCGCGAATATATCTCATCTGGCATCCGCGAGCGGGCGGCCGAGCTGGTCAGCCTCGATCTCGGTCCGCGAACCGACCGCGAGATTGAGCTTCGCCTGCGCCGGGAAATGGAGCAGGAACGCTTCACCAGCATCGACCGTCGGCTGCTCAGCATGCGTGATGATGACGGCCTGGTCTCGCCGGGCGGTCCCGACGCCATTCGCCAGACGCTGCACCAGGGACGGCTGCGCAAGCTCGAGCGGATGGGTCTGGCCGCGGAGGTCGGCGCTGGCTCCTGGCGCCTCGACGATGAGCTCGAAGCCACGCTGCGCCGCACCGGCGAACGCGGCGACATCATCAAGACCATGCACCGCGAACTGACCGGCAAGGGGCTTGCCCGCAGGGCCGCCGACTGGGTGATCCACGATCGATCCGGCGAGCCCGTCCAGTCTCTCGTCGGTCGCGTTGTCGCGCGTGGACTGGCCGACGAGATCAATGACCGCCATTACATGATCGTCGACGCCGTCGACGGTAAGAGCCATTGGATCAACATCGGTAGAGGCGAGGCGATGGAAACGATGCCTAATGGCTGCATCGTGCGTGTCGCGCCAAGGAACACCGAGCCGAGGCAGGTCGATCGTACCATCGCCGAAATCGCCGCCGCGCATGGCGGCCGTTACGACGTCGATATGCACCTGAAGCATGACCCATCCGCCACCGAGAGCTTTGCGCGAACGCATGTGCGGCGGCTGGAGGCGATCCGCCGCGCGACCGGCGGCGTCGAGCGAGAGCCGAACGGCACCTGGCTCATCGCGCCGGACCATCTCGATCGCGTCGCGAATTATGAGGGCCAGCGGGCCAGGGCCGAGCCTGTCGTTGCCGACAAGCTCTCCTCAATGGCGCTGGAGCGACAGGTCAGCTTCAACGGCGCCACCTGGCTCGACCGGGAGCTGGTTGCCGATAGACCCGAGCCTTTGCACGGATCCGGCTTCGGCCGCGACGTGAGAGAGGCGCAAGCTCGCCGGCGGCAGTGGCTGATCGCGCAAGGCCTCGCGCATAAAGAACAGGATGGGATCGTCTATCGAGCCAACATGCTTTCGATCCTGCGCCAGCGAGAACTGAACCGTGTTGCTGGCCAACTGTCGGAGGAACTTGGCCTGCCCTATGCCGAAGCGCGATCCGGAGGACGAGTAGAGGGTACGCTCCGCCGCTCCGTCGAGCTTGCCAGCGGAAAATATGCCGTCGTTGAAAAGTCGCGCGAGTTCACGCTGGTGCCATGGCGGCCGGTGCTTGAGCGCCATGTGGGCAAGGAGGTCTCCGGTGTCGTAAGTGGGGAGGGGATTTCATGGACCGTCGGCCGGCAAAGGAGCGGACCTGGTGTTTCGTGAGATGGTGTACAGCTTTTTAGCCAGCGGCGCGGGCAGCCATGCGAGCCCGCGTAGACCTTATGGCCGCACGCCCGCAATCGGTCGCATGGACCTGCCAGGCGGGGCGGCTTTGGAGCGTTCGGACCCGACACGCTGCGTGAGTGGCCAGACTTCGAGCGCTCGAAGATGCGGACTGTTGTCTGCTGGCCGGCGTTATTCCGGCTGGCCTATGACCGCGGCGCAACAGTTCACCGCTGAAGTTGCCACGGGCGAACATCGACAAGAGAAAAAACACCATTGCGCGATACAAATCGCCGTTGAAAGCGTTTAGGTTGCATGCGCTTCGCCAAGTAAACGGATACCCCAGAAGAGAGCCATGACCACGGCCCGCCATATCGTGACGCTGCTTAAAAGCCACATTGCCGGCGACGAGGATCGTTTCCTCTCTATCGCGATGCAGCTTGCTGCGCATGAGGCACGTCAAGGCCATGGTAAGCTTGCTCAGGAGCTCAAGGATCTGGTCGACGCAGCCAAGAGCAGGGACGCCCGGATTGTCAAGAGCAGTCGGCCGGTTCCCCTTTTTCAGCCAAAGGGCGAGCTCGCAGGGCTCCTGCATGTGCGCTATCCGGACCTGCGACTGACCGACATGATTTTGCCGGACAGTCTGCGCTCGCGCCTGCACCGCGTGCTGGGAGAGCAGCGCCAACAAGCAAGCTTGCGCGAGCACGGGCTTGTTCCCCGTCGCAAACTGCTTCTGGTCGGCCCGCCAGGATCAGGCAAGACGATGACCGCATCGGCATTGGCCGGGGAGCTTCATCTGCCCCTTTTCACGATCGTCCTCGATGGTTTGATCACCAAGTTCATGGGAGAGACTGCCGGAAAGCTGCGGCTTGTTTTTGATGCAATGCAGGCGACGCGGGGCGTCTACTTCTTTGACGAATTCGATGCCATCGGCGCGCGTCGAGGCGAACGCCAGGATGTTGGCGAGATTCGGCGCGTGCTGAATTCGTTTCTGCAGTTTCTCGAGCAAGACGACAGCCACAGCCTGATTATTGCGGCAACAAATCATCCCGAGCTGCTCGACAGAGCTTTGTTCCGCCGTTTCGACGATGTCATCGAATACGCCGTGCCCGATCGGCCGATTATAGAGGCGCTGCTTCGGGCTCGACTCGACCGCTTCGACACCAGAGGGCTTGCCTGGAACGAGGCGATCTCTCAGGCAGAGAGACTGTCGCAGGCCGAGATCACGCGCGCGGCCGACGACGCTGCAAAAACCATCATATTGCGGGGGGGAAGCGGATCACCTCGGAAGCGCTCATCGACGCTCTGAAGGAACGCCGGCAGGCGTCGCTGTTTGAGTAGCGACAGCACAGATCATAATGGCAGACGATTTTCCGCGCGACCGCGCCCATATCCACCTTCGCAACAACGGCATTCGGGAAGCCTATCGGCGGCCCAACCAACTTATACATGCACCGCCGCTGCCGGCGCGTGATCGGGCGTCGCATGCTGCGGCCTTGACGCAATCCATCGAACAAGCGGTCGAAAGTGCACGCCAGCAGATTGCGGCGCGTGACCCCCAGCTGTCGGTCGGCACGCCTGGCTTTTACCTCGCGATCGATCTGCCCATGTCCGGACGGGCGGCCCTCGACCAGTTGGCCGATCGTCGCCAGCACATGGAGCTGGTCGCCGTCCATGAGCCAACTCAACCCGGTGCTCCCATCACAGCGTCGGTGTTCCTGCCGCAAAGCGCGCAAGCCTATTATTTGCGGAAAGTCGAGGCGTATCGAGACGTTGATACTGACCGCGGCAGACCGCGCAACGAGCCGCTCGTCTCCCGCATGGAGACAGTCAGGCTGGCGACTGCACGATCGTTGTTTACCGACCACGACGACCTCTTCCCCCAGGCCGCTGACGAGCAGGTGTGGTGGGAAGTCTGGCTGCGCGACGGTCGCCGCGAGAACTTCGAGCACATTGCCGAAGCCCTGAACATCACTTTGCGCACGCATGCGGTTAGGTTTCCGGAGCGGGTGGTCATGCTGGCCCTCGCCAGCACGGCAATGCTCGACCGCATGATTGCGCACAGCGATGTCGTCGCCGAGCTGCGGCGCGCGAAGGATACGCCGTCCTTCTTCCTGGGCCTTGGCGGCGCGGAGCAAAGGGACTGGAGCGACGAGCTTCTCGGGCGCGTCAGACCGCCTCAATCCGATATTGCGGTCTGCATTCTCGACAGCGGCGTGCGTCGCACCCACCCGTTGATCGAACCCGCACTTGCCGTTTAAGACTGGCACACCGTCAAACCGGCATGGGGCAGCGACGACACACCTGCGTGGAGCGGCCACGGGACGCGAATGGCAGGTGTCGGCCTGTACGGTGATCTGGTCCCGCTCCTGGTCGGAGGCGATCCAGTTCCATTGCCCTTTCGGCTGGAGAGTGTTCGTATCCTTCCGCCAGAAGACGAGGCAAACGATCCAGAACTCTATGGCGCGATCACCGCGGAAGCGATCGCCCGCGCCGAGGTGCAGGCGCCGGAGCGCCGCCGCGCGATCGCAATGGCTGTGACAAGCGCCAGTCCGGCGCGTGGAAGGCCCACATCGTGGTCTGCCGCTATCGACCAACTCTGTTTCGAAGAGGAACAGCGACGCTTGATCGTTCTCTCTGCCGGCAACATCGGCGATGACCTCATGCCGGCCGAGCATTTGACGCGCAACGATCTGGAAGCAGTCGATGATCCTTCTCAGGCCTGGAATGCGCTGACGGTCGGCGCTTTCACAGAAAAGGTCGATATCATTGACACCGACTTTTCGGGCTACGCTCCGATCGCGCCGGTCGGCGAGCTCTCGCCGCGCAGTCGCACTTCGGTCGTTTGGGACAGGCAGTGGCCGGTGAAGCCCGAGGTCGTCTTCGAAGGCGGCAATCTCGCCCATGACGGTGTGTTGCCCGGCGAGCCGATCGACGATCTGCAGATATTGACCACTTTCTGTCGACCCGAACTGCGCCACTTCACCACCCTCGGAGATACGAGCGCGGCAACGGCCCATGCCGCACGGATGGCGGGACTAATTCTATCAGCGCGCCCCGAGCTGTGGCCTGAATCGGTTCGCGCCCTGATCGTCCACTCGGCCGAATGGACTCCGGCGATGCGCGCACGCATCGATGCGTGCAACGGAGCGAAGGGCGAGATCCAGGCGCTCGTGCGGCGCTATGGTTACGGCGTGCCAGATCTTGGGCGCGCGCTTCTGTCAACGGTGAACGACCTCACGCTTATCGTTGAAGATGAGCTTCAGCCTTTCCAGCGCGAGGGCGGCGCGGCTGCCAAAACGCGTGACATGAAGCTGCATCGCCTGCCTTGGCCGAAGGAGCAGCTCGCGGCGCTCGGCGCTGCCCAGGTCGAGCTCCGCGTCACGCTGTCCTATTTCATCGAACCCAACCCCGGTGAACGCGGATGGACCCGCCGGCATCGTTACGCGTCCCATGGTCTTCGGTTCAGAGTAAAGTCAGCGACCGAGACAGTCGACGAATTCCGAGCC
Organism: Mesorhizobium sp. M2A.F.Ca.ET.043.05.1.1; assembly: GCF_003952445.1. NCBI lineage: Bacteria > Pseudomonadati > Pseudomonadota > Alphaproteobacteria > Hyphomicrobiales > Phyllobacteriaceae > Mesorhizobium > Mesorhizobium sp. M2A.F.Ca.ET.043.05.1.1. The sequence continues at coordinate 5,818,365 of NZ_CP034446.1, forward strand.
CGCATCAATCAGGCCGCTCGGGACGAGGAGGAAGGGGCGCCTGCTGGAGGCGGAGAAGAGTGGCTGCTCGGCACCTTCCGCGATCGCGGCTCGTTGCACGCCGATTTCTGGTCGGGCAGCGCCGCCGATCTCGCCGAGCGTGACGCGATCGGCGTGTTCCCGGTCGGGGGCTGGTGGAAGGAGAAGCCTTACCTGGAACGCGTCGACGCTCTGGCTCGGTACGCCCTGATTGTGACGATTCGGGCGCCTGGGGTCGATGTTGACATCTTCACACCCGTCGAAGCAGCCCTGACTGTCGAGACGTCGGTCGAGACCTGATGCAGCACTGTCCAAACCGGCCAACAACGGAGGTTTGACCAGCCTCTGGTGCCATGGCGGCTGGTGCTGGATCATCACGTCGGCACGGGATCATGCGCGGAGGACGATAGGCCGGCAAAGGAGCGGGCCAAGCGTGTCATAATGGCGCCCATGGTCACGCCCACAAGCCGCGCCCCCTGCGTCTACGGAGAGGTGCGCGTCTGCTTAGGCGGCCGAGACATCGCTTACCTGATCAACGCGCTCCGTATTTGCGCCTGTAAGCGGCAATGAAATCGTCGTCGCTACAGATGCAGCGGCCGCTGGAGTCCTTGGCCTTCGGATCGTGCAAGTGAGAGCCAAGGGGGCGCAGAAGATTCACCCGAGTGCTCGTCGTCGGGCTCATGGGAAACCCCGCACTATGCTTGACCAAATCCGCGGCAAGCATAATCCCGGCAAGCACCGACTGAAAGGCCATCGGAACCACAGTTCGAACGCGGCGACTTCCTTCGCTAAGCTGGAACACCAGACCGCCGCAGATAGCCTGCTGATAAAAGGAGCGCAGGGGCTGGCCGACAAACGGGGCTAGCGGTTCAAACGGCACAGCCATCGCTGTAGCCACGCGAACTACAAAGTCGTTGGGAACTCCGGCATTTGTCTGCAGGAGCGTTTTCACCTGCTCGTGTGCTTCCGGTATTCCGAGTTCCTCGGCAATCAGCTGGTGCTCGTCCTTGGATTTTCCGGATGGCAGGTACATGCAACAAAGGCAAGCCTGGCCGTCATCGAAACCATGCCGGGAGATACCGAGATCGTGCTCCTGCATCCAAGCGTTTGCGATCCATCGCGGCAGTGCACCTTGGACAGCCAGACGGTCGGCGGCGGTGTCAAGCGCCACACCCACTTGGTCTAAGACCCAATTGCCCCGGCGCGCAACATATTCTGCCCACGTCAGAGGGTGCGCCTCGACCTCAAGGCCAGTCGATCTAAGGGCGGTGGCTGCAAGAACCGCCTTGGACATACCAATCTCCGCCTGGCCGGCCAATGCGTAGCGCTGCAGGTTTGAGAGTTCGATCGCTTCGTGATCGATTACATGCAGACGACCCTTGAGATCGGGTTGTCTCGCTAGCGCCCAAAGCGAGCCATGGCCTATCGCACCGAGCCCAACGAGGTGGGTTTCGCCAAGGTCGACTGGGAAGTCGATCGGGCCAGCCTCCCCGGCTTTGGTCTTGTCGTAGCTGCATAGCGAGAGGTCGATGGTTTCGTCCAACTCGGCGCCGGTCAACTGGGCGGCGAAGATAGTTCGAAAGACGTTGGCGGCGCCGAAGCAACTGGCGGCGCCAGCTCCAAAAGGCAGCAGACTTGGGCCAGAGCCCACCGGGTCCGTACGCGACAGCTTTGCCGCCCAACCGTCCGATCCCACGAAAAAGATCGGGCACCGGAGTGATGGGCGCGTTACCCCTGCAACGACGCAGACGGTGGCAGACTTGCCGGAACGCCGGATGCCGACTTTTGGATTGATCGACTTTGCCAAGCGCTCCAGCGCTTGGGCTTGAGAGCTCGCCGCGCTGTCCAGCGGGAGTATCGCCAGAACCGGGTAGAGCCTAGCGAGCAATCTCACCGCAAGATCTAGTGTCGCCTGGCCTTCGGCGCAGGAAGCGGCCTGATGGTCGAAGGCGACTGCCACGACCTGCTTTTCAAGAGCTGCTTTGAAGTCTCCCAGATGAAAATCGGCCAGGACCTGAGATGCCGCCGTGGCGGCACGATCGATGAAGTTAGCGAATGCCATTGTTCAACTCGATATCATGATCATTCGCGACAGTGCCGCGGGAGGGAGCGCATTCCATTTGGCCTTTTCGTCAAGCCGATAGGCGGCGACCCGAGCAAAATCGAAAGGCTCGCGGGCGAAATTCGGCACTACCAGCGACAGACACCCAACCGTGGTAGCAACCGCATAAGCGTCGTCCGTCGTCGAATGGTAGGCGCGGCCCGGATGGCTGTGAATCTGGGCCAAGAGTTTCAGGCCGCTTTTGTAGAGCCAGACATTGAGCCGGTGCAGTTCTTCGGCCGCAACGATCACGCAAACGCCATCGTTTGTCCGAATGTGACGCTGCGCCGGGATAACCGTCTCTGTTACGGCAAAGTGCCGGTCTTGCTGAACGCCGACCCAGAGCGCCATCCCCTCATTGCCTTCGCGACCAACTGAGCGCAGATGCCCATGCGTGGTCGAGATGCAGCCGCGCGGGAGAGTCACGATCGTTACATCTCTCAAACCAGTCATTCTTGTATCGCCTGAGGGGATACCACCATTCCTACGATTGCCGGTGGGAGTTGAATCTGCAACTGCTCTATAGGAATGATTCCGTACTTGATGATCTTGTCCAGGATGAAGGCCAAACAGCCTTCGCCAGAACCCCGATGAAGTAGCCATGGATCACCTGAATGGGCTGGATTGTCGTGGTATTCCCGGACGCCCGCCATGCACAGGAATGGTTCGTCCTCGGGACTGTTGGCCTGGATGAAGTCCGTCAGCGGCACGGCGTTCTGCTGGATGAGAGCTCCTATCATCTCCGGCGGCGTTCCGGGCAGCGGCGGACGTCTAAGCATTTTCAGGTATAGATCTTTCCGGGCAATCGGATGACGCGTAAACGGATCGACGAAGACCACGGACGGTGGTCTTAAGTCGTAGTCGGTGAAGTCGACCTCGCTCGCTGCGCTGATCACCCGTGGTTTTAACTTGAGGCTTGCGAAAATGAAGAAAGCGCGCGGAAAGGTCGCCTCGATCAAGAAGCAGCCCTGAGCCCGATAGACATCAGCATATGGCCGGAACCGGCCGATCTCCCGATCAAACTTCGCTCGGGAGACCTCCGGATCCACACTTTGGGGTTTAGGCACCTGCGACGCCCGCCTTCAGGCTGAGGAACAGGGTCACAGTATTCGGGAAACCGAAATCGCCAAGCTTCTTGTCGACGTCGAGCAAGTTGCCGGCCTCATCCTTCAATTCCCAATTCTCGGCTGGTTGGGCGACATTCTGCGTGTTCTCAAGGGCTTTGGTACGAATGACGTGAAGCGGCTGGTTGGGATTGGCTTCGACCTGCGTGGGCTGGCCGTTCACCACCATCGTGATCTCGATCTTGCCCGGCCCGCCGCCGTGATTATCGCCCTTACCCGAATCCTTCGACATTGTCCTACTCCTGTGGCTTGCCAACCGTCCCACGCCCTGGCGCCCACCTGCGAGTGAGACCGGCGGTCTTCAATCGTTCACCCGGCGCCACGGCCGCGAGTACGCGAAAGACAGGGGATAAGCTACCGAATCGGTGCTTGCCTTCTTTTATGGGTGACTTGAGCCGCAAGTAAATGGTCTCAAATTGCTCCTCACAAGTATAATCGATTATAGCAATGCGAAAATATTGGCGACACGCCTATTCATCTGCTCTCTCACTCGCCTGCTCCGTGCTTGGCAAGGGGAGCTTTGACTGCGTCACGCGTCCCCCAATCCTGCAACGCATTCACCCGAGCCTGCGCGACACCAGCGCCCGCACCGGCCGTGATCCGCAGAACGAAACGCTGATCGTGGCGTTCTATCGCGAACTGGCGCTGCTGTTCTGGCTAGACGATTGCAACGACGTTGGCCTGATCGCGCCGGAGCAGCTCGCCGCCGTGGAGCAGGCGCTGGGGCACGGCGTACCGTGCGTTCTCTCCGGATTCGAGGGCTGCGCTCAGCTGCGCGCTTCGCTGGTGCTGGATCGGCGAACGGCGCCGGCCACGGTGGCCGCTGGCTGGGAGTACATCCATTTCGAACACTGCGCACTGCCCGAGTTGGACCTGACGCAGATCGACCTGCGCGCCTCGCTGCTGGGCAAGGCTATGCGCGCGCCGCTGCTGATCAGCTCTATGGCCGGCGGCATGCCACGGGCCGAGGCCATCAACCGGCATTTGAGCGAGGCAGCGCAAGCCTTGCGGATCGCCATGTGCGGTTCGCAGCGTGTGAGCCTGCAATCCCGTAACTCCCAGGGGCTAACGCGCGCGCTGCGCCGCCTGGCGCCAGACATTCCCTTGCTGGCCAATATCGGCGCCGCGCAACTGCGGGAGGCCGACGGCCTGGACCTGGCGCGTCGCGCGGTGGACGCGCTGGAGGCCGATGGGCTCATCGTCCATCTCAATCCGCTGCAGGAAGCGGTACAGCCGGGAGGGCGACCGCGACTGGCGCGGCGTCCTGGCGCTGATCGCTGGCGCCGCGCGCATCGTGGGCGTGCCGATCGTGGCCAAGGAAGTGGGGGCGGCCTGTCCGCCTCGGTGGCCTGTGCGCTCGTCGAGGCGGGCGTGGCGGTAATCGATGTCGCCGGCGCCGGCGGCACCAGTTGGGCCGCAGTGGAGGGCGAGCGCGCCCGCAATGCCGCCGACCGTGCAGTGGCGATGTCATTCGCCAATTGGGGGATTCCCACCCTGACCAGCGTGCAGGCGGTGCGTCGGGCGCTGCCAACGGTGAAGCTGATCGCGTCGGGCGGGATCCGCGATGGCGTCGACGTGGCCAAGGCCATCCGCCTGGGCGCGGACATCGCCGGGCAGGCGGCCAGCGTGCTGGGCGCGGCGACAGTGTCCACCGAGGCCGTTGTCGCGCATTTCGAGATCGTCATCCGCCAGTTGTTGGGTCACCATCAAACCAATTTGACGCCCCGGGACAATATCGTCCGGCATTGTCCGGTGTGCGACGATGTTGGGGATGCGACATAGGCGGATTGCCGTGTATTAAACCGCTTTTCCTTTGGCACGCATATTGCGCCCTATCGGTAAACCTCGTCATGGGCCGGCGGCAATCGCTCGGAGATTGTCGAAATAGCACAATCTGCCGGGGTGACATCCGGCCCGACTAGAGCAGGACCTTTCAGATGATGCAGAAAAGCAAGCGGCCATACTCGCGGGGAAATAGTCGCGTCAGGGCTGCATGGACGCTCTTTCCTGGTTGTTTCGGCGACGGACGCCAACTCTTCAATCGGCACCCGAACCAGTGCCTGGATGTCCAAGGAGCGCCCCTGTTGCGCGTGCCTGGCTGCACCCGCGTGCTGGCTCTCCTCCAAGGCGACGCTCGGCGCTGCTGCAGACCGGCGACGAGAACCCAACTTCAAAATTAGCATTCCGAAAACCGAAAGAAGTGAACAGGTATGTCCAGGATCGGCGCTTTGACGCGCGCGGCATGGCGATCGGCAACTCAGACGCTGGCCAAGGGTTCGAAAAGTTTACACCCGACGCTAGCGCCGGCCGATTTCAAGCGCGCACTTACGATCAACGATCGATATGGCGGGCTCACTGTCAATGTCCCCAAAATGCCTTTCTGGCTGACCGGGGTGAAGCCTTCGTCTACCGCCGGACTAGCCACGGCGAGCAGCAGTTCATGCAGGTCGATGCTGCCACGGGTTTCAAGCGGCCCGCTTTCGATCAGGCGCGTCTGGCGGCAGCGCTAAACAAGGTGAGCCATGAGAGCTATCAAGCCGGCAATCTTCCGTTCGACCGTTTCGAACTGAGTGAGGATGGTCGCAGGCTCGACTTCCAGATTGAAGACACCCGGTGGAGCTGCGACCTTGCAAGCTATGACTGTACCAGCACCACATTCGATGCAAGGAAAGGGGACCGTAGGGAGCTCAGCCACCGCTACACGCCGCCAGCGGAGAACAACCCCGACAAGAGCAACGCGTCGCCCGACGGCAAATGGATCGCCTATATCAAGAACTGCAACGTTTTCCTGCGCAGCGAGGACGGATTGCAGGATGTTCCTCTGAGCCGGGACGGAGCCGAAGGCAATTGCTACGTCTTTTCGACGCTGAGCTGGTCGCCGGACTCGCGCCACCTCGCCGCTTACCTTGTTCGCCCCGGCTATAGGCGAGAGGTCCGCTACCTCAATTCATCGACGGACCAGTTGGAGCGGGAATATTCAACAATATTCTATCCCAGGCCGGGCGATGTCCTTCCGCTGCCCCAACCAGTCCTGTTCGACATTGCCGGCCGGCGCCAGATCGTGATTGACGGTGCCCTCTTCTCGAACGTCTTCGAACTTTCCCCTCTCCGGTGGTGGGCGGACAGCCGCGGCTTCACTTTCGAATATAACCAGCGCGGGCATCAGCTCTATCGCTTGGTCGAGGTAGACGCCGCCTCGGGCCGCGGGCGCTCCCTGATCGATGAGACCAGCGAGACATTCGTGGATTATTTGCCGCTGGGGCATGGCCAGGAGGATGCCGGAAAAATCTTCCGTTACGATGTCGATGACGGGAAGGAGATCATCTGGGCATCAGAGCGCGACGGGTATGAGCATTTGTATCTTTTCAACGGCCGGACAGGCGCGCTCGAAAACCAGATCACCCGAGGTGAGTGGGTCGTCCGGAGGGTCAACCATGTCGATCCGGTGAAGCGTCAGATCTGGTTCGAGGCGAGCGGGATGAACTCGCAGGAGGACCCCTATTGGGTCCATGCTTACCGCATCGGCTTTGACGGCAAGGGACTGACTGCACTGACGCCCGAACCGGCCAACCACCATATCGAGTTCTCGCCTGACAGGCGCTATTATGTCGATCTCTGGTCACGCATCGATCTGCCCCCGCGCATGGCACTCTACCGCGCCAGCGACAATGCCAAGCTCCAGCAGATCGAGACGGCCGACATTTCCGAGCTCGTCGCCGCAGGCTGGCAGCCGCCGCTCAGTTTCCATTCCAAGGGGCGCGACGGCAAAACTGACATCTGGGGTGTGCTCCACCTGCCAGCCAACTTCGACCCGACGAAGAAATACCCGGTTGTGGAGAATATCTATGCTGGACCCCACGGCTCCTTCGTCCCAAAATCCTTCTCGCGGTGGACAGAGCCGCTCACGCAGCTGGGCTTCGTCGTTGCTCAGATCGACGGCATGGGCACCAACAACCGCTCCCGCGCCTTCCATGATGTTGCTTGGAAGAATCTGAAGGACGCAGGATTTCCCGATCGCATTCTGTGGCACAAGGCGGCGGCCGCGCAATATCCATGGTACGACATATCCAACGTCGGCATTTTTGGCGCATCCGCCGGCGGCCAGAGTGCAGTCAGCGCGCTGCTCTTTCACCCCGATTTCTACAAGGTCGCCGTCGCCAAAAACGGCTGCTTCGACAACAGGATAGACAAGACCTGGTGGAATGAACTGTGGATGGGGTGGCCGGTCGGCATTGAATATTCGCAATCCTCCGCCGTTGACAATGCTCACAGGCTGCAGGGCAAGCTGATGATCGCGGTCGGCGAAATGGATGATAATGTCGATCCGTTTTGCTCGTTCCAGCTTGCCGATCGACTCATCAAGGCAGGAAAAGATTTTGACATTGTCTACGTTCCTGGTGCCAATCACCATACTCTAGGCACCTACACCGAGCGCAAACTCCTAGACTTCTTCGTTCGCAACATTCTCGGTCAGACCCCGCCCGACTGGAACAGCAAACCGATCGAGCTGGAGTAGCTTGTGGCTCTTGCAATTGTTAGCTCGCCTTATCGGCTGTAATCAGGGCGAGGCGCGAGCAAATCTGCACCGAAGGACGATCGTGGAGTCTAGGACTTGCGCTGCGTATTGAGGATAGGCTCGCCGCGACGTTGGTCTGAGCAAACTGCTTGATAGGCACGCCTGCAGACCGCGTGTGTGCGATTGCAAGATCCCCTATCAGCCTGGTGTGAAGCGTTCAGGGGAAAAGCCGCACCCAACGCCGCTTCCGCTCGCCGTAACGCTACGGCGGTGCGGCCCACCCGATCCGCTCGACGAGCATAGGAACACATAGGTCCCCGAACGGACGATTACCTTGGCAATAGAAGACCCTCGTCGGTCATCGCCGCTGTGGGTGGCAGCCCGTCGGTCTGGAGCTGCCACGATTCTCATCCTCGCGTCACATATGAGCTGAAGCTTTCCGGATCGGGTATCCAATCGGCATCCAGTTGCTCGGCGATATGGTTGAATTCTACCTCAGGACAAGAGTGAGTAGAGCAGCCCCGCTACGAAAATCCTATCCTGGTTCGTTTGACGCATCGACTATTCAGATTGATTGGCGTGATACCCGGCGCGGCCGCAACACGCTAGGCCGTCAACCGCTGAGCAGAAAACCAGCCTTCGCCTTCCGCGGCGGCGGACCTCGTCAGCCTTTCGAAAGCTTGCCTGAGTAGGTTGCTCATGTGATCTGTGGAAGTGAGGCTAGCGTGCACCCGTACAAACTGGACATTCATCGTAGCAGCTTGGCTGCAGGTGCAGCACGCCGTACCGCACGAGCAAGCGGACAAGCCGGCCAAGCCGGTTTTGAGCAGCACTTGGGCGAATTGCAGGCGGCGGATGAGTTGATGAGTGCACCAGGCGAGGATGTCCTCGTCAATGGCTCGCATGGCAAAGGTGAGTTGAGACCAACGAAGAGGCAGAGGATCCAAAGCAATCTGCAGCATGCTGTCACTGAGCGGCAACCAGGTCAGGTTGGTGACTCAGGCGCTCGCGCGATGATGCAACTCCCTGCCCATCAGGTGGGTACATCGGAACGGGAGGCGCAGCTCGCGATGCAGGGGATGAGCACGAATACACCCCAGCGCCGCATCTCGATGGGTCGATGCCCTCGACAGTGCAGCCGGATCGTCCAATTGTGGCCCCCGACGGTGCCGACAAGCGTCCTGTTTATTCCAACGATGCCACCGCCATCGAAGGGCTGAAGTCTGCACTCCTTGCGGGTAAAGCCAGGCCGGACACGGTCACTCGCAGCGCAAATTCTCTTTTCGGCTTTAGTCGTTGGCTCTTTCAAAACAAAAAGCCAGGGTTTGCTGCTCGGCTTTACCATCCGTCGCTGAGCCAGGATCTCGAGGAGTACGAGAGTAGGGGTGGTTCCTCCACAGTGGCTGGCGCACTGCGTCAACTGATGAAGCCGATAGGCGGAGCCGCCCCGATTGTGGGTCGCGCTGTCCTGAACCCCCATCCTGACGACGCCGCGCTCACTAGACATTTCAGATCCGCGAGCGGCTACGCAACTGCTCTTAACCATTTCAGTCATTACCTACGTCAAAATGACAAGCTCGGGATTGCGGGCCGGATTTACGATGAATCGCTGGATAAAGATGTTGAGAGCTACAAGGCCGCCTCCTCTACTCGTGGAGCTCCGATCGAATCTGCACTGGTTTATATCCGCAAGCACCCGCCGCGCGTTATACTCGGGAGTCATCTGGAAAACGCGGTCAGCATGGAGGCTCGTCCCCGTGGCGACGCTGCTCAGCATACCGCACCACAGCAGGGATTCGATTGGCCAGAGGAGCTCCTGCCGGTAGGTTATAAGGAGGGCACCGATCTACCATTGTCTCTCGCCCCAACCGCGCACCAACACCAAGCACCCGACTTTGGAGAGGCCGTCCCTCACTTGAACTGGCGCCACGGCGACCAGGGCGCCCCGGAGGGGCTGGTAGCTGCACGGGACAGGAGCAGCCCGCTGCCAAGCGAGGCGGTGCCACATAAATCTGGACGGGGACTCGCTACGCAGCCCAGATTGTGGGCGGAGAAATCCGCCTCGCCAGAGCTCTTTCGACGGCGGGCGGAGCAGGCTCTGCCGGCGTCCGCCAGAGGTGTGGAGACATCCTCCGCGGTTGATGAAGCCGCCGCTCGCCAAGCTTTGGCTTGGTTGCAGCAGGAGATGGAGGGGATCGAACCGATGCAGGATCCTCATAAGGTGGCTACACCGGAATCTGAGGCGCAGCTCGTCAGGCAGAGGGATGAACACGAATCCACCCCAGCACCGCATCCCGGAGGTGGTGGTTCGATGTCCTCGACAGTGCAGCCGGATCGTCCAATTGTAGTCCCCAACGGTTCCGACAAGCGTCCTGTCTATTCCAACGATGCGACCGCTATCGAAGGGCTGAGGGCAGCATTCCACGCGGGTAAGGCCAGCGCGAACACGGTCACTTTCAATGTAAATTCTCTTTTCGGCTTTAGTCGGTGGCTCCTTCAAAACAACAAGCCAGGGTTTGCTGCTCGGCTTTACCATTCGTCGCTGGATCAGGATCTCAAGGAGTACGAGAGTACGGGTGGTTCCTCCACCGTGGCTGGCGCACTGCGTTACCTCAAGAAGTCGACAAGCGGAGCCCCGATTATGGGTCGCCCTCTCGTGATCCCCTATCCTGACGATGCCGAGCTCATTAGAGATTACAGAGCCGCTTCGACCAAGGAGTACCTGGCAGCGCCTGCGACCGGACGGAATCCAGATACCGTGGGCGGCTATACAAATTTTCTTAGACATTTTAGCCAGTATCTGCGTCAAAATAACAAGCCTGGGATTGCCGCTCGGATTCACGACAAATCGCTGGATAAAGATGTTGAGAGCTTCAAGGCTGTCTCCTATGGTAATAGACTAAGTATCGGTTCTGCATTGGCTCACCTCCGGGATATCCTGCCGCGCATTGTGCTCGGGCGCGAAACTGTCCTTGCTGCTCATCCGGCAGACGCAGTCACCAGGCGCGTTGGGGCCGCTGCTGAAGCTGGGCCAGCGGCACCGGCAAGAGCTCCCCAACCCGCCTCGCCAGCAACCGCTAAGCTGCCAGGCACCTACCGCGGCCTTCCACTGGTTGATGTGACCACACTGACGACCAGTTCCTCTGGGGCTCAGATCGGGGCGCTCGATCCGACAGCCCCGTCCAACGTTGCAACGGGGCGGGTGCTCGGCGCCGCCGAATGGCTGAGCGACGCCCATGTCCAGAGAGATTACAATTTGCTGGAGCGGCAACTGCAGGGGATCAATCCGGCGCTCGCTGCCCGGACTCGGCTGGTGGATCCTTCCGTATCCCATCTACTGCGACACACGTCGCCGCAAGACGCTCGAGGCATATTGCAGTCCATCTATAATCAAAACAACGCCACAGCCGACTTCCTGTTCTTGCCAGTGAATAATGGCACGGCTACTAGCCCCGGCACCCATTGGTCGCTGCTGCTCGTTGATCGCCGCGACCCCGAAAGGCGGTTCGCCTATCACTACGACTCCCTCCAGCGAGAGGGATATAACGACGTGCCTGCAAAACAGCTCGCAGGACTGCTGAATGCTACCTTGGCGCCAGCCCCCATGGCCAGACAGACGAACCATTATGATTGCGGCGTATTTGTCCTGGAGGGCACGTGGGCGCTGGTTGAACGATTGGTGAAAGGGCAGCGGCCAGACCACGAGCCGCTGCCCCTCGACAACCTCGTTGCCGATCGGCAGGCGCTGCAAGACCGGCTAAGGAGGCGCTTGCCGCACGAGGAAGAGCCGCGGCAGCTGCTGGAGGATGAACCCGCCTCCCCACCGATGATGGCATTCGAGCCAGGGGAACTGCGGCAACTGTTGGAAGACGAGCCTGACTCCCCACCAATGATGGCGTTCGAGTCAGGGGAACTGCGGCAACTGTTGGAAGACGAGCCTGCCTCCCCACCAATGATGGCGTTCGAGTCAGGGGAACTGCGGCAACTGTTGGAGGACGAGCCTGCCTCCCCACCAATGATGGCGTTCGAGCCAGGGGAACTGCGGCAGCTGTTGGAGGATGAACCCGCTTCCCCACCGATGATGGCGTTCGAGCCAGGGGAACTGCGGCAGCTGTTGGAGGATGAACCCGCTTCCCCACCGATGATGGCGTTCGAGCCAGGGGAACTGCGGCAACTGTTGGAAGACGAGCCTGCCTCCCCACCAATGATGGCGTTCGAGCCAGGGGAACTGCGGCAACTGTTGAATGATGAGCCTGCCTCCACTTGGGCACAAATCAATTCGACCCCACATGCGCGAGCGGACGGTGTTCATCAGCCAGCCCAGGCGCCCTGGCTCCCTGAACGCAGAAGATAACTTTGCGGAGGAGCGGTCACGCAACTGTCGGCGGCGCCGGGCCTCAGGGTGAATGGAGAGGATGGTGTCGCGTGAAGGCGCAACACGCGTGCTGACCGACCTGCATAGTAGGAAGTCGTTCATTGCTCCCAAATCGTATGTGAGGAACATTCCTGTCCCGGCTGCACCGCGCGATGCTAGGTCGCGTTGTTCAGCGGGCCAAGCCGATGACACCTACGAAGCTACTGATCGGGCAGATCGCCGTTGTGTGCGCAATTGTCATTATCGGCGTATGGACGGCAACCCAATGGTGCGCTCAAATGCTGACCTACCAGACGCCTCTCGGCGCACCATGGTTTCTCTTCGCCGGCTGGCCAATCTACAAGCCGTGGAAGCTGTTTGAATGGTGGTTCCACTTCGATGCTTATGCGCCGGAGGTCTTCGACAAAGCCGGTACGCTTGCAGGCGCCAGCGGATTCCTGGGCTGTGCCGCCGCAATCGCAGGCTCGCTTTTGCGCGCGCGACAGCGCGGGTCGGTTACGACCTATGGGTCTTCACGGTGGGCCACGACTCATGAGGTCGAGACGGCAGGGTTGTTACGGCCGGCGGGCGTTTTCCTCGGTAGGCTGAACGATCGCTATCTGCGCCATGACGGCCCGGAGCACGTCATGGCATTTGCGCCGACGCGTTCGGGCAAGGGCGTGGGGCTGGTTGTTCCAACGCTACTTTCCTGGACCGGGTCTGCCATCATTCATGATATAAAAGGCGAAAATTGGCAGTTGACCTCCGGCTGGCGGTCGAAATTCTCGTACTGCCTTCTGTTCAATCCGACCGACCCGAGATCGGCACGCTACAACCCGCTGCTGGAGGTGCGCAAAGGCCCAGATGAGATCCGGGACGTTCAAAACATCGCCGACATCCTCGTCGATCCCGAGGGCGCGCTGGAGCGACGGAATCACTGGGAGAAGACCAGCCATTCACTCCTAGTTGGCGCCATTTTGCACGTGCTCTACGCTGAAGAGGACAAGACGCTAGCCCGCGTCGCCACCTTCCTGTCGGACCCGCAACGCTCGTTTGCCGCAACGCTACGGCGGATGATGACGACAAACCATCTCGGGACGGGGCATAACCCTCAGGTCCATCCCGTAGTGGCCTCGGCGGCTCGCGAACTCCTGAACAAGTCGGAAAACGAGCGCTCAGGCGTCCTCTCGACCGCCATGTCCTTTCTTGGGCTTTATCGTGATCCAACGGTCGCGGCGGCCACTTCGTCCTGCGACTGGCGCATCGCTGACCTAGTGGATGGAGAGCGACCGCTGTCGCTCTATCTGGTCGTGCCGCCTTCGGATATCTCGCGCACCAAGCCTTTGGTGCGACTGATCTTGAACCAGATCGGCAGGCGGTTGACGGAGCGTCTGGAGGGGACCCGAAGAAGAGCCGTAAGCATCAGCTGCTCATGATGCTGGACGAGTTTCCGGCGCTCGGTCGCCTCGACTTCTTCGAAACGGCGCTCGCCTTCATGGCAGGTTATGGCATTCGCTCCTATCTGATCGCACAATCTTTGAACCAGGTTTCAAAGGCCTATGGCGAGAACAATGCTATTCTCGACAATTGCCACGTGCGAATTGCCTTTTCCTCCAATGACGAACGCACGGCCAAGCGCATCTCGGATGCCCTCGGCACCGCAACCGAACTTAGGTCGATGCGCAACTATGCGGGCCATCGGCTTGCGCCCTGGCTTTCACATGTCATGGTGAGCCGCCAGGAAACCGCGCGCCCGCTCCTGACGCCAGGCGAGGTGATGCAATTGCCGCCGTCAGACGAATTGGTCCTGGTTTCTGGGTTGCCGCCGATCCGCGCCAAGAAGCTGCGCTATTATCAGGATCAGAATTTCACAGATCGGGTGCTGCCTGCGCCGGTGCTGCACGACGGACCCTATGCGGACTGCCCTGCATCACGCCCGGACGGCTGGACTGGACAAGTGTGCAGCGTCGATAGCCGACTTGCTGCGGACGAGGAAAGCGCCGACGCGCCAGTTGAAGACGAGGGAGGCGTTCAGCAGCAACGCCATCCAAGCCTGCCCGAAGAAGACGTTGTTGTCTCTCAAGAGCCCGATCAGGCCGATCTGTACAAGCCCGCAGACGATGACAGCGAAGCGCTCGCGGACAAGCGTGTCATGGATCGGATTTCCACTGCGGCCCGCGCCTACGGTATCAACGAGGGCAGGGGCGACGATGTCATTCCCGGCTTCTGAAGTCCGCTGAGTTGCAGAGCGCACCTCAGCGTAGATAACGGCCATAAGCAATTTTGAGCGTCTGGCCGATGCTTCTCCCGTCGCCGGCGCAACGCCGGGCCGTCGGAACGAGCCGCATGAAGCCGCACCGCATTCGCCATCAGTTTCTGCTTGAGCCGGAGCTCAGCGAGAAACTGGACAACCTCAGTCGCGATCCGTCAACGACCAAATCAGCGATCGTGGCGAAGGCGATCGAGGCGTTCATCGAGCGGCGTGGCGAGAGCGAGTTCGATCGGCGCTACGGCGTAAGGCTTGACCGGCTCTCCCGCGATCTTGCCCACGTCAGGCGCGATTCCGAGGTGATCCTGGAGAGCCTGGCGCTCTTCATCCGCTTTTCGATCACCCTTCACGCCCACACGCCGGTCCCGGATCGGGCAACGCAGGCTATTGCCCAAGAGCGTTTCGAGAAATTCGTTGAGAAGGTCGGCCGCCAGATCGCTTCCGGCAAAAAGTCGCTTAGCAAAGACAATGGTGGGGGAGGGAAGGATGAGCTCTCATCCCGAGGCCGACCACCGGCGGCGTGTCATGCTGCGCACCGCCATGGGTCCGGCAATCACCGAAGCCCTGGCCGATCCGTCCGTCATCGAGGTGATGGTCAATCCCGACGGCGCGCTGCGACTCGACCGGTTAGGCGAAGGTCGGGTCGATACCGACGTTCACATGCACCCGTCCGAGGCAGAACGTATCATCCGCCTGGTTGCTTCGCACGTGCGCGCCGAGGCGCACGCCGACAACCCGATCGTCAGTGCCGAATTGCCGTCTGGCGAACGCTTCGAAGGCCTGCTGCCACCTGTGGTGTTGGCGCCATGTTTTGCCATCCGCAAGCCCGCCGCGAAAGTCTACACCCTGGCCGACTATGTTGCCGAACGCATCATGCTGCCGCTGCAGGCCGATGCGCTGAAAAAGGCCGTCCGCGAGCGGCGCAACATGCTGATCGCCGGCGGCACTTCCTCGGGGAAGACAACACTCGCCAACGCTCTGCTGGCTGAAGTCGCCGAATGCGACGATCGGGTGATCCTGATCGAGGACACACGCGAACTGCAGTGCGCGGCCAGGGACTGCGTTGCCCTGAGAACAAGGCGGGGCTCGGTCACCCTTGCCGATCTCGTGCGCTCGACGCTGAGGCTCAGGCCGGACCGCATCATCGTGGGCGAGGTGAGGGGCGCGGAAGCGCTCGACATGCTGAAGGCATGGAACACCGGGCACCCAGGCGGCATCGCTACCGTACACGCCAATTCCGCGCGCTCGGCTCTCTATCGCATTGAGCAACTCGCCCAGGAAGCGGTGGTCACCGTTCCCCGCCGGCTCATCGCTGAGGCGATAGATCTGATCGTCTTCATAGCGGGACGCGGCTCGTCGCGCCACATCGACGCAATCGCCGAGGTCACCGGTCTCGACGGCAGCGGCGATTACGCCGTTGCCCCGCTCACGCTTTCGCAACTCCAGCAGCTTTGAAAGGCCTTCCTCATGCGCAAGAAGCTTCGCTTTCTTTCGTCCACAGCGCTCGCGTTTCTTAACACGGCCCCGGTTTATGCCGCCGGCTCCGGCATGCCGTGGGAGCAGCCGCTGCAGCAGATCCTGGAGTCCGTGCAGGGACCGGTCGCCAAGATCGTTGCGGTGATCATCATTATCACCACCGGCCTGACGCTTGCCTTCGGCGACACCGCCGGTGGTTTTCGGCGCCTGATTCAGATCGTCTTCGGTCTGTCAATCGCCTTCGCGGCATCGAGCTTCTTCCTCTCCTTCTTCTCCTTCGGTGGTGGGGCGCTCGTCTGATGGCCGCCGGGGAGCAGCATATCGAGGGCTTCGCAGTACCGGTCCACCGGGCGCTGACCGAGCCGATCCTGCTCGGCGGGGCTCCGCGCGCGGTGGCGATCCTCAACGGTACAGTGGCCGCGGCCATTGGCTTCGGCTTGCAGCAATGGATTGCTGGTCTGGTGCTTTGGATCGCAGGCCACTCGTTAGCGGTGTTTGCCGCAAGACGCGATCCGGACTTCGCCAGCGTGCTTGTGCGCCACCTACGTCTGAAGGGGTGGCTTGCATGCTGAACCTTTCGGAATATCGAAGCAAAGCCGACCGGCTTGCCGACCATCTACCCTGGGCTGCCTTGGTGGCGCCCGGCATCGTGCTCAACAAGGACGGCAGCTTTCAGCGGACGTTGCGGTTCCGCGGCCCGGATCTCGAAAGTGCGACGGAGGCTGAACTCGTCGGCATTTGCGCCCGGGCGAACAATGCTCTCAGACGCCTTGGCTCTGGCTGGGCATTGTTCTTTGAGGCCGAGCGCACAGAAGCGCTGGGCTATCCGAACTCGCATTTTCCTGACGCCGCGTCGTGGCTGGTCGACGAAGAACGCCGCGCTGCTTTCGAGGGAAGGTAGCGCACTACGAGAGCCGCTATCATCTGACCTTGGTGTTTATGCCACCGCCGGACGCCCAGGCGCGCGCAGAAAGCGCGCTCGTCGACTCTCATTATTCCCGAGGAGAAAGAGACTGGCGCCAGGATCTGGCGAGGTTCCGTGACGAGACCAACCGCGTGCTCGATCTCTTCTCGGGTTTCATGTCCGAAGTACGCGTCCTCGATGATGCTCAGACGTTGACCTACCTCCACGGCACGATTTCGCCTCGTCGCCATCCTATCATGGCCCGGAAACGCCGATATATCTGGATGCAATCCTGGTCGATGCGCCGCTTACCGGTGGCCTGGAGCCGATGCTGGGTGAGCAGCATCTTCGCACACTGACCATCCTCGGCTTTCCGAACCTCACCCGGCCCGGAATCCTCGATACCCTCAATCATCAGGATTTCGCCTATCGCTGGATGACGCGCTTCATTCCGCTCGAGAAAACGGAAGCCACGAAGACGCTGACGCGATTGCGCCGGCAGTGGTTTGCCAAGCGCAAATCGATCGTGGCAATCCTACGCGAGGTCATTACCAACGAGCCGGTCCCGCTTGTCGATAACGATGCCGACAACAAGGCGCTCGATGCCGACGAAGCCCTTCAGGCATTGGGCGGTGATCATGTGAGTTTCGGCTATCTCACCACCACCGTGACGGTGTGGGGCGAGGATCGCCAAGCCGCTGCAGAGAAGCTTCGCGCGGTCGAGCGCATCATCAATGGGCTCGGCTTCACCACGATCCGAGAAGGCGTCAATGCGGTCGAGGCTTGGCTCGGCTCATTGCCTGGCCATGTCTACGCTAACGTTCGCCAACCGCTCGTTCATACATTGAACCTTGCCCATCTCATGCCGCTGTCGTCGGTTTGGGCCGGTCCTGCGACAAACGAGCATCTCGCGAAAGTCACCCAAACCGAAGCGCCACCGCTTTTCGTTGCCGAGACCAGTGGGTCGACACCGTTTCGGCTTTCCACCCACGTCGAAGATGTCGGCCACATGCTGGTTGTTGGTCCGACCGGCGCCGGCAAGTCGGTTCTGCTTGCTCTGATTGCTCTGCAGTTCAGGCGCTATGCCGGCGCCCAGGTTTATGTCTTCGACAAAGGCAATTCGGCCCGTGCTGCAACACTTGCCATGGGTGGAGAACACCACGCGCTAGGAGCGGACGGTTCCCTTGCCTTTCAGCCACTGCGCAGCATCAACGACCAGGCTAGCCGAAGCTGGGCGGCCGAATGGATCGCCAGCCTTGTTGCCCACGAGAACGTCACCGTCACGCCGGAGGTGAAGGAGGCTATTTGGTCAGCGCTGGCCAGCCTTGCCACCGCGCCGGCGCAGGAACGCACACTGACCGGTCTTTCGGTCCTGCTTCAATCCAATGCGCTGAAGACCGCATTGATGCCCTACACGCTCGACGGTCCCTTCGGCCGCCTGCTCGATGCCGATCATGATGGGCTGGCCTTGTCGGATGTGCAGTGTTTCGAGACCGAGGAGTTAATGCACAGCCAAGGCGCTTTGCTGCCGGTGCTTACCTATCTGTTCCAGCGACTTGAGGAACGGTTCGACGGACGGCCCACGCTGATCATGCTCGACGAGGCGTGGGTCTATCTCGACAATCCGCTGTTCGCCGCCCGCATCCGCGAATGGCTGAAGGTGCTGCGAAAGAAGAACGTGTCGGTTGTCTTCGCTACGCAGTCGCTGGCTGATATCGCGGGCTCTGGCATAGCGCCGGCAATCATCGAAAGCTGCCCGCAGCGCATTTTCCTTCCCAATGATCGTGCCGTGGAACCCCAGGCGCGCACAGCCTACGAGCGCTTCGGTTTAAGCGAGCGGCAGATCGAATTGATCGCCCGCGCCACGCCGAAGCGTCAGTATTATCTGCAATCGCGCCGCGGCAACCGTCTGTTCGAGCTCGAGCTTGGCCCCATCGCTCTTGCGCTTTGCGGTGCTTCCGATCCGGCCACGCAGACTCTGATCGACAGGATCATGTCCGAAGACGGGCAAGGCAGCTTTGCCTCGCAGTTCCTGATCGCGCGCGGCCTCGATTGGGCCGGCGAACTTCTCAAGCAATTCCCTCAACCAGACAAGGAGCAATTCTCATGATGCGGCGACGCCTTCTCTCCGGCCTGATCACCGTTTCCCTGATCGCCAAGCCTATGGCCGACTATGTGCAGCCCGCGTACGCCCTTATCGTGTTCGATCCGTCCAATTATGCGCAGAACGTGCTGACGGCCGCGCGCGCATTGGAGCAGATCAACAACCAAATCCAGTCGCTGCAGAATCAGGCGACCATGCTGCAGAACATGGCGCGCAATCTTCAGCGTCTGGATTTCTCTTCCGTTGGCCAACTCACCGGTTCGCTCCATCGCATCGACGGCTTGATGGACCAGGCGAGTGGCCTCAGCTTTGATCTGGGCAAGCTTCAAGACCAGTGGCGCAGCCAATATCCGGAAAGCTACGACGCCACGATCAAAGTCAGCGATGTGGCGAGTGCTGCGCGGGAGCGTTGGCAAACCGCCATGCAGGCGTTCCGCCAGACCATGGGTGTCCAGTCGCAAATCGTCGAGAACGTCCGCGCCGACGGCGATCTGCTCGCCGATCTCGTCAACCGCAGCCAAGGGGCGGCCGGTGCGCTTCAGGCAAGCCAGGCCACCAACCAGCTGATGGCGCTTTCGACAAAACAGCAGATGCAGATCCAGACGCTGCTCGCAACGCAGTTTCGAGCTGAGGCCGAGGATGCCGCCCGCAAGGCCCAGTCAGACGAAGCCGCCCGCGAGATGACGAAGCGGTTCTTGGGTACCGGCTCGGCTTATCCCGGCAATTAATCACGAGTTCATCACGACGAGAAAGGCAGCGGCATGAACGACCTTGGCGTCATCGATCGCTTCATGGAGACCTTCATCCGCTACATCGACAGCGGGTTCGGTCTGCTATCGGGCGACCTCGCCTTCCTCACTACCATTCTGATCGGCATTGACATCACACTTGCCGGCCTGGCGTGGGCGCTCGGCGACGAAACCAGCGTTCTCGGCCGGCTTGTCCGCAAGGTGCTCTATGTTGGCGTCTTCGCCTTCATTCTGAACAATTTCAAGAACCTCGCCGATATCGTTTATCGTTCTTTTGCCGGTCTCGGGATTAAGGCGTCGGCCGGCAATCTGTCGGCAGACAATCTCTTGCGCCCGGGCCGCATTGCCGCGACCGGTTTCGAAGGTGCTTGGCCAATGCTTGACCAAGCCAGTCAGCTCCTGGGCTTCCCGGAAATCTTCGGCAACGCACTGACCATCTTCGTGCTGCTGATGGCCTGGTTCCTGGTTATCATCGCCTTCTTCATCCTTTCCATCCAGCTTTTCATCACCATCCTAGAGTTCAAGCTCACCACGCTGGCAGGTTTTGTTTTGGTTCCATTCGCACTTTGGAACCGTTCAGCGTTCCTGGCCGAACGCGTGCTCGGCCATGTTATCTCGTCAGGCATCAAGGTGATGGTGCTCGCCGTCATTGTCGGTATCGGCTCCACGCTCTTCGGGGAGTTCGCTTCCGCATTGCAAGGCAAGGAGCCGGATCTTGCCGGTGCCATGTCCCAGGTACTGGGCGCACTGGCACTGCTTGGCCTTGGCATTTTTGGGCCGGGGATCGCGTCGGGTCTTGTCTCAGGCGCACCGCAGCTTGGGGCGGGCGCCGCCCTCGGCACGACCGCGGCGGCAGCGGGTGTATCACTCGTTGCTGGAGGCACAGCATTTGCTGGCGCGCGTATGGCAACCAGCGGCGGTCTCGCCGCCATCCGAGCCGGCACAACAATGGGATCGGCTGCTTCCACGTCATGGCAGATCGGGCGCGCAACCTCGCCCGACGCTGGCCTCTCCGGTGTGGCTGCTGGAATGCATGGTGTAACCAGTGCAGCTGGCGGCGCCGCTATACGCATAGCGCGATCCGCCACTGCAAGTGTTGGGCGCAACGCCGATGCCGGGCGCGATGCCGCGTGGACCGCGACCGGCGGCGCGCCGACAGCGTCAATGACCGAACGCTCTGCCGGTTCGGCCACTGTTTCGGCGCCGACGTGGGCAAGGCGCCTACGTTCTGAACAGACCGCCCGGGCAAATCGCCACGCTGCCATGCAAGCTGTCCGAGACGGAGACCGGCCGGGAGGCAGCGCCAACCCCTCTCTCAACGACAAGGATGACTAGATGCTCTTCAAGCGACCCGTGCACCGTTACGGCAAAACACCCGAACCGGTCACGCCGTATCAAAAAGCCGCCCAACTGTGGGACGAGCGCATCGGCTCATCTCGACTGCAGGCCAGGAACTGGCGGATCATGGCCCTTGGCTGCCTGGCCTTGGCGACCGGGCTTTCCGGCGGACTCGTATGGCAGTCGATGCAAAGCCGTGTCGTGCCTTATGTCGTCGAGGTCGATGGCTTCGGCGAGACGCGCGCCGTCGCGCCGGCGGTCCGGAATTATGAGCCCTCGGATGCTCAGATCGCCTGGCATCTCGGCCGCTTCATCCAGAATGTCCGTTCCGTTTCCACCGATCCGGTTTTGGTTCGGCAGAACTGGTTGGCAGCGTACGACTTTGCTAGCGATCGCGCAGCGCTCTTCCTCAACGAATACGCCAAGGCGAACGACCCCTTCGGTCAGATCGGAACGCGCAGTGTTTCGGTACAGGTCACCAGCGTGGTCAGAGCCTCCGAAAGTTCATTCCAGGTCAAATGGACCGAGCAGGTGTTTGAGCGCGGAAGCCTTGCCAGCACGATGCGCTGGACTGCGATCCTCACGATCGTGATCCGCTCGCCAAGCAATACGGATCAGCTGCGCAAGAATCCGCTCGGCGTCTTCATCAATGCCATTGACTGGTCACGCGAGCTCGACAGCGCCGTCCCAGCCCCCCTTTCTCCGACGGAGTCCACCAATGAAAGGTAAAATGTCACCGATTCGTGCCGTGCTGATCCTATCGGTGTCGGCAGCGGTCGTTTCCGCTTGTGCATCGAAGAAGGTGCCGCCGCCTGAGATTTCCTATGACGCTGCCGACTTCAAACCGGCCGCGATCGAAAAAGCGCCGGAGAGGCCGATTAGAATTGTCGAGGTGCCAAAACCACTGCCGCTGCCTGGCCAAATGCAGCCCGAGCCCGGCAAGGCCGAGGACAAGCGCCCTCCTGAAGAACGCGTCGCTGATGCCAACAAAGCCGCGACCCAGCAACCCACCAAGTACGGGTATGTTAATGCAGTGCAAGTCTACCCCTTCACCGATGGCGCGCTTTATCAACTCTATGCCGCGCCGGAGCGCGTGACCGACATCGCTCTGCAGCCGGGCGAGAAACTAACCGCCGTGTCGGCTGGCGACACCGTGCGCTGGGTCATTGGCGATACCGCAAGCGGCACCGGTGACAATCAGCGCACCCATGTTCTGGTAAAACCCTTCGCGCCGGGTCTTGCCACCAATGTCGTCATTACGACGGACCGGCGGACCTATCATTTGCAGCTTCAAAGCACCGAGAAGACCGCAATGGCGGCAATCTCCTGGACCTACAGCCAAGACCAGATCATCGCGCTTCGCCAGCGCAATGCTCAAGCCGAGGCAGTTACACCGGTCGCGTCGAACATCGCGCTCGAAAACCTTCGCTTTCGCTACTCAATCAGTGGCGACACACCGCCCTGGAGACCGACGCGAGCCTTCGACGACGGCAGCAAGGTCTATATTGAGTTCCCTCGTCGCATAGATCAGGGCGAGGCGCCACCACTCTTCATCGTCGGCGCAGATGGGAGCAGCGAGCTCGTCAACTATCGCGTGCGCGGCAACTATTACATCGTCGATCGGCTCTTCGCCGCGGCCGAACTTCGCCTCGGCACCAAGCGGCAGCAGGTGATCCGCATCAGCAGGATTGACGGCAGGCAACCGCAACGGCGGATCTCGCTCTTTCGCGGCAGCCGGCGAGGTGAGGGCTCATGATCGAAAATTCCCGCTCTGGCATCCCGCCGAAACTGGATCCCGAGGAACTGCAGCTTCGGGCCTCTCCCCGCCGCGTGGTGCGGTTCAGGCGCGGTGTGATCATCGCTATCGCAGCGCTCGGATCCGGCGCTGTCTTCGGCGTTACCATGATCGCCCTCCAGGGGCCGGCCCTTCGCATCAGGGATCAGGCGGAAGATCTCTACAACACTGAGCGCAAACCAACCGCCGAGGGACTCGATACGCTTCCCCATGACTATTCCGGCATGAAGCCAAAGCCTCCCGTCCTTGGGCTACCTTTGCCGGGCGACCTCGGCCGCCCCATCCTCGAGCGGCAGCGCCAGCTCGGCATCGTGCCGGGCCAAGACATCTCGGCCGAGGAGCAGCGTCTAGCGCAGCAGGCGATCGAAGCGCGTGAATCGCGGGTGCTTTTCCGCGTCGAAAATCGAGCTCAACAGACAGATGTCGGAGAGAGCGTGCAAACTGCTCAGCATCCATTTGAGGCGCTTCCCCAATCCGAAGCAGGACGCGCGTCAGCCTCGGTGGCGGCGGCGGAAGGCGACCAGAACAATCAGCAGCGAAAGCTTGATTTTCTCAGCCAGCGGAGCACTGGCGGGATCTACAATCCGCATGCGCTTCAGACGCCGATCTCGCCATATCAACTGATGGCTGGCAGCGTGATTGCCGCCAGCCTGATCACCGGCATCAATTCCGATTTGCCGGGCCTTGTCGTCGCGCAAGTCACCGAAAATGTGCACGACACGGTCACGGGCAACATATTGCTGATTCCGCAGGGCTCACGTCTTATCGGCGTCTACGACAGCGTCGTCGCGTTCGGGCAAAAGCGAGCGCTGCTGGTCTGGCAGCGCATTCTGCTGCCCGACGGCTCGTCGGCCGAAATCGACAATCTGCCCGCGAGCGACACCGCCGGCTACGCAGGGCTGGAAGACAAAGTCGATTTCCACACTTGGCAGATGATCAAGGGAGTGGCGCTTGCCACATTGCTCGGTGTCGGCACAGAATTCAGCCTCGGCGAAAACGAGAGCGATCTGGTCAAGGCGATCCGGGAATCAGCCCAGCAGAACGCCAGTCGAGCCGGCCAGCGCATCACCGAAAAAAACCTCAATATCCAGCCCACCATCGTCGTCCGCCCAGGTTGGCCACTGCGCGTCATCGTGCACAAGGACATCGTGCTGCGGCCATACGCCAGTTGAGCAGGAGTTATCATGGCTGACCTGAAACTTGGAAAACTTCCGGACCGAACAGCTTCGAAGATCACCATTACCGTCAGCGCGGAGCTGAGCCAAACACTCAAGGAGTATGCTGCACTTTACCGTCAGACCTATGGTCAGTCTGAAACCGTGGCAGAACTCATCCCTTTCATGCTGGCGGCGTTTCTGGAAGGCGACCGAGCCTTTGCCAGGGCCAGAAAAGAACGTCTGCCGACGGAGCTTGCCGGAAAATCGTGACTCCTCCGCTAGGGCAGCTGGAACATTGCCTAGCTGTCGCGACCTACCTGCTCCTCGCGAAGCATAGGATCAAACCCCTTGGAATGTAGGTATGCGCAAGAGAGGATGTGGAAGGAGATACCGCGCAACAGCCTAAGTTTGCATTTTCGATTTGATGCGGTAGTCGCCTATGAGCGGTCAAAACGAACGCAGCTGGTTCGCCGATCGACCAAACGGCGAGCGCACTGTGCTTTGCTCAGACCGCCACCGAGTGCCTCGCCGTTCCCCCTTTGAAATATGTATCGAACTTGGCCGCGATGGTTCGAATGAAGGGGCGACTTTCAGTCCGTACGAGGAAACTGTCACCATCGAATTCAAGCGCTCGGGCAGGATCGTGGAGTGCGATGGACCTCGAGCGATGAAGGAGCTGCTCGCCGGCTTTGCCGAACCGCTCCACCAGATCGACTGCCGAGAAGGCAAAATCACACATCAGCCGCTCGATGATCCAGCCACGGACGCGATCGTCGTCGGAAAGGGCAACGCCGCGGACGGCAGCCAACCCGCCATCCGCAACCATGCGCCCGTACCCGGCAGTCGAAGCCATGTTTTGCACGTAGCCTTGGCGAAAACGACCGATGGACGAAGGGCCAAGTCCGATCAGTGTCGGGCAGCGATCCTCAGTGTAGCCCTGAAAATTGCGATGCAAAACCCCTGCGCGGGCCGCTATGGCCAGCGCATCGTCGGGCTTCGCGAAATGATCGAGTCCTATTGCCTCATATCCCTTGGCGACAATTGCCCGCGCCGCGAGTTGAGATTGGGCGAAACGCTCAGTGGGACTCGGCAGCCATGCCTCGTCGATCATCGTCTGATGCTTCTTGAACCAGGGCACATGTGCGTAGCCGAACAGGGCCATCCGGTCTGGCTCCAAGGTCAGTGCCTGCGCCACCGTGGAACAGATCGTCTCGCGTGTCTGATTCGGGAGCCCGTAGAGCAGGTCCAGATTGACCGATTCGACGCCCCGCGAACGAACCCCGTCGACGACTGCCTTGGTCTGCAAAAAACTCTGCTCACGATTAATTGCTTTTTGCACTTGCGGATCGAAATCCTGCACGCCGAGGCTCGCCCGGGTTACGCCGATTTGAGCAAGTGCATCAAGGCGCGCCTTGTCCATGTCGTTGGTTTCGATTTCGATGCTGACCGTAGCATCCGGGAGAAAGTCGAAGCTGTCCCGCAAGGCCGCTCCAAGAGCAACCATATCATCGGGCCTCAGAATAGTTGGCGAACCGCCACCGAAGTGGATTGCACGGACATGTGCCTTGCCGCTCAGCAGACCGGCAATCGTGACGATTTCGGCATTCAGCGAGCGCAGATAAGCGGCCACCGGCTCATATTGGTGCGTCTGCTTGGTGTGGCAGGCGCAGAACCAGCAGAGCTTGTCGCAGTAAGGAATGTGCAGGTACAGCGAGATTTCGTCGCCGCTTTCCAGCGTCTCCAACCAGCCACGGTAAATGGCAGCATCGATCCCCGAATGGAAATGCGGCGCCGTCGGATAGCTGGTGTAGCGTGGGACGTTCTCGCTGAGTTTGACAGCTATTTCCGATTGCATCTCGCGTTCACCGTGTTGCCCGCCGGAACACTGCACGCATCGCTGAAGCAGACCCTGATCTCGATCAGCCGCGCTCATGGACAAACCGCCGCAGGATTTCTCTACCCTGGATGGGTATCCTGCCGGCAGTTAGGATCGGGTAAGGCGAACGCATGACCTTTCGGCAAGACATTCATAGTTCCGGCATTCCTGTTCTTTGCTTCCCTTGCGAGGCACGGCGTCGCGGTGTCTGCGGTGCGCTCGATCCAGACAATTTGGTTGGGCTCGCCAAGACTTGCTCGCGTCGCCGGATCGAGTCAGGAATGGAGTTGACCGGCGAGGCACAGAACGTCGACAGCTACTCCAACGTGCTTTCAGGCGTTGTAAAGCTATCAAAGAGCCTGTCGGATGGGCGCCAGCAGATCGTCGGTCTCCAGTTTGCACCGGATTTTCTGGGACGTCCTTTCAAGGTGGAAAGCTCGATCAATGCGGAAGCGGCAACAGCAGTCACGCTGTGTTCGTTTCCGCGAGCGGCCGTCGAACGGATGATGAAGGCGTCACGGGAATTCGAGCATCGCCTGCTCAAACAGACGCTGAATGAACTCGATGAGGCGCGCGAGTGGATGGTGACGCTGGGGCGCAAGACAGCTCCGGAAAAGGTAGCGACTTTTCTCCTCATGATGGCCCGGAATATCGATTCCAGTCTCGATGCGGCTTCCGGGTCGGCGTCCTTCGATCTGCCGCTGACGCGTGTCGAAATGTCTGATTTCCTTGGAATCACCAACGAGACCGTGAGCCGCCAACTGACGCGATTGCGGGCTGACGGGGTGATTCGGATTGAGAACGCACGCCATGTGACGGTGGACAGCATAAGCCGTCTGGAGAAGCGCTGTGGCGGCGGACGCGAGCGGCCCTAAGCGGCGAGGCCATGTCGCATGACTCCGGGGCGGGCCGTGTTTGCCTTTTAATGCGATGTTGCCGCGCCTTCGACGAAGCGGCGTCACGGTCGAGACAAACAGCTTTCGGGCTTTGATAGGAACGTGACCAATCGCCAGGTGTGTTTCGGCACATACCGGCGAAGCATGGTCCTTAATCTGCCACGGCTCGGCGGAACGATCGCGTTCGTTTCCAATGGGATCCGAACAACGTTTGGCAGGGCATCGGCAATAGCATCCAACGCGCGCAGGGCCTCAGCTTTCGCCTCAGCGATCGCGTCTGCGCCCGCCCAACCCAGGGAACGCCTTCCATGAGGGGGGTGAGCCCGCGCTGCGTTCCTCGTTCATTCGCCACCTGCTGATTGCGCCGCCGACACAAAATCTTGCGGCCTGACATAGATCAGGGCGAGGGGGCGGCGGCTGCGCGATTAGTGCGCTGCGGATTTGGCATCCACCAGATTCGAGATCGGGATCTGCAATGAAATTCGGCACAGAGATCGTCCTTCTAAGCGTGTTCGCTTTTGCGGCCCTGGTGGCCGCCGGCTTCGGCGTGGATGAACCTTTCCGCCGACACATGTGGGTGTTGTTCTTCGCAGTGGCTGGTTTCACTGCGATCCTGTTGCGCAACACGGAGTTCAAGCCAGCAGCTCCGATTGACCCATCCGCTTACATGGATGGTCCGATCCGCTACGGCGCGATCGCCACCGTGTTCTGGGGTGTCGTCGGCATGCTGGTCGGCGTGGTGATCGCGCTGCAGCTCGCCTACCCCGATCTCAACATCCAGCCCTGGTTCAATTTCGGTCGTTTGCGGCCGTTGCACACATCCGGTGTCGTCTTCGCCTTCGGCGGCAACGCGCTGCTTTGCACGTCTCTGTATGTCGTGCAGCGCACCTGCCGCGCCCGCCTCTTCGGCCGTGATCTGGCCTGGTTCGTCTTCTGGGGCTACCAGCTGTTCATCGTCATGGCCGCGACCGGCTACCTGCTCGGCATCACCGAGGGCCGCGAGTACGCCGAACCCGAATGGTATGTGGATGTCTGGCTGACCATCGTCTGGGTCGCCTACCTCATTCTGTTCCTTGGCACGATCCTGAAGCGCAAGGAACCGCATATCTACGTGGCCAACTGGTTCTACCTGTCGTTCATCGTCACCATCGCGATGCTGCATGTGGTCAACAACCTGTCCATACCAGTCTCGTTCCTGGGCTCCAAGAGCTACTCCGCCTTTTCAGGGGTCCAGGACGCCTTGACGCAATGGTGGTACGGCCACAACGCGGTCGGCTTCTTTCTCACCGCCGGCTTCCTCGGCATGATGTATTATTTCGTGCCCAAGCAGGCGAACCGGCCAGTCTATTCGTACCGGCTGTCGATCGTCCATTTCTGGGCGATCATCTTTCTCTACATCTGGGCCGGGCCGCATCACCTGCACTACACCGCCTTGCCCGATTGGGCGCAGACGCTCGGCATGGTGTTCTCGATCATGCTGTGGATGCCGTCCTGGGGCGGCATGATCAACGGCCTGATGACGCTGTCCGGCGCCTGGGACAAGCTGCGCACCGATCCGATCATACGCATGATGGTGATGGCCGTCGCCTTCTATGGCATGTCGACCTTCGAAGGCCCCATCATGGCGATCCGGGCGGTCAATTCGCTGTCGCATTATACCGACTGGACGATCGGCCACGTCCATTCGGGCGCGCTCGGCTGGGTTGGCATGATCTCGTTCGGCGCAATCTACTACATGGTGCCGAAGCTCTGGAACCGGCAACGGCTCTACTCGTTGCGGCTGGTCACCTGGCATTTCTGGCTGGCGACACTTGGTATCGTTGTCTACGCCGCGGTGATGTGGGTATCCGGCGTCATGCAGGGCCTGATGTGGCGCGAATACGACGAGCAGGGCTTCCTGGTCTACTCCTTCGCCGAGACCGTCGCCGCCATGCACCCCTACTATGTCATGCGCGCCATCGGTGGGGCCATGTACCTCTCCGGCGCGCTGATCATGGCCTGGAACATCACCAGGACCATCCTCGGCCACCAGCGCGAGGAGGAGCCGATGCCGAGCCCCGTCGCCATCCGACCTGCGCGATCAGGAGCCAGGTAATGGGCTTGATGGACAAACACGCAATCATCGAGAAGAACGCCACGCTTCTTCTCGTTGGCTCGCTGCTCGTGGTGACGGTCGGCGGCATCGTCGAGATCGCGCCTCTCTTCTATCTCGACAATACGATCGAGAAGGTGGAAGGCATGCGCCCCTATTCGCCGCTCGAACTTGTCGGGCGCAACATCTATATGCGCGAGGGCTGCTACCTCTGTCATAGCCAGATGATCAGGCCGTTCCGCGACGAAGTTGAGCGCTATGGCCACTACAGCCTAGCTGCCGAGTCCATGTACGATCACCCCTTCCAGTGGGGATCGAAGCGCACCGGGCCGGATCTCGCCAGAGTTGGCGACCGCTACTCGAATGCATGGCATGTCGCGCATCTTACCGACCCGCGCTCGGTGGTGCCGGAATCGATCATGCCGAGCTATGGGTTCCTGAAAGACACGCCGATCGACGTGAAGGATTTCTCAACGCATCTGGTCGCCAACAGGCTTGTAGCCGTCCCTTACACCGATGACATGATCGTCCACGCCAATGCGGATCTGGCGGCGCAGGCCGATCCCAATGCCGACACATCAGGCCTTGAGGCGCGTTACCCAAAAGCCAAGATCGGCGACTTCGACGGCAACCCGCAACAGGTCACCGAAATGGATGCCCTGCTCGCCTACCTGCAGATGCTTGGCACACTGGTCGACTTCAAAAATTACGACGAAGCCGCCGGCTACCGCTGAGGAGAACGCTGATGACCTACAATTTGATGCGGGCGTTTGCCGACAGCTGGGGCCTGGTTGCGATGGCGCTGTTCTTCGTGGGGTGCATCGCCTTTGCCCTACGCCCCGGCAGCCGAAGGCTGGCCGACGAAGCGGCCCGCATTCCGCTCGAGGACGAGTGATCATGAGCGACGAGCATATCGATGAAATCTCTGGCGTCTCGACCACCGGCCACGAATGGGATGGCATCCGGGAGCTGAACAACCCGCTTCCCAGATGGTGGGTTATCACCTTTTACGTCACCATTGTCTGGGCGATAGGCTACACCATCGCCTATCCAGCATGGCCTCTGTTGCACTCGGCGACGAAGGGTGTGCTCGGCTATTCCAGCCGCAACGAGGTCAGGAACGAGCTGACTGCGGCTGAGGCCGCCAAGGGCAAATATATCTCGGCGGTGGAGTCCAAGAGCGTCTCGGAGATCTCCGCGGACGACGGCCTGCGCGAATTCGCAATCGCCGCCGGTGGCGCCGCTTTCAAGGTCAATTGCGTACAATGTCACGGCTCCGGCGCCCAAGGTTCCAAGGGCTTTCCCAATCTCAACGACGACGACTGGCTATGGGGCGGCAAGGCCGAGCAGATCCAGCAGACGATTACGCACGGCATCCGCTTCGCATCCGATCCGGACACGCGCCTGTCGGAAATGCCGGCCTTCGGCGACATCATTACCGCCGACCAGATCGCACAAGTCAGCGCCTACGTGGCCAGCCTTTCCGGCAAGGTCCGCGATGCAAGTCTGATCCAACCCGGCGCCAAGGTCTTTGCCGAGAACTGCGTCGCCTGTCACGGCGACAATGCAAAAGGCAACAGGGAATTCGGCGCCCCCGACCTGACCGATGCGATCTGGCTCTATGGATCCGGTGAGACAGCCATCGCCGCACAGGTCCGTGCGCCAAAACAGGGCGTCATGCCGGCCTGGGTTGGCCGTCTCGGCGAGATCAAGGTCAAGGAACTTGCAGTTTATGTCCATTCGCTTGGCGGCGGAGAATAGGAATGGAAGTCCTATTCTTCGGTCCCCCTGCCAAGCGGACGAGGCCCGGCGTGAGCCGGGCCTCGACACCATCCCTAATGCGATCTGCACAACCCGGCAAGGCTATCCTACCGCGAGGCTTTACGACAGGTGCCCCTGACATTGGCTGGGAAAGTGGAGTTGCACATGCGTGATAAGACGCAGTTGACACGGCTCGAAACAGAAACTGTCAATTCCGCCAAAACCCGCAAGCCGCTTTATGCCGCGCGTCAAAAGATCTTTCCGAAGCGCGCCTCGGGCAACTTTCGTCGCTTCAAATGGCTGGTGATGACGATCACACTTGGCATCTACTACCTGGCTGCGTGGCTGCCTTGGGCTCGCGGTCCATTTGCCCCGGACCAGGCAGTCCTGCTCGATCTCGCGAACCGGCGCTTCTACTTCTTCTTCATCGAGATATGGCCCCAGGAATTCTTCTATGTGGCCGGCCTCCTGGTCATGGCGGGCGTCGGTCTTTTCCTGATCACCTCGACTGTCGGCCGTGCCTGGTGCGGCTATGCATGCCCTCAGACGGTGTGGGTCGATCTGTTCCTCGTCGTCGAACGTGCGATCGAGGGGGACCGCAACGCCCGCATGAAACTTGACGCAGGTCCCTGGACCGCGCGCAAGCTCATGCTGCGTGTGTCCAAGCACACCATCTGGCTGGTCATAGGGGCGGCGACTGGCGGCGCCTGGATCTTCTACTTTGCCGATGCACCGACGCTGCTCGGCGAGCTCTTCACCGGCACTGCGGCGCCCGTCGCCTACATCACTGTCGCCGTCCTGACGGCTACCACCTACACGTTCGGCGGTCTGATGCGCGAACAGGTCTGCACCTATATGTGCCCGTGGCCCCGCATCCAGGCGGCCATGCTCGATGAAAATTCCCTCACTGTCACCTACAATGACTGGCGCGGCGAACCGCGTTCGCGCCACGCCAAGAAGGTGCTGGCCGCAGGCCAGCCCGTGGGCGACTGCGTCGACTGCAATGCCTGTGTCGCGGTCTGCCCGATGGGGATAGACATTCGCGACGGCCAGCAGCTCGAATGCATCACTTGCGCGCTCTGCATCGACGCCTGTGACGGCGTCATGGACAAGCTCGGCAAGGAGCGTGGGCTGATCGCCTATGCGACGCTCTCCGACTACAACGCCAACATGATGCTGGCGACTGCAGGCGGGTCCAGCTCAGTCAATCCATCGCTGATCAGGACCGCTGATGGCCTGTTCTCCGACAAGGTGGCGCATTTTCACATCCGCAAGATCTTTCGGCCGCGCACCTACGTCTACATGGGCTTGTGGTCGCTGATCGGCCTCGGCCTGCTCTATTCGCTGCTGACGCGCGATCGGCTCGAACTGAACGTATTGCATGATCGCAATCCCCAGTTCGTCACGCTGACCGACGGATCCATCCGCAATGGCTATACCGTCAAGCTGCTCAACATGATCCCCGAGCCGAGGACGATCGTCGTAACCATGCAGGGCCTTGAAGGCGCTGACATGGTCGTCGTCGGCGACGACATCCCCGCAGGCCGTTCCTTCGCCATTCCGGTCGAACCCGACCGCCTGAAAATGCTGAGGGTCTTCGTTCGCCAGCCGGCGGACCAGATCCGCGCTCCGGCACAGACCTTCAAGTTCCGCGTCGAGGACAGAGCCAGCTTTGAGTCGAACGAGTACACCGCCACCTTCAACGCGCCGGAGCCCCTCAGATGACTGCCAATGTACAAAAGCCTCGTGAATTCACCGGCAGGCACATGCTGGTCATCATCCTGGCCTTTTTCGGCGTGGTCATCGCAGTCAATCTGACCATGGCAACGCTCGCCAGCACAAGCTGGACTGGCCTCGTCGTCGAAAACACCTATGTGGCGAGCCAGCAATTCAACAAGAAGGCCGAGGAAGGACGGGCGCAGGCAGCACTTGGCTGGACCGGCAAGCTGACCATCGCATGGGGCGAAGTTCGCTATGGCCTCGCCGACGTCGCCGGCAAGCCGGTTCCCTTGCACGGCGTCAAGGTGCTGTTTCGCCATCCCGCGTACGAGAAGGAGGACAAGTCGGTCACCCTCGCACCCGCCTCGGGCCAGGAATTCGCAGCCCAGCACATGCCGAAGGACGGCGTCTGGATTGTCGAAGTCGACGCCGACGCCGGTCTGGACAAACCGTATCGCGACGTCCGCCGGATCATGATTTCCAATGGAGCGCTGCAATGAGTTGTTGTGCACCGGGCGCCGAAATGGCGCTTGATCTGGTCAACACCGGATCGGTCCTGCCGTCCAGCCAGGAGATCAGGCTGGCGAGCCGATCGCTTGGCGATGATCTTCACCAGACCGATCTTTCAGTACCGACGGTTCATTGCGCAGGCTGCATCCAGACGATCGAGACGGCGCTGGGAAAGCTCGATCGCGTCGAGAGCGCCCGCGTCAACCTGTCGACGAAACGGGTCTCTGTCCGGTGGCGTGGTGACGAGGTCCCACCGTTCGTCGTCGCGCTTGGGCGGCTAGGCTACCAGGCGCATCTCTTCCCTTCCGAGGTCGGCGACAAGGACAGGACGTTATCGGATTTGATCCGCGCGGTCGCGGTTGCCGGCTTTGCGGCGGGCAACATCATGCTGCTTTCGGTCTCGGTCTGGTCCGGCGCCGAAGGTGCTACCCGCGACCTGTTTCACTGGGTCTCGGCGCTGATCGCCATTCCTGCCCTCGCCTTCGCCGGCGGCATCTTCTTCCGTTCGGCCTGGAATGCTTTGCGCCATGGCCGCATGAATATGGACGTGCCGATCGCGGTCGGTGTTTCGCTCGCCTACGCCATGAGCCTCTACGAGACGATCAACCATGGCGATCACGCCTATTTTGACGCGTCGGTATCGCTGCTGTTCTTCCTGTTGATCGGCCGCACGTTGGATCACGTGATGCGCGAACGTGCCCGGACCGCTGTGAAAGGCCTGTCCCAGTTGGCCGCACATGGCGCCATGGTGCTGCGCAGCGACGGCGCGCGCGACTATTTGCCGGTCGGCGAGATCGAACCAGGCATGCGGTTGTTGATCGCAGCCGGTGAGAGGATCCCCGTCGACGGCAAGATCATCCAGGGAACGTCGGATCTCGACTGCTCGCTGGCCTCAGGCGAAAGCACGCCGAAAAACGTGGCGCCGGGCGAAGCAGTTCAGGCCGGCGTGCTCAATCTTACCGGCCCGCTGACGATTGAGGCGACAGCCGCCGCGAAGGATTCGTTTCTGGCGGAAATGGTTCGTCTTATGGAAGCCGCAGAGGGCGGCCGCGCGCATTATCGCCGGATCGCCGATCGCGTTTCAGCGCTCTATGCCCCGGTGGTTCATCTCACAGCCTTCGCGACGTTCCTTGGCTGGATGGCGGTGACCGGCGACTGGCACCGGGCGATAACCATCGCCATTGCCGTTCTGATCATCACCTGCCCGTGCGCGCTCGGCCTCGCCGTACCGATCGTTCAGGTGGTCGCCGCGCGGCGCCTGTTTGAGAACGGCATCATGGTAAAGGACGGTTCTGCCATGGAGCGCCTGGCGACGATTGATACAGCGGTGTTCGACAAGACCGGAACGCTCACGCTCGGCCAGCCCCGGCTGGTCAATGCATCGTCGATCGATCCGGCCATGCTGGCAGTCGCGGGAGACATGGCTACGCATTCCCGCCATCCTTTTTCAAAGGCCATAGCCGGTTTTGCCCATCCCGGCGGGCAGTACAAATTTGATGCCGTCACCGAGCATCCAGGGTTTGGAATCGAAGCCACTGGAGCCGGAAGCACCTGGCGGCTAGGCCGACGCGGATGGGCTGGATGGAGAGCCCGGACCGGTGGTGAAGGCAAACATGGCGGAACCGTGCTGACAAAAGACGGGTTCATTGTCGCGACCTTCGATTTTGAGGACGCGCTGCGCGCAGACGCCAAGGCGGCGATCGGGCAATTGAGCCATGCCGGGGTGTCAGTGGAAATGCTGTCGGGCGATACTGCGGGTGCCTGCGGTGAAGTCGCAGAAATGCTGGGTGTCAAGGACTTCGTTCCGTGCCTGCTGCCATCCGGCAAGGTCGAGCGCATCGAGACCCTGGCGAAAGACGGACACAAGGTTCTGATGGTTGGCGACGGCCTCAACGACACGCCGGCGCTCAGCGCGGCGCATGTCTCGATCGCTCCAGCTACCGCCGCCGACATTGGCCGCAATGCCGCCGACTTCGTATTCCTGCGCGAAAGCCTTCTGGCAGTGCCTCTCGCGCTGGACGTCTCGCGCAAGGCGGGACACCTGATCCGCCAGAACATCGCGATTGCGATCGTCTACAATGCGGTGGCAGTACCAATCGCCATCCTCGGGCACGCCACGCCTTTGTTAGCGGCGATTGCCATGTCTGCCTCATCGGTGCTTGTTATTGGAAACGCATTGCGCTTGCACGGCTTCGGGGCGAATGCGACGCTGCAAGTTATTCAAAAAGTCGGACGCTCCGCAGTCAGCTATTCGGCATAATCCTCGTGACGACGTTGCTCTATCTCATACCAGTGGCCCTTTTTCTGGGTGCACTGGGTGTGTCCGGCTTCGTCTGGGCATTGCGAAGCGGTCAATACGAAGATCTCGACGGAGCCGCCGAGCGGATACTAATTGATCGGGACGACAAACCGGAACGCTGATTTCAATCCGCTGTGCATAAGATGCGCGGATCGCGCTCGTCAGTCGAGCCGGCTCGGTCGGGAACAAGCTGTCCATGCTCCATGCTCCATGCTCCATGACCATCTTGACCTAAGCTGCACACTACATTTGTGAAAAGCCTCTGTCGTGCGAAGGACTGCCTCCCATTGCACCCAGTATGAGGCGGCTGATGCCACGAGAGTACCTCGCGTGGCCGGACGAGAGCTTGGCCATGTGCGCACGGGTTCCAAAGTGGAACGTCACGGTCGATCACCTGACCGTGAACCGCCAGTGCCGATTGGTCATGTCTGGCTGATCCAGATCAGGGTCATACTCATCGGTGTGTTCTATTGACCAGTCTTCGACGGAGAAATGCATGACTTACGGAAAGATTGGTCGTCATTATCAGCACCTTCACGGTTCTGGGTTTTCTGTCGTGTGGTCGGCCATGCCTTGTGCTTACGGCGCAGCCATTAGCTGACCGGCGTCGTGTGTATCTCGCTTGCTGGCTGACCATCCGCGTGGCTGCGCGGACACGGGGGCCGATCAACAGCTTTCGCCTTTGATGGGTTGTGTGCGTCGAAAGTGGCCTTCTTTGGGCTGACTTCGTAGAAATGTTCCAGGGCTCGCATCCAGCGCCGAAGATCCTCGTGATGTCAACGTGCTGCGGAGCATCATCGGGGTTGGGACGTGCGTTTTCGAGATCGATCAACCGTCCGAAGTTGATCATTGGTTCGAGTGACGCGCGCTATTTCGACGACTATGTCGCCGCGTGGGCTTTGCTCTATCGGCGACTGAATTGCAAGGACATCGACATCGAAGCCATGCAGCAGGTTCTTGATGAGATATGCGCGGTCGTGGATAAAAGTTTCCGCTACCTTGGCTGGGATGACGAGAGAGAGCGCTACGTTCGATACCCTCGCAAGAGAGCCCGCTTCGACGTCGTGGAGCGTGAGTAGTATGCGCAAGGGTTCCAGGTGGAATGTGGCGATCGATGCGGCGCGGCCGTGGCTGACCAGCGTCGCGAGTGTCTCGCTTGCTGGCGGCGATCTGCGCGGCTGCGCGGCCAAAGGGCGGGATCGGTTAGCCGCATCCACCTCTGAGCGCTTTGAGTGCTTCGTTGCCGATCGATGCGAATCTCCCGGCCCAGCGCCTTTAGGCAATGCGGCGGCCACGGAGCTCATGTCACTCGGCTCAGTTCCACCGTTACACGAGGATAGGCGACCGGATGGCGGCACGCTGATGGGCTCTGACGATAATTTTGACATCGTTGTCGTTGGAGCCGGCCCGGTCGGCCTTTCGTTCGCTGCGTCGCTTGCCCAAAGCGAACTCAAGGTGGCAGTTGTTGAACAGAACACATTCGATAGTCTGGCGAATCCGGCTTTCGATGGTCGCGAAATCGCGCTGACCAACGCTTCGATCAGAACCCTTCGCGAGCTCGGCGCCTGGGATGTCATCCCGGCTTCGGACAAATCAGCACTTCAAGGCGCGCGCGTGCTCAACGGCTCGAGCGCATTCGCTCTTCGTTTCGATCCTCCCAGCAACTCTGGAGAACCGCTGGGGTTTTGGTTCCAAATTGCCGGATCCGCGAGGCGCTGTTCAAAATCGTCCGCTTGCAGGATCGCGCCCGGCTGTTGTGCGGCCACTCGGTCGTCGATGCAACAAACAGCCAAGAAGGAGCAGTCGTAACGCTCTCTAATGGCGCGCGTTTAACTGCTCGGCTGGTTGTTGCCGCGGATTCGCGTTTGTCCGCCACGCGTGATCTGCTAGGCATCGGCGCCGATATCAACCGGCTTGGCCACTCGATGCTGATTTGCCGAGTGAGGCACGAGCGCGCCCACCACCAGATCGCCATCGAATGGTTCGATCACCATCAGACGATAGCGATGTTGCCCCTCGCGGAGGGCATGTCGTCGCTGCTGCTCACATTGCGCTCAAACGAGGCCTATAGACTGCTTGCCTTCGATGATGATTTGTTCCTGTCGGAGTTGACGAAACGGTGTCGAGGGCGCCTTGGAAAAATGACCTTGGCAAGCAAGCGCCACACCTATCCGCTGGTCACGACCTGGGCGCACAAATTCCGGGCGCCGAGCGCCGCACTCATCGGCGACGCTGCCATCGGCATGCACCCGGTGACCGCTCACGGATTCAACATCGGTCTCAGCAGCCAGAAGCAACTCGCCCGTGGAATCATGACTGCGTGCCGCGACGGCCGCAATGTTGGCGACCCCGACATGCTGCATATATACGAAAGGCGGCTGCGCCTGTCGGCGGCGCCGCTCTACCATGCAACGAACATATTGATTGGACTCTACTCCAGAGACCACCTGGCGGCACGGCTTGCAAGGCATCTGGGGCTTCGCTTTGCCCAACATGTTCCCCTTGTCCGGCATGGGATATCGGCGGAGCTCCAGCGGTGATACTGCACCAGCAGTCGCATTTTTGCGCGTGCTGGGCGAGCGATGGGAGAGAGTGCATGATGCACCGGAGTAATCCTGCTCCCCGACGCTGATCTCCGATTGAAGAATTAACCCGTCCTTCAGGGGGGCTGCATAGGCTGCGGACAAGCAGGAGTAAGCAAGCTGACCCGTCCAGCCTTGGAAAAGAAGATCCGCTGGAGGCGAGAATCCTTCAGGACCAGCTCGCTGATCTGAGGGCAGGCCTTTTCGTCTCAATGCCGATAAGCATTGTGCTGTCCGGGCTGATTTTGACCGTGCAGGCCCTTTCCGGGAACGGTCTTGCTGGCGCGGCCTGGTTTTCGGTCGTTAATGCGATAAATGCCGCCCGCCTTGCACTCGCCCGTCATCAGCTGAAGGAACCCGGAGTCCAGGATGATCTGACACGGGTTTGGCTGCGGCTTCGCTGGTTTGGCAGGCTTGCTCTTCTGGCGGGATTCACCTGGTCATTCCTTGCCATCCTAACGGCTGGATACACGACGTCTCAAGCATCGCTGCATCTAATAATTCTGGCGGGCATTTCAGCTGGCGCGGTCACGTACGGCAGCTCATATGCTGCGGCAGCGATATGCTTCATCACACCGCCACTCCTCATTGCCGCCGCATGTTTGCTGACGAAGGGAGCCCCGGAAAACTACATTCTGGCTTTTGCCGTCCTGCTTTTCGAGGGCGGCCTGGTTCGATCCTCGTTCGTTGGACAAGCGCGCTTCCGTGACGCGAGCCGCCTGAGACATCAAGCCGAGCGGCTTGCCGCGGAAATGGAGCGCAATTCCAGGGAGGACCATCTTACCGCGCTCCTCAACAGGCGGGGCCTCGAACATGCAATCGATCAGTTTGAGAACACCGATGGACCCTTTGTGGCCATGCTGATTGATCTGGACGGGTTCAAATCTGTCAACGGTACCTACGGTCACAGAACGGGTGACGAGCTGCTTGCCAGGATCGCCCGCCGAATAGAGGAAGAAGCACCGGAGGGCTCAACGCTCGCCCGCATCGGTGGGGATGAATTCGTGCTGGTTTTTTCTTCGCGAAAGAATTCTCCTTCTCCCACCAATCTCGCGTCCAATCTCATAGCCAAGCTTGCTCGCCCCTATCCTGGGATCGCATCCGTCCGCATTGGAGCGTCTATAGGAATCTACTTGGCTGAAAACCCCGGACTGACGGAAATGTTGTTGCGGGCCGACATCGCCCTTTACACAGCTAAGCGCCGCGGCAGGAATGAATTTTGTCTGTTCGGTGCCGAGCTAGCCCGGGAACTGCAACGCCGCCAGTCAATCGAACGCGATCTTCATTCGGCGATAACGATGAGAAGCTTGGTCGCTTGGTTTCAGCCAATCGTAAGACTCGAAACTGAAGCGTCGTCGGTTTTGAAGCCTTGCTAAGATGGTCTCACCCGCTTCACGGTCCCATTTCTCCGCCCGAGATCATGACAGCGGCACGCGAAACTGGAATGCTTCAGCTGCTAACTCAAACGGTATTCGCCGACTGTTGCGCTCTTATCGAGGGCTTGGTCAAAGCTGACCGTCGTGATGTTCGTGTGGCGATGAATGTTTCACCGCGCGAGTTGGAAGCTGGCGATATTGACGAGATGATTCTTAATGGTCTGGCGGCAAAAGACCTCCCTGCAACGATGTTCGACATCGAGATTACCGAAGAAGCCCCAGTGGATCCGGACAGAGTGGATGAAAAGCTCGGCCAGCTTTCACATGCTGGCATTTCTATCGCGCTCGAGGACTTCGGCACCGGTTTTTCGACGTTGGCATCGCTCAAGGACAGTCGGATCAGGAAAGTGAAAATAGATCAGGGCTTCATTCGCGGCTTAGCCAAGTCCCGGGAGAATCGGCTGCTTGTCAAAGCGGTGATTGACCTTGGTAGGACGCTCGGGATCGAGGTCATGGCCGAGGGCGTTGAAACAGAGGCAGATCGGCAAACTCTGTACAAGCTTGGCTGCAGAACCGCGCAGGGCTTCCTGTTCTCTAAGGCAGTGCCTCTCCATTTGGCACTTGATTCGGTAGTAAAAGAGCACGCGAAGGAGTTGTGACCGGCCTCTCCGTCCGTGCTGCTCGCGGAACTTTCATGTGGGGTGGACCTGACGCGCGAAAGCCGTTTCGGACGGTAGAGTTATTACGGGGGCGAAACTGAGCACGTGGTTTGGATAGCAGCAATCCGGTCCACCGGCGCACATGCAGCGGCTTCATACAAGCGTTCAAGTTGCGAGATGAGCTTGAGTGAACGACGTCGGAGAATTGCGTCCCTTGGACGCTGGTTTCGCGGTTCCCGTAGGATTCGATTACGGGAAGCGTTCTTGGCTGCTTCTCGGCTCAGCGCTCATCTGGATGAACAACGTACCCGCGGTCAAGGTTTTCGCGACCTCAACCCAGTCACCATCCCGCAACAGCAGCGGTCGGGTCCTGATCAAGCGCTCAGCCTCAGCACAGGTGCTGGAGCAACGGTAGAGCGCGGAAAACGTGTATCGGAATGCGCTGGCTCACCATAGGAAGCTGCCACGGCATGTCGAATGTCCCCAGGGGGCGGGACCGTTCCCTTGCATTTGTCTCGATGACGGGCTCTCAAAGCTAAAGCCAAGAGAGCTTTATAAAAATCGCACCCGATCGGCTGCGCAACGACGACCAGCTGAGGCCCGATCGGGTGCTAAGGTCGTGCCAAAAAAGGCGCGTCACTGTCGCATTTCTAGCCGGCTTGCGATCGGACGTCATCTCTTGGCGATCGTTGCCCCTTCTCTCAAATGCGCTTAGCGGCGCCGACGGCGAATAGCGCAAGCTTTTCCACCCGTTTCTACTCCACTACCGAGACTCGTCACCAACCTCCTTTTATTCGCTTCCATATGGCCCATCCTGTCTCCAATCGAGGAGGAGCGCGAACATGGGCCAAGCCGTAGAACGTCTCAGTCTCGGGAATTCTTCTGCTCGCCAAACTGCCGTTGTCACCGGCACCATATTTGGCAGGGTGACAGTGAACGACAAGATATCAGGCGTTCTTGTCTGGGCTGAACTATGCTTGCAAGCCATAACCCAAAAATCGCCGATCCCTTTGAATTCGAGCCGGATGAATGGGTGTTTCAAAATTTTTGGCGGTTTTAGGCAGAACCCTCCGATGGCCCGCGTACCGGTCAAGCTTCGTGAGCACTTTAGGTTCGTCGATCAGGCATAGGTTTGTATCCCATGCCACATGCTGGCCGTTTGCCTAGTTCGGAAGCCCTCGAGAGGCGTTGCTCGTCTTGGTATGGCGTCGCCCCTTTTTCCGATCCATCGGCCACGGAGCTAGAATGCTGTCTAGCTGTTGCCGCCTACTTGGTCATCCGGCATGGAGATGCCTATATACCGACCTTCGAAAGGCTGGAATACGAGGTCGAACAAATGCGGCGGAAGCTCGGAAATCGCGAGCGAGCGCAGCGCGTGCTGGCCACGCTCAACCTAAATGGCTCGGACAGCTGGAGCCGTGAGGTTGGTTCTCAAGGCCTGGATGGCGCCGCAATCACATTCGCCCGGGCGGGGTAAAAGCGATTTTTTGAAGCCACTCGCGCTTTTGCGCTAACGAAGGTCCCGCGCCGTATTTGGGCCGGATCCATTTGTGGCCCATCAGAGAAGCAATTACCTTCTCCGGCGCCTCAACTGCCGTCAGCCGGTCCTCGAAAGTGTGTCGCAGGCTATAAAGACTATGCTCGGAAGTCGGCAGAAGTTCCTTGCTGGCGAGCACCTTGTTGACGAGCGCTGAAAGTGACGCGGCCTTGTCGCGATAACGAGGAAAGCCGTCCGGATGGAGCTTGATGGCTGCAAGTGCGCCGCCAACCAAGGGAATGTCACGGGCTGAATGACCGGTCTTCAAGCGACGGCCATTGGGGCGCACCCGCACATGCGGGATTTCTTGATCGAGGTGGATTGTTTCGGTGGTGAGGTTTGCCGCTTCAGAAAGCCTGAGTCCGGTATCGGCAATCACATAGATTAGATGGCGGGCTTCGTCATTGAGTCCGTCGAGCGCGCCTTCAGCGAGTATCTTCTCCTGAATGAACTCCGCTGTGAACGCAGCGCGTTGCCCGGGGACGGCGCCGGAAAGACGCAGGTTTCGAAAAACCGGCTCCAGCTTGAGCTGGTGAGTCAGATCGACGACGCGCAGCATTTTCGAAACATGGCCGATGTCCTTGTTGGCCGTACCGATATCAAGTCCATCCTCAACGATCCGCTTTTGCCACCACTCGCGGAACGCGATTGCGTCGTCCCGAGTGAGGCTTGCGATCTCCTTGTCGCCAATGACTCCAACCAGATTGGCAACTGCGCGCTTTTTGGGGTTACGCCATTTCTTGATTTGGTTAGGCGACATGGTCAGCAAGTTCTGTTGCTCGATCGTCTCGAATTCCTTGATAAGACCGCTCAGGCGGACCGCTGGCCGCTTCTCCCCACCCATGACGGCCGAGACGTCCTGCGCGTCCTCGATCGATTTTTTGTCGAGGAGCAGCTTGATACGGGCCATGAGTTCGTCGAGCGGCCCCGCTGCTAGTTCCTCGTTAGAGCGATAGGCCAATCCAAATGACCGCGCGCGCTTCCTCGCGGCTTCGAAACGCAGCCCCGCCTCGGCGGATTGGCCTTCCCGCAGTCTACGCCAATACGCCTCCAGCCCCGCGCCGAGGCTTTGCACTGCATCTCGCGCCCGTACACCGCGGGGATCGTCAGCCACGGCGACGCCCGTGGAAATGCGTACTAGGCAGCGGCGATCAAACGCCGCGAATTCCTTCGGCACCCTGCGGACGAGATACCAGATGCCTTCACGTTTATGCGGCTTTGGCGCTGCGGAACGTCGCATTATCT
Source organism: Mesorhizobium sp. M2A.F.Ca.ET.043.05.1.1 (assembly GCF_003952445.1). Classification (NCBI taxonomy): domain Bacteria; kingdom Pseudomonadati; phylum Pseudomonadota; class Alphaproteobacteria; order Hyphomicrobiales; family Phyllobacteriaceae; genus Mesorhizobium; species Mesorhizobium sp. M2A.F.Ca.ET.043.05.1.1. The sequence goes on from NZ_CP034446.1 coordinate 5,860,822, forward strand.
TTCTCTAATGTTACACAGTTTGTTACACAGTCTAAGATAAGTTTCGCTTCGCGCTGGTCAAGCGCAACAAGGAAGCTTTTGAAAGGAAACGATTATTATGGAAGCTAAATGGCGGAGAGGGAGGGATTCGAACCCCCGATACCCTTGCGAGTATGCCGCATTTCGAGTGCGGTGCATTCGACCACTCTGCCACCTCTCCGCGAGGTCATGGTCGGCCGTTGCCGGCGCGGCGCACTAGATAACGGCTGACTGCCGGAGTTACAAGGCCCTATTCGAGCGAATTCCAGCTTCCGCGAAAAGCAGCGGCGACGGCGCACCCGCCTCCTTTGCCGGCGGCATGGCTCGGCGTGTCGTCCGGGGCAGGTCTGTTTGCCTTGACTCCAACGCAACCTTCGGTTAGGGACAGCCCGCATTCGGCGTGGAGGCTCTTCCGCGCCGCTTGTTTTTTGAACCCGCAGACTGACAAAAAGACGGCCGAACCGCCCGAGGCGGTTCATCGAGGCCGACCGAACAGCGAAAGGCAAAAAATGTTCGCAGTCATCAAAACGGGCGGCAAGCAGTATCGCGTCGCCGCCAACGATCTCCTGAAGATCGAGAAACTCGAAGCCAAGGTCGGCGATATCGTCGAGATCGGCAATGTGCTCGCCCATGGCGAGGGCGAGAATGTCACCTTCGGCGCACCGTTCGTCGATGGGGCTCTGGTTACGGCGGAAGTCGTCGAGCAGGGCAAGAACCGCACCGTCATCGCTTTCAAGAAGCGCCGCCGCCAGAATTCGCGCCGCAAGATCGGCCACCGCCAACTTCTGACCACCGTCCGGATCGCCGAGATCCTGCTGGGTGGCGCCAAGCCGTCGAAGAAGGCTGCCGCGAAGCCGGAAGCCAAGGCAGAGGCGAAGGCTGAAGTCGCCGCCGAGGCGAAGGCCGAGGTGGCTGCGAAGGAGCCGAAGGCCAAGAAGGAAACCAAGGCCGAGGCCGCTTCCGGCGAAGAGGCAAAGGCCGCGCCGCTGTTCAAGGCGCCGAAGGGCGAGCCGGACGACCTGACCGTGATCAAGGGCATCGGCCCGGTGGCGGCGAAGGACCTCGCCGAGCAGGGCATCATCACCTTCGCGCAGCTCGCCAAGCTCACCGACAAGGATGTCGCCAAGATCGACGAGCACATGCCGTTCAGCGCCGACCAGATCAAGGACTGGCGCGAGCAGGCCAAGGAACTGGCGAAGAAGTAATTTTTCCGGCGACGATCGTCGCCGGTACGGACTTGAAACGGAACGCGAACGCGTTCATAAGACCATTCAAGCGCCTCAGGGCGCATCGGAGTTAGTCAAATGGCACACAAGAAAGCTGGCGGTTCGTCGCGCAATGGTCGCGATTCGCACTCCAAGCGTCTGGGCGTGAAGAAGTTCGGCGGCGAAGCCGTCATCGCCGGCAACATCATCATTCGTCAGCGCGGCACGCAATGGCATCCGGGCACCAATGTTGGCATGGGCACGGACCACACCCTTTTTGCGCTCGAAGCTGGCGCAGTCACCTTCAACAAGAAAGCCAACGGCCGAACCTACGTATCGGTGAACCCGATTACCAAAGCAGCGGAGTAGCCGGTTCCGCACCATAACACCGGCGCCCATCTCGGGAGCCGGTGTCTGGCCAGGCCAGGAAAAGGATCAGGAGAGATGGGCTCGCCCTCTCTCCTTTTTCATTTTTCTTGCCCTGGAGGACTAAAATGGTTGCCGAAGCGGAAGACACCGAAGACGAAAGTTATGCGATCGATTGCCCGGCGCTGGCCACCGAGCGGCTGGTCATGCGCGCCCCGCGCGAGAGCGATCTCGAGCAACTCGTCACGCTTGCCGACAACCGACATGTCGCCGAAATGCTGGCCCGCATGCCGCATCCCTATGGCGAGGCCGAGGGCCGCACCTTCCTTGCCATGGCGGCGTCGCGGCGCGCCGGCATCGTCTATGCGCTGACGCTCAGGGACAGCGACACTTTCGTCGGCTGCGCCGGCCTGAACACGACCGATCGCGGCCTGGAGCTGGGCTACTGGATCGGCGAGCCTTTTTGGAAGCGCGGCTACGCCACCGAGGCCGCGCATGCGCTGGTCGACCTCGCCTTCCAGCGGACCTCGATCCAGGTGCTGCATGCCTCGACCCGGGTGATCAATCCGGCCTCGCGGCGGGTGATCCACAAATGCGGCTTCCAGTATGCCGGCCAGGGCATGCTGAATTCGATCGTCGCCGGCCAGGTGCCTGTCGAGCGTTATCGCTTGGATCGCAAGACGTGGAACAGTCTCCGCAACTGGATCCACTATTGATCGGTGCTTCGGAAGGTGGAGCGGCGCGCCCTCACCCGGATTGCCAACCGAATTGCGAAGGGCAATTCGGGGCAATCCGACCTCTCCCCAAGGGGAGAGGAGCAGGCGAGCGCCGGCGCCAACCTCTTCTCCCCTGGGGGAGAAGGTGGCCGCGAAGCGGCCGGATGAGGGGGAGTACCGCGACTCAGTCCAGTTCGGCCCAGAGCGGGAGGTGGTCGGAGCCGATGGCGTCCCGGTCGGACCACAGGCGCTGCAGCGATCTGGCGAGCGAGGCGCTGGTAAAGATGTAGTCGATGCATTTGTGGCGGCTCTTGTCGTCGGGCCGCTCAGGATCCACCCAGGTGACGAGGTCGGCGACCGCCAGACGCTGGGCGACATCGACGGCGAGGTCGGCGGTCAGCGGCATGCCGAACTCATGATCCGGCCGGCCGGCCAGCTCGACATATTCGGGCGAGCCGGGCAGCATGTTGAAGTCGCCCATGACGATGAAGGCTTCCGGATAGGGCAGGTCCGGAAGGCCGATCTCGGGAATGCCCGACAGGCCGCCGCCTTCCAGCGCATAGTTCAGGAGGCGCTGGCGCAGGAAACGGATTTGACCCTGGCGCTCGACCGGGCTGCGGTGATCGAGATGGGTGGAGTAGAAGCGGATGAAGCCGAGCGGCGTCTCGATCAGCGCCTCCAGCGCGCCGCGCTGAAAGTTCATGGTCTCGAGGCTGCGGCTGCGCGGCAGAAGGAGATTGCGCGACAGATGAATGGGCGTCTTCGACAGCACCATGTTGCCGAGCTGAAAGGACGTCGAGATGGCCCGGCCGTTCTCCAGGCGCGAGCCGATATTGACCTCGAAATTGCTGCCATAGGCGGCAAAATAATCGGGCAGCGCCTCGCTGATCTCGGCCACCATGTCGCGGTCGCCGTTGCGCGGGTTGTTGCGGGTCACTTCCTGCAGTGCGACGACATCGGCGCCGCGCACCGCGTCGGCGATGCGCCCGACATCGTATCTACCGTCGAGGCCGATGCCGTATTGGATGTTGTAGGTGACGATCTTCATTCCCGTGCCCCTCCAGCACTCCCCGCGACAGTGCTACCGCGTCCCCGGCTAAAGGGCATCAGGCGCTTTAGTCGCAAAACGGGCCTCGCCCTTAGCTCCGCCTTGGTTTAAGGCATGCCTTAGAGCAATCGCTCATGGGCATCAGCAGAAACTTGAAAATCCGATGAAATTCCTCGACCAAGCCAAGGTTTACATACGTTCCGGCGACGGCGGCGCCGGATCGGTGTCGTTCCGGCGCGAGAAATTCATCGAGTTCGGCGGCCCGGATGGCGGCGACGGCGGGCGAGGCGGCGATGTCTGGGCGGAAGCGGTAGACGGGCTGAACACGCTGATCGACTATCGCTACCAGCAGCATTTCAAGGCCAAGACCGGCATGCACGGGATGGGCCGCAACATGACCGGCGCCAAGGGCGCCGACATCACGCTGAAAGTGCCGGCCGGCACCCAGATCTTCGCCGAGGACAATGAGACGCTGATCTGCGACCTGACCGTGGTCGGCCAGCGCTTCCTGCTGGCCAAGGGCGGCAATGGCGGCTTCGGCAACCAGCATTTCAAGACCTCGACCAACCAGGCGCCGCGGCGCGCCAATCCCGGCCTGCCTGGCGAGGAGCTCAGCATCTGGCTCAGACTCAAGCTGATTGCCGATGCCGGCCTGGTCGGGCTGCCCAATGCCGGCAAGTCGACTTTCCTGGCGGCGGTCACCGCGGCCAAGCCGAAGATCGCCGACTATCCGTTCACCACGCTCTATCCCGGCCTCGGCGTCGCCCGCATCGACGGCCGCGAATTCGTGCTGGCCGACATCCCAGGCCTGATCGAGGGCGCGCATGAGGGCGTCGGCATCGGCGATCGCTTCCTCGGCCATGTCGAGCGCACGCGCGTGCTGCTGCATCTGGTCTCGGCGCAGGAGGAGAACCCGGGCAAGGCCTACAAGACGGTGCGCGCCGAGCTCGAGGCCTATGGCCATGGGTTGACCGACAAGGTCGAGATCGTGGCTCTCAGCCAGATCGATATCCTCGACGCGGACGCCCGCAAGAAGAAGGCGGCCTCGCTGAGGCGCGCCGCCGGCCGCGCGCCGCTGCTTCTGTCGGCCGTCACCGGCGAAGGCGTCGAGGCGGTGCTGCGCGCGCTGATGGCGGTCGTCGCCGAATCGCGGGACGCCGTTCCGGCTCCCGTCGAGACGCGTTGGCAAAACCCATGAAATCGCTGAAATCGTACCGGCGTATCACCGTCAAGATCGGCTCGGCGCTGCTCGTCGACCGCGCGACGGGCTTGAAGCGCGACTGGCTTACCTCGCTTGCCGACGACATCGCAGTGCTCGCCAATGCCGGCGCGGAAGTGCTCGTCGTCTCCTCTGGCGCGATCGCGCTTGGGCGCACCATTCTCAGCCTCGGCAAGCGCGCGCTGAAGCTTGAGGAGAGCCAGGCGGCGGCCGCCGTCGGCCAGATCGCGCTTGCCGGCGCCTGGTCGGATGCCCTCGGCAAGGACGGGCTGAAATCCGGTCAGATCCTTTTGACGCTCGGCGACACCGAGGAACGCCGCCGCTATCTAAACGCGCGCGCGACGATCTCGACGCTGCTCAAGATGAAGGCGGTGCCGGTCATCAACGAGAACGATACGGTAGCCACCTCGGAAATCCGCTACGGCGACAATGACCGGCTGGCGGCGCGGGTGGCGACGATGATGGGTGCCGACCTTCTGGTGCTGCTCTCCGACATCGACGGGCTCTACACGGCGCCGCCGGCCAAGGACCCGGGAGCAAAATTCATCCCGGTGGTCGATCGGATCACGCCCGACATCGAGGCGATGGCGGGCGCCGCCGCGTCCGAGCTGTCGCGCGGCGGCATGCGGACAAAACTCGACGCCGGCAAGATCGCCAATGCCGCCGGCACGGCGATGATCATCACCTCGGGCACCAGGCTGTCGCCGCTGATGGCGATCGAGCGCGGCGAGCGCGCGACCTTCTTCAAGCCGAGCGCCAATCCGGTGAAGGGTTACAAGACCTGGATCGCCGGGCAGCTCGAGCCGGCCGGCCGGCTCACCGTCGACGCCGGCGCCATCGGCGCGCTGAAATCGGGCAAGTCGCTGCTGCCGGCGGGCGTGAAGCTGGTCAGCGGCAATTTCTCGCGCGGCGACACGGTGGCGATCCTGTCGCCCGAGGGCCGCGAGATCGCGCGCGGCCTTGTTGCCTATGATGCCGCCGATGCCGTAAGGATCGCGGGATTGAAGACGGCCGAGATCGAAAATGTGCTCGGCTATGAGGCGCGTTCGGCGATGATCCATCGCGACGACCTTGTGGTAAGCGTCGCCGGCGACCACGTATTGGCCGACGACTAAGAATTGAACGACGACGGGCGGAGGATGACCATGCTGAAGCTGCATGAAAAATCCGGCGAAGACACGATTGTGCTGATGGCCGATATCGGCCGCCGCGCCCGTGCAGCCGCCCGACCGTTGGCTATCGCTTCCACCAAGGCCAAGAATGCCGCGCTCGCCGCTATGGCCGACGCCATCCTGCGCAACGAGCAGGCGATCCTCGAGGCCAACGCCATCGACATGTCGAATGGCGAGGAGGCCGGTTTGTCGGGCTCCTTCATGGACCGGCTGAAGCTTGATACCTCGCGTATCAAGGCGATGGCCGACGGCATTCGCGAGATCGCCGCGCTCAAGGATCCTGTCGGCGACGTCATCGCAGCATGGGACCGGCCGAACGGGCTGCATATCGAGCGCGTGCGCACGCCGCTCGGCGTCATCGGCGTCATCTATGAGAGCCGGCCGAATGTGACGGCGGATGCCGGCGCGCTTTGCCTCAAGGCGGGCAATCCGGTGATCCTGCGCGGCGGTTCGGATTCGCTCAATTCATCCTCGGCGATCCACGCCTGCATGGTCGAAGGCCTGAAGGCCGCCGGCCTGCCGCAGGATGCCATCCAGCTGGTGCCAACCACCGACCGCGCCGCCGTCGGCGAGATGCTGAAGGGGCTTTCGGGAAATCTCGACGTCATCATCCCGCGCGGCGGCAAAAGCCTGGTCGGGCGCGTGCAGACCGAGGCACGGGTGCCGGTCTTCGCGCATCTCGAAGGCATCTGCCACCTCTATATCGACCGCTCGGCCGATCTCGACATGGCGGTGAAGATCGCGGTCAACGCCAAGATGCGGCGCACCGGCGTTTGCGGCGCCGCCGAGACGCTGCTGGTCGACCGCGCGGTGGCCGCCACGCATCTCGTGCCCATCCTCGAAGCGCTGCGCGCCGCCGGCTGCGAGATCCATGCCGACCAAGAGGTGCTGCGGGCTTTTTCCGAAGCCAGTCCGGCGACCGATGCCGACTGGGTGACGGAATATCTCGACGCCATCATCGCGGTGAAGCTGGTCGACGGCGTCGCCGGCGCAATCGAGCATATCGAGACCTTTTCCTCGCACCACACCGAGGCGATCATCGCCGAGGACGCGCAGGCTGTGGAACGCTTCTTCAACGAGATCGACTCGGCGATCCTGCTGCACAATGCCTCGACACAGTTCGCCGATGGCGGCGAGTTCGGCATGGGCGCCGAGATCGGCATCGCCACCGGCAAGATGCATGCGCGCGGGCCGGTCGGCGTCGAGCAACTCACCTCGTTCAAATACCGCGTGCGCGGGTCGGGACAGGTGAGGCTTTGATGTCGCTTGCCTTAAGAGGCTGAAGCTTGCGCCCAGGCCCCCCTCTCTGGCCTGCCGGGCCCGGCCCTTCGCTGTCGCTCCGGGCGTTCGTCGTTCGGAAAGCCAAGCAATTGGCTTCCCGTCCGCTGCGCGGACCACTCCTCACCCCCCTCAAGGGGGGAGATCAGCAGTTGCGCCGACGGCGCCCGATCTTGGACTTCGGCGATTGGCGAAAGCCAAGGCGACATCCAATCTCCCCCCTTGAGGGGGAGATGCCCGGCAGGGCAGAGAGGGGGGCCTAGCACCATGCTTTCGTCCCTTCAGCCCACGGTTCCCTCGCGTTACTTTCGCATGCCGCACGCCGCCAGGGGCCTGACCGTCGGCCTGTTCGGCGGATCGTTCAATCCGCCGCATGCCGGCCATGCGCTCGTCGCCGAGATCGCGCTGAGAAGGCTGGCGCTCGACCAGCTGTGGTGGATGGTGACGCCTGGCAATCCGCTGAAAAGCGCGCGGGAACTGGCGCCGCTCGCCGAGCGCATCGAGCTTTCCGAAAAGATCACCAGGAATCCCCGGATCAAGGTCACCGCCTTCGAGGCGGCGCAGCATGTACGCTACACCGCCGACACGCTGGCCCTGGTCAAGGCGCGCAATCCGGGCGTCGATTTCGTCTGGATCATGGGCGCTGACTCCTTGCGCGACTTCCATCGCTGGCAGCGCTGGCGCGAGATCGTGCTGACCTTCCCGATCGCGGTCATCGACCGGCCGGGCGCGACGCTCTCCTTCCTGTCGTCGGTCGTCGCCAAGACCTTCGACTATGCCCGCATCGACGAGGGCGACGCGCCCCTGCTTGCCCGCATGCAGGCGCCGGCCTGGACCTTCATCCACGGACCGCGCTCGTCGCTGTCGTCCACGGCGATCCGCAAGGCCGCGAAGGGCTGAGCGCTGATTTTCCCTTCTCCCCCTGTGGGAGAAGGTGGATCGGCGCGCAGCGCCGAGACGGATGAGGGGTGCTCCGGCTTGGCCAACGCGCTCGTCCAAAGCCATAATCGCCGGCGTCTCGCCCCGCTGGAACACCCCTCATCCGTCTTGCCGCTTCGCGGCAATCCACCTTCCCCCACAAGGGGGGAAGGGAAGGCGTGCGATGTCGCTTTTGCGGCGGCCTTTTGCTCTCCGGTAAGCGATGCTGACAAGCGATGCTGGAGAAAACCCCCACCAAGACCGAGGCCGTCCGCGCCGAACAACCGGCGCCGCTGATCGCCATTGCCAGCGTCATCGTGTCGATGGCGCTGATGGCGATCGGCAATGGGCTGATGTTTGCCTATATCCCGGTGCGGCTCGGCGCCGATGGCTTCGACCCGACCTGGGCCGGGCTGATCGTCACCGGGCTTTCGGCCGGCGGGCTCGCCGGCTGCATCCTGACCGGGCCGCTGGTTCGGCGCGTCGGCCACGCCCGCGCCTTCATGGTGCTTTCGGCGCTGATCGCGCTTTCCAACGCGGCGATCGGCGCCGGGCCGATCCCGCTTTTGTGGATCGCCGCGCGGGCGCTTTACGGCTTCTCCATCTGCGGACTGTTCATCGTCGCACAGAGTTGGCTGAACGATGCCTTGCCGAATTCGATCCGCGGCCGGGTGATGGCGGTGTTCTATGTCGCCTATATTGCCGGGCTGGGCGTGGGTTACGCGACGCTCGCCCTGGTCGACATCCACTCGGCGGCCGCGTCGCTGATCGGCATCACCTTCACCGCTCTTTCCATCCTGCCGGTCGGCATGACCAGGCTTGCGCAGCCGCCGGCGCCGCAGGCGGCGTCGGTGGCGCTGCGGCGCGCCTGGCGCATCTCGCCGGTCGGCGTCGCCGGCATGCTGGCGGTCGGCGGCCTGTCGATGATCGTTTCCGGCTTCGCGCCGATCCACGCCACAGCCAAGGGCTACAGCCAGGCCGATGTGGCGCTGCTGTTGTCGGCGATGCCGGTCGGCACGCTGATCCTGCAGATTCCGCTCGGCTGGATTTCCGACCGCACCGACCGGCGCTACGTGCTGGCCGGCGCTGCGGCGCTGGCGACCGTCGCCAGTGTCCTTGCCATCGTCTTCGACGGCGGCGCGCTGATGGCGCTGGTGGTGATCTATCTGATCTGGGACGGGGCGTCGGAATCGATCTACGCGCTGTCCAGCGCGCATGCCGCCGACCGCGCCGCCAAGGACGAGCTTCTGGCGCTGTCGAGCTCGATGCTGTTTGCCTGGTCGCTGGCCGGCTTCATCGTGCCCGGCATCGTTACGGCGCTTTCCGCCGTCTTCGGCACCGCGACCTTTATCTATGTCGGCATCGTGATTGCGTCGGCCTTCTGCCTGTTCGTGCTGTGGCGCGTGACGGCGGGCCGGCCGACACCCGCGGCCACAAGCGGCAGTTTCGCGCCGATGTCGGCGCAGACGCCGCTGCCGGTGGAGCTCGCCTTCACGCCGGACGATAAGCCCCGCCAGGATTGAGCCGGCTACTGCTTGCGCGCTTCCGGCGCCGGCACTTCCGGCGGCGGTAGCGGGATCGAGATGCCTTGGCTGTCGAAGGCCTGCTTGGCGCGCTTGGTCATGTCGATCTGGGTCGAGAAATAGTCGGCGGCCGATGTCCAGTAACGCAGGGTGAGCGAAACCGTCGCGTCGCCGACACTCGCGATGAAGGCGATCGGAGGCGGTTCGCGCCGGATGCGCCTTTCGGCGCCGGCGATGGCAAGAAGCGTCTTCTGCCCGCGGTCGATATCGTTCCACGAACCGATGCTCAAGGTCACGTCGGTGCGGCGCACGCCGTTGCGGGTGAAGTTGCGCACCGGCTGGTTCCACAAAGTCGAGTTGGGCGCCAGTATGTAGACGCCTTCGGCGGTGCGCAGCTTGGTGGCGAAGAGGCCGATCTCCTCGACGGTGCCCGCAATCGCGCCGACCTCGACATTCTCGCCGATGCGGAAGGGCCTCAGCGCCAGGAGCATGATGCCGGCGGCAATGTTCTGCAGCGTGCCCTGCAATGCCAGCCCGATAGCGAGGCCGGCGGCGCCGATCGCGGCGATGATGGAGGCCGTCTGCACGCCGAACTGGCCAAGCACCATGATGACGACGAGGATCAGGATGGCGTAGCGCACGACCTGCGAGAAGAAGTGCCGCAAGGTCTCGTCGAAGCCGTGGATGTGGCCGAGGCCGGCATAGATCGAGCGTTCGGCAAGCCCGGCGACCAGATAGCCGACAACCAAAAGGATCACGGCGCCGATGGCCGAGAAGGAATAGGAAACGATCAAGGTGCTGAGCTGCGCGAGCCCGGCCTGGATGGTGATGAGGGCGCTTTGCGGGTCGGTGGGCATGGCAGGGATCCCGTTGGTCGGTGCGCCGATAACCCACGCATCCGGGATCAGTTCCCGCTTTTCAGACACTGCTAAAACGGCGATCCGGACCAGGCGCGGCCCAGGCAAAAGGGGCCGTCGTCTTGAAAGTGCAATGGAACTCTGCCTATCTAAGTGGTGTCACCTGATTTGCATGGTGATTTGGTTGTTCTTGTTGGGAAAGGAAACACACTGAGAACAGCACTGCGGAAGAAGGCTGATATCATGCCTTCGCCGGCCGGGATCAGCGGCAACGCCGCCGCGACCCTCGCCCTCGACACAGTCCTTGCCAGTCTGGAAGACTCCAAGGCCGAAAACATCGTCTCAATCGACATCCAGGGAAAATCGAGCCTCGGCGACTATATGGTCATCGCCTCGGGTCGATCGCACCGTCATGTCTCGGCTGTCGCCGATCATCTCCTCAAGGCGCTGAAAGATGCCGGTCTCGGCAATGCGCGCGTCGAGGGGCTGGCCAGCGCCGACTGGGTCCTGATCGATTCGGGCGACATCATCGTCCATGTCTTCCGCCCCGAAGTCCGCGAATTCTACAATCTCGAAAAGATGTGGCAGGCGCCGGACCTCGAGGAAGAGACCTTGCACTGAGCCTTGATCCGCGTGCCGTGAACCATCACGGTGTGCGCTAGACAAGCTCGCCGGGGCGAGGATGAAGATCACCGTTCATGCCGTGGGCCGGATGAAGACCGGCCCCGAGAGAGAACTCGCCGACCGCTATTTCAAGCGCTTTTCGAAGAGCGGGCCCCCGGTCGGGCTGGAATTTGCCGGCATTGTCGAGGTCCCCGAGAGCCGCGGACAGAACGCCGACGAGCGCCGCCGCGAGGAAGCCCAGAAGCTGCAGGCCCAGTTGCAAGCCGGAACCGTTCTGATCCTGCTCGACGAACGCGGCAAGTCGCTTTCGTCGGAGGATCTTGCCGCCCGCATCGGCCAATTGCGCGACGCCGGCCGCAAGGCGCTGGTCGTCGCCATCGGCGGCGCCGACGGTCATGACAAGGTCTTGCGCGAGCAGGCCGACCTTGTGCTGTCCTTAGGCGCGCTGACCTGGCCGCACCAGCTGGTGCGCGTGATGCTGGGCGAGCAACTCTACCGGGTTGCCACGATCCTGGCGGGTCATCCCTATCATCGGTCGTGAGGAGCGCTTGCCATCTCCAAAAGCTGGGGATTGCTTATCCCGGCTCGGATTTTCGCCTCAAAGGCTGAACATCACTGCTGGAGTAGGGCGCTTCCAACATGGTTGATGGTTCGTTAACGAAGCGGCGGATAGGTTAGAGGCCTGATGTCTGAAGGCTGGTACCCGATCACGCGCACCTGGCGCAGCCGCTGCGGCTTGACCCTTGTCGCCGCCGTGGTCGCGCTCGGGCCGGTCCGGGCGGCCGAGAACACGCTGGACGCGGCGCCGGATCCCGATCAGAGCCGGGCCGAATACGAGCAGGTCTCCAAGGAGATCACGCTGTCATCGGAGCGGCTGGCCAAGCTTGCCGCCGACATCGCCTCAGTGCGCAAGGATTATGCCTCGATCACCGCGGCGCTGATCCAGTCGGCGATGACCGAGCAGAAGCTCGGCCAGGACATCGAGGATATCGGCGCCAAGCTCGAAGGGCTGAAGGACGAGGAGCAGAAGCTGCGCGCCTCGCTCATTTCGCGGCGCGACGTGCTGGCCGAGGTGCTCGGCGCGCTGCAGCGCATGGGGCTCAATCCGCCGCCGGCGATCCTGGTCAAGCCCGAGGACGCGCTGTCGTCGGTGCGCAGCGCCATCCTGCTCGGCGCTGTCGTGCCGGAACTGCGCCAGCAGACCGACAGGCTGATGGCCGATCTCAAGGAGCAGACCAGGGTTACAGCCTCGATCGAGGCGGAACGGGCGCGACTCACCGCCGCCGTCACCGACCAGACGGCGGAGAAGAAGCGGCTCACCATGCTGCTCGAGGCCAAGAAGAAGCTGCAGGCCGATACCCAGACCGCGATGGCGGCCGAGCAACGGCACTCGCAGGAGCTGGCGGCGAAGGCGAGCAGTCTCAAGGACCTGATCGCTTCGCTCGAAGCCGACAAGGCGCGCAAGGCGCAGGACCAGGCCAAGGCGGGCGAACGGAAATCGACCGACAGCGACACGACGGCCTCGACGACCGAGCTTGCCGCGCTGCCGGTGCCCGAGGCCAACCGCCTCACGGGATCGGCGCCGTTTTCGGCCCTGCAAGGCCAGATCGCGCTGCCGGTCATCGGCAAGATCAAGCGGCGTTTCGGCACCGATGATGGCAATGGCGCGGCGATGCAGGGCGACATGGTTGCGACACAATCGGGGGCCATCGTCACCGCACCGGCGGATGGAAACGTGCTTTATGCGGGGCCGTTTCGCTCCTATGGTCAACTCTTGATCCTCAATGCGGGCGATGGGTATCATGTCGTCCTGGCGGGGATGAGCAGAATCAGCGTCGCGACGGGACAGTCGGTGCTCGCGGGAGAGCCGATCGGCGCGATGGGAGAGGCCCGGGTGGCAAGCACCTCGGCCTCGCGGAATGAAAATTCGACGTCGGAACTCTATGTAGAGTTCCGCAAGGATGGAAAACCCGTCGATCCAGCCCCATGGTGGGCGGATCGATTCTCTGGAAGGACGTGAAATGATGCGGAAACTGTCGCTTCTGTTTGCCGGCGCGCTGATGGGCGCATCGGCAATGAGCCTGGTCTACGGCACACCGGGCTCGGCGGCGAACGCTGCGGGTTCGGAAACCTACAAGCAGCTGGCGATCTTCGGCGACATCTTCGAGCGCGTGCGCGCAAATTATGTGACGCCGCCGGACGACAAGTCGCTGGTCGAGAACGCCATCAACGGCATGCTGGCCTCGCTTGACCCGCACTCCTCCTACATGAACGCCGAGCAGGCGCAGGACATGCGCGTGCAGACCAAGGGCGAGTTCGGCGGCCTCGGTATCGAGGTCACGATGGAGAACGATCTCGTCAAGGTGATCACGCCGATCGACGACACGCCGGCCGCCAAGGCGGGCGTGCTTGCCGGCGACTACATCGCCAAGATCGACGGCGAGGAGGTTCGCGGCCTGACCCTCAACGACGCGGTCGAGAAGATGCGCGGGCCGGTCAACACGCCGATCAAGCTCACCATCCTGCGCCAGGGCGCCGACAAGCCGATCGAGCTGACGGTGGTGCGCGACATCATCAAGGTCAAGGCGGTGAAGTACCGGGTCGAGAACGACATCGGCTACATGAAGATCACCTCCTTCACCGAGAAGACCTATGACGATCTCGAGAACGCCATCGAGAACATCAAGAAGCAGGTGCCGAACGACAAGCTGAAGGGCTATGTGCTCGACCTGCGCCTCAATCCGGGCGGCCTGCTCGACCAGGCGGTCAGCGTGTCGGACGCCTTCCTCAAGCGCGGCGAGATCGTTTCGACGCGCGGCCGCGATCCGAAGGACGTCACCCGCTTCGACGCCAAGCCGAAGCAGGTCGACGACATCAACGGCAAGCCGATGATCGTGCTGGTCAATGGCGGTTCGGCGAGCGCCTCGGAAATCGTCGCCGGCGCGCTGCAGGATCTGCGCCGCGTCACGGTGGTCGGCACGCAGTCCTTCGGCAAGGGCTCGGTGCAAACCATCATCCCGCTCGGCGAGAATGGCGCGCTCCGGCTGACGACAGCGCTCTATTACACGCCGTCGGGCAAGTCGATCCAGGGCAAGGGCATCACGCCCGACATCAAGGTCGACCAGCCGCTGCCGCCGGACCTGCAGGGCCGCGATCTGACCCGTGGCGAATCCGACCTCAAGGGCCACATCAAGGGCGCCGACGAGAGCTCGACCGGTTCTGGGTCGGCCGCCTATGTGCCGCCGGATCCGAAGGACGATCTGCAGCTGATCTATGCCGAGCAGCTGCTGCGCGGCGAGAAGACCGACCCGGCCTTCCCGCCGAACCCGGACAAGGCCGTGCTGAACCAGTAAGGCCGTCACGGCCGGGGCAAGGCTCTGGCCGGCCAAGCGAAGCAATGCGATGCTGCCGGGACCGCGAGGTTCCGGCAGTTTGATTCGGGGACCGCGGCCAGAGCAATTCCAGGAAAAGTGTGAGCGGTTTTTCGTCCGGAATTGCGTAAAAACAAAGAGTTAGGCGCCACGCGTCTGGGGTATCGCGCCGAGGATTGCGCAGGATTTCACGTTTAACGTGACGGCGTGTTGGGAACTTAACTTGGCAGACATCGGCAAGGACATCGAACGCCCGCTTGGACAGAAGCTCCAGCCCAAGCGGCGTGCTTCGCGCGGCATCAGCGGCGGCACGCTTGCCGCTGTGCTGGCCGTGCTAGCCGTGATCGGCGTTTCCGGCGCCATCGCGTTGCGCGACAAGCCGTTCCGTAAACCGCAAGACGTGGCGGTTTCCACGCCGAAGGTGGTCGCTGCTCCCGCCACACCCGCACCGTCGCCGGCTCCGGTTGCGGCCGCGACGCCGCAGGCCAGCACGCCGATGAAGAGCGGCGGGCCGCAGATCATCCACGTCCAGACCGAGGAAGGCGACAGCCCGCCGAAAGCGGCGATCGTCATTCGCGATCCGTCGACGCTTGGCCAGAACCTCAAGGTCGCGCATATCCCGGACAGGGCGCTGATCGAAGCCAGCGACACGGGTCCGCTGCCGATCCGCTCCGCCGACGGCAGGCGGCCCTTCGACGTCTATGCCCGGCCGTGGTCGGGGGCGCGCGGCGCGCGGGTGGCGATCGTCATTGGCGGGCTCGCCGTCTCGCAGACCGGCACGCAAGCCGCCATCGCCAAGCTGCCGGCCGAAGTGACGCTCGCCTTCGCGCCGCAGGGCAACAGCATCGGCCGATGGATGCAGGCGGCGAGGCAGAGCGGGCATGAGATCGTCATGCAGGTGCCGCTAGAGCCGTTCGATTATCCCAACGTCAATCCCGGCCGCAACACGCTGACGGTGTCGGCTAGCCCGGACGAGAACCTGAAGAGCCTGCATTGGGCGCTGTCCAGGACCACGAACTATACTGGAGTCATGAACTATATGGGCGCGCGCTTCTCGGCCGACGCCTCGGCGATGGAGCCTTTCATGGCCGAGCTCGGCAAGCGGGGGCTGGCCTATATCGATGACGGCTCATCCTCGCGCAGCGTCGCGCCTGACCTGGCGCTGAAGGACGGCGTGCCGTTCGTCGCCGGCGACATGGCGATCGATGCCGTGCAGGACCGCGGGGAGATCCTGAAGAAGCTGGACAGTCTGGAAGCCACGGCGCGGGCCAAGGGCTCGGCGGTCGGCATCGGTTCGGCTTTCGACATCACCGTCGACACGGTCACGTCGTGGATCACTGAGGCGAAGAAGCGCGGCATCGAGATCGTGCCGATCTCGGCTGTGGCGATCGATCCGCAAAAGGGCTAACGCTACCCGCCTCGCTGCATTCAATCCTGGAACGCTGACTCATGGCCAAGACGATCGATCCCGAAACGCTGCCTTACCGTCCCTGCGTCGGGCTGATGATCCTCAACAGAGCCGGCCTGGTCTGGGTCGGACACCGCATCGCCGAGCCGGACAGCGAGTTCGCCGGCACGACGCAGCTCTGGCAGATGCCGCAAGGCGGCATCGACAAGGGCGAGGAGCCGATCGAGGCCGCGGGCCGTGAGCTCTATGAGGAAACCGGCATGCGCAGCGTGTCGCTGCTTGCCGAGGCGCCGCGCTGGATCAATTACGACCTGCCGCCGCATCTGGTCGGCGTCGCCTTCAAGGGCCGCTATCGCGGCCAGACGCAGAAATGGTTCGCCTACCGTTTTGAAGGCGACGAAAGCGAGATCGCGATCAATCCGCCGCCCGGCGGCCACACGGCCGAGTTCGACGAATGGGCCTGGCGGCCGATGCGCGAGCTGCCCGAGCTGATCGTGCCGTTCAAGCGCAAGGTTTATGAGCAGGTGGTGGCGGCATTCGAGCATCTTGCTCCCTGAGGCTGTCGATATTCAGGTGAGGCCGGCCTGCAAATGGCGGCCTCCTGCGCTTCCGGTGCTCACGTACTTCAAGTACGCTGCGCTCCGGTTCTCGGAAGCCACCATTTTCGACTCGGCCTAACCTGAATCTCGACAGCCTCAGAGCGGTTGCTCGACGTAATGATGGGAAGTCGCCATGGATGACGACGCCAGCCGTGCTTTGACGGGACACGCGACCGGCGGTCAGCCGGTCAGCGAGGCCGCCGCCGGTGCGATCCTGACGATCGACCTCGGCGCCATCCGGGAAAACTATCGCCGGTTGAAGGCGCGGCTGGGCGGCGTTCGCTGCGCCGGGGTGCTCAAGGCCGACGGCTATGGGCTTGGCGCCGCCCAAGTGGCGGCGGCGCTGGCGAAAGAGGGCTGCGACATCTTCTTTATCGCGCTGCCCGGGGAGGGCATCGCGCTGCGTAGGGCGACCGGTCCCGAACCTGATATCTTCGTGCTGAACGGATTACCGCCAGGTTCGGAGCCGGAAGCCCTGGCGGCCGGACTTTGCCCTGTCGTCAACAGCGCCATCCAACTGAAAGCCTGGCGCCAAGCCGCGCGGGGCGCGGGCCGGAGCCTGCCTGCCGCCATCCAGGTCGACAGCGGCATGGCCCGGCTCGGCATGGCGCCGGCAGAAGTCGAGGCGGTCGCGGGCGAGGCCGGCGCCTTCGACGGCATCGACATCCGTTTCGTGATGAGCCATCTCGCCCGCGCCGACGAGCCCCAACAGGTGGCCAACGAGAAGCAGCGGCACGAATTCGACCGGTTGCGCAAGATGCTGCCCGCGGCGCCCGCCTCCTTGGCCAACTCGTCGGGCATCTTTCTCGGACCTGCCTATCATTACGACCTTGCCCGTCCCGGAGCCGCGCTCTACGGCGTCAACCCGACACCCCACGAAGCCAATCCGATGCTGCCGGTGATAAGGCTGGAAGCCAAGGTGGCGCAAACGCGTGAGATTGGCGCCGGCGCCGGCGTCGGCTATGGCCACACCCACCAGGCAGACGGGCCGCTCAGGCTGGCGACCATTTCGCTGGGCTATGGCGACGGCTGGCACCGGCGCGCCGCCTCGGCCGCCTGGTTCGAGGGCGTGCGTTTGCCCTTCGTCGGGCGCGTGTCGATGGATTCGATCATCCTCGACATTTCGGCGCTTCCGGCAGGCAGGCTCGGCGAGGGGGACCTCGTCGAACTCATCGGCCCCTCGCAAAGCGTCGACGACGCGGCCGGCCACGCCGGCACCATCGGCTACGAGATATTGACCAGCCTGGGCGCGCGCTTTCACCGCCGCTACGTCGGCGCCTGACCACGCCCCTTGGCGGGCGCCGCAAAATCCGGCACACAGATGAACGAGCCAAAGCGCCTCGGCGTGCACGGCCTTTGAGGGAGATAGAATGAAAGTCATCGTGCTGGGCGGCGGCGTCATCGGGGTCACCACCGCCTACTTCCTCACCGAGGCCGGTCATGAAGTGACCGTCTACGATCGCCAGCCGGGGCCGGCCCTCGAAACCAGCTTTG
The DNA here is from genome assembly GCF_003952445.1 of Mesorhizobium sp. M2A.F.Ca.ET.043.05.1.1. Classification (NCBI taxonomy): domain Bacteria; kingdom Pseudomonadati; phylum Pseudomonadota; class Alphaproteobacteria; order Hyphomicrobiales; family Phyllobacteriaceae; genus Mesorhizobium; species Mesorhizobium sp. M2A.F.Ca.ET.043.05.1.1. The sequence continues at coordinate 5,878,638 of NZ_CP034446.1, forward strand.
CCAATGCCGGCGAGGTGTCGCCGGGCTATGCCTCGCCCTGGGCCGGGCCGGGCGTTCCGATCAAAGCCGTCAAATGGCTGTTGATGAAATACGGCCCGCTGGTGGTGCGGCCGGCGTTCGACCCGAATATGTGGACCTGGCTGCTGAAGATGCTGCGCAACTGCACGGCCGAGCGCTATGCGCTCAACAAGTCGCGCATGGTGCCGCTTGCCGAATACAGCCGCGACACGCTGAAGGCACTGCGCGAGGCGACCGGCATCACCTACGACGAACGGGCCAAAGGCACGCTGCAGCTCTTCCGCAAGCAGAAGCAGCTCGACGGCACCGGCGGCGACGTCGAGGTGCTGAAGAAATACGGCGTGCCCTACGAGATCCTCGACCGCGACGGCTGTGTCGCCGCCGAACCGGCGCTCGCCGCCGTGCGCGACAAATTCGTCGGCGGCCTCAGGCTTCCGGGCGACGAGACCGGCGATTGCAAGATGTTCACCGACAAGCTTGCTGAGCTCTGCGTGGCGCGGGGCGTGACCTTCGAATACGGCTCGACCATCCGGAAAGTCGTCAGGAACCGGAACCGCCTCACCAATGTGCTCACCGACAGCGGATGGAAATCCGCCGACGCCTTCGTGATGGCGCTGGGCAGCTATTCGGCGCAATTCATGCGCAAGCTGGGACGACCCATTCCGGTCTATCCGGTCAAGGGCTATTCGATCACCGTGCCGATCACCAATGCCGAGGCCGCGCCGGTGTCGACCGTGATGGACGAGACCTACAAGGTGGCGATCACCCGGCTCGGCGACCGCATCCGCGTCGGCGGTACGGCGGAGATTTCGGGCTATGATCTTCGCCTGCATGAATCGCGCCGCCGCACGCTCGAACATTCGGTCGGCGATCTTTTCCCCGGCGGCGGCGATCTCAAGGCGGCGAGCTTCTGGTGCGGCTTGCGGCCGATGACGCCGGACGGACCGCCCTTGGTCGGACTGAGCGAGGTTGCCAATCTCTATCTCAACACCGGCCACGGCACGCTCGGCTGGACCATGGCCTGCGGCTCGGCCAAGGTGCTGGCCGACATCATGTCCAACCGGGTGCCGGAGATCAACGCGCGCGACCTCAGCCCAGAGCGGTATCTGAGGCCTATTTAAGCGCTCTGCTCGGTATGGAATCGAGACGGCGCGCTTCAATCCCTCAGAACGCCTCTCTGACCCAATTGTCGCTGAACAGCAGACGGTAGGCCCAGCCGATCGTGACATTGGTGGCGACCGGCCGTGAATGCGCAACGTAGTCCTGGTAGATCGGCTTCATCCTGGCATAGAAGGCCGGATCGAGCACGACCATGCCGTTCTCCGAGTCATGGAAGAAGCTGCGGTTGTTGAGGTTGACCGATGAGATGGCGACCAGCCTTTCGTCGATCATCATGATCTTGGAATGCAGCACGACATCCGGCGCCTTGAACTCGCGGATGTTGATGCGGTCGCCATATTTCTCGACGAACAGCTTGTTGAGCGCGGTGAGGAAGCGGCCGCCGATATCACCCTTGAGGTCAATGCGGCCGACGACGTCGATCTTCACGCCCCTGGCCAGCGCCCGGTCGAAGGCGCGGGCGATATCGGGCGTCAGGTTGAGATAGGGATTGACGATCTCGATGCGATGCTCGGCGGTGTCGACCAGCTCGACGAAATAGGCCTCCAGCGCGTGCCCATCCTCATAGGGCACGGAAATGAAATGCCGCGCCACGCCGCGCGGGGCCGCCCGGGAACGGACCGGAATCGAGAACGGCCGCGACAGATTGGTGTCGGCGTCGCGCAGCCAGATGGTCGACAGATGCGCGGCCAGCGTCTCGACGGTCGCCTGGTCGGCGATCTCGATGTCGAAGTCGCTCCAGTTGGAATAGTAATTCAGCGAGAAGCCGTCGGTTTTGCCGTATTGCTCGAGGCCCGGATAGCGGGTCAGGTCGACCGGCCTGTGGAACAGAAAACCGTCATGGATGTTGCGGCCGCCGATGATGACGCGCGAGCGCCCGGGCTGTTCGGCCAGCGTCGCCAGCATCTTGACGTGATGGGTCTTGTGCAGCTGTGAGATTTGCTCGTCGAACGGCGCGCCGTGATCGGCCTGCCAGCGATATTCCTGCAACTCGACATTGGGGAATTCCGACGCCAGCAGGTGCAGCATGGCGTCGTCCTTCTCCCGCTCCAGCACGTCGGTGACCAGGATGCGCACCTTGGTGCCGAGTGCTGCGTGATGGCGGATCAGCCGCTCCATCAGGCGGCCGGAGAAATCCGCCTTGAATTCTAGCGACGACAGGTAGATCAGCCTGAGTTTTGGGGCGTTGGAGAAATCGAGCGGCAGCTCCGGGTCGGCTTTGTCGAAGGCGCTGTCGGGCAGCCTCTTGCCGAGCAGGGCCTCGACCTTGGCATTGAAGCCGTCGCGCGACTTGCGCAGCAGGGTCGGAGATCCCAGCGGCAGCGCGCAGGTCTGCGACAGCCAGCGGCTCGCATAAAAGACGCGGTCGAGTTCCTCCATTCGCGCCGGCTCGGGCACGGGGCAGCGGTCGTAGCGGCTGTCCAGAGCCGTGATCCAGGGGTCGGCACTCTCTTCGCGCAGCAAGGTCAGCGGCGCGCCCGCCGGCGCCAGGGTTGAACTGATGCGCAGATCGCAGCGGGTCAGCGCCTGGTCCGGAAACAGGCTGGCGGATGTTTCGGCGACCGGCAGGCTCAAATGGAATGGCGAGGCTGCGGCGACTGTGGAGGATCGGCCCGATGCGCGGATCGCGAGCGGGCCGTTGCAGGTGCCGCCGATGTCGACAGTATGCTGGCCTGCCTGCCGCAGCACGATCTCGACCGAGCGCGCCTGCAGGCCGGAGAAGCTGAAGGTCTTGGGCGCCGAGGGCCGCGCGGCGGCATCGAGATAGAGGGTCTGGCGCGACATGCGCCAGCGCCCCGCGAAATAGCCTTCGCCCGGCTTGCCTGGCGTCGGCGCGAGTTCCGTGTCGTCGAGCGGTTTCGCCAACCGTTGCAGCGCCGGATAGGTCGCATGGAAGCCGCTGTTCCGGACATCGCGCCAGTCGCGGCCGAAGCGGCCGGTGCCGTTGGCGCGGTCGAGCGCATCGAGGCGGCTTTGGGCGAGCAGCGCCTGGAATTCCCTTTCGTAGGCGCTGTTGCCGTCGCTGGCGAAGTAATGCGCCATGGCGATGCCGTCGCCGCTGCTGTCCGCCGAGACGGGCAGGCGGTCGCAGGCGTCGTCGCCCGGAAAGAAGGCGCAGGCTGAGTGTCCGTGCATGCCGTCGCAGCCGGCCAGCACCGTCAGCGCCAGTCCAAGCAATGCCTTGGCGACGGCAGATCCGATGCTCATCCGGCGGCCCCGTTCACGGCATTGAGCTGGGCGGGGTCGCGTGGCGGCAGGAAGCCTTGCGGAAAGATCCGGCAGACGGGAAAAGCGAAGGTGGCGATCAGAAGTTCGGCCTCGTTTCGCATCTTGCGCGGCGCCGCCTTGTCGTCTCGAATTTTCCGCGCTGAAGCGACGAGCGCGCCGTCGCAGTCGCAATGATTGCGCCTCGCAATGTAGCAGGCGTCATGAACCCGGCAGGCGGCATCGAGGCGGTCGACGGGCCTTGCCGACAGATCGCCGGTGCGCGTGCCCGGGCCGCAATAATTGCCGATGACGAAAGGCGAGGGCCGCGACATGGCATAGCGAACCGGCTTCGGCAGCTCTGCCTCCGGAACCTTTGCCCAGGGATTGGCGCAGTCCGACAGGAAAAGTAGCGGAAGAATGGCAAGAACGGCTCGCATTTCCCCGCCGGTGTTTCGAAGATTGTCCCCCAGAGCGTTTCACCGTTTCACGGCGAACCGCTCTATCTCTTTATTCTGACGCAATTCCTAGAATTGCTCTGGCGCCCGGCCACGGCATGGCCAGGCGCGCTGGTGCCACAGTGGCTGAATTTGTGGCGGAGGCAAGGCGGCCAGGACCAACTGCCTGTGATAAGATCGGCGGCAGCGAGGGGACTTTGCAATGCGTCTTTTTCTAGTGGCGGCGACCGCATATCTGGCCTGCGCCGCGTCGGCGCTGGCCGCGGACAAGACTGTTCATGATAGGGAACACGGCTTTTCGTTGACCTATCCCGAGGAATGGGCAAGCGAAACCGCCTTTGACAACACCATCCGGCTCAAGATCAAATCCGGCGAAAAAGGCCTGGCCTGCAGGGTGTCGCAAAATGCCTACGACCCGACTGCTCCGGACAATCCGCCTGATGTCAGGGCGTTCATGGAGAAAGACTGGCAGATGAGCAACTGGCAGACCACGGTCGGCGTCGCCTATCAGTCTGCCAGCTTCAGCCAGGACAGGCTGGCGCATTTCCCGGACGGCTATCCGGTGCGGATCGCCGACATGGATTTCCACTATGCCGACGAGAACGTCAGCTTCTACGGCCATTCCCGCATCGCGCTGACGCTACGCAGCTCGCATTACGGCTTCATCGATTGCGGGATTTCGGCCGACAGCGCCGAAGAGGCGGCGCGCAAATGGGCGCCGCTTGCGGATCAAGCCGACAAGATCGTGAGCTCGTTCGTGCTCGACGCGGATTAGACGAAAAGGCCGCGCTCGCGTTCCACCGCCTTGGTGATGAAGTTGGCGACGAGCTGGACGCGGCGCAGCGGCCGCACCGATTCATGATAGACCAACCAGTAGGCGCGGCGGATCGGGGCGACGATGTCGACCGGCACCAGCTCCGGCATCGAACGGGCGACGAATGTGTGCAGGATGCCGATGCCGGCGCCGGAGCGCACCGCTTCGGCCTGGCCGAGCGCCGAGGAAATGGCGAAGCTGGTGCGCCATTCGGGGCTGAACTCGGCGGCATAGTCGAGCGAGGGGCTGACGATGAGGTCCGGCACATAGCCGATCAGCGTGTGCCGGGCGAGCTCGGCCGGCGTTTTCGGCAGGCCGTTGGCTTCGGCATAGGCCCGCGAGGCGAAGAGGCCGAGCGTGTAGTCGACAAGCTTGCCCGCCACCAGCCGGCCTTCGGTGGGCCGTTCGACGGTGATCGCGATGTCGGCCTCGCGGCGCGACAAGGAGAAGGAGCGCGGCACCGGCACAAGCTGGATGGTGAGCTCGCGGTGCAAAGCGGTCAGTTCGCCCAGCCGTTTTGCCAGGAAGGCGACGCCAAATCCGTCGGGCGCGCCGATGCGCACGGTTCCCGAAACGTCGTCGCCCTCGCCGGCGATGGTCGAGCGCGCGGCGATCATGTCGCCTTCCATGCGCTCGGCGATGTCGAGGAAGCGCTCGCCGGCGGGCGTCAGCTCGCTGCCGGTGGTCAGGCGGCGGAAAAGCTTTGTCCTTAATGCTTCCTCGAGCGCGGCGATGCGGCGCGAGACGGTGGCGTGGTTGAGCCCCAGGCGTTTCGCTGCGCCAAGGATCTGGCCGGCGCGCGCCACGGCGAGGAAGATGCGGACGTCATCCCAGTTCATGGGGATGGTCCTGGTAATAACGATCAAGGCCGCGTTCTGTCGCGCCCCCCTCTGTCCTGCCGGACATCTCCCCCACAGGGGGGGAGATTGGCAGTGTCGCCGGCAGCGCTTTCTCCTGCATCGGCGATTGGCGAAAACCGACGCGACATCTGATCTCCCCCCTTGTGGGGGAGATGGCCGGCAGGCCAGAGGGGGGCGCGAGAAAACTCAACCTGAGAAGTCCTTCACGTCAGGCATTTGCGACAATTAATGCACACTCCGCTGCCGTTGTCTATTTTCCGCACAACGGTTGCGATCTTCCTCGCGTTGCCATCGCCGCCGCAAAGGCGGACAATGGCATCATCACGAAATCCAGGGAGAGAAACCATGATCGAATACGGTCATTTCATCGGCGGCAAGCGTGTCGCCGGCACCAGCGGCCGCAAGCAGGATGTGATGCAGCCGATGGACGGCTCCGTGCGCGGCACGGTGGCGCTGGCCTCGCAGGCGGAATTGCGCGCCGCGGTCGAGAATGCCAAGGCGGCGCAGCCGAAATGGGCCGCCACCAACCCGCAGCGCCGCGTGCGCGTGCTGATGAAGTTCCTCGAGCTGGTCCAGCGCGACTATGACGAGCTGGCCGACATCCTGGCGCGCGAGCACGGCAAGACTATCGCCGATGCCAAGGGCGACATCCAGCGCGGCCTCGAAGTGGTCGAGGTTTGCATCGGCGCGCCGCACATGATGAAGGGCGAGTACACCGACGGCGCCGGCCCAGGCATCGACGTCTATTCGATGCGCCAGCCGCTCGGCGTCGTCGCCGGCATCACCCCGTTCAACTTCCCGGCCATGATCCCGTTGTGGAAGATCGCGCCGGCCATCGCCTGCGGCAACGCCTTCATCCTGAAGCCGTCCGAGCGCGACCCGGGCGTGCCGCTGCGTATCGCCGAGCTCTTCATCGAGGCCGGCCTGCCCGAGGGCGTCCTCAACGTCGTCAATGGCGACAAGGAAGTGGTCGACGCCATCCTCGACGATCCGGACATCAAGGCCATCGGCTTCGTCGGCTCGACACCGATCGCCCACTACATCTATTCGCGCGGCACGGCTTCCGGCAAACGCGTGCAGTGCTTCGGCGGCGCCAAGAACCACATGATCATCATGCCCGACGCCGACATGGACCAGACGGTCGATGCCCTCATCGGCGCCGGCTACGGCTCGGCCGGCGAGCGCTGCATGGCGATCTCGGTGGCGGTCCCGGTCGGCAACGACACCGCAAACCGGCTGATGGAAAAGCTGGTGCCGCGTGTCGAAAGCCTGAAGGTCGGCCCGTCGACGGATTCTTCCGCCGATTTCGGCCCGCTGGTGACGGCACAGGCGCTGGAGCGGGTGAAGGGTTACGTCGATATCGGCGTCAAGGAAGGCGCCAAGCTCGTCGTCGATGGCCGCGGCTTCAAGATGCAGGGCTATGAGAACGGCTACTATATGGGCGGCTGCCTGTTCGACAACGTCACCGCCGACATGCGCATCTACAAGGAAGAAATCTTCGGGCCGGTGCTCTCGGTGGTGCGCGCGCCGCGCTACGAGGACGCCATCAAGCTCGCCAACGACCACGAGATGGGCAATGGCGTCGCCATTTTCACCCGCGACGGCGACGCGGCCCGTGATTTCGCCTCGCGCGTTCAGGTCGGCATGGTCGGCGTCAACGTGCCGATCCCGGTTCCGATCGCGTATTACACGTTCGGCGGCTGGAAGGCGTCTTCCTTCGGCGACCTCAATCAGCACGGCCCGGACGCGTTCCGCTTCTACACCAAGACCAAGACGGTCACCTCGCGCTGGCCGTCCGGCATCAAGGACGGCGCGGAATTCGTCATCCCGACGATGAACTAGCCGGACGGTTTCTTTAGCTGCGCGTCCTCGCCGCGTTGCGGCTGCGGGCGCGCGGCGGGCATCAAGGACGGCGCCGAGTTCGTCATTCCGACGATGAACTAACCTGACGGTTTCCTGTTTGCGCGTCCTCGCCTTCGGGTGCGGGCGCGCGGGCGGGCTCGACGATGAACTAGCCGGATGGTCGTCTAAGTTGAGATTGAGGAAGCGCGGTGCAAACCGCGCTTCTTTTTTGGAGTGATCCGCGTTCGGGATGTGGCGATCGGACTGCCGCTTTCACGGGTTGGCGGCTCTACTCGGATACATGGTCTGCGGCACAGCGCGTCCACAGAGCATCCGGACCTCCCGATAATTCCATCGCCGTGTGATGGAACCAACAGACCGGTATCCGCCTTAGGCTGTATTCCTGCCATGCGTGCAGGCAACCGAACAGCGCCGGTGGCAGCCGGGGTTCTCGTCTGGCGCGAGGAGGTGTCAGATGACACGATTTGTTGTGGCGGCAATGTTGGCGGCAGCGGCGATCACCCTTGGAGCTGCCCCGGCAAGCGCGGCCGCGCAATGCGCGGCCCGCGCGGACATCATCAAGGCGCTGGGCGACAAGTTCCACGAAACCGAGGCCGGGCGCGGCCTGATCAATCCGAACGTCGTGCTGGAGATTTTCGTTTCCGATCAGGGCAGCTGGACGGTTCTTGCCTCCGACACGAAGGGGCAAAGCTGCGTTCTCTCGGTCGGCGAGGGCTGGGACAGTCCGACGATCAGGGCGGCGATGCCGGGCGCCTGAACGAAGGCTGTGCCGCAGCGAGCCTGGCGGCAGGGCGCCGCTCAGACCGTCGGTATCGTACCGCCGTCAATGACATATTCGGCGCCGTGGATCGCCGATGCGCGATCCGAAACCAGGAAGGCGACCAGCTCGGCGATCTCTCGCGGCCATGCCGGCCGGCCGATCGGGATGCCGCCCAGCGCATCCATGATGCCCTGACGCGCGGTTTCCTCGTCCGACCCGGCATGAGCGGCCAAACGCTTGACCATGGCTTCCGATGCGGTGGTGTGAATCCAGCCTGGCGCCACGGCGTTGACGCGGACGCCTTTGGGGCCGAGTTCCTTGGATAGTGCCTTGCTGTAGGTCGAGAGCGCGGCCTTTGCCGCCGCATAGGCAATGGTGGATTCGTGCAAGGGCAGGCGGCGCTGGATCGACGAGATATGAACGATCGCGCCCGATCCCTGCTTGATCATCTCGGGAACCAGCAGTCGGTCGAGCCTCACCGCCGCAAGCAGATTGAGGTTGAGTTCGTCCTGCCAGATCCGGTCGGACAGCGCCGCGAAACCGCCGCCCGGGCTTTTCGACCCGCCAACGCTGTGGATGACGATGTCGATGCCGCCGAGTCCGTCGATAGTGGCGGCGGCGACGTTTGCCGCACCGTCGAGAGTGGCGAGGTCGGCTTGCACGAAGAGTTCCGCCGGTGTTCCGGCGTCGGGCGAACGGGCGGTCGTCGCGACCCTTGCGCCTGCCGCGGCAAGCCGATGGACGATAGCTTCGCCTGCGCCTTTGGTGCCGCCGGTCACCAGCACGCGCTTGCCCCGGAACTCCTGGTCATCGATCGCGAATGTCTGCCGGATGGTCATAGGCCGATCTCCAGTTTCGCGATCCGGTCGCCGCCCAGCGTGAAATTGTAGTGGAGCGTTATCGGGCTGCCGGGGAAATCTCCGGAGACGATACCGGCGATCCGCCATGCGTTGGCTGTGACACCGGCCTCCTTCACCTCGACTTTCGCGTGATATTTGTCGGTCGTGCTTTGCATCCACTGACGGATCGCTTCGGTTCCGCGATGGGTCTCGCCTTCGTCCTTGACGATGGCCTCCGGTGCGAAAGGCACGAGCATCGCGTCGATGTCGTGGCGGTTGTTGGCGGCGAAATAATCCGCCAACGGCGGAGGAAGGGTCACGGTCACGGTTTGTCTCCAATTGGATGCCGCCGTCTGTAGGAGGGGGCAGCTGTTGTCGGCCGCTAAGATGAGGTATGCTGCGAAAATGACAAGAACCGACGAAAAAGTAAGGTACTTACCTGAAAGTGAGCCCGAGCCTCTGACGCCTTCGTCCGCGGCGATCGGCGTCGAGAACGTGCTGCGCATTCTTGAAGGCCGGTGGAAGCTGGTGATCCTGTTTCACCTGTTCGGCGGCAAGGTGCTGCGCTTCTCCGACCTCGAGCGGGCCATTCCCGCGATCTCGCAAAAGATGCTGATCCAGCAACTCAGGCAGATGGAAGCCGACGGCATCGTGCGCCGCATCGTCCATCACCAGGTGCCGCCGAAGGTCGAATACTGTCTGACCGACTGGGGTCAGGCGCTGTGCCCGGCTCTCGATGCCCTGTTGAAGTGGGCGGCGAAAAAAGAGCCGGCTGAGAACTAACGGCGTTATCGGGTCGCGGCGACCTCGGCGTGGCCGCGCAGCAGCGCCATCAGTTTCTTGGCGTCCTTGGCGGCGCCTTCCTCGTCGCCGTCGAGGATCGAGCGGATCAGCGCGACATGATGCTCGGCTGATTCGGCAAGACCGGTGTCGGCCTTGTAGCGGAACCAGAAGCGGCGGCTGTGGCTCTGCAGGGGGGCGGCCACTCGCGCCGCGAAGGGATTGTCGGCGGCGATGGCCAGCGCCTCGTCGAGCGCCTTGTCGGCCTGGATGAAGGCAAGCACGTTGCCCGAGATCACCGCCTTCTGCATGGCCAAAGCCGCCTCGTGAAACAGGTCGGCGGCCTCGCGTGTGACGAAGCGGGCGGCCGATCGGGCGAGCACGACCTCGATGCCGCGCCGCGCATCGAGCACCCGCAGCCAGTCGCCGGCGTGAAGTGGCGCGACCGCGATGCCGGCGCGGGGTCTTATGTCGAGAAGCCCTTCCCAGGCCAGCCTCTGGATCGCCTCGCGCACCGGCGTGCGCCCGAGACCGAGGCGATCGATCAGCGCGCCTTCCGTGACGAAGCTCGACGGCGCCAGCTCGAGCGTGACGATCATGTGCTCCAGCGCGCGATAGGCCTTGGTTGCCGCCGGCTCGAAGGGGGCGTTCGCATCAGCGGATATCAGTGGGGAGATCAATGGCGGGCTCCTGATATATTTTTCATATATCATAACGGATTCAGCGTTGACACACCAATTCTTAATAGATATACGACTGATATATCAGAGGAGAGACAAGCCGTGTGGACCGGAGTTTTCCCAGCAGTCACGACCAAATTCACCGCCGACGACCGCCTCGACCATGCCGAGATGGAGCGCTGCTACACCCTGCAGATAGAGGCCGGCTGCGACGGCATCATCGTCTGCGGTTCGCTGGGCGAAGGCCCAATGCTGTCGCCTGACGAGAAGATCGAAGTGCTGAAGACGGCGCAGAAGGTCGCCGGCAAGAAGCCGGTGCTCTTGACCGTCAACGAGCCGGGCACGCGTGAGGCGGCGAGCATCGCGAAGCGCGCCGCCAGGGAAGGCGCCGACGGCCTTATGGTGGTGCCGAGCCCGATCTACCACACCAATCCGGAAGAGACCGTCGCCGCCCTTCGTGCCGTAGCGGAAGCCGGCGACCTGCCGGTGATGATCTATTCCAACCGGCTCGCCTATCGCGTCGACGTCACCGTCGACCTGATGGAGGAACTGGCGACCGACAAGCGCTTCGTCGCCATCAAGGAATCCTCCGACGACATCCGCCGCTCGACCGAGATCATCAATCGCTTCGGCGATCGCTACGACCTCTTCACCGGCGTCGACAATCTCGCCTTCGAGGCGCTGTCGGTCGGCGCCATCGGCTGGGTCGCCGGCCTGGTCACCGCGTTCCCGCGCGAGACCGTCGCGATCTACCAGCTGATGCGGCAGGGCCGCCGCGAGGAGGCGCTGGCCATCTACCGCTGGTTCCGGCCCTTGCTCGACCTCGATGTCTCGACCTATCTGGTCCAAAACATCAAGCTTGCCGAAGTGCTGGCGATCGGTACGAATGACCGCGTGCGCATGCCGCGCCAGCCGCTGTCGGGCGAACGCCGCAAGGCGGTCGAGAAGATCGTCCGGGACGCGTTGGCTTTGCGGCCGACGCTGCCGTTGCTCCAGACGTCTCCTCGGTCGACGGACAGGCTGGTGGCGGCCGAATAAGGGACAGCCTTCACGTGCAGCAAAATTCCGAGGAGGGGGGCGGCCTGTCATCCGCCCTTCGGGCATCTTCCCTGCATGAAAGGGGGGAAGCGGAAGACATTGCCATTATCGGCGGCGGCATCATCGGCATCTGCGCCGCGACCCTGCTCTCGGAAGCCGGGTGCGGCGTCACCGTCTTCGACCGTACCGGCATCTGCGAGGAGACGAGTTCCGGCAATGCCGCCGCTTTCGCCTTCTCCGACGTGCTGCCGCTGGCGCATAAGGGGATGATCCGGCAATTGCCGAAATGGCTCGCCGATCCGCTCGGGCCGTTGGCCATTCCGCCGGCCTATCTGCCGAAACTCCTGCCCTGGCTGATCCGCTTCTGGCGGGCGGGCGCGGCGAAGCATTACGCGACGAGCCTCGCAACGCAGGCCGGCATGATGAAGCTTGCGGAGGCCGAGTGGATGGGCCTACTCGATCGCTCCGGCACGCGGCCGATGCTGCGCGAGGACGGCTCGCTAGAGTTCTATGAGAGCGAGGCGGAGTTCCGTGCCTCGCTGCCCGGCTGGGCCGAGCGCCAGCGGTTCGGCATCGGTTTCCGCCATGTCGAGGGCCAAGAGATGGCGGCGCTGCAGCCTGGTCTTTCGCCGCGCTTCGTCAAGGGCACCTTCGTGCCGGGCTGGAAGACGGTCGCCGACCCCAAGCTGCTCGGCAAGGCGGTCTGGGCCTATGCGGAAAGGCTTGGCGCCCGTTTCGAGCATGCACGGGTCGAACGCGTGGAGTCAGGCGCGAACGGCGCGACGATCGTGCTGGCCGATGGCACGAGGCGAAAGGCAAGCAAGCTTGTGATCGCCGCCGGCGCCTGGTCGCATCTCCTGGCGAAAAATCTCGGCGATCGGATCCCGCTCGAAACCGAGCGCGGCTACAACACGACGCTGCCGGCATCGGCTTTCGACGTGAAGCGGCAGCTGATCTTTTCGGGGCACGGCTTCGTCATCACGCCGCTGCAGACGGGCTTGCGCGTCGGCGGCGCCGTCGAGCTCGGCGGCATCGAGCGGCCGCCCAATTTCGCCCGTTCCAAAGCGATGCTGGAGAAGGCGAAGCGTTTCCTGCCCGGGCTCGACCCGTCGGGCGGCCGCGAGTGGATGGGCTTTCGTCCGTCGCTGCCGGATTCGCTGCCGGTGATCGGCGCGGCGCGCGCGCCAAGTGTCTATTATGCTTTCGGCCACGGCCATCTTGGCCTGACCCAATCGGCGGCGACCGGCCGCTTGATCCGCGATCTCGTTCTCGGGCAGACTCCGCCGCTCGATCTGACCCCTTTCCGCCCAGGGCGTTTCTGAAAAGAGAGTATGATGGCCAAAAAAACCTTCACCTGCATCGACGGCCACACCTGCGGCAATCCGGTGCGCCTTGTCGCCGGCGGCGGTCCACTGCTCCAAGGCTCGACGATGATGGAACGGCGGGCGCATTTCCTCGCGGAATATGACTGGATCCGCACCGGGCTGATGTTCGAGCCGCGCGGCCATGACGTGATGTCGGGCTCTATCCTCTATCCGCCGACGCGCGAGGATTGCGACATCGCCATCCTGTTCATCGAGACGTCGGGCTGCCTGCCGATGTGCGGCCACGGCACGATTGGCACGGTGACGATGGCAATCGAGCATGGTCTGGTGAAGCCGAAGACGCCGGGCGTGCTCAGGCTCGACACGCCGGCCGGCCTCGTCATCGCCGAATACAAGCAGGTCGGCGAATATGTCGAGGAGGTGCGCATCACCAATGTGCCGTCTTTCCTCCATGCCGAGGGCCTGACCGTCGAATGCCCGGTGCTCGGCGAGATCAGCGTCGATGTCGCCTATGGCGGCAATTTCTACGCCATCGTCGAGCCGCAGAAGAATTACCGGGACATGGCCGACTACACGGCGGGCGACCTCATCGCCTGGAGCCCCGTCGTGCGGCAGCGTCTCAACGAGAAATATTCCTTCGTGCATCCGGAGAATCCCGGCATCAACCGGCTGTCGCACATGCTGTGGACCGGCAAGCCGAGGAATGCGGAGGCCGATGCGCGCAACGCCGTGTTCTATGGCGACAAGGCGATCGACCGCTCGCCCTGCGGCACCGGCACCTCGGCGCGGATGGCGCAGCTTCATGCCAAGGGCAAGCTCAAGGAGGGCGACAGTTTTGTCCACGAATCGATCATCGGGTCGCTGTTCAAGGGCAGGGTCGAGAAAGAGGTTTCCGTTGCCGGCAAGCCGGCGATCATCCCTTCGATCGGTGGCTGGGCGCGGATGACGGGACTCAACACCATCTTCATCGACGACCGCGATCCGTTCGCGCATGGCTTCGTCGTGACGTGATCGTCAGCCGGAATATCCAGCCGGCTTGCTGTCAGGCCTCGGCTTTGACCGATACCTGATCGCGGAACCATTCGGCGAACCTGGCCTCGGCAGACGAGGGCTGCGCCGACATCGTCAGGAAATAACCCTTGTCGTCGTCCGTCGAAATATCGGAGAGGACGACGAGGTCGCCGCGCCTGAGCTCCTCGCGAAAAACCTCGACCGGGCACAATGCCACGCCGTGCCCGGCGATGACCGCGGTCGCCAGTATGTTGAAATCGGCAAAAACCGGGCCGCTCCCGACATCGCGCTCTTCGACCCCGGACTTGGAAAACCATTCCTGCCAGCCCTGGCGCGTCTCGTCGTGCAACAGGTCCGCCGCCGCGATGGCCGCCGCTGTTTCCAGCCGCCCCTTGCGCGCAAGATAGTGCGGACTGCAAGCAGGCCGGCTGATGCGGGAAAACAGCTTGAGGCTCGTGACATGCGGCGAGGGATCGGCGCCGAGCGTGATCAGGATGTCGTTGTCGTCCTCGAGCCGATCCTCGGCCTTGGCGTAGGCTACACGGATCGCGATCTCGGGATGGCGCGCCGTGAAATCCGACAGGCGCGGCACCAGCCAGCGGCTGGCGATCGAGGGAATGCAACCCACCGACAGCGATGCCTGGGCGGCGCTTCTGCGAATGCGGCGACAGGTCGCGCCCAGCTCCGACAGCGCCGCGCCCGCTGACGCCTGCAGGATCAGCCCGGCCTCCGTCAGGCGCACCTTGCGGGCGTCGCGATGAAACAATGCGACGCCAAACCACTCCTCCAGCCGCCTGATCTGGTGACTGATGGCAGGGTGGGTGACATGCAGTTCCTCGCCGGCAGCGGAGAAACTGAGGTGGCGAGCGGTCGCCTCGAAGGCCCGGATGGCATTCAGCGGCAGATAGTCCATCTGTAAAATTCTCTAACAAAAAGGGCCAAAATCCATCATTTGAAGCATGGCGCAACCTGAGTCATTGATCTGGGCCGACGGCGCAAAATCTAACCAGGCCAGACCAAAAAGTCGATGCCTGCCGCCGAATTCGAGGCGCGCCGCCGCTTCTCAAACCTGATTTCATGGAAAGACGACGATGTTCACCAGACAATTGGCTGATGTAGAAAAAACTGACTTCTTTGTCGATTGGGGCAACGGCACCAGCCATCGGCTGCTGACAAGCCAAGACGGCATGGGCTTCACCATATGTCACACGGTGGTGCGCGCCGGCAGCGAATCGCGACTGCAGTATCGGCGGCACCTGGAGGCCTGCTACTGCATCTCCGGCAGCGGCGAGGTCGAGGACATGACCGGCACCGTCCATCGCGTCGAGCCGGGCACGGTCTATGTGCTTGATGCCCATGACGACCACTTCCTGCGCGCCGACAGCGTCGGCGACATGATGCTGGTGAGCGTCTTCAATCCGCCGCTCAAAGGCACTGAAAAGCACAGTCTCAATGGCGAGGGAGGCTCTGCCTACTGAGACGTCGCTTCAAGGTTCTTTATTGTGGCGCGGCGCCTTCGACCGAAGGGCGCCGCACCGTCACATGCCCGTGACAGATGACGGAATCCTGACCTTGCGGAAGGTGCGGTGACAGGAAACTGGGCGCTTCGGTTGGCGCAAGGATTCTTCTCATCAACTTATTTTGACGCTGGTTTCTTCGACACGAGGCCCATCATAGGGTTGAATCGTCAAAGACATTGCGTTGTGCCAATGCTAGGGTCCGCGATAGTCCAGGGGTCGGGTGTGAAAAAACGGGCAATCGGACGGCGTGCTTCCAAACCACGCAGAGCGATTGAAAAATCACGTTGCAATCCGGGCTCGAAACTTTACGACTAGGGGAAATACGACAAGGAGTGCGATCCGAAAACGGGCGACATTCCAGGGGAGCCGCGTAAATATGCAGTACTTCGTCCAGCAGCTTATCAATGGGCTGACGCTGGGATCTATCTATGGCCTGATCGCGATCGGCTATACGATGGTCTACGGCATCATCGGCATGATCAATTTCGCCCATGGCGACATTTTCATGGTCGGCGCCTTCACCGCGCTCATCGTCTTCCTGATCCTCGGCGCGTTGTTCTATTCGGTGCCGGTCGTGGTGGCGCTTCTGATCATGATGATCGTGGCGATGCTTCTGACCAGCCTCTACAACTGGACGATCGAGAAGGTGGCCTACCGACCGCTGCGCGGTTCGTTCCGGTTGGCGCCGCTGATCACCGCCATCGGCATGTCGATCGCGCTGTCCAACTTCGTGCAGGTCACACAAGGTCCGCGCAACAAGCCGATCCCGCCGCTGGTCAGCCAGGTCTACACGATCGACGGCATCAGCATCTCGCTGAAGCAGATCATCATCGTGATCGTTACCATCGCGCTGCTCGCGGTCTTCTGGTACCTGGTCAACAGGACGGCGCTCGGTCGCGCCCAGCGCGCCTGCGAGCAGGATCGCAAGATGGCGGCGCTGCTCGGCATCGACGTCGACCGCACCATCTCCATCACCTTCATCATGGGCGCCGCCCTTGCCGCCGTCGCGGGCACGCTGTTCCTGATGTACTACGGCGTCGTGGTGTTCTCCGACGGCTTCGTGCCGGGCGTTAAGGCCTTCACCGCGGCCGTGCTCGGCGGCATCGGCTCGCTGCCCGGCGCGGTGCTCGGCGGGCTCCTGATCGGCTTCATCGAGAGCATGTGGTCGGCCTATTTCTCCATCGACTACAAGGACGTGGCCGCGTTTTCGATCCTGGCGATCGTGCTCATCTTCCTGCCCTCCGGCATCCTCGGCCGGCCTGAAGTCGAAAAGGTCTGATCCTCATGGCCGTTACCGTGTCCTCGGAGCGCGACACCGTCGCCACTCCCATCCAGCGCGCTTTTCGTGAGGCGCTCTATGCCGGCGCCATCTCGCTCGGCCTGTTCGTGCTGTTCATCGGTCTCAGGACAGACCAGAACATCAGCAACGAACTGATCCTGGTGCAGCGCTGGGGCCTGCTCGCCATCGTGGTCATTGCCGTCACGCTCGGCCGCTTTGTCTATGTGGCGTATGCGATTCCGGCGATGGAGCGGTCGAAGGCCGAGAAGGCGACGGCACCCGCCGTCGTCGCCGAACCGGGCTTCCTGAAGCGGAACTTCAACAGGATCGGCCTCGTCGTCCTACTGCTCTATCCAATCGCGATGGTGCTCCTGTTCGGCTTCCAGGGCTCGCTCAAATGGGTCGACAATTTCGGCATCCAAATCCTGATCTATGTGATGCTGGCCTGGGGCCTCAACATCGTCATCGGGTTGGCCGGCCTGCTGGATCTGGGCTACGTCGCCTTCTATGCCGTGGGCGCCTATGCCTACGCGTTGCTTGGCACGCATTTCGGCCTGTCGTTCTGGATCCTTTTGCCGACCGCGGGCTGCATGGCGGCCTTCTGGGGCGTCATGCTCGGCTTCCCGGTGCTCAGATTGCGCGGCGACTATCTGGCGATCGTGACCCTTGCCTTCGGTGAGATCATCCGCCTGGTGCTTATCAACTGGCGTGAGGTCACCAATGGTTCAGCAGGCATCTCGGGCATTCCGAAAGTGTCGTTCTTCGGCCTGATGTCTTTCAACGTCTCCGACCCGAATTACATCGCCAAGGTTCTGCACATTGCCCAATCAGGGGCCTACTACAAGATCTTCCTCTACTATCTCGCCCTGGCGCTCTGCCTGCTCACCGCCTTCGTCACCATAAGGCTTCGTCGCCTGCCGGTGGGACGCGCCTGGGAAGCGTTGCGCGAAGACGAGATCGCCTGTCGCTCTCTCGGCATCAACACCACCACCACCAAGCTGACGGCGTTCGCCACCGGCGCCATGTTCGGCGGCTTTGCCGGCTCGTTCTTCGCAGCCCGTCAGGGTTTCGTCAGCCCTGAATCCTTCGTCTTCCTCGAATCGGCGATCATCCTCGCCATCGTCGTTCTCGGCGGCATGGGTTCGCTGGGCGGCATTGCCGTGGCGGCGTTGGTCATGATCGGCGGCACCGAGATCCTGCGCGAACTCGACTTCCTCAAGGCCGTGTTCGGACCCGACTTCACACCGGAACTCTACCGCATGCTGCTGTTCGGCATGGCCATGGTCATCGTCATGCTGTGGAAGCCGCGCGGCTTCGTCGGCAGTCGAGAACCGACGGCCTTCCTGAAAGAACGAAGAGCGGTCTCGGCGTCCTTCACCAAGGAGGGGCACGGCTGATGAACGCGCAAGCTTCCGCAAACGACTTCATCCTGCAGGTCGAACATCTTTCGATGAAGTTCGGCGGCCTGGTCGCCATTGGCGACCTGTCCTTCCAGGCCAGGCGCGGCGAGATCACCGCGCTGATCGGACCGAACGGCGCCGGCAAGACAACCGTGTTCAACTGCATCACCGGTTTCTACAAGCCGTCGGAAGGCATGCTGACGCTGAACCGGCGCGACGGCTCGACCTACCTGCTCGAGCGCCTGCCCAACCACGAGATCCCGGCGCGCGCCAAGGTGGCGCGCACTTTCCAGAACATCCGCCTGTTCTCGGGCATGACGCTCCTGGAAAACCTTCTGGTCGCGCAGCACAACAAGCTGATGAAGGCCTCGGGCTACACTTTCCTTGGCCTGTTCGGCTTCCCGAGCTATCGACAGGCGTCCGCCGAGTCGATCGACCTTGCCAGGCACTGGCTGGAAAAGGCCGACCTCGTCGATCGCGCCGACGATCCGGCCGGCGATCTGCCCTATGGCGCGCAGCGGCGCCTGGAAATCGCGCGCGCCATGTGCACGGGGCCGGAGCTTTTGTGCCTGGACGAGCCGGCCGCCGGCCTCAACCCGAAGGAATCGGCGGCGCTGAACGACCTGCTGATGGACATCAAGAACAACACCGGCACGTCCATCCTGCTCATCGAGCATGACATGTCGGTGGTCATGCAGATTTCCGATCACGTCGTGGTGCTCGAATACGGCCGCAAGATTTCCGACGGCAATCCGCAATCGGTCCGTACCGATCCGCGCGTCATCGCCGCCTATCTCGGCGTCGACGACGAAGAGGTTGAGACGGTGCTGACCGAAGTCGGCGACGAGGATGTCATCGAGCAGCTCGATACGGGTCCCGACTCCGCGCATGGCCCAGGCAGCTCCGCTTCGATGATGGCGGGGCCGGTTTCCGACAGTGTCGAGCACGCGGACGAGGGTGAGCGGGTCACCGTATCCAAGGGCGCGTCGAAAGCGGCGCAGGTCGACGCCCGCGCCGCCTCGATCGCCGGCAAACCCCAATCGGCAGCCAAACCGGCCGCGAAATCCAGCGCAGCGAAAGCGGCGCCTAAAAAGCCGGCCGCCAAGGCTTCAGCCACTAAAGCCGGAAGCGCTTCGAAGGGCAAGGAAACAGCGGCCAAGCCCACAGCGGGCAAGCCTGGAGGGCGCAAGTAATGGCCGGCACAACGCTGCTCGACATCAAGGGGATCGAGACCTACTACGGCAACATCCGGGCGCTGAACGGCGTCGATGTCAGCGTCAACCAGGGCGAGATCGTGGCGCTGATCGGCGCCAACGGCGCCGGCAAGTCGACGCTGATGATGACCATCTTCGGGGCCCCGCGCGCCCGCGCCGGCACCATCACCTTCGCCGGCACCGACATCACCAAGATGCCGACGCATGAAATCGCGCGGCTGCGCATCGCGCAATCACCGGAAGGCAGACGCATCTTCCCGCGCATGACGGTGATGGAAAATCTGCAGATGGGCGCCAGCCTCGACAATCTCAAGCATTACGACGAGGACGTCGAGAAGGTGTTCACGCTGTTCCCGCGCCTGAAGGAACGCATCGGCCAGCGCGGCGGCACGCTATCGGGCGGCGAGCAGCAGATGCTGTCGATCGGTCGCGCGCTGATGGCGCGGCCGAAGCTCCTGCTGCTCGACGAGCCGTCGCTGGGTCTTGCGCCGCTGATCGTCAAGCAGATCTTCGACGCCATCCGCGAGCTCAACAAGACGCAGGGGCTGACTGTGTTCCTGGTCGAGCAGAATGCCTTCGGCGCCCTGAAGCTCGCCGACCGCGGCTATGTCATGGTCAACGGCAATGTGACCATGAGCGGCTCCGGCAAGGAACTGCTCGCCAATCCGGAAGTGCGCGCCGCCTATCTCGAAGGCGGTCATCACTAAGAGAGGTCTTCATCATGCAAGGTATTCTCTACGAAGAAGCCTCGATCTGGCAGTTCCTGTTCGTCACCTGCCTGCTTGGCGGCTGGGCGGCATGGATGACCGGCAAGGCGGCGGCGCAGACCTGGAGCAGCCACGTTCAGCTGTTCTTCTACATGCTCGGTCTCGGTATCGGCATCCGGTTCATCCATCACGCGCTGTTCGGCGGCACGATGTTCTCGCTGCATTACTATATCGTCGACACCATCGTGCTGATGGTCCTGGGCTTCCTCGGCTATCAATACACGCGCACCAACCAGATGGTGACGCAGTATAACTGGCTCTATGAAAGAGCTTCCTTATTAAGCTGGAAGCCGAAGGTTTGACGTTTATGATTAGCGCCTTTTCGGGGATGAATTGGCGTGACAAGTGCCTGAAAATCGGCATTCTATGCTTTCTGCGATAAGGGTGGGCATCGCATGAAAGTATCATCCACGCCCACTCCGTAAATGGGAGCGTTTCAATGAAAAAATCACTCTTGTCCGCCGTTGCGCTGACCGCGTTCATCGCGTTCAGCGGCAGCGCGTGGGCCGATATCCTGATCGGCGTCGCCGGTCCGATCACCGGCCCGAACGCGGCCTTCGGCGCACAGCTGCAGAAGGGCGCGGAACAGGCTGTCGCCGACATCAACGCGGCAGGCGGCGTCAATGGCCAGCAGCTCAAGCTCGAGATCGGCGACGACGTCTCCGACCCCAAGCAGGGCATCTCGGTCGCCAACAAGTTCGTCGCCGACGGCGTCAAGTTCGTCGACGGCCACTTCAACTCGGGCGTGACCATTCCCGCGTCGGAAGTCTATGCGGAAAACGGCATCCTCGTCATGACCCCGGCCGCGACCAATCCGAAGCTCACCGAGCGCGGCCTGTGGAACACCTTCCGTACCTGCGGTCGCGACGACCAGCAGGGCAAGGTGGCGGGCGACTATATCGCCAAGAACTTCAAGGATGCCAAGATCGCCATCATCCACGACAAGACGCCTTACGGCCAGGGCCTCGCGGATGAGACCAAGAAGAACCTCAACGCCAACGGCATCACCGAAGTGCTTTATGAAGGCGTGAATGTCGGCGACAAGGACTTCTCGGCCCTCATCGCCAAGATGAAGGAAAGCGGCGTCACCCTGATCTACTGGGGCGGCCTGCACACGGAAGCCGGCCTCATCATCCGTCAGTCGGCCGACCAGGGCCTGAAGGCGCCGCTGTTCTCAGGCGACGGCATCGTCTCCAACGAGCTGGCCTCGATCGCGGGTGACGCGGTCGCCGGCACGCTCAACACCTTCGCTCCGGATCCGCGCAAGAACCCGGCCGCGAAGGAAGTGGTGGAGAAGTTCCGCGCCGCCGGCTTCGAGCCGGAAGCCTACACGCTCTACTCCTACGCCGCCGTGCAGATCATCTCGCAGGCCATCGCCAAGGCTGGCTCGGCCGACGATGCGCAGAAGGTTGCCGAGATCATCAAGTCCGGCGGTCCATGGAAGACGGCCATCGGCGAGATCGGCTACGACTCCAAGGGCGACATCACCCGTCCCGACTACGTCATCTACGAATGGAAGAAGGGTGACGACGGCAAGTACAGCTACTTCGAGAAATAAGCCGGCAAATAGAAGCCGACTTGCAACGGATGCCCGGCGCTTGCGCCGGGCATTTTTTGCGCGGCCGCGGCCGGCCGGAAGCCTCGCCCGGCGAGCTCGGAACGCGGCCTCGCCGCCCGCGACAGACCGGCGGAGGAGCAACAACGGCGCGCCTGCCGCAAACAAGCGAGTTAAACCGTTTTAGGTGTCGCGCAAATTTGTTTGCGCTGCAGCATTTTCACGTTAATCATTGCGCCGTCTACCTCCTTTACGCTGCTGGAGCCCAGTCCTTGGCCATCACGAAGATCCTCGTCGCCAACCGGTCCGAAATCGCCATCCGCGTGTTCCGCGCGGCCAATGAGCTCGGTCTCAAAACCGTGGCGATCTGGGCGGAGGAGGACAAATATTCGCTGCACCGCTTCAAGGCCGATGAAAGCTACCAGGTCGGACGCGGGCCGCATCTCGCCAAGGACATGGGTCCGATCGAGAGCTACCTGTCGATCGAGGAGGTGATCCGGGTCGCCAGGCTGTCGGGCGCTGATGCCATCCATCCCGGTTACGGCCTGCTGTCGGAAAGCCCGGAATTCGCCGAGGCCTGCGCCGAAGCCGGCATCACCTTCATCGGCCCGAAGCCGGAAACGATGCGCCGGCTGGGCAACAAGGTCGCCGCGCGCAACCTGGCGATCGAGGTCGGCGTGCCGGTCGTGCCGGCAACCGATCCGCTGCCCGACGACATGGACGAGGTCAAGAAGCTCGCCGCGCAGATCGGCTATCCGGTGATGCTGAAGGCCTCATGGGGCGGCGGCGGCCGCGGCATGCGCGCCATCCGTGCCGAGGCAGACCTCGCGCGCGAGGTGATGGAAGGCAAGCGCGAGGCCAAGGCCGCCTTCGGCAAGGACGAGGTCTATCTCGAAAAGCTGATCGAACGCGCCCGCCATGTCGAGGTCCAGGTGCTGGGCGACACCCATGGCAATGCGGTGCATCTGTTCGAGCGCGACTGCTCGATTCAGCGCCGCAACCAGAAGGTCGTTGAGCGCGCGCCGGCGCCTTACTTGAGCGAAGAGCTGCGCCAGGAGCTTTGCGGCTACGCGCTCAAGATCGCGCGCGAGACCAGCTATATCGGCGCCGGCACGGTCGAGTTCCTGCAGGACGCCGACACCGGCAAGTTCTACTTCATCGAAGTCAATCCGCGCATCCAGGTCGAGCATACCGTCACCGAGCAGGTGACCGGCATCGACATCGTCAAGGCGCAGATCCATATCCTCGACGGCTTCGCCATCGGCACCAAGCAGTCGGGCGTGCCGGCGCAAAAGGACATCAGGCTCAACGGCCACGCGCTGCAGTGCCGCATCACCACCGAGGATCCGGAGCACAATTTCATCCCGGACTATGGCCGCATCACCGCCTATCGCGAGGCGGCCGGCTTCGGCATCCGGCTCGACGGCGGCACCGCCTATTCGGGCGCGGTCATCACCCGGTTCTACGATCCGCTGCTCGAAAAGGTGACGGCCTGGGCGCCGACGCCCGGCGAGGCGATCTCGCGCATGAACCGGGCGCTGCGCGAGTTCCGCATCCGGGGTGTGGCCACCAACCTCACCTTCCTCGAAGCGATCATCAACCACCCGCGCTTCGCCGACAATTCCTACACGACCAAGTTCATCGACACGACGCCTGAACTGTTCGAGCAGGTGAAGCGGCAGGACCGCGCCACCAAGCTGCTCACCTATCTGGCCGATGTCAGCGTCAACGGCCACCCCGAGACGCGCGGCCGGCCGGCGCCGAAGGCGAATGCGGCCGCACCCGTGGTGCCCTATCTCAACGGCCATATCCCGGAGGGCAGCAAGCAGAGGCTCGACGCGCTGGGTCCTGAAAAATTCGCTGCGTGGATGCGCGAGCAGCGCCAGGTGCTGGTCACCGACACGACGATGCGCGACGGCCACCAGTCGCTGCTCGCCACGCGCATGCGCACCTATGACATTGTCGGCATCGCCGGCACCTATGCGCGCGCCCTGCCGCAACTGTTGTCGCTGGAATGCTGGGGCGGCGCCACCTTCGACGTCGCCATGCGCTTCCTCACCGAGGACCCTTGGGAGCGGCTGAGCAAGGTGCGCGAGGCAGCGCCCAACCTTCTGCTGCAGATGCTTTTGCGCGGCGCCAACGGCGTCGGCTACACCAACTATCCCGACAATGTCGTGCAGCATTTCGTCAAACAGGCGGCAAGCGGCGGCGTCGACCTGTTCCGCGTCTTCGACTGCCTGAACTGGGTCGAGAACATGCGGGTCGCCATGGACGCGGTCGGCGCCGAAGGCAAGCTGGTCGAAGCGGCGATATGCTACACTGGCGACATCCTCGATCCGGCGCGGGCGAAATACGACCTCAAATATTATGTCGGGCTGGCCAAGGAGCTGGAAGCGGCCGGCGCCCACATCATTGCCGTCAAGGACATGGCCGGGCTGCTCAAGCCCGCCGCGGCGCGCGTGTTGTTCAAGGCGCTGCGCGAGGCGACCGACCTGCCGATCCATTTCCACACGCACGACACGTCGGGCCTCTCGGCGGCGACGGTGCTGGCGGCGGTGGAGAGCGGCGCCGACGCCATCGACGCGGCGATGGATTCCTTCTCCGGCAACACCTCGCAGCCCTGCCTCGGCTCGATCGTCGAGGCGCTTAAGGGCACCGAGCGCGATCCCGGTCTCGACCCGCAATGGATCCGCCACATCTCCTTCTACTGGGAGGCGGTCCGCAACCAGTACGCGGCCTTCGAGAGCGATCTCAAGGGGCCGGCCTCGGAAGTCTATCTGCACGAAATGCCGGGCGGCCAGTTCACCAACCTCAAGGAACAGGCGCGCTCGCTCGGGCTGGAGACACGCTGGCACGAGGTGGCGCAGGCCTATCACGACGTCAACCTGATGTTCGGCGACATCGTCAAGGTGACGCCGTCGTCCAAGGTGGTCGGCGACATGGCGCTGATGATGGTCAGCCAGGACCTCACCGTCGCCGATGTCGAGAACCCGGCCAAGGACATCGCCTTCCCGGATTCGGTCGTGTCGATGCTGCGCGGCGATCTCGGCCAGTCACCCGGCGGCTGGCCGGCGGCGCTGCAGAAGAAGGCGCTGAAGGGCGAGAAGCCGATTACCGTTCGGCCCGGCTCGCTGCTGAAGCCCGCTGACCTCAAGGCCAGCCGCAAGGACATCGAGGCCAAGCTCGAGCGCAAGCTCTCGGAGTACGAGTTCGCATCCTGGCTGATGTATCCGAAGGTGTTCACCGACTTCGCCGCCGCGCAGGAGACCTACGGGCCGGTGAGCGTCCTGCCGACGCCGACCTATTTCTACGGCATGAAGTCGGAAGACGAGATCTTCCTCGACATCGAGAAGGGCAAGACGCTGGTGGTTCGCTGCCAGGCCTTCGGCGATGTCGACGACAAGGGTATGGTCACGGTCTTCTTCGAGCTCAACGGCCAGCCGCGCCGCGTCAAGGTGCCGGACAGGGCGCATGGCGCTTCCGCTGCCAAGGCGCGCCGCAAGGCCGAGCCCGGCAATGAGGGGCATGTCGGCGCGCCGATGCCGGGCGTCGTGTCGGCGCTTGCCGTCGCGCCTGGACAGGAGGTCAAGGCGGGCGACGTGCTGCTGTCGATCGAGGCCATGAAGATGGAGACCGCGCTGCACGCCGAACGCGACGGCGAGATCGCCGAGGTGCTGGTCAAGGCTGGCGACCAGATCGATGCGAAGGATCTGCTCATAGCCTTTAAGTGACGGTCGGAGCGCGATGCCTGGCGGGCGGCTGACAGCAGCCGTCCACAGCCGCTCGACAAGTGTCTTGACCCGCCGCGCCCGCTCGGGCAGGGAACCCGCTCCAATTCGCCGTGGTGGGAATCGCCTTGGCTTCAGAAGACGCGGAGAGAAAAATGGCCGACGAAATCACCGAGACCAGCCAGACTGTAGCCGCCGGCCAGCTGCGCACCATCATCGAGCGCATCGAGCGGCTCGAGGAAGAGAAGAAGACGATCTCCGACGACATCAAGGATGTCTATGCCGAGGCCAAGGGCACCGGCTTCGACACCAAGGCGATCCGCACCATCGTGCGGCTGCGCAAGAAGGACCAGGCGGAGCGGCAGGAAGAGGAGTCGATCCTCGATCTCTACAAGGCCGCTCTCGGCATGGTCTGAGGAGACTGTTTGGAAATTCTCCGGCGGCCATCTGATGGCGTTTTCTGCGCTTCCGTTGCTCACGGACCCAAATGTCCGCTGCGCTACGGTTCTCGAAACCGCCACCACATGACTCGCCAGAGCGAATTTCGAAACAGTCTCGGCCAGCGGGGCACCCGGTCATGACCGAATTCGACTTCGGCGGCCGTCGCGCCTCGGAGTTCCGCCATCGCGGCTTCTGGGCCCTGTTCGCCGAGCGGCATCCGCAAGAAAGAGCCACGCTTGCAAGGCGCGGGCCGTGGTTCTGGCAGCGCGGGTTGCCGGATTTCGCCCTGGTGCTTTCGATGTATGTCGCGCCGGCGCAGAACCATGTCGGCGTCTTCTTCGGGCGCAACGAGAAGTTCGGCGCGACGGACTCATGGTCGCGGCTGAAGCCGTTTCAGCCGGCGATCGAGGCGAAGCTGAAGCTCAAGCCCGAGCAGAGCTCGCAAGGTCTCGGCATCAATTCGCTATGGCATGTGAACTGCTATGCCGAGGACAACTGGCCGGCCATGACCGACTGGCTGGTGAGGGAATGCTCGCGCTTCGAAGAAGCCGTGACCGACGTCCTGGGGCGGAGATAGGTCGCCGGGATGACGGATTTTTTCCGCACGCGCTGGAGGGGTGAAGCGCCGCTCGATCGGCTGTTCTGGCGCGACATGCTGCTCGTCGCGACCATCCTGAGCGTCGCCTCTTCGGCGCTTGCGCTGACCCTGCTTGGATTGAAGCTGCCGCTCTGGCTGGTGCTGGCGGTGCACTTCCTGCCTGTTCCCTACAACATCTTCCTGACCATCGCCGTCTGGCGAACGGCGGAGAAGAGCGGCGGGTTCAAGGCGCAGCTGATGATGCTGGGTTCGGCGCTCTGGCTGATCGCGACGGTCGTCGTTTGAGCAACAAAAAAGGGCGGCCGAAGCCGCCCTTTGGGAGTTGTTTCCGGAATGTCAGGTCGCCGGTTCGAAGCGCAGCGCCACGCCGTTGATGCAATAGCGCAGGCCGGTGGGCGGCGGGCCGTCCTCGAAGACATGACCGAGATGGCTGCCGCAGCGCGAGCAGTGGCATTCGGTGCGGACCATGCCGTAGCTGCGGTCGACGGTGGTCTCGATCGAGCCCGGGACCGGATCGTTGAAGCTCGGCCAGCCGGTGCCGCTCTCGAATTTCAGCTTGGATTCGAACAGCGGCTGGTCACAGCCGACGCAAAAGAAAGTGCCGGCGCGCTTCTCATAGAGCAGGGCGCAGCTGCCGGGGCGCTCGGTGCCGTGGTTGCGCATGACGGCATACTGCTCCGGCGTCAGCCGGGCGCGCCACTCGGCATCGGTGCGGGTGACGGGATAGGCGTGGGTGTCCATGAAATCTCCTCGGCCTTGGCGGCTCGTTGTTGCTTGCAACGGGTATTCGTCGGAACATAGGCGTTTGTTACAGATATATCAGGTGAGGCCGGTCTGCAAATGCCGGCATCCTGCGCTTCCGGTGCTCACGTACATTAAGTACGCTCCGCTCCGGTTCTCGGATGCCACCATTTTCGACTCGGCCTGACCTGAATTTCAACGTTGCAACCAGCAGTTCAGCGCTTGCGCGACAACTGCCTTGTCGCGGCTTCCAGCCCGGCCAGTGTCAGCGGGAACATGCGGCCGCCGAAGATCTCGCTGATCATGGCGATCGAGTGCGTGTAGCGCCAGTTCTTCTCGGCTTCCGGATTCAGCCAGATCGCGTTCGGCCATTGCTGCAAGAGTCGCGTCAGCCACGCGCTGCCGGCCTCCGGGTTCCAGTGCTCGACCGAGCCGCCGGGATGCGCGATCTCGTAGGGGCTCATCGAGGCGTCGCCGACGACGATCACCTTATAATCCGGCCCGTATTTGTGGATCAGGTCGAAGGTCGGGATCGTCTCGGCAAGCCGGCGGCGATTGTCCTTCCAGACGCGCTCGTAGAGGCAATTGTGGAAGTAGAAATATTCGAGCTGGCGGAACTCGGCGCGCGCGGCCGAGAAAAGCTCCTCGACGCTTCTAATATGGTCATCCATCGAGCCGCCGACATCGAAGAACATCAAAAGCTTCACGGCATTGCGCCGCTCGGGCCTGGTCTTGACGTCGAGATAACCGTGCTCGGCGGTGGCGTGGATGGTGCCGGGCAGGTCGAACTCCTCCTCGGCGCCCTCGCGCACCCAGCGGCGCAGCCGCTTCAGCGCCACCTTGATGTTGCGGGTGCCGAGCTCGACGGTGTCGTCGAAATTCCTGAACTCGCGCTTGTCCCAGACTTTCACCGCGCGGCGATGCCGGCTTTCATGCTGGCCGATGCGCACGCCTTCTGGATTGTAGCCATAGGCGCCGAAGGGCGAGGTGCCGCCGGTGCCTATCCATTTCGAGCCCCCCTGGTGCCGGCCTTTTTGCTCCTCGAGCCGCTGCTTCAAGGTTTCCATCAGCTTGTCGAAGCCGCCCAGTGCCTCGACCAGCTTTTTCTCCTCCTCGGTCAGGTGCTTTTCGGCCAGCCGGCGCAGCCATTCCTCGGGGATGTTGGCGACATCGACAGCATCAGGGCCGCCAAGCGCCTCGACGCCCTTGAAGACATGCGCGAAGACCTGGTCGAAGCGGTCGATATGGCGCTCGTCCTTCACCAGGGCCGAGCGCGCGAGGTAGTAGAAAGCCTCGACGTCATAGTCGACCAGCCCGGCCTCCAGCCCTTCCACCAGCGACAGATATTCCCTGAGCGAAACGGGAACCCGCGCGGCCTTCAGTTCGAGGAAGAAGGGGATGAACATGGTTGAATTGTTATCTTTGTCCCTCGATCTTCTCGCGTGCCGCGCTTGCAATGAACGCAGAGCGGGTAAGGCCGCGCCGGCCCGCTTCTTCGTCTATTGCTGCCAACAGACCTGCATCAAGGGACAGATTGGCTCGGACAGGTCTCCCTGAATCGATCAGCACGGGGATCATCACCGCCGATTCGCCGGCAGTGCTATCAATCTCACCTGACCGCAACAATTGCGTCATCGTGCGAGGGGCAGGCATCGGCAGTTGCTTTGCTATTCGGGCCTCAGCCCATTCACGCATGGCCGACGTCGCGTCGGCGATTGCTTCCTCGGGATTTGCCCCGCCGCCGTGGCAGCCGGGAAGATCGGGGACCCGTACGCCCCAGACGTCGTCGGCTCCGTCGAGTATTCCGACATAGTGCGTCATGTGAATAGTCCTCAAATCCATCCAGCAAGTCGAGCGATCGAACGCGCCACGCCCAGGGACTGTTCGCGGTGACGAGGCACGATGATCGTTACGTCCGGTCTTTCCGGATGCTCATACTTTTCATGCTTGCCGCCGCCGACATTCAACCACCTTCGCGCAAGAGCCTGCCAACAATCTTACGCGTATTGGTTTCTATTAGCGGCATTTCGCCTCTCGCGTCTGCGCAATATATTGCGCAATTTCGATCGTTTCACCCATGGACCGTGATTACAGCAGATCGTACTCGATAAAGCCCGTCCGCCTTGCCACATGATCATAGAGCCGGCGCGCCGTGGCGTTGGTCTCGTGCGTCATCCAATAGACATTCTTCACGCCGATCTTGCCGGCCTCGTCCTGCACCGCTTTGATCAGCGCGGCGCCCACGCCTTTGCCGCGCACCTCGGGGTCGGCGAACAGGTCCTGCAGGTAGCAGTTGTTTTTCTCCGACCAGCCGGAGCGGTGATAGAGGTAGTGGGTCAACCCAACCGCCTTGCCGTCGAGCGTGGCGATGAAACCTTTCGGCTCGAACTCACCGTCCGTGAACAGCCGCTTCCAGGTGATGGCGTAGACCTCTTCCGGGAGCTTCGTCTCGTAGAAGGTCAGATAGTCGGTCCAAAGCCGGCGCCAGTCGGCGTGATCGGACTGCGCGAGCGGGCGGATGGTGATCTCGGACATTTCATTCTCCTCCGAAGCCTGGGCTCCCCAATGGAATCAGGCCCAGGAGACTCCTTTGCCCTATCCCGGCGGCAAATTGTACTCGCGAAATGCGGTGGTGAGCATGCTGAGCGCCTCTCGCGCCCGCGGCGCCAGGGCGTGCGAATGCAGGACGATCTCGGAAGACGGAATTGGTGGCAAACCCAGCTTGCGGCCGACATCGATCAGGCCGTGAGGAACGACGCGATGGGCAAGCGCGGCAACGGCGAAACCCGCGGACACCGCGATGTTGACGGCGGTGCCGCCGCCACCCAGGAACGCCTCGTCCCAGGCGATGCCGGCCCGGTCCAGCGCCTCGATCGCTCTCAGACGATCCGGACAGGTGCATACCGTGCTTAAAAGCGCTAGACGCAGTGGCGTCCCGTGCCGCCATTCGAATGTGGGCGCGGCGAACCAGCCATATTGCGTGCGCGAGAGTGTCGTGCCTCGGCGGTCGCTTTCGCGGTGGACGATCACCGCATCGAGCTCGCCGCGGTCGAAGGCTTCCTCCAGCAGAGACGAGGTCTCGATCCTCATGCTGAGCGCTAGCGACGGATCATGCGCGTGAAGCTGTGCCAAAAGCACGGAAAGCTCCGGTCCGGCGACGTGGTCGACAAAGCCGAGCGCGAGGCGACACGGTGTGGTGGAAAACTCGGCCATGGCACGCTCATGAGCGGCAAGGAACTCGCGCGCTGCGGGCAGGAAGACGGCTCCCCTTGCCGAGAGGCTCACGCGACGCGGGGTTCGCTCGATTAAACGCGCGCCCAGCTTCTCCTCCAGCCGGCGCAACTTGACGCTGATCGTCGCCTGCGTGCTGTCGAGTGCCGCGGCCGCGCGCGTGAAGCTCTGCAACTCGGCCACCATCACGAAGGTCCGCACGGCATCGACGTCAAGGCTGGTCATTGTGTGCATTCCATTTTGTCATGTCTGAAATAGATACGCATAGCCTTTTTTCATGGTCAAGCCTCCTCTATGTCCTCGGCGACTGCCGTTGAAAAACGGCGGCGCCCGTTCTTCAAGCCAGATCGAAAGTGACCGACATGACGTTTCATCGAAACACCATTGCGCTTACCGGCGTTTGTCTTGCCTCGCTGCTGTTCGGTCTCGAAATCTCCAGCGTGCCGGTGATCCTCCCGAAACTTGAAAGCGTGCTTGCGGCCAGTTTTAAGGACCTGCAATGGATCATGAACGCCTATACCATTGCCTGCACGACGGTCCTGATGGCGACGGGGACGCTGGCCGACCGTTTGGGCCGCAAGCGCGTGATGGTGATCACCACTGTCGCCTTCGGACTCGCCTCGCTGCTGTGTGGCCTTGCGCCGAGCGCGTGGCTCTTGATCGTTGCTCGGTTCCTGCAGGGCCTCGCTGGCGGAGCGATGCTGACCTGCAGCGTCGCGGTGCTGTCGCACCAGTTCCAGGACGGCCGCGAACGCGGCAAGGCGTTTGTCGCCTGGAGCGTGGTCTCGGGCATCGGCCTCGGCTTTGGGCCTGCGATCGGCGGCTTTATCGTCGCGCTGTCGAGCTGGCAGTGGGTGTTCCTGATCCACGTGCCGCTCGCGATCCTCGCTTTGGCCTTCATCGGCGCCGGAGTCACGGAATCGCGCGACCGCAACGCTCAGAAGCTCGATTGGGCCGGCATGCTCACGCTCTCGCTCGCGGTGTTCGGTTTCTCCTATCTGATCACCCAAGGGGCGGAGCTCAGCTTGGGTGTCCGCATCGGCGTGACGGCCGCGGCGGCCGTCTCCTTCGTTGTGTTCCTTGTCGCGGAGACGATCAGTTCCTATCCGATGTTCGATTTCTCCGTGTTCCGCATCCGCCAGTTCTCTGGCGCGATCATGGGCGCCATCGGCATGAATTTCAGCTATTGGCCGTTTATCATCTACCTGCCGATCTATTTCTCGGGCGTTCTCGGCTACGACAGTACCACCACCGGCCTGCTGCTGCTCGCCTACACGCTCCCCTTCATGCTGATGCCGCCGATCGCCGAGCGCCTGCGAGCCCGCTATCAGGCACGAGTCGCGGTGCCGCTCGGGCTGCTCACATTGGGGATCGGGTTCCTCGCCATGCGGATCGGCTCGGGCCTCGATGGTGCCAATTGGCTGACCATGTTGCCCGGCACGCTGATCGCCGGCATCGGCATCGGCCTGACCAATTCGCCGACCACCCACACCACAACCGGGTCGGTATCGCCCGATCGCGCTGGCATGGCGTCGGGCATCGACATCAGCGCGCGCCTGATCACTTTAGCCATCAACATCGCCGTGCTCGGGCAGTTGTTGACGCAAGGGATCGTTTCCCATCTGCGTGCCGCATTCGGGCCCGCCATCGATGGGAACGAGCTGCGCTTGCTGGCGGAAAGAATTGCCGGCGGCAATCTCGATGATCTGACGCAAGCCTCGCCGGAACTCGCTGCTCTCGATCCAACCGGCGCGATCGTTCACGCCTCTCTGGTCAACGGCTTTGGCTGGGTCATGCTCTATAGCGGGATCGGCGTGCTTCTGCTGTCGGTGATTGGCTTCGTCATCTTCGGCCCGGGCAGCGCCCTCTCAGCAGAGAAGGACTCGGCCCGGAGCGTGGCGGAGGCCTAAATTAGGCGCCAGATGCGAGAACCGCGCGTCATCCCTGCCGTCTGGCCATGAACGCGAGCCGCTCGAACAAATGCACGTCCTGCTCGTTCTTGAGCAGCGCGCCGTGCAGTTTCGGCAACATGTTCTTCGGCTCGGCGCGCAAATCCTCTGGTGCGATGTCGTCGGCGACCAGCAGGCGGATCCAGTCGAGCGCTTCGGAGGTCGACGGCTTCTTCTTCAGGCCCGGCACCTCGCGGATCTCGTAGAACTGGGTTAGAGCCGCCCGCACCAGGTTCTCCTTTACGCCGGGGTAATGCACCTCGACGATGCGGTGCAGCGTGTCGATGTCGGGGAAGCGGATATAGTGGAAGAAGCAGCGACGCAGGAAGGCGTCGGGCAGTTCCTTCTCATTGTTCGAGGTGATGATGACGATCGGCCGGAACTCGGCGCGGATCGTCTCGCCGGTCTCGTAGACGAAGAATTCCATCCGATCGAGCTCCTGCAGGAGGTCGTTGGGGAATTCGATGTCTGCCTTGTCGATCTCGTCGATCAAAAGCACGACCTTCTTTTGCGCCGCGAAGGCGTCCCATAGCTTGCCGCGCTTGATGTAGTTGGCGATGTCGTTGAAGCGCTCGTCGCCGAGCTGGCTGTCGCGCAGCCGCGACACGGCGTCATATTCATAAAGGCCTTGCTGCGCCTTGGTGGTCGATTTGACGTTCCATTCGATGAATTCGAGCCCAAGCGCCGACGCCACCTGGCGGGCGAGCTCGGTCTTGCCGGTACCGGGCTCGCCCTTGACCAGCAAGGGCCGCTCCAGCGCGATCGCGGCGTTGACCGCGACCATCAGATCCTTGTCGGCGACGTAAGCCGCGGTGCCTTCGAAACGCATTTTTTCTCCTGTCCGTGGGGCTGGACCGTAAGGAGGCGAGGCCGGCCGCGCAAGGGCGGTTGCCGAGAGCCTCTGATCGAGATGGTCCGCAAGGCGAATTACGCGTATTGGTCGCTCGTGTCTCTGGCGCACGGCTAACCATCGGCCTATATTTGTCCACGGCGGTCTGTGCTTCCCGGCAGGAGAAACTTATCCCCGGGGCCTTATCGATCCTTAGGGAGCTGTCCCTGGGAAGACCCGTGGGTTTTCTCACACGGCGCCCACCTACTTTGTAGGCACCCGGGATCGACCTCTCCACCGGTTGTGTGGATCGTCACTCTCCCGATTTCGGGAGACATGCGCTAGAAAACGTCGTTCCTAAGACTCCACCCAATTCCGGCCCTTTCTAGCGTCTGAGCATGAACTCACCGAAAGACCTGAAGAAACAGCTTCGCAAGGAAGCGCTGGCGCGCCGCGATGCGCTCGACGAATTCTGGCGCGTCGAGATCGCGCTCGAAATGGCCGAGACGGCAAAGGAGAAGATCGACTTCGAGCCCGGCCGCATCGTCTCCGGCTTCTGGCCGATGCGCTCGGAGGTCGATGTGCGGCCGCTGATGTTCGCGCTGCGCGAGAAGGGCGCCAGGCTCTGCCTGCCGGCGATCCTGGACAAGACCACGATCGTCTTCCGCGAGCTGGTGCGCGGCGCGCCGATGGTCGATATGGGCTTCGGCACGGTCGGGCCGCATGAAGAGGCGGAAGTGCTCGACCCGACGCTGATGCTGGTGCCGCTCGCCGCCTTCGACGGCCGCGGCCACCGCATCGGCTACGGCGCCGGCTATTACGACCGCGCCATCGCCAGGCTGGCCGAAAAGGGCATCACGCCCAGGCTGATCGGCATCGCCTTCGACTGCCAGGAAGTCGAGCGGGTGCCGGAAGAGAACCATGACGTCATCATTCCGGAAATACTGACCGAGAGCGGATTGCGCCACTTCGATGTCGCTTAAAATATCACGATCTGCTTAACGCGTTTCAAAGAACCGTCGGGTGATATTCCTGCGCTAAGTCCGAACCGACGGGGTCGTGGTGTTTATCTTCGCGCGTTACTTGCTGATGCCTTTCGCCCTGATCGCCGCGGTGCTGTTTGCGATGGGAGCGCACATCATCGGCACAAGCTTGCATCACCAGGCCGCCTGGCAGCGCACGGTTGCCACCGTAACGGATGTCAGCCCCTACAGCGAAACGCGGGCGAACGGTCTCACCACGGACGGCATCAATGTCGTCGTCAGCTATGTTGCCAATGACGCGCCGATGACGTGG
The DNA here is from genome assembly GCF_003952445.1 of Mesorhizobium sp. M2A.F.Ca.ET.043.05.1.1. Classification (NCBI taxonomy): domain Bacteria; kingdom Pseudomonadati; phylum Pseudomonadota; class Alphaproteobacteria; order Hyphomicrobiales; family Phyllobacteriaceae; genus Mesorhizobium; species Mesorhizobium sp. M2A.F.Ca.ET.043.05.1.1. The sequence continues at coordinate 5,912,956 of NZ_CP034446.1, forward strand.
TCCGGCAAGGACAAGGACATCGGTCTCTACAAGGCAGCCAGGGGCGACAGGATAGAGTTTTACTACGACCCTGCCGATCCGTCGAACCTCGACACGGCCGCGATGAAGGGCTGGCGCGGCGGGCTGCTGCTGCTCGCCGTCACCGGTGGGTTCACCTTGTTCTACATCTGGTTCTTCTGGTTGCGAGGACGCAAAACGCCGCCCATGGCGCCATCGACCGTTCGCGTTGCCGGCGCTGGAGCGGGGCCAGCCGATCAGCAACGCGGCACTTTCGGCCGGCGTTAAGGACCTCGGTGCCGCTTGCCTAGTGTCCACAGCTCTGGATAGAAGTGGCTATGAGACTCCTCTTTCTCGGCGACATGGTTGGCAAAACAGGGCGCACGGCAGTGTGGGAACAGCTGCCGGGGCTGATTTCCGACTTCAGGCTCGACTTCGTAATCGTCAATGGCGAGAACGCCGCCGGCGGCTTCGGCATCACCGAGGACATCTTTCGCGAGACGCTCGCTGCGGGCGCGGATGTCGTCACCACCGGCAACCATGTCTGGGACCAGCGCGACGCGCTGATCTTCGCGCCACGCGAGGAGCGTTTCCTGCGGCCCTCCAATTTTCCCAAGGGCACGCCAGGGCGCGGCTCCGGCGTCTACATCGCCCGCAACGGCGCGCGCGTGCTGGTCGCCAACATCATGGGCCGCGTCTTCATGCACCCGGAGCTGGACGATCCGTTCCAGGCCGGCGAGCGGGAGATTGCCGCCTGTCCGCTCGGCGAGCAGGCCGATGCGGCGATTGTCGATTTCCATGCCGAGGCGACCTCGGAGAAGATGTGCTTCGCGCATTTCGTCGACGGCCGCGCCAGCCTCGTGGTCGGAACGCATACGCATCAGCCGACCGCCGATCATCAGATCCTCAATGGTGGCACCGCCTATATCTCGGACGCCGGCATGTGCGGCGATTACGATTCCTCGCTGGGCATGGACAAGGAAGAGCCGCTCAATCGGTTTCTTTCCAAGGTGCCGAAAGGCCGCTTCGAAGCGGCGACTGGACCGGCGACTCTCTGCGGCGTCGGCGTCGATATTTCCGACCGCACCGGGCTTGCGGAAAGGATCGCGCCGTTTCGTCGCGGGCCTCGGCTGGAAGAAACGGCGCCGTCTTTCTGGTCCTGACATTGATATAGGCGAGGTCAGTGCCTAACTGGCGACGAAACTGCTCTAGATCGTAGAGGGGACGACCTCCATGCAGCTTGTCGAATTCCTGGCGCCGCACTTTGCCTTTGTTTCCGACCCGACCGCCTGGGTTGCGCTTTTGACACTGGTGGTGCTCGAGATCGTGCTCGGCATCGACAATCTGATCTTCATCTCGATCCTGACCAACAAGCTGCCGGAAGCGCAGCGCGCCCGCGCCCGCCGGCTGGGCATCTCGGCGGCGCTGGTCATGCGGCTCATCCTGCTCGCCACGATCTCGATCATCGTGCAGCTGACGACGCCGGTGTTCACCGCCTTCGGCCACGGATTTTCCTGGCGCGACCTGATCCTGATCGCCGGCGGCCTGTTCCTGGTCTGGAAGGCGACCAAGGAAATCCATCACACGGTCGACCCGCAGGACCACCAGGACACGATGGTGGGTACGCTGCAGCTGAGCCTTGCCGGTGCCATCTTCCAGATCCTGCTGCTCGACCTCGTCTTCTCGATCGATTCCATCATCACCGCCGTCGGCATGACCGACGAGATCGCCATCATGTATATCGCGGTGATCGTGGCGGTGAGCGTGATGATGCTGGCTGCGGCGCCGCTCGCCAACTTCATCGCCAGGAACCCCTCCATCGTCATGCTGGCGCTGGGCTTCCTGCTGATGATCGGCATGACGCTGATCGCCGACGGCATGGGCTATCACGTGCCCAAGGGCTATATCTACGCGGCGATGGGCTTCTCGGCGCTGGTCGAGGGTCTCAACATGCTGGCGCGGAATCGCAAGAAGCAGGGGTCTGGCGGCGGGCATTGATGGTGGCAACGAGGGCGGCAGCGTGCGGCTGTCGCTCCCGCCGCAGGATCATTTGCTTTCCGACGTCGGCAGTTCACCGCGCATTTCGCTGGGGTAGAACCCTTCACGCAGATTGATGCCGTACTCGACGTAAGCTTTCATGCAAGACAGCATCTGCGACCAGCCCTCGCAATTGCCGTAGGATGATTTGCGGCCGGCCTCGTCCTCGCGCCATCCGCTTTCGGCAATGGTGACGAAGGTGCCACCGTCATCCAGGGCTTCGAAGCTCATTTCGATCGTGGTCTTGTAAGCCGGTACAACGCCGGGGCCGCTGCCATCCCAGCGCAGCACGATGCGCTCGTTGGGCACCACCTCATCGACCTCGACGGGCACGGTCTTCCACCATGTGACCGTGGTGCCGGGGACCAGTGGCGCCGAGGCGCCGCCAAGCGTCGTAAAATACCCGCTGAGCTTCGTCGGGTTGACCACCGCGTCGAAGACCTCGGCGACTGGTTTGCCGATGCGTCCGGAAATCCTGAATCCAAGGGGCATATCCACAGCTCCTTCCTTGCTCAGTGGAACAATATGTTATAGAAACATAACATGTCAAGCCAAACCGCGGACGACCATGTTTTCAAGGCCTTGGCGCATCCACGCCGGCGCGAGTTGCTGGATCGCCTGAAGGATCAGCCGCAGACCACCGGCGCGCTTTGCGAGGCGTTCCCGGACATGGACCGCTGCACGGTGATGATGCATCTGAAAGTGCTGGAGGAGGCCGACCTGGTGGTTGCGAGGCGCGAGGGACGCGAGCGTTGGAACCATCTCAATGCCTTGCCGATCAAGCAGATCCACGATCGCTGGATCAGCCAGTATGCCGGCCACGCGATCAGCATTCTCGACCGGCTGAAGTCCGATCTCGAGAGCTGAGCGGCCTCTCCGGCGCCGGAGTTACGGCGCGTCTGGACGAATTGAGCCGATTTATCTATAAGCCGGCCATTCCGACAGAGAGCGCCGTGTGCCTTCGCAGGCATGCCTGGAGCGTTCTGAAAATTTGAATTCGAGCAATTTGCGGATGGCGAGGTGATCCCATTTCGCTCCGCAATGCTCTAGCCGAACACGACAGGGGTGCCATGGCTGGCCATTCGCAATTTAAGAACATCATGCACCGCAAGGGCCGTCAGGACGCGGTGCGGTCGAAAATGTTTTCCAAGCTGGCGCGCGAAATCACCGTCGCGGCCAAGACCGGCACGCCGGACCCGGCGATGAACCCGAGGCTTCGCCTTGCGGTGCAGAACGCCAAGGCCGTGTCGATGCCGAAGGACAACATCCAGCGCGCCATCAACAAGGCTTCCGCGGGCGACGGCGAGAACTACGAAGCCGTGCGCTACGAGGGCTATGGCCCGGGCGGCGTGGCGCTGATCGTCGAGGCGCTGACCGACAACCGCAACCGCTCCGCCTCCAATGTGCGCGCCGCCTTCACCAAGGCCGGCGGAGCGCTCGGCGAAACCGGCTCAGTGTCATTCATGTGGAACCGGGTCGGCGAGATCTACTATCCGGCTTCGGCCGGCAGCGCCGACAAGGTGATGGAAGCCGCGATCGAGGCCGGTGCCGACGACGTCGAGTCCGACGAGGAAGGCCACACCATCTATTGCAGCTTCGAAAATCTGGGCGAAGTATCGAAGTCGCTTGAAGCGGCGCTCGGCGAGGCGGAATCGGTGAAGCCGATCTGGCAGCCGCAGAACAACGTGCCGGTCGATGAAGAGCGGGCGCAGTCGCTGATGAAGCTGGTCGCCACCCTCGAGGATGACGACGACGTGCAGAGCGTCTACGCCAATTTCGAGGTCGACGACGAGACGATGGCCAAGCTCAGCGCGGCCTGACCGGCAACGCGATCCGATATGAGCGAAGCTCAATCTCGTATGACCGACAAGCCGCTTCCCGTCATCCGCATCACCTATTGCACGCAATGCCAATGGCTGTTGCGTGCCGGCTGGATGGCGCAGGAGCTGCTGTCCACCTTCGGCACCGATCTCGGCGAGGTGACGCTGGTGCCGGGCACCGGCGGCATCTTCACCATTTCCTGCAACGATCAGCTGATCTGGGACCGTAAGCGCGACGGCGGCTTTCCGGATGCGGCGAAGCTGAAGCAGCTGGTCCGCGACGTCATCGATCCGGATCGGGATCTCGGCCATGCTGACCGCAAAACCGACAAGAAGACCGACCCCGCCTGAGGCGCGACCCCGCCTGAGGCGGGGGCCTTTTGCATCGCGGCTGCGTATCCTCAGATCAATGCCATTATGAAGCAGGCCATCGCCACGATGGCAGTGACAGTGCGCACGTGGTTCCACATCACCCATTGGCTGAGATGGTTCGCCCAGACGGCGGCGCCGTTGGCGCTGTGCGGATCGACGGCGGCTAAAGCGTCGTTGAGCGGCACGTTGAAGGCCATGGTCACGATCGGGTTGCCGACGAAATAAATCACGGCGCCGGCAAGCAGCCAGTATGAGCCGGATTGGCTCCAGCCGAAGAGAACGGCGGCAATCAACGCCAGGCAGATGAGACCGGTGCCGAACAGCGCCGTCATGAAGGTCGGCGTGATCACCGTGACATTGATCGAATTCATCGCCGCGATGCCGCTTGGGACGGGCAGCCGCGCGAGTGCCGCCATGACGAAATTGGAAAAGGCGAAGAACACGCCGCCGACCACGCCGGAGCCGATCGCGGCGATGAAGGTGAGGGTGGGAAGAAGTTTCATCATCTCAGTTGGCTCCAGATGTCGGTTGGTTTAGCAAATGTGATAAATCCTCACATTTGCCAAACGTGATAAATCCTCGTATTTTGTGAGTCAAGCTGGGGTTGGAAAATCGCTTGGAGGGAGCCATGGACGAGAAAGTCACCGCCAAGCCGGACCAAGCCGCCATCGCCTCGCCACGCCGGTCGCCGAGCCAGCAACGCAGCCGCGAGCGGGTCGAGCGCATGCTTGCCGCCGCCTCGGCCTTGATTGCCGAACAGGGCAGCGATGCCATGCGCATGGGCGAGGTGGCGGAGCGGGCAGGGGTGTCGATCGGCTCGCTCTACCAGTTCTTCCCGGACAAGCGGGCGATCGTCTGGGCGCTGGCCGAGCGCTACACGGCCGAGAGCCAGGCCTGCATCTCGGCGGCGCTGAAAGATGTCAGGGACGCCGAAGGGCTGAAGCAGGCGTTTTCAGAACTGGTCGACATCTATTACCAGCTGTTCCTGGCCGAGCCGGTGATACGCGACGTCTGGTCGGGCACGCAGGCGGACAAGACCCTGCGCTCGCTCGAGCTCGCCGACAGCCGAGCCAATGCCGAATTTTTGGTCGCGGTGCTGAAGCGGCTGAGGTCCGATGCCGACCCGGTCGAACTGGAGACGACGGCCTTCCTCGTCTGGCAGATGGGCGAGGCGGCCGTGCGACTGGCGATCTCGGTCGATCGGGAGGAGGGTGACAGGTTGGTTGAGGCCTACAAGCGCATGGCGCTGCGGGAGTTGGTGGGGGAATAGCGGCCTTCCTCCTCGCAGCGTACGCGATTGGCGAAATCGCCGGCGAGAGCGTCCCCTCTCCCCGTCGCTATACGGGGAGAGGATGCCGGCAGGCAGGTGAGGGGCAGCGCCGGCCTATGAAAAGTGCACTGTCACCGAATTTCTCTGATGTATTTCTGTTGTTGCTGATGGTCAGCTTGCCGACGCCGGCGCTGCCCCTCATCCGCCCTTCGGGCACCTTCTCCCCGTTGAACGGGGAGAAGGAAGAAAACAAAAAACCCGCCTCGAAGGCGGGTTTTGCAAAATCTGCCGATGTATCCGGCTTAGAGGCCGAAGCCTTCGAAGCGCTTCTTGAACTTCGACAGGCGGCCGCCGCGGTCGAGCAGGGTCTGCTGGCCGCCGGTCCAGGCCGGGTGCGTGGTCGGGTCGATGTCGAGGTTCATCGTGTCGCCTTCCTTGCCCCAGGTCGAACGGGTCAGGTATTCGGTGCCGTCGGTCATGACGACCTTGATGGTGTGGTAGTCGGGATGGATATCGGCCTTCATTGTCTTATGTCCTGGCTTGCCGGCGCCGGTGACGGGCCAATGGCCTGCGTCGATGCGCCCCTTTTTAAAACTCGAAGCCGCAGCTAATGAAAAGCCACGGCTTCTAAAACGGTCGGCGAGCCTATACATCAGCCGGAATTGAATCACAAGGCCGCGGCAAGCGCATATTGAAGCGCGGTGTTGACCAGCGGCCAGAGGAAACGCTCATGGCGGATATCGGTGCCAGTGGAGACCAGCGCAGGCGCTCGGTCCGGCCGCTGAGAAACCTTTTCCCCTATATCACCCGCTACCGGAAGCTGGCGGTTGGCGCCATCATCTCGCTGATCGTGGCGGCCGTGACGACGCTCGCCTTGCCGATGGCCGTGCGGCGCATGATCGACCATGGCTTCCAGGCCTCGGGCTCCACCTTCATCGCCGAATATTTCGCCGCGCTCGTGGCGATGGCGGCGCTGCTCGCGGCGGCTTCGGCCAGCCGCTATTATTTCGTCATCACGCTGGGCGAGCGGGTCGTGGCCGACATCCGCCGCGACGTTTTTGCCCATGTCACGACACTATCGCCCGCCTTTTTCGATCGCGCGCATTCGGGCGAGATCGTGTCGCGGCTCGCCGCCGACACCACGCAGGTGAAGTCGGCCGTCGGCGCCACCGCCTCGGTCGCGCTGCGCAATGTCATCCTTGGCATCGGCGCGGTGGCGATGATGGTCGTCACCAGCCCGAAACTGTCCGGGCTGGTGATCGCGGCCATTCCGCTGATCGTGCTGCCGCTGGTCGCCTTCGGCCGGTCGGTGCGGCGCAAGTCCCGGCAAGCGCAGGATACGCTCGCGGAGGCCACCGCCTATGCCAGCGAGCAGATCGGCGCGGTGCGCACGCTGCAGGCCTTCACCAACGAGAAGCTGGTCACCGGCCGCTTCGCGGCCGCGGTCGATGCCGCCTTCGAGGCGGCGCGGGCATCGGTGTTCGCGCGCTCCTTCCTGACCTTCTTCGCCATCTTCATGATCTTTTCCTCGGTGGTGGCGGTGCTGTGGTTCGGCTCGCGCGACGTGCTTGCCGGCACGCTGTCGCCCGGCACGCTCAGCCAGTTCCTGCTCTATTCGGTGTTCGCCGCCGGCGCGCTCGGCGCCTTGTCGGAAGTGTGGAGCGAGCTGTCGCAGGCGGCGGGCGCCGCCGAGCGGCTGACGGAGATCCTGGCCGAGACGCCAACGATCCAGCGGCCGGTCGAGCCGCTTCCACTGCCGGCCACCGCCAAGGGCGCGATCAGCTTCGACGACGTTTCCTTCTCCTATCCGGCACGGCCGGACCGCGCAGCCGTGCACGGGCTAAGCTTCCAGGTGAAGCCCGGCGAGACGGTGGCGATCGTCGGGCCTTCGGGCGCCGGCAAAAGCACGGTCTTCTCGCTGATCCTGCGCTTCTACGATCCCGAGAGCGGCCGCGTCGCCATTGACGGCGTCGACCTGCGCGAGGCCGATCCCGCCGCCATCCGCCAACGCATCGCGATCGTGCCGCAGGACGTCACCGTCTTCGCGGCAAGCGTGCGCGACAATATCGGCTTCGGCCGGCAGGGCGCCGGAGATGCCGAGATCGAGGCAGCGGCCAAGGCAGCCCTTGCCGACGAATTCATCGCCAGGCTGGGCAACGGCTATGACAGCCAGGTCGGCGAGCGCGGCGTGACGCTGTCGGGCGGCCAGCGCCAGCGCATCGCGATCGCCCGCGCCATCCTGCGCGATGCGTCGATCCTCCTGCTCGACGAGGCGACCTCGGCGCTCGACGCCGAAAGCGAAACCCTGGTGCAAAGGGCGCTGGAGCGGCTGATGCGCGGCCGCACCACCATCGTCATCGCGCACCGTCTGGCGACGGTGCTCAAGGCCGACCGAATCCTTGTGATGGAAGGCGGGCGCATCGTCGAGGAAGGCACGCATCAGAGCCTGGTTGCCAAGGGCGGCATCTACGCGCGGCTCGCCAAGCTGCAGTTCGAGGCAGGCGCCGACGCCTTCAAAGGCGCGGCGGAATAAGACCCTCGAGGCAATCGAGTGAGCGGCCGTCCCAGTTCATGCGCTGGATGCGCAGAAAATCGGTCGTGCTTTCGCCTCTTGTGCCGGACACGCGCGGCAATTCATCCAGCATTTTCTTGAGGCGCTTGGCTGCAATCGCACGCAATGCCTGCTCGACGGGCCTTTTCACGAAACAACCTCCTGCTTCGGCGCTGCGTCCTCAACCTCGCGCTCTACGCCTGCCTCGATAGAAAGGCAACCGAGCGCGTTATGCCTCGCCGTAGCGCTTGCGCAGATGCTCCGTAAAGTAAGCGGCGTTGAGCTTCTCGCCGGTGGCGCGCTCGAGCAGGTCGGGCGTCGACCAGCGCGAGCCCTGCGACCAGATTTTTGCGCGACGCCACTCGTTGATGGCGCTGAAATCGCCCTTGGCGAGGTCCTCGTCGGCGGACGGATGCTCCCTGGTCAAAGCCGCCCATTGCTGCGCCGCCATCATGGCGCCCAGAGTGTAGGACGGGAAATAGCCGAAGGCGGCGCCCGGCCAGTGCACGTCCTGCATCGGCCCGTCGGCCGGGTTGTCGACGGTCGAGAGGCCGAGATAGTCGCGCATCCTGGCGTCCCATGCCTCGGGGAGGTCGGCGGCTTCCAGCCGGCCGGACACAAGCTCCTGCTCGAGTTCGTAGCGCAGGATGACATGCAGCGGATAGGTGACCTCGTCGGCGTCGACGCGGATCAGGCCGCGCTCGACATGGTGGACATGCGGCAGGATGTCGTCGAGCGACCAGGCTTCGCCGAGATGTCTTTCGACTATCGGCAAAGCCCAGCGCCAGAAGGCGGGGTTGCGGCCGACCTGCTTTTCGACGAACAGGCTCTGGCTCTCATGCACAGCCATGCCGCGCGCCTTGCCGAGCGGCCAATGCGACCAGGCCTTCGGCAGGTTCTGCTCGTAGAGCGCATGACCGGTCTCGTGCAGCACGCCCATCAGCGCGGAGAGGAAATCGGAGGTCTTATAGCGGGTGGTGATGCGCACATCCGTCGGCACGCCGCCGCAGAAGGGATGGTGCGATACCGACAGCGAGCCATGGGTGAGGTCGAAGCCGACGGCCGCCATCATGGCAAGGCCGAGCTCGCGCTGGCGGTCGACGGCATAGCTGCCTGACAGCGGCTTCAATGGGTGCTTCGCCAATCGCGCATCCTGCACGGCCAGCGCATGCGGCAGGAAGTCCTTGAGAAAGACCTTCAGCTCGGCAAACACCGGCGTGATGTCGGCGGCGCGGTTGCCGGGATCATACTGCTCCATCAGCGCGTCATAGGGGGCGAGGCCGAGCGCGTCGGCGCGCAGCGCCGCCTCTTCCCGCACCAGGGCCACGACGCCTTCCAGTGCCGGCAGGAAGCCCGCCCAGTCGTTCCTGGCGCGCAAGCTCCGCCAGAGCTGCTCGGAGCGCATGCGCGCTACCGTCTGGCGCTCGACAAACTCGGCCGGCAGGCAGGTGAGGTTGGTGTATTGCCGGCGCAGTTCCCGGACCGCCGCCTGCTGCTCTTCGCTCAGCGGCTCGGCTTCGGCGGCCGAAATCCAGTCGCCGATCTCCGGCGCGGTGGCCTGGCGATGCAGCATGCCGGCCAGCGAGGACATCGCCTCGGCGCGTTTCTCGCCGCCGCCAACCGCCATATGCGTCGCCTCGTCGGCGCCGAGGATGGCCAAAGCATGCTCGAGCGCTTCGAGCTTGTGGCCGAGGTCGTCGAGTTTCTGGAAGGACATGATGGATACCCAGCTTCAATGTGGCTGGCGCGAAAAGATACCAACGCACCGCGCTTGGCAACCCTGATCGGCCGGGATGGAACCAGTGGTCTTGCCTTGTGGGGCGGCTGCGTGATCAATGCCGGGAACAAACCGCTGGAGGGGACAATGATCGGCGATATCCTGGTCGGGCTGGTGGCGCTGATCCATTGCTATATCGTCTATCTGGAGATGGTGCTTTGGGACACGCCGCGCGGCCGCAAGGCGTTCGGACTGACGCCGGAATTCGCCAGCGCCTCGAAGGTGCTCGCCGCCAATCAGGGCCTCTATAACGGCTTCCTGGCTGCTGGGCTGTTCTGGGGACTCTATCTCGGCGCCGCAGGCTTTCAGGTCAAGATGTTCTTCCTGCTCTGCGTCGCGACAGCCGGCCTCTACGGCGCGGCAACTGTCGGCCGCAAGATTCTCTTCGTTCAGACGGTTCCGGCAGTGCTTGCGATCCTCGCGCTTTGGCTCGGCCTATAACCAAAACGATACGCGATCGAAAAAGGACGCCCTCGGGGCCAGGTCCCGCGGGCGCCAAATGGTCCGTTTCTGCCGGAGACGTCAGCCGTTCGGGTAGTTCCCGCCGTCGGAGCCGTCGCCCATCATGAAGCCGCTGCCGGTGTCGTTCATCAGCCTCTGGTCGACATTGTCGAGGCGGCGCAGCAGTTCATGGTATTGCGCGGACGGGATCCGGCCGTGATCCGAAGCCGCGACATGGTCCGCGGCCTGGCTGATGCGAGCGGCGCGCATGTGCAGTTGCTGCGCTTCGGAAGCCGAAATGTTGTTTGCCTGCCGAGCATCGGTGATGCCCTGATCCACGCCTTGGACCTGATCGATAAGACCGGCCGCGCGGGGGCCGACGAAATCGGCCGTAGGGGTCGCGTCGAGAGCCCCCTTGTGGTGTCCGGCCGCATAGGCGCCGGCGAGCGGGGCCGCGATCAACGCGGCAGCTAGGGTCATAGTCTTGAGAGATGTTGAAGCGCGCATGGCGGCGCATCCTCCGATAGGGAAGGCTGCGGCCCTGCCGCATTGCCTTCCGACCTTTGCGGGCCGTCCGGTTCCGTCGCGTCGCGATGGAGGCATCGCCGGCGGTCCCCGGCCCTGCGCGGCAAATTAGGTGCGTCGATCGCCGATGTGTAATTAAAAAATGATAATGTTTTCAGGTCTTGCCGCCAGAACTTGGCGCGCTAAGTATTGAGCCGACAAACAACTTCCCGTGACTTGGTGTGATAATGGATCACCGTTCGGTGAGCTTCAGTTCAATGCGGCGGTTCTTGCTGCGCGCCTCGTCGGTATCGGCGGGGTCGAGTGGCTGGAACTCGCCGAAGCCGGCGGCCACCAGCCGGTTGGCCGGCACGCCGTTCTCGATCAGGAACTTCACCACCGAGGTGGCGCGCGCGGTCGACAGTTCCCAGTTGTCGCGATAGCGGCCGGTGCCGGACAGCGGCTTGTTGTCGGTGTGGCCGTCGACGCGCAGCACCCAGCTGATCTCCGGCGGGATTTCCTTCTGCAATTCGATGATGGCGTCGGCGAGCTTCTTCATCTCGACCTTGCCGGCGTCGTTGATTTCGTCGGAGCCGGTCGGAAACAGCACCTCCGACTGGAAGACGAAACGGTCGCCGACGATGCGGATGTTCTCACGGTCGGCGAGGATCTCGCGCAACCGGCCGAAAAAGTCGGAGCGGTAGCGGTTGAGCTCCTGGACGCGCTGCGCCAGCGCGACATTCAGACGGCGGCCGAGATCGGCGATCTTGGTGTTGGAGTCGCGGTCGCGCTGCTCGGAGACGTTGAGCGCGTCTTCCAGCGCGCCGATCTGCTTGCGTAAGGCGGCAATCTGCTGGTTGAGGATCTCGACTTGGCTCAGCGCCTGCTGGCTGATCTGGCGCTGGTTGCTGAGCTCGCCGGAAAGCTGGTCCGCCCGCTTGTTGGCCGCGTCGCCGGCGCCGGCGCCCTGCGCCAGCAATTGCTCGAGGCGGCTCTTTTCGGCCTGCGCCGCCGACAGCGAGGCCTGCAGGTTCGCGAGCGAATCCTCCTTGTCCTGGCTGTTCGTGCGCTCCAGCGCAAGCAGCTGGGTCAGCTCGTTGATCTGCGAGTTGAGGCGATTGAGAACCGCATCCTTGCCGGAGATCTCGCGGCTGAGCAGGAACTGCGCCAGCACGAAGACGGTGAGCAGGAACATGATCGCCAGAAGCAGCGTCGACAAGGCGTCGACGAAACCCGGCCAGTAGTCGATGCGGCGGTCGGCGCGCCGTCTTGCCAGCGCCACGTCAGTGGACCCCTTGCTTCTTCAGCGCGTCGGCGATCTTCTCCAGCGTGTTGCGCATGGCCTTCTGCTCGTCCGACTGGGCCTCGACCCAGTCGCGCATGATCTGCTGCTCGGAGCGCATGTTCTTCACCAGCCCCGAGATGCCGTCGGCGAGGTTGGCCATGGCGGTGGCTACGCGCGGATTGGAGCCGCCGCCATTCTCCTGCAGGCTGCGCAGCCGCTCCGACAGCAGGCGGATGTCCTCGGAGGATTCGGTTTTGGCGGTGTCGGCGACGACGATGTCCGACGACAGGTCGGTGACCGAAGACAGCCAGTTCTCAAGCTCGGTGTAGAAACGGGTCTGGGCGCGGCCGGCCTGCAAGTCGAGGAAGCCGAGCACCAGCGAGCCGGAAAGGCCGAACAGTGAGGACGAAAAGGCGGTGCCCATGCCGGCGAGCGGCGCCGACAGGCCCTGCTTCAGCGCATCCAAGACAGCCGCGGCATCGCCGGTGCCGGGATCCAGCGCCTCGATCGTCTCGCGGATCGAGGCGATGGTGTTGAGCAGGCCCCAGAAGGTGCCGAGCAGACCAAGGAACACAAGTAGGCCGACCAGATAGCGCGAGGTGTCGCGGCTCTCGTCGAGGCGGGTGGCGATGGAATCCAGCATCGTGCGCATCGACGAGGTGGAGAAGGCGATCGTCGACGAGCGGCCGATCATCGCCTTCATCGGCGCCAGCAGCACCGGCTCGGTGGTTTCGGAGCCGGCGCGGAAGGAATTGACCCAGCGCACCTCGCGGAACAGCCGCCCGACCTGGACGAAGGCAAGCAGGATGCCGACCGCCAGCACGCCGACGATCAGCCCGTTGAGGCCCGGATTGCTGGAGAAGGCGGTCGAGATCTGGCGAGTGAGGATGGCGGCGATGAAGGCGACGATGATCAGGAAGATCACCATGGTGAGCAGGAAGACCTGCGGGCTCGACAGCTTGTGCGGATCGTAGACCAGGACGTCCGATCGCCTGCCGAAGGATCTGAGAAAAGCCATCCGTGCCCCGTTTCCGATGCCGCCCGCCGCAGAATTGCCGCGACTCTAAACGGAATTGTGACCAAATTGAATGGTGCTTGGCAATATCGCCTATGTCATGGATTAGAACCGGTTGACGACCAGGCAGTCGACCATGGCGGCCAGATGAAGGCCGGCGCCGGTGACGACGAAGCCGTGCCAGACGGCATTGTGGAAGCGCAGGCCCTTCCAGGCGAAGAAGATGACGCCGCAGGAATAGACGATGCCGCCGGCGACAAGCAGCGCGACCGAGACGGTCGGCAGTGTGGTGACCAGCGGTCCGGCCAGCACCACGCCGCTCCAGCCGATGGCGAGGTAGAAGACGATGGCCAGCCGGTCGTAGCGGCCGGGCAGGAACATCTTGATGGCGATGCCGGCCGCTGCTGCGCCCCACACGACGACGATCATGGGCAGCGCCAGCGGCGAGTTGTCGAGTTGGGCTAGGAAGGGCGTGTAGGTGGCGGCGATCAGGAGATAGATCGCGGCGTGGTCGAAGCGGCGCAGGATCCATTTCGCCGGCCAGGATACCGGCCACAGATTGTAGGCCAGCGACACCGACAGCACGGTGAGCAGCGAGACGACATAGAACACAGCGGCGGCATACTCGCCGGGGCCGGCATGGAAAGCCGCGAGCGCCAGGAAGGCGGAGCCCGCCGCGATCGCAAGCACGATGCCCACCGCGTGAACGATGCCATCGGCGATCATTTCGGCGCGCGAATAATGCCAGCGCCCCACAAAGGGGATTTCAATCTGCGTATCGGGCCGCGCGTCGTTCATCACATGATCCTGCAACCCTAATCTGGGCAGTCGCGGACCAGTATTTCAAGCTTCGGTTGCGGTTTTGCGACTGCGGCGCCGCGCGTCCTTTCGACGCAAAAAAACGCTGTGGCGCGTTGATTTGCGCATGATCCCTTACGAAAATCGATTCCGACTTTCGCAGTAGGGCGCTGATCGCGACGCCGCGCTCAGCGAGGCGCCAACGGCTTCTTCACGGTCTTGAGCAGCGCACGCTGGATGATCTCGTTGCCGGCGACGACCTCGCCATTGTCCAACATGTCCTGCGCGCCATCCATGTCGGAGACGAAGCCGCCGGCTTCGCGCACCAGCAGGATGCCGGCGGCGATATCCCAGGACGACAGGCCGGTTTCCCAGAACCCGTCCATGCGTCCGGCCGCGACATAGGCGAGGTCAAGCGCGGCGGAACCGAGGCGTCGGACGCCCGAGACTTCCGCCATGACGTTGCGCAGCTCGATCAGGAAGTTGCCGTGCTGGCCGCGGCCGAGATGCGGCACGCCGCAGCCGATCACCGCGTCGGTCAGCTTGGAACGGCCGGCAACACGCAGCCGGCGGTCGTTCATGAAGGCGCCGCCGCCGCGCTCGGCGGTGTAGAGCTCGTCCATCGCCGGATTGTAGACGACGCCGGCGACGATCTGGCCCTGGCGCTCGAGCGCGATCGACACCGAGAAGAGCGGGATGCCGTGCAGGAAGTTGGTGGTGCCGTCGAGCGGATCGACGATCCAGCGATGCTGGGCGTCCTCGCCTTCGACCGCGCCGCGCTCCTCCATCAGGAAGGCGTAACCCGGCCGCGCCTTCGACAGCTCGGCGTAGACGATCTCTTCGGCCTTGCGATCGGCCTGGCTGACATAGTCGCCCGGTCCCTTCATCGAGACCTGCAGGTTCTGCACCTCGCCGAAGTCGCGCGACAGCGAGCGGCCGGCCTTCATCGCGGCCTGGACCATGACGTTGAGGAGAGCGGAACGCGCCATTTTTTCTTCCTGGCTTTGTCTTCCTACCGGCCGGCGCTCAATCGGCGCGGCGCATGTAGGTGATTTCGTTGGTGTCGACGATGATGCGCTCGCCGGCTGAGATGAAGGGCGGGACCAGCACGCGGATGCCGTTCTCCAGCACCGCCGGCTTGTAGGAGGACGCGGCCGTCTGGCCGCGCACCACCGGATCGGCCTCGGTGACGGTCAGCGTCACCTGGTCGGGCAGCGAGATGCCGATCGGCCGCTCTTCGTAGAGCTGCACCGTCACCATCATGCCGTCCTGCAGGAAAGCAGCGCGCTCGCCGACGAAGTCCTTGGCCAGCTCGAGCTGCTCGTAGCTTTCAGTGTCCATGAACACCAGCGCATCGCCCTGCTCGTAGAGGAACGAGAAATCCTTGAGGTCGAGCCTTATCTGCTCGACGGTCTCGGCCGAGCGGAAGCGCTCGTTGAGCTTGGTGCCGTTGATCAGGTTCTTCAGCTCGACCTGGTTGTAGGCGCCGCCCTTGCCGGGCTTGACGGTGTTGGTCTTGACCGCCACCCACAGCCCGCCATCATGCTCGATGACATAGCCGGGACGGATTTCGTTGCCACTGATCTTGGCCATGATGAACTGATCCGGGTGAGATTTTCTAGCGCGGCTCGCGCTTTGGCGCCTCCAAGACCACAAATTGCGCATAGTGGCAAGGGAGGGAGGGGAGGTCTGCGCCGGCGAGCCGATGTCAGTTATCGCCCGCGATCGCCTTGCCGACGGCCTGAGCGATGGCGTCCGCCACCTTTGCCAAGGCGTTGAGGTGCGGGGAGCATAGCGCCACGACCCGCATCGAAAGGTCGAGATCGCCGGCGTCGATAAGCGCAAGGCCGTCGGGAATTCCGCGAGCCGCTAGCCGCGACGGCATCAGGCCAAGGCCATGCCCCCGACGCACCCATGCCATCTGCATTGCGGGGTCCTGAATTTCCGCCGCCACGACGAGCCGGCGCCGTTCGTCGCGCCCCATCCCGGACAGCAGCGTTTGCCGGGCGTCGCAGGGCTCGGGACTCAGCACCCAAGGCATCGAAGATTGGGTTTCGAGATCATGCGCACTCCCGCCGGACTGCGCGATGACGCTGAGGCGCTCGATGCCGAGCGCACCGGGACCCTCATAGTCGAAGGGTCTCAGGACTATCGCCATGTCGAGTTGGCCACGGTCGAACTGATCGACGAGCTCCGCGCTCCAGGCGGTACGCAGGCGCAGCGAGGCTTTTGGAAACGCGGTGGCGGCGCCGGCGATGGCATTGGCGACAGCGGCGTCGGATAAGCCGTGCGCCAGGCCGACGCGCAGTACACCTCGCGGTTCGGCTTCAGCCGCAAAAGACTTCAGAGCCTCCACCGAGGCGAGAATGTGCCTGGCGCGCGTCAGAACCTCCAACCCTGCAGCCGTCAGCCGCGGCGGCTTTTGCCGGCGATCGAGCAACGTCGTGCCGAGCACATCCTCCAGCCGCTGCAACTGCCGTGTCACCGCCGGCTGTGTCAGCGGCAGGCGGCGCGCGACTTTCTGGATCGAACCCTCCTCAGCGAAGAGCGCGAGAGTGCGAAGTTCCTCCAGCATCAGTCATGTTTCATATGCATAATCATTCTGATTATTATGAATTTGAAATCCAACGCAGCGCAAGCGATTTTCCTGCCGACACTCCAATCGAAGGAAGCCAAAATGCGCGCGATCGAATTGCAGGCACCGGGCGGCATCGAAAATCTCAAGCTGGTCGAGCGACCGATGCCGGTGCCGGGCCGTCAGGAAATCCTCATCAAGGTCAAGGCGAGCGCGCTCAATTACCGCGATGTCGAAATCGCCCGCGGCAGCTATCACACCAAATTCGACCTGCCGCTGGTGCTGCTTTCCGATGGTGTCGGCGAAGTGGCGGCCGTTGGCGCGGAGGTCAGCCGGTTCAAGGCTGGCGACCGTGTCTGCGGCACGTTCTGGCAACGCTGGGTGGCCGGCAGCTTCGTCATGGCCGAGGCGTCCTATCAGCGCGGCGGGCCAATCGACGGCATGCTCAGTGAGTATGCGCTGCTCGACGAGCAGGCGGCGGTGCTCGCGCCAGCCCACCTCAGCGACCTCGAGGCGGCAACGCTGGCCTGCGCGGGTGTGACCGCATGGCACGCGTTGTTCACCGAAGGCAAGTTGAGGCCGGGCGAGACGGTTCTCACTCTTGGCACCGGCGGCGTGTCACTGTTTGCCGTGCAGCTTGCGAGGACCGCCGGCGCGCGCGTGATCGTCACATCGAGTAGCGATGAGAAGCTCGCCCGGGCGAAGGAACTCGGCGCGCACGAGGGCGTGAACTATCGCGACAACCCGGACTGGGCGGAGGCCGTGCTGGCGCTGACGGATGGGCGCGGCGCCGACCACATCATTGAAGTCGGTGGGCCGCAAAGTTTTGCGCAGTCGCTCAAGACGGCGGCGCGCGGCGCACAGATCAACGTCATCGGCTATCTCGGCGGCAGCGACGGATCGATCAATCCCCTCGATATCTTCCGGCGCCAGGTCACGGCGCGCGGCATTCCAGTCGGGTCTCGCCAGTCCTTCGAGGCGATGAACCGGGCGATTGCCGTCAACGGCCTGCGTCCGGTGATCGACAAGGTGTTTGCCTGGCACGAGGCCGCATCGGCGCTTCGCTACCTCGAGCACGGCTCGCCCTTCGGCAAGGTCGTGCTCGACCATATGCGGTGAGGAGGAGGGCTACGGCAGGCGATTTGCCGTTTGCAGCGCCTGCTTGGTCTGGTCGTCGTCGAGGCCCTGGAGGAAATCGTCCATCTGCGGATCGATCAAACCGGCGCGGCGAGCGACGATATACCAGGCGCCGGCGAGGATCAGGTCCGGGTCGGTGCCGATGCCGCCCATATAGAGCTTGGCGAGGCGGTTCTGGGCGGCGACATTGCCGCCTTGCGCCGCCCGCCTCATCCAGGCAAAGCCCGATTTCAGGTCGCGCTCGCCACCGCGCCCCTCGATCATCCAGGCGGCGAGGTCGATCTGCGCCGTGTCGTAGTTTTGGCGCGCGGCTTGCGTCAGGAGGATACGCGCCTGGGCGTCGTCATGCGGCTTGCCGCCGGCGCCGTTGGCGTAGAGTTGCGCCATCGCATATTGCGCGTCGGCAAGGCCGGTGGCGGCCGCGCGTTCGTAGTAGACGGCGGCCTTCACAAGCCCGTCATCGCTGGGATCCTGCTGGACAAGCAACTGCGCGAAGTTGAACTGCGCAAGCCGGTTGCCAGCCTCGGCCGAGGCCTGCATCAGCGCGAAGGCGCCCTTTTCGTCCTTCTTCACATAGCGGCCATCGAGCAGCATCAGCGCATATTGGAACTGCGCCTCCGGCACGCCCTGCTCGGCGGCCAGCCCATACCATTTTGCGGCCTCGGCGGGATTGAGCGGCACGCCCAGCCCGCGCGACAGGATTTCGGCCACCAGCGTCTCGGCGGCCGGATCGCCGTTCTTGGCGCGCTCCATGGCGAGATTGTAGGCGGTCTTGTAGAGGCCGCGCTGGAAGGCGCCATAGGCGGCGTCCGGCTGCTTGGCGCCGAAACGGTCGGGATTGACGGTGTCGGCCGATGGCGGAGTCATGGTGGCCGGCTGCGGCAAGGTGTTCTGG
The DNA here is from genome assembly GCF_003952445.1 of Mesorhizobium sp. M2A.F.Ca.ET.043.05.1.1. NCBI lineage: Bacteria > Pseudomonadati > Pseudomonadota > Alphaproteobacteria > Hyphomicrobiales > Phyllobacteriaceae > Mesorhizobium > Mesorhizobium sp. M2A.F.Ca.ET.043.05.1.1. The sequence continues at coordinate 5,931,430 of NZ_CP034446.1, forward strand.
ATCGGCTTGTCGATATGCGGATCGCCGCCGAATCGGCTCGCATCCGGCGCGGTGTCCGGCGTGGCTGTGTCCGGTTTGCCCTTATCCGGCGTGCCCGTGTCCGGCGAGCCTGCATCCGGCTTGGCTGTGTCGGGCGCGCCCTTGTCCGGCGCACTCGTCTCCGGCCGGGGCTGGGGCAGAGGCACGGTTTCGGTCGCGCTCGCCGTGTCGCCCAGCCAGCAAGCCGGAACCAGCAAGCCGGCCAGGACGGCCAGAGGAAGCACACGCAAGCGCACGTCAGTCCTCGAAACGCGGAGCGGTTTCATCGAGCAGCGCGTTGGCGGCGGCGACCGCCGCCGCGGGATCGCGCCCATCGGCGAAAACGGCGCTGGACAGCGCCACGAATTCGGCGCCGGTCGCGGCCACCGCCTCGACGGAAGCAAGCTCGGAGCCGCCCATGACGATGCAGGGGATCGAGATCATCTCAGCCCACCATTCGCCGAGGGCAAGGTTGCGGTGATGCGGCTCCGGCTTGTTGTCGTAGCCGAAGCGGCCGAAGAACATGTAGTCGGGCCGCTCCTCGCCGAGCTCCAGCGCCTCATCGCGCGTCTTGGCGCCGCCGGCGCCGACCATCATCTTGCCGGCCAGGCGCTCGATCGTCTCGGCGAGCTCCCGCGGCTTTGCCTCGACATGGATGCCGTCGGCCTGGACGCGACCCGCGATGCGGCTGTCGCCGGCGATGATGACGGCGATGCCCGCGCCTTGAGCGATCGGCACGATCCGTTCGGCGAAGGCCTGGAAGGAGGCGTCGTCCATGCCGTTGTCCGGCAGGATCAGCGAGGCGACGTCGCCGCCCTCGAAGGCCGCGCAAATCTGCTCCGCCGGTACGAGCGGCGGCGCGATCAGCACGATGCGGCAGCGATTGGGCGGGGTTAAATCGTTCATTGGCCTTCGATCCCGGTTTCGCCTATGCCGGGCGAAGATGGTTGCATTGCGGCATAGAGCAAAGCGGCCAGCTTGAACAGGAGGGCGAAGCAGGATCGTCGAGCGCGGGGACGCCGGCGGATCGCCGTGCTCCGTCGTTTACAGAGCCGGTTCGCGGAAACGCCGAACCGCTCCAGGATCACCCGTCCGGCAGGCTGAAGACGGCGCACGGTCTGACAATTCCACGCAATTGGTGTTCGCCCAACGGGACCAAGGGCGTCGTGGTTTCCGCGGCGACAGCGCCGGAGATCAGGACGCTCCGTCCAAGCGGCCGACACAGGCCTTCGAGCCTGCTGACGAGGTTCACGGCCGGGCCGATTGCGGTGAAATCCAGACGGTCGGCTGTGCCGACATTGCCCCACACCATGTCGCCGATGTGCAGCGCCATGCCGAATTGCAGCTCGGGCATGCCTTGTCCGGCACGAACCTGATTGAGCTGCGCCATCCCCGCCCGCGCCGCTGCGACCGCGCGCAACGCCGCCTCGCAAGCCTCTGAGACCGAGCGCTCGCCGACAGGAAAGATCGCCAGCACGCCGTCGCCGATGAATTTCAGCACCTCGCCGCCAAACGCGTGAACGGCGCCGGCGATGCGATCGAAGCTGGCGTTGAGCGCCGCCACGACCTGCTCGGCGTCCGTCTCTTCCGACAGGGCGGTAAAGTCGCGCAAATCGCTGTAGAGCAGGACCGCGCGGATTGTCTCGCCAACCTCGCGCCGCGAACGGCCGGCCAACACCTGCGCCGCGCTGCGTTGCCCAAGATAGGCCTCAAGCAGGGCCGACAGCGTCGACCTAGCGGCGAGAGCGGCAAGCGGCGCCACGGCGAAGCGCGCCACCTGGTCCAGTGTTTTCGATTCGTGCTCCGCGAGAGGGCGTGCCGCGGCCCAGTTCAGTTTTGGATTCCCCGATTGCGCATCCTCGCGCTTGGGACCAACCGTGTAATCGTGCACGACACCGGTTCCCAGTCCCGCCAGCCATTCGCGTCCGAGATCTGCCTGTCCGGTTCCAGGCATCATGCCGGCGCCAAAACCCAGCGCCTCCATGACGACGCCTGTCTGCGCCTGCCACAGCCAGGCGCGGCGCGTTATGATCGGATGCGGCGCGGCGAGCGTCAGGGCTCCACCGACGAGCGGCAACCCGTCGTCAACCAGCCGCGCGCCGAGCGTGGCCAGAAAATCATCCGGCTGGATGGCGCCGCCGGCGCTGTCGACCAGCCAGGCGAAAGTTGAAGAAAGCCGCATCGATATGATCATGCTTCGGCGTTCCGTCGCTGTCACCAGCGCGAATCGACCCAACGAGATTTTAGTTGAACGGCAGGGCGATTTGGCTTCGAATCGAAAGCGCTGGCCCGGCGCCACCTGCCAGGCGAGCCGCGTTGGCGCGCAAACCCGGGAGGTTTCGATGGCTGAACCCTTGATCGTTCGTCGCGAGGTACAGATCGCGGCGCCGCCAGCGACAGTCTTCGCCTTCCTGACAGATCCGGACAAGATTGTGCGCTGGATGGGAACGGAGGCAACGGCGGAACCCAGCCCTGGCGGTCTCTATCTGCTGAATTTGGGAGGAAGAGCCACGGCTCGCGGCCAATTCACCGAGGTCATACCCGTCCACCGCCTTGCCTACAGCTTCGGCTGGCAGGGCAACGATCGGACGCCACCCGGTTCGAGCCTCGTCGAAATCGATCTGGTCGAAGAGCCGGGCGGGACGCGGGTCAAGCTCACCCATAGCGGCCTTGCCGACCGAGAGATTTGCGACAGCCACGAGAAGGGCTGGACGCACTATCTGGATCGGCTCTCAATCACCGCCGCCGGTGGCGACCCGGGACCGGACAAAATGTAGGGCAGCCGCCGCAATTGCCGACAGCCAGCGGCCAATCGCTAGTGCATTTCACCGTTGCGCGGAAACGGCGAAACGCGCTATCTCCTTGTTTTTACGCAATTCCGGACGGAAAACCGCTCATACCTCTCCTGGAATTGCTCTAGAGTTCAAGCTTGTAGCCGATATGGCTGGCCTTGAAGCCAAGGCGCTCATAGAAGCGATGCGCATCCGTCCGGCTCTTGTTCGTCGTCAGTTGCACGACCCGGCAGCCGCGCTCGCGGCATTTGTCGATCGCCCATTCCAACAGGCGCTGTCCCAGGCCTTCGCCGCGCCGGGTGGACGCGACGCGCACGGCCTCGATCTGGCCGCGCCATGCGCCGCGCTGCGATAGGCCGGCGAGGAAAGTGAGCTGGAGCGTGCCGATGACGTCGTCGCCATAGGTAATCACCGCGAGCAACTGGTTCGGATCGCGGTCTATCGCCGCGAAGGCGTCCAGATAGGGTTGCGCCAGCGGCAGGCTTGCGTCTTCACGGGCGCGGCCCAGCGCATCGTCGGCAAGCATTGCGACGATGACCGCAATGTCGGCTTCACGTGCACGGCGAATGCTGATGGCGCTCATTTCAACACTCCGAGATGGCGGGCCGACCGACTGCAGACCCTGGCGGAGCGGACGGTCGTCCCGATTGGTCGGCAATAGCGGATGCCGGCATTAATGACTATCCCGCCGGCGCCGTTCTGCGCTATGGCTTGGCTCCCCGCCTTCTCCAACTTTTCTTGCCGATGTCAGGCCTGCTCAGCGATCCGTGGTTCTATGCCGCCGCCATCCCGGCGGTGATCCTTGTCGGCCTGTCGAAAGGCGGCTTCGGCGGCGCCGTCGGCTTCGTCGGTGTGCCGTTGATGGCGCTGACCATCCCGCCGGTCCAGGCAGCGGCCATCCTGCTGCCGATCCTGTGCCTGATGGATATCGTTTCGGTGTGGACGTGGTGGGGCGTCTATGATCGCAAGATGCTGGTCGACATGATGCCCGGCGCCGTCATCGGCATCGGCCTCGGTTGGCTGACCGCCGCCTTGGTGACCGAGGAGATGGTGCGGCTGATCGTCGGCGCCGTCGCGCTGGTGTTCGTGCTGCGCTGGCTCTACCTGCAGTCCCGCCATGGCGCCGATCATGCGGCGGGGCCGAACCGCATCGCCGCCGCCTTCTGGGGCACGGTCGCCGGCTTCACCAGCTTCGTCGCCCATGTCGGCGGTCCGCCCTTCCAGGTCTATGCGCTGCCGATCCGGCTCGACCCGAAAGTGCTGTCCGGAACCTCGGCGATCTTCTTTGCCGCCACCAACGCGCTGAAGCTCATCCCCTATTTCGCGCTCGGCCAGTTCGACACCGCCAACCTGACGGCCTCGGCGGTGCTGATGCCGCTGGCGCCGCTGTCGACGATCGCCGGCGCCTGGCTGGTACGCCGCATGCGGCCGGAGATCTTCTATCCGTTCACCTACGCCACCGTCGCGGTGGTCGCCGTCAAGCTGCTGTGGGACGGCATAGTCGGCTTGATGTAGAAACAAGGCGGCCTTCCAACCGCCTCGCTCCAAAAAACGCGACGCTCAGGCGGCGCTCGGCACCAGCTGGCGGCCGCCGCCGAAGGCGAGTGCGGCGCCGAGCGCGACCACCATTGCCATGCCGGCAAGAATGCCGATGTCGTGCAGGGTCGGCTTCAGCACCATGTCGGCGATGATCACCAGCATCACCGCATAATCGAGGCGCGCCCATCTCATCATGCGCTGGCCGATGGCAAGGACGGCGGGCGTCACACCCTGCTCGGCGACCATGGCGCCCATGCGCTCGCCGGTCGGCTTGAAGATCAGCATGCCGATCGAGAACGTCGTGGTATAGCCGACGAGGCCGATGACGATCCACAGCTCGCCGAAGCCGACCCAGAAGCCGCACATGACGAGACCGAAGATCAGCGTCAGCATCGACATCGGCGCGAAGAACCTGCCGCCGAGCTGTCCGCTGGCGCGCATTGCCTGCAGCTTGTCCTCGATGTTGCCGGCACGCTCGGCCAGCACGCCGAGCAGGAACAGCACGAAGCCGCCGCCGACCCACAAGATAGCCGAAACGACGTGAAGGAATTTGACGATCGAATACCAATCCATGGTTTGCTCCCGGATATCCTGCCTGATTCAAGCGGCGAGGATTCGCGCGCCGCTTCAGAGGAGCGGGCTTTTGCGTGGCGCGTGTTTCGGAACGATGCCGCGGCAGCGGCGGGCATGTTACAGGCGGCCACGATCGGCATTCGAAAATCCGGTTTTAGACGCCCAGCGGCGGAGCCGCTGTCCTGTTCCGGCACAGGGAAGCGCGCTCGCTTAAAAAATCGCCGCCGCGTTAAGGGTTCGTTAAGCTTTACAGGCGTTTACTATGCGCATCCAGTTTTGCTGGATTCTTACCGAGTGGTTGGAGCCACTTTGTTTGACGCCTCCCTGTTAAACTCCTGAGAGCCGCCTTATCCGCGGCTCTTTTTTTGTCGGCAGGCGGCCGGCTCCAAAGCAGCCGGCGTTAACCGTTTGTTAAACATGCGCTTGCCTTCATGGGCATCGAAGCGCATTTTCAAGCCTCAGTCATTTAAGGGTGCTGGCCACGTCGGCAAGGATAGTCGAATCGGCTGGCGGCAGTGCAGGGGCGTATCGATGAACGAGCCTTCGAAGGGCAGCGCGAAAACCATCAAACTGGCGGAGCGCCGGGTTTTCTCCCAATCCTTCAAGCCGCTCTACCAGGAAGGCATGGGGCTGGTCGAGCAGGCCGCCGAGTATCTCGATGGCAAGGGCAGGCTCGAGGCCAAGAAATTGTCGCGCACGGCCGCGACCCTCTATGCGGCGGAATCGATGCGGCTGACCACAAGGCTGATGCAGGTCGCCTCCTGGCTTTTGCTGCAGCGCGCGGCGAATTCCGGCGAAATGACGCGCGACCAGGTGGCCTCGGAGAAATCCAAGGTGCGGCTGGATACCGCGTCGGCGCATGACGAGGCGCTTGGCTGGAACGAGCTGCCGAAGGAATTTCTCGATCTGGTGACGCGCTCGCTGCGCCTGCAGGCGCTGGTACGGCGCATGGATGAGGAAATCTATGGCGGTGTCGTGGCCGAGACGCACGCGCCCAGTCGCCGGGCCAATCCGGTTTCCGACCAGATCAGCCTTTTGAACACGGCGTTCGCGCGCGGCTGACACAGCGTTTGCAACAAACGCTGAGATAGCGCCGGCGGCTTCCCCCATCGAGCCGTGATCAGCGCAATCAAGCGCCTCTGGCCTTCAGCCGCTTTTCGATATTGCGGCAGCAGCCTTCGGCGCGTTGAAGGCCGTGCTAGCCTTCGCGGGAAGAAATACCCTTGCCTGGAAGCGATAGGCCCCTAGTTGGAGCCGTTCGCCGCAGCCGGGTCGACCCGAGCCGGATTTGCAAGAAAATCACCGTCACTGTGACCAAAGCAGATTGCGAGGCTTGATCCCGTGCATTCGCCATTGGACCGCATTCCGGTATCGATCATCATCCCCAACTACAATTACGAACAGTTTCTCGGGCGCGCCATCGACAGCGCGTTGGAGCAGGACCACCGAAATGTCGAGGTCGTGGTCGTCGACGACGCTTCGACCGATGCGTCGGTGGCCGTCATCGAATCCTATGGCGACAAGATCCGCCCGTGCCTGAGGCGCAGGAATGGCGGGCATGGCGCAGCATTCAACACCGGATTCGAGGCGAGCACCGGGGAGATCATCCTTTTCCTGGACGCCGACGATTATCTCTATCCGAACGCGGTCTCCGAGATCCTGGACGAGTGGGATACGGATGTCGCCCAGGCGCAATTCCGGCTGCATCTGGTTGATGAGGACCAGGAGATCAAGGATGTCTTTCCCCCTCCCGAACAGCCGTTCGATTCAGGCGACGTCGTGCCGGAATTGTTGCGCAAGGGGCGCTACCGTACGACGGTGACAAGCGGGCTGGCGTTCGACCGCGAGGCGCTGGAACCGATAATGCCCATGCCTGAAAGCGATTTCCGGCAAGGCGCCGATGGCTATCTGGCGACACTGGCGCCGCTTCACGGAGAAGTGAAATCCATCGACACCTGCCTTGGCGCCTACCGCATCCACGGCTCCAACCATTCGGTCTTCGCCGAAAAGCTTGCCGAGCGGGCGCGCTGGCGCATGCAGCATGACTTCCGGCGCCTCGAAGCCCTGTCCGGCCGGGCGGCCGAGATCGGCTTGACCATGCCGCCGGATGCCGGCCTTCGCGATCCGGTTCATCTGGAAGAACGGCTGGCCTCGCTCTGCGTCGACGAGCCCCAGCATCCGGTTGCGACCGACTCCCGGCTGGGGCTGGCAAGAGCGGGCGCCGCCGCCAGCCTGGAAATGAACGCATCCTGGCGGCGGCGGGCTGCCCTGGCGGCCTGGTTCCTGTGCATCGGAATCCTGCCGCGGCGCATGGGCAATGCGGTGCTGGCATGGAAGCTGGTCGCGTCGTCCCGGCCGGCGGTCCTCACGCGGCTGTCGAAAACCATCCGTCGCGTGACGAACTAGGTTCTAAAGCGCGTCGCGATCCTTCGGATTCGCTCCATGCGCTTTAGTCTTTCATTTTACGCATGTCTTTATCCCGAAACCGGTTCCCACTTTCGGGAGACATGCTTTAAGCAGGCAGGCCGCCATCGGCCGCTCAACGGGATTTTCGGACGCGATCTTGGGATCGCGACCGTTTCCGGTTTGTTCACATTTCGCTGGCATCGCTTGCCGCCGAGGTTAAACTTGGCGCATGGGGGAAGCGATTCGCATCATCGGCATCGATCCGGGCCTGAGGCGCACCGGGTGGGGCATCATCGATAGCCGCGGCAATTCGCTGCGCTTCGTCGCGTCCGGCACCGTGCGCTCGGATGACAAGGCGCCGCTCGCGACGCGGCTCTGCCAATTGCATGACGGGCTGGCCGAGGTGCTGCATCAGGCGATGCCGCATGAGGCCGCGGTCGAACAGACCTTCGTCAACAAGGATGCGACGGCGACGCTGAAACTCGGCCAGGCGCGCGGCATCGCCATGCTGGTGCCGGCGCGCGCCGGGCTGTTGGTCGCCGAATACGCGCCCAATGCGGTCAAGAAGGCGGTGATCGGCGTCGGTCATGGCGAGAAGAAGCAGATCCATATGATGGTGAAGGTGCTGATGCCGAAGGCGGTCTTCGACACCGACGACGCCGCCGACGCGCTTGCCATCGCCATCTGCCATGCGCATCACCGCCCGAGTGTCGCCTATCGGATGGCGGTTGCGGGGTGAGGGGAAAATCATGATCGGCAAGCTGAAAGGCACGCTGGACGAGATCGACGAGGATAGCTGCGTCGTCGACGTGCATGGCGTCGGCTATGTCGCCCATTGCTCGACGCGCACGCTTGCCGCGCTGCCGTCGCCCGGCGAGGCAGTGGTGCTTTTCATCGAGACCTATGTGCGCGAGGACATGATCCGGCTCTACGGCTTTCAGACGGGGCTGGAGCGCGAGTGGTTCCGGCTTTTGATGAACAATGTGCAGGGCGTCGGCGCCAAGGTGGCGTTGGCGGTGCTGTCGACGCTGGCGCCGGCCGACCTCGCCAATGCGATCGCGCTGCGCGATATCGCCATGGTTTCCCGCGCGCCCGGCGTGGGCAAGAAGGTGGCCGAGCGCATCGTCACCGAATTGCGCACCAAGGCCCCGGCCTATGCTGGCGCGGCGACCGGCACGATCGGCCTCAAGCAGGAACTCGGCGAAGGCGTCGCTGCCGCGCCGATCACGGATGCAGTCTCGGCGCTCGTCAATCTCGGCTATTCGCGCGACATAGCGGCGAACGCGGTCGCGGCGGCGCTGAAATCGGCCGGCGAGGGAGCGGATGCCTCGAAGTTGATCCGCTTCGGCCTGAAGGAACTGGCGCGGTGATGCAGCGCTTGTCCCGCCACCGGTCCTATGCCAGGAAAGCGGCATGAGCCTTTCGCCCCGCCTCATTGCCCCCGACAAGCGCGGCGAGGATGCCGACCAGACGCTGCGGCCGCAGTCGCTTGACGAGTTCGTCGGCCAGGCGGCGGTGCGCGCCAATCTCAAGGTCTTCGTCGATGCCGCCAAGGCTCGCGGCGAGGCGCTCGATCATGTGCTGTTCGTCGGGCCGCCTGGGCTTGGCAAGACGACGCTGGCGCAGATCATGGCGCGCGAGCTCGGCGTCAACTTCCGCTCCACCTCCGGCCCGGTCATCGCCAAGGCCGGCGACCTTGCCGCGCTGCTCACCAATCTCGAGGAGCGCGACGTCCTCTTCATCGATGAGATCCATCGCCTCAACCCGGCGGTCGAGGAGATCCTCTATCCGGCGATGGAGGATTTTCAGCTCGACCTGATCATCGGCGAGGGGCCGGCGGCGCGCTCGGTCAAGATCGACCTTGCCCGTTTCACCTTGGTCGCGGCGACAACCCGGCTCGGGCTCTTGACCAATCCGCTGCGCGACCGGTTCGGCATTCCGGTGCGGCTCAATTTCTACACGGTCGAGGAGCTGGAGCAGATCGTGCGCCGCGGCGCCCGGATACTCTCGATGCCACTCGGCGACGACGGGGCGGTGGAGATCGCGCGTCGCGCACGCGGCACGCCGCGCATCGCCGGCCGGCTGCTGCGCCGGGTGCGCGATTTCGCCAGCGTCGCGGGCGCTGCGCATGTCGACCGCAAGATCGCCGACGAGGCGCTGACCAGGCTGGAGGTCGACGCGCTCGGCCTCGACGCGCTCGACCGCCGCTATCTGTCGATGATCGCACGCAATTTCGGCGGCGGGCCGGTCGGCATCGAGACGATCGCGGCGGGGCTCTCCGAGCCGCGCGACGCGATCGAGGACATCATCGAGCCCTATCTCATCCAGCAGGGCTTCATCCAGCGCACGCCGCGCGGGCGCGTGCTGACCGCCAATGCCTGGCGGCATCTGGGGCTCGACCCGCCAAAGGATATCGCCCAGCAGCAGATCAGCCTGTTCCAGGAAGAGTAACGCAGATTTGTTCGCCGCTCGGCCAAGCAAGGGGCCGATCTGCGCAGAATCTGCGCGCCTTGGCCCAGCTGAGGGCGCAATTGCCGCCTTTAAGGCAGCTTCCTGACAAAATCCCAACGGGCTTGGGCCGTTCCATGATCACCAGACGCGGTTTCCTGCGCCTTGTCGGCGGCTCGGCCTTGGCCATGGTGTCGCTCGGCGCCTATGCGGTCGGCATCGAGCCGATGCTGCTCACCCATGTAAAGCGCTACGCGCTGACGCCGCCGCATTGGCCGGCCGGCCTCAAGCTGCGGGTCGTGGCGCTGGCCGACATCCATGCCTGCCGGCCCTGGATGACGCCGGAGCGGATCGCGGCGCTGGCCGAGCAGGCCAATGCGCTGCAGCCGGACGTCATCGTCATGCTTGGCGACTACCCTGCGGGAACCCGCATGGTGACCGGCTGGGTGAACGCATCCGAATGGGCGCCGGCGCTCTCCGGGCTGAAGGCGCCGCTCGGCGTGTTCTCGATCCTCGGCAATCACGACTGGTGGGAGGACCGCTCGGCACAGGCGGCTGGGGCAGGGCCGACAATTTCCCGCAAGGCGCTGGAGGCGGTCGGCATACCGGTGCTGGAGAACGATGTCGTGCGCCTGGAAAAGGACGGCAAAGGCTTCTGGATTGCCGGGCTGGCCGACCAGATTGCGCTCTTGCCGGACAGAACAAAGGGTCGCGAGGGGCTTACCGGCCTCGACGATCTTCCCGGCACTCTGGCCAAGGTCGGCGACAGCGATCCCATCATCCTGCTTGCGCATGAGCCGGACATCTTTCCAAAGGTGCCGTGGCGGGTATCGCTGACGCTGTCCGGTCACACACATGGCGGACAGGTGCGGCTGTTCGGCTATTCGCCGGTCGTGCCTTCCGCCTATGGCAATCGCTACGCCTATGGCCATGTCGTCGAGAACGACCGCAACCTGATCGTCTCGGGCGGTCTTGGCTTCAGCATCGCCCCGCTGCGTTTCGGGGTGCGGCCGGAGATATTGCAGATCGATTTAGGATAGCTCCCCAGCACAGAGATTTTGACCGGCCGGCTCAGTTTGCGTCGGCAGGTTGCATGCCTTGGAGATTGGCCGAAACGCCCATCGCGATCGTCATTCCAGGGCGGAGCAGGAGCGAAGCTCCGTCGCGAAGACCCTGGAATCCATGCCGTTACCTTCGCCAAGGCGTGCAACGGAGCGAATCCAGCACCGTGGCGGCGCTTTCAAGTCACGGCATGGATTCTATGGTCTGCGCCGCGTCGCTTCGCTCCTTGCTCCGCCATAGAATGACGAGGTTGGGACGGCCTCGACCAATCTCCAGCGTTTGCGCTGATTTCACGGACATGAATGGAAAAGGCAACCTTTCAGACTTCTTTTGTCGAGGAACTGGTTTGCCTCCAACGCCCTACCGAAGTGACCTGATCGCATCCATCACATCCGGCTCCGCCTTCTCACCGTCGAAGGCATCGACGGCGCCGAAGGCGCCGCCATAGCTCCACACCGACCAGGAGAACCCATGCGCCTCGGCGCGGGCGATCATGTCGCGCACATAGGCGGTGCGGTACGCGGCCGGCATGACGAAGCCGTTGCCGTATTCCTTGCGGATCATGCCGAATTCGCCGAGCGTGATATCCTGCGGCTTGACGCCGTTGGCCTTCGCCCAGGCGTCGACCGTCCTGAACGGCGCATCCATGACGGCGGCCAGCTTTTCGGGACTGTCCATCGCTGCCACCTGTTCGTCGAGATAGGCGAGCATGCCGCTCTGCCGCGCCCAGGGCGCCTCGGCCCTGATCCGATCGCGGATCGTGTCCAGCGTCACGTCCAATTGCGGCTTGGGAACGGCTGTGAGCGGATAGGGCAGGCCGGTGACGTATTGGATGAAATCGCCGGCCCAGGTCGCGCCCTGGTGTGTCAGAAGGAACGGATCGTAGGAATGGAAGGTCCAGATGATGTTGTCGTCGGGGATCGTCCCGGGGTCGATCCTGGCCAGGGACTCCGCGTTTGAATAGCAGCCGCCGGTCAGGATCAGCGTGAGCCTGGTTGCGGAAGCTCGCGCGGCTGCGAACAGCTTTTTCTGGCGGTCGGGCCAAAGGTTGGTGCCGTTCGCGTCGCAGTCGACGATCGGCTCGTTCATCAGTTCCAGCGCGACCTGCTTCGGATCTTCCCGGGCCAGCGTTTTTGCCATGTTGCGCACGACCTCGGCATAGGCATCGAAGACGGCCGGGTCGTCCATCACCTCGCCCATGCCGATGTTGCGGTTGCCGCCTGCGGGGATCAGATGCAGGTCGACGATCACCTTCAGGCCGGCGCGGTTGATCATGCGCGCCGACTCGAGCACGCTGGCATAGAGGTCGTCGCGAAGCGCCGCGGTCCGATCCGAGAGAAAGGGCGAGGGATCGACCGGCATGCGCAGGAAATCGAGACCGGCATCCTTGAGCGCCTTGAGGTCGTCCTGCTTGAGGAATTTGCGCCACTCCGGATAAGGCAGGATCGCCCGGCGATCGCTCCATTTGTCCTCGGTGGGCCATGTGACCCATTGATCGAGATTGAGGCCGCGTTTCATCGAGAACGTCGCTGCCCCGGCCGGCGCCAGCGCGGCGAGCGCAAGCAGCGCCGCCATCAAGCTCTTGATCATCATGCCCAACAGTGCCATCCCGTTCCCGCGCGAAAACACCTGCCTGTTCAGGTCAGAAAAGGAAAGCGCGATGGACGATCATGGTGAATCGGCGGCGCTCAGTGCCGGGCTTTCCGGCGCGCTGACGGATTTCGGCCACCGGCTGATGGCGAGGGTCTATTATGCCGACACCGATTTCTCCGGCGTCGTCTACCATGCGCGCTATCTCGAGTTCCTCGAGCGCGGCCGCTCCGACTATCTGCGGCTGACCGGCGTCCACCACACCGAGCTGCTGGACGGCAAGCATGGCGAGCGCATCGTCTGGGTGGTGCGGCGCATGGAGATCGACTTCCGCTCGCCGGCGCGCATGGACGACATCCTGACCATCGACACACGCACCGACGGTATCTCCGGCGCGCGCATCGTCATGGGCCAACAACTGAAGCGCGGCGGCGACGTGCTGGTCGAGGCGAAGGTCGAAGCGGCGATCGTCGGCGAAAGCGGGCGCCCGAAACGCTTCCCGAAGGAGTGGATTGCGGCTTTTATGCCCCGGGTACGCTGATATTCAGGTGATGCCGGCCTGCGAATGATGGCTTCCTGCGCTTCCGGTGCTCACGCGTACTTCAAGTACGCTCCGCTCCGGTTCTCGGAAGCCATCGTTCTCGGCTCGGCCTGACCTGAATCTCAGCATACCCTTGCGGCGGCGCTTGTTGCTTGGTCGCCTGCCAAGCGCGGCAATGCGCCGCGCCTGACATCCTAACCCATCCTTAACCATAACGGTTCATGAAGGAATTGGCGAAGATTGGCGCAATTCGTGCGCCTTCCTTTCACCAATATTTGCCTCGAAAAGGCCGCGAAACGGTGCATTCGGGGCGTGTCCCGCAAGCTTCACGCTTCGCGCGATCGGACCAAAGGGATGCCCATGGGCCAGCCGCCAGCGATGCCCGGAAAATCTTAAGGACTTAAGTGATGGAAAATATCGCACTCGCCGATCCGGCAGCGCATTTGTCGATCTGGGCCCTGTTCATGCAGGCCGGCTGGGTGGTCAAGCTGGTGATGATCGGCCTGCTTTGCGCCTCGATCTGGACCTGGGCGATCATCATCGACAAGCTCGTCGCCTATAGCCGCATGCGCCTCGCCCTCAATCGCTTCGAGCAGGTCTTCTGGTCCGGGCAGTCGCTCGAAGACCTCTACCGCACGCTGGCCGACCGCAAGACCACCGGCATGGGCGCGATCTTCGTCGCCGCCATGCGCGAATGGAAGAAGAGCTTCGAAAAGGGCGCGAAGTCGCCGCTGGCGCTGCAGACCCGCATCGACAAGGCGATGGACCTGGCGCTGACGCGCGAGATGGAAAGGCTGGAGGGACGCCTCGGATTCCTCGCCACCACCGGCTCTGCCGCCCCCTTCATCGGCCTGTTCGGCACCGTCATCGGCATCATGACGTCGTTCCAGGCGATCGCCGCGTCGAAGAACACCAGCCTTTCGGTGGTGGCGCCCGGCATCGCGGAGGCGCTGCTGGCGACCGCGATCGGCCTGCTCGCGGCCATTCCGGCGGTTATCGCCTACAACAAGCTGTCATCGGACGCGAACAAGATCGGCATGCGCATGGAAGGGTTCGCGGACGAGTTCTCCGCCATACTCTCGCGCCAAATCGATGAAAAAGTAGCGCAGAAGGCCTGAGGAACGATCATGGGGATATCTGCTGCTGGCGCAAGTGGATCTGGGCGAGGCGGACGCGGTCACAGGCGCCGTGGCCGTCACCATGGCCTGATGTCCGAAATCAACGTCACGCCGATGGTCGACGTGATGCTGGTGCTCCTGATCATCTTCATGGTCGCGGCGCCGCTGCTGACCGTTGGGGTTCCGATCGATCTGCCGGACACGCAGGCCAAGGCGATGAATGTCGATACGCAGCCGATCACCGTCTCGATCGACGCCGCCGGCAAGATTTTCCTGCAGGAAACCGAGATCCCGATCGAGGAACTGGTGGCCAAGCTGCAGGCGATTTCCAAGACCGGCTATGACGAGCGCATCTTCATCCGCGGCGACAAGTCGACCGACTACGGCACGGCGATGAAGGTCATGGCCCGCATTTCAGCGGCCGGCTACAAGAATATCGGCCTGGTCTCGCTGCAGGAACAGGATCAGTAGACGCCAGATGCGGACCGGTCTCACCTCATCGGTGATCTTGCATGCGGTGGCGCTGGCCTTCGGGCTGTTCACGCTGTCCTCGCCACCGGCCATGCCGGCCAGCGACGTGGAATCGGTGGCCGTCGATATCGTGCCGATGGAGGCCATCGCCCAGACCCTGCAGGGCGACAAGAAGGCGGTCATGCATGACAAGCCGGCGCCCGTTCCGACGAAGCGGCCGGATGTCGTTCCCAATGCCCAGAAGGTCGGCGAGAACACTGTCGACACCGATAAGCCGGTGACGGACGAAGCCAAGCCGAAGCCGGTCGAGAAGACGGCGGCGCCGCCGCCTGCGCCGACGCCGACCGAAAAGCCTGCGGTCGAGGACGTGCCGAAGCCGCAGGAGAAGCCGAAGCCGACGCCCGCGACGGAAGTCGCGCCGACACCGACGCCGAAGGAAGAGGTCAAGCCCGAGCCGGTCAAGCAGACGGAGCCGAAGCCGACGCCGGCGAAGGAAGCGCCGACGCCCGACAAGACCGCGGCCATCCAGAAGGAAGAGGTCAAGCCGGACGCGGTGGCCGAGGCGATCTCGCAGGACCAGCCGACGGATGAGGCGAAGCTGCCGGATTCAGCCCCCGCGCCGGAAGCACGGCCGAAGCCGCAGCCGCAGCCTGCCCAGGCCGAGAGCGCCAAGGCGCCTGATCGCAAGGACGCGGAAAAGCCGGTGAAGGAAGCGTCTTCCAAGAAGAAGTCGGACGAGAAGCAGTTCAACGCCGACGAGATAACCGCGCTGCTCGACAAGCAGAAGCCGTCCGGCGGCGGCGCCAAGCGCTCGACGCAGCAGGCTTCGCTGGGCGGCGAGAAGGATCAGGGCCAGAAGCTTTCCAAGTCGGAGCAAGGGGCTTTGGAGGATCAGCTCGGCGGTTGCTGGACCCTTCCGGTTGGCCTCGAGGGCTCCGAAAACTTCACCGTGGTCATCCGTTTCAACCTGAATGCCTCCGGCAAGCTCGAGGGCCGCCCGACCGTCGAGAAGTCCAGCGGCAACCCCCAGTTCGACGCCAGCGCGGTTCGCGCCGTGCAGAAATGCGATGTCGCAGGTCTGCAGGTTCCCGCCGGAAAGCAGGACATCTGGTCTGACGTTCGCGTCAACTTCGATCCAAGAGCGATGCTTGGCCTGTAGCCTGAGCACCCAAAAAAATCAGCAAGAGAAGCGAGAAGACATGAAATCCATCCTCAAGCCGCTCCTGATGGTCGCCGCGATGGCGGCAGGCATAAGTTCTGTCACCACCTTGCCCGCTCAGGCAACTCTTGAGCTGAACGTCAACAAAGGCAATGTCGAGCCGATGCCAATCGCCATCCCTGATTTCCAGGGAGGGCTTGGTCCGCAGATATCGGAGATCGTGACAGCCGACCTGAAACGGTCGGGGCTGTTCGCGCCGATCGACAAGGCCGCTTTTGTTGAAAAGATCACCAATCCGGATGCCGCGCCCCGTTATGAAGACTGGAAAGTCATCAACGCGCAGGCGCTGGTGACCGGCAGCGTCAGCAAGGAGGCGGACGGCCGCATCCGCGCCCAGTACCGGCTGTGGGATATTTTCGGCAACCAGCAACTGGCCGGAGAGCAGTTTTTCGCCAACGACGCCAATCAGCGCCGTGTCGCCCACATCATCGCCGATGCGATCTACGAGAAGATCACCGGCGAGAAAGGCTATTTCGATACACGCGTCGTCTTTGTCGACGAATCCGGCGCCAAGAACGCGCGCAAGAAGCGGCTCGCCATCATGGACCAGGACGGCGCCAATGTGCGCTATCTGTCGGACGGCCGCGCGATCGTGCTGACGCCGCGCTTCTCGCCGAACCGGCAGGAAATCACCTACATGTCCTATGAGAGCGGACAGCCGAAGGTCTATCTTTTGCAGATCGAGACTGGGCAGCGCGAGCTGGTCGGCAATTTCCCGGGCATGACGTTTGCGCCGCGCTTCTCGCCCGACGGCCAGAAGGTGATCATGAGCCTGCTGCGCGACGACGGCAATTCCAACATCTTCGCCATGGACCTGAGGAGCCGCTCGACCACGCGGCTCACCGATTCGACTGCGATCGACACCTCGCCGTCCTATTCGCCGGACGGCTCGCAGGTCGTCTTCACCTCCGACCGCGGCGGCGGCAGCGGCCGCTCGCAGATCTACGTCATGGGTGGCGACGGCTCGAATCCGCACCGCATCTCCTTTGGCGACGGCGTTTATTCGACGCCGGTCTGGTCGCCGCGCGGCGATCTGATCGCCTTCACCAAGCAGAGCGGCGGTGAATTCCAGATCGGCGTCATGAAGACCGACGGCTCGGGTGAGCGCATCCTGTCCTCCGGCTTCCAGCAGGAGGGCCCGACCTGGGCGCCGAACGGCCGCGTGCTGATGTTCTTCCGCGACTCCGGCGGCGGCCCCAAGCTGGTCTCGGTCGATCTCACCGGCCGCAACGAGCAGCCGATCCCAACCGCGAACTATGCTTCGGACCCAGCTTGGTCGCCGCTGCTTGAGTAGGAACTGAAGAACTGAGGAATTGAAGAACTGAGGAATCGAGAAAGCCCCGGCTCTCAATTCTTAGTGCCATTTTCCACGTCTTGGTCGCGTTTTGGCCGCATTTCCGCCTACGGTCCGCGCGCATTGTCGATCTTGGTAAATGCGTGGATGCGTAACGGCCGAGGACGGCGGCCGAAACCAAAAATTAACCGTGTTTCTTGAATGCCGGTTAACCCAAACGTGGTTACTGGGTGATCAACGAAATCACTCGAATGCTAAGGAGAGGGCGGCATGGGCCGTATCGCAGCACTTACCAGAAACCCGGCGATGATCGCGTTGGTGGCGGCTCTCGCCATCACCGGTTGCGCCTCGAAGAAGACGCCGAACAGCGCGGCCGATCTTGGACTCAACGGCGCCGGCGCCGCCACGCCGGGTTCCGCGCAGGACTTCACCGTCAACATCGGCGACCGCATCTTCTTCGACACCGACTCCTCGTCGATCCGCGCTGACGCGCAGACCACGCTGGCGCGCCAGGCGCAGTGGCTCAACCAGTATCGCCAGTACGCCATCGTCATCGAAGGCCATGCCGACGAGCGCGGCACGCGTGAGTACAATCTGGCCCTGGGCGCCCGCCGCGCCGCCGCCACCCGCGACTTCCTGGTTTCCAAGGGCGTCTCCGCCAGCCGCCTGAAGACCATCTCCTACGGCAAGGAGCGTCCGGTCGCGGTCTGCGACGACATCTCCTGCTGGTCGCAAAACCGCCGCGCCGTCACCACGCTGTCGGGCGCCGGTTCCTGATAACCAGGCCCGTGGCCGCCGCTTGGCGCGACGCCACAGGCGGCAAAAATACAACATCGCAAGAATCAAAGGCGGCCTCAGGGCCGCCTTTTTCATTTGCAACGGCTTGAAACAAAATTTGGCCGAAGTCTCGCGTCCTGCTATGAGCGCGAGGGCGCTGCTCCCATTGTCTGATTTTGGAAAGGCGCATCAGGCCAACACATCCACCGCGAGAGACAGAATGCACTTCAGAACGGTCCTGAGCGGCACGCTTGCGCTGCTGCTCGTATCAAGCCTCCCGAGCCTTGCCGCCTCGGCCGACAGCGCCGCGCGGGCCTCCGACAGCGGGTTCACCTTCCATCTGCCGACGCTCGGCATCTTCGGCGACAAGAAGAAGCCGGAACAGGCCCAGGTCGCGCAGGACAACAGCGGTGGCATAACGGGTCTGGAGGACCAGCTGCGTCAGCTGAACGGCAAGATCGAGGAGATGAACTTCCAGATCCTGCAGATGCAGGAACAGATCCGAAAGCAGCAGGAGGACAATGAATTCCGCTTCCAGCAGCTCGAGGGCGGTTCGCAAGGCGGCGCCAAGCCGACCGGGCAGAAGAAGTCGGAGGCCGCGCCTCAGGACGGAACCGGCGGCAATACCAACCTCGGCGATGCCGGCACCGGGGATTCCGGCACCGGCGACGCCGGCGCGGACAACAGCGTCGCGCAGGCCCCGGCGACGCAGGCGCCTGCCGACACCGGCGGGCAAAATGGCGGCGGCAAGACGGTCGGCGACGTCATCGTGGAATCGCAGACCGGCGACCCCGGCAAGCTGATCACCGGCGCGCCGCCGAAGAATTTCGGCACCATCACCGTCGACAAGAACGGCAATGTCGTCAATGCCGAGACCGACCCGCAGGCAAGCGCGCCGGCGCAGGCTCCCTCCGCCACGGCAAGCGCTCCTTCCGCCGAAACGCCTGCCAAGAAGAACAAGTCCGGCGACACGCAAGTCGCGGCCCTGCCATCGACCAACGATCCGGACGAGCTCTACCGCAATTCCTACCAGTTCATCCTGTCGGGCGACTACCCGACCGCAGAGCAGGGTTTTCGTGACCATATCTCCCGCTTCCCCAAGGACGCCAAGGCGGCGGACGCGCATTACTGGCTGGGCGAGTCGCTGCTTGGTCAGCAGAAGTACCGTGATGCGGCGGAGATCTTCCTGGCCGCCAGCAAGGACTATCCGAAGGCCAAGAAGGCGCCCGACATGCTGCTCAAGCTCGGCGTCTCGCTGGTGGGGCTGAAGCAGAACGACGTGGCCTGCGCCACCTTCAACGAGATCGGCAAGCGCTATCCGGACGTTTCCGGCACGCTCAAGGAACGCATCAAGCAGGAAAAGGCACTGGCGGCGTGCTGACGCCCGATACCAAAGCCAACCTCTCAGACCGCCTTTTCTTCGACCTGGACTTTTCGACCGGCGCCGTTGCAGCCGTGTCCGGCGGCAGCGACTCGACCGCCCTTGTCCTCCTTCTCAAAGATCACCTCGACCGGACCGCACCGGCCGCCAGGCTGCTCGCGGTGACGATCGATCATGGCTTGCGGCCGGATTCGGCCACCGAGGCGCGGCAGGTTGCCGATTTCTGCGCGGAGCGCGGCGTCGCGCATCGCATTCTCGCCTGGCGCGGCGACAAGCCCGCGAGCGGGCTGCCGGCCGCCGCGCGCGAGGCGCGCTACAGGCTGCTGGCGCAAGCAGCCGACGCCGAAGGCATCAAGCTGATCCTGACCGGCCACACCGCAGACGACCAGGCCGAGACGGTGCTGATGCGCCAGGCGCGCGACGATGACGGCCGTGGCCTTGCCGGCATGGCGCCCGCCACGCTGCATGACTGGCGCACCTGGATCGTCCGGCCGCTGCTCGGCACCAGGCGCGCTGCGTTGCGTGACATGCTGCGGCATCGCGACGTCGGCTGGATCGAGGATCCGACCAATGTGGATGCCCGCTTCGAGCGGCCGCGCATGCGCGCGGCGCTCGCGCAGGGCGAAGGCGAACGGCGCATTGCCGAGGCGCTGGCGCTGTCCGCCCAGGCGGCACGCGAGCGCCACGACATCGGTCGCCGCGCCGCCAAGCTCATCGACGCGTTCGCCAGCAGACCGGTTCCGGGTCTCATCCGCCTCGATCGCGATTTCGCCGGGCATGAGGACGGCCAAGCGGCCGTTTACGTGCTGCGCATCCTGCTGGCCACGGTTGGCGGCATGTCCTTTCTCGCCGACGAGGCGCGCTGTGCTGAGCTGCTTTCCCGCCTGCAGCTGGGATCGCTTTGCGCCACATTGTCGCGGACGGTGGTCGATGCGCGCCGTACAGGCATTTTCCTTCGCCGCGAAAGCCGCAATCTGCCCGCCCCCGCGCCGCCGGCGGACAATTGGCTTTGGGACAACCGCCGGCGCGTCATCTTGGATGACCGCTTCACTTTGAAAGACGGGCCGGGCGACTTGGTGATCGCGCCGCTTGGCCGTGCCGCCGCCAGTAAAGCGCCCTTCAGCGAGGATGTTCCACAAAGCCTTTCACGCGAGGCGCTTGCTGCGGAGCCAGCGCTATGGTCCGGCGGCAAACACCTTGATTTCGCTGGGGGCGATGCCGGCCCGCAATCGGTGTCTATCGTTCCGGCGGTTGCCCCTTTCGCGCGCTTCCTGCCTTGCTTCGACATTGAACCCGCCACCGCCGTCGCGATGCTTGTCGGAGCGCCGCCGGTGCCGGCGCCGCCATTCCATGGCCATGATGGTGGGCGAGGGTGGGCGAAAGCTTAACCGATACGTGCTGTTCTGCTTGGCAAGGGGAGGCGCTCTCCCTATGTTAGGCCCAAGCTTCTCCATCATCGCGGGCCCGCAGACGGGCTCCAACGGGACAATAGATGAATCCGAACTATCGCAACCTCGCGCTCTGGGCGATCATAGCGGTCCTGCTCATCGCCCTGTTCAATCTGTTCCAGACGCCCCAGACGCGCGGTGCAACGACGGATATTCCCTATTCGCAGTTCCTGCAGGACGTCGCCTCCGGCCGGGTCAAGAGCGTGACCATCGCGGGTGCCCGCGTCTTCGGCAACTACACGGACAACGCCAACGGCTTCCAGACTTATTCGCCGGGCGACCCGTCGCTGGTTTCCAGGCTGCAGGACAAGAACGTCACCATCACCGCCAAGCCTGAGACCGACGGCTCCAACTCGCTGTTCGGCTACCTGATTTCGTGGCTGCCGATGATCCTGATCCTCGGCGTGTGGATATTCTTCATGCGCCAGATGCAGTCCGGCTCCGGAAGAGCGATGGGCTTCGGCAAGTCGAAGGCCAAGCTTCTGACGGAGGCGCATGGCCGCGTCACCTTCCAGGATGTCGCCGGCGTCGACGAAGCCAAGGAAGACCTCGAAGAGATCGTCGAGTTCCTGCGCGATCCCCAGAAGTTCCAGCGCCTCGGCGGCAAGATCCCGCGCGGCGTGCTGCTGGTCGGCCCGCCCGGCACCGGCAAGACGCTGCTCGCGCGCTCGGTCGCCGGCGAGGCCAATGTGCCGTTCTTCACCATCTCCGGCTCGGACTTCGTCGAGATGTTCGTCGGCGTCGGCGCGAGCCGCGTGCGCGACATGTTCGACCAGGCCAAGAAGAACGCGCCCTGCATCATCTTCATCGACGAGATCGACGCGGTCGGCCGTCATCGCGGCGCCGGTCTTGGCGGCGGCAATGACGAGCGCGAGCAGACGCTGAACCAGCTGCTGGTCGAGATGGACGGCTTCGAGTCGAACGAGTCGATCATCCTGATCGCCGCCACCAACCGGCCCGACGTGTTGGACCCGGCGCTGCTGAGGCCCGGCCGCTTCGACCGCCAGGTCGTGGTGCCGAACCCCGACATCGTCGGCCGCGAGAAGATCCTCAAGGTGCATGTCCGCAACGTGCCGCTGGCGCCCAATGTCGACCTCAAGGTCATCGCGCGCGGCACGCCGGGCTTCTCCGGCGCCGACCTGATGAACCTCGTCAACGAATCCGCGCTGATGGCGGCGCGCCGCAACAAGCGGCTGGTCACCATGGCCGAGTTCGAGGACGCCAAGGACAAGATCATGATGGGCGCGGAGCGCCGTTCGTCGGCGATGACGCAGGCCGAGAAGGAGCTGACCGCCTATCATGAGGCCGGCCACGCCATCCTGGCGCTCAACGTGCCGACGGCGGACCCGCTGCACAAGGCGACCATCATCCCGCGCGGCCGCGCGCTCGGCATGGTCATGCAGCTGCCGGAAGGCGACCGCTATTCGATGAGCTACAAATACATGATCTCCAGGCTGGCGATCATGATGGGTGGCCGCGTCGCCGAGGAGTTCAAGTTCGGCAAGGAGAACATCACGTCGGGGGCCTCCTCCGACATCGAGCAGGCGACCAAGCTGGCGCGCGCCATGGTCACGCGCTGGGGCTTCTCCGACAAGCTCGGCCATGTCGCCTATGGCGACAACCAGGAAGAGGTCTTCCTCGGCCACTCGGTGGCGCGCCAGCAGAACATCTCGGAAGAGACGGCGCAGATCATCGACGCCGAGGTGCGGCGGCTGATCGACGACGCCTATTCGACCGCGAAGTCGGTGCTGACCAAGAAGAAGAAGGAATGGATCGCGCTCGCCGAAGGGCTGCTCGAATACGAGACGCTGTCGGGCGAAGAGATCAAGCAGTTGATCGCAGGGCACAAGCCCGCCCGCGACCTCGGCGACGACACCCCGCCCAGCCGGGGCTCTGCGGTGCCGAAGGCCGGCACGGGCGGCCGCCGCAAGAAGGGTCCTGAGCCCGAAGGCGGCATGGAACCGCAGCCGTCAAGCTGAGGACTGTGAATGCTCACAACGAACGCCGCGGATCAAACCGCGGCGTTTTGCTTTTTGGGCGCACCGGAGGTTTGGCTGACTTGCGCTGGTGATTGGCGAAAGCGGTGGGGCAGCCAATCTCCCTCTTTGTGGGAGAAAGGCCCGGCAGGGCAGAGGGGCGCTGTCCCGCCGGCGTATCAAAGCTTTGGTTCCTCGCCCCAACCGAAGGCGGGGGAGAGGTGGCCGCGAAGCGGACGGAGGGGGCCTTCGCAGGGCGCTTCCCTCTCCGCCTCGGCTTCGCCGAGCCACCTCTCCCCACTTTCGTGGGACGAGGAACCTTCGTCCTGTGAGCATCGAGTTCCTTCGCGCCCCCCCTCTGTCCTGCCGGACATCTCCACCACAAGGGGGGAGATTGGCCGTCACGCCGGCTTTCGCCAATCGCAAGCGTCGAAAGAAAGAAGACTCCGAAGCAGCCGATCTCTGAGCGTTTTAAAGGAGCCGAGGACGTGACTTTTGAAGCTATCCAACAAAAAGGAAGAGGCTAAGCGATCAGCTCTTCAGCTTGGCATTGCAGAGGCTGTAGTAGCCGCCGCCCTTCTGGATCCAACGAAGGCCGTTCAACGTACCCGCCTCCTTGTTGTCGTGGTAACCCTGCAGGCAGGTCTTCATCCTGGCCTTCGCGGGCTTTTCGGTCTTGAACTCGGCGGCGAGGGTGGTCGGGAATGTCACACCCGCCGGCGCCACAGTGGGGGTGACCGCCGCGCTGGTGTCTTTTTCTGCTGGCTCCGCGGTTTTGACCGAATCCGCGCTGACACTCTCCGCGGCGGACGTGGCGCATTTCTCCTTGCGGAAAGCGGCCCAGTCCATGCCGTTCAGAGTGCCGCCTTCCTTGGCTGCCTGATAGGTCTCGCCGCATTCCTTCATCGTCAGCGCGCTCGCAGGTGAGGCGCTCCAAGCGACCAGTGCCGTCACAGCCAACGCCGCCAATTTCAAATTGAACATAAGACCCTCCTGATTGATGATAAGTTAGACGTCTTTTGTATACTGTTTGTTCCCTGTATGTTCAACTGGAATTTTTGCGAGCTACCCATGAGCCTGGCGGTGGGCAGTGTGGGCAAATCGACGATGCCGGCAGTCCCGCCATATGCAGATAGAGCAAGGCCGCGGGCGTCTCCGCCTGTACAAAAAAGCCCACGCATCTTGCGATGCGCGGGCCTTTTCTCTTGAATAACTAGGCGATCAGCTCTTCAGCTTGGCATTGCAGAGGCTGTAGAAGCCGCCACCCTTCTGGATCCACTTCAGGCCGTTCAGCGTGTTGGCGTCCTTGTTGGCGTAGTACTGCTCAAGGCAGGTGTGCATGCGGCCCTTACCCGGGTTCTCGGTGGCGAATTTCGGCGAGATCGCCTTCGGGAAGCTCACGCCCTTCGGCGCTGCGACCGTCGGCTTCGCCGGCTCGCTGGTGTAGGTGGCCTCCGTCGGAGCAGGCACAGTGTCGTCGTCATCGGCGCCGGCCCCGCATTCTGCCTTGCGGAAGTCGTTCCACTTCATGCCGTTGAGCTTGTTGGCGGTCTTCGCGGCCTGGTACTTGGTGCTGCATTCCGCCATGGTCAGGCCCTTGCCGCCGGCGGCAGCCGCGGTCGAGGTTTTGGCCGGCTTGGTTTCGGCCGCGGGCGCGGTGGCAGCCGCGGCGGTTGCGCCAGGGCCGCACTCGGCCTTGCGGAAGTCATTCCACTTCATGCCGTTGAGCGTGCCGGCGGATTTTGCCGCCTGGTACTTGGCGCTGCATTCCTTGGAGCTCAGGCCCTTGGCCTCGGCGGCGGCGGCGGCCTTTGCCTTCTTGGTCGTCTTGGTGTCGGCGGCCTTCGTGTCGGTCGCAGCCTTGGTGTCGGTGGCCGCCTTGGTGTCGGTGGCCGCCTTGGTGTCGGTCGCGGCGGAAGCATCGCTGCCGCACTGCGCCTTGCGGAACTGGTTCCAGGTCTGGCCGGCAAGCGTTCCCGCATCCTTGGCCGCATTATACTTGGTGCTGCACTCGGCCATGGTCAGCGCGTTGGCCGGCGCCGCCATGAACAAGGTTGCGACGGCGAGACCCGTCAAAGCTGCAAGTCTATGAATAAGCATGGCGTTTTCTCCCTTGCTGCCGCCAATAGGTGTCCCTATGCCAAATCAATAGCTCTCAATGTCCGGTTGCGCCAGATGCATCCGGCGCGGGACCCGTCACAAAGTGTGTTGCTCCTGATAAGGTGATGAATTGCTTGCGGGTTCGCCGCCAGCCAAGGTTTCCAGGCTCCGAAAAGCCTCGCGTGGGCAGGTGTAGCGCCGCCAAGTCAAAGGTGGTGATAGGCCGTCGAACCACTTGCACCGCCTGCGACAATGTTTTTCTAAGGATTGGTAATATACAATCACGAAATTTGATGATCGGATGCGGCCCAATTGTGGCAATACGGGCCTGCTGAAAACCGACGGGGACTGTAAGGATATGGCAGGTCAGTATTTCGGCACGGACGGTATTCGCGGACGCGCCAACAAATTTCCGATGACGGCCGAGGTCGCCATGCGCGTCGGCATGGCCGCTGGGCTTTCGTTCCAGCGCGGCAATCATCGTCACCGCGTCGTGCTCGGCAAGGATACGCGGCTTTCCGGCTACATGATCGAGAACGCCATGGTTGCCGGCCTGTGCGCCGCCGGCATGGACGTCTTCCTCCTCGGCCCGATCCCGACGCCTGCCGTCGCCATGCTGGTGCGCTCGTTGCGCGCCGACATCGGCGTGATGATCTCGGCCTCGCACAACCCTTATTACGACAACGGCATCAAGCTGTTCGGTCCCGACGGCTACAAGCTCTCCGACGAGATCGAGGAGCGCATCGAAGGCATGCTCGACAAGGACATCGAGCTGGCGCTCGCCGATTCCGACGGGCTCGGCCGGGCCAAGCGCGTCGACGGCGTGCATGACCGCTATATCGAATTCGCCAAGCGCACGCTGCCCCGCTCGATGTCGCTCTCGGGTCTGCGGATCGTCGTCGATTGCGCGAACGGCGCTTCCTACAAGGTGGCGCCCGAGGCGCTGTGGGAGCTCGGCGCCGAGGTGGTGGCGATCAATGTCGAGCCGAACGGCTTCAACATCAATAAGGAGTGCGGCTCGACCCATCCGGCCGGCCTGCAGAAGAAGGTGCATGAGGTGCGCGCCGATATCGGCATCGCGCTCGACGGCGACGCCGACCGCGTGGTCATCGTCGACGAGAACGGAGCGATCGTCGACGGCGACCAGATCATGGCGCTGATCGCCGAATCCTGGCACCAGAGCGGAAGGCTGGCCGGCGGCGGCGTCGTTTCCACCGTGATGTCCAATCTCGGCCTGGAGCGCTTCCTCGGCGACATGAAGCTGCAGCTGCATCGCACCAAGGTGGGCGACCGCTATGTGGTCGAACATATGCGCGCGCATGGCTTGAATGTCGGCGGCGAGCAGTCCGGCCACATCGTGCTTTCCGATTTCTCGACCACGGGAGACGGTCTGGTCTCGGCTCTGCAGGTGCTCGCCTGCATCAAGCGGCAGAACCGCCCGGTCAGCGAATTGTCGAAGAAGTTCGAGCCGGTGCCCCAGCTTCTCAAGAACGTCCGCATCTCCGGGGGCAAGCCGCTGGAGGAAGCGCCGGTCAAGGCGGCGATCGAAGAAGGGCGCAACCGGCTCGGCACGTCCGGCCGCCTCGTCATCCGGCCATCCGGCACCGAGCCGCTGATCCGCGTCATGGCCGAGGGCGACGACCCGCAACTGGTCGAGGCGGTCGTCAACGACATCGTGGGCATCCTCCAGGAAACCCGCAGCGCCGCCTGAACCCGGTTGCCGAGCTTCAAGGTCATCGAGCCCGCCGTCAGGCGGGCTTTTTCGTCGAGGGCAGGCCTCCCGGACAACGGGGTTCCCTCTAAAATTGTATAGATTCGTGGTTAATCGGTACGGTTAAACGGCTTTTAACCTTTGCAATTCATTATCCAAACCCGAGGTCAATCATCTTCGGGCGGGTGTCGTCCCGAGGCTTCTTAGGGGTGACAGAATGTTCAAGACAGCAAGAATGGCATTGCTTGCCGTGCTGTTCGCGGGCTCGGCCGGACCGCTCTTCGCGGCCGACCTCCCCGAACCGCAGGTCGAAGAGGCGCCGCCGCCGGTCGTCGAACAGCAGCCGATCGATGTCGGCGGCTGGTATATCCGCGGCGACATCGATTATCACAAATCGGATCTCGGCAGCATTGACTATATTACATACGGGCCGCCGCCCGGCAGCAATGATTTCGATTTCGGCCATCTGAAGGGCGGCTTCTCGCTCGGCGGTGGTGTTGGCTACAAGATCAACAACTATCTCCGCACCGACCTGACCGCAGATTACTGGTTCAAGTCGAACTTCAACGGCCAGACCTCGGATCTGATTACAACGTCGACCGAAGTTTCGAAAATGAGCGCCCTGCTGCTGCTCGCCAATGTCTATGTCGACATCGGTACCTGGCACGGCATCACGCCTTATGTCGGCGCCGGCATCGGTGGTGCGCACGTCAAATGGGACACGGTCCATGATCCGAACACCACCGAGACCAATCCTGGCTCGTCCAACTGGCGCTTCGCTTACGCGCTTATGGCTGGCGCGTCCTACTGCCTGACCGACAGGGTGATCCTCGACGCCGGCTACCGCTTCACGCACATCGAGGGCGGCCGCATGTTCGAGTTTGATACGAGCAGTTCCGGGCCAGGTTTCGACCACGGCATCAACACGCACGAAGTGCGCGGCGGCCTGCGCTACCAGTTCGGCGGCAACAATGGCTGCGCGGAACCGGTCGCCTATCAGCCGGAACCGGAGCCGATCTACACCAAGTAATCGCTTCCTGAATCCTGGAACTCGAAGCCGCCCGGCGCCAGCCGGGCGGCTTTCGTTTATGCGACGCCGGTAAATATCGATCGAAATCAATTGGTAACGGGCCGTTATCCTTAACCGGCACTTAACCACTATGGTTAACAATGCTTCCTGAAACGGCAGCTCTGCTCGCGCTCGCGACTGGCGCCAACTTCAGGAGCCGGGGACCATGATATCAAAATCGCGTATCGCACTGGCGCTCGCCTCAATCGTGCTGATGCCGGCGACACAGGCTTTGTCAGCCGACTACGACCCGCCGATCTATGTCGACCAGGCGCCGGACTACCAGCCGGTCGAGGTCGGCTCGGGCTGGTACCTGCGCGGCGATGTCGGTTATGCCTTCAGCCATCCGTTTGACGAGACCAGCAACAATCCGGGCTTTTCGCACAGCCGGACGTTGTTCGATGCTAGCGTCGGCATGGGCTATCATTTCAACGATTACCTTCGTGCCGATCTGAATTTGGGAATCCTGCCGTCAAACAAGTTCGGCGACAGTGTAGACACCACCTGTAGCGGATCAACAACGACGACAGTCGTTGACAACACCTCCGGCTCGATTACGAGCCAAATCACGACTCGGCCCACCACTCAACCCTGCAAGGGCTCCAGCAACGCCCTGAACAAAGCTTATAGCCTGATGGCCAACGGCTATATCGATCTCGGCACGTATGTAGGTATCACGCCCTATATCGGCGCCGGCGCCGGCGTTGTCTATGATAAGTACGCCAGCACGATCGGCGCGAAAAATTGCGCTCCGTCGAGCAGCAGCGTCGTCGGCAACGGCACCACCACCACGACGCAATTCAATTGCGATGACCCCGCCGGCTATGACGGGCAGGTCAGTTCGAAGGCGAGCTATGACTTTGCCTATTCGCTGGCGGCCGGCCTTTCGTACCAGATGACCAGAAACGTTTCGGTCGACCTCGGCTATGAGTATCTCTCAGTTCCGAGCGCCAAATATGTCGCCTATGATAACGGGCTCTTCAACGTTCACAAGGGTGTGAACTTCCAGACCGTCAAGCTCGGACTGCGTTATGATCTTTGGTAGCGCAGACGGCAGCAAAAACCGCAGACGGCGGTTCTCTTCAGTCCCGACGTCTGCTTTTTGCGGCATTGCTTTTCGCGAGCAAATATCCCGACAGCGACAAAAACTTTGCTCTTGACGCCGAAAGGCTGAAAGCATATCGCCGTCCGTGGGCCACCCCTCCCCAACGAGGGGCCACTATCTGGAAGGATAGACCACGATGACGACGCTTACCAAGCCCGGACTCCGTCCGGCAAACCCCAATTTCTCGTCAGGTCCCTGCGCAAAACGTCCCGGCTGGTCGGCCGAGGCGCTCTCGAAGGCCGCGCTCGGACGCTCCCATCGCGCCAAGATCGGCAAGGGCAAGCTCGAGCAGGCGATCGAGCTGACGCGCGACATCCTCAAGGTTCCCGCCGGCTACCGCATCGGCATCGTGCCGGCGTCCGACACCGGCGCCGTCGAGATGGCGCTGTGGTCGCTGCTCGGCGAGCGCGGTGTCGACATGGTCGCCTGGGAAAGCTTCGGCTCCGGCTGGGTGACCGATGTCGTCAAGCAGCTCAAGCTCGCCGACGTGCGCAAGTTCGAGGCCGGCTACGGCCAGCTGCCCGACCTCAAGCAGATCGATTTCGATCGCGACGTGGTCTTCACCTGGAACGGCACGACCTCGGGCGTGCGCGTGCCGAACGGCGATTTCATTCCCGCGGACCGCAAGGGCTTGACCATCTGCGACGCGACGTCCGCCGCCTTCGCGCAAAGGCTCGACTTTGAAAAACTCGATGTCGTCACCTTCTCTTGGCAGAAGGTGCTGGGCGGCGAAGGCGCGCACGGCATGCTGATCCTGTCGCCCCGCGCCGTCGAGCGGCTGGAGACCTACAAGCCGGCCTGGCCGCTGCCGAAGATCTTCCGCCTGACCTCGGGCGGCAAGCTGATCGAGGGCATCTTCAAGGGCGAGACCATCAACACGCCGTCGATGCTGTGCGTCGAGGATTATCTCGATGCGCTGCAGTGGGCGAAGTCGATCGGCGGCCTGGAAGCGCTGATTGCCCGCGCCGACGCCAATGCCGCGGTGCTCGACCGGTTCGTTGGCAAGTCGTCGTGGCTCGGCCATCTGGCCGTCGATCCGGCAACACGCTCGAACACGTCCGTGTGCCTGTCCTTCACCGATCCGGATATTGCGGCGCTCGATGCCGACGGTCAGGCGGCCTTCGCCAAGGGCCTCGTCTCGGCGCTCGACAAGGAAGGTGTCGCCTACGACATCGGCTCCTATCGCGACGCGCCGCCCGGGCTGCGCATCTGGTGCGGCGCCACCGTCGAGACCGCCGATCTCGAAGCGCTGCTGCCCTGGCTCGACTGGGCCTTCGCCGCGCAGAAGGCGTCGCTCAAGGCGGCGGCCTGAAATCCGTGGCGGCCTGCGGGCCGCCACCATTTCCCGACACATCCAATTCCCTTCAAGGAGGCCGTGATGGCGCCCCGCGTTCTCGTTTCGGATAAACTTTCAACCACCGCCGTGCAGATCTTCAAGGATCGCGGCATCGAGGTCGACTACCTGCCCGACCTCGGCAAGGACAAGGAAAAGCTGCTCGAGGTGATCGACCAATATGACGGCCTTGCCATCCGCTCGGCGACCAAGGTCACCGAGAAGCTGATCAATGCGGCAACCAGGCTCAAGGTCGTCGGCCGCGCCGGCATCGGCGTCGACAATGTCGATATCCCGGCCGCCAGCCGCAAGGGCATCATCGTGATGAACACGCCTTTCGGCAATTCGATCACCACGGCCGAGCATGCGGTCGCCATGATCTTCGCGCTGGCGCGGCAGATCCCGGAAGCCAATGCCTCGACCCATGCGGGAAAATGGGAAAAGAACCGCTTCATGGGCGTCGAGATCACCAGCAAGACGTTAGGCGTGATCGGCTGCGGCAATATCGGCTCGATCGTCGCCACGCGCGGCGTCGGATTGAAGATGCATGTTATCGCCTTCGATCCGTTCCTGTCGGACAGCCGCGCCGAGGAGCTCGGCGTCCAGAAGGTCGAGCTCGACGAGCTCTTCGCCCGCGCCGACTTCATCACGCTGCACACGCCGCTGACCGAGAAGACGCGCAACATCATCGACGCGGCCGCGATCGCCAAGATGAAGGACGGCGTGCGCATCATCAATTGCGCGCGTGGCGGCCTGGTCGTCGAGGCCGATCTGGTCGCGGCGCTGAAGAGCGGCAAGGTGGCGGGCGCGGGCATCGACGTGTTCGAGGTCGAGCCGGCGGAGAACAACCCGCTGTTCGGCATGGAGAATGTCGTGGCGACACCGCATCTCGGCGCATCGACCACCGAGGCTCAGGAGAATGTCGCGCTGCAGGTCGCCGAGCAGATGAGCGATTATCTCATCAATGGCGCCGTCTCCAACGCCATCAACATGCCTTCGATCACCGCCGAGGAAGCGCCGAGGCTCAAGCCCTTCGTCAAGCTTGCCGAGGTGCTCGGCGCCTTCGTCGGCCAGGTCACCGAGGATCCGATCAAGGAGGTCGAGATCCTGTTCGACGGCTCGACCGCGACGATGAACACGCGCGCGCTGGTGAGCGCCGCCCTTGCCGGCCTGATCCGGCCGCAAGTCTCCGACGTCAACATGGTGTCGGCGCCGATCATGGTGAAGGAACGCGGCATCATCGTCGCCGAGGTCAAGCGCGACAAGTCGGGCGTGTTCGACGGCTATATCAAGCTGACGGTCAAGACCGAGCACATGACGCGCTCGATCGCCGGCACCTGCTTCTCCGACGGCAAGCCGCGCTTCATCCAGATTAAGGGCATCAATCTCGACGCCGAAGTCGGGCAGCACATGCTCTACACGACTAATGCCGACGCGCCCGGCATCATCGGCCTGCTCGGCACGGTGTGCGGCGAGAACGGCGTCAACATCGCCAATTTCCAGCTCGGCCGCAACCGGCCGGGCGGCGACGCGATCGCGCTGCTCTATCTCGACGCGCCCTTCCCGGAAAGGGTGCTGGAACAGGTGCGCGCGCACAAGTCGATCGACTCGGCGAAGCGACTGCGGTTCGACGTCGGCGCCGAGTGAACGTTGAAAATGAAGACGCCCCGCCTGCGCCGGCAGGCGAGGCGTTGATAGTACAGCCATCGCCAACGGCTGCTTGACGCGTGATCGGGAGATATCATCCCGCCTGTAGTGCCGCTCTGCTGCCGCTGTATTCGGCCAAGGCAATGCCGCCGAGGACAAGAGCCAGCGCGAAGGCCTGATAGGGCTGAAACTGCTCGCCGACGATCAGCACCGAAAGCAGCGTGCCGAAGATCGGCACCAGGTTGATGAACAGACCGGCGCGGTTGGCGCCGATCAGCTCGTTGCCCTTGATGTAGAGGACCTGCGAGACTACCGAGGCGCCGAGCGCCGTATAGAGCGTGAGCGCCCATCCGCTTGCGTCCGGCATGACGGCGCGGCCGGCCGCAATCTCCCAGATGACGAAGGGCAGGGAGATCAGCAGCGCCGCGAACGACAGCGCCAGCATGAAACTCTGCCAGCGGATTGCCGGCCTGAGGCGCAGCCCCACCGAATAGAGGCTGTAGCAAAGCACAGCGACAAGCATGATGGCGTCGCCGAAGTTGAGGTCGAGCTTCAAGAGCTGGCCGAGATCGCCATGGCTTGCGGTCAGCGCGACGCCGACGATGGTGAGCACGACGCCGACGATCTGCAGAGGCCGCACGCGCAGCCGGAAGAACATGAAGTTGGCAAGGATGATGACGATCGGGATGGCCGCCTGCTCGATCGAGACGTTGATAGCGGTTGTGTAGTTGAGCGCGGTGTAGAAGATGACGTTGAAGATGGTGAAGCCGCACGCGCCGAGGCCGGCAAGCAGTTTCCAGTGGCTGCGCACTTCGGGCCAGTCCTCGCGCAGCGTCCGCCAGCCGACGGGCAGCAGGATCAGCACCGCCATCACCCAGCGCAGGAACACCAGCGTCATCGGCGAGACATGGCCGACGGCAAGCTTGCCCGCGACCGAATTGCCGCCCCACAACAGCATGGTCGACAGAAGGAACAGATAGGCGGCTCGGTGCATGAGGGATCGGCCTGCAGGGATGTTCGCGGGTTCAGGCCGGCCTAGAGTGGCGGCGGCGGCAAGTAAATGATGCGAAAGCTGGAATTTGTTATGCCTGATCGGGACGAGGCTTCGCCGGCATCGTCATCCCGATGCAACTCCTGGAGCACGGTCGGGTTCCGAAAGCCGGCTCCCGCTTTCAAATCATGTTCCAGGGATGGTTTCGGCGGCAAAGAAAGGGTCGCGCCGGCCGGCGCTTGACGCTATAGAGGCTGTCGTTTCAGGCCGCCCGCGCGGCATTTCAAGGGAAAAGAACATGGCCAATGTGGTGGTCGTCGGCTCGCAGTGGGGCGACGAAGGCAAGGGCAAGATCGTCGACTGGCTGTCGGAACGGGCCGACGTGGTCGTGCGCTTCCAGGGCGGCCACAATGCCGGCCATACGCTGGTCGTCGACGGCAAGGTCTACAAGCTGTCGCTGCTGCCCTCCGGCGTGGTCAGGCAAGGCAAGCTCTCGATCATCGGCAATGGCGTGGTGTTCGATCCGCATGCTTTCGTGGCCGAAGCCAAGAAGCTCAAGGACCAGGGCGTGGAGGTCACGCCGGAGCGCCTGAAAATAGCCGAAAACACCGCGCTTATCCTGTCGCTGCACCGGGAGCTGGATGGATTCCGCGAAGATGCCGCCTCGAATTCCGGAACCAAGATTGGCACGACCCGCCGTGGCATCGGCCCTGCCTATGAGGACAAGGTGGGCCGGCGGGCGGTGCGGGTGATGGACCTGGCGGATTTGGAAACGCTCCCCTTGAAGGTCGACAGGCTGCTGACGCACCACAACGCGCTGCGCCGCGGACTCGGCCATCCGGAAGCGACGCATGAGGCGATCATGCAGGAGCTGACCTCGGTGGCCGGCGAGATCCTGCCTTACATGGACCGGGTCTGGAAGGTGCTCGACGACAAACGCCGCGCCGGCGAGCGCATCCTGTTCGAGGGGGCGCAGGGCACGCTGCTCGACATTGACCACGGCACCTATCCCTTCGTCACCTCGTCCAACACGGTAGCGGGTCAAGCCGCTGCCGGTTCCGGCGTCGGTCCCGGCGTCATCGGCTATGTGCTCGGCATCACCAAGGCCTATACGACGCGCGTCGGCGAGGGGCCGTTCCCGACCGAGCAGAAGAACGAGATCGGCGAGTTCCTCGGCACGCGCGGCCACGAGTTCGGCGTCGTCACCGGCCGCAAGCGCCGCTGCGGCTGGTTCGACGCCGTGCTGGTACGCCAGGCCGTTGCCGTCAACGGCATCAAGGGCATCGCGCTCACCAAGCTCGATGTGCTCGACGGGCTGGACGAGATCAAGGTCTGCACCGGCTATCGGCTCGACGGCGAGACGATCGATTACTTGCCGGCCAGTCAGGGCGCGCAAGCGCGGGTCGAGCCCATCTACGAGACGCTCGAAGGCTGGAAGGGGACCACCGCCGGCGCCAGGAGTTGGAACGATTTGCCGGCGCAAGCCGTCAAATATGTCCGCTATATCGAGGAGCTGATCGGCGCCCCGGTGGCGCTGCTTTCCACCAGCCCCGAACGGGAAGACACGATACTTGTGACCGATCCGTTTCAAGACTAGTTTCACAGCCCTTCCCGGCGTTACGGCTGATTTGCGGCCGGTGGGAAAAGAATGCAGGTCACCTGACGCATGGCAGATTTCATCGCCGTTCTGAAAAAGACGATCGACAATCTCAGCGAGAACACGCCGGAGATGCGGTCGAAGGTCTATGACAAGGCGCGAGCGACAATCGCCAAGAAGCTTGCCGATCGCGTTCCGCCATTGGCGCCTTCGGTCGTCGATCAACAGAAGCGCACGCTTGAGGACGCCATCTCCAGCGTCGAGCGCAGTTATGCCAAAAGCGTTCCCGCCGCCGATCCGCTGGCGGAGCTGGAGCATATCTTCTCCTCCATCGACCGCAACAGGAACCAGCCGACCCACTCCCGCCAGCCGGCGGCGCCCGCAGTGCCGGCGCCTGCCAGGCCGGACCCGTTCAAATCGGAACCGTTCAAGCCGACACCGGCGCCCGCCAGGATCGAACCGGCCAAGCCCGAACCGAGCTGGCAAAGCAAGGCTGAGCCCGCGCCGCAAAACCCTGTGAAGACCGAGCCGGCCTGGCAAAGCACGGCAAGGACGGAGCCGAGCTGGCAGGCCGCGCCCAAGGCGGAGCCTGCCTGGCAGAAGGCGCCGCCACCGCCGATGCCGTCGCCGCGCGAGGACGATGTCGGCCTCGCTGGCATGGACGCCGCCGATGCCGACGACGGCAGCGATGTTTTTGCCAATGACGAGCAGCCGGCGGCCGATACTTTCCAACGGCTGCGGCCTCAGCAGCCGCGGCGCAGGCGCGGCTATGGCGGCCTGATCGCTGCCGTCATCGCGCTTTTGGTGTTGGCGGGCGGCGGTTACGGCATATGGCTGAACAAGACTGCGTTCGGCTCGCTCTTTGGCCTTGGCGGCAGCGGCAACAAGACGGTCTCGACCGAGCCGCTGGTCAAGCCTGGTCCGGCCAAGCCTGCGACCGAGACGGCGGCAGCGCCGAGCCCAGCTCCGGCCGCTACAGGCGAGCCCGCCGAGACGACCAAGTTCACGCAGCGCCTGACGCCCGAGGGCAAGGAGACCGATCCCGGCCCGGCTGGCGGACAGCCCACGATCGGCGAAGGCGAATCCGTCGCGGCGCTGACCTCGCGGCCGCCGCCCGCCCCGGCAACGGCGCCTGCGCCGACCGGTGCCGCGCCCGCGGCCGCCACGCAAACGCCTCCCGCTGCGGCGCCGACGACCGACGCGGCCAATCCGACGCCGCCGGCGGCTGGAACCGCACCGCCAACGGCTGATGCGGCAACGACGCCCCCCGCGGCCGGCGCCACGCCGCCCGCCGCCGGAGCAACGCCACCCGCTGCAGGTACCGCGCCGGCCACACCCGCGCCGGCGACCGCCGAGGCGACTGTGCCGGTCGGACAGAAGGCGATCTTCTATGAGGAGCGCACCAGCACCCAGCAGGGCACGGCCGAGCCCGGCAGCATCGTCTGGTCGCTGGTGCAGGAATCGCCCGGCGGCGACCTGCCGCCGGAACCGGCGATCCGTGCCGAAGCGACGATTCCGGGCAAGAATATCCAGCTGCGCATGACGATCCGGCGCAACACCGACCAGACCCTGCCGGCCAGCCACATCATCGAGATGATCTTCCTGACGCCGGAAGGGTTTGACGGCGGCGGCGTCGACAACATCCTGCGCATCGCCATGAAGAGCTCGGAGCAGGACGCCGGCAGCCCGCTGATCGGCATCCCGGCCAAGATCGCCGACGGCTTCTTCCTCGTTGCGCTCAATGACACCAAGGCCGACGAGGACGCCAACCTGACGCTGCTTCGGGGACAGTCCTGGATCGACGTGCCGGTCGTCTACAAGACTGGACGCCGCGCTCTGCTCACCATGGAAAAGGGCATTCCGGGCGAGAAAGTGTTCGACGAGGCGCTGAAGGCCTGGGCGGCGAAGACGTCGGGGTGAGGAGCAATTCCAGGAAAAGTGTGAGCCGTTTCCGTCCGGAATTGCGTAAGGCAGGCGCCTTAAAAGCCTTGAAAGAGCATATCGAGTGCCGCCACGATATCGTCGTGGTGGCTCATGAGATTGGTTCGATTTTCGCCGAGTTCGGCTGCGGCCACCGTCGCAATGAGGTGGGTGGCCATCACCATCTTCCGGCCGTTGATCTCAAAGACCGGATGCAGCTTGCGCATTGGCGAAGGCGCCGAGGTCAGTGGCAGAAGTGGAACGACCACCCGCGTCTTGAAGTGGTCGAGCAGGTCGGATTGAACGTCGAGCAGATAGCCGCCTTCGATGCCGCTGGCGAAGACGTCATAGCGCGCCATCAGAATTGCCGATGTTCGGCGAGTGGGATGCCGTGCTTGTCGACATAGTCGTTCCAAGCGTCCATCGTCGCACGGTTCTCAAGCTTCCATAGCCGCGTTTTTTCCGCAGCAACCGCTTCCGATATGCCGGCCTCCGCAGCGCGCGATACATTCACGTTGAGCCCCTTGGCTTCCGCCATGAGCTGCGAATCGATCGACAGATTAGCTGGCTGGCGATTTGCGTTCGTTGCGATCTTGCGCATGACAGTCACCTCGACATGCGCATACTTTATGCGCATCGGTGCGTCAGCGCAATGAGGGGTGCTATCCCTCCATCTCCTCACGCAGCATCTCCAGCTCGAGCCACTCCTCCTCGAGCGCGGCGAGCGTGGTGCGCTCCTTGTCGAGCGCGGCGATGGTCTTCTGGAACGAGACGGGGTCGCGTTCGTAGAAGGCGGGGTCGGCGATGTTGTTCTCCAGCCTGGCGATCGAGGCTGTCACCGCTTCGATCTTCTTCGGCAGGGAATCCAGCGCGAACTTCTGCTTGAACGAGAGCTTTTTCGCCGGGCCTTTGGGTGCGGCTTGTTCGGCTTTCGGCGAAGCCTCGGCGGTCTCGGCCTTAGACCTGGCCTTGCGGTCTTGCAGCTTCGAGCCGCCGCGCTGCGCCAGCATGTCTGAATAGCCGCCGGCATATTCGATCCAGTGGCCGTTGCCCTCCGGCGCGATCACGCTGGTGACGGTGCGGTCGAGGAAATCGCGGTCGTGGCTGACCAGGATGACAGTTCCGGCAAAGCCCGCGACCAGCTCCTGCAGCAACTCCAGCGTCTCCATGTCGAGGTCGTTGGTCGGCTCGTCAAGCACCAGAAGATTCGCCGGGCGCGCCAGCACGCGGGCCAGAAGAAGGCGCGCGCGCTCGCCGCCGGAAAGCTCGCGCACCGGCGTGCGCGCCTGCTCCGGCTTGAACAGGAAATCCTTCATGTAGGAGACGACGTGGCGCTGCTCGCCATTGACCAGCAGGTTCTCGCCGCGCCCATCGGTAAGGTAATGCGCCAGGGTCTCGGCCGGGTCGACGGCCTCGCGCTTCTGGTCGAGTGTGGCGATCTCCAGGTTGACGCCGAGCCGCACGCTGCCGGCATCCGGCGCGAGCTCGCCGGTCAGCATCTTCAAAAGCGTCGTCTTGCCGGCGCCGTTGGGGCCGACCAGGCCGACGCGGTCGCCGCGCTGGATGCGGGTCGAGAAACCCTTGACCACGGTGAGGTCGCCAAAGCTCTTGTCGATGCCCTTGGCCTCGATCACCAGCTTGCCGGATTCGGCGGCGTCGCTCGCCACCATGGTGGCGGTGCCTTCGGCGCCGCGATGGCTGCGGAAACGCTGGCGCATCGTCTGCAATTCGCCGAGGCGGCGCATGTTGCGCTTGCGCCTGGCGGTCACGCCGTAGCGCAACCAATGCTCCTCGCGCACGATCTGGCGGCCGAGCTTGTGCTGCTCGCGCTCTTCCTCCTCCAGCACCTGGTCGCGCCATTCCTCGAAATGGGCAAAGCCCTTGTCCAGCCGCCGCGTCTGGCCGCGATCAAGCCAGACGGTTGCGCGGGTGACGCGTTCGAGGAAACGGCGATCGTGCGAGATCAGGATCACGGCCGAAGAGGTGCGGGCAAGCTCCTCTTCCAGCCATTCGATCACGGAAAGATCGAGATGGTTGGTCGGCTCGTCGAGCAGAAGGATGTCGGGCTCTGGCGCCATGATGCGCGCAAGCGCGGCGCGCCGCGCCTCGCCGCCGGAGAGGTCGCCCGGCTTCTCCTCGCCGGTGAGGCCGAGATGCTCCATCAGATAGGTGGCGCGATGTGGATCGTCGGCCGGGCCGAGGCCGGCCTCGACATAGGCGCGCACAGTAGCGAAGCCGTCCATATCCGGCATCTGCGGCAGATAACGAACGGTCGCCGAGGGTTGGCGGAACACTTCGCCGTCCTGCGGCTCGATCATGCCGGCGGCGATCTTGAGCAGGGTCGACTTACCCGAGCCGTTGCGACCGACCAGCGCAATCTTCTCGCCGGCGGATGCGCTGAGCGCCGCGCCGTCGAGCAGCGGGGTGCCGCCGAAGGTCAGTCTAATGCCGTCGAGGTTGAGAAGTGGCGGCGCCATGTCTGGAATGTCAGCTTTCGGGAAGAGGATAGGGGTGGGCCAGAAGCAGCGCCCGGCCGCGCTCCAATGCGATGCCAAGCTGCCCTTTGACCTCGTTTGATATAGTGAGCGAGGAGCCGAACGTCACCTCGACGCGGTCGAGCGGCCATTTGGCGCCGGTAACCGTCAGGCCGAACAGGTCGGAGAAGCCGAGCACCGAAAACAGGGTGCTGTCCGCATAGTCGAAACTGGCTTTGCCAGGCAGGATGGGAACGCCTTCCTGCGCGCCGCTCGTCAGCAACACGGTCGTGCCCGCTTCTGCCAGCCGC
This sequence comes from Mesorhizobium sp. M2A.F.Ca.ET.043.05.1.1, assembly GCF_003952445.1. NCBI lineage: Bacteria > Pseudomonadati > Pseudomonadota > Alphaproteobacteria > Hyphomicrobiales > Phyllobacteriaceae > Mesorhizobium > Mesorhizobium sp. M2A.F.Ca.ET.043.05.1.1. Next base: position 5,970,341 of record NZ_CP034446.1, read on the forward strand.
ACGGCGAGCGCCAGATGCAGGGAGGCATGGTCGGCGCGCTTGCCGCCGAAGGCGCCGGCAAGCACGAGGCTGGTGGCGCCGCGCTGGAGCGCTTCCGCTATTGCGAGCTCGCCATCGGTCATGTCCTTCTCGGCCGGGAAGATTTTTCGTGGGACGGAGGCCAGATCTTCGGGCAGGTTGGCCGGCACCGAGTCGAAATCGCCGACCCAGAGCTCGGGGACAAGGCCCAGCATGCGGGCATGGCCAATGCCGGCATCGGCGGCGATGACGCGCGAACCAGCGATCTGGCGTTCGAGCCGGGGCGTGCGGATAAGCTCGCCGCCCAGCAGGATGGTGAATGTGCCCATGGCCGTCGCCCTTACCAGCCCTCCAAGTGAAACGGAAGCCGGATGCGTCGCGCTTCGGTTCCTGCCCCGGAACATTAGCTGCTCGGCAAACTTCCGCTTGCGCGCCGCTTCGGCCGGGCCTATCTGTCGAGGCGCTCTAACGGGGTGCCGGACATTATCCGGCTGAGAGGCAAGCAAGCCAACCCGCTGAACCTGATCCGGTTTGTACCGGCGGAGGGATTAGACGTTTCGGACCATCCGGCGCCTCAATTCCTTGTCACTCGAACGAAGGAGGCGCCGATGCGCGCGATACTGTCCAAGCTTATTCTCGCAACCGGTCTTTTATCGCTTCTGGCTGGCGTTGTGCCCGCCGCCGCGAAGGACAAGCTCACCGTCTACACCTATGAAAGCTTCACCGCCGATTGGGGGCCTGGCCCGGCGGTGAAGAAGGAATTCGAAGCCGAGTGCGGCTGCGACCTCGAATTCGTCTCGGTGGCCGACGGCGTCGCCCTGCTCAACCGCGTCAAACTGGAAGGCGCCGGCATCAAGGCCGACATCGTGCTCGGCCTCGACACCAACCTGACCGCGGACGCCAAGGCGAGCGGCCTATTCGCGCCGCATGGCGACGTCTCGGGCATCAACGTGCCGGGCGGCTGGAGCGACGACACTTTCGTGCCGTTCGACTACGGCTACTTCGCCGTCGTCTATGACACGCAGAAGCTAAAAGTCCCGCCGAAGAGCCTCAAGGACCTGGTGGAAGGCAGCGGCAACGACAAGATCGTCATCCAGGATCCGCGCACCTCGACGCCCGGCCTCGGGCTGCTCTTGTGGGTGAAGTCCGTCTATGGCGACAAGGCGCCGGAGGCCTGGGCCAAGCTCAAGACGAAAGTGCTGACGGTGACGCCGGGCTGGAGCGAGGCCTATGGCCTGTTCACCAAGGGCGAGGCGCCGATGGTGCTCTCCTACACGACCTCGCCGGCCTATCACATGGTGGCCGAGAACACTGAGCGCTATCAGGCGGCGTCCTTCGAGGAAGGCGAGTACCTGCAGATCGAGGTCGCCGGCATCACCACGACGGGTGCCAAGAACCCGCTGGCGCAAAAATTCATCGCCTTCATGACCGGACCGAAATTCCAGGACGTCATCCCGGAAACCAACTGGATGTTCCCGGCCGGCAAGACCGACAAGCCGCTCAACCCGGCCTTCGACAAACTGGTCAAGCCGACCAAGACCCTGCTGTTCAGCCCGGCGGAGGTCGCGGCCAACCGCAAGGCCTGGGTGGATGAGTGGCTGGCGGTGATGAGCAAGTAGGCTGCGATGCTTGCGCCAAGGGCCCCCTCTCTGTCCTGCCGGACATCTCCCCCTCAAGGGGGGAGATCGGCTGTCACGCCGGCTTTCGCCAATCTCCGACGTTGCAGGATCGAGCGGGGCGTCGACACTGCCAATCTCCCCCCTAGAGGGGGAGATGTCCGGCAGGACAGAGGGGGGCGCGAAGGAACGCGGCGTTGCCTAGCTGAAGCCCGCATGGTGCCGCGTGCACCCCGCGCGTGACTCCCGCGTCTCCGCCGGCGTCATCGCTCTGGCGGCCATCGCCGCGCTCATCGGCGGCGCCTTCGCTGGCCTCATCCTCGAAGGCGCGCACGACCTCTCCGGCGCTGCAGCCGCCTTCGACGGCTACCTCCTCCGCGTCGCCCGCTTCACGCTGTGGCAGGCGGCCCTCTCGACGCTGCTCTCGGTCGCGCCGGCGCTCCTGGTGGCGCGCGCGCTTTCAAGGCATCCGCACTTCCCAGGTCGCCGCCTGATTCTGCAGCTGTTCACCGTCCCGCTGGCGTTGCCCGCGATCGTCGCCGCGCTAGGCATATTGGCGCTTTACGGCCGCGCCGGGTACTTTGCCGGCGTCTTCGCCGGGCTCGGCGGCGGAGAGTGGCCCGGCATCTATGGCCTTTCCGGCATCCTGGTCGCGCATGTCTTCTTCAACCTGCCTCTGGCGACGCGCTTGTTCCTCGAGGCGCTGGGCACCATTCCCGCCGACCAGTGGCGGCTGGCGAGCCAGCTCGGCATGAGCGCCCGGCCGGCCTTCCGGCTGCTCGAATGGCCAGTGCTGCGCGCGGCCATGCCAGGCGTCGCCGGGCTGGTCTTCATGCTCTGCATCACGTCCTTCACCATCGTGCTGACGCTGGGCGGCGGTCCAGCGGCGACAACGCTCGAGGTCGCCATCTACCAGGCTCTGCGCTTCGATTTCGATCCGGCCCGCGCGGTGGTGCTGACGCTGCTGCAGATCGCGCTCACCTTCGTCGTGGTCGCAGCGCTCACGCGGCTTGGCGCCAACACGGTCGGCGACGCCAATCTGCCGGTGGCGCCGCGCCGCTATCTTTCGGCGGGCCGGATGGAGAGCGCTCTAAATGCCGGCCTCATCGCGCTCGCCCTGCTGTTCGTCGCCGGACCGATGGCGGCGACGGTGGTTTCGGGCCTTCAGGCCGATCTCGGCCGATTGGCGGGCGAGGAAGCGGTGCGCCGCGCGACGCTCACCAGCGCCGGCCTCGCCTTGATCGCGGCGCTGCTCAGCGTGTCGCTGTCGCTGTCATTGATCGCGGCACGGCGCGCATTGGCTTTGCGTCGCCGTGCCGGCAGCGCCATGTCGCTGCTCAAGCATGCCGCCGACACCGGCGCCGGCTTCGTGCTCGTCGTGCCGCCGATCGTGCTTGGCGCCGGCTGGTTCCTGGCGCTGCGCAACATCACCGATGTCTTTGCCGTCGCGCCGGTGATGGTCGTCGCCGTCAACGCGGTGATGGCGATGCCCTTCGCCATCCGTGCCATTCGCCCAGCCTATGACGCGGCGAGCGAACGCCATGAGCGGCTTTGCCTGGCGCTCGGCATATCCGGCTGGACCAGGCTCAGCCTGATCGACTGGCCGTCGCTCAGGCGGCCCTTGGCCACCGGCTTCGCTTTCGCCATGGCGCTGTCGCTCGGCGATCTCGGCGTGATCGCGCTGTTCGGCAGCGATTCCGTGCAGACCTTGCCCTATCTTCTGCTTGCGCGCATGGGCAGCTACCGGACCGCCGACGCGGCGGGGCTCGCCTTGCTGCTCGGCCTCGTTTGCCTGATGCTGGTCGTCGCCGCCGATTGGCTGGGGCGGGAAGCAAGGGCATGACATCGACGCACAACAGCATCGCGGCAGGGAAGGCGCTGACCGTCACACTCGAAGACGTGTCGTTCAGCTATGGCGAATCGTCCTTCCGCTTCAATGCCGAGTTCGCGGCGGGCAGGATCACCGCCATCATGGGGCCGAGCGGCTCCGGCAAATCGACGCTGCTCAATCTGATAGCCGGCTTCGAAATACCCGATAGCGGCAAGGTGCTGATCGGCGGCATCAAGATCGGCGCCACGCCGCCCTCGGCGCGACCGGTGTCGATGGTGTTCCAGGAAAACAATCTGTTCGCGCATCTTACGGTCGAGGCCAATGTCGGGCTCGGCCGCTCGCCGTCGCTGAAGCTCGGCGATGGCGATCGCGCCGCCGTCGCCGAGGCGCTGGCGCGGGTTGGCCTGGCCGGCAAGGAAAAGCGGCTGCCGCGCGAGCTCTCAGGCGGCGAGCGGCAGCGCGTCGCGCTGGCGCGGGTGCTGCTGCGTGACCGGCCCGTATTGCTGCTCGACGAACCTTTCGCGTCGCTCGGCCCGGCGCTGCGCGAGGACATGCTCGACCTTCTCGCCGGCATCCATGCCGAGCGCAAGATGACGGTGCTGTTCGTCACCCATCAGCCGGAAGATGCGCTTCGCATCGGCCAGGACGTGGCATTTCTCGATGAGGGCAGGATCGCGGCCACCGGGCCGGCTGACGATTTCTTCGATCGGTCTGGACCGGATGCGTTCCGGCGCTATATCGGCGATCGAGGCGGCAGCGTTGCCGGATCACAACACATTGCCCGGAAGCGGACATAATTTGCGGCCAAACCAGTAACGGGTGATCCGGCGTTTGCTTGCCTTGTCCGGGGGAGTGTGGCTAGGTCCAGTCATGCGGTCCGGCGGGCCGTGATTTGCCGAAAGATTGCGAAAGGAAGCCGATCTGTCGACCGGCGCTGAGAAAGTGTGGATGAGGCCGCTTGCACGATTTTTCGCGCTGGCAAGCGTTGCCGTGCTGGCGAGTTGTCAGATGTTCACGCCGCCGGACGTGCAGGAGAGCGGCTTCCAGCCCTCTGACAAGCCGATCACCGTCGACAATGTCGTCGCCAACGCCAAACTCGCGGAAATGGCGAAAGCGCAGCATCCGCGCATTCTCGCCACCTATGGCGGCGAATATTCCGATCCGAAGCTGGAACGCATGGTGGCCAAGGTCGTCGGCAATCTGACCGTGGTGTCGGCCAACCCGACCCAGACCTATCGCATCACCATCCTCAACTCGCCCAACGTCAACGCCTTCGCGCTGCCGGGCGGCTATCTCTATGTGACGCGCGGCCTTTTAGCGCTGGCCAATGATTCCTCCGAGCTTGCCGCCGTCATCGCGCATGAGATGGGCCACGTCACTGCGAATCACGGGCTGCAGCGGCAGCAGCTCGAAGCCGAGGAAGGCTTGGCGACCAAGGTGGTGTCGGACGTGCTCGGCGACAGCCCGACCGCCAAGGCGGCGCTGATCCGCGGAAAACTCAGGCTCGCGCAGTTCTCGCGCAACCAGGAACTGCAGGCCGACGCCATCGGCATCAAGTCGATCGGCGAGGCGGGCTACGATCCTTACGCGGCTGGCCGCTTCCTGCAGTCGATGTCGGCCTATACCGATTTCCGCTCGGTCAGCGGCGCCACCGACGCCAGCCTCGACTTCCTGGCGACGCACCCCAACACGCCGCAACGCATCGAGCTGGCGCAGCGCCTTGCGCGCAATTTCGGCCCGCCCGGGGTCGGCACGCGCGACCGCGACGCATTCCTCGCGGGCATTGACGGCCTGCTTTACGGCGACACGCCGGAAGAAGGCTATGTGCGCGGCCAGACCTTCATGCACCCTAATCTCGGTGTCTCCTTCACCGTGCCGGACGGTTTCGTCATCGACAATTCCGCGGCCGCCGTCACCGCGACCGGGCCGGGCGACATCGCCATCCGTTTCGACGGCGTGGCGATCGACAAGTCGGTGTCGCTCACGGATTACATCCGCAGCGGCTGGGTGGCGGGACTCGAAGACGCCAGCGTGCGCCAGGAGACGATCAACGGCAATGAGGCGGCGATGGCGCATGCCAACGCTCAGGGCTGGCAGTTCGACATCGCGGTGATCCGCGCCGGCGGGCAGGTCTACAGGCTGCTGACGGCGGCGCCCTCGGCCAGCGCGTCGCTGGACCCGGTCGCGCGCTCGGTCAGCGGCTCTTTCCGCGTGCTCACCCCGGCCGAGAAGGCGGCGCTGAAGCCGCTGCACATCCGTGTCGTCACCGTTCAGGCCGGCCAGACCATGGGCTCGCTCGCCGCGCAGATGGTCGGCGTCGACCGCAAGCTCGACCTGTTCCGGGTGCTCAACGCCATGTCGCCGGGCGCCAGCGTATCAGCCGGCGACAAGGTCAAGATCGTCACCGACAAGTAGGCCAGAGCGGCCAGAAAACCGCTATCGCCCGGGTCGCTTTCAGGTCGGTCCATTACCGCTTGCGCCTGGTTTATTGGTGGTCGGCGATGGTGGCACCGCCACCACCGCCGATGCCATCAACCATTGTTGCTGTCGCCGCTGCCGCGTCCGGGCGGCGAGTGATCGTTGTCGCCGCCATTGCCGCGCCAAGGCACTGGGTCAATTGGCACCAGAGGCGCCTTTGGCGTGGTAATCTCTGGCGGCGGGGCTTTTGGCGCGGGGGTGCGGATCACCTTTATCTTCGTGACCACCTTCGTCACCACCTTGGGCTTGCACACCGCGATCGACATCTCGCTTCGCTTGGGCGAGAGACCGAGAATGGCCATCGAATAAGCCTCTTGTCGGTCAATGCCGGCTTTCAGGAAAGCCAAGGCCCGGGCCTCGTCCGCCGGCACGCCATTGCGGCCGTCCTTGAAGATCACTGCAAGATCCTTCATGGCATCGACATGCCCCATGGCCGCCGCCTGGAGCAAAAGGTCCAGTCCCTTGCCGGCATCTCGCTGAACGCCGACACCATCGAACAAGGCGCGCCCCAGGGTAGTCATGGCATAGGGGTCTCCCTTGTCCGAAGCCTGCGCATAGAGGCTGTTGGCTTTGGTCAGATCCGGAGCCGCCCCCATTCCGGACGCGGCGATGTAGCCGAGTTGGTAAACGGCGCGAACGTGCCCCTTGTCCGCGGCCTCCTGGATCGCCTGCCTGGCTTCCTCGATCCTGCCCGACGCCAGCAGCGCCCGCCCAAGCTCATAACGGAAGCGCGCAATGTCGGGATAGGATTTCACCGCCGCCTCGCAGGCCTCGACAGCGCTGCCGCCGATCTCGTTCGGCAAGCGGCCCGAGACGACGCCCTGCAGGTCGAGCGGCTCGCCGGCGGCCTGGTCACAGGGGTCGACGTTCGGCGACAGTTTCACCGTGGCTTGTTTCGCGGCGTTGCCGACGCGGATCTCGAAGCCGACCTGGACTGGAGCGGCCGAGCCGATCTGCGGCTCGTAACGCAATTTGTCGATCTCGGCGGCCATCAGGCTCGATTGCGGTGAAAGCACGCGATCGGGCAGGGACAGCGTCCCGGTCGCCGGGTAGCTCGCAAGCATGAGGCTGCCCCCGGCATCCTTGGCAGTGAAATCCAGCTTCAGCGGAACCGGGCCGACGCCGACCGGGACACTGATGCCGCGATTGTCGATCGCTTCGGCGGCAGCGGCGACCTGGATCCCGCGCTCCGCCATCTCCTGATCCTGCTGCGCGTCGGGTGACGATGGCGCTGGCTGCTCCGGGCCGCGCATCAGCACCACATCGTCGAGCAGCGACGAATTCTCCCAGGGAACCTGCTTGCCGTTGGTCGCCTTGACCACGTCGCGGCGCACGGCGGCCAGGACCGAGCGTATCTCCTGGTTCGGCGCCAGCGCGCGGCGCGAGAAGGCCGATGAAAACGGGCTGAGGTCGCCTGAGCCGTCATAGGCGACGGCGCCCGGCTCGGTGGCGAAAGCAATCAACGTGTTCTGCGAGCCTGTCACCTGCGCAAGCCCACTGTCGCCGGCGACGATCAGCTGGTCGCGCAGCCAATAGTCCTTGCGCGGGAAAGGATCGTTGCGGCAGGCATCGAGGATGATCATCTGAACCTTCGATCTCGAGCGCAGTTGCCGCAATATGTCATCGACCTTGATGGCCTGGACCTCCATGTCGGCCGCATCCTTGAGCGATGCATCGACCGGGATCAGGAAATTCTCTCCGCCGACCTGAAAGCCGTGGCCGGAATAATAGACGACGGCAAGATCGGCGCCGTCGGCGGCAGCGAGATAGTTGCGGAACTTCTCTTCGAACTGGAGCCTGGTGAGGTCCTTGGCCGCGAACACCTCGAAGCCGGCTTGCCGGAAGGTGCTCGAAACGTCCGCGGCGTCCTTGTCAGGGTTCTTGAGGGCTGGGATTGTCTGGTACGCGGAATTGCCGACGACAAAGGCGACCCTTCGGTCGGCACGGGCGTCCAGCGTCGTGAAAGCGACGAGAACCAAGGTCGCAAGGAGCATGCAGCATCGCAACATGGCAAATCCCCCATCCGTTGTGATCTGGAGGCTTCAAGAGGCCAATTGCGATGCAATGGTCTGTTAAAGACCTCACAATCCAAGGAGTATTATCAAAGGAGAATTACGCCGTTGGCGATATATTCTTATTTAATAAATTAGTTATCCTTAGTTTTTATATACGTTAACTTTCAGGCGGCCTCCGCCAGAAATTCCGGGTTCTGCTTCACCAGCGCCAGCTTCAGCTTTTCCATGGCGCGCGCCTCGATCTGGCGGACGCGCTCCTTGGAGATGCCGAGCTGTTCGCCAAGCGATTCCAGCGTGGCGCCGTCATCGCTCAGCCTGCGCTCCTCGATGATGCGAAGCTCGCGGGCGTTGAGCGCGCCAAGCGCGCTCTTCAGCCAGAGGGCGCGGCGCTGGACGTCGATTCTTTCGCCGACGATCTCGTCAGGCAGCGGGTCTTCGGAGACCAGGAAATCCATCCGCTCGGCAGCGCCGTTTTCGTCGGCAAGCGGTGCGTTGAGCGAGCTGTCTGGGGAGGACAGGCGTGAATCCATCATCGCCACGTCCGCTTCGGGAACGCCGAGCGCCGCCGAGACCTCACGGTAGAGCGTGGCATTGGAGAGCGGCTCGGCGCCGTTGGCCAGCCGTGCGCGCAAGCGCCTCAGATTGAAGAACAGCGCCTTCTGCGCAGAGCTGGTGCCGCCGCGCACGATCGACCAGTTGCGCAGGATGTAATCCTGCATCGAGGCGCGGATCCACCAGGTGGCGTAGGTCGAGAAGCGCACTTCGCGCGCGGGCTCGAAACGGGCCGCCGCCTCGAGCAGGCCGACATGGCCCTCCTGGATCAGATCGCCGAGCGGCAGGCCGTAATGGCGGAATTTCGAGGCCATGGAGATGACCAGTCGCATATGGGCGACGGTGATCCGATGCAGCGCGTGCTGGTCGTTCTCTTCCTTCCAGCGGAGCGCAAGAACATGCTCCTCGTCGCGCTCGAGATAGGGAGCCTTCATTGCCGCCCGGACCAGTGTCCGTCCTGCCGCGTCCTCAATCATGCCGGCTCCTGTTGGCGGTCATTACGCTCATGACGGTTGAAAAGACGCCGCCGCGCCCTACAACAGCCATGCAACGTGTCAGGCGCATGGATGGTTCCGCCGCCCGAGGGGGCAAATGTTGCCGGCGGGAACATTCTGTTAGCGGCCTCCAAAATGCCGCTTGGCGGATTATCGGACGATTTTGAGAATCAGATTTCCGGCAAAGCCGTTTTTTGAAATCTGGTTCCTTATTTTGCGACCTTCTATCTGTCAGTTTCCGGCTCTCACAATCGGACCGGCGCACCGGTCAAAACGGGATCACAGAAAAATGAAATGGCTTAAATCGCTCCTCATCGCCGGAACGCTGCAGGTTCTGGCGGTCACCGCCGGCCATGCCGGCGCCAATCTCGATCAGATCAAGCAGGCCGGCGTGCTCAAGGTCGGCACGGAAGGCACCTATGCGCCCTTCACCTATCATGACGAATCCAACGCGCTGGTCGGCTTCGACGTCGAGATCGCCAAGGCCATCGGCGACAAGCTCGGTGTCAAGGTCGAGTTCCTGGAAGGCAAGTGGGATGGGCTGATCGCCGGCCTCGACGCCAACCGCTACGACGCCGTCATCAACGAGGTCGGCATCACCGAAGCGCGCAAGGCCAAGTATGATTTCTCCGATCCCTATATCGCCTCGAAGGCGGTGCTGATCGTGCGCGGCGACAACACCGACATCAAGACCTTCGCCGATCTCAAGGGCAAGAAGTCGGCGCAGTCGCTGACCTCGAATTTCGGCAAGCTTGCCGAGAAGAACGGCGCGGAACTCGTCGGCACCGACGGCTTCGACCAGTCGATCCAGCTTCTGCTCACCGGCCGTGCGGACGCCACCATCAACGACAGCCTGTCCTTCCTGGACTTCAAGAAGCACAAGCCGGACGCCAATGTGAAGATCGCCGCGCAGGAAGAGAATGCCGACTATTCCGGCGTCATCGTGCGCAAGGGTGATCCGGAACTGGTCGCGGCCATCAACAAGGCGCTGGCCGACATCAAGGCCGACGGCACCTACAAGAAGATTGCCGACAAGTATTTTGGCCAGGACGTTTCGCAGTAAGCTGGCCGTCGTTTTGCTTGAACTCCGGCGGGCCGTCTTTGACGGCTCGCCGGTTTTTGCATGATAGTCAGTTCATACGGGGGAACGCGCCGCCGTATCTGGAAGGGAGAAGCGCCCCGTGCCGCACTGGCTGCAATTGATGCTGGAATCGCTGCCGACGCTGTTGTGGGCGGCGCTGATCTTCACCGTACCGCTGACGCTACTGTCGTTCGCGCTCGGCCTCATCGCCGGGCTGGTGACGGCGCTGATCCGGTTGTTCGGCCCCAAGCCGCTGGTCGCGCTGGTGCGCTTCTATGTCTGGATCTTCCGCGGCACGCCGTTGCTCGTCCAGCTGTTCCTGATCTTCTACGGCCTGCCCTCCGTCGGCATCCTGCTCGATGCCTTTCCCGCGGCGCTGATCGGCTTCACGCTCAACATCGGCGCCTACACCTCCGAGATCATCCGCGCCGTCATCGGCTCGGTGCCGAAGGGCCAGTGGGAGGCGTCCTATTCGATCGGCATGACCTGGAGCCAGGCGATGCGGCGCACCATACTGCCGCAAGCGGGTCGCGTCGCGGTGCCGCCGCTCTCCAACACCTTCATCTCGCTGGTCAAGGACACCTCGCTGGCGGCCGCCATCACCGTGCCCGAGATGTTCCAGGCCGCGCAACGCATCGTCGCCACCACCTATGAGCCGCTGATCCTCTATGTCGAGGCGGCGGCGCTCTATCTCGCGCTGAGCTCGGTGCTGTCGGCGCTGCAGGCGCGGCTGGAGGTGCGGCTCAACCGCTATGGCGGCTTCCTGGAGGCTAATTCATGATCGGCCTCACCAATATCGAGAAGCGTTTTGGCGACAATCTTGTCCTGAAGGGCGTCACCGTCAGCATCGACGAGGGCAGCGTCACGGCGCTGGTCGGCCCTTCCGGCGGGGGCAAGAGCACGCTCCTGCGTTGCATCAACCTGCTGGAGATCCCGACTTCCGGCTCCTTGCGCATCGGCGAGGAGACGCTTGCGTTCCATCCGGGCGGCAAGGTGCCGGCAAAAGATATCCAGCGCATACGCCTGCAGACCGGCATGGTGTTCCAGAACTTCCAGCTCTTCCCGCATCGCACGGCGATCGAGAATGTCATGGAAGGGCTGGTGACGGTGCTGAAATGGCCCGAGCCGAGGGCGCGCGAGCGAGCGATGGCGCTGCTCGAAAAGGTCGGCATGGCGCACAAGGCCGATGCCTGGCCGGCAACGCTGTCGGGCGGCCAGCAGCAGCGCGTGGCGATCGCCCGGGCGCTTGCGCCGTCGCCGCGCGTGCTGCTGTGCGACGAGCCGACCTCGGCGCTCGATCCGGAACTGGCTCAGGAAGTGGTCGACGTGCTTGGGCAGCTGGCCCGCGAGGGCACGACCATGGTGATGGCCACGCATGATCTCAGGCTCGCCTCCAAGATCGCTGAGGAGGTCGTCTTCCTCGATGCCGGAGCGATCGTCGAGAAGGGTCCGGCCTCGGTCGTGTTCGACAATCCGGAGCGCGAGCGGACGAAACGTTTCATTGCCTCGCTCAGGCAGGAGGAGGCGCAGAAGGAAGGGGGAGGCGCGTAACCTTCGATGGGCCTTTCAGAAACAAAAAACCCGGCGCGAGGCCGGGTTCTTCGTAACGTACAGGCGAAAAAGCTCAGGCAGCTTCTTCCTGTTCGGATTCTTCGTTGTCGGCCTTGGCGCCGCGCTTCGGGCCCTTGTTGAGATTGACCTCGATGAGACGCACCGCCTCGGTCTCCGACATGCGGTTCACCGCGGCGATCTCACGAGCCATGCGGTCGAGCGCGGCTTCATAGAGCTGACGCTCGGAATAGGACTGCTCCGGCTGGTTGTCGGCGCGGTAGAGGTCGCGGACGACTTCCGAGATCGAGATCAGGTCGCCGGAATTGATCTTGGCATCATATTCCTGGGCGCGGCGCGACCACATGGTGCGCTTGATGCGGGCGCGGCCCTGCACGACCTTCAGCGCGCGGTCGACATAATCCTCTTCCGACAGCTTGCGCATGCCGATCGAGGTCGCCTTGGCGACCGGCACCTTCAGCCGCATCTTGTCCTTCTGGAAATCGATGACGAACAGTTCCAGCTTGTGACCCGCAACTTCCTGCTCGTCGATCGCCACGATCTGGCCGACGCCATGCGCCGGATAGACGATGAACTCGCCGGTCTTGAACCCGTGGCGGGCCGCGGTGGACTTCTTCTGCGGGGTGATCGTTGCCATTACGCCCTGAACTCCTTAGTTGTGCCGCCGGCATCATGCCGGCGCGAACCCATGGGGCCGGCGGTAGCCGACCGTTAGCCGCGCAACAGGATGAACCCACCGGAAAAGCAGGGGGCCGGCATATCGCACGAATGCGACCGCCTGCCCCAGATCGCTCTGGTCCGGAATTAAAAGCTCACCTTTCAGTGATTTGGGGCGTTAGCGCCATAAATCGACGTCGTGTCACCGGCATGTTTTGCTTATGTAACACAAAAAGTCGGAAGAATCAAGGTTTTGCCGCGTTCGCTAACGCCAAGCGGCAGTGCTGCCTGTCAAGACAGTATTTGTGTCGGCCCCGTTACGCCGCGTCATGCCACGGCTATCGGCCTCTTTCTCAGTCACCCTCGCCGGGTTCGGCCGAGAAATATTTCTCGAACTTCCCGGTCTCGCCGTCGAAGGTCTTGGCGTCGGCGGGCGGTTCTTTCTTGGCCGTGATGTTGGGCCACTTCTCGGCGTATTCGGCGTTGACCTGCAACCATTTGTCGAGACCGCCCTCGGTGTCCGGCTTGATCGCGTCCGCCGGGCATTCGGGCTCGCACACGCCGCAGTCGATGCACTCGTCGGGATGGATGACGAGCATGTTCTCGCCCTCGTAGAAACAGTCGACCGGACAGACCTCGATGCAGTCCATGTATTTGCATTTGATGCAATTGTCGGTCACGACATAGGTCATTGCAGGCTCCGGAACGTCCCATTTTGTTGGGCTTTTTGGCTGAGGTAACGCCTTTGCCCGCCGCATGCAAGGGTAGGGATTGCCGGCGGAGCCGGAGGGCCGGAAAGGAATTCCGGCCGGAAGAGCGGATCGGCGTCACCGAGCCTTATCGCCGCGCAGTTTCGCGGAATTTCTCCGGCCACGCGCTGGGCCGGCTATGTTTCAATCGTCGCCGAGCAGACGGTCGGTCTGCCGGCGCTCGCGTTTGGTCGGGCGGCCGCTGCCGGCCTCGCGCAGCGCCGGAATGGCGTCCGCAACGGCCCCGCCTTTGGGAGTCGGCGCCGGCGACATGTCCTGGTAAAGCAACCGCGCTTCATCGGCCGGCCCGCGCCGTGTGCCGCAATCCAGCACTTTCCAGACCAGGATGCGGCCCTCGAGCGTGATGGTCAGCACGTCGCCGGGCTTCACCAGATCGGAGGCCTGCGCTGCTTTGTCGCGATTGATGCGGACGCGTCCGGCGACGACGACCTTCGCGGCCAGGGACCGCGACTTCACCGCGCGCGAGAAGAACAGCCATTTGTCGATGCGCTGGCGGCCTTCTCCAACCATCGCAACCGACCGAGGTTATTTCTTCAGCTGGTCGCGCAGGGCGGCGAGCTTGGCGAAGGGCGAATCCGGATCGAAGCGCTGCGGGCGTTCCTCGCGCGGCTTGTCCTGGAAGGCCGGCTTGCCGCCCGGAGCGTTGCCTTTGCCTTCCTGCCTGTTGCCCTTCCAGTCAGGCCGGCCCTCCCGGCGATCGCCCTGCGGCCGCCCTTCGCGGCGTTCACCGCCCTCGCGGCGGTCGCCCGCATCCGGCCTCGGCTTGAATTTCGACCGGTCGAAGCGCGGCTTGCCGGTGCCGTCGCGCTGCTCGCGGCGGCCTTCATGGGCCGGCCGGTCGCCGGGCTGGCCGCCCGCGGCGCCCGTCTGGCTGTCCCGCGCCGGCTGGTCACCGCGCTGGCGATTGTCGCGACGGTTGTCGTGACGCTGGCGCGGGCGCTGATGGTCGAAACGCGCCTGGCGCCACAGAAGGACAGGCTTCGGTTCTTCAGCTTCGGCCGGTGTTTCGTCGGCCTTACCCTCCCGCATCGAGGGGGAGGTAAGGGCGTCGGCGCCTTCGGCCGACTGAAGCACTGCAGCGGGGGCTTCCACAGTGGGAACCTCTTCCGCGACCTCGGCCGCAACTTCTGCCGGCTCTTCAACGGCAGGTTCCGCTGCTACTTCCGAGCTGGCTTCGGCCGGAACTTCAGCGACAGGTTCCGCCGCTTCCGCGACGGCTTCAGGCGGAGCTTCGACGGCTGCCGGCTCCGAGCCCTCTGCTGTTGCCTCTGCCACCGCGGCTTGCGCCTCTGTCGTCTGCGCGGCACGCGCCGCTTCTTCCGCCGCTAGCTTCGCCGCCGCCGCCTCGCGGGCGGCATTGTCCTGGGCTTCGAGCTTCGCCTTCACTTCGGCGGCCGGCTTCGCCTCGGAGCGATAGCCGAGACCTTTCAGGATCTCTTCCATGTCGTCGGCGGTGGCGCCGAGGATCGACATCATCGGCGGCGTCACCATGAAGGCGTGGCCGTCATAGGCGCCGTCCGGACGCTGGCCGAGACCGGGCTTCCAGTTGGTCGCCGGGCGGATGAGGTCGGCAAGCCGCTCGAGGATATCGACGCGCACGGCGCGGCGGCCGAGATTGCGATAGCCGGCGAGCTTGTAGAAGGTCTTGTCGAAGGCGGGGTCGATGACGACCGAGGTGCGGCCCGATGCGAGCGCATGCACCACGTCGCCGAAGCCCGGCTTGTCCTTGCCGTCGTTCTTCAGCGCCCAGAGCAAGGTCACCAGACCGGCCGGAGCCGGCTTGATCAGCGCCGGCACGAAGACATGATAGGCGCCGAAGCGCACGCCGAGCCGGCGCAGCGCGGCGCGGCCCTCCTGATCGAGCGACTTCATCTCTTCGGCGATGTCGCGGCGATTGATCAGGCCGAAATGCTCGACCAGCTGGAACGCGATGCCGCGTGCGATGCCGGTGAGCTGGTCGGCATTCTTCAGATCAACCAGCGGCTTCAGCAGCGACTCGATCTGGAAATTGACGAAACGCTCGGCGCGCGCCGCGACCTTGTCGCGGGCAGGGCCGGTCAGCTGTTCGTCGGCAAGCAGGACAAGGCGCGGCTTCAGCGCCTCGTCGCCGCCGACCAGCGTGCCGATCGGCGCGCCGATCCAGCGCAGGACGCCGTCGGAGCCCAGGGCCAGGTCGCCATTGGCGCAGGCGGCAAAGCGCTCGGCGCGCGCATCGAACTCGGCCGCGAGCGCCTTCTGGGCGGCGATCCGCACCGCCTTGGCGTCCTCGCCGCCGGCGCTTTGGTCGGCGGTGAAGCGGAACCCCTGCAACTCGCCGACATGATGACCTTCGACGAGGACGGTTCCGGTTGGGCTGATTTCGGCTTCAGGCATGGTATTTTCTCTAAGGCGCCGCATGAGGACGGAAGTCCTGCGGTCTACGAAGCGTTTCGTCAACCGCTCATGCAACGCATCCGACAATCTGTCTTCGATTTCGCGCGTCTTTTCCTGCCAGTGTAGCTGATCGGCCAGCCATCCGGGGCGGTTCGAGACGAAAGTCCAGGTGCGGATCTGTGCGATCCGGTGCGAGAGCGTGTCGATGTCGCCTTCCGTCGTGTCGGCGCGCCGCACCTGCTCGGCCATGTAATTCTCATCGACATGGCCATGGCGCGCAAGGTCCATATAGATGGAGGCGATAAGATCGGCGTGCTGGGCCGGCGCGATCTTGCGGTAGTCGGGGAGCGCGCAGGCTTCCCAGAGCAGCGCGACACGCTCCTTGCCGGTGGCCAAGGCGCGGATGTCGCCGTCCTTCGACAGATGCTCCAGCGCCTGCGCGTCGACAGCCGGCAGCGCGCGGGTCAGCCCCTCGACCGGCGCATTGGTCTCGGTCGAGCGCTTGAGAGCGTCGAGGCTGGAAAAATCGAAATCGGCGGTCCGCCATTGCAGCACCTTCACCGGGTCGAAGTCGTGCGCCTCGATCTTGGCGACCAGATCCTCGTCGAACGGGTCGACCTGGCCGGTGACGCCGAACGTGCCGTCGCGCAGGTGCCGGCCGGCGCGGCCGGCGATCTGGCCGAGCTCGGCCGCGCTCAGGTCGCGGTATTGGTAGCCGTCGAACTTGCGGTTCTGGGCGAAGGCGACGTGCTCGAGGTCTAGGTTCAGGCCCATGCCGATGGCGTCGGTCGCGACGAGATAGTCGACGTCGCCGGACTGGAAGATCTCCACCTGGGCGTTTCGGGTGCGGGGCGACAGCGCGCCGAGCACGACGGCTGCGCCGCCCTGCTGACGGCGTATCAGCTCGGCGATGGCATAGACCTCGTCGGCCGAGAAGGCGACGATCGCCGTGCGCCGCGGCAGCCGGGTCAGCTTCTTCGAGCCGGCATAGGCAAGGTGCGACAGGCGCGGCCGGGTCACCACCGATACGCCCTTCAACAGGCGCTGCAGGATGCCATGCATGGTGGCCGCGCCGAGCAGCAGCGTCTCCTGGCGGCCGCGCAGATGCAGGATGCGGTCGGTGAAGATATGGCCGCGCTCAAGATCGCCGGCGAGCTGCACTTCGTCGATGGCGACGAAGGCGGCGTCGGTCTCGCGCGGCATTGCCTCGACGGTGCAGACCGAATATTTCGCGCCGGCAGGGACGATCTTCTCCTCGCCGGTGATCAGCGCCACCTTATGGGCGCCGACCTTCTCGCAGACGCGCGCATAGACCTCGCGGGCAAGCAGCCTCAGCGGCAGGCCGATGATGCCGGTTTCATGCGCAACCATGCGCTCGATGGCGAGATGGGTCTTGCCGGTGTTGGTCGGGCCGAGCACGGCCGTCACGTCGCGGCCCGAAAGGATCAGCGGGTGGGAGTGTTTCGGCTGGATGTTCATCGGCTCGGAAATAAGTGTTTCTGCCGCTTCGATTGTTCAAGCATGATCTTTCTCCGAAAACCGGTTCCCACTTTCCGGGATCATGCTTTTGGTCGGAAGCGCGGCGGCGCCGCCGCGTGTGACAGCCGACACATAGGGATTTAGGACGCCGAGCGAAAGCGGAATGTTCTTTGAGGCAGGCGGGAATCGACGGACCCGGTCAAAACCGCCTGTCGTTAACGGCTGGAACGAGTCTGGAACGAATCAGCGACGAATCGCTGACTCGTTCTGATTCAGGTTTTGTTCACGGCTATATGTGGATTTTTTGACGGTGAGTCTCACCACATGCTGAATCGGGAAACTGGCCCGATTCATGCTTTGCCTCCGCCGGGATCGAGTCGCCGTTAACCTTTGCCGGTGAACGGTCGCGGTCGGTTGGAGACGTGTGGTCAAGGTTATGAATTTGTTGATTTTTCTTAATCGCTTTTAACGATTTGGGTAATTTTTTCGCCCTCCGCCGTTAACTTCTCGGCCAAAGCCAGAACGAATCGGAGACGAATCAGAGATGCAGGAAGTTTCCCGGTTTGTTCACCCCTAGATATGGTGTTATCCACAGCTTGCCCACCGAGGATTCACAGTTTGTCAGAGGGGTTGTGCACAGAGCGCGGCCGGGCCGTTAACTTTTGCGTCCCGAATTGAGGCAAGTTGGAGCGATAGAGCCGCGCTGACGCCGCCGTTCTTCCCTATTCGCTTATTCGCTACTCGCTAACAGGAGCCGCCATGGCGCCAAATGCTGTCAGGCGAAGTACTGGCCGCCATTGGCGGTGATGGTCGAGCCGGTGATGAAGCCGGCCTCATCGGAGGCCAGGAAGACGACGCAGCGCGCGATCTCTTCCGGCTCGCCGAGGCGGCCGACCGGGATCTGCGGGATGATGCGCTCGTTGAGCACCTTCTCGTCGATCGCCTTGACCATCTCGGTCGCGATATAGCCGGGGCAGATCACGTTGACGGTTATGCCGGCGCGGGCGCCTTCCTGGGCAAGAGCCTTGGAGAAGCCGATGTCGCCGGCCTTCGACGCCGAATAATTGGCCTGGCCGGCCTGGCCCTTCTGGCCGTTGATCGAGGAAATGGTGATGACGCGGCCGAACTTGCGGTCGCGCATGCCGCTCCACAGCGGGTGCGTCATGTTGAAGACGCCGGAGAGGTTGGTGTCGATCACTTCCTTCCACTGCGCCGGCGTCATCTTGTGGAACATGGCGTCGCGGGTGATGCCGGCGTTGTTGACCAGAACCGAGACCGGGCCGAGATCGGCCTCGATCTGCTTGATGCCGGCGGCGCAGGCATCGTAGTCCGCGACGGACCATTTGTAGACCGGGATGCCGGTCTCGGCCTTGAATTTCCGGGCCGCCTCGTCATTGCCGGCATAGTTCGCGGCGACCGAATAGCCGGCGTTCTTCAAGGCGGCCGATATCGCAGCACCAATGCCGCGCGTTCCGCCGGTGACAATTGCTACCTTGCTCATGTGGTCCTCCCTTTAGAAATCGACTGAGCGAATAGGGAGTAGCGAATAGCGAGTAGGGGGCGATGTCCCGCCGCGACGCTTTTTCTTCCCTATTCGCTACTCTCTATTCGCTATTGACTGTTCAGATCGCTTCCACGCACATGGCGACGCCCATGCCGCCGCCGATGCACAGCGTGGCAAGGCCTTTCTTCGCGCCGCGGCGGCGCATCTCGTAGACCAGCGTGTTGAAGATGCGGGCGCCGGACGCGCCGATCGGATGGCCTATGGCGATGGCGCCGCCATTGACGTTGACGATCGAGGGGTCCCAGCCCATGCCCTGGTTGACGGCGCAGGCCTGCGCGGCGAAGGCCTCGTTGGCCTCGACGAGATCAAGGTCCTTGACGGACCAGCCGGCCTTCTCCAGCGCCCGCTTCGAGGCGGGAATCGGTCCGGTGCCCATGATCGCCGGATCGACGCCGGCGGTCGCCCAGGAAGCGATGCGGACCAGCGGGGTGACGCCGCGCCGGGCAGCCTCGGCCTCGGTCATCAGCAGCGCGCCGGCGGCGCCGTCATTGATTCCGGAAGCGTTCGCGGCGGTGACCGTGCCGTCCTTGTCGAAAGCGGGCCTCAGCTTGGTCATGGCGTCGAGCGTCGCGCCGTGGCGGATATATTCGTCCTGGTCGACGATGGTGTCGCCCTTCTTGCCCTTGATGGTGAAGGCGACGATCTCGTCCTTGAACCTGCCGGCCTTCTGCGCGGCCTCGGCCTTGTTCTGCGAGGCAAGCGCGAACTCGTCCTGGGTTTCGCGGGTGATCTGGAACTGGCGGGCGACGTTCTCGGCGGTGTTGCCCATGTGGTAGCCGTTGAAAGCGTCCCACAGGCCGTCCTTGATCATGGTGTCGATCATCTTGTAGTCGCCCATCTTCACACCTGCGCGCAGATGCTCGGCATGCGGCGACAGCGACATCGACTCCTGGCCGCCGGCGATGATCACCTTGGCGTCGCCGGCGGCGATCTGCTGCATGCCGAGCGCGATGGCGCGCAGGCCCGAGCCGCAAACCTGGTTCAGTCCCCAGGCCGTGGTTTCCTTCGGCAGGCCGGCATTGATCGACGCCTGGCGCGCCGGGTTCTGTCCCTGAGCGGCGGTCAGCACCTGGCCGAGGATGACCTCGTCGACCTCCGCGGCTTCGACGCTCGCGCGGGCGAGCAGTTCCTTGATGACCACGGCGCCTAGCTCATGCGCCGGCGTGGCGGCGAAGCTGCCGTTGAAGGAGCCGACCGCGGTGCGGGCGGCGCTGGCGACGACGATTGAATTGGAAGCGGCCATTTTCTTCTCCAGACTTCGAGGTGTCGTATTTTAGGCTATCGTTGAAGACTTTTCTTGCCCGTTCAATGATCTGAGTCAAACCTGAAATGGGCATGGCCTCCATGCGCGGCAAGCAGAGCACGCGCCGGTCGCGGTAAACGTGACGTTGGCCGCGCGGCGGATTTTGCAATGGCTGTGCAGCATTAATTGATGCCGCAGTGCACAAACCACTTGGAATTGTGACGCTTTTGCGCGTATCCTTAACAGAAGGCGCAATCGTTACCGGCCGCTTACTCCTAGAGGTGCCGGTGTCCTGGGGAGGATCCGGATGGCCGCAAAAGACGACCCGATCGTCATCAAGAAGTATGCCAATCGCCGGCTCTACAACACCGGCACGAGCACCTATGTGACGCTCGAAGACCTTGCCGAGATGGTCAAGAAGGGCGAGGAATTCACGGTACAGGACGCCAAGACCGGCGACGACATCACGCATCCGGTGCTGACGCAGATCATTTTCGAGCTGGAGAACAAGGACGGGCAGAACATGCTGCCGATCCCGTTCCTGCGCCAGCTCATCTCCTTCTACGGCGATCAGATGCAGATGATCGTGCCGAGCTTCCTCGAACAGTCGATGATCGCCTTCTCCAAGGAGCAGGAGCGGTTTCGCGAGCAGATGAAGGGCGCCTTCGGCAAGACGCCGATGGACATGATGAAGACGCCGATGAAGGCGCTCGAGGAACAGACGCGCCGCAATGTCGAGATGTTCCAGAACGCCATGCGCATGTTCACGCCGTTCCCGCCCGCCGGCAGCAATGCCGCGGCCCCGGCCGAGCCGCCGAAGAAGGAAGAGAAGTCCGACGATCTGCAGGAATTGAAGGCGCAGATTGCGGCAATGCAGCGCAAGCTCGACACGATGTCTTAGGTTGCGTTGATATTCAGGTGAGGCCGGTCTGCAAATAGCGGCTTTCTGCGCTTCCGGTGCTCACGTACTTTAAGTACGCTCCGCTCCGGTTCTCGAAAGCCACTATTTTCGACTCGGCCTGACCTGAATCTCAACACAACCTGGCGCGCTTCATCCTGACTGTGAGGCGCTACATGTTACCATCAGTCCCCTTCATCCCGCGCAAATAGGCCCGTCATAGCGGGCGCGGGGCCGAATGAGCCTGTTGCTGGTCACCTGCTCGATGGCATGCGCCGTCCAGCCGACGCTGCGGCCGAGCGCGAACAGGCGGAAGGGCGCGTCGGCCGGCAGGCGCAGGCTGCGCGTTATAGCAGCCAGGGCAAAATCGATGTTCGGATGTAGGCCGGTCGCCGCAAGGACTCCCTTGCGAAGGCGCGACAGCCCTTCGTCGATCTCGAGGCCGGAGAAGACGCCCTCGGCGCGCGGGTCGCCTTCCGGATAGAGCGGATGGCCGAAGCCGGGCAGCGGCCGGTCATGCGCCAGCCAGCGGGTGATCGCCTCATCAGGACCCAGCCGCTCCGCATCCTCGACCAGCGCGATCGCCGCGGCACCCGCGCCGCCGTGGCGCGGGCCGGTGAGCGTCGCGAGACCTGCGAGCAGGCAGGCGGCGATCGGCGCGCCGGTCGATGCCGCGACGCGGGCGGCGAAGGTCGACGCGTTGAGCTCGTGGTCGGCCAAAAGCACCAGCGCCTTGCGGATGAGGTCGGCGCCATCGGCTTCCACCGACCAGCCTTGCGCCAGCCGCATATGCACGGGTTCGGAGCCTGGCGTCGCGCCGAGCGCGGTGGCCAGCGCGCTGGTCGCGGCGGCGCCGTCCTGCTGCAGCATGGCCGGCCTGCGGCCGAGTGAGGGCCAGCCTTCGGCCGCAAGCGCCGAGAGCCGGGCGAAGGCGGTCGGCGTGCCGCTTTGCCGGGCGGCCGAAGGAGTCAGCGATGCGAAGGACACCGGACGGCCGGAGGCCCACAGCAGTCCGGCGGTCTCCTCGAGCGTCGCCGTCGCCGAAAACTCCACCGCGTCCTTGCCGCGGTAGATGAGGCGGCCATGCAGCACCGTCGAGATCGAGGTGGCGATGGCCGGCTCGCCCCAGGCGATGGCGCTTTCGGCGATCGCCCGCGGGCTCCTGCCTCGGTCGCGTCGCGTGGCAAGTGCTGCGATGTCGTCGGCGCGGTATTGGCTGCGGCGCGGGTCGGCGTCGTCCGGCCTCATGCCGACGCGACCACGGCTGACATAGGCATAAAGCGTCTGCGGCCGGACGTTTAGCCGCTCCAGCGCTTGCTCCCGCGTCAGCCACTCTGTCATTTGCCGCCTTATATTGATTATCTTGATCAAGATTGATGCATTGATTGCACAGCATTAATTGCAAGGCGCAAAAGGTCAAGGAGACGATCATGGCGAATGGGCTCGATGATGTTGTGGCGGCCGACACGGTGCTTTCCGATGTCGACGGTGCGGGCGGGCACCTCACCATACGGGGACATTCGCTGGCGGAACTCGCCGGGCGCTGGCGCTACGCGCAAGTGGTGCGGCTGCTGTTCGACGGCTTCTTCGACGATCTCCCCGGCGATGCCGAACTGGAGAAGGCGATCGGCAAGGCGCGGGTGGAGGTATTCGATCGTGTGAAACCGTTGCTTGCGCAGCTCGCGCCGCTCGACATCTACAGCGGCATGCGGGCCGGCATGGCCGTCCTGCCGGACGGCGACGGACTTGCCGACGCGCTGCGCTTGATCGCGGCGCCGGCGGTGCTGACGCCGGCCCTGCTGCGCCTTGGCCGAGGCGAAACGCCGATCGCTCCCGACCCAAAAGCCGATCATGCCGGCGATATGCTGCGGATGCTTGCCGGCACCGTCTCGCCGGCGCTCGCCAAGGCGCTGGACAGCTACCTGGTGACGGTCTGCGACCACGGGCTCAACGCCTCGACCTTCGCGACCCGCGTGGTGGCGTCGACACAGGCCGGGCTGACCTCGGCGATCCTGGCCGGGCTCGGCGCGCTGAAGGGCCCGCTGCATGGCGGCGCGCCGGGGCCGGTGATCGAGATGCTCGACGCCATCGAGGCCAGCGGCGATGCGACCGCCTGGCTCAGCGACGAGATCGCGCATGGCGAGCGCATCATGGGCTTCGGCCATCGCATCTACCGCGTGCGCGATCCGCGCGCCGACGCGCTGAAGGCAGTGGTGCGGCAGCTTGGTTCCCGCAACGAAGCAAGCAGCAAGAAGATGGGCAGCCGGCTGGCCTTTGCCGAGACGGTGGAGCAGGCCGCGCTCGAAGTGCTCAGGATCGCCAAGCCGCAGCGTTCGATCCAGACCAATGTCGAATTCTACACCGCGCTTCTGCTCGAAGCGGTCGGCTTCCCGAAAGAAGCATTCTCCAACGTCTTCGCCGCCGGCCGCGTCGCCGGCTGGATCGCGCATGCCCGCGAGCAGCAGGCTACCGGACGGTTGATCCGTCCGCAGTCGCGCTATGTCGGGCCGGTGCCAGATTTGGTGGCCTGAGCTTGCGGCTGCTCAGTTCCGCGACAGCCTTCTCTGTTCCCTGCCGGAATGCTGAATTTTGCCGTTCGTTCGGTGACCACTCGCAACGTTCGCAATTGGCCGAAGCCTATCGAACGTCGTCATCCTAGGGCGTAGCAGGAGCGAAGCTCCGTCGCGAAGACCCTAGGATCCATGCCGTAACCTCAGTCGAAGAGCGCAGCGGAGCAGAATTCTGCACCGTTGCAACGCTTCAAAGTCATGGCATGGATCCTAGGGTCTGCGCCGCGTCGCTTCGCTCCTTGCTTCGCCCTAGGATGACGACGCGATGGTCGTTTCGGCCAATCTTCAACCTGCGAGATCTGCCAACGGAAGCATCTGTCAGGCATCAGACGAGAGCCTTTCATGACCGAAATTTCATGTGATCACGCTTGTGTGTTCGTGTTCTTGCCTTGGTCAGCCCTTATATGCTGCACTGCAACATAGACTGATCGCAGCTGCTTCGCCCCATGACGCAAGGGCAGGCCAGCGCATCAAGACAAGGAACGCCATGGCGAAGAACGGCAAGGCGGAGGAAAAGAAGAAGATCAACGTCGCCCTCCAGGGCGGCGGCTCGCACGGCGCCTTCTCCTGGGGTGTGCTTGACCGTCTGCTCGAGGACGGGCGGCTGGAGATCGCGGCGGTGTCCGGCACCAGCGCCGGCGCCATGAACGCGGTGGCGCTGGCCGACGGTTTTGTCCGGGGCGGCGTGGAAGGCGCGCGAAAGAAGCTCGACGATTTCTGGCGGGCGGTGGCCTCGAAGGGCCGTTTCAGCCCGGTGCAGCGCATGCCGTGGGATGTCGCGTGGGGCAACTGGTCGATCGAGAACACGCCGGGCTATCTCTTCTTCGACACGATGTCGCGGGTGTTCTCGCCCTATGTCGCCAATCCGCTCGGCCTCAATCCGCTGCGCGACGTGGTGGCGAAGGAGATCGACTTCGGCAATGTGCGCGCCTGCAAGTCGATGGAGCTGTTCATCTCGGCGACGAATGTCGAGACCGGACAGCTGCGGGTTTTCTCCGACGGCGAGATCGACCTCGACACGGTGATGGCGTCGGCCTGCCTGCCGCAATTGTTCCGCGCCGTCGAGATCAAGGGCGTGCCCTATTGGGATGGCGGCTATGGCGGCAATCCGGCGCTCTTTCCGTTCTTCAAGGCGGCGGCTACCGAGGACGTGCTCCTGGTGCAGATCAATCCCGTGGTGCGCGAAGGCACGCCGAAAAGCGCCAACGAGATCCAGAACCGCATCGACGAGATCACCTTCAATGCCGGCCTGCTGCGCGAATTCCGTTCGATCGCCTTCGTCAAGGAGCTGATCGCGGCCGGACGGCTGCCGCATGGCGAATATCGTGACATCCGCATGCACCGCATCGATGCCGACGAGGCTTTCAAGGACCTCTCGGCCTCGTCCAAGGTCAATGCCGAATGGGCTTTCATCGCCTATCTGCGCGACCTCGGCCGAAGTGCTGCCAGCGACTGGCTGGAAGAGAATTACGACGCCGTCGGCCAGCGCGCCACGCTCGATCTTTCAGGCGAGCTCGACGACGGCTTCAAGCCGTTGCGCGGCCCGGCGCCGGGGCGCCGTGTGAAGGAATTCCTCGCCGCGCACATCAAGCCGGAGTCGGCCCGGCGCCGGGCTTAAGGTCTTCCATGCCTGTCAGCAAGTCCGTCCCAGCTGTCAGCATCTTCCGCAACGGAACCGGCGGGGCGCTGGATCATGCCCGCGGCGCGATGTAGTCTTACCTGAACGTAAAGGGGAGGTTGCGATGCTGCAAACGAGGCAGAACGCTCTTGGCGTCCGGTTTGAAGCGCAATGCCGAGCCTTCGAGAAGGAGCCGTTCCCGACGCTGGATGTGCGCAAGGACCGGCTGAACCGCCTGCTGGCGCTCACCGAAAAGCATGAGGCCGAGATCTGTGCTGCGATCGACAGCGATTTCTCCGCCCGCTCGGCTGAGGAAACGCGGCTTGCCGAATTGTTCGTCGTGCGCGCCGGCATCAGGCATGCGCTGTCGCATCTCAGCGCCTGGATGCGCGAGCGCCGCGTCGCCACCAGCCTGCCGTTTATGCCGGGGCGCAACCGCCTCTTGCCGCAGCCGCTCGGCGTCGTCGGCATCGTCTCGCCCTGGAACTATCCTTTCCAGCTCGCCGTCGCGCCGGCCACCGCCGCACTCGCTGCCGGCAACCGCGTCATGATCAAGCCGTCTGAGCTGACGCCGAAGTTTTCGGACCTGCTCGCCAGCCTGGTCGAGAAATATTTCGCCGCCGACGAGGTCGCCGTGATGGTGGGCGACGCCGACGTCGGCAAGGCATTCGTGTCGCTGCCTTTCGACCACCTCCTGTTCACCGGCTCGACCGCGGTCGGCCGCCAGGTGGCGCTGGCCGCCGCCGCCAACCTGACGCCGGTGACGCTGGAACTCGGCGGCAAGTCGCCGGCGATCTTCGATCCGTCCTGCGACCTCGATGCGGCGGTCGCCAGCGTTGCCTATGGCAAGCTGCTCAATGCCGGACAGACCTGCATCGCGCCGGACTATCTGATGGTGCCGCAAGGCCAGGGCGCGGCGGTCGCGGCCAAGTTCGCGGTCGCCATGGCCAAGCTCTATCCGCGTCTCGGCGACAATCCCGACTATACGGCGATCGTCAGCGAGCGGCATCACCGGCGGCTGAGCGACATGGTCGCGGAAGCGCGCGACAGCGGCGCCGACATCACCGAGGTCAACCCGGCCAACGAGACGCTCGGCGTCAGCGACCGCAAGATGGCGCCGGTGCTGGTGCGCAATGCCGGCGACAATCTGCGGCTGATGCGCGAGGAGATTTTCGGACCGGTGCTGCCGATCGTCGAATATGGCACGGTCGACGAGGCCATCGACCATGTGAACCGGGGCGAGCGGCCGCTGGCGCTCTACTGGTTCGGCAGCGACAGCGCCAACCGCCAAAGGGTGATGCGCGAGACGGTGGCCGGCGGCGTCACGATCAACGACTGCATGCTGCATCTGGTGCAGGAGCGGCAGCCCTTCGGCGGCGTCGGCGAGAGCGGCACCGGCGCCTATCACGGCGAATGGGGATTCCGCACCTTCAGCAAGGAAAAGCCGATCTTCATCCAGTCGAAGCTCAGCGCGGGCGGCCTGCTGCGCCCGCCTTACGGCAGGACATTCGAGCGGATCTTCCGGCTGCTCAATCTCATCACTTGACAGCCTCAACCCGAGGATAGCGGGGCGTCACCGCGCTCCAACCGGGCGGTTGTCGCCGCCCGTGGACGATTTTTCGCATCATGCTGACGGCTGCTGCCAGTAACCTTGGGGAAACCTGCCGGCGCGCCGGCAAAAGCGCCAGCCGGCTCGCAGAAAAGCCCGTGTTTGTCGAGGTACAGCATTCCCCGCCGCAATGTTCCCGCAACTTTTCCGACTATATTGCGCCGCAACTTTCAGGTAGAAGCGGCGTCCGCCGATCACGGCAAATTGAACTAGGCCCCGCGCAGACCCATATCGGCCGCGCGCCCAAGTCGGAAGCGCCGACCTCGCCAGGTCCTGCTACGGAAAAATGACGATGCCGAAAATCAGGTTTCACAAGCTTGCAGCCGTTGCCGTGCTCATCGGTTTCGCGACCTGGATGGGAACGGGCGAGTTTTCCTCCGTCGGCAGCGCCGCGGACAAGTCGGTCACCACCGACAAGTCGGCTACTACCGACAAGTCGGTTACCACCGACAAACAGGCCGGCGCCCGCCAGCCGGAGGCCGCGAAGGCGAAGACAGCCGAGGCTGAGCCAAAGGCCGCGCCGCGCACCGTGGCGGTGGTGACGCCGCCGCGCAAGACCTTCGCGCGCGCCATCCGCATCTCCGGCCTGACCGAGGCCGACAAGCGCGCCGTGCTGGCGACGCGCGTCGCCGGCGTCATCGAAAAGCTGCCGGTCAAGCAGGGCGACCATGTCAAGACAGGCGATCTCGTGCTGATGTTCGCGGCCGAGGAGAAGATCTCCAATGTCGACAACGCCAGGCAGCTGCTTGTGCAGCGCAAGGCCGAGCTCGACGCCGCCGAGCGACTGGCCAAGACCGGCAATCTGCCGAAGCTGCAGCTCGACACTGCCCGCTCCAACCTGACCCTCGCGCAATCGCAGCTCGATACCGCGCAGGCGGAGCTCGACCGCAATGAGGTGAAGGCGCCGTTCGACGGCGTCATCGACCGCATCCCGGTGGAACTCGGCAGTTCGGTGATGCAGGGCGGCGAGGTGGCGACGATCCTGAAGCTCGATCCCATAATCGCGCGCGGCGAGATCAGCGAGCGCGACCTGCGCTACGTCAAGATCGGCGACCAGGCCGATGTGCGCCTGGTCAACGACCAGAAGGTCACCGGCACGGTCCGCTATATCAGCCGCGACGCCTCGGCGCAGACCCGCACCTTCCGCGTCGAGGTGGCGATCCCCAATGGCGACGGCTCCATCCCCGCCGGCATGACGGCCGAGATCACGCTCAGCGCCGAGCCGACCAATGCGGTCATGCTGCCGCGCTCCGTGGTGACGCTCGGCGACAAGGGCGACCTCGGTATCCGCGCCGTCGGCAAGGACGACAAGGTGGCCTTCTTCCCGATCGATCTCGTCGACGACACGCCGCACGGCCTGGTGCTGGGCGGCATTCCGGAAGATGCGCGCATCATCGTCGCCGGCCAGGAGCTGGTGAAGGAAGGCGACCTCGTGAAGCCCGTCGAGGCCGACCAGGCGACCATCAGCAAGCTGATCGGCGAAGCCACCGCCGGCACGCAGTAGAGCACGACGCGTCCCTCGCCGGACCAACCCGGCGACGGCGGTCCGAAGCCTTGGAAGCATAACAGGCCGAAGTCATGGATATCGTCAGACTCGCCATCAATAACGCCCGCCTCACAATATCGGCGCTGCTGTTCCTGCTCGTCGCGGGCTGGGTCGCCTATCAGTCGACACCGAAGGAAGCGGAACCCGACGTTCCGATTCCGATGATGTATGTCAGCCTGATCTATCAGGGTATCTCGCCGGAGGATTCCGAGCGGCTGCTGCTGAGGCCAATGGAAAGCAAGCTCAAGAGCCTCAAGGGGCTGAAGGAGATGCGCTCGGCCGCCTTCCAGGGCGGCGGCTATGTGCTGGTCGAATTCCAGCCGCAGACGGATCTCGCGACGGCGCTCCAGGACACACGCAGCAAGGTGCAGGACGCCAAGGCCGACCTGCCGCAGGCGGCCGAGGAGCCGACGGTCAACGAGGTCAACGTTTCGGAATTCCCGGTCCTGGTCGTGACGCTTTCCGGCGATGTGCCGGAGCGCGTGCTGACGGCCGCCGCGCGCGAGCTGCGCGACCGCATCGAGGAAGTGCCCGGCGTGCTCGAAGGCTCGCTGCAGGGCGCGCGCGACGATCTTGTCGAGGTCGTCATCGACCCGGTCAAGCTGTCGTCATACGGGCTGCAACTCGACCAGGTGATCCAGGGCGTCGCTTCCTCGAACAGCCTGGTCGCGGCCGGCAACCTCGAAGGCTCGGAAGGCAAATACGCGGTCAAGGTACCGTCGCTGATCGAGACGCCCGAGGACGTCGCCAACCTGCCGGTCGTCGCCACACCGAACGCCGTGGTCCAGGCCAAGGATGTCGCCACCATCCGCTCGACCTTCAAGGACGCCGAGACGGTCACGCGCCTCGACGGCAGGCCGGCCATCGCCATCGAAGTGAAGAAGCGCATCGGCGCCAATCTCATCGACACGCTGACCCATGTCCGGGAAGTGTCGGACAATTTCATCAAGACAATGCCCGAGGGCATGCACGTCACCTACACGCAGGACAAGTCCGTCTTCGTCAACCAGCTGCTCGGCGACCTTCAGAACCATGTGATGATCGCCGTCATCCTGGTGTTCATCGTCATCCTCTACGCGCTGTCGGGACGGGCTTCCCTGCTCATCGGCCTTGCCATACCGTCATCCTTCCTGATGGGCATCCTGCTGCTCGCCATGATGGGCTACACGATCAACATGATCGTGCTGTTCAGCCTGATCCTGGCGGTCGGCATGCTGGTGGACGACGCCATCATCGTCACCGAATTCGCCGAACGGCGCATGAGCGAGGGCATGCCGAAGGCCGACGCCTTCGCCCTGGCCGCCAAGCGCATGGCCGGCCCGGTCGTCGCGGCGACGATGACGCGCATCGCCGCGTTCTCGCCGCTCTTGTTCTGGCCCGGCATTATCGGCGATTTCATGAAATACATGCCGATCACGCTGATCGTGACGCTGTCGGCCTCGATGCTCTATGCGCTGGTCTTCGCGCCGACTTTGGGCGCGATCTTCGCCAAGGCGCCGGAGCATCACGAGGAAGGCAATCGCGACGGCTGGTACATGGCCGTGGTCAAGCAGGCGGTGCGCTTCCCGATCACCGTCATCCTGCTCACCGTCGGCCTTCTGGTCGGCGTCGGCTTCGCCTATTCGAAATATGGCGCGGGCGTCGAGTTCTTCCCGAGCGTCGAGCCGGATTACGGCCTGCTCTATGTGCATGCGCGCGGCAATCTTTCGCTGGCCGAAATGGACGCCGCCACCAAAACGGCGGAGAACCGGCTGCTCGGCTGGCCCGGCGTGAAGTCGGTCTATACGCGTGTCGGCAAGACGCAGGGCGGCGGCCAGGACATTCCCGAGGACGTGGTCGGCGTCATCCAATATGAGTTCGTCGACTGGCGCCAGCGCAAATCCGCCAACCAGATCCTCGACGACCTGCGCGGCGTGATGGCCGGCATTCCCGGCGTCGATGTCGAGGTGCGCGTTCCGGAAGCCGGCCCGCCGACCGGCAAGCCGATCCAGATCCGGCTGTCGGCTGCCGACCCGGCCGGGCTCGACGACAAGGCGCGCGCGGTCGCTGCGCGCATCGCCAAGATCCCCAATGTCATCGACATCTCGGACGGCCTGCCGCCGCCCGGCGTCGACTGGGCGCTCGAGGTCGACCGTGCCAAGGCGGCGCAATACGGCATCAGCCCGACCTCGGTGGGCACGGTGGTGCAACTGGTCACCAACGGCCTCAAGCTCTCGGAATACAGGCCGGCCGGCGCCGACGACGCGGTCGACATAAGGCTGCGCCTGCCCGAAGACCGGCGCACGCTGTCGACGCTCGACGAGCTTCGTGTGCAGACCTCGCAAGGCTCTGTGCCGATCTCCAACTTCGTCGTGCGCAAGCCCGAGCCGACCGTCGGCATTCTCAACCGCATCGACGGCGCGCGCACCGTGGTCGTGCAGGCCAATGTCAGCGCCGGCGCGCAGGTCGCGGCGGTGCAGGAGCAGGTGACCAAGGCCGTCGCCGACATGGATCTCGGCAGCGGCATTCGCTGGAAGCTCGCCGGCTCCAACGAGGACAGCGCGGAAGCCAGCGCCTTCCTCGGCAAGGCCTTTGGCGCGGCGATCTTCCTGATCTTCCTGGTGCTCTTGGCGCAGTTCAACAAGTTCACCAGCGTGTGGCTTGTCTTGTCCTGCGTGGTCATGGCGACGATCGGCGTGTTCCTAGGCTTGCTTCTGACAGGCGAGGCCTTCGGCATCGTCATGTCGGGCATCGGCGTCATCGCGCTGGCCGGCGTGGTGGTGAACAACAACATCGTGCTCATCGACACCTATGACCGATTGCGCGCGGAAGGCTGGGACAAGATGGACGCGGTGCTGCAGACCTGCCGCGAGCGCGCCCGCCCGGTGGTGCTGACGGCGGTGTCGGCCATCCTCGGCGTGCTGCCGATCGCCTTCGGTCTCGGTCTCGAAATCTTCCATCACGAGACGACGATCAATGCGCCGTCGACGCAATGGTGGATATCGCTGTCCTCGGCGATCGTCTTTGGCCTGTCCTTCGCCACGCTGCTGACGCTGGTGGTGACGCCGTCGATGCTGATGGTTTTCACCCGCGCCAAAGTGAAGCCCGGCCAGCGGCGCAGCTGGTTCGGACGCCTGTTCCGCAGTGGCAAGGGCAAGGTCACGACCGACGAGCCCGCTGCCGATGCCGGCGTCGAGCCGACGGAAGCCTTCCCGAAAGCCGCGGAATAGAGCTTTTTCAGATAGGCAGTGCAAGAAGCCGTCCGGAACAACCGGGCGGCTTTTTGCATTGTTCCCTCGAAGTTCAACCAGACGGCGAGGATTTTTCATGACGATCGGCACAATTCTCGTAATAATCCTAATCCTGATCCTGATCGGCGCCGTGCCGGCATGGCCACATTCGCGCTCCTGGGGCTACGGCCCTTCCGGCATTGTCGGCGTCATTTTGGTCGTGCTGCTCATCCTGCTGCTGATGGGCAGAATCTGATCTTCAATGAATTGCGGCCGGGCTTTGAAACCCGGCCGTTTCATCTTTCGTTGGAGCTTTTGATCAAGCAGCCAGGCGCGAGGGCTGCACGGCGATGCCGATATCCTGCAAGGCCTCCTTCACCGCTTCATCGAGCGGGGTATGCGGGATTTCGCCGATGATCTTTTCCAGCCGCGTCGAGACCAGCCGGTGCGCTTCGAAGCGCAGATAGGACATCGACACGATCTCCTTCCACATGGCGACGAACGGGCTGCCGGCGCGCAGAACCCACCAGGGCATGAAGGAGAGCTTCAGCTTGCGGCCCAGCGCCTTCTCGGCTGCCGCCTTCATGTCGAGGTCGGTGATGGCGTGGCCGGGGAAGTTGATGGCTTCGAAGGAGCCCGTTTTGTCGAGGTTCTTCGCCAGGCCGACGAAGGCGACGGCGAAGTCCGGCAGGTAGGCCCATTCATGGGTCAGGTCGGCCGGGCCGGGCGCGGTGTAGACGCCCTTCTCTATCTTGGCGGCGACGACGAGGTCGAACCAGGAGCCGCGGCCGGTGCCGCCGAAGAAGTCGCCGGCGCGCAGGATGATGGTGCGGACCCGGCCGGCTTCGGCCTCGCCGCGAAACAGGTCTTCCATGGCACAGCGGATACGGCCTTTCTCGGTGGTCGGATGGAACGGCGTCGCTTCGGTGATCACCTGCGGCATCGGCGAGCCGTAATTGTAGACCGTGCCCGGAAAGAGATGCAGGGCGCCGTTTTCACGGCAGGCGGCCATGACGTTCTCGGCCATCGGCATGCACTTGCCCCAATCAGTGTAGATCGGGTTCAGGCCGTTGAAGATGATGTCGACGCCTTGGGTGGCGCGGATCAGGGATTGGCGATCCAGCGCGTCGCCGGCAACCGCGGTGGCGCCCTGCAGTTCGGCCGGCACCTTGCCGGTACGGGTGACGGCGCGGACGTCGAAGCCGGCGTCGATGAAGGCCTTGCCGACCACGCGGCCGAGCCGGCCATTGGCGCCGAGGATTGCGATCTTGGTCATCTGTTCTCTCCGCTGTTTGCGTTTGCCCCTGCAATCTGCTGCCTTCATCGTCGAATTGAAATTGACTGAAGTCGGCGTTCTGTTATTCAAAAATGAATGAAGGAATTCGACTGGAACCTGGTCAAGAGTTTTGTCGCAGTCGCCGAGACCGGCAGCCTATCGGGCGCCGCGCGCCGGCTCGCGGCTAGCCAACCAACGCTTGGCCGCCACATCGCCGAGCTGGAGGCCGCGCTCGGCGTCACGCTGTTCCGGCGTGGGCGTCGCGGCTACGAGCTGACGGAAGCGGGCAGCACGCTCTACGAGCGCGGCCGGGCGGTCAGCGAGCAGGCCAATGCGTTCTCGCTTTTGGCGCTGGGCTCGGTCGAGGCGATCGAGGGCACGGTGCGCATCGCCGCTTCGGAAGTGGTCGCCGCCTTCGTGCTGCCGGACATGATGGCGCGGCTTGGCGAGGAGGAGCCCGGCATCGAGGTCGAGATCGTCGCCTCCAACCAGGTCGAGAACCTGTTGCGTCGCGATGCCGACATCGCCATCCGTATGGTCAGGCCGGCGCAGAACGAGCTGGTGGCGCGCAAGGTCACCGACATTCCGCTCTGCCTATGCGCCGCCAGCGCCTATCTCGACCGGCGCGGCCGGCCGGAAAAACCCGCCGAGCTCGCCGATCACGCCTTGGTCGGCTTCGACCGCAGCGATGAGATCATTCGCGGCTTCACTGCCTTCGGCATTCCGGTCGGCCGCAGCCATTTCCGGTTCCGGACCGACAACCAGATCGTGCTGTGGGAGGCGGTGCGGACCGGTAACGGCATCGGCCTCGGCCAGGAGCCGCTGGCCGACCGCGATCCGGACCTGGAAAAGCTGTTGCCCGATGTACCCTTGCCGGTCCTGCCTGTCTGGCTCGCCATGCATCGGGACGTGCGCACCAGCATGCGCATCCGCCGCGTTGCGGATTTCCTGCATGAGGAGCTGAAGCTTTATTCGGCGGGCATAGGTTCTGGCGCGAATTCGGCCCGGTGAGCGAGCCCTGCCATCAGGAGCACGACGACCAGCAGGCCGGAAAGCGCAATGAAAATCGGCCCGAAACTCGAATGCTCCGCGACGAAGCCGATCGCCGACGGCGCCACCAATATGCCGGAGTAGCCCATGGTGGTGACGACGCTCATGCCGGTGCCGGACGACATGCCTTCCTGGTTGCCGCCGGCTGAGAACAGGATGGGCACCATGTTGGCGATGCCGAAGCCGCAGAAGGCGAAGGCGGCGATGGCGAGGTAAGGCGAGGACGAGAGGCCGGCGACCAGCATGCCGGCGGCCGCGACCAGCGCCGAGCCGCGCAAGGTCGACACGGCGCCGAAGCGGTTGCGCACGCCGTCGCCCAGGAAGCGCATCAGCGCCATGAAGCCGGAGAAGGCGGCGTAGGCGAGGCCGGCGACCGCGAGATCGGCGCCCAGTTCCTGATGCAGGAAGAGCGCCGCCCAATCGAGCACCGCGCCTTCGGAGATCATGGTGAGCAGCGCCATCAGCCCGACCAGATAGACGGCGGTGTGCCGCGGCAGCGTGAATTTCTGATGCTCGACAGCCTGCGGCCGGTCCTCGGCGATGAGATAGCGAATGGCGAAGGCGATCACGGCGAAGGCGATCACCGTCGCCGCGACGGCATGGGGAAGATAGCCGTAGTTCTGGATCGAATAGCCGCCGAGCGCGCCGCCGGCGAAGCCGCCGAGGCTCCAGAAGCCGTGCGAGGAGGACATGATCGCCCGGGAAAGCCTTCTTTCCACCACGACGGCGTTCGAGTTCATGGCGACATCCATGCCGCCGATCGAACCGCCGAAGATGAGCATGGCGATGGCCGCCAGCGGCACGTTGGGCGCGAGCGCCACGATCAGCAGGCCGAAGCTGCCGCAGAGGCCGAACCAACGCGTCACGCTGCGCGAGCCATGCCTGGAGATGAGATGGCCGCACAAGGTCATGGCAATGACCGCGCCGACGCCGAACAAAAGGATCAGCAGGCCGAGCGTGAAGCGGGTGATGTCGAGCCGGGTGAGGAAGACCGGGATCTGCGGCGCCCAACTGCCGGTCAGAAAACCATTGGCGAGGAAGATACCGGCGACGGCCCAGCGGCCGCGCGTCGCGGCCTGCATCGTGGTTTGCAAGGTCATGCTCTGAAATCCGCCATGTAAAATGGTTCGCGCGGCAAATTAGATCGATTCAATCGGCAGTCAAGAACTGAACAAAGAAAGTGCTTGGACCAAGGGAGCGACCAAGGATTGGTTCTGTTCTAGGCATACTGCAGCTTTGGAGATGTAGTAGAATCGCCCCTCCATTCGTCATCCACGGGCGGAGCAAGGAGCGAAGCGACGCGCGCTGACCCGAGGATCCATTCCGTGACCTGGAAGCGCCGCTACGACGCAAACCATCCCCGGGGTGCACTACGATCATATTCTGGACCGCTGCACTCTTCGATAGTCGTAACGGCATGGATTCCAGGGTCTGCGCGCGTCGCTTCGCTCCTTGCTCCGCCCTGGAATGACGAAGTCGCGAAGGCGTTCGACAGCGTTAATGATCCTTCGGCCGCTTGGCCTCGAACTCGGCCTTCTTGGCTGCGGAAGCCTCGGTCTGGTTGAGCGCCTGCCATTCGGCATAGGGCATGCCGTAGATGATCTCGCGCGATGCATCTTTCGACAGCGCCACACCCTCGGCCTCGGCGGCCTCGCGATACCAGTTGGAAAGGCAGTTGCGGCAGAAGCCGGCGAGGTTCATCAGGTCGATGTTCTGGACATCGCCGCGCTCGCGCAGATGCGCCACCAGCCGGCGGAAAGCCGCGGCCTCGAAGTCGCGCTTCTGGTCGTCGCTGAGTTCGGTCATCTCGGAAAACTCCTGGACTGTCGGCCTGCTTACGCCGGCCCGGTGCGCGAGCCGAACATCTTCACCTGATGTATATCGGCACGGCGGTCGATGGCGTCAACGATCGGCGCCAGCCGCTCAGCCCAGGCAAGCGCCCCGGCGCGGTCGGCGATCAGGTCCTGGCGAATCTCGATCAGCGCATGCGCGTAGCCGTTGACGATGGCATGGCGGAACATGGTGTCGCCGCGCAGCGCGCCGTCATAGGGCTCGTTGTCGCCGACGACGAGGGAGCTGTCCTGCGCCAGCATGTCGATCAGCGGCCGCGCCACGCGGTCGTCGCGGTCCCACAGCACGCCGACATGCCAGGGGCGGACAAAGCCCTGCATCACCGGCGTGAAGGAATGGACGGAGAAGATGAACGGCGCCTTGCCCGAGGCATGCGCCACGGAGGCGATCATCGCGCCGACGGCGTCGTGATAGGGCCTGTAGAAACGGTCGAGCCGCCGTTCACGTTCTTCCGGAGCCATCGGATAGTTGCCCGGCACCACGGTGCCGTCATAGAGCTGACGGATCATCGTCGGGTCGTCCTCGCCCCGGTTGGGGTCGATCAACAGCCGCGAGAAGCCGGCCAGCACCGCCGGCGCGTCGAGCGCGGCCGCGAGCTCGCGCGTCACCGTCTCGACGCCGATGTCATAGGCGATGTGACGGTCGAATTCGGATGCCGGCAAACCGAGGCTGCCATATTCCTCCGGCAGGTCGCGGCGGGCGTGATCGGCCAGAAGCACGACGCCTTTCTTGCGGTCGCCCTCGACGATGTCGAACGGCGTGAAAACTGTGGATCGGGTCATCGGCTGAAAAGGGGATGGCGGCTGCGATGTGGTATCGTCATTCCACGAAGAGGACGCCGGCGCAATGCCGTTGTTTGGCCTAGGTTTCCGCAAAAAATCCCCGGCGCGGGGAGAATTTGCGCGACGGGCCCTTCTAAATCGATTGGAATTGAACAAAACGGCGCGTTGACATGCGACCGGAGTTTGCTGAAAAGGGGCTTCGAGAGATGCAAATGTGGTTCGCAAGGGGATCTGCGATGGGTTTTGCCGGCCGGCTGCGCAAGCGCCTGGCCCTGCCGTTGCTGATCGTCGGCGCGGGTTTTTTTGCGATAGCCGCGACCTCGCCGGCCCGGGGCGACTTCCGCGTTTGCAACGCAACGCAAAATCTGGTGGGCGTCGGCATCGGCTATCGCGCCAAGGCCGGCTGGATCACCGAGGGCTGGTGGCACATCGAAGGATCGACCTGCAAGACGCTGATCGAGGGTCCGCTGTCATCAAGGTTTTATTATCTTTATGCAGAAGACGCCGAGCGTGGCGGGCGCTGGGACGGCCCGATCAACATGTGCGTCGCCGAAAAAGAGTTCAAGATCGCCGGCGTGAATGATTGCGTCGCCCGGGGCTTCCAACGCGCCGGATTTCAGGAATATGACACGGGCGAGCAGGCCAGCTGGATGGTCCAGCTGACCGACGAGCCCGCAACGGGAGGCGCGCCAGCAGCGGCCCCCGCTCCGGGAACAAACAGTCAATGAGACGCAACCGCAAGGTCAAGATCCTCGCCACCATCGGTCCGGCTTCCTCCTCCGAGGA
The DNA here is from genome assembly GCF_003952445.1 of Mesorhizobium sp. M2A.F.Ca.ET.043.05.1.1. Taxonomy (NCBI): domain Bacteria; kingdom Pseudomonadati; phylum Pseudomonadota; class Alphaproteobacteria; order Hyphomicrobiales; family Phyllobacteriaceae; genus Mesorhizobium; species Mesorhizobium sp. M2A.F.Ca.ET.043.05.1.1. The sequence goes on from NZ_CP034446.1 coordinate 6,007,276, forward strand.
AATGCTGAGGAAGCTCTTCGAAGCGGGCGCCGATGTCTTCCGCATCAATATGAGCCATACCGACCACGAGCTGATGCGCACGCTGGTCGGCCGCATCCGCGCCGTCGAGGCCGCCGTCGGCCGGCCGATCGGCATCCTCGCCGATTTGCAGGGGCCGAAGCTCAGGGTCGGCAAGTTCGCCAACGGCAAGGAAGCGCTGACACCGGGGCAGACCTTCACGCTCGACGACAATCCCGAGCCCGGCAATTCCAGCCGTGTCTTCCTGCCGCATCCCGAAATCCTGAGCTCGGTCGAGGCCGGTCACAGACTTTTGATCGACGACGGCAAGCTGGAGCTGAAGGCTCTGAGGGCCGACGGCAAGTCGATCACCTGCACCGTCGTTGCCGGCTCGGGCATATCCGACAAGAAGGGCGTCAGCCTACCCGACACCGACCTGCCGGTCGGCGCGCTGACCGACAAGGACCGCGCCGATCTCGACGCTGTGCTTGCCACTGGCGTCGACTGGGTGGCGCTGTCCTTCGTGCAGCGGCCGGAGGACCTGGCCGAGGCGCGGAAGATCGCGCGCGGGCGGGCGCTGATCATGGCCAAGATCGAGAAGCCGCAGGCGGTGGCCAGGCTTCCCGAAATCATCGAGCTCTCCGACGCGCTGATGGTTGCCCGCGGCGATCTCGGCGTCGAGATGCCGATCGAAGCCGTGCCAGGGATCCAGAAGCAGATCACGCGCGCGGCGCGGCGCGCCGGCAAGCCGGTGGTGATCGCCACGCAGATGCTGGAATCGATGATCACCGCGCCGGTGCCGACCCGCGCCGAGGTCTCCGACGTGTCGATCGCCGTGTTCGAAGGCGCCGACGCGATCATGCTTTCGGCCGAATCCGCGGCCGGCGCCTATCCGGTCGAAGCTGTCGGCATGATGAACCGCATCGCCACCAAGGTCGAAACCGACCCGACCTATGCCGGCATCATCAACGCGCAGCGTTCGGAACCCGAGGCGACCGGGGCCGACGCCATTTCGCTGGCCGCTCGCGAGATCGCCGAGACGCTCAAACTGTCGGCGATCATTTCCTACACCGCGTCCGGCACGACCGGGCTGCGCGCCGCGCGCGAGCGCCCGCAGGTGCCGATCGTGGCGCTGTCGCCGATCCTCAGCACGGCGCGCCGCCTGTCGCTGCTGTGGGGCACGCATTGCGTGGTTTCGGAGGATGCTACCGACCTCGACGACATGGTCGACCGGGCCTGCCGGATCGCGCTGGAAGAAGGTTTCGGCAAGCCTGGCGACCGCGTCATCATCACGGCCGGCGTGCCGCTCAGGACACCCGGATCGACCAATATGCTGCGGATTGCGTATATCGGGTCTGAGACGCATTAGCGGCCAATTGCCGAGTGATTTGCCCAAGGGCTACATCGAGATCGCTGCCTGAAAAGCTTTCAATGTCAGCGCCGCCCCTCATCCGCCTGCCGGCACCTTCTCCCCGTATAGTGACGGGGAGAAGATGGCTGGCCGCAAACTTGGCGTCCTTCCTGCTAGTTTTGGCGATTGGCGAAATCGTCGATGGCGGCGTCCTTCTCCCCGTCACTATACGGGGAGAAGTGCCCGGCACGGCGATGAGGGGCAGCGCCGACGTGAGGTCATTGGCGACTGCAATAGAAGCTCATCAGCCCGGTGCGAGCTCGGCGTCGGGCACCTTGATGTCGGGGCATTTGCCGTCATTGTAGGCGTCGCCGGCGATCCGGCCCACCACGGCCTTGGCCATCGCTTGCAGATCGACATCTTCGCCCGCGACCTTCTGGACCGCGCCGACCACGAGATCGGGTGCGATCCAGTCCGGCTTATGGCCGAGATTGCGGACCCAAACCAGTTCGGCGCCGGGAATGTCGCGCTCGAGGCCGACGGAGTGGATCGTCGCGTAGACCACCTTGTCGCGGTCGCCCGAGATGACGACGGTCGGCGCCTTGATCTCCCGGTAAGCGGGCGAGGCGGCGCGGACATAGTCGTGGAGCTGGGCAACATCGCGGGCGTTGGCACGGAAGGCGGATGGCCTGAGCACCAGCGGGATCGAGGCGTTCTGGAGGTAGAAGTCCGGCAGGGTGTTGGGTGAGAAGACGCAAGCTGTCGCATTTCCGATCCGCAGCATGCCGGCCGGGTAAGCGAGTGTTTCGGAAAACAGCCAGCCGATCAGCGGCGTGGCGGTTAGCTTGTAATACCAGGCGGTCGCGCCGCCCGGCCATGGATGCGTGGCGGGCGCGAGGAAGACCAGGCCCAGCGTCTTTTCAGGATGCTGGCGAGCGAAGGCCGTGGTGATCGAGCCGCCGAAGGAATGCGCAACGACAATGGCCTTTGCAATGCCGAGGCGGTCCATCAGCGCCGCGATCGTATCGGCCTGCGCGGCCAGAGTTTCGTTGTTGCCGCGCCGCGACCAGCCGAGGCCCGGGCGGTCGAGGAACAGCATCTCGGCGCAGCCCTCGAGCAGCGGCTGCAGCGGCAGCATCTGGTCCTTGAGGTTGGCGCTGGCGCCATGGACGAAGACGACCGGCGGCAGGTCGGCCCCGGCGGGCGCCGGGATATGGGCATAATGGATGCGCGCGCCGTTGATCTCGGCGAACTCGCCGGTCGGCGGGCTGCGTCGCTCGATCAGCCAGACGCCGGCGCGGGTGATGCCGGCCAGGGCAAAGAGGAGCGCGATGAGGAAGAGGAGCGCGGCGCCGATGAGGTTCATGCGGTGAGATACGAGGGCAGGTGACGATCTGGTTCAGCGGTCAGGCGATCTTGACAGGTTGAGGCCGCGTTGGCAGCCGGAATCTGTCACGCTGCCGTGGTGCGCGCGAGCCGGAGGTCTCCGCCAATCGTCAACGCATGCCATCCGGCAACGGAAGCGGCCCGTCAAAACTCCCCTGCGGGGTTAGTTCAGATTGATGTCGCGGCTTGCCGATCGCATCGACACGGAGAAGCCGGCCAGCACGTCGAACAGAGCGATGATCATCAGCGTGAAGAAGACGGAGTGCGCCGCCCCCTTCACCAGCAGGAATTCGACCAGGAAGGCGATGAAGACCAGCGTCGAGAGCAGGTGATCCAGGATCGAGGCATTGGTCGTGCGCACCGATTTCGAGATCTCGACGAAGAGAAAGATCAGCCCGATCAGCACCATCAGGTCGCCGAGCGTCATGGAGAAGACGCCGCCCGACATCATGCGGAAGGAGAACATCTCGGTCATCCACGGGTCGTCGCCGCCGCCGAACAATCCGAGCAGGCCGAGATTGTAGAGGACGAAAGGCACGATCAGCAGCGGGATGGCACCGAACATCTGGGCGACTCCAATGAGGGCACCTCCTTTTGTAAAATCCGCGGCAAGCGCGCCGTCAAGGCTTTTCGCCGCGGCGACGAACACGCTGTAAGACCTAATGAAATAACGATGTCAGCCGGTTGCGCCGCCATCGGCAGCGCGAGCGATTAATTCCGGACGCCGCCGGCGCCAAAACAAAAAGACCGGCCAGAGGCCGGTCTTTCGAAGCGTCAGAAATCCTTGGAAGCTTCTCAGCTTTCCTTCGGCTCCAGAACCTGGCGGCCGCGATACATGCCGGTCTTCAGGTCGATGTGGTGCGGGCGGCGCATTTCGCCGGAATTCTTGTCCTCGACATAGGTCGGGGCCTTGAGGGCGTCGGCCGAGCGGCGCATGCCGCGCTTCGACGGAGAGGTTTTTCTTTTTGGAACGGCCATGGATATGCTCCACTACATGGTCAAAATGCCCCGGCAACCCTCGCGAAAGGGCCGCATCGAGGCCATAATCTGAGAAAGTCGGGTGCCTATACACGCCTTGCGCCGTTTTGGCCAGCGCTGGCCGCGAATTTTTTTGAGCCGGCGCCGCTTCGCTTGGATCAGGATGCCGTTTCGTCGAAACGCCGTCCTGGTCCAAGTCTTCGTTGGAGCGTGATCTTTTCCGAAAACCGGTCCCCACTTTTCGGGATCACGCCCTAATCCAGGCACCCGACATAGGCGCCGGATCGACTGGCGCGCCTTTCTATCAGCGAGGCCAGCCGGCGCAATCCCGGCCCCGGCTTGGCCGGATTGCGCGCGATCGGGTTTGGCAGGCTGACGGCGAGCAGGGCGGCCTGCCTGCGCGACAGCTGCTTGGCCGAAACGCCGAAATGATGCCGCGCGGCGGCCTCGATGCCGTAGATGCCCGGGCCCCATTCGGCGATGTTGAGATAGATCTCCATGATCCGCCGCTTCGACATCACCGCATCGAAATAGACGGCCAACGGCAGCTCGACGACCTTGCGCACGCTGCCAAGCGGCCGCGACCACAGGAAAAGGTTCTTCACCGTCTGCATGGTGATGGTGGAGGCGCCGCGCGTCGCCTCGCCGGCCAGAGCGTCATCGACCACGCCGCGCAATTCGCCCAGATCGACGCCGCGATGGAAGCAGAACTGCCCGTCCTCCGACATGATCACCGAATGCGCCAGCACCGGAGCCACGTCATCGATCGACACCCAGCGCCGGTCGTAGCCGGAGAAGGTTGCGAGGTCCTTCAGCATCAGGGTCGAGACCGGATGCACGAAGGACGGCAAATAGAGGAAGGTGAGCACGACCGGAATGGCCGCCAGCACGAGCGCGACGACCAGGCAGCGCCGGCCGATGCGCCTCAGACTGGCGCGGCTCAGGCGCCGCGACCGCGCCATGTCCAGCCCTTCGCTTCCATGTTCGACGATCGGTTCCGTCAAGCCGTCCCACCCGTGCCTCGCCCCCTCCGGCATAAAGGCGCGCGCCTGCTTGCGCAATGTCTGAGTGTCGGCTACCGGTCCCGGCCATGAGCAAAGACGACCAGATCGCCTTCGAAACCGCGCTTTTCCTGCGCGCCGCCGCCGTCGAGACCGAGTTGCGCCGGATTCTCGGCGCGCGTCCGCTCACCGGTGAGATCGTGCGGCCCGAGCGCCTGACGGCGGCGATGCGGCATGGCGTGCTCAACGGCGGCAAGCGGCTGCGGCCTTTCCTGGTCATGGAAAGTGCCGCGCTGTTTTCGGCCGACAATGACGCGGCGTTGCGCGTCGCCGCGGCGCTGGAATGCGTGCATTGCTATTCGCTGATCCATGACGACCTGCCGGCGATGGACGACGACGATTTGCGGCGCGGCCAGCCGACGGTGCACAAGGCCTTCGACGAAGCGACAGCCATCCTCGCCGGCGACGCGCTGCTGACCTTGGCTTTCGACATCATCGCCGACGAGGCGACGGCCTTGCCTGCCGATCGTCAGGTGGCGCTCGTGCTGGCGCTCTCGCGCGCGGCTGGCGCCGGCGGCATGGTCGGCGGCCAGATGCTCGATCTGGAAGCCGAGCGCAACCGGCCGGACGAGGCGGGCATCATCACGTTGCAAGCGATGAAGACCGGCGCGCTGATCCGCTTCGCCTGCGAGGCCGGCGCGATCGTCGCCGGCGCGCCGGCGGCCGACCGCGAGAGGTTGGCCGAATTCGGCTCCGCGATCGGCCTTGCCTTCCAGCTCGCCGACGACCTGCTCGACCTGACCGCCGACGCCAAGCAGATGGGCAAGGCGACGAACAAGGACGCAGCCGCCGGCAAGGCGACGCTTGCGTCGCTGCACGGACCCGACTGGGCGCGGGGCCAGCTGCACGGCCTGATCGACCAGGCGCATCGGCTGCTCGAGCCGTATGGCGACGCAGCGGAGCTGCTCAAGGAGGCCGCGACTTTTGTCGCCACGCGCAACAGCTGACGACAGGCTATCGGACGCCTGAAGATGCTTTCTTGCCATAGCGGAGGCCGTCGACCAGTAAGGCGACCATGCGCTGCGCCTGATCGGCGCCGCTCAGCCTCGCGATGGCGTTCAGCAGGTCCCCTGCATCGACATCGCCCCGGATTTCCCCCGCGGTCGCCGCAGCACGGAGCAGTTGGCCGAGCGCGGGCTCCAGATTCTGCTGGAAGTATAGCGGCAGCGGCTCGAAGACGGGATCTCCCGAATGCAGCGCTTCGGCCAAGCCGCGCTTGGTCGCGATAAAGGCCACATAGCGCTCAATCCACTTCAACAAAGCGTCGCCAGGCTCATAGCTGGCCGCGAAGGAAGGCGCGGCGGCGGCGCAGGCATCGATTTCACGACGAAACACCGCGGCCACGAGATCGGAGCGCCGCGGGAAGTGCCGATAGACCGTACCGACCCCGACACCCGCTTTCTCGGCGATCTCGCGCACCGGCGCATCGACGCCTGAGGTCGCGAACACCGTCTTGGCCGCCTGGAGCAGCGCGTCGAGATTGCGCTGGACGTCGACGCGTACGCGTCGGTCGACCCCTTCCGCGACGTCACCCTGGGTGCGCTGTTTCCCGCTCACCGAATGCCTCTTGCAAAACGGAACAATGTTCCGTATTTTGAATTCGGAACATTGTTCCGCATCCGCCAAGATAGTTCAAAGCGGCGGCTGTGACAATCAATCGAACAACAGGAGACGATCATGCCGCACAATCGCATCGCGCTGGTCACTGGAGCCAATCAGGGGGTCGGCCTGCAGGTCGCGAAGGAACTCGCGGCAAACGGGGTCACCGTCCTTGTCGGATCGCGCAATCTCGAGCGCGGCGAGGCGGCGGCGAGCGAGATCGGACCGAGGGCCATTGCGCTGCAGCTCGACGTGACGGATCAGGACTCGATCACCGCCGCGGCGGCGCGTATCGGCGACGAATTCGGCCGGCTTGACCTGCTCGTGCAGAATGCCGCGATTTCGAACACCGGACGCCGACCGGACGCGACGGTCGAGGACCATGCCAGATCGACCCGCCCGAGCAACGTCTCCCTCGATGAAGTACGCGCCGTGTGGGAGACCAATGTGTTCGGCGTGCTTGCCGTTTACCAGGCGATGCTGCCGCTGCTGCGCCGATCGACGGATGCCCGCATCGTCAACGTGTCGAGCGGCGTCGGTTCGCTGACCTCCAACGCTGATCCTGCCTTCGGCTATCGCGCGTTGTTCGGCCCGGTCTATCCGGCCTCCAAGACCGCGCTCAACGCCATAACGCTGGCGATGATGATTGAGCTCGAGTCGACAGGCATCAAGGTCAATCTGGTCTCGCCGGCCTACACCCGCACCAACCTCAACAATTACGGCGGAACGGAGTCGGTCGAGGACGGCTCGCGCGAAGTGGTCCGCGTCGCCCTGCTCGGTCCGGACGGTCCCTCGGGGACGTTCACAAGGTGGGAAAATGTGACGATCCCCTGGTGAGGGCAGATCGAACATCGCCGGCAGCGCAGCTTCTGCCGCAGACCGCCTGGGCGGCGCGTCGAATTCAAGGAGAATAGCCATGCAGTACCGTACGCTCGGACGAACCGGCATCAAGGTCAGCCCCTATTGCCTGGGCGCGATGATGTTCGGCGGCATAGCCAATGCCGATCATGACGATGCGATCCGCATCATCCACAAGGCGCTGGATTTCGGCATCAACTTCGTCGACACCGCCGATCGCTACAGCGCTGGCGAATCCGAGCAGATCGTCGGCAAGGCCCTGAAAGGGCGCCGCGACAGCATCGTGCTTGCCACCAAGGTCCACGGCCCGATGGGCGATGATCCCAACATGCAGGGCAATTCGCGGCGCTGGATCACCCGTGCGGTGGAGGATTCGCTCAAGCGCCTGCAGACGGACTATATCGACCTCTACCAGATCCATCGTCCTTCGCCGGACACCGACGTCGAAGAGACGCTTTCGGTGCTCACCGACCTGATGCAGGCGGGAAAGGTGCGCGCCATCGGCTCCTCGACCTTCCCGGTTTCCGAAATCGTCGAGGCGCAGTGGGTCGCGGAGCGGCGCGCCCTCGCGCGCTTCCGCACCGAGCAGCCGCCCTATTCGATCCTCGACCGCGGCATCGAACGCGACATGCTGCCGACCTGTCAGCGCTACGGCATGGGCGTGCTGGTCTGGAGCCCGCTGTCCAAGGGCCTGCTTACCGGCCGCTACCGCAAGGGACAGCCGCTGCCCGAGGGCGGCATACGGGCGAAATTCATGCCGAGACAGATGTCTGACGAGCGGAGCCTCGATGTGGTCGAGCAGCTGATTCCGCTGGCGGCCGAAGCCGGCATGTCCCTCACCCACATGGCGATGGCGTTCGTCATGGCGCATCCCGGGGTGACATCGGCGATCCTCGGCCCGCGCACCATGCAGCATCTCGACGACCTGCTTGCCGGCGCCGACATCCGCCTGGCCGACGACGTCCTCGATCGCATCGACCGGATCGTTCCGCCCGGCACCGATGTCGGCCTGAACGAGGCCGCCTACAATCCGCCGGCTCTGACCACCGCAAGCCTCCGCCGCCGTCCACCCACGGAACGGGCGGCGGTATGAGCGCAGCGACGCGTCGGGACGACGTCAGTTCTGCACGTTTACGACGCGCGGATCGGGAATGGGGACGGCCGCGATCAATTCGCGTGTGTAGTCCTCGCGCGGCGACGACAGCACCGCGCGGCGCGGGCCGGCTTCGACGATGCGGCCGGCGCGCATGACGGCGACGTCGTGGCTCATGCGCTCGACCACCGCCATGTCGTGCGAGATGAAGAGATAGGCCAAGCCCAGCGTCTCCTGCAGCTCAAGCATCAGGTCGAGCACGCGAGCGCGCACCGACACGTCCAGCGCAGCAACACTTTCGTCGGCAACGATCAGCTTCGGTTCCAGCGCCAGGGCGCGTGCGATGCAGATGCGCTGGCGCTGGCCGCCGGAAAATTCATGCGGATAGCGCGAGGCGTGATCGGCTTCGAGCCCGACGCGCGCAAGAAGGGAGGCCACGCGTTCGCGCCGATCGTCCCTGCTGCCGATGCCGTGGATGACGAGCGGCTCGACGATGGCGGCGCCCACCGTCATGCGCGGGTCGAGCGACGCGTAGGGGTCCTGGAAGATCATCTGCGCGGCGCGGCGCACCGGCCGCATCGCGCTCGCCGAGAGGCCGTGAATGGACGTTCCGCCGATGATCACCGAGCCGGCGAACGGGACAAGGCCGAGCACGGCCTTGCCGGTGGTGGACTTGCCGGAGCCGCTTTCGCCGACGAGGCCGAGCGTGCGCCCGGGCCTTATCTCGAAGGAGACTTCCTGCACCGCCGGCGCCTCTGAAGCGCGGCGGCGGAACAGGCTGGCGGAGGCACCGTAATCGACGACGAGGTTCTTCACCGAAAGCACGGGCGCTTCGCCGTTCGGCGTCGGCGTCCGGGGGTGGCCGTGATCCGGGGCGGCGCGTCGGTTCCCGCGAAGGCGCCGAGACGCGGCACGGCGGCGAGCAGTTCGCGCGTGTAGTCGGCTTGCGGCCGCTCGAAGATGTCGAGCGCGGACCCGGCCTCGACGATCCGTCCGTCGCGCATGACGGCCACCCGGTCGGCCATCTCGGCGACGACGCCCATGTCATGGGTGATGAGGATGATGGCGGTGCCGAACTCCCGCTTCAGTTCGCGCATCAGTTTCAGGATCTGCGCCTGCACCGTCACGTCGAGCGCCGTCGTCGGCTCGTCGGCCAGAAGCACTTTCGGCCGGCAGGACAGCGCCATCGCGATCATGACGCGCTGGCGCATGCCGCCGGAGAGCTCGTGCGGGTATTGCTTCATGCGCCGCGCCGGGTCGCTGATATGCACGACATCCAGCATGTCGCGAGCGCGCTGCTCGACGCTTGAACCTTCCGCGCCCTGGTGGATGCGGATCGCCTCGGTCAATTGCGCGCCGATCGAGTGTACAGGGTTGAGCGACGTCATCGGCTCCTGGAAGATCATCGCGATCTCGCCGCCGCGCACGTCGCGCATGGCGCGCTCCGGCAGGCGCGGAAGCGACTGGCGTTCGAGCCTGATGTCGCCGCTGGCGATGCGCAGCGAGGCGCGCGGCAACAGGCGCATGATCGAAAGCGCCGTCACCGATTTGCCCGAGCCGGACTCGCCGGCAAGGCAGAGCGTCTCGCCCGGCGCCAGCGCAAAGCTGATGCCGTCGATGACGCGCCTTGCGCCTTCAGGCGTCAGCGCGTCCACCGACAGGTTCTCGACGGTCAGGACAGCATCTCTTCCTCGTCCGGAACCATCCGTCATCAATTGAAGACGATCCTCGGAAAATAGAACGAGACGACCCAGTTCGGCATGTCGACGATCTCGCTGATGCGCAAGTCACCGCAGACCGAGCAGAGCATGTAGGCGTCGACCGGCTTCAGCCCATGGTCGGCGGCAAGCAGGTCGACCATGCGCATCACGCTTTCGCGCGCCGCGGTCATCAGGTCCGGTCCGACGCCGGTGGTGACCTCGTAGCCCGCCTCGTCGAGATGGCGGGTCACCGGTCCCGGCGTGGTGAAGCGCGGGCTTTCCAGCCGCGCGTCCTTGACCAGCTCGATCGTCGCCTCGACGTCCATGTGGCTCTCGATGGCCGTGCCGCAAACCTCGCCATCCCCTTGAGCGGCGTGGGTGTCGCCGATCGAGAACAGCGCGCCTTCGACCTCGACCGGGAGATAGAGCGTGGTTCCGGCCGCAAGGTCGCGGATGTCGAGATTGCCGCCGACACGGCGCGGCGGCACGACAGAATGCAGCCCGGGTTCGGCGGGGGCTAAGCCGATCGTACCGGCGAAGGGTTTCAGCGGTACGCGCCCGCCCGGGCCATAGAGCGCCGGCGCCATCGAGGCGGCATCATACTTCCAGATATGCAGCGCCGGCTCCTTGAACTGGTCGGCGAGCAGGCCGAAGCCCGGAATGTTGGCGGTCCAGCCGAGGCCCGACGGTTCGAAATGGCGCAGCGTGATCTTCAGCGCATCGCCCGGCATCGCGCCCTCGACATAGACCGGTCCGGTCACCGGATTTACCTTGCCGAAATCCATGGTCGAAACATCCGCCACCGTGGAGTTCGCGTCGAACTGTCCGCCGGAGGAATCGAGGCATTCGAAATGGATCGTCGAACCCGGCCCGGCGGTCAGCGCCGGTTGGAAATCGCGGTTCCAGCCGAAATGATGGCTGGCGCGATGTATGGTGTAGTCGCACTTCACGCACATGGTTGTTGCTTCTCGTTTGTTTTTGGCAAGCCGCCCTCCCGTTTCGGCGGCATCATTGAAAGGCGGCCGGCGGCGGGATGCACGCCCGCCACCGGCAAATGAGACGATCTATTTGTTCACATAGATCGCTTCGTAATTGATGACGCGGGTCGGATCGATATAGATCTCATCCGGGCCACCCATGCGCTTGGCCTTGGCCACCACGCGGCGTTCGTTGAAGACCGGAATCCAGGGCGCGTCATTCGTCTGGATGTCGGTGAAGATCTGCGCCCAGGCCTTGTTGCGCTCCTCGGCCTTGGCCGGCACCGGCATGGCGTCCGCCGCCTGGGCGCGGGCGTCGATGTCCTTGTTGCAGTACCACGACCAGTTCCAACCGCCGGCAACCGCGCTGCCGCAGCCGAGGATCGGTCCGTAGAAGTCGGACGGATCCGGGAAGTCGGCGATCCAGCCAAGCCCGCCGGACCAGACCATGGGCGCCTGGCCCTGCGTGCCGCCGGCGGCAATCACGTTCGGATTGGCCACCGCCTTGATCTCGGCCTTGACGCCGATCGCCGCCAGATCCTGCTGGATCGCCTGTGTGATGCGTGGCTGCGGATCGGTGTTGGAGGTGTAGATCTGGGTCGAGAAGCCGTCCTTCAATCCGGCCTCGGCAAGCAGCGCCTTGGCCTTTTCGGGATCGTAGGCATAGCCCTTGTAGTTCTGGTCGTAGCCCGGCATCAGCGGCGGCAGCACCTGGCTTGCCGGCGTGGCGCGACCGTTGATGATGCGCACGATGCGGTCCTTGTTGATGGCCATGTTGACGGCCTGCCGCACCTTGGCATTGTCGAAGGGTTTTACCTGCGTGTTCAAGGTGACATAGCTCGTCTCGAGCTGCTGGCGGTCGACGATCATGCCCTCGAACTCGGGCGACTTCTTCATCTCCAGATATTTCGCCGGCGGGATGCCGTCGCCGGCAATGTCGACCTCGCCCTTCTGCAGGCGCAAAAGCGCCACCAGCGGTTCCTGGCCGATCTCGATCGTGAAAGAGTCGACATGCGGCCGGTCCTTGATGAAATAATCGGGGTTCTTCTGGAAGACGAGGCGCTGGCCGATCGTCCATTCCTTCAGCGTGAAGGCGCCGGAGCCGACCGGATGCTTGCCGAAATCGCCGCCGGCGGCTTCCACCGCCTCTTTCGGCACGACGGAAGCGAAGTTGAGCGCCAGCACGTTGAGGAAGGTGGCGTCGGGCTGAGACAGCGTGAACTTTACCGTATGGTCGTCTATCGCCGTGACGCCCTCCATCGTCTCGGCGGTGCCGGCGGTCATCTTGTCGGCGCCAACGATCGAGTGGAAGAAGCCGGCGCCCGGGCCTTGCGTCTTCGGGTTGACGGCGCGCTCGATCGACCATTTGACGTCCGCCGCCGTCACCGCGCGGCCGTTGGTGAACTTGACGCCGGGATGCAGCTTGAACGTATAGACCTTGCCGTCGTCGGAGACGTCGTAGCTGTCGGCGAGCGACGGCCCCAGTTCCGTCGTGCCCGGCTTGTAGTCGACCAGGCGCGAGAACAGGGCGTTGATCATCGACCAGTTCTGCCAGTCATAGCCGATGGCTGGATCAAGCGTGGCGATGTCGTCCTTGTAGGTGACGATGATGTCGCCGCCATTGGTCGGCGTGTCGGCTAAGGCGAGCCTGGCCGGCATCAGGGCCGAGGTGGCGAGCAGTGCCGCCAGGCCAATCTGTTTGACGAATTTGTTCATTGAGTTCACTCCTCTGTTGGTCTTGTTGGTTATTGGCTGCGGATGCGGGGATCGACGAACGGGGCGACGAAGTCGGCGAGCAAATTGCCGAGCACGATGGCCAGGGCCGAGACCAATGTGACGCCCATGATGATCGGCACATCGACCTGCTGGATGGCCTGCCAGGCGAGCTGGCCGATGCCGGGCCAGCCATAGACGGCCTCGACCACGACTACGCCGCTCATGAACTGGCCGATGTCGATGCCGACCATGGCGATGATCGGCAACAGCGCGTTGGGCAGCGCGTGGCCGAGCACCACGCGGCGGCCGCTGAGACCCTTGGCATGGGCGGTGCGCACATAGTCCTGGCGCAGCACCTCGATCATGGCGGAACGCACCATGCGCGCATACCAGCCGGCGCCGAGCACGCCGAGCGTGAGCGCCGGCAGCACGACATGCCGCGCCGTGCCGAAGCCGGACATCGGGAACCAGCCGAGCGTGGCGGCAAAGACATAGAGAAGCAGCAGCGCCACGACGAATTGCGGCGACGAGACGCCGACGAAGGACAGCATCATCACCGAGCGGTCGACGAAGCCGCCGCGCCGGACCGCCGCGATGATGCCGAAGGTCAGGCCGAGCGCGACCTCGACGACGATGCCGGCGGCCATGAGGATGAGCGTCGCCGGCAGCCGCGCCAGGATCAGCGGCAGCACCTCGGTCTTCTGCGTATAGGAGCGGCCGAGATCGCCATGCAGCAGGTTGCCGACATAATGCAGGAACTGCATGACCAGAGGCTGGTCGAGGCCAAGCTCATGCCGGATGGCGGCCACCATCTGCGGCGTCGCGGAGCGCCCGGCGATCAGCACGGCGGGGTCCGCCGGCAGGAAATAGAGCAGAAGGAAGGTGATGGCGGCCACGCCGAGCAGGATCAGCACGGCCTGGACGAGACGGCGGGCGAGGAAGAAGGCCATCGTCACAGCCTCCCGCGCTGGGTTGGGTCGAGGATGTCGCGCAGGGCGTCGCCGATCAGATTGAAGGACAGCGCCGTGGCGAGGATGATCGCGCCGGGAATGAACACCAGCCAGGGCGCATCCTGGAAATAGCTCTGGCTCTCGAAGATGATGTTGCCCCAGGAAGGCTGCGGCGGCTGCACGCCAATGCCGAGGAAGGACAGCGTTGCCTCGAGCAGCACCGTGGTGGCGATGCCGAGCGTGCCCCAGACGATCGCGGTCGGCATCAGGTGGGGAAGGATGTGCAGAAGGATGATGCGGCCATTGCCGGCGCCCAGCGAACGCTCGGCGACGATGAAGTCGCGTTCCACCAGGCCGCGCGTTTCGGTGTAGACGATGCGGGCGACCTGCACCCAGTTCACCAGGGCGATCACCATGGCGACGATCCACAGGCTGGGTCTCAGCAGCGCCGCGAGCGCGATGGCGAGCAGCAGCGCCGGAAAGGCCATCATCAGGTCAGTGAAGCGCATCAACAAATTGCCGGCGGCGCCGCGCAGATAGCCGGCGAGCAGCCCGACGAGAAGTCCGATCGCGACGGCGACGCCGTTGGCGACGAGACCGATGATGAGCGACGTGCGGGCGCCGAACAGCACGCGGGCGAAGAGGTCGCGGCCGAGCGTGTCGGTGCCGAACAGATGGTCGCCGCCCGGAGGCAGCGGCGCGCCTTCGAGCGACAGGCCGTCGGCAAGCTGGTCGTCCGGCGAGAAATGCGCGATCCATGGCGCGAAGATCGCCGCCAGCAGGACGAGCACGACCACGATCAGCCCGAAAAGGGCGGAAGGCCGTCTTGTCAGTTCGCGCAGAACCCGCATGCCAGCGGCCTACATCGCGCGCGGCACGGGCTCGTGCCCGGCAACTATGGAAGCGGCGACGTGCTCGACGGTAAGCCGGCGCTGCATGGCGAGGCGGCAGAGCGTGCGATAAGCGCCGGTCTCATCGCCGCCTTGCGCGGCCATGATCGAGCGCATCGCGTCGTAGACAATCGGTCTCAGCCGCAGACGCTCCTCCAGGCCGGCGATGCGCGCCTTGACGGCGGTTCGCTCATGGTGGGCGTGCGTGGCAAGCACCAGCGCCGGATAAACCGAGGAGGCGGTGACCGGCTTGGCGATGAGCGCGCCGGCGCCCTTGCCCAGCGCCCAGGCGATGCGGCCCGGCGCTTCGGAACCGAGCAGCGCGACCACCGGAACGGGCGCCTCGTCCCCGTCCCATGGCAAGAGATCGTCCCACCCCTGGTCGGCGTCGACCAGGACGATGTCAGCCGGCGTTTCGGTGAGATCGAGCGGTTTCCACTGCACCAGGACGGTCACGCCGAGGCGTTCGAGCTGACGCTTCAGGCGCTCGACGTTGTCGTCGGCGCGATGCAGGATCGCGGCGCGCCAGGAGACGAAATTCGGCGTCCGCGTCATTGCACGACCCTCAGATGCGGGACGGGCTGGCTGGCCAGCGTGCCGACAAGATAGGGATCGGCGACGATCGCGCCATGCGAGGCGATGACGTCGAAGCCGGGCTGTTCGTTGATGCGACCGAGATGGAAAGGCAGGGCCGCATGGTTGGTGCGCGGGTCGATTGCGAGGGGTCCGAGCACAGTCTGTCGCGGCCTGGCGTGCAGGAAGCCGCGCACGCTGGCGGGGTCGTCGCGATTGGCCTCGGTGATCGCCTCGGCGCAGAGCTTCACCGCCGCATAAGCGCCGGCGAAGAAGCTGGAGACGCGGCGTCCGGTGCCGAAACGGGCGGCGACGCGCTGCTTGAAAATCCGGTTTTCGAGCGACGCCAGGCTTTCGAAGTAAGAGGCTGTCGAGAGCTGACCGACGGCTGTGCCCGGCTCGATCTCGCCGAGCTCGCATTCCGTCAGGTCGCAGCTCAGCACCGGGCAGCGTTCCGGCGCGAAGGCAGGATCGCGATCCGCCAACCGGCGCACAGCGGCCAGGAAGGCGTAGCTCGACGGGCCAATCATGTTGTTCAAGATGAAGTCGGGCCGGTGGCGCTCCAGATCGGCGATCAGCAGGCCGACATCGGTCTCCTCGATCGGCAAATAGCGCTCGCCGAGCACCTCGCCGCCGGCGCGCGTGAGAAGCTCGCGCGCCAGCCGGTTCATCTCCCAGCCCCAGACATAATTGGCGCCGGCGAGATAGACGCGCTTGCCGTAGCGGGGCAGCATGTAGTCGAACAGCGGTATCAGATGCTGGTTGGGACAGGCGCCGGTGTAGATGACGTTCTCGTTGGCCTCGAAGCCTTCGTAGGGGCAGATGTACCAGAGCAGCCCGTCATATTTCTCCACCAGCGGGATGACGTCCTTGCGCGACAGGGAGGTGATCGTGCCGATCACATTGCGGCATTGGTCGTCGCGCAGCATGGCGCGGATAAGGTCGAGGTAACGCTCCGGCTGGCCGCCCGGATCGCCGAAGACCGGCTCGATGCGCACGGCGCCGCCAGCCTTCTCCAGCTCCTCGATGGCAAATTCGGCGCCGGCGCGGCAGTCGCGGCCGATCGCCCCGTAGGGACCGGTGGTCGAATAGAGGATGCCGACCCTGAACGTCTTCACCCGGACCTCAAAAAATAAAGGCCCCACACGCACCCCATGCTTTCATGAGACGCGGCGAGGCCATGCTGCCCTTGCCCGGCAATGCCGGACGCGATGTGTTACGCGGGAAATTGTGCGCTTGCGAAATAGAACACGAGTGGACGCAGGCTTGTCAACGGTCCTGCGCGCGAATGGGTACAATGGCTTGGTGGTTTGCCCATAAGCGACCGGCTCGCTCAAAGCCGCCACGGTTTTCAGCGGTGACGCCGCCGATGTTTACAGTCTTGCCTCGGCAAAGATGCGGGACGCCCATTCCAGGAAGACGCGCAGCCGCGGCGCGAGCTGGCGGTTCTGCGGATAGAGCGCGAACAACGGCGTCGGCGTCGGCGGGAAATCCTTGAGAACCTCCACCAGCGTCCCGTCAGCCAGGTCTTTTTCGAGCCGGTAGCGTGGCGCCTGCAGAAGCCCGAAGCCCAGGCGCGCCAGATCGGCCGCGGTGTCGGAATTGTTGACGCGCACCCGGCCCGGCAACGTTATCTGGCGCAGGCCGGCGCCCACCGTGAATTCCAGCGGCAGCACCTCGCCGGTCCGGGAGGAAACGAAGCAGACGGCCTGGTGGCCCTCCAGCTCCTCGGGCGATGCCGGCGTTCCGTGGCGCTTCAAGTAAGCGGGACTGGCGCAGGTGATCTCGGCGATCATCGCCAGCCGCCGCATGATCATGCCGCTGTCCTGCGGTTCGCCGGCGCGAATGACGCAGTCGACGCCTTCGCGCACCAGGTCGACCAGCCGGTCGCCCTGGCCGATATGCAGGTCGATGCCGGGATAGCGTTCGAGGAAGGCCGGCAGTTGCGGAAGCAGGAAGCGCTGCGTGAGCAGCGGATGCGCATCGATGCGCAACAGGCCGCGTGGCTCGGCGCTGCGGAACCCGGCCTCGGCATCCTCCACCTCGCCAAGGATCGACAGGCAGCGCTCGTAATAAGCCTGCCCGTCGAGCGTCGGGGCGACATGGCGCGTTGTGCGGTCCAGCAGCCTTGCCCCCAGATGCTCCTCCAGTTGCTGGATCGCTTCGGTCGCGGTCGAGCGCGGCAGGCCGAGATCGGCTGCGGCCGCGGTGAAATTGCGCCGCTCCACCACGCGGACGAACAGCCGCATCCTGTCCAATCGATCCATGGCTGATTGTTCACTCAGCTCGAATACTGCTGTCAATAGCCGGCCGATTATCCGGAAGACAGGACGATCTATATCGGCTCCACAACAAACAAACGAACGGAGACCGATCATGCAGAAGACAAGAACAGCGATCGTGACAGGCGCATCGAGAGGCATCGGCGCCGCGATCGCCAAGCGGCTCGCCCGGGACGGCATCGCCGTCATCGTCAATTATGCGCGCGGCAAGGACGCGGCCGGCGAGGTGGTGTCGGCCATCGAGGCTACCGGCGGCACCGCTCTCGCGGTCCAGGCCGACATCGGCGAACCGACCGGCATGGCCGCCTTGTTCGACGCGGCCGAAAAGGCATTTGGCAAGGCCGACATCCTCGTCAACAATGCCGGCATGATGCGGCTGTCGCCGATCGCGGACACCGACGACGCTGCATTCGAACGCCAGCTCGCCATCAATCTCGGCGGCACGTTCCGCGGCATGCGCGAAGCTGCAGGACGCTTGAACGATGGTGGCCGCATCATCAACTTTTCTTCAAGTGTCGTGGGCTTCTACCAACCGGCCTACGGAGTCTATGCCGCGACCAAGGCCGGCGTCGAAGCGATGACGCATATCCTTGCCAAGGAGCTCGGTCCGCGCCGCATCACCGTCAACGCCGTCGCGCCCGGCCCGGTCGACACCGAACTCTTCACCGACGGCAAGAGCGCCGCGCAGATCGAGGCGATCACCAGGCTCATCCCGCTCGGCCGCCTCGGCCAGCCCGACGACATCGCCGGGCTCGTCGCCTTCCTTGCCGGCCCGGACAGCCAATGGGTCAACGGCCAGGTCATCCGCGCCAATGGCGGCGCGATCTAAAGTCAGAGGCTACCATGCAGCAGACAATTCTCATCACCGGCGCATCGAGCGGCTTCGGCGCCATGACCGCGAAGGCGCTCGCCAGGGCCGGCCACCGGGTCTATGCCTCGATGCGCGATCCGCAGGCGCGTGGAGGCGCCGCCGCGGCCGAGGTCGAAAGACTGGCCCGCGAGGAGAACCTGGAGATCCGCGCCATCGCGCTGGACGTGTTGTCGGAACCGTCGATCGAAGCGGCCGTGGAAACCGTCCTCGCGGAAGCCGGCAGGATCGATGTCGTCATCCACAATGCCGGCCATATGGTGTTCGGACCGACCGAGGCCTTCACACCGGAGCAACTGGCGCAGCTCTACGACGTCAATGTGCTGGGGACCCAGCGCGTCAACCGGGCAGTCCTTCCCGCCATGCGCTCGCTTGGCCGGGCCTTGATGATATGGGTCGGATCGAGCAGCACGCGCGGCGGCACGCCGCCATTCCTCGCGCCGTATTTCGCCGCCAAGGCGGGCATGGATGCGCTGGCGCAGAGCTACGCGCTGGAGCTTGCCCGTTTCGGCATCGAGACGAGCATCGTGGTGCCGGGCGCCTTCACCAAGGGCACGGAGCATTTCGCTCATTCCGGCAAGCCCGCCGACACCGGGCGCGCCGCCGCCTATTGGTCGGGACCTTACGCCGGCGCGGATGAGCAGGCGCTCAAGGGTCTTGCCGGCCTGGAGCCCGCGGACGCCGATCCTTCGAAGGTCGCAGAGGCCATCGTGGATCTCGTGGCGATGCCGCATGGCCGCCGGCCGTTCCGCGTCCATATCGATCCGTCCGACGACGGTGCGGCCATCGTCAACGGCGTCGCCGATCGCGTCCGCGCACAGCTTCTGGAGCGCATCGGCCTTGCCGACCTCCTTCATCCAAAGCTCTGAAACCCAACCCGAAAGGAACCTGGAAATGCCCTTTGCCAACTTCAAGATGCCCGAGGCCGCCCTCACGAAAGCGCAGAAGGAGGAGCTGGTCCACAAGACCACGCAGATGTTCGTCGACTATTTCGGCGAAGGTGTGCGTCCCCACACCATGGTGCTGATCGAGGAGGTTCCCGATGGGGGCTATGGCCGAGCCGACGAGGTCTTCGTCATTCCCGACGCGTACCGGGCTAAGGATAGTGCCTGACTTGAACCGGGCGAGTCGCTTGCCGAGCGGCGCGCCCAACCCTTCGTGTCGGAGCCGATACTCGCTTCGCTTGGATCAGCCCCGGTTCGGCAAGCTCCGCAGGAATTCGATCATCGCGGCGTTGACCTCGTCCGGGCGCTCCTGCTGGGTCCAATGCCCGCAGCCGGGCAGCATCAGCGTATCGCGGATTTGCGGGATGAAGTTCCTGAGATTGGCCAACAGTTGATCCATGCCGGGGAAGGCGACCACCAGGTCGCGATTGCCTGCCATGTAGAGCGCGGGAACCTTGATCCGCGCGCCCGCAAAGGGCGCCATAAGTTCCCAGTTCCGGTCGATGTTGCGGTACCAATTGAGGCCTCCGGCGAAGCCGGCGCGCTGGAACTCGCCGGCGTAGAAATCTATGTCGCTTTCGCTGAGCCAGTGCGGCAGGCTTGCGGGAACCTCGGCTGCTTGCAGGAGGCTTCCGCCGCGCGGGACCATGGCAATTCCGGCGCCGCCGTCCGAAGCGTCTCCCGACACCGCGTAAAGCATGGCGCGCACCGTGGCCCGCGGGTCCCGTTCCAGCTCCGCCTCGGCAATGCCGGGTTGCTGGAAATAGAGCTGGTAGAACTGAGACTCCGCCGTTCGCGGCATGAGGCTGGTCGGGCGCGCATTGGCGCGCGGCCGGAACGGCACACTGAGGCCGATGACGGCATGGAAGCGGTCCGGTCGCAGCAGCGCCGCATGCCAGGCGACGACCGCGCCCCAGTCGTGGCCGACGATGACGGAGCTGGGAGCTTCAAGGGCGTCGAGAAGGCCCACCATGTCGCCGACCAGATGAAAGAGCGTGTATTGGTCGATCGCCTCCGGCCGATCGCTCTTGCCATAGCCCCGCATGTCGGGGGCGACGGCGTGAAAACCCGCCGCCGCAAGCGCGCTCAACTGATGGCGCCAGGAATACCAGGATTCGGGAAAGCCGTGGCACAACAGCACCGGGGGCCCGTCTCCGTGCTCCGCAATGTTGAGGCGGATGCCGTTGGTCGCAACTATTCGCTGTGTAGGTTCGCTCACGGCCACCTCTCGTGCGCGTTTCCACCTCTGATCAAGGGAAGGCTCGACGGCGCAACGGGATGGCCGAGCCGATGGAGTGCCAAATTTCGGAGACGCGCATCTTCCATTGACTGTCTCAGGGGCGCTCGCGGCAGTCAATGTCCGACATGGTCACGGAGCGCCAAGGGGTCCACGCACTTGAATAGTTCTGGCGATGTGCGTCCATTCATGCAGGCGCACTGACTGAGGAGGGCGGGAATCAATGCTTAAACTGCAAGCCTGGCTGGCCGATTATTGGGTCATTGGTGCAGGGTTCATGGCAGCATCGCTCATAGCGGCCGCGCCAATCGTGGCGCTTCCGCTGCCGGTGTTCCTGATCTTCCTGCACAGCCCGGTCTACATGGTCCATCAGGTCGAGGAGCACACCGGAGACCGATTCCGCAAATTCGCCAACGAGCATGTTTTCGGCGGCCGCGACGCCCTTACCGTCGCTTCGGTTCTCGTCACCAACCTGCCCTTTGTCTGGGGCATCAACCTGCTGGCCCTTTACGCGGCGTTCCTATGGGGACCGGCTTGGGGCCTGGTTGCCCCCCTATGTCCTGATCGTCAACGCGCTCGCGCATCTCGTCACGTCGGCGCGACTGCGCAAATACAATCCCGGTCTCATCACCAGCGTCCTTTTGTTTTTGCCGCTGAGCGTCGCTACGATTTGGACGATCGGCCGGACGGCAGGTCTTCTCCCGCACTTGATCGGCGCAGCTCTCGCGATCCTGCTTCACCTGGCGATATCGTGGTGGTGACCGCGCGATACCGCTCTCTCGTCGCCAGCTCGTAGCCTCTTCGACACGGTTGCGGCAGCGAGAAGACGTCGCTCGGGCCGAAGCCCGGTCGTTGCAGGCCGGAACGGGCCACCGCGCAAAGCTGCTGCCGGCATCGGACCAGCCCCCCACCAACGAAATCTTAATGTAAATCAAGCGTAATCCCGGCCATTAAAATTGTGCGTATGTGTTGGGGTGGCGCATGCCGGAATATTCTTCCTTCCTCCGGTCGATTCGGATCCGCTACATTTCGGGGCTGCTTGTCTTCGCGCTGGCCTCGGCCGCCGTGATGTTCGCGCTCAACCGTGTGAATTCGTACCGCCACGAAGTCGATGCCCTCAGCGGCAATTTCGTCATCTTTGCCCGCGACCTGCGCAACGCCACCAATTTCGCCGAGACGACCGGCACCGCCTGGCGTAGCGAGACGCGCGATGCGCTGGCCGCCGCCGCGCGCGGCCACTCCGAGCGACTGACCAGCGAGATCGAAATCCTCAACGCGCAGTTGGCTGCGATCAGGCCGCGCCTGTCCAGGAACACCACCAACGCGCTGGATACCGCTTCGGTGAACGACGACCTGTTCTGGTCGGCACGTGACATGGTGCGCAACTTCAACCTGATGTCGACGGCGCAGAAGGTCGATGAATGGAGCTACCGCGAGATCCGCAACCAGAACGACCTGTTCGCCCAGCCGATGCTGGTCAAGGTGCGCACCGCGCTCGACGAGGAGCGTCGCCTCGCCGACGCTGCCAACGACCGGCTGCTGCTGTGGGCAAGCGGACTGCTGTTTGCCGTGCTGGCCATCGCCGCGGTTCTGATCTTCCGGCCGATGGAGACCGCCATCCGCCGCGCCTTCGCCGAGAGCGCCGCGTCGCTGTTCAAGGCCGAGGCGGCCGATCGCGCCAAGTCGGAATTCCTGGCCAATATGAGCCATGAAATCCGCACGCCGATGAACGGCGTGCTCGGCATGGCCGAGCTGCTGGCCAAGACGGAGCTTACGCCGCGCCAGAAGACCTTCACCGATGTCATCGTCAAATCCGGCAACGCGCTGCTCACCATCATCAACGACATCCTCGATTTTTCGAAGATCAATGCCGGCCAGCTCACCCTCGACCCCGCTCCCTTCCGCCTGGCGGAAGCGGTCGAGGATGTGGCAACGCTGGTGTCGGCGCGCGTGGCCGAAAAGAACCTCGAGCTCATCGTGCGCGTCGACCCGCGCCTGCCGACCTTTGTCGTCGGCGATGCCGGGCGCTTCCGCCAGATCGTCACCAATTTGCTCGGCAACGCCGTGAAATTCACCGAGAAGGGCCATGTGCTGGTCGATGTCGGCGGCGATGTCGTCGACGGTGTCGTCCAGCTCAAGGTCCGCGTCGAGGACACCGGCATCGGCATCCCGGCCGAAAAGCTGCAAAGCGTGTTCGAGAAATTCGCCCAGGTCGACGGCTCCTCGACCCGCCGCCACGAAGGCACCGGGCTTGGCCTTGCGATCGGCGCCCGGCTTGTCGACTTGATGGGCGGCAAGATCGGCGTCGAAAGCGAGATCGGCCGCGGCTCCGTCTTCTGGTTCGCCGTGCCGCTGCCGGCGCACAACCAGGAGGCGGCCGACAAGCTGGTGCCGGTCGATGTCACCGGTGCCCGGGTGCTGGTCATCGATGACAATCCGGTCAACCGGGAGATCCTGCTGGAGCAGCTCAGAAGCTGGAGCTTCGACTGCGCGGCCGCCGAAAGCGGCGCTGTCGGCCTTGCCTTCCTCGACCGCGCCTGCCAGCTCGGCGCCTCTGTCGACTGCATCATCCTCGACTACCAGATGCCCGGCATGAACGGAGCCGATGTCGCCAAGGCGATCGCCTCGGACAGCCGGCTTTCGTCCATCCCGGTCGTGCTGCTCACCTCGGTCGACCAGGTCGATTTCGGCAGGATGGTCATCGATTTCGGCATCGTCGCGCATCTCACCAAGCCGGCGCGTTCGGCGGTGTTGCTGGGCACGGTGATCTCCGCCATCCAGAAGGCGCGCATGCAGGGCGCCAAGGCGCATTTCGTGCGCGAGCCGGTCGCGGCGCAGCCGGCGCCGCCGTCCTTCACTGTCATCCGCGGCCCGGCGGCGCCCGTGCCAGCGGCGCCGGAATCGACCGCAGCGCCGAGCGGCCCGATCGATATCCTGATCGCCGAGGACAATGACGTGAACCAGCTGGTCTTCGGGCAGATCCTCAACGGCTTCGGTCTCAGCTACCGCATCGCCGGCAATGGCCGCACGGCTGTCGAAATGTACCGCGCGCTGCGCCCCCGCCTGGTGCTGATGGACGTCTCCATGCCGGAAATGAACGGCTATGAGGCGACCCGCGCCATCCGCGCCATCGAAGCGCAGAACGGCGAGCGCACGCCGATCATCGGCGTCACCGCGCACGCGCTGAAGGGCGACCGCGAGAAATGCATCGAGGCCGGCATGGACGACTATCTGCCGAAGCCGGTGTCGCCCGACCGCCTCGGCGCCAAGATCGGCACCTGGCTCAGCGAGACGGTGACGGCCAAGACGGCTTGATTGCCTCCATCGGGTAAGATCTACTGGCCAGCGACCGAGCACAGCGTTCCTTCGTGCCCCCCTCTGGCCTGCCGGCCATCTCCCCCACGGGTGGGGAGATTGGCAGTTTCCGCGCCTCGCTCAGTCCTGCAACATTGAAAATTAGCGAAGGCCGCGATGACGGCTAATCTCCCCCCAAGTGGGGGAGATGGCCGGCAGGCCAGAGGGAGGCGCTGTCCCGCCAGCGTTCTGGCTCCAGCAGTCTCGTCAATCGCGATAGTGCCAGCCGCTACAATCTGAACTTCTGTCGGATGCGAAGGGCGCATTCTTGCGCGGTCAGTATGCTCGTGTCGACCTCGATATCGTAGCGTATCCCCTGTGCACGCGCTCGAACTGCCAGCGCGCAAGTCCAGGCAGTCGGTCGGCGCGCGCGCTTTCGCGGGCTTCGAGCACATCGAGCGGCGCGAACACGCCGACGCTGAAGACCGCGAAGCTGGACAGCAATTCCAGATACTGCGCCATCTCGCCTTCAATCATCACATCGTCGACGATGAGGTTGTTGCCCTGGCGCGCCATCGCCGCGATGGCGTGCCGCATCCCTTGCATGGCCCGCCTGCCGACCGGCCCGGCCTCGATGGCGACGGATGGCTTACCGTCCTCGTAAGTGGTCTTGTAGGCAAAGCCCGGCATGTTCTCCTGCAATGCCTCGGGGAGCATTTCCAGGAAGGCGTCCATCTTAACATGCAGAAACGGCGCGGCGGTCATTTCCTGCAAAGCCTTGGCGATCGAGCTTTTGCCGGCGCTGCCGACGCCGTTCAGCAGGACGATCTTGGCTGTCATCTCCCCTCCTGGCCTTGCGTCACCGGTTGCGCATCACCACGCAGGCGCCGCCGACGCTTTGCAGCTTGTCGCAGATGCCGTTGGCCTCGCCGCGCGAGTCCGCGCCGATCCTGACCGCGTAGATGCCGCGCCGCCCGATCGGCGTGCGCACCCGGCTCACCACCGGATCATGGCTGGCGAGCAGCGCCGGGAACCGGCTCTTGACCCTCAGCCATTGGCCGATCGCCGCGGAGCGGCGGAAATTGCCCGCCACCTGCACGCCCCACGGCTTGACGTTGATCGAGGCCATGGCGACGGTCCGCGACATGATCACCGGCAGCCGGCGGCAGGCGACCGCGAAGCTCATCTTCGGGTCGAGCGGCTCGACGGTGCCGGCATAGGATTTGTCGGAAAACTTGTCGACGGGTTCGCCCATGATGTCGAAGACATAGCTTTCGGTTTCCATCGGCAGGAAGCCGCCGGAATCCAGCCAGCGCGACACGCGGTTCTCGCCGGCATTGTAGGCCGCGGCCGCGAGGCCGAGATTGCCGTAGCCCGCCTTCATCTCGGCGAGGTATTTCGCTGAAGCCGGGATGGCCTGCTCGATGTCGAAGGAATTGGCCAGGCCGCGCATCTTGGCGGTTCCCGGCATGAATTGCGCGATGCCTTCGGCGCCGACCGGGCTCACCGCGTTCGGGTCGAAGCGGCTTTCCTTCCAGATCAGCCGGGCGAAGAAATCCTTGGGCAGCCCGTTCTGTTGGGCTTGGGCTTCGATCAGATCGCAGACACGGTTGATCAGCCGTTTGCCGGCCGATTTCGACTGCGGCGGGTCGGCGGACGCGCCTGCCACCCAACTCAAGCTGCACAGCAAGGCCAGGGTCACCGCGAGGAAACGGTGCATCGGCCTACTCGGCCGCGGCTTTGCCGTGTCCGCAGCGCTGCTCGATATAGTCGCCGACCATCTTCTCGAAATCCTGCGCAATGGACGGACCGCGCAGCGTCGCCGCCTTCTTGCCGTCGATGAAGACCGGCGCCGTCGGCGTCTCGCCGGTGCCAGGCAAGGATATGCCGATGTCGGCATGCTTGGATTCGCCGGGACCGTTGACGATGCAGCCCATCACCGCGACCTTGAGGTTCTCGACGCCCGGATATTTCTCGCGCCACACCGGCATGTTCTTGCGGATATCGGCCTGGATGCTCTGGGCGAGTTCCTGGAACACGGTGGACGTCGTGCGCCCGCAGCCTGGGCAGGCGGCGACGATCGGCACGAACTGCCGGAAGCCCATGGTCTGCAGCAGTTCCTGCGACACCTGCACCTCACGCGTGCGGTCGCCATTCGGCTCCGGCGTCAGCGAGATGCGGATCGTGTCGCCGATGCCCTGCTGCAGAAGGATGCCCATCGCGGCCGAAGAGGCGACGATGCCCTTGGTTCCCATGCCGGCCTCGGTGAGACCCAGATGCAGCGCATGGTCGGAGCGTGTGGCGAGCTCGGTATAGACGGCGATCAAATCCTGCACGCCGCTGACCTTGGCCGACAGGATGATCTTGTCGCGGCCAAGCCCGATCTCTTCCGCCATCTCGGCCGACAGGATGGCCGACTGGACGATCGCCTCGCGCGTGACTTCCTGCGCGGTGAGCGGCGAGCCCTGGGCCTGGTTCTGGTCCATCAGCCGGGTCAGCAGCTCCTGGTCGAGCGAACCCCAGTTGACGCCGATGCGCACCGGCTTGTCATATCTGATCGCCATTTCGACGATCGCCGCGAACTGGCGGTCCCTCTTGTCCTTGAAGCCGACATTGCCGGGATTGATGCGGTATTTCGCCAGCGTCTCGGCGCAGGCCGGATGATCGGCCAAGAGCTTGTGGCCGATATAGTGGAAGTCGCCGACCAGCGGCACGTCGATGCCGAGCCTGAGCAGCCGCTCATGGATGCGCGGAACCGCCGCGGCGCTCTCGTCGCGGTCGACGGTGATGCGCACGATTTCCGACCCGGCACGATGCAGCGCCGCGACCTGGGCGACAGTCTGGTCGACATCGGCGGTGTCGGTGTTGGTCATCGACTGCACGACGACGGGCGCGCCGCCGCCGACCATCACGCCGCCGACCGAAACGCCGACCGACCTGCGCCGCGGGAAGGGAGAAGAAAAATATCCGGTCATGCCGGTCGCCTTCATCTGAAAGTTCCGGGCATGAGGTGACGGAGCAAAGATGGCTTGTCAATGGCAAGCGCCAGGCGAGGTTGGCAAATCGGCAGCCGCCAGGCGAAAAACGCCAGCTCTGCCGATCGCGAGATCCGCGACCGAACGTTCCGTCGATTTCAGTTAAAAAACACCATGCCGGTGGCATTTCCTGCCACCGGACGTTTCACCGCGGCGGGTTGCGGTGATGGTGCCTGGAGGAGCTTCAGTGTGTCGTGGGGCTAGCCTTCAGCTTTTCAATCTCGTCCTTGATTGCCAGCTTGCGTCGCTTGAGATTCACGATTTCGAGGTCGTCCACCGAAGGATGGTTCATCGCGTCGGTAATCTCGCGCTCGATATCACCGTGTTTCCGCTGCAACTCATCAAGATGGGATGCAAGAGACATGATTGGTTCTCCCTTTCATGGTTTCCTCGATTGCAGCCGTCGCAGGCACGTCCACCGCAGGTTGAGACTGTGACGGCACCGTGACAGTTTGCCACCAACCGATCTCGATGTCGAATGACACGTGGTAGCATTCCACGACAAAGTGAAATGTGATAAGGGCTGCGCGCCGGTCTCAGACGAAAAGTCACAAACCCAGCCGGTCCCGCCCAAACAGCCCGATTGGGCGATGCATACGCAGACGGTAGATAATGTCCGAACAGGAACAGGCTGAAATACGCCTCGAATATTCCCGGCTCAAACAAGAACACGCCGATTTCGACGCCGCCATCAACGCGATGATCGCCACCGGCTGCGACCCGCTTCAGATTCAGCGCATGAAAAAGAAGAAGCTGATGCTGAAAGACCGGCTGTCGGCGCTGGAAGACCGCATTATTCCCGACATCATCGCCTAAGGCGTGTCGATATTCAGGTGAGGCCGGCCTGCAAATGGCGGCCTCCTGCGCTTCCGGTGCTCGCGTACCTCAAGTACGCTCCGCTCCGGTTCTCGGAAACCACCATTTTCGACTCAGCCTGACCTGAATCTCAACACGCCTTGGATCGATAACCGGCTCAACGCCGTTACGAGATCGAAAGCCGGGCGGCGCGCTCGCGGAGCAACGCGACCAATTCGCCTGTCCGCGCCTCCGACGTGTCGATCGGCACCACAAGGCACATCGTCGCCTCGACCTTGCCGGGCGCCGAGAACACGGGCGCCGCCAAGCATTTGGTATAGGCGTCGACAAGGCCTGAAGTGACGCAATAGCCGGTGACGCGCGCCCGAGCGATGTCATCGATGAAGTCATCGATCTCTATCTTGCGGCCGTCCGGCAGCACGAGGTCGTCTTCCGTGACCATCGCCTCGATCCGGCTGCGATCAAGACCGGCCAGCAGCAACCGGCCCGAAGCAGTCCATGGCAGCGGAATCTGCAGGCCGGTGGCCGAGCTGATGCGGAACGGCCTCGTGCCCGGGCTTGAATGGATGATGGTGTAGCGACCGCTCTGCAGCATGCAAAGCTCGGACGTCTCCCCGGTCTCGCGCGACAGCGTATCGACCTCCTGGCGGCCGCGCCTCAGCAGGTCGTTGCCGCGCATATAGGCCATCCCGTAGAGATAGAGCTTCTTGCCGAAATAGACGCGATTGCCGTCGCCGGCCATTTCCAGGAGACCGGCTTCGACCAGTTCGCGCACCAGCGTGTAGGTGGTCGAGCGCGGCGCGTTGAGCCCCTTTGCCAGCTCGCCGATGCCGATCGCTCGCTGGTTGGCGTGCAGGAACTCCAGGATGTTCAGGACCCTGTTGAGACCTTTCTCGCGCGAGCCGGCTGGCCGCTCCTCGCCCGTGCCTTCGCTCGGCCACCCGGTCTGCATTTCACTCTCTTGCATTGTCGATTCCTGGTGCTAGTATCTGTCTTGTACAGGATACACACGTCTCTTGTAAGAGACAATCGCTGATTGCGGCGTGTATTTCTGCTGCATTGGGGAACACACCATCAAAGGAGGTCGCCGTGAACGACACATCCGGCAGACGTGATTTTCTGAAACTTGGAATGGCGGGGCTGGCCACCGCCGGCGCGCTTACCGCCGTCAGCGCCGAGAAGGCAGCCGCGCAAGCCGCATCCGACAGCGTGCTGCGCACCGCGCTTGATCGTGGCAAGCTGATCGTCGGCACCGGCAGCACCAATGCGCCATGGCATTTCGAGAACGACGCCGGTGAATTGGTCGGCATGGACATCACCATGGGCCGCATCCTCGCCAAGGGCCTCTTCGACGACCCGACCAAGGTCGAGTTCGTCACCCAGGACCCGGCGCAGCGCATCCCCAACGTGACGACCAACAAGGTCGACATCACCATCCAGTTCATGACCATGACCGCGCAGCGCTCGCAGCTGATCCATTTCTCGCGGCCCTACTATGTGGAGGGCGTAGCGCTGCTGACGCTGCCCGGCTCCGAAAACAAGACCTTCGACAAGCTCCTGGCGAATGGCGCCAACACCCGCATCTCGATCCTCCAGAATGTCGATGCCGAAAGCTCGGTGCATTTTGCCTTGCCGCAGGCTCAGGTGCTGCAGATCGACACCCAGGCGAACGTGCTGCAAGCGCTGGAATCCAAGCGAGCCGACGCCGCGGCCGTCGATTTGTCGACTGTGCGCTGGCTCGCCTCGCGCAACCCGGACAAATATTTCGACGCCGGCAAGAGCTGGTATTCGATGCTTTACGGCGCTGCCGTCCGGCAAGGCGACCTCGATTGGCTGACCTTCGTCAACCAGACCTTCACGATCGCCATGTTCGGCCACGAGACAGCGCTCTATGACGCTGCCTTCAAGGAATATTTCGGCCAGGAGCCGCCGCCGCGCCATCCAGGCTTCCCGGTCATCTGACCAAGCCTACGCCAAGCCGGCGGAGGAGCGCGACGGCGCTCTTCCGCCTCCTCGACACGGGCCATGCGGGTGACGAATCCTTGAGCAATTTCCTAAAAAGTGTGAAGCGGTTTTCCGTTCGAAATTGCGCCAAAACAAGAGATTGTTTGTTACTGCGAGCCATTGAGACGGATGCATGGGCTACACGCTCAATTTCAACCTGATCTGGCGGCATTTCGACAAGCTTTGGGGCGGCCTGCTGCTCAGCCTCGAGCTCGCCGTGATCTCGATCGCCATCGGCATCGTCATCGGGCTGGTGCTGGCGGTCTGGTACGTCTCGGCCGGGCGCGTCGTGCGCACGATCATCGCGGCCTATGTCGAATTCATCCGAAACGTGCCATTGATCCTGCTCGTCTACCTCGTCTTCTACGGTGTGCCGACCGTCATAGACCTCGCTTACAGCGCGCCCACCTCTTTCGTCGTGACGCTGTCGGTCTATAGCGGCGCCTATCTGGTCGAGGTGTTCCGCTCCGGCCTAGAAGCCGTGCCTCGAGGCCAGCTCGACGCCGGCAAGGCGATCGGCCTCACGCCATGGCAGCGCCTGATCCATGTGCGCCTGCCGACGATGCTGCGCATCACGCTGCCGGCGCTGTCCAACACCTTCATCTCGCTGTTCAAGGACACCTCGATCGCTTCGGTCATCTCCGTGCCCGAGCTGACCTATGGCGCCCAGTGGATCAACTTCAACACCTTCCGCATCGTCGAGGTCTATCTGGTGACAACGGCGATGTATCTGGTGACCGGCTATGCGCTGCTGTTCGCGCTCAGGCTGGTCGAACGCCGTTTCAGGGCGGCGCGCTGAGATGCTGAGCCAGATCCTCTACGCCCTGCCGTTCCTCGCCGAGGGCTTCGCCTTGACCCTGTGGGTCTCGCTGCTGGTCGTGGTCCTGTCCTTGATTGCGGGCGTCCTGCTGGGTGTCGGCCTCGTCTATGGGCCGGCGCCGGTGCGTTGGTCGGTGCGCATTTTCTCGGACACCATCCGCGGCATCCCGATCCTGGTGCTGATGTTCTTCGTTTATTACGGCCTGCCCGCGGTCGGACTGCATCTGCAGTCCTTCTGGGCGGCGGTGCTGGCGCTCACGCTGTTCAAGACGGCGCAGGTCGTCGAATATGTGCGCGGCGCCGTGGCCTCGATACCGAAGGGCCAGTCAGAGGCGGCGATGGCGATCGGCCTGACCTTCCGGCAGCGCCTCACCTCGGTCATCTTCCCGCAGGCCTTCCGCCGCTTCCTGCCGCCCTGGATCAACGGCGTCACCGACGCCGTCAAGGGCAGCGCCCTGGTCTCGCTGCTCGGCATCACAGATCTGATGCAGGCCATCAACCAGGTCATCGGCCGCACCTATGAGGCGATGCCGCTCTACATCCTCGGCGCCCTGATCTATTTCGCCGTCAACTACGCGCTTTCCTACGCCAGCCGCAGGCTGGAACGGCGATTCGCCTTCATCCGGGACTAACCATGGCCACCAGCTCCAGCAACAGCCCAGCGCTTCTCGAGATCGCCGAGGTCTCTAAATCCTTCGGCCCGGTCGCGGTGCTGCGCTCGGTCAGCCTGCAGGTCACCAAGGGCGAGGTGGTCACCATCATCGGCCCTTCCGGCAGCGGCAAGACCACGCTGCTGCGCTGCGTGAACTTCCTCGAGAGCTATGACTCGGGCTCGATCCGCATCGACGGCAAGGAAGTCGGATACCGTGATTCCGGGACGCGGCAGCGCCGCAGCGAACGCGATTTGGCCGCCATGCGCGCCGAAACCGGCATGGTGTTTCAGAGTTTCAACCTCTTCCCGCATCTGACCGCGGCCGGCAACATCATGCTCGGCCTCACCAAGGTGCGCGGCAAGAGCAATGCCGAAGCCCGCTCGATCGCCGAGCATTGGCTCGGCCGCGTCGGCCTCGCTCACAAGGCCGACAGCCTGCCGGCGGAGCTTTCAGGCGGCCAGCAGCAGCGGGTCGGGATTGCCCGCGCCGTCGCCATGGAGCCGAAGATCCTGCTGCTCGACGAGATCACCTCGGCGCTCGACCCCGAACTCGTCGGCGAGGTGCTGGCCGTGGTGAAAAGCCTCGCCGAGGACGGCATGACCATGGTGATGGTGACGCATGAAATGGCCTTCGCCCGCGACGCCTCCAGCCGTATCGTCTTCATGGCCGATGGCGGCGTCTCGGCCGTCGGGCCGCCGAAGGAGGTCCTTGCCGCGGAGACCACCAATGAGCGGCTACGCACCTTCCTGGCGCGTTTTCGTGCGTCGCATTTCTGAAAGCGGATGGCTTTCGCCATCCAAGGAGTACCCGTCCATGTCGCCTTACGAACGGCTCGCTGAACTCGGCCTGACCCTGCCCGAGCCGCCGACACCTATCGCCAATTTCGTAACCCATGCCGAGAGCGGCCGGCTGATCTTCCTTTCGGGCCAGGGGCCGCTGCGCGCTGACGGCACGCTGTGCACCGGCAAGGTCGGCGACAACGTCACCGTCGAGCAGGCCTATGAGCATGCACGCCTTACGGGCCTCAACCTGCTTGCCGTCATGCATGCGGCGGCGGGCGACCTCGGCCGTATCGTGCGCGTGGTAAAACTGCTCGGCTTCGTCAACGCAACCCCGACTTTCAGCGACCACCCCAAAGTGGTCAACGGCTGCTCGGACCTTTTCGCCGATGTCTTCGACAAGATCGGCGGCCATGCCCGCTCGGCTATCGGCGTCGGCTCGTTGCCTGGCAACATCACCGTCGAGATCGAAGCGGTCGTCGAGATCACCGCCTGATTTAGGAGTTCGCCCTCATGAAAACCTATTCCGACGCCGGTTCCAACACCACAATCCGCGAGCGCCTGGGGCTGAGACCCATCATCAACGTCTCCGGCACCATGACGGCATTGGGTGCTTCGATCATCGTACCGGAGGCGATCAGCGCCATGGCCGAGATGGCCTCACAATGGGTGGAGATGGACGATCTGCAGCGCTCAGCGAGCGCCATCGTCGCCCGACTCACCGGCGGCGAGACCGGCTTCATCACCGCCTGCTGCGCCTCAGGCATCACCATGGCGGTCGCCGGCGCGATGACCGGCACCAATCTTCTGGCGATCGAGCGGCTGCCGGACGACACCGAAGGGCTGAAGTCTGAAGTCGTCATCCAGCTCGGCCATATCGTCAATTACGGCGCGCCGATCGACCAGTCGATCCGGGTCGCCGGCGCCAAGGTCATTCCGGGGGGCACCGTCAGCGTCACCCAGGACTACCATGTGCGCGAGGCAATCAACGAGCGCACGGCGGCGGCTCTCTACGTCGTCGCCCACCACACCGTGCAATACGGCATGCTTTCGCTGGAGGAGTTTTGCGAGATCTGCCACGCCAAGGGGGTCCCGGTGATCGTCGACGCCGCCTCGGAATACGACCTTCGCAGCTTCCTGGCGCGCGGCGCCGATATCGTCGTCTACAGCGGCCACAAATTCCTTTCAGGGCCAACCAGCGGCATCGTCACCGGCCGCAAGGACCTGGTCCGCGCCGCCTATCTGCAGAACCGCGGCGTGGCGCGCGCCATGAAGGTCGGCAAGGAAAGCATCGCCGGCACCATGGCGGCGCTCGAGGCCTGGGAAAAGCGCGACCATGCCGGCATCCGCCGGCGTGAGGAGGCGGCGCTCAATCTGTGGAAGGACGCGCTGCAGGGCATTTCGGGTATCAATGCGCAGATCATTCCCGACCCGACCAACAACCCTCTCGATCGCCTGCAGGTCTTCGTGCGCCCAGAGAGCCGCTTCACCGCTGCCGGACTTGCCTCCGCGCTCGCCGCTGGCTCGCCGCCGATCATCGTGCGCAACCACGAGGTCGAGCGAGGCCATTTCTTCCTCGACCCTTGCAATCTGCATCCTGGCGAGGCGGAGATCGTGGCCGAGCAACTGCGCGCCGTGCTGACGGCGAAGGACCGGCCGGCTGACGCGATGAAAGTGGCGCGCAAGGATTCGACCGGATCGTTGCGCTGGCCAGACTAGCTTGCCGCCGGCGTGACAATCCTTGCGGCTATCGGCGAATTCCGCTAAGGCGCGCCTTTGCCGCCGGGAGCGAAACCTTGACCGATCAGCGTGCCGACGTCGCCATCATCATGGGCAGCCAGTCCGACTGGGCGACGATGCGCCAGGCGGCCGAAACCCTGGATGCGCTGGGCATTCCGCACAAAAGGCTGATCGTCTCCGCGCACCGCACGCCCGACCGCCTCTATGAGTTCGCCAAGGGGGCCAAGGCCGCCGGTTACAAGGTGATCATCGCCGGCGCCGGCGGCGCCGCGCACCTGCCGGGCATGACGGCGGCGATGACGCCGCTGCCCGTCTTCGGCGTCCCGGTCGAATCCAAGGCGCTGTCCGGCCAGGATTCGCTGCTCTCCATCGTGCAGATGCCGGCCGGCATCCCGGTTGGCACGCTGGCCATCGGCAAGGCGGGGGCGGCCAATGCCGCGCTGCTTGCCGCGGCGGTGCTGGCGCTCAACGACGACAAGCTTGCCGCCCGGCTCGATGCCTGGCGCGCGGCGCAGACCGCCAAGGTCGCCGCCGAACCGACGGACGCGCCGTGAGCCTGGCGCCCGGATCGACCATCGGCATCATCGGCGGCGGCCAGCTCGGCCGCATGCTGGCGATGGCTGCCGCCCGCCTCGGCTACCGCATCGTCGTCCTGGAGCCGCAGGCCGACTGTCCGGCGGCCCAGGTCGCCAACCGGCAGATCGTCGCCGCCTACGACGATCCGAAAGCGCTCGCCGAGCTCGCCGCCGCCAGCGCCGTCGTCACCTATGAATTCGAGAATGTTCCGGTCGCCGCGGCGCGAACGCTGGCGGCAACGGTCCCCGTCTACCCGCCGGCCCGCGCGCTCGAAGTCGCACAGGATCGCGTCACCGAGAAAAGCTTCCTCAACAGCATCGGCATCCCGACGGCGGAGTTCTGCCCGGTCGATAATGACGACCAGTTGACCGAAGCCCTGAGGACATTCAACGGCAGCGGGGTGCTGAAAACCCGCCGCATGGGTTATGACGGCAAGGGTCAGCGTGTCTTCCGCAACATGGAAACGGGCGGCTTTGCCGGCACCTGCGAGGCGATGGGCAATGTGCCGCTGATCCTGGAATCGCTCGTCGCTTTCGAGCGCGAGATTTCGGTGATCGCCGCGCGCGGCCTCGACGGAACGATCGCCGCTTACGATCCGGCCGAAAACGTCCATCGCGAAGGCATATTGCGCAGCTCGACCTTGCCGGCCGCCATCGGTCCGCAAACGGCAACGGCCGCCAAGGATGCGGCCGCAAAAATCCTTTCCGCGCTCGACTATGTCGGCGTCATCGGCGTCGAGTTCTTCGTGCTTGCCGACGGCTCGCTGCTGGCCAACGAGCTGGCGCCGCGCGTGCACAATTCCGGCCACTGGACGGAGGCCGCCTGCGTCATCTCGCAGTTCGAGCAGCATATACGCGCCGTCGCCGGCCTGCCGCTGGGCTCGCCCGAGCGGCATGCTGATTGCGTGATGGAAAACCTGATCGGCGACGACATGCTGAAAGTGCCGGCGCTGCTCGCCGAACCCAACCTGATGCTGCATCTTTACGGCAAGGCCGAGTCACGCCCCGGCCGCAAGATGGGCCATTTCACGCGACTCATCGGGCCCAAATAACGACCTATTGCATCTCCTGATCGTCGCCGCCGGCGTCGGAGCCGGCGCAACTCGGATCGCTCAGCTTGCAGTTGGCGTCGGAAGCGAGCTGCTTGATGCGCTCGTTGGTGAGCTTGGTCAGGCACTGCGACACCTCCATCGGATGGATGGAGCCGCCCTCGCTGTCGGCGGTCGAATAGGCGCATTCGGCGTCACGAAAGGCGATCCAGGCGCGCTGCGCCGTCTGCAGCAGCTTGTTCGAGGCCTGATCGTTGCTGCTGACGATGTTCTTATAGGCGGCGTTGAGCCTGGCATCGGCCGCCTGGTAATCGGCATCGGCGCAGATGTTCAGCATCGACTGGCTGTCGTCGCTGCGGTCGCAGTCCTCGGCAAAGGCTGCCGGGGCGGTCGCCAGGAGAACAAGACAGGCGGGCAGAAACAGACGGCGCATGGGAATCTCCAGTCGCTTGGGTGCGGACACCATTCCAGTCGACCTCGAGTCGCGCAATGCCATGCTGCCGGATGGCGAATATTTGATATGCTGGCCCACTTGTGGCATTCGAGCATCGTCACGTGGTTGACATGGACGACACTCCTCGTTTATGAGCCACGCCAAGTTCAAAGGCGCGCTTTTTTTCGGGCGCGCCTTTAAAATTCGGCCCGGGACGGGCCCTGACCGAACAGGCAAGACCATGAAGATCAAGAATTCGCTCAAGGCGCTCAAGGCGCGTCACCGCGACAACCGGCTGGTTCGCCGCAAGGGACGCATCTACATCATCAACAAGACCGCTCCGCGCTACAAGGCGCGCCAGGGCTGAGGCTTGCGCGCGGCCTGATGCATGCCACCCGAAAGGAAGTGGCATGCGAACAGACCACGCCGCGCTGATGTCGGGTGCCGGTTTGCCGGCCCTTTCACGCTAAAATCACTTTGACGATCCGCCGTCCGGGATTAGATTCCGGCGATGCGGATTCGTTTTGCATTTTTCGCCGCCTTTTTGCTTTCCGGCGCAGCTTTGCCTGCAGGAGCAGAAACGGTGCCGGGCGCGCTGCCTCCGGATGCCGCGCCGCCCACCGCGACACCGCCGCCGGCCGCTCCAACCAGGCAGGGCCGCCTCGACCAGCTCTTCACCGAGTTGAAGCGCGAGCGCAACGAGAAGGCGGCCGAGCGCATCGCGGGCCGCATCTGGAGCGAGTGGAACCAGTCGGGCAGCGCCTCGATCGACCTGATGATGCAATGGGCGCAAAAGGCCACGGAAGACCAGAAATTCGACGTCGCGCTCGATTTCCTCGACCAGGTGGTGACCTTGCAGCCCGACTATGCCGAAGGCTGGAACCGCCGCGCCACCGTGCATTTCCTGATGAAGAATTACGGGAAGTCGATGGCCGACATCGACCGCACCCTGCAGCTCGAGCCGCGCCATTTCGGTGCGCTCTCGGGCCTCGCCCAGATCATGACCGAGACCGGCCACAAGCAGTCGGCGCTGGAGGCCTGGCAAAAGGTGCTGGCGATCTATCCGATGATGCGCAGCGCCCAGAACCAGGTTTCGACGCTTTCGGAAGAGCTCGCCGGCGAGGGCATCTGACGCGCTTACGTGCGTTTCTTCATCTTAAAGCGCGTCGCGCTAGAGCGGTTCACCGTTTCACGGAAATGGCGAACCGCTCTATCTCTTTGTTTTGACGCAATTCCGGACGAAAAACCGCGAACACTTTTCCTGGAATTGTTCTAATGGGATCCGCGCAACGGGCCTCAAGCCTCTGTCTTGATGTGGCGAAGTTCCTCGGCCTTGCGCTCGACGACGGCCTCATAAGCGGCCCGCAGCTGCTGGCGCACGGTGGGCGCGCCGGGCGGCGTCCTCGAGGGCGCGCCGAGATGCTCGTGGCGCAACTCGTCCATGAATTGCTCCCATAGCGGCGGACCGCCCTTTTCGAGCAGCTCGGCGCGGATCGACAATTCTTCGCTGACCGGCAGCCAGACGCGTCCCCAGGCGCCGAGCTGCGCCATGATCGGCACCAGCGTGATCGCCATCTCGGTCAGGCTGTAGATCGCCTTCTGCTTGTGGCTGGGGTCGTCGGCCTTGGTCAGCAGGCCGAGCGCCATCAGCCGCTTCAGCCGGTCGGCCAGGATGTTGGAGGCGATGCCCTCCAGTGAGCCATTGAGCAGCTCGCGAAAATGGCGCCGGCCGCCAAAGATCATGTCGCGCAGGATGATCAGGCTCCAACGGTCGCCGAAGACCTCGAGCGACAGATTGATCGGGCAACCGGACCGGCGGTCGATGTTCATGGCAGTCTCCAGAAAAACCAGTTGCATTATGATATCGGTTTCACTATCGTGCAACTGATTGCAAAATGCAATCGGAGTGGAGGAGCAGATGACCCACGCGGCGCAGCGCCCCGACATCGTTTCGGAAAGCTTCGGCAGTCCGAAAGATCCGCCGATCCTTCTGATCATGGGCGCCATGGCCTCGATGCTGTGGTGGCCGGAAGCCTTCTGCCGGCAACTCGCCAGGCGCGGCCGCTTCGTCATCCGCTACGACAACCGCGACACTGGACTGTCGACCAAATATCTGCCAGGCGCGCCGCCCTACAATTTCGAGGACATGGTGGACGATGCCATCCGCGTGCTCGACGACTACGGCGTCGGCAAGGCGCATGTCGCCGGCATGTCGATGGGCGGTATGCTCGCGCAGAACGTGGCGCTGAAATATCCTGAAAGCGTCAGCGCGCTCACCGTGATCTCATCTTCGCCGCTCGGCGTCGACACGTCCGGCCTGCCGGGGGCGACCGAAGCCTACAAGGAGCATTCGGCGCAAGGCGCCAATGTCGACTGGTCGAACCGGGAGCAGGTGCTCGACTTCATGGTCAAGGATGCCCGCGCGATCGCCAGCGCGCGCCATCCGTTCGACGAGGAACGCACGCGCGCGATGATCGAGGCGGACTATGACCGCTCCGGCGGCCTCGCCAGCGCGACCAACCATTTCCTGCTCAAGGGCGGCGGCCCGAAACGGACGGTGCGAGACCTGACGGCACCGCTGCTCGTCATCCACGGCACCGCCGATCCGCTCTTTCCGGTCGACCATGGCGAGGCGCTCGCTAAGGCCGTTCCAGGCGCAAGGCTGGTCAAGGTCGAAGGCGGCGGTCACGAGCTGCACCGCAACGACTGGCCGCAGATCATCGACGCTATCGCCGCACATCACTAGGCGTGGCGGCTCCGGCTTGACTCGACGGGCTTGCGACAATAGTTAAGTGAACACTTCAGTATTATTCAGCGACCGAACGCGAAGAGAGCGAGAATGTCCCTGACGCTGCATTTCCATCCGCTGGCCTCGTTCTGCTGGAAACCGCTGATCGCGCTCTATGAAAACGGCACGCCCTTCCAGCCGGTGATCGTCGACCTGGGCGACGAGGCTTCCCGCGCGGCTTTCCTGAAGGTGTCGCCGACCGGCAAGATGCCGGCGCTGCGCGACGATACACGGGACCGCACGGTGCTGGAATCCACCATCGTCGTCGAATATCTCGCCGCGCATTATCCGGGGCCGATCGAGCTCGTTCCGGCCGATGTCGATCTCGCTTTGCAGGTCCGCCAGGCAGACCGCTTCTACGATTTCTACGTGCAGCATCCGATGCAGAAGGTCGTCGGCGACCGCTTGCGGCCAAAGGACAAGACCGATCCGTTCGGCGTCGAGGAAGCTCGCGCGCAATTGCGCAATTCCTACGCCATTATCGAAGAGGAGATGGCGGGCAGGACCTGGTCAGTGGGCGAAAGCTTCACCATGGCAGACTGCGCCGCCTCGCCGGCGCTGTTCTACGCCAACAAGGTCGAGCCGTTCGGCAAGAAATTCCCGGCGGTGAAGCGTTATCACGACCGCTTGCTCGCGCGTCCGTCCTTCGCCCGCGTGATCGAGGAAGCGGGACCCTACTTCAAGTTCTTTCCGTACAACAACGGCTGACCGAAAATGCTGCACGACCCGGCTCAGCTCGATTTGATGTTCCAAGCGCTCGCCGATCCGGCACGGCGCCAGATGGTGGATCGTCTGTCGCGCGGGCCGGCGTCGGTCAGCCAACTGGCGGAACCGCTGGCGATGTCATTGTCGGCCGTTGTCCAGCATCTCAACGTGCTCGAGGCGAGCGGCCTGGTGCGGACCGAAAAGCTTGGCCGGGTGCGGACCTGCCAGATCGAGCCGAAGGCGCTTCGGGCCGCCGAGCACTGGATCAACGAGCGGCGGCTTGCCTGGGAGCGCCGACTCGACCGGCTCGGCGATTTCCTCGCTGAAACGAAAGATGAGAGCTGAAGGTCCCATCATGACCGAACGATCTGTCGTCCATTCCACCTTCGTCATCGAGCGCGTCTATCCGGTGACGCCCGAGAAGGTCTATTTCGCCCTGAGCGACGCCGAGGCGAAAAAGCGCTGGTTCTTCGATCCCGACAATCCGATGCCGAGCCGGCACGAGATGGACTTCCGTGTCGGCGGCAAGGAGGTGAATGCAGGCTGTCCCAGCGACGGGCAGATGCATTTCTACAACGCGGTCTATCAGGACATCGTGCCGAACCGGCGCATCGTCTACAGCTATGAGCTCTTGTTCGGCGAAACGCGGGTCTCGGTATCGCTTGCGACGATCGAGCTTATCGCGGAAGGCAGGGGAACGCGGCTTATCCTGACGGAGCAGGGGGCATTCTTCGACCGCATTGACTCGCCAGCCACGCGCGAGCACGGCACCGGCGAATTGCTGGACGCGCTTGAGGCGGCACTGGAACCGGCGACGTGAGGCAGTAGAGCGTTTCACCATTTCACGGAAACGGCGAGCCGCCCTCCACCGGTCAAATGCTTGGCGTATCGTCGCTGCATGGTGAAGCCGGTCCAGCTAAGCAGTCTTACCTGGCCGCGGCGACCAAATCACAAAAAACGAGCCGCGGCGGCGCACTCAGCAGCGTCTCGAAGCGCTCCAACGCCTGCCTCACCGGCGGAGATGCGAGGTGCGCGTCACACGCCGCCGCGTCTCGATAGAGCTCGTAAACCACAAAGGCATTGCTGTCGTCCTTCCGTCGATGCACGGCGTAGCGCACATTGCCTTCTTCGCCGCCTGCGATATCCACCAGTTTGCGCAGAATCTCCTCGACTTCGCCGGCGCAGGCCGGGCGGGCACTCAATTCCGCCAGCAAAAGATGCATGATGACAATCTCCTAGAGATGTGAGGGAGCCATCACCATCGCTCCCGCCCATCGGGAAGTATTGTAAAAATGCGTCCTGGCCCGAGCCTCTCTGAGGTAGCGCTGCGGAGACTCCGCAACCAGCTCGCGGAAGTGGCGGATAAAGTGAGCCTGATCGTAGTAACCGTATGCGAGCGCCGCGTCCGTGGTGCTTGCGCTTTCATCCAGCATTAGGGCGCGCACCGTCTTCTGGAAGCGTCCCAGACTACGAATCTCGACTGGTGTCTGCCCGGCAATGCTTGCGAAACGGCGTTCCAACTGACGGCGCCCGAGCCCGAGGCGGTCCGTCAATCGGTCGATCGCAAGGTTGGCAGGATCGCCATACAGCATGCCCATTGCGTGTTCGAAGACGATGTCCGGCGTCGCGCGGGACAGGCGTTCCGCAAGGAAGCGCTGGATCAGCCGGAGCCGGGCGGACAGCCCCTCCGCGCCGGCTACACGCCAGGCCAACTCCTGGCCCGCCGCATCCCACAGGTCCTGCGCGGAAAGGGCACGGTCCATCATCTCCCTGCCTGGCATGTCGACAAATCGATGTACCATGCCGGCCCGGAAGCGCACCGCGACGAAACCAACGTCGTCTGATGGCAACAGTGCCAACGGCCGATGGCGAATGTAGAACAAGTGGGCGACGGAACAGGTTTCCGGCGCGCCACCACCCACCGATCGCCTGAACGGCGTACGGTAGTGGAAATACAGTTCCGCCCCGGTTCCGGGAAGCAGCACAGGCAATTCGACCCGCTCGGCGCTGACACTTTCCCATCCCCAAATCCGGTCGACATAGGGAGCCAGACCGTCGATCGGCAGGAATTGAAAGACGCGCATCTTTCAGACATCTATGGCGGATGGTTTTCGTCGATGCGGCAGTCGCATAGGCATCGCCACCGAGCATGGCCGCCTGCTCTTACGTCATTGAGATCGCCTGGGCCGGCGATTCTGTTCGCGGTTGCTGGGTCGCCACCGGTTTCATCGAGAGGGCCGCGCCTGTTCGACACCAATGTCAGCCGGGTCGTCCCCCGTCAGCTTCGCCGAAAGGCGCCATAGTCTAAAAGCGCTGCCCGGGTCGAGCGCGTAGGACTGCACGCCGGGTTCGGCTAGTGACGTGGCGACAGGCGCGATCCCGCAATCCTCGCAATAGAGTCCGCCCAGACCGCTCAAGTGCGGCGACGTCGCAGCCCATACAGCCGTTGCGGCACCTTGTTCAGATGTCTTGAACGACGGGTCCACCAACCTGCCGTTCTCGTCGACCCAGCCCGCCTCGACCATCTCGGCCCTCGTCAGGTGACGCTGCAGGGGTGTGAGGATGTTGCCGGGATGAACCGCGAACGCACGGATGCCGTGTTCCTTGCCTATAGCGTCCAGCCCCACAGCAAACAGGATGTTCGCGGTCTTGGACTGGCCGTAGGCCTGCCAGCGATCGTAGCCCTTGTCGAAGTGGGGATCGTCCCAACGGATGTTGGTAATGGCATGCGCCCCCGAACTCATGACAACCACGCGGGCGCTGGAAGCTTTGACGAGCAAAGGCCAAAGTCGCGCCACGAGCAGGAAATGGCCAAGATGGTTGACGGCGAACTGCAGCTCCCAGCCGTTGGCAAGGCGCGTTTCCGGGCAGGCCATAACACCGGCATTGGCGATGACGATATCGACGGCGTTGCCTTCTTCCACCAGGTCGCGCGCGAAGGTCCTTACGCTGTCGAGATCGGCAAGATCCATCTCCACGACGGATACCCCGGCCATGTTTGCGAGCGTTGCGCGCGCCTCCATTGGCCGCCGCGCGGGCACAATCACGCGGGCACCCGCTCCGGCGAGCGCATGCGTCATCT
The DNA here is from genome assembly GCF_003952445.1 of Mesorhizobium sp. M2A.F.Ca.ET.043.05.1.1. Classification (NCBI taxonomy): domain Bacteria; kingdom Pseudomonadati; phylum Pseudomonadota; class Alphaproteobacteria; order Hyphomicrobiales; family Phyllobacteriaceae; genus Mesorhizobium; species Mesorhizobium sp. M2A.F.Ca.ET.043.05.1.1. Next base: position 6,049,508 of record NZ_CP034446.1, read on the forward strand.
CATGTCCGAGGCCCGAATAACCGCCCGTGACGACCGCCAGCTTTCCCCGCAGGTCGATGCCGCGCAGAACCTCTCCGGCTGTACTGCTTGCGCCGAAGCCTGACGCTACCGATGGCTGTTCCATGTGAACCCTCTTTTATTTCCGGAGCGGTTTTAATATTCAGTGCGATGCCGGCGCACCATTCGTGGGCGTGCCAAATGCTTTGGCGAAAGTCTCATCGCGCGTCATGGACGTCTTGTCGGACATCATTGGCCAGGTTACGCCGGAGGCGTCCGTAAGCGCAGGACTGGATGCCGCCGGCGAGTGGTGCATCGCATTCGAGGCGCCAAACGGCATCAAGTTCAACGTCGTCACCAAGGGAACATGCTGGCTGCGGGTCGAGGGCGAACCGGCGCCGATTTTCGTTGCCGAGGGAGATTGCTTCCTGTTGACCAGATGCCGAGGTTTCACGCTCGGCACCGATCTTTCCCTGCCTCCCCTTTCCGCGCAGGAAGTGTTCTCGGCGGATCAGTACCCGGCAAGGGTCAACGCAGGCGGCGCATTTTCCCTTGTGGGCGGCCGCTTCGCCTTCCGTAGCGAGCAAGCCGAGCACCTGTTCGAGGGCTTTCCGGTGGTTGTCCACGTTCGCGGCGATGAACCCTCAGCCCCGGTTTTCCGCCGGGCCCTGGAACAGTTTGTCGATGAGGCCCGTTGCGATCGCCCCGGCGGTCGGCTTATCCGCGAACGGCTGGCCCAGATCATGCTGGTCGAGATCGTGCGTTCTCATCTCCTGTCGTCGAATCGCCCGGCACCCGGCTGGCTGAGGGGATTGGCCGACGCCCGGATTTCGCGCGCGCTTTCGGCCATCCATGCCGCGCCGGAACGAAAGTGGACCTTGTCGGCGCTTTCTCATGCGGCGGGAATGTCGCGGTCGCATTTCGCACGACGTTTTCGCGATGTGGTCGGCATTCCGCCGCTTGGATATCTGCGATCGTGGCGCATGCTGCAGGCATTCAACGGACTGAAAACGACGCAGAAGCGGGTCGGCGAGATTGCCCAATCCGTCGGCTATGAATCGGAAAGTGCCTTCAGCACGGCCTTCCGGCGATTGAACAATATCTCTCCCGGCACGGCGCAACGAAAAACCGGACGCGACGTTTTTACGGAACGCTCGGACAAAGCTTAGCGTGACGGAATCGACTTTGACGCATGCCGTCGTCTCAGAAACGCTGCGCATTTCTGAGCGACATGCATTGATGAGCGGGCCTACTCCCCCGGCGCTGTTTCCCAGAACTGGTCGAGCCAGATGTTCAGCCTGAGGAAGCCGGCGCTGCTGACAGTATAGACGCGCCTGGTGCCTTCGGCCTTGGCATTGACCAGGCCGGCATCGAGCAGAACCTTCAGATGCTGTGAAACAGCCGGGCGCGAGACGGGCAATCCGGCGGCCAATTCGTTCACCGTCTTCGGGCCGCGCCGGAGTTCTTCCAAGAGATAGCGCCGATTGGGGTCGGCTATCGCCACAAAGGCGTCAGAAAACATCATGCCTTTATTTGTGGGGCAAAGTTTTCGGAATCTCAACTATTGGTTTCAATCTTTCTGCGCGGATCGAGCCGGGTTGCCTCGGGCGTGACGGCACGGTCCGCGGGCTGCGTCTTGAACGCATCGCGGTTCTCGATCGGCACCGGCGCGCGGGCGCGGATACGCAGCAGCGTGTAGCCGGCGAGGCTGAGATGGGCGAGCGCGGTTGCAAGAAACAGCCCTTCCGGACGCACCGAACCCATCAGGGCAGCCGCCAGCAGCGGCCCGATCATCGTGCCGAAGCCATAGAGCAGCAACAGGCCGCCTGAAACTTTGACGAAGTCTTCGGCACGGGCATGGTCGTTGGCATGCGCGACGGCGATCGAATAGAGCGTATAAGCGAAAGCGCCGTAGGCAGCGGTCAGCACGATGACGAAGACGCCCGATCGCGGCGCGAACAGGAAGATCAGCACCGCGACCAGGGCCGCGCCGAAGGCAGCACCCGCCAGCACGAAACGGCGGTCGGTTGTATCGGAGAGGCGCCCGGCCGGAAGCTGCATGGCGGCGCCGGAAACGACGACAAGGCTCATCATCAGCGCGATCTCGGCGGTGGAGATGCCGATGCGCGCGCCATAGACGGCGCCGAGCGTGCCCCAGGCGCCATTGGCGATGCCGATGAGAAGGCAGGCCACCGCCGACACCGGGGAATTGGCGTAGAGGCTTTTGACGTCGAGCTTGACGTCCTGCAGCGGTTTCGGGGTCGATTGGGTAGAAACCGCCGTCGGAATGAGCGACAGGCAAAACAGGATGCCGGTGATCATGAACAGCGAAGCCGAGCGCACATCGCCGCCGGCGACGATCATCTGGCCGCCCATGATCGAGGCATAGGTGACCATCATGTAGAGACCGAAGACGGTGCCGCGGTTTTCGTTGGTGGCTTTCTCGTTCAGCCAGCTCTCGATCACCATGAAGGCGCCGGCCATGGTGAAGCCGGTGAAGGCGCGCAGGAGGATCCAGAAATACTCGTCGATGATGAGGCCGGTGAGCAGCGCGATGATCGCACCGGAAGCGGCGAAGGCGCCGAAGGCCCTGACATGGCCGGCGCGGCGCACAAGGCGCGGCGCAAAGAAACAGCCGGTGACGAAGCCGCCGGCCCAGGCCGTGCCCATCAGGCCGAGCGATGCGGTCGAAAAGCCCTCCACCTGGCCGCGCAGCGGCAGGAGCAGCCCGTGCAGGCCGGATGCGGCGAGCAGGAACGCCGTGCCGCGCAGCAGCGAAAGGATCGGTCTGTAGGTTGCAAACATCGCTTGGTCCGGTTTCGGGCGCAGGGGTCTGAAGACAGACGTATTGGGGCTTTTCGGCGGCGGTCGCTCGCGCCGGCAAAATTATCCGCGTCGGAACAACGCGTCGGCGGCGGATTTGGTGGCGCCCTTGGCGGCCCGCTCTGCCTCAAGCCTGGCGATCTCGTCGCGCAGCAGGGCGATGCGCTCCGACAATTCATCGACGGAGAGCAGCGACAGGTCCTGGCCGATCTCGTGCGGGCGCTGCTTTTTCCTGGGTTCGTCGTCGAAGATCGCCATCGTCGCTCCTCCCGTTTTGGCCATTTGCCTGATTTGGCATTGAGCATACATAGGGCAGGGGTATTGATGCAAACGGCCGACAACAGATCGAGATAAGGAGACCGCGAGCCATGGCAAGTCAGAAGATTCCGGCAAAGATGACAGCCATCGCGATCTCGCAGCCCGGCGGCCCCCGGGTGCTCAAGCCGGAAACCCGCGACGTGCCTGTCCCCGGCCCCGGCGAAGTGCTGATCCGCGTGCATGCGGCCGGCGTCAACCGACCGGACGTGCAGCAGCGCAAGGGAGCCTATCCGCCGCCGCCCGGCGCCTCGGACCTGCCCGGCCTCGAGGTGGCCGGTGAAATCGCGGCGCTCGGCGATGAGATATCGCGCTGGCGCATCGGCGACCGGGTCTGCGCGCTCACGCCGGGCGGCGGCTATGCCGAATATGTCAAGGTCCATGCCGGCAGCGTGCTGCCGATCCCGGCCGGCTTCACCTATTCGGAAGCCGCCGCCGTGCCGGAAAATTACTTCACCGTCTGGCACAATGTGTTCGAGCGCGGCGGGCTGAAGAAGGGCGAGACGCTGCTTGTCCATGGCGGCTCCTCCGGCATCGGCACCACCGCCATCCAACTTGCTTCGGCCTTCGGCGCCACTGTTTTCACCACCGCCGGCAGCAAGGACAAATGCGACGCCTGCCTCAAGCTCGGCGCCGACCGGGCGATCAATTATCGCGAGGAGGATTTCGTCGCCGCGGTCAAGGATGCGACCGACGACAAGGGCGCCGACGTCATCCTCGACATGGTCGGGGGCGACTATGTCGCGCGCAACTACGAGGCCGCGGCCGTCGAGGGGCGGATCGTCCAGATCGCCGTGCAGGCCGGCGCTGTCGCAAGCACCAATTTCGCGACGCTGATGGTCAAGCGCCTGACCCATACTGGCTCGACGCTTCGTCCGCGCACCGTCGAGTTCAAGGCGGCGATCGCCGCCGCGCTGGAGGCGCAGGTGTGGCCGCTGCTCGGCACGCGCAAGGTGGCCCCGGTCATGGACATGATCTTGCCCCTGACCGAAGCCTGGCGGGCGCATGAGCGGATGGAAGAAGGCGAGCATATCGGCAAGATCGTCCTCGACGTCGGGTAGGATAGGCCGATATTCAGGTGAGGCCGGCCTGCGAACGGCGGCTTCCTGCGCTTCCGGTGCTCACGTAGTTCCAGCTGCCGCATGTCCTTATCGGAAAACCGGAGGACCACTTTCCGGGACATGCGGAAGTACGCTCCGCTCCGGTTCTCGGAACCTGCCATTTTCGTCTCGGCCTGACCTGAATCTCCACCCGTCCTGGGTCCGCGCTTGTCTCCTGTTCCAAGCTGAACGCATCGTTAATGGTGCAATGCACAAAACGCATTGCGGCCATGCAAAAGCGTCCGTTCATTTCTTGGGCAGGCATGCCTATTTACGCGGCATCAAACGATTTCATCAAACGACTGGAGAAACTGAAATGAACCCGATCCGTGCTTTCCGTAAGTGGCGCATGTACAACGAGACCGTGCGCGAGCTGAACAAGCTCAATGCCCGCCAGCTCAGCGACCTCGGCATCAACCGTGCCGACATCGAGCGCATCGCCCGTCAGGCGGTGTAATCAGTAACCGCCTGGCCGCAAGGCCGGGCTGGACAGGCAAGCCAGAGCCGTCGAGACGCTTGCTTCGTTTCCGGTTCCAAGCCCGCTGGACCTCGTCCAGCGGGTTTGTCTTTTCAGGGCTGTGAATCAGCCCTTTTCCAAAAACATTGCGAAAATTCGAGGGAGCGTTTATACAGGCCGCGAATTTCCCATTTTGGTGGCTCTAAAACCACCGCCCGCGCGGGAACGCGGGCGAACGAGAAGGATTTTTGACATGGCCAATACGCTGCTGATGCCCAAGGCGACCGCCGTCTGGCTGGTCGACAACACCGCGCTCTCCTTCGAGCAGATCGCGCAGTTCTGCGGGTTGCATCCGCTCGAGGTCAAGGCGATCGCGGACGGCGAGTCGGCGCAGGGCATCAAGGGCATGGACCCGATCATCACCGGCCAGTTGACGCGCGACGAGATCGCGCGCGGCGAGAAGGACGTCAACTACCGGCTGAAGCTGTCGGAGCCGAAGGTGCGGGTGCCGGAATCGAAGCGCAAGGGCCCGCGCTACACGCCGCTGTCGAAGCGCCAGGATCGGCCGAACGCCATCCTGTGGCTGGTGCGCAACCATCCCGAGCTCAAGGATGCGCAGATTGCCCGTCTCGTAGGCACCACCAAGTCGACCATCGAGCAGATCCGCGAGCGCAAGCACTGGAACTCGGCCAATCTGCAGCCAATGGATCCGGTGACGCTCGGCCTCACCTCGCAGATCGACCTTGACCTCGAGGTCAACCGCGCCTCGCGCGGCCGCGAGCAGCCGCAGCCCGTCGGCGACACGCTGCTGCCCGCCGCCCTCACCGAACGGCTGGTGCCGGCGCCGGAGAAGCCGAAGGACGAGGACCAGGAGCTCGACGCCAACGCCGTGTTCGCCAAGCTCTCGGCGTTGAAGTCGAAGGACAAGGACGAAGGCGAGGAGTGAGCGCTCTTACCTTCTCCCCTTGTGGGAGAAGGTGTCGCCGAAAGCGACGGATGAGGGGTGCTCCAGGGAAAGCCAGCGTCTCACTCCGCTGGAACACCCCTCATCCGTCTCGGCGCTACGCGCCGATCCACCTTCTCCCACAAGGGGAGAAGGAGAAAGGCGCAAGTCACGTCCGCGCGGCGCGGTCGGGCGCCATGCCGTAATCCTCCGAGCGCTCGACGGCGCGGTAGAAATCGGCGAGCTGCTTGCCGCGCTCCGGCTTGAAGGTGCGGCCGGCAATGACGACAGAGGCGATGCGGTCGATGCGGAAGGCGCGGAAATCGTCGCGCATCTCGCACCAGGCGACCAGGGTCCAGACCTTGCCCCAGAACCAGAGGCCGAGCGGCCTGATGTCGCGCGCGGTGCCGCGCCCGGCCTCGTCGGAATAGTCGATGGTCAGCACCTGGCGTTTCTCGACGGCGCGCTCGATCAGGTCGATCGCCTCGCGCGCGGCGTCGCTCACCACCCACATCGGCGTGTGGATCTCGGTGCGGGCGATGCGGTCCTTCTCGGTGTCGGGAAGCACCGCGCCGATCTTGACCAGCGCCTCGTCGGCGGCCCTCGCCATCGCCGCGCCGCCAAAGGCGCGAACCATGCGGGCGCCGGCAACCAGCGCCACGATCTCGTCACGCGTGAACATCAGCGGCGGAAGGTCGAAACCTTCCCTCATCATGTAGCCGACGCCCGCTTCGCCGTCGATCGGCACGCCGGTCGACTGCAGGTCGGCTATGTCGCGGTAAATGGTGCGCTCGGAAACCTCGAGCCAGGTGCCGAGCTTCTGCGCGGTGACCAGCCGGCCACCCCGCAAATGCTGCACGATCTGGAAAAGCCTGTCGGCGCGGCGCATCGGTTTCTCCCCCGGGGTTTATGGCTTCAGCCCTTCGCGCTTGCGCGCGGTCGGCACCAGCACCGACTGGCCTTCGACGACATCGCCGACCGTGCGCGGCGACGGTTTGATGCCGTTGATGCCTGGCGTGTTCAGCCTGTCGTTCCAGCTTTTCACCATACGCGGATTACTCCGGATCGTCGGATCATGTTCGTTGTTGTCAGGATCGAAGCCGCCTCAAATACCCCATTCCTCCTGACAACATACTGTCAGGAGGCTGCGGCAAGCTACCGGCAAACAAGGGCTTCTTCCCTGTACTCAACATCACTGGCCGCCAATACATCTGGGCGCGGTGTCGCCACAATCCAAGTCGCGGCGGCAAAATTTCAGTTTTCGCGCACGCGGCCCGTGTAAAGGTCCGGCCAGCCAATGTCCTTGCGGATGTCCGCCGGCAAGGTGTTCAGGAAACGCTGGGTGCGGATCTCGTTGCGCACGGTGCGGATCCGGCCGACATAGTGCTGCACGCTGCGCAGGATGGTTAAACCGTTCATGACCTCACTCCTCTCTTTTCGATGAGAAGAGTATCTCACACCCCTCCTGACAGCAGTCTGTCAGGAGGTTGGCAGGGTGCGGAAGAAGGCGGCACGGTGCGCCTCGCAGGGCCTGAATGAAGCCGATCCCTGTCAGGAGTGCTCGGCCCGAAATGCCGCAAGAACAGCTTTGACAGCCGCCACCGTTGCTGGTCAAAGGCGGCATGACGAAACTGCTCGCCCTAGTCATCTGCGGCATCATGCTGATCCAGGTCATCAAGCCGCTGGGCTGGCCGGGGCTGGCGCTGCTTGCGATGGCGGCCATCTCGCTTGCCGCTGTCTTGGGTCATTGGGCTTAAACGCGGCCGACTCGTTCAAGCCGCCTCGTCGCCCAGCACGAAATCCAGCAGATGCTCGGCCCAGGCGCGATAACCTGCCTCGGAGGCGTGGAAACCGTCGGACGCGAAGCCGGCCTCGGGGTTGGTGATCGGCAGGCGCGAGGCGGGCACGGCGCCGCGTTCGTTGCAGAGGCGCACGCCCATGCGGTTCATTTCCGTGGCGCGGATCTCGAGGATCCGGCCCAGCAAAGGCGGCATTGCCGGCGCGCGGGTGAACTCCAGCACCGGCGACCAAACCACGCGCGCTTCCGGCCATTTGGCGCGCAACGCGTAGAGCAGGCCGCCGAACTCCTTCTTGAAGCGCGGCACGGAATGGAAGTTCTTGGTGTCGTTGGTACCGATGGCGAGCACGATATGCGTCCATGGGTCGGCCGACAGATTGGGCAGAACATGGTCGCGGATCTGGCCGGATGTCGCCGAATTGAAGCCGGCGGCGCGCCAGCGCGCGGCTCGGCCTGTCCGCTCGGCGATCAGACCCGCACTGCGCCGCAAGCCCGTGTTCGGATTGCTCGACGCCGACCGATGCGGCCGAGGAATCACCCAGGACCAGCAGCGCGACCGGCGGCGCCTTGCCTGGTATTTCGTGCAGGACCGGACCTCGCGCGGGCAGCATGCGCGAAGTCCGGCGGCGCACGCCGAGGCCCTGCCAGACATAGACCGGGAAAGCGAGCCAGGTGAGGAGGGCAAGCAGGCGCTGCATGGCGGTTCCATTGGCGTGACCCGCAAGCCATTAGCGCATGTTTGCGCCGAGGTGAACGAGCGGCGTCACGCGCAGCAGTCCGGCCGGTCCTCGTCCTTGTCCTGGTATTCGTCGTGGAGGCGCACCCAGTCCATCAGGTTGTGATAGGGGCCGGTCTCGCCGCGGCCTTTCGGCGTCATGTCGAGATAATGATAGGCGCCGATCAGCGCGTCGCCGCCGCGGGCGCGCGACAGGAAGGTGAGGAAGATGTCGCCATTGCCATCGCGGTAGAAGACGCTGGTGCCGGGCAGGTCTTTCGACCGTAGCGGTCGTTTCTCAAAATTGTAGGTGGTGTCGCCGGCCTCGATCTGCTTGTCGGTGAAGGAGACCTGCAAGTCGAAGTTGAAGTCCGACGCATAGGACGACACCCAGTCGAACTTCCAGCCCATGCGCCGTTTGTAAGGCAGGATCTCGGCCAGCGGCGCGCGCGAGACGACGACCAGGGATAGGTCGTGGTGCTTGAGATGCTGGTTGGCGCCGTCGATATGGTCAGCGAGGAACGAGCAGCCCTGGCAACGGTGATCGCAACCCGGCGTCATCATGAAATGATAGACAATGAGCTGGCTCTTGCCGGCGAACAGATCGCCAAGACGCTTCGGTCCCGCTTCGCTCTCGAAGACATAATCCTTGCGCAGCTTGAACCAGGGCAGCTGCCGCCGCTCGGCGGCAATAAGATCGCGGAACCTTGTCAGTTCCTTCTCGCGTTCAAGATGCTTTCGATGCGCTTCGAACCAGTCCTCGCGTGAAACCACGGCATTGCGTTGCATGACCATCTCCTGTCCTCTCCTGCCAAGGACGTTCGACATCGGCTCAATCCGACATAGTCGCCGTTGTTTCGCTGCTCAGGTAGGAATGCGGCCCGCAAAAAACAAAGCCCGGGTCGTGGGCCCGGGCTTCTGTTGGAATTGGAAGGGATGGCTTCAGGCGGCTTTCTCAAGGGCCGGCTGCCATTTCCCGAGCGCCGCCAGATGGTTCATATGGGCCCGGTGGGTGAAGGCGGCCTGGCCGGCGGCGACGTTCGAGGCCTTGCCGCTCCATGCCTTCTGCGGCGCGGCCTGCAGCGCGCGCCCATAGGAGAAGGTCAGTTTCCACGGATGCGGGCCGATGGCGTTGATGGCGTTGAGGTTGGCGGTCGCCTCCTCGTCCTCCTGGCCGCCGGACAGGAAGGCGATGCCCGGCACCGCCGCCGGCACCACTTCGCGGAACAGTTTTATCGTCTTTTCGGCGATTTCCTCGGGGCTGTCGGTCCTGCCCGACTTCTTGCCGGAGATGACCATGTTGGGCTTCAGGATCGAGCCTTCCAGGACGACACGCGCCGCATAGAGCTCGTCATAGAGCTTGACCAGCGTCGCCTTGGTGACGTCGTAGCAGGTGTCGATCGAATGCGCGCCGTCCATCAGCACTTCCGGCTCGACGATCGGCACGATACCCGCCTCCTGGCAGAGCGCGGCATAGCGGGCCAGCGCATGGGTGTTCGAGGCGATCGAGTTGGCCGAGGGAACGCCCTTGCCGGTGTCGATATCGATCACCGCGCGCCATTTGGCGAAACGGGCGCCGAGCTTGTAGTAGTCGGCAAGCCGCTCGCGCAAGCCGTCGAGGCCCTCGGTGATGGTATCGCCTGGAAAGCCCGCCAGGGGCTTGGCGCCGAGATCGACCTTGATGCCCGGGATGGCGCCGGCCGCCCTGATGATATCGACCAGCGGCGTGCCGTCGGCGGCCTTCTGGCGGATCGTCTCATCGTAGAGGATGACGCCGGAGATGTATTTGGACATCGCCTCCTTGGCGCGGAACATCATCTCGCGATAGTCGCGCCGGTTGTCGGCGGTCGACTCGACGCCGATGACGTCGAAGCGCTTCTTGATGGTGCCGGAGCTCTCATCGGCGGCCAAAAGGCCCTTGCCGCCGCTCACCATCGCGGTGGCGATATCTTCGAGACGTTCGCTCATGGGTGCTCTCCTACGCTGCGTTTGTTCCGCGCTAGCAGAACATTATCGCCAAAGGAATGACCCCGGAAAGCGCGAATCGATTGAAAGCCGCGCGGGCTTCGGCTTGTCTCGGACTGTTTACCGCTTCAGCACTTCGACGCCGGGCAGCGGCTTGCCTTCCATCCATTCGAGGAAGGCACCGCCGGCGGTCGAGACATAAGTGAAGTCGTCGGCGACGCCGGCATGGTTGAGGGCGGCCACCGTGTCGCCGCCGCCGGCGACTGACACCAGCTTGCCTGCCTTGGTGCGGGCGGCCGCGTGCTTTGCCGCCGCCACCGTGGCGCGATCGAAGGGCTCGATCTCGAAGGCGCCGAGCGGGCCGTTCCACACCAAGGTCGCGGCGCGATCGATCCAGTCGGTAACGCTCTGCACCGTCTTTGCGCCGACATCGAGGATCATGCCGTCGGCCGGCACGGCCTCGATGGCAACGGTCTCGCTCGCGGCACCCGCCTTGAATTCCTTGGCCACCACGCCGTCGGTGGGCAGGATGATGGCGCAGCCGGCTTCCGCCGCCTCGATCATGATCTGCTTGGCTGTGCCGGCGAGATCATGCTCGCAGAGCGACTTGCCGACATCGGTGCCACGCGCGGCCAGGAAGGTGTTAGCCATGCCGCCGCCGATCACCAGCGCGTCGACCTTCTTCACCAGGTTCATCAAAAGGTCGATCTTGGTCGAGACCTTGGCGCCGCCGACAATGGCGACCACCGGCCGTACCGGATTGCCGAGACCCTTTTCGAGCGCGTCGAGCTCGGCCTGCATGGTGCGGCCGGCATAGGCCGGCAGCCGGTGCGCCAGGCCTTCGGTCGACGCATGCGCGCGGTGCGCGGCGGAGAAGGCGTCGTTGACATAGATGTCGCCATTGGCGGCGAGCTTTTCCGTGAAGGCCGGGTCATTCTTCTCCTCGGCCTTGTAGAAGCGGGTGTTTTCGAGCAGCAGCACGTCGCCGTCCTTCATGGCGGCAACGCCATCGGCGGCTTTGTCGCCGATACAGTCGGCGGCGAAGCCGACGGGGCGGCCGAGAACTTCGGCCGTGGCCCTGGCGATCGGCTCCAGCGAGAATTCGGCCGACGGACCGTCCTTCGGACGGCCGAAATGCGCAAGCAGGATGACCTTCGCGCCTTTCTTCGAGAGCTCGGCGATGGTCGGCGCGATGCGCTCGATGCGGGTGGCGTCGGTCACCTTGCCGTCGGCGACGGGAACGTTGAGGTCGACGCGCACCAGGACGCGCTTGCCGCTGACGGCGCCGATGTCATCGAGTGTCTTGAAGCCGGCCATGATCCGTTCCTTCCTGGTGCGTTAAGGCAATTCCGGACGGAAAGCCGCCCACATCTTTCATGGAATTGCTCTAGCGAAAACGCGGGGACCTTAACCGGCAGCGGCGGCGATGCAAGAGCCGCGTTAAAGCGCGCGCGCAAAAATGATGTCGCCATGAGACATCAGCCTTCGCCGGTTGCCTTTTGCTCGCCCGGTGCCGGCGTCGCGGGATCGATCGGTACGTCCTCGACCGGCTGCTTTTCCACCGGCCTGCGCCAGTTTCGGATCAGCGCCGCTATGCGGTCGCCGATCTCGCCGGCGCTCATGAACACCGGCACGCGCGCCACCGGCGCGGTCGGCTCGAAGGACAGGCCGAGCCCGGTGATCCGGCCTTTCTCGTCGACGTCGCGCACGATCAGCTCGATCGGCCCGATCATCACGCGGTCGGCATATTCGGCATGGCCGCCGAGCCGCTCGGTAACGAGCGCCGCGACGGTGAGCTTCTGTTCGGCCTCGGTAAGGCCGGGCCCATAGGCCGCTTCCAGCTCCGCCGCGGAGCGGGCCGGATCGACGGCGAAGGCGCCGAAGAAGTCGGCGTCCTCGGGGTCGACCACGGCGCGGCTGGCGAAAAGCTTGTCGAGCAGGCGCGGATAGCGATCCGGCACGAAGATATAGACCTGGTCGCCGGCTGTGAGACGGCCCATGTCCTGGAAGCGCATCGAGCGGCCGTCGCGCAGCACCAGCGAGGGCCTTGCCCAGCGCGGGATGCGCTCGCCGCGCGCCACCGGGCTGCCGGGTGCGACGCGATAGGCAAGCAGTTCGTGATGGGCCGAGCCCGGCAGTTCGAGCTCGACCTTGTCCAGGGGCCCGAGACGCGCCGGCACGATCAGGCCGAGGCGGCGCGCCAGCGGCCCGACCGTCCAGCCCTGCACCACCAGCGACACTAGCACGATGATGAAGGCGGCGTTGAAGATCAGGCGGCCATGCTCGAGGCCGCCGAGCAGCGGCGTGATTGCAAGCAGGATCGAGACCGCGCCGCGCAGGCCGACCCAGGACACGAAGGCGACCTCGGGACGCGGCAGGCGGAAGGGGATCAGGCAGAGCCAGACGGCCAAAGGCCGCGCGACGAAGATCAGGAACAGGCCGAGCAGCACCGCCGGCACCAGGATCGCCGGGAACTGCGAGGGTGTGGCGAACAGGCCTAGGATCAGGAACATGATGATCTGCGCCAGCCACGACATGCCGTCCTGGAAGCGCCTCAGGATGGTGACGGCGCGGATGTCGGAATTGCCGGCGATCAGACCGGCAAGGTAGACGGCGAGGAAGCCTGAGCCGCCGACCGCGCCGGCGGCGGCAAACACCATCAGCGACAGCGTCAGCACGAAGATCGGCAGCAGGCCGTGATCCAGGTTGAGCCGCTCGACCAGACGCACGATGCCGAAGCCGCCGAGGACGCCGATCACGGCGCCGAGCCCCATATTGGCAAGAAAGCCAAGAAGGAGATTGGCGGCCAGCACGTTGGCCTCGGGGTTTGCATGCGCGGCGATGATCTCGACCAGGGTGATGGTGAGGAAGATGGCGATCGGGTCGTTGGTGCCTGATTCCACTTCGAGCGTCGAACGCACGCGCTCGCGCAGATGGATCTCGCCGGCGCGCAGCAGGAAGAACACGGCGGCCGCGTCGGTCGAGGCGACGGCGGCGCCGAGCAGGGAGGATTCCAGCCAGCTGAGCTTGAGAAAATAGGAAGCGGCGACGCTGAAGATGCCGGTGGTCAGGATGACGCCTATCGTGGCCAGCGACAGTGCCGGCCCGGCCGCTTGCTTCAGCGCGTTGAGCGGGGTGCCGAAACCGGAGTCGAAGAGAATGATGGCCAAAGCCAGTGAGCCGGCAAAATAGGCCAGCCGCGCATTGTCGAATTCGATACCGAGGCCGTCGACGCCGGTGGCAAGCCCAATGCAGAGGAAGAGGAGCAGCAAAGGAGCGCCGAAGCGGAAGGCGATCAAGCTCGAAAACGCGGCGGCAACAATGAGCGCGGTGCCGACCAGCGTCACGAGATAGATCGCATGCTCCATCCGCCAGTGCCCCTCAAGTCCCTCTCATTTGTCGATTTAAGGGAGAGTGGGGCGAAGACATGACCAGTGCAAGGCAACAGCGTGGTTTTTGGCTCAGCCGGCCAATAAAAAACGCCCGGCCGAGCCGGGCGTTTTAAAACTCTGAAGCGAGCCTGGATCAGGCGATGGTCTTGCCGAAGGCGACGGCGGTGTCGCCCATGCGGTTCGAGAAGCCCCATTCATTGTCGTACCAGGACAGGACCGAGACGAAGTTGCCGTCCATGACCTTGGTCTGGTCGAGGGCCACGATCGAGGAGTGCGGATCGTGGTTGAAGTCGATCGAGACGTTCGGGTGATGGGTGACCGAGAGCACGCCCTTCAGCTTGCCCTTGGAGGCGGCGATCAGCGCTTCGTTGATCTCCTGCGGCGTGGTCGAACGCTTGGCGATGAACTTCAAGTCGACGACCGAGACGTTCGGGGTCGGCACGCGGATCGAGATGCCGTCGAGCTTGCCCTTGAGGTCGGGCAGCACGAGGCCGATCGCCTTGGCGGCGCCCGTCGAGGTCGGGATCTGCGACAGCGCCGCGGCGCGGGCGCGGTAGAGGTCCTTGTGCATGGTGTCCAGCGTCGGCTGGTCGCCGGTGTAGGAGTGGATCGTCGTCATCATGCCCTTCTCGATGCCGACGGTCTCATGCAACACGGCCGCCAGCGGCGCCAGGCAGTTGGTGGTGCAGGACGCGTTCGAGATGACGATGTGGTCCTTGCTCAGCTTGTCGTGATTGATGCCGTAGACCACGGTGAGGTCGGCGCCGTCGGACGGGGCCGAGACGATGACGCGCTTGGCGCCGGCGGCGAGGTGCGCGGCGGCCTTGTCACGGGCGGTGAAGATGCCCGTGCATTCGAGCGCGATGTCGACGCCGAGTTCCTTCCACGGCAGCTGGGTCGGATCCTTGATCGCGGTGACCTTGAACTTCTCCTTGCCGACCGAGATCTGGTCGCCGTCGACGGTCACCTCATGCGGGAAGCGGCCATGCACGCTGTCGTAGCGAAGCAGATGCGCGTTGGTCTCGACCGGGCCGAGGTCGTTGACGGCGACCACGTCGATATCCTTGCGGCCGGATTCATGGATGGCGCGCAGGATGTTGCGGCCGATGCGGCCAAATCCGTTGATGGCAACTCTGACGGTCATTGTTTTCTCCCTAGGGACTGGGGGCGATTGGGTCCGCTGCTTCATAGCGGCCATGAGCCAAAGAATCCAGCCGCAGAAGGTCGAACTTAAATCGATTAGGTTAGTCCAGCATGGCGGAGCCGCCTATTTGCGGCCCCGCGAATTGACGCAGCCGGTCAGCCGTGCAGACGAGTCTCGACCGCTTTCGCCGCGGCCTCGGCGGTGATGCCGAAATGCGGATAGAGCTGCTCGATCGAGCCGGAGGCGCCAAAACCGTGCATGCCGACGAAAATACCGTCGGTGCCGATCAGGTGATCCCAACCCTGGCGGATGCCGGCCTCGATCGCGACCTTCACCTTGGCGTTGCCGATGATCTTGGCGCGATAATCGTCGCTCTGCTGGTCGAACAGCTCGAAGCAGGGCACCGAGACGACGCGGGTCGGATGACCGTGCTTTTCGAGCAGGTCGCGCGCGCCGAGCGCGATCTCGACCTCGGAACCGGTGGCGAAGATCGTCACCACCGCCTCGCCGTTTGCCGCGGCGAGCTCATAGGCGCCCTGGCTGGAGAGGTTCTTCGCCGAATGCTCGGTGCGCACGGTCGGCAGGTTCTGGCGGGTCAGCGCCAGGGTCGACGGCGTCTTTTCGGATTCGAGCGCGATCTGCCAGCATTCGGCGGTCTCGACCGCATCGGCCGGGCGGAAGACATTGTGGTTCGGGATGGCGCGCAATGCCGCCAGATGCTCGACCGGCTGGTGGGTCGGCCCGTCCTCGCCGAGGCCGATCGAGTCATGCGTCATGACGAAGATGGAGCGGATGCCCATCAGCGAGGCCAGGCGCATCGAAGGACGGGCATAGTCCGAGAAGCACATGAACGTGCCGCCATAGGCGATCAGGCCGCCATGCAGCGTGAGGCCGTTGATCGCCGCCGCCATGCCGTGCTCGCGGATGCCGTAATGAACATAGCGCTGGCCGTAATCGTCGGACGTGATGTTCTTGGTCTGGCTGGTCTTGGTGTTGTTGGAGCCGGTGAGGTCGGCCGAGCCGCCGATGGTCTCCGGCACCGCGCCGTTGATGACTTCCAGCGCCATTTCGGAGGATTTGCGAGTGGCGACCTTCGGCTTGTCGGCCGAGAGCTTCTTCTTGTAGTCGGTGATGACGGCGTCGAAGTTGGAGGGCAGCTTGCCGGCAATGCGGCGCTCGAACTCGGCCTTGAGCTTCGGCTCGGCCTTGGCGAGGCGGCCTTCCCAGTCGGCGCGGGCCTTGGCGCCGCCGGCGCCGACGGCGCGCCAGGCGTCGAGGATGTCGGCGGGGATCTCGAAGGGCGGCGACTCCCAGTTGAAGAACTTGCGCGCGCCGGCGATTTCCTCGGCGCCGAGCGGCGAGCCATGCGCCTTGTTGGTGCCGGCCTTGGTCGGGGCGCCGAAGCCGATGGTGGTCTTGCAGGCGATCATCGTCGGCTTGTCGGAATGGCGCGCCGCCTCGATGGCGTAGGCGATCGCTTCCGGATCGGTGCCGTCGATGTGGCTGGCGTTCCAGCCGGAGGCCTGGAAGCGGGCGACCTGGTCGGTGTTGTCGGCCAGCGAGACCGGGCCGTCGATCGAGATGTTGTTGTTGTCCCAGAAGACGATCAGCTTGTTCAGCTTCAGATGGCCGGCCAGCGCGATGGCTTCCTGGGAGACGCCTTCCATCAGGCAGCCGTCGCCGGCCAGCACATAGGTGTAGTGGTTGACGAGATCGTTGCCGAAGGCGGCGTTCATGATGCGCTCGCCGAGCGCGAACCCGACCGAATTGGCAAGGCCCTGGCCGAGCGGACCGGTGGTGGTCTCGATGCCGGCGGCATGGCCGTATTCGGGATGGCCGGCGGTCTTGGAGCCGAGCTGGCGGAAGTTCTTGATCTGGTCGATCGTCATGTCCTCGTAGCCGGTGAGGTAGAGGAGCGAATAGAGCAGCATCGAGCCGTGGCCGGCCGACAGGATGAAGCGGTCGCGGTCGGCCCAGTGCGGGGCCTTGGCGTCGAATTTCAGGAAACGGCTGAACAGCACGGTGGCGATGTCGGCGCAGCCCATCGGCAGGCCGGGGTGGCCGGAGTTCGCCTTCTCGACGGCGTCCATGGAAAGGAAACGGATCGCGTTGGCCATCCGATCATGTTGTTCACGCGACGTCATGCTTCCTCCGGAAGTGGGTTGGAGCCTGGGGAGAGCCCTTGGAAAAGGATGCCGCGACACATAGCAGGCGCGGCCTTTTAGTCAACAAATCGGGATGGATTTTGCCGGGCTTGTGATGGCATCGAGCGCCTTACATTAGCGATAGCGGGGGACAGTCGCGAGAGCTTTGTTGACGCGCCCTTCACCCGGCGCCTAATCTTTCCGAGGTAACGCGTTCTGAATGCGAGCGATTCGGTGATGGGCAGGGCATAGGACGAAGGCCATGACCGGGGAAACGACCCTCAAAGAAGTCATCGCCAGGCTGGGCAAGGCCATGGAAGGGCTGGAAAACGCCGTGGCAGCGAAGCTCGAGCACGAGCGTGATTATTCGGAAGCCGAGGCAGAGGTGCAGCGCATGAACGCCGACCGTTCGCGCCTGGCGCAGGAGCTCGACAATTCCGAAGCGCGCGCCGAGCGTCTGGAAGACGCCAACAAGGAAGTGTCGCGGCGGCTGGTGACCGCCATGGAAACCATCCGCGCGGTCCTGGACAGGTAGGGCAATGGCACAGGTCACGGTTTCCATCGACGGCAAGCAGTATCGCATGGCCTGCGACGAGGGCCAGGAAGAGCACCTGATCGACCTTGCCGAGCGCTTCGACCGCTATGTCTCGCATCTGAAGGATTCCTTCGGCGAAATCGGCGACCAGCGGCTTACTGTCATGGCTGGCATCATGGTGATGGACGAACTCTCGGAGCTTACCAAGCGCGTCAAGGGCATGGAGAGCGAAGTGCTGACTTTGCGCAAGACGCGCGACGAGGCGCTGACCAAGGCCGACAAGAGCGACAGCGTGCTGACAACCGCGCTCGGCGCGCTTGCGCAGCGCATGGAAGATCTCGCTGTGACGCTCGCGGTGAAGAAGGCCTGAGCGGCTCCGATACCCGTTCTGACGGAAAATCCTACCGCGAATTGCCGGCGGTCACGCAAAAAATTCGCCTCGCGCAGGTCATGACCATCATCGCGAGCGTTTAATCAGCGTCGTGATGGTGCTACGCTTTTGGAGCCGGCAACGGCCAGCCGCAGGCCGGCTACGGTTTTCAAAAAGGGTAGGGATAGGTCATGAGTCTTCGTATCAACGATGTCGCGCCGGATTTCACGGCCGAGACCACGCAGGGCACCATCAAGTTCCATGACTGGATCGGCGATGGGTGGGCGGTGCTGTTCAGCCATCCGAAGAACTTCACGCCGGTCTGCACGACCGAGCTCGGCACCATGGCCGGTCTCGAGGGCGAGTTCAAAAAGCGCAACGTCAAGATCATCGGCATCTCGGTCGATCCGGTGTCGAGCCACGAGAAGTGGCAGGCCGACATCAAGACCGCCACCGGCCATACGGTGCACTATCCGCTGATCGGCGACAAAGACCTTCACGTCGCCAAGCTCTATGAAATGCTGCCGGCGGGCGCCGGCGAGAGCTCGGAGGGCCGCACGCCGGCGGACAATGCCACGGTGCGTTCGGTCTATGTCATCGGCCCGGACAAGAAGATCAAGCTGGTGCTGACCTATCCGATGACCACGGGACGCAACTTCGACGAGATCCTGCGCGTCATCGATTCCATCCAGCTGACCGCCAGGCACCAGGTGGCGACGCCGGCCAACTGGAAGCAGGGCGACGACGTGATCATCACCGCCGCTGTCTCCAACGAGGATGCGATCAAGCGCTTTGGCGCGTATGAGGCGGTGCTGCCGTATCTCAGGAAGACCAAGCAGCCAACGGCATGATTTTTCCTTCTCCCCGTTCACGGGAAGAAGGGGTGCCCGAAGGGCGGATGAGGGGCGGCGCGGCGTTCGAGGATGAGCGCGCTGAAACCTTCCTCGGATCGTTCTGAAAAGAAAACCTCGCAGCCTCGGCGCTGCCCCTCATTGCCCTGCCGGGCATTTCTCCCCGTATAGTGACGGGGAGAAAGGGCTGCTGCGCCACCTTCGCCAAACGAAAAAGGCGGCGCCGAAGCGCCGCCTCCTTCTTTTTCGATATAGAGCTCGTTAAGCCGCCGGCTGCGCTTCGATGGTGCGCAGCGCCTGCATCTGACGCTTGGCGGCGGCCTTGACCGCATCCTGCACCTTCTCGAAGGCGCGCACCTCGATCTGGCGCACGCGCTCGCGGCTGATGTCGAACTCGGCCGAGAGCTCTTCCAGCGTCAGCGGCTCCTCGGCGAGACGGCGCGCCTCGAAGATGCGCCGCTCGCGGTCGTTGAGCACCGACAGAGCGCCCGACAGCATGGCGCGCCGGCTTTCCAGCTCGTCCTGCTCGATCAGCATCTCTTCCTGGCTTTCGTGGTCGTCGACCAGCCAGTCCTGCCATTCGCCGGACTCGCCCTCGCTTGCCCGGATCGGGGCGTTGAGCGAGGCGTCGCCCGACAGGCGGCGGTTCATTGACACCACTTCGGCCTCGGAAACGTTGAGACGGGTGGCGATCTCGGCGATCTGGTCGGGCTTCAGGTCGCCATCATCGAGCGCCTGGATCTTGCCCTTCACCTTGCGCAGGTTGAAGAACAGACGCTTCTGATTGGCGGTTGTGCCCATCTTGACCAGGCTCCACGAGCGCAGGATGTATTCCTGGATCGAGGCCTTGATCCACCACATGGCATAGGTGGCGAGCCGGAAACCACGCTCCGGTTCGAATTTCTTCACGGCCTGCATGAGGCCGACATTGCCTTCCGAGATCACCTCGCCGATCGGCAGGCCGTAGCCGCGATAGCCCATGGCGATCTTGGCAACGAGCCGCAAATGGCTGGTGACGAGCTTATGCGCAGCCGTGGTGTCTTGATGCTCGGCGTAGCGTTTCGCGAGCATGTACTCTTCCTGCGGCTGAAGCATCGGAAAGCGGCGGATTTCTTCCAGGTAACGGGCGAGACCGCCTTCACCGGAAACAATACTGGGCAATGATTGGGCCATGATAGCGCCCCCTCTCTCTTTGGAGTGGATGCCCCCGAAACGCGGCGGGCACACGCCACGGATGCCAAAGGCTCATCCGCGACAACCTCTATATATAGGAACAAAACCAGAAAAGACAGGCATTTGTTCAACGCTAAACAGTCTGTCACGCTGAAGTGAACAACGCCGGTCAGGTTTTTTGATGGCTGGTTTGCAGCTTGTTGGTGGCGGGTCGGTTCAAAGTTTTCGGAAGTCGCCGACGAGTTCCTCCATGTCTCCGGGTATCGGCGCTTCGAACCTCATCGTTAGATGGGTGGTCGGATGCTCGAATTCAAGGAGCCAGGCGTGCAGGGCCTGCCGTGGAAAGGCTTTGACCTTGGTCTTCAAGGGTTCCGGCAGCCGGTTGGCCTTGGTGCGGAAGGCCTGGCCGTAGTCCGGATCGCCGATCACGGGATGGCCGATATGGGCCATGTGGACGCGGATCTGGTGGGTGCGGCCGGTCTCCAGCCGGCATTCGACGAGGCTCGCGGTGGCGAAAGCCTGCTGATCCTCGCCGAAGCGCTCGACGACGCTGAAATGGGTGACGGCATGGCGGGCATCGTCGCGGCCCTCGGGAACGACCGCGCGGCGCACGCGGTCGGCGGCTCGGCCGAGATGGGCCTCGATCGTGCCGGTCGGCCGCTGCGGAATGCCCCAGACCAGCGCCAGATAGGCGCGCTCGAGATCGCCGGTGCGGCCGTGGTCGGCAAAGGCTTCCGACAGGGCCCTATGCGCCCGGTCGGTCTTGGCCACCACCATGACGCCGCTGGTTTCCTTGTCCAACCGGTGGACGATACCAGGCCGCTTGACGCCGCCGATGCCGGACAGGCTGTCGCCGCAATGATGGATCAGCGCATTGACCAGCGTGCCGGTCCAGTTGCCGGCGCCGGGATGCACGACCAGCCCCGCCGGCTTGTTGATGACGATCAGTTCGTCGTCCTCGTAGAGGATGTCGAGGGGAATGTCCTCGCCCTGCGGTTCGGCCGGCTCCGGCGCAGGCACCAAGATTTCGATCCGCTCACCGGAAATCAGCTTGCGCTTGGTTTCCAGCACCGGCTTGCCGGCGATGGAGACCGCGCCTTGTTTGATCAGCGCCTGCACACGGCTGCGCGAAAGCTCCGGCCCGAGCCTGGCGGCAAGCCACTGGTCGAGGCGCTGGCCGGCGGCGTCGGTGCC
This sequence comes from Mesorhizobium sp. M2A.F.Ca.ET.043.05.1.1, assembly GCF_003952445.1. Taxonomy (NCBI): domain Bacteria; kingdom Pseudomonadati; phylum Pseudomonadota; class Alphaproteobacteria; order Hyphomicrobiales; family Phyllobacteriaceae; genus Mesorhizobium; species Mesorhizobium sp. M2A.F.Ca.ET.043.05.1.1. The sequence goes on from NZ_CP034446.1 coordinate 6,070,424, forward strand.
GGCTTCCAGCGCGACAGCTTCGCCGGATTCCTCGTCCGCCAATTCGTCCTCTATCAATATCGGGGTCTCTTCGTTATGAGCGCTCATCGAAACCCGTTGCGGATTGTTTAGCCATGGCCCGGCCGATCGCCGAAGAAGACGAGGAAAAGCCGCTCGACCCCGCGGCCGAGAATGTGCGCCGCAAGCTCGTCCGCTTCATGATCGTCAATCTCGGCCTTCTGTTTCTCGCCCTTATGGTGGTGATCGGCGCGCTTGTCTACAAAGCGCGCAACGCGCCGGTGGCCGGATCAGCGCCTGCCGCCGATGTCCAGGGTCCGGCCGACGCGCCGCTGTCGGGCGACATCGTGCTCCCTGTCGGCGCCAAGGTGATCAGCCAGTCGCTCTCCGGCAACCGCCTGTCGATCGACGCCGAGCTTGCCGACGGCAGCCGGTCGATCTTCGTCTACGACATCGCCGAGCGCCGCATCATCGGCCAATTCGCGATTCGGAACAAATGAGCGGCTTTGCCGAACGCCGCAGCGTTGCGACCGTCGCGCTCGTCGTCAGCAATTACGACGAGGCGGTTCGCTGGTATGTCGAGCGGCTCGGCTTCGTGCTCATCGAGGATGTCGACCTTGGCGGCGGCAAGCGCTGGGTCACCGTCGCGCCGGCCAAGGGCCAGGGCGCGCGGCTGCTCCTGGCGGAAGCTTCCGGCGAGGAGCAGGCCAGCCGCATCGGCAACCAGACCGGCGGCCGGGTCTTTCTCTTTCTCGAAACCGACGATTTTTCCCGCGACCACCGGGCGATGCTGGCGAAGGGCGTTGAGTTCCGCGAGGCGCCGCGCCACGAAGCCTATGGCACGGTGGCGGTCTTTTCCGATCTCTACGGCAATCTCTGGGACCTGATCGAGCCGAAACGGCAGTCCTGACACAGCCAATCCGTAAAGTGGTTCGGGGGCCAGAAACCCCAGTTGCTTTTTCGCGGCCGCCAGCCTATGTAGCCGGTTCTTGAGCGCGCCCATCGTCTAGCGGTCAGGACACCGCCCTCTCACGGCGGGAACAGGGGTTCGATTCCCCTTGGGCGTACCAAGCTTCTGAAAACCCGACTTTCGAAAAGACTCCAGCAGGCGGATCACTCCGCAGCAAGGGCGATGGCGGCAGCGAAACCGGCTTCGGTTCTTTCGCGTGATGCCTGCTCCAACAACCTCGATAAGTGCTGGAGGTGCATCGATTGCGCATCTTCAAGCAGTTGCAAAAAGGCGGATGCCTTGCCCCGCGGCAACCGGCGGCGCTTCAGCGCGGCGATGCGCGCCCGCTGGCACTTGATGTGCCGCTCCGCTTGGAGAACGTGCCGTTCCGCCATCTGGATGTCGTCAGCCAGTGCCATCAACCGCTAAACGGTCACTGCGGGCAGAGAGTTCCGTAGGGGTCACCATCGTCAAGCGGAAAATGGCGGAAATCCGCCGTTTCGGACGATTTGGCCAAAGTCGTCCCCACTTTTCGTCCCACACTTTTTGCGGCTTTAGTGGCACCGATCGGCATGTCCTCGGATCACGTCGCGATTTTTTGCGTTAAAGGGTGCCAAGTTCGATATCTTATCGAGCGCTTTTCGGCGTTTGCCGACGCGCAGCTTATGGGGTCCGCTTTCGCCGCCGGAATGTCTGAGATCGGGTGGTTAGCGGAACGCCGGTTGTGGGTGGAAAGCAGGCGCTAAACCACTCCACCAGCCTCTGTAACCAGACCGATCGCGCCATCGTATATGCCGTAACCGCACTCAAAACTGGTACAGAGTTAATCCACGTGCGCAGGTGGTTCGGGTCACCCCAATGCAGCCTCTTTTTGATCGCTGATCTAAGCTCGTCACCGGCCCGCAGCACAGTTTCAGGACGTCTTTTGATGGAGAACGAGATGCTTCGAGGGGGATGCCGCGGTGGAGCGGTGACGTATCAAATAGCGTTGGAGGATCTGCCGGCGAGTTACGCCTGCCACAGCGAAGATTGTCAGACGTGGAGTGGAAGTGCCTTCGCGCTGCACGCCATGCTACCTGAGTCAGCTATCTGCTTCCAAGGCGCGGCCACGACCTTCGCTTTGAACGGCGCGGAACGGGCCGCCTCAGAGCATATCGGGTGCGAGGCTTGCATGACCCGCCTTGCCAATCGTAACTCGGCCGTTCCCGGAATGCTAATACTTCGTGCGGGGACGCTCGTCCGGAGCAGGGAGATCGAACCCTACGTGCATATCTGGACTTCTCGCAAACAGCCTTGGATCGCTTTGCCGGCTAACGCTCAGGCGTTTCATCGCGCTCCTACAACCGCAGAGTTCCAAGCGGCTGTAGCGACCGCCGCGGAAGGACGGCGGACGACATCGCGAAGCGCTGCCCGCCCTCCCGAAAAGGATGGTGAAACGGGAAGGATTGTAGGTGCTCTGCGACCGCCCGAGCTTCGGGAGTAAAGATTTGATCTGATGTTTGCGACAAGCCGGCAAGCGCAAGAATGTGGCTGACACTCAGCCGACAGTGGAGTTCAACTGCTTTTCCATAACAACAAGTTCCAGGTCGGGGCGCAGCGGATGACCGACCGAAGGGTCGTCGTAGGGGAATGCTAGAGTTTCGCCCGTCAGCTCGTATCCACGCCGGCGATGCCAAGCGATCAATGCCTCACGCTGCCGGATCACCTCCATTCGCATCCGTGGCGCCCCAGCCGCCGCGGCCTGTCGCTCGACCTCCTGCTTGATCAACTTTCCGATGCCCGCGGTCTGCTCGTCCGGAGCCACGGCGAGCATCGACGTATGCCACGCGCCATCGTCGTCTATCGCGATGTTGATGCAGCCGGAGATCGCGCCATCCGTCAACCGGCGCAGCAGAAGAATGCGTCCCCGCGCGATGAGCGCACGAACGCCCGCCTCGCCGATGCGCGGTCCATCAAGCAATCCACGCTCGTTGGTCCATCCCTCAACTGCGCCATTGGCCCTGTATGCCCCGTTCACGACTGACGCTATTGCAGCGGCATCGCCCGCCACGGCATCAACGAAACGCAATTTTTCGGCGACATGCGCGACGATGCCGGTCTGGCCCGGCGCGACGTCATCCGCCATGGTGTGGCGATCGGGGAAATCGCCTCCGTTCTGCGCACGGAACGGGATTGGCGCGTCGGTGAACAGCCCGGCGAGTCGCGCGCGCCAGCCCGCCTTGATCGCCTCGACCTCTTCGGCGGTGGAGACATGGCCGGCGCTGTAGACAGCGTGCGTGGGCAGCACATCCATGCCCGGATAGAAGAGCGCGCCGTGGGTCAGCGGAAAGAGCAGCTGCTCAATCGGCGCGTTGATCCCGCGCCGGCCATAGTCCGCCACAGGTCCACCGGCCTGAACATTTACCAGCGCGCGCTTGCCCTTCAGGATGCCGTCCCCGAAGCGAAACTCGTTGGTGCCGTTCTGGTAGCCATAAGCGAAACCAAAGGCATAGACGCGTTCGATCCAGCCCTTCAGGATCGCGGGCACGCCGTACCACCACAGCGGGAACTGCAGGATGACCGCGTCCGCAGCAAGGAGTTTGGCCTGTTCGGCGACAACATCCGGCGTCTGGTTGCCGGTCACATAGGCATGGCCCGATTCCATGATGAACGACAGCCGGTCGGGATTGGTGCGGACGGGAAAGTCGTCGGCGTCGAACACTGCTTTCCACTTCATACCGTAAAGTTCGGATTGCACGATCTCGTGTCCGGCGGCGCCAAGCGTCTCGACAGTAACATCGACCAACTGCCGGGTGAGCGACGTTGGTTCGGGGTGCGCAGATACAATAAGGATATTCTTCTTCATCATGCTTCTCTGGTCTCTATCGTGGAGTGGGGCGCTTCAGCGCTCGCTGGGATGTACCCAAGCCAGCGGCTTCACCGGATCATCAAGCTCGGTATGGGCCAGCGCGTTGGTGAAGTTGGAGATGAGCTTGGCGGCAAGCCCTATCAGCACTTCGAGCGCCTGACGCTTGGTTAGTCGGCATCGATGAATGCCTCTGACGGCGTCGCCAAGCAGGCCCAGGGCCAAGGGCACATGTTTCTCGACATAATAGGCGGCATCGAAGCGTGCCCGCTCAGTATTGGGATAAAGAAAACTGACGATGATCATCCTTGCCTCCCGCGGGAGGGATTGGTGAAGCTCCCGCGTCGAGGCTTGCAGGATGAAGGCTTTTCAGCCATATTTGAAATCGATTATATTTTATCCGGAAATAAATGTGGTGGATACCAGCCGCATCGACCTCAACCTTCTGGCAACGCTCGAAGTGCTGCTCGCCGAACGGAACGTCACCAAGGCGGCGGCGAAGCTGCATCTCAGCCAGCCGGCAGTCAGTGCGCAACTCGCGCGGCTGCGGGATTTGTTCGACGATCCGTTGCTTCTTCCTGCCCAGCGCGGAATGACCCCGACCGCCAAGGCAACAGAACTTGCCCCACAATTGCGCGAGGCGTTGGATCGGGTGCGCTCGACACTGCAGTCCCACAGGGACTTCGATCCCGAAACGGCGCAACTCGCTGTGTCGATCGCTTGCTCGGATTATGTCCAGGCAGCCGTTGTGATGCCGCTCGTCTTGGCGCTCCGGGGGATAGCACCAGGCGTGCGCGTGGCGGTTTGGCACCTGTCCCCCGCCCTCATGGAGCAGCAGTTGGCGAACGGCGATATCGATTTGGTGATCGCCACACCCGATCCCGCGATGCCGCATCTACGTGCATGTCATCTTTACGACGAAACATATGTCCTCATCGGCAGGCAAGGCCACCCGGATCTGAAGCCTGGTCTGACGATCGAGAACTATGTCAGGCTGGAACATATCGTCGTCTCACGGCGAGGCGGCAATTTCGAGACACCAGTTGACGACGCCTTGGGAGTTCTCGGTTATCGGCGCAATGTCGTCATGTCAGCGGGCTCGTTCTTGTTCATTCCCGAAATTGTTTCCAGCAGCGATCTTGTCGCGCTCGTACCCAGGCGGCTGTTTCGTGCCCAATCGGAAAGGCTGATGATCATCGATCTGCCCTGGCTGAGCGAGCGGTTCGATATCGGCTTGATCTGGCACGAGCGTTGTCACGGCCATGCCGGGCAGCGCTGGGTTCGCGAATTGATCGGAAAGCTGATGGTCGAGGGCGAAGACGACGCGCCGCGCGCCTAGACTAATCGGGCAGCGACAGGTTTCCGCAATCGCCGAGACTATCGAGTTCGCCGCTGCTTCACAACCTGGGCCGGTCCGAAGAACGCCCGCACTAGCTCGGCTCCTCGGAAAATCGGGTTGTTGAGCTGAGCCAACGAACCCGGTCCTCAGTTTGCTCAGCGCGGCCCTACACCGCGAGAAGGGGCCAGAGCGCGTCGACCTAATGGTCCAGGTGAGGCTGCCCGGTGGCTGGATCGCCTCCGCTCGCCGCGAGCGGTCGTGACAACGCAAGGCATTGAAGCCCTGCGCGGCCAGCGCCACGCACCGCGCTTCGGAAACGGAGATATCTCCACCTTCAGGAGCGCGCTCCCGACACCGTCGCGATAAAGGCGCGCAGGTCGGCCAGCATCAGTTCCGGCTCTTCCAGCGCGGCGAAATGGCCGCCCCGCGGCATGTCGGTCCAATGCACGATGTTGTAGGTCTTCTCCGCGAACGAGCGCGGCGGCGGCAAGAACACCGGATCAGGAAAGGCCGCAACGCCGGTCGGCACCTGGATGCGGGTGCCGGCCGGAAGCATCAGCGACGCCTCAATCCGGCTGCCGTAGTAGATCCAGGTTGCAGTCACGAACGATGCCGGCGCAATGTAGAGCATGACGTTGGTGAGGAGTTCCTCCTCGGAAAACTTGCTCCAGATGTCGGGGGCGCCATCGGCGGTAGTCGGAAGATCCGCCCACTTGCCGAACTTTTCGAGTATCCAGCCCGCCGCTCCGACCGGGCTGTCGGCCATCGCGACGCCAAGCGTCTGCGGACGGGTTTCCTGCTCGTGAAAGTAGGCCCTCTCCCAATCGGCAATCGCGGCCCGCTTGGCGGCGAAGGACTTCTCCTCGTCGGTCGTCGGAGCGGCATCCTCCGCGCGCACGGTCATCATGTTAATATGGATGCCGAGCAGAGCGTTCGGTCGATCATGCGCTGCCCAGGCCGCGATGCCGTGGCCCCAATCGCCCCCTTGAACGAAATACCGCGCGTCGCCGAACAGTTGGATCATCAGCCCATGCACGAGCGCAGCAGCCCGCCGCGGGCCGATCGGGCGCGTGATCGGGTTTGAGAACGCGAAGCCAGGAAGCGAGGGGACGACAACATCGTGCCCGTCCCCTGCGAGCGGCTCCAACAGCCGCTCGAACTCGAGATACGAGCCCGGCCAGCCGTGGAGAAGCAGGACGGGCGGCTTGGAGCCGTCGCCTTTCACATGAACGAAGTGGAGGTGCTCGCCTTCCACGTCGGCCGTGAAGTTGGGCAGCGCGTTGAGGCGCCGTTCGACCGCACGCCAGTCATAGCTGTCCCGCCAATAAGCGGCGAGTCGCTTGAGGTCATCAATCCCGACCCCCGCCGACCAGCCTCCCGCATCCGGCAGCTGGCTCCAGTCATAAGCCTCGACCTTGGCTCTGATCGTGGCGAGCCGTTCGTCAGGGACGTTTATTGTGTAGGGTGAAATCATGATGTTCTCCGCTTAAGCTGGGATGCGGTTCCAGGAAGAGGGTGTCCACGAATCCGATATTGTCGATCGATGTTCTGAGAGCCGAAGACTACTCGGCATTACTGCTCGGTACGTCGCCGAGGTTGAAATCGAACCTCCTGCCTGTTGTTATCCAACGAATGGATACCAGAAACCTCGATCTCGGCCTCCTCGTCACGCTCGAAGCCCTACTGGCAGAAGGGAACGTCACGCGTGCCGCCCGGCGCTTGAACCTGAGCCAACCCGCCTTGTCGGCCCGGCTGGCGCGGCTTCGCGATCAACTCGGCGATCCCCTCCTCATTCCGGCACGGCGTGGGATGGTCCTGACCCAGCGCGCCGTCGAGCTTCGGCAACCGTTGCATGACGCGCTGGAGGGTGTCCGCAGGGTTGTGGCAGGTGGAGTGCCGTCCGACCCAAGGTCTTCGGTCCAGGTTCAGAGCTAGCGGCAACATGTCCCTTCTGGCGTGGTGTCGCGGATTGAATTAGCATTGCATCATGCTGCCCTGGCCGAAGGCGCCAGGGGATGCGTTTCGAACTTGCCCGGCAGAAGAGGCGAGCGGAACGCGGGGAGGAACCAATGCGGAAGCTGCAGTCGCAAGGCGTTCATCACATCACGCTGGTCGGCGCCGGACGCCAGACCTCGATCGACTTCTGGGAAGGGGTGCTCGGCATGCCCTTCATCTTCGAGCAGCCCAATCTCGACAAGGCGAGCGAGAGCCACCTTTATTTCGACCCGGGCGACGGGCGCCTGCTCACGGTCTTCACCGACGAGAGCCGGACCCCGGTCAAGCGGCGGACGCCGACGGATATTGGCTGCGTCCACCACATTGCCTTCTCGGTGTCGCGGGTCACCTTTCTGCAGGCGGTCGGGCGGCTCGACGAGCGCGGCATCAAGCACAGCGGCGTCAAGGACCGCGGCTTCATGGACTCCATCTATTTCGAGGATCCGCTGGGACTGCTGATCGAGCTTGCGTCCTACCGATTCGAGCCGCCGGCCGGCTTCACCCATGCAGACGTGCTGATGGAGGCGCACAAGATCCGCGTGGCGCGCGGCGACTATAATATCGCCGAACTCCATCTGGCCGATGCCATTCAGGCGCTGGTCGAGCGGTCGCGCGAAACCCTGTCGGATGAGCGGACAGCGAAGAATCCATATTGAGCAAGCCATAAGGGGAGGAACAGATGGCAAAGGCTGCAGCGAAGAGCGCGAAGAAACCCGCGGCCAAGGCCGTGGCAAAGCCGAGCGCGAAGGCGGCGGCAAAGGCTGCGACGGCAAAGGCCGGGCCTAAGGCGACAACCAAAGCCGCACCTAAAGCCAAGGCCAAACCGGCCAAGAAGCCCAGCATAAAACTCAGCATGCTGAGGCCGAGCGTCAACAACATGACGGTTAGGGTGTTCACGCGCGCGGCCGGGCTCGATCCCGTGGAGACCGACGCCTGGGGCCATACGCGCTCGCCTGAGTTCCTGGCGCGCAATCCGGCGCATCTGACGCCGATGATCGAGGACAAGAGCCTGCCGCGCGGCGTGCTGTGGGAAAGCTGCGCCATCATGCAATATCTCGCCAACAAGCACGGGCTGGAGAAGTTCTATCCCAAGGCGCCGGCCAAGCGGGCGATGATCGACAGCGCCATGTTCTATCTGGTCGGCACGCTTTATCCCTATGTCGCGCGCGCGACCTATCCGGCGCTCGGCTTTCCGCAATATGCCGGCGAGGTCGGCCACAGCGATGCCCATCCCGACAAGAAATCGGAAGCGCAGAAGGCGGCGATGGCTGCGATCGCCGAGCCGCTCGAGGTTTTTCACTCCTTCTTCCGCAACGGCAAACCGTTCATCGGCGGCAACAACCCGTCGATCGCCGACATAAGGCTGGGGGCAACGCTCGAATTCCTGGCGGTCGTCGACTATGCGCTGCCCAAATGGGCGAAGGAGTACATGGCGGCGCTAGAGAAGAAGCTCGGCAAGGCTTATGCCGAGCCGGCCGGCGACGTGCGCGGCTACATCGCGCATGTGAAATCGCAGGCCAGGGCGTAGCGGTCCCTCGGCGTTAAAGCATGGCTCCCGAAAGTGGGACCGGTTTCGGGATAAAGACATGCGTAAAATCGAAGAGCTAAGCGCATTGAGCAAATCCGAAGGACCGCGACGCGCTTTAAGGTTTCGTTTACCTAAGACCTGTCTACTGGGCTTAGACCTCGCCGCGACCACGGATGTACTGGCGCCATGACGAGGCAAGGGAAAGGTCGGCTCCGTGCCGGCCTTTTGCTTTTCGCGGCCATCGCCGAAATCACGACAGTATGATTGCACCACCGACGGGCGGACCGAAATCCTATTGTCATCCTCGTCATGGATCGTACGATACCGTCATAGGCAGAGCGACGGCGACGAGGACCTGCGATGAACACGGCAAGATTTTTTGTGATGGCGGGCACGCTGTCGGTTGTGCCCTTTCTATCGGCTGCCGCATCGCTCAACGGCATGAACGAGGTCGGCGCCGCCCTGCTCGCCTGCTGGACGCCGCCGGCCAATTCCGACAATTCCTCGGTCACGCTCAGCTTCAGCTTCAAGCGGGACGGCACGCTGATCGGGCCGCCTAAAACAACCGCCATCCATGTCGGCGGCGACGACAAGGCGCGCAAGGCCTATGTGGACGCGGCGATAAAGGCGTTGAATGATTGCCTGCCGCTCGGCCTTTCGCCGGCGCTGGCGCAAGGCATCGCTGGCAACGTCTTCACGCTGCAATTCAGCTCACCGAAGAAATAAGCGGGCGGACTCGCCGTTTCAGGTCAGGCCGCGCACGCCTGACGCGGTACGCCTGACCTCAGCGTGTTTTTCCAACTCCGGCATCTCGAAGACATAGTCGCTCCAGGCCGAGTCCGGGATCTGCCCGGCCAGGTAACAATCCAGCAGAAGGTTCTGTTCCGGGGTAAGGGGCCTCGGCGCCTGCTCATGATCCAACCCAAGCGAATGGATCAGGTTCCTGGTCAGGCCAGAGACGGTGAAGTGAATGGACATCTTCAGTCTCCTGGGTGCAGCGCGGATCACATCAGCACCGGGAAACGTCCACCACCGGTCAAAGGTTTCATCAGCAATCCGTGATCGCGACGGCGGCTCGACCGGCTGCCAGAAGGTTTCGGCCGCTGCCTCAACCTTGATGCGAAAACGTAGTATTCTTTTCACAAGATTGAGAGTAACACTCAAAACTGCAACAAGTTTTGCAGGGTAACCTTCCTGTCTATGAGTATTTCCTCATTTAGAAGGCTTTGATTCAGTCGAACTTGTTTCCTACCAGGGGGTGGCGCCCGATGACGAGGTTACGACTTCTTGATTTACTGCTCCTGACGGTCATGGCGACCTTGTCGCTGACGCAGATATCTTATGGCGATCCCTGCTCGGCGCTGAGAAGTCAGATGCAATCCGGCGGCCGCGGCGGAGTGAGCCCGGAGCTCGCGCAACTGCGCCGTCAGCTCGCCGCGATCCAGGGGCTGGAGAGGCAGCGCCGCTGCACCGCGAGCAGCGCAGTCGGCGGTTTCTTCAACGCCTGCGCCGATCTTGCCCGCAACCGCGCCGAAGTGCAGCGCCGGATCGCCAGCAGCGGCAATTCCGGCCGCGACTCCTCGGGGCTGCAGGCGAGATACGTCGCCCTCGGCTGTCAGACGGCACCCAAGCGGCAGCAGCCGCCCAAGCCCGGAGCCTCCAGCCCGACCTATGGCGGGAATGCGATGCTGTTTTGCGTTCGCCTTTCGGACGGCTATTTCTTCCCTGCGCCGAACTCGCAATTCGCGCAGGCCGGCGATCTCAAGGATACGGCCGATCAGTGCCGTTATATCTGCGACGATCCCGGCGTCGACCTCTACACGCTCAGCGATCCGAGCCTCGAGACCGATCAGATGGTCGCGGTGGAGACGCGCAAGCCCTATACCGAGCTTCCGACCGCCTTCCGTTATCGCGATGCCGCAGAGTTCAAGGCCTGCGACCTCAAGCGCTACTCCCGGCGGGTGACGGAGCTCAGGGCGCGCACTGTGACGCCCGGCAATATGGAAAACGCCATCATTCCCTTGCCGACAACAAGGCCCGACCTGGACACGGTCTCAGCCATTGCGTCGGGCGGCAGCGAAGTGAGCGCGGGCAGCGCGACAACGGCCGCCGCGGCTGTTCCGGCCAGCGCGAAGCCGGTGCGCATGGTTGGTCCGACCTTCTTCCCCGCGAACTGATTCGGGCGTCGCTCTTGTTTTGATTCGTCCGGCGCCATCGGCAGTGGCGAGCAGTCATTCGCAGATGACGCGATAGCGCTTGCCGTCTTCGCCAACATTCCTGCAGGTGAGGGGGTTCTGCTCGCCGGATGCCGGGTCGGGCGGATCCTGGCCGAAGGACGGTTTCGTCGAAGCGGGCCTGGAATGGCGCCGGACAGTCGGGCTCGCCGGCAGGCTTGCCGGCGCGCTTGGTGGCGGAGGAAACACATCCGACACGATCTGCCGCGAGGGGGTCGTTCCCGGCGGCGCCTTGTCCCAGACACGCCTGACATCCATCCGGCTGGGAACGATCACCGTGCCGTCGTCGCTTCGTGTGCAGGCGCCCGCTGCAAGCAGCGCGGGGCACAGGACGAAAGCGGCGATTCGATTGAACATTAGCAACACCTCAGGTGCTTTATAGTGTGTCGTCGCCTCAATCGCCAACAGGCGGATTACCGCAACCGGTGCCATGATGCTGGTTTCCTCAACGGCATCGAACGGCAGGTGGTTGCGATCCGTTATGGTTAGCGGATCGTTAATGCTTGTCGGGCACATTTCCGCGACGAACCGCAAAGGGGGGTTCGGTTGGGGTGGCAACAGCATGGCGGACGTGGACAAGACGAGTGGGACTGGCGGCATGCGCGACCCCCTCGACGCAACGGTTGGGCATGACGAAGACACGCCCGCCGACGAGGGCGGCGAGCAGCATCTTGCCGATCTCGAACGCACGATGGACGCCATGCGAATGGGCGTCGTGCTTCTGGACGCCCGGCTCGACACGCTGATCATCAACAAAGCCTACCGGGAGTTTTCCAGGATCCCCGACGGGGTGGTGACCGTCGGCGCGCCATTCAGCCGCCTCATGGATCTCAATCGCCGCAACGGCATCTATGGCGAGATCGACGAACAGGAGTGGCAGCGCTACCTTGCCAGCCGAATCGCGGAAATTCGTGCCGGTTCCGTCGCGCCGCGCGAGTTCGTCCATGCCGACGGCCGCACGATGATATTCTCGGTGACGGCGTTGTCCGGCGGCAAGCGCCTGTTGACCTATTATGATGTCACCGAGGTCAAGCGCCGAGACGCCGAGATCGAAAGAGCCAACGCCAGGACGGCCGAGACGTTCAGCAATCTCAGCCTGATGGTCGATTCGATGCCGATCGGCGTCATCGTTGTCGATGCCGAATTGCGCGTCGAGGTGATCAACCAGGCCTTCTACGACTTCTGGAAGGTCGATCAGCGGCGCGCTCCAGCCGGCATCTCTTTTCGCGACCTAATGGAAGCCACTCGTGCCGCCGATCCGTTCGGCGGCGAGGAGCGGAACTGGCAAAGCCATGTGACCGAGCGGGAAGCCGAAATCCGCGCCGGCGCCGCAGGCTCTAGGCAGTTGCCGCGCAGCGACGGCCGCACGCTGATCGCCTCGCTGGCGCCCCTTCCGGCCGGCAAGCGGCTGATCTCCTATGTCGACATCACCGACATGAAGCAGCGCGAGACCGAGGCCGAGGATGCGCGCAGGAACCTCGCGACCGTCCTGGAGTCGCTGCCGGCGGGCGTCATCATCTACGACCGCGACGACCGCTTCGTCTTCGCCAACCGCAAGCTGCAGGACACGCTGCCGGCGCTGAAGCCGGCCTGGCAGCCGGGCCGCACATTCCGCGAGGCATTGTCTCTCGGCCATTCGGTCGGCTATTTTCGCTCGAGCGGCGACACTGAAATCGACGGTCTGTACGGCGTCGACACCGAGCGCTGGCTCGACGCCATGCTCAGGCGGTACCGTTTGCCAAATTCCGCCTACGAGCGCCTCAACGCCGACGGGCGCTGGTACCAGGTCTATGACATGCGCACCGATGACGGGACGTTCATCGGCGTGCGTGTCGATATCACCGACATCAAGGTCCGCGAAAAGGCGCTGCGCGACTCCATGCGCCAGATCGACCTCTACCGGCACGTGATGGATGAGCTGCCGGTGGCGGCCTTCATCAAGGCCGACGATCTCAGCATGGAATTCGTCAACAAGGCCTGGTGCGCGCTGACCGGATTCGCCAAGGACGAGGTGCTCGGCAAGACGGATCGCGAGCTTTTCGCGTCGGAAGAGGCGGACGGCTTCAGCAATGACGATACCGAAGTCGTGGCGACCGGCACTGGACGCGAGGTCGAGGAGGCTGTCACCCATCGCGACGGCACCGTGCGGCAGCTGATGACGCGCAAGAGCCGGCTGGTGGCCATTGACGGGTCGGTGCATCTGGTCGGCTCCAGCACCGACATCACCGACGTCAAGGCGCGCGAGCAGGCGCTTCGGCAGAGCATGAGCGAGAACGAGGTGTTCCGCAGCCTGATCGACAATGTGCCGGTGTCGATCTATGCCAAGCGCTCGGACCTCAGGCAATTCTATGTCAACAAGGGCTGGTGTGATCTCACCGGCTTCAGCAAGGAAGAGGCGATCGGCAAGACCGACGTCGAGATATTCGGCGCCGACGGCGAAGCCTTCATCGCCGGCGACCTTGCCGTGCTGCGGACCGGAGAGACGCAGGAGATCGAGGAGACGGTGGTGCTGCCGGACGGCAGCGTCAGGCACCAGTTCGCGCGCAAGGGCGCGATGATCGCCTCCGACGGCTCGCTCTATCTCATTGGCTCCACCACCGACATCACCGAGCTCAAGCAGCGCGAGGCCGAGCTCAGCGAAGCACAGCGGCGCGCCGTGCTCGCCGACCGGGCCAAGTCGGAATTCCTCGCCAATATGAGCCACGAGATCCGCACGCCGATGAACGGGGTCCTTGGAATGGCAGAGCTTTTGGCAAAGTCGGACCTCGATCCGAAGCAGAAGACGTTCACCGACATCATCGTCAAATCCGGCAACGCGCTGCTCACCATCATCAACGACATCCTCGACTTCTCCAAGATCGACGCCGGCCAGCTGGTGCTCGACCCGGCGCCATTCAATCTTGCCGAGGCGATCGAGGATGTGGCGACGCTGGTCTCGACGCGCGCCAAGGAGAAGGACCTGGAGCTCATCGTGCGCGTCCAGCCGGGGCTCGACGGCCAATTCGTCGGCGATGTCGGCCGCGTCAGGCAGATCGTCACCAATCTGCTCGGCAACGCGGTGAAGTTCACCGACGAGGGCCATGTGCTGGTCGATGTGACGGGCGAGCGGGTTCCCGCGGGAACGAAGCTCACCATTTCCGTGACGGATACCGGCATCGGCATTCCCGAAGACAAGCTGAAGCTGGTGTTCGAGAAGTTCAGCCAGGTCGATACCTCCTCGACCAGGCGGCACGAAGGCACCGGCCTCGGCCTCGCCATCACCTCGCGGCTGGTCTCGATGATGGGCGGAGAGATCGGCGTCGACAGCGCGGAGGGCAAGGGCTCGACCTTCTGGTTTACCGTCACGCTGCCCAGGGCCGAGCAGGGCGGGCAGCGCATCACGCCGGTCGACGTCACCGGCGCGCGCGTGCTCATCGTTGACGACAACGCCGTCAACCGCTCGATCCTGAGCGAGCAGATGGCGTCGTGGACGTTCGATGCCTGCGCCGCCGAAAGCGGCGCCGAAGGGCTTAAGGTGCTGATTGCCGCCGCCGCCTATGGCGTGCCGGTCGACTGCGTCGTGCTCGACTACCAGATGCCGGGCATGACCGGCGCCGAGATGGCGCGCATCGTGCGCAACACGGCGGGCCTCGCGCATACGCCCATCATCATGCTGACCTCGGTCGACCAGTCGCTTGCCAACACGACCTATCGCGACCTCGGCATCGATGCGCAGCTTATCAAGCCGGCGCGCTCCTCCGTCCTTCTGGAAACGCTGGTCGCGACCATCCAGCGCCATCGCCACAGCAGCGCCGCGGCGCTGCCCGCCGTTGGCGGCAGCCTATCGCAAGCCGCGCCGGGGCAGACGGCGACGTCGGACCGCGCCATGCTGCAGCCGCCGCGCCGCCCGTGCGTGCGCGCCAACGCCCGGCCGAAGCCGAGCGCGGGATCGACATCCTCGTTGCCGAGGACAATGAGGTGAACCAGATGGTGTTCACCCAGATCCTTGGCGAGACCGGCTACCGCTTCGAGATCGTCGGCAACGGCCGCAAGGCGCTCGATGCTTTCGGCAAGCTCAATCCGCGCATGATCCTGATGGATGTGTCGATGCCGGAAATGAACGGGCTGGAAGCAACAGGCGCAATTCGCAAGCTCGAGCAGGACATGGGCACGCATGTGCCGATCGTGGGCGTCACGGCGCATGCGCTGAAGGGCGACCGCGAACGCTGCCTCGAGGCCGGCATGGACGATTACCTGCCGAAGCCGATCAGCCCGCGAGCGCTGCTCGAAAAGCTCGAGCGCTGGCTGGGTTCGGATATCGAGACCCGGCGCAGCGCGGGTTAAAGCGAATTTAGCCGGCAGGCGGGCGCAAGGCGTTGACGTATGCGTATGGTGCGATCGCACCATATCAAAGCAAACGCCAAGCTCGGAAAATCGTGGCATTGATTCCGCTCTTCGGTTACGGGCGGGAGCAGCGACCGCCAACAAGAAACAGCGTCGACTCTACCCCAACGGACCTGTTTTCGGCGATGGCCACGCCATGATCCGCTCTGGCATGCAGGCAACGCGCTCTCGTCCGGATTTTATTTCCCGGCGGCCGCGATCCGGCCGCCGGGATAATTTTTGATTCAAAAGTCAGACAAGTCGCTGATTCCCGCGGCAAACTCCGGCCGGCCCGCAGAGGCCGCCGGAAGCCCTTCCGAGCATCCCCGTTCAGGCGTTACCGGGCTGACACGAAACTGTCATGTGACTGTAATAATCGAAGTCTATTTCGCTCACCGGGCGCCGATAGAACGGGTGCCGAAAGACCATCTTCCGAACAGGAGCAGGCCACATGAGACATTTCATCCGCTCTGCGGCCGTTGCGATTGCAATGGCTGCGGCATCAACCCTTAGCATCTCCGCCGCGATGGCAGCCGATATCTCCGGCGCCGGCGCCACCTTCCCCTATCCGATCTATGCGAAGTGGGCCGACGCCTACAAGAAGGAGACCGGCATCGGTCTCAACTACCAGTCGATCGGCTCCGGCGGCGGCATCAAGCAGATCAAGGCCAAGACGGTGACCTTCGGCGCTTCCGACGCGCCGCTGAAGGGCGAGGATCTCAACTCCACCGGGCTCGCGCAGTTCCCGATGGTGATGGGCGGCATCGTTCCGGTCGTCAACCTCGAAGGCGTCAAGCCGGGCGAGCTGGTGCTCGACGGCCCGACGCTGGCCGACATCTTCTCCGGCAAGATCACCAACTGGAACGACGAGGCGATCAAGAAGCTCAACCCCGACGTCAAGCTGCCCGACCAGGCGATCGCGGTCGTGCACCGCTCGGACGGCTCGGGCACCACTTTCAACTTCAGCTACTATCTGGCCGACGTCAGCGCCGACTGGAAGTCGAAGGTCGGCGTCAACACCGCGCTCGAGTGGCCGGTGGGCATCGGCGCCAAGGGCAATGAGGGCGTCGCCAACAACGTGTCGCAGACCGGCGGCGCGATCGGCTATGTCGAATATGCCTATGCCAAGCAGAACAAGCTGACCTACACCGACCTGATCAACAAGGACGGCAAGAAGGTCGAGCCGACCGCCGCCGCCTTCTCGGCCGCCGCGGCCAATGCCGACTGGAACTCGCAGCCGGGCTACGGCGTCATCCTGGCCAACCAGGCCGGCGCCGAAACCTGGCCGATGACGTCGGCAACCTGGATCCTCGTCTACAAGAAGCCCGACGATGCCGCCGCCACCGGCGAGGCGCTCAAGTTCTTCGCCTGGTCCTACGCTAAGGGCGACGAGCTGGCCGCCAGCCTGGACTATGTTCCGATGCCCGACGCGGTCGTGAAGAGCGTCGAGGAAATGTGGGGCAAGGACATCGTCGACGCGAACGGCAAGCCGCTCTATTCCGGCATGTAATCCTGACGAACAAGGGAGGGCGCTTCCGGCGCCCTCCTGTCTCTTTCGAAATGCGAGGGGCTAGATGAGTGCCGTTTCCGAAGCCGCGACATCGTCCGCCATGCGGACCAGGGAAGCGACAGTGCGCCGCTTTGCCTTCACCGACATGGTCTTCCGGGCGGCTACGCGCGCTTCCGCCATCCTCGTGCTGGTTCTGCTCGGCGGGGTCGCCATCTCGCTGATCGCCGGATCGTGGGAAGCGCTGTCGAAATTCGGCATATCCTTCCTTTCGACCGAATCCTGGAACCCGGTCACCGAGAATTTCGGCGCGCTGGCGCCCATCTACGGCACTATCGTCACCTCGGCCATCGCCATCATCATCGCCGTGCCGATCGGCATCGGCATCGCCGTCTTCCTGACCGAGCTCTGCCCGCGTCCGCTGCGGCGCCCTATCGGCATCGCCGTCGAGCTTCTGGCCGGCATTCCCTCGATCATCTACGGCATCTGGGGCCTGTTCGTCTTCGCGCCGTTCCTGCAGACGACCATCCAGCCCTTCATCATCTGGCTCTTCAAGGGCATCCCCGGCCTCAACAGCCTGTTTGCCGGCCCGCCCTACGGCATCGGCCTGCTGACCTCCTCGCTGATCCTGGCCATCATGGTGCTGCCCTTCATCACCTCGATCACCAAGGACGTGTTCGACACGGTGCCGGCGGTGCTGAAGGAATCGGCCTACGGCATCGGCTGCACGACCTGGGAGGTGACGCGGCGTGTGACCATCCCCTACACCCGCGTCGGCATCATGGGCGGCGTCATGCTCGGCCTCGGCCGCGCGCTCGGCGAGACGATGGCCGTCACCTTCGTCATCGGCAACGCGCATCGCATCAGCGCCTCGCTGTTCGCGCCGGGCACGACGATCTCGGCGACGATCGCCAACGAGTTCACCGAGGCCGATGGCGCGATCTACACCTCCTCGCTTGTGGCTCTCGGCCTGATCCTGTTCATCATAACCTTCATCATCCTGGCGCTCGCACGCTACATGCTGCTGCGCATCGATAGCCGCACGGGAGCCTGAACCGATGGCGACTGCCGCATCACTTCACCAGAGCCGCAAGCGCAAGAATGCCGTGATGATGGCGCTGTGCGTCATCGCCGCCGGCATCGGCCTCGCCTGGCTGGCCCTGATTCTCGGTGCCCTGCTCTACAAGGGGCTCTCCGGGGTGTCGCTGGCCGTGTTCACCCAGATGACGCCGCCGCCCGGCGATGCCGGCGGTCTGCTCAACGCCATCTACGGCAGCATCGTGATGACGATCATCGGCATCGTCGTCGGCACGCCGATCGGCGTGCTGGCCGGCACCTACATGGCCGAGTACGGCCGCTTCTCGAAGCTCACCACGGTGGTGCGCTTCATCAACGACATCCTGTTGTCGGCCCCTTCGATCATCGTCGGCCTGTTCGTCTATGAGCTGATGGTGCGGCCGATGGGGCACTTCTCGGCCATCGCCGGCGCTGTCGCGCTGTCGATCCTGGTGATCCCCGTCGTGGTGCGCACCACCGAGGACATGCTGAACCTCGTGCCCAACGCGCTGCGCGAGGCGGGCACCGCCATCGGCGCGCCGCGCTGGGTGGTGATCCGCTCCGTCGCCTACCGCGCGGCGCTGTCCGGCATCGTGACCGGCATATTGCTGGCGATTGCCCGCATTTCCGGCGAGACGGCGCCGCTGCTCTTCACCGCGCTCAACAACCAGTTCTGGTCGAGCAATCTCAATGCCCCGATGGCCAGCCTGCCGGTGACCATCTTCCAGTTCGCTCTCAGCCCTTACGAGGAATGGCAGCAGCTGGCCTGGACGGGCGCACTCATAATCACCCTGACGGTTCTCGGGCTGAGCATCATCGCCCGCAGCCTAACCGGACGCAGAGAGGACAGATGAAACCGATGTTGTCCACCGACCTGAACGTAGCCGACACGACCGTCGAGAAGGCCAAGATCGAGGTCAAGAACCTCAACTTCTACTATGGCCAGTCGAAGGCGCTGAAGGACATCAACCTGTCGCTGCCCGAGCGCAGCGTGACCGCCTTCATCGGGCCGTCGGGCTGCGGGAAGTCGACGCTGCTGCGCGTCTTGAACCGCATCTACGAGCTTTATCCGAAGCAGAGCGCCGAGGGCCAGGTGCTGCTCGACGGCAAGAACATCCTCGACCGCTCGCAGGACCTCAACCTGCTCCGGACCAAGATCGGCATGGTGTTCCAGAAGCCGACGCCGTTCCCGATGTCGATCTACGAGAACATCGCCTTCGGCGTCAGGCTCTATGAGAAGATCAGCAAGGCCGAGATGGACAGCCGCGTCGAATCGGCGCTGAAGCGCGCCGCACTCTGGAACGAGGTAAAGGACAAGCTCAATGCCAGCGGCCAGAGCCTCTCGGGCGGCCAGCAGCAGCGCCTTTGCATCGCCCGCACCGTGGCGGTGAAGCCCGAGGTCATCCTGCTCGACGAACCGGCCTCGGCGCTCGATCCGCTCTCGACCGCCAAGATCGAGGAGCTGATCGACGAATTGCAGGCCGACTACACGATCGTCATCGTCACCCACAACATGCAGCAGGCGGCGCGCGTGTCGCGGCAGACGGCATTCATGTATCTGGGCGAGCTGGTGGAGTTCGACCGGACCGAGAAGATCTTCACCTCGCCCCGCGAGAAGCGCACCCAGGACTACATCACCGGCCGCTTCGGCTGAGCTCATACGAGGACAACATCATGGCCGAACATACCGTCGCCTCCTTCGACGAGGATCTCAGGCAGATCAGCCGGCTCATCAACGACATGGGCGATCTCGCCGGCTCCATGGTCGGCGGCTCGACCAGGGCCCTGCTCGAAGGCGACAATGCGCTGGCGCAGCGCGTCGTCTCCGACGATGCCATCATGGACGCGCGTCAGCGCGAGCTTGACGACCGCGCCATCACGCTGATCGCCAAGCGCCAGCCGATGGCGGACGATCTTCGCCACGTGGTCGGCTCGATCCGCATGGCGGGCGACCTCGAGCGCATCGGCGATCTCGCCAAGA
This sequence comes from Mesorhizobium sp. M2A.F.Ca.ET.043.05.1.1, assembly GCF_003952445.1. Classification (NCBI taxonomy): domain Bacteria; kingdom Pseudomonadati; phylum Pseudomonadota; class Alphaproteobacteria; order Hyphomicrobiales; family Phyllobacteriaceae; genus Mesorhizobium; species Mesorhizobium sp. M2A.F.Ca.ET.043.05.1.1. Next base: position 6,090,217 of record NZ_CP034446.1, read on the forward strand.
ACATCGCCAAGCGCGTCGGGTCGGTCGGCGTCAGCACCGCCCCGCGCGACCTCACGCATTCGATCGATTCCATGGCGCAACTGGTGCTGATCCAGGTCCAGGGCGTGATCCAGGAATACACGGTGGGCGATGCCACGGCGCTGGCCAAGCTTCGCAACGACGACGAACGCATCGACGTCAAATACACCTCCGTCTTCCGCGAACTGTTGACCTACATGATGGAAGATCCGCGCAACATCACCGCTTGCACGCATCTTCTGTTCTGCGCCAAGAACCTCGAGCGCATTGGTGACCATGTGACCAACATCGCCGAGAACGCCTATTATGTGCTGACCGGCACGCAATTGCCCGCCAACCGTCCGAAGCAGGACGAGACGGCAATGTCGGCGCCGGCCGCCTGACGGAAAAGGTTACCCCGATGATCGCGCCACGCATCATGGTGGTGGAGGACGAGGAGCCGCTGGGGGTGCTGCTCCGCTACAATCTCGAATCTGAGGGTTACCAGGTGGAAGTGGTGACCCGCGGCGACGAGGCCGAAATCCGCCTTCAGGAAAATGTCCCCGACCTGCTCGTGCTCGACTGGATGGTGCCGGCGGTTTCCGGCATCGAGCTTTGCCGGCGTCTCAGGATGCGGCCCGAGACCGAGCGGCTGCCGATCATCATGCTCACCGCGCGCGGTGAGGAAAGCGATCGGGTTCGAGGTTTGTCCACCGGCGCCGACGACTATCTGGTCAAGCCGTTCTCGACGCCGGAGTTCATGGCGCGCGTCAAGGCGCTGCTGCGCCGCGCCAAGCCGGAGGTGTTGTCCAGCGTGCTCAAGGTCGGCGACATCGTGCTCGACCGCGAATCGCACCGCGTCTACCGCAAGAAGAGCGAGATCAGGCTCGGCCCGACCGAGTTCCGCCTGCTCGAGTTCATGATGCGGCATCCGGGCCGCGTGTTCTCGCGCAGCCAGCTGCTCGACAATGTCTGGGGCGAGACGATCTATATCGACGAGCGCACGGTGGACGTGCATGTCGGCCGCCTGCGCAAGGCCGTCAACAACGGCCGCATGCCCGACGTCATCCGCACCATCCGCGGGGCGGGTTACGCCATTCGCGAGGATTAGGTTCACCGTTCGTGGAATTGATGCGTCCGCTACCGGATCGCATGCGCTGGTGAGTAGCCGAGACGCTCGTGCTTCGTCATCCACGGGCGGAGCAAGGAGCGCAGCGACGCAGCGCAGACCCGAGGATCCATTCCGTGACTTCGACGCGTCGCGACGGTCCAGAATTCTGCGCCGCTGCGCCCTACGATCCAGGTAACGGCATGGATTCCAGGGTCTACGCTCCGGTTCGCGTTGCTCCGCCCTGGAATGACGAAGCTCAAAGGCCTTCGCTTATCTCCGGCGAATCAGAAACCCGCTTAGGCGACGTTCTTCCCCGCGGCGCCGGACCTCGTCTGGACCCCCGGCGCGAAAATCTCCTGGTCGACGAAGGTCAGCGCGCGCATGGCGCAGCCTTCGCGGATCAGCGGCAGCTCGTTGGGTTCGCTGTCGAAGGAGATCGAGTTCGAGTGCTGGCCGCCGGCGGTCTGGGCGATCGCCTCCCTCAGCGCCGGCTCGATCAGGTCGAAGGCGGCGGCGCTGACCCCGACCATGGCGACAGGCGCCGGATCGATAAGGGCGAACAGGCTGCCCAGGCCGAAGCCCAGCGCTTCGCCGGCCCGACGATAGGCTTCCCGTTCGGGGCCGTCCTCCTGTCGGGCCTTTACGGCCAGCGCGCGCATGTCGGCGTCGCCGACGTCGGTCGGCGCGGCGTCCTCGCTTATCCCCATGGCGCTGCGCCAGATGGCGTAGTTGCCGGCATAGGCCTCGACGCAGCCGCGCCGGCCGCAGCGGCAAAGCGCGCCGCCCGGACGATGGATCATGTGGCCGAACTCGCCGCCGGAGGAATGCGTGCCGGTGAACAATTCGCCCTTTAGCACAAGGCCCATGCCGATGCCGTGCGAGAGCAGGATGGCGATGAAATTGTCGCGATAGCGCTCGGGATCGCGCCATCGCAGCGCCACTGCCATCATGTTGCAGTCGTTCTCCATGGTGGCGGGGATGCCGAATTCCCTCTCCAGGATGTCGGCGAACGGAATGTCGGTCAGCGGCGTGATCGGCGACCACAGCATGGCGCGCGCGTGGGAATCGGTGATGCCTTGAATGCCCATGGCGATGCGGGCGACGCTGCCCACGTCGAGATCGGGATCCTGCAGCCGGCGCCGGACGATCGCCAGGCACTCGCCGATCAACTCGTCGCGCGGCATGACCAGCGTGTCCAGGCGCCGCTGCTCCTCGGCGATCACCTGGCCGGCATAGTCGATGACGGCGACCGACAGGAAGTTCAGCGACAGCACCACCGTAAGCACTGCGGCGGCTTCGGGGTTCAGCGCCAGGCCGATCTGCGGCCGGCCGCGTTTCAACGCCGTCGGCTCGCTGGCCTTGATCTCGGTGAGGATGCCCTCCTGGATCAGATCGGCGGAGATTGCCGAAATGGTCGAGTGGCTGAGGCCGGTGGTGGCGGCAATTTCCGTCCGCGATGGCTGGCCGGCGCGGCGCACGGCCGAAATCACCATGGCGCGGTTGCGCCGGCGCAAATCGTCGTGACGGATTCCGACCGACATCGTCTCGCACGTCCTCCCCGGTCATCGCGGCCTTGTGATGATGCCATGGCCTGTCGCTGACACGCTAAGGATAGTGGCAGAAGCCAAAGCTGATGTCATTATTTATTGCGGACTCCGAAAAAAATGCCTGGACCCATCAGATGCCATCAGAATCTCGGTTGACAGCTTCATTTCGCTGGACCACTATTTTTTTGAGGCTCGAAAAAAAGCCTCTATGCCGGCCTTCGGGCCAGTCTGGGTCGCGCCGCACAGGGCGCAGGGAGGATATTATGAACAAATTCGCAGCCGCCATTCTGGCGGGTGTTGCCATGTCGCTGACGCTGGCTTCGGTCGCCGAGGCGAAGGGCAAGGTGATCGGCGTCTCGTGGTCGAATTTCCAGGAAGAGCGCTGGAAGACCGACGAAGCGGCGATGAAGGCCGCCATCGAGGCCGCCGGCGATAAGTATATTTCGGCCGACGCGCAGTCCAATCCGGGCAAGCAACTGACCGACGTCGAAAGCCTGATCTCGCAGGGCGCCAATTCACTGATCATCCTGGCGCAGGATGCCTCGGCAATCGGCCCGGCGGTGCAGAAGGCGCTCGATGAGGGCATCCCGGTCGTCGGCTACGACCGCCTGATCGAGAACAAGGACGTTTTCTACCTGACCTTCGACAATAAGGAAGTCGGCCGCATGCAGGCCCGTGAGGTGTTCAAGGCCAAGCCCGAAGGCAACTACGTCTTCATCAAGGGCTCGGGTTCCGATCCGAACGCCGACTTCCTGTTCTCGGGTTCCATGGAAGTGCTGAAGGAGGCGATCGACAGCGGCAAGATCAAGAATGTCGGCGAGGCCTATACCGACGGCTGGCTGCCCGCCAACGCGCAGAAGAACATGGAGCAGTTCCTGACCGCCAACGACAACAAGGTCGACGCGGTCGTGGCCGCCAATGACGGCACCGCCGGCGGCGTCGTCGCGGCGCTGACGGCGCAAGGGCTGGCCGGCACCGTTCCGGTCTCGGGCCAGGACGGCGACCACGCGGCGCTGAACCGCATCGCGCTCGGCACGCAGACCGTGTCGGTATGGAAGGACGCGCGCGAGCTCGGCAAGAATGCCGCCGAGATCGCCTCGCAGCTCGCCGACGGCAAGAAGATGGGCGACATCGCCGGCGCCAAGGACTTCACGACGCCTGGCGGCAACACCGTCAAGTCGCTGTTCCTGACCCCGATCGCGATCACCAAGGACAATCTCAACCTCGTCATCGACGCCGGCTGGATCAAGAAGGACGAAGTCTGCGCTGGCGTTGCCGCCGGCAGCGTCAAGGTCTGCAACTAAGCTCGCCGACACTAGACCAAAAACCTTGCGCCGCGGCCTGAAAGCCGCGGCGTTTTCTCAAAGATTACCGTTCCGCCTCGAGCGGATAGCTTCTAGGCTTGCTCCGGCGTCCGCGCCAGACGGGCAGGCCGGCAGGAGGAATTCATGACCGACACGACGTCCACCCAACCGGCAGACACCGCGCGTGCCTCGGAGCTGGGCACCGTCGCCCGGTTCCTGAAGGCAACCGAGCTGGACACCCGCATGCTCGGTATGATCGGCGCGCTGCTCCTGATCTGGGTCGGACTGCATGTGATCTCCAGCCTGCGCCTTGGCGTCAATCCGCTCGACTTCGACAGCCGCACCTTCCTGACGCCGCGCAACCTCTGGAACCTGTCGGTGCAGACTTCGGCCGTGGCGATCATGGCCTCTGGCATGGTGCTGGTCATCGTCATGCGCAACATCGACCTGTCGGTCGGATCGGCCGAAGGGGTGATCGGCATGGTCATGGGTTTTGCCCAGGCGCATTTCCTGGTCCGCTTCGTCGGGCTTGAGCTCGGCAACCCGTGGATCTGGGTCCTGGCACTGCTGATCGGCCTGGCGCTCGGCCTCCTGATCGGCGCCTTCCAGGGCTTCGTCATCGCCTATCTCGAAGTGCCGGCCTTCATCGTCACGCTGGGCGGTCTGCTGGTCTGGCGGGGCGCTGCCTGGTGGGTCACCAGCGGCCAGACGGTGGCGCCGCTTGACGCCACGTTCCAGCTGATGGGCGGCGGCCCGGCGGGCTCGATCGGCGCCAAATGGAGCTGGGTCGTCGGCATCGTCGCCTGCCTGGCGGTCATTTTCATGCATTATAACGGTCGCGTGCAGCGCAAGCGCTTCCGTTTCCCGCTGCGTCCGGTGTGGGCCGAGACGCTGCTCGCCACGGTCACCTGCGCGATCATCCTGGGCGCTGTGTGGCTTGCCAATTCCTATCCGTGGCCGGTCGGCATCGTGAACCGCTATGCCGCCGCCAACAACATCACCGTTCCCGAAGGCGGACTGTTCATCGCGCATGGCATCGCCATTCCGGTGCTGATGGCGGTCGCCGTCGGCCTGATCATGACCTTCGTCACCAAGCGCACGCGCTTCGGCCGCTATGTCTTCGCCATCGGCGGCAACCCGGAAGCGGCCAACCTCGCCGGCATCAACACGCGCTGGATCACCATGAAGGTGTTCATGATCATGGGCGTGCTGGCGACGGTCGCGGCGGCGATCTCGTCGGCCAGGCAGAATTCATCCACCAATGCGCTCGGAACGCTGGACGAGCTGCTGGTCATCGCCGCGGCCGTCATCGGCGGCACGTCGCTCGCCGGCGGTTCCGGCACCGTGCTCGGCGCCATGCTTGGCGCGCTGCTGATGCAGTCGCTGCAGTCCGGCATGGTGCTGCTCGGCGTCGATTCGCCGCTGCAAAGCATCGTCGTGGGTGCCGTGCTGGTCGTGGCGGTTTGGCTCGACACCCTCTATCGCAAGCGGGCCTGATCAGGCAGGAGAAACAACATGGCTGACAAATCCGCTCCCGCCGGCGTTCCGCTGGTCGACATGCGCAACATCTCGATCGCCTTCGGCGGCATCCGCGCAGTCGACGACGCGTCCGTCGATCTTTTCCCCGGCGAAGTGATGGCGCTGCTCGGCCACAACGGTGCCGGCAAGTCGACGCTGATCAAGATCCTGTCCGGCGCCTACAAGCGCGACAGCGGACAGATCTTCATCAATGGCGAGGAGGCATCGATCTCCAATCCGCGCGACGCCAAGAAATACGGCGTCGAGACGATCTACCAGACGCTGGCGCTGGCCGACAATGTCGATGCCGCGGCCAATCTCTTCCTCGGGCGCGAGCTGATGACCGCCTGGGGCACGCTGGACGACGTCGCCATGGAAGCCGAGGCGCGCAAGGTGATGGGCCGGCTCAACCCGCGCTTCCAGCGCTTCAAGGAGCCGGTCGTCAAGCTGTCGGGCGGACAGCGGCAGTCGGTGGCGATCGCGCGCGCGATCCTGTTCAACGCCCGCATCCTGATCATGGACGAGCCGACGGCGGCGCTCGGGCCGCAGGAGACGGCGCAGGTCGGCGAGCTGGTCAAGCAGCTCAAGGCCGAAGGCATCGGCATCTTCCTGATCAGCCATGACATCCATGACGTCTTCGAACTCGCCGACCGGGTCTGCGTGATGAAGAACGGCCAGGTGGTCGGCACCGCGCGCACCACCGATGTCACCCAGGACGAAGTGCTCGGCATGATTATCTTGGGCAAATGTCCGCCCGGCGCCATTCCAGGCCCTGGCGCGCTGAAGATCGCGGCGTAAACCCAGGCATATAGCCGGCTAATTAATGGCTGCGTGATGTACCAGCCGCGGTGATGATTTGACCGCGCCATTGTGTTGACGCGGAGACTTGCCCATAAAGATCGTCGACCGTCCACGGGCCACATCTTTGATTTGAAGAAGCTCTTTCCGATCGTTGCCTTTGTCGCCGTCGCGCTGATCAGCCTGACGATGGCCGGGTTCGCCTATTTCGCGACGCAGGAGGCGGCGCGGATCAAGTTCGAGGGCACCGCCGACGACGCGCTGAGCCGCATCGAGAGCCGCATCGACCTGCATCTTTCGCTGCTGCGTTCGACGCAGGCGCTGTTCGATGCCCGCAACGGCGACATCACGCGCGGCGAATTCAACGCCTTCTTCTCCGCGCTGAACATCGATGACAACTTCGCGGGCCTGCGCGGCATAGGCTTCCTCAGGCTCGCCAAAGCCGGCGACGAGGCCGCGGTCGAACGCGACATCCTGCGCGACCATGGGGCGGCCCACCCGATCTACCCCGCGACGACCCAGCAATGGCGCACGCCGATCGTGCTGTTCGAGCCGCTCGACACGTCCAACCAGTCGATCATCGGATTCGATATGTTCAGCGAGCCGGTGCGGCGGGAGGCGATCGAAAAGGCGATGGCCGACGACCAGCAGCATGCGAGCGGCCTGGTCCAGCTCGGCCAGGGCGCCGGCGTGGCGCAGACGTTCACGGGTTTCCTGGTTTTCGTGCGGCTGAACGTCGAAACCGCCCCGGACGTGATAAATGCAAGCCGCTCCTCGACGGCCGGGTTTCTCTACGCTGCCTTCCGCGCGCAGGACCTGTTCCAGGTCGCGCTCAGCCGCGCGCCGCTGCTGCCCGTCAATGTCGAGGTCTATGACGGCAAGCCCGAGGCCGGCAATCTTTTGTTCCGGTCGGAAGCGCCGCCGGCGGAGCGCATCGGGGCGAAGCTTCTGGCGCGCCGCGATGTCGTTGTTGCCGGTCGGCCCTGGACGTTGCTGTTCAGGCCGACAAGCGCCTTCGAGCCGCCGTCCTCGCGCGCCATTCCGGTGATGCTCGGGCTGTTCGGCCTGCTGCTTGCGGGGGCCATCGCCCTGGTGGCGCGCTATCAGGAGCGGGCCTATGACGCCAAATCGGCGCTGCACGAGGCGACGGAAAAGAGCCTGCTGGAAAAGGACCTGATCCTGCAGGAGATGAAGCACCGCATCAAGAATTCGATCACCCGCGTGCTGGCGATCGCGCGGCAGACGGCCTCGCAAGCCACCGACGTCAAGGAGTTCTCGGCATCGTTCTCGGCGCGCCTCCAGGCCATGGCTGCGTCGCAGGATATGCTCACCCGCTCGCGCTGGCAGAAGGCCGATCTCGGCGACCTGCTGCGTATCGAGCTCGGGCAGGTGTTCGGCAAAGACCTCCCTGAAGGTGTGCTGTCCGGGCCGCAAGTGCTGCTCGACGAGACGACGACTCAGGCGCTGGGGCTGACCTTCCACGAACTCGCCACCAACGCGCTGAAATATGGCGAGGCCGGCAATTCGGTGGGCGCCCTCAAGGTCGACTGGAACGTGAAGGGGCGCGGCCGCGAGCGGACGCTTACCCTGAATTGGCGCGAAGCGGGTCAGAAGAAACTGGAGGCGCCGGCAAAGACCGGCTTCGGCACCAAGCTGATAGACCTCAATGTCACACGCGAATTGCGCGGCACGATCGCGCGCGACTATCGGGACGACGGATTGAAGGTGGAAATCAGGATACCGCTGGCGGAGTGAGCGGCCAAAATGGCCCCGCGGTGGTGTACGAATAAGCGGGTCGGAACCGGAGGCCGGCCATCGGCCTCCGGTCCCTTTCCGATATCAGTTGCAGCGAGCCGTGTAGATCCGGCCGCGATGATCGCGGTACTGGCAATAGCCGTTGCGCAGGTTACGAACCAGGAGGCCCGACCCGGCACCGACGGCCGCGCCGATCAGCGCACCCTTGCCGCCGCCGACCAGGCCACCCACGCCGGCGCCAATCAGGCCACCGCCCACGACATCCTGCTCGGTCGTGGTGCAGCCGCTGACAGCGACAACGGCAACCATGGCAATAATCATCTTCCGCATTGAAATGCTCCTCACTTTTGTCCTCACTTTTCGGCAGTGCCAGCCGCCATTTAGCATGAAAAAACGGGCTTTGCCTGCCCGATCTTACTGTTGTTTAAGATAGTCTTTTTCGGGGCGCACGCTGTTCGACGCGACAAGCATGCCGGAAACCTCCAAAGACGCGACCAGCGTGCCGTCGGGCCGCACGTTCCAGGCGATCCGATCGTAATCATCTTCCAGGGCCGGATCGACGGTAAGGCACTTGCCGACGATGTGCGGGGCCTGGCCCTGCAGGTCGCCAAGGGCGAAGGGCCGTTCGGCTGTACAGGCCTGCTCGGTCTCGAAGACGCTGACCGGCACCTGGAGCTCGCGGCAATCGGTCATTGTGCTCGAGCAACCGACGACGAAGAGCAGTGCGGCAATGTGTTCCATGGCTCCAAACCTCTCGCCGCAAACAACGATTCTCGGCGAGCGAAAGTTCCGGGGCCGGGTTCAAAGCGTAGTGTCGAATGGAATTAAAGCGCGTCGCGTTTAATTGGCCTCATATCCGGCAGCTTTGAAGAAGTTTCTGCACTGTAGCGGGTCGAACAGGTCGCATATGTCCTTGAGCGCGTTGCATAAGGCGTCGAAGGATCGCGCGGCCTTCTTTCTGAGCAGCGCCTTGAGTTTCGAGAAGGCCATTTCGATTGGGTTGAGGTCCGGCGAGTAGGCCGGCAGCGGCAGCAGCCAGGCACCGCGCTGGCGCACCAGCTCGGCCGCCCGCTCGCTCTTGTGGAAGGCGACATTGTCGAGGATGACGACGTCGCCCGGTTTGAGTTCGGGTGCAAGCTGGGTTTCGACATAGAGTTCAAAACGCGCCTTGTTCATCGGCGCATCGATGATCCAAGGCGCGATCATGGCATGGCATCTCAAGCCGGCGATGAAGGTCTGCGTCTTCCAGCCGCCGAACGGCGCGGATGTTCGATAACGTTGGCTCTTGGGCGCCCAGCCGGTTCGCTTGGTCAGCCGTGTGTTGGTCGAGGTCTCGTCAATGAAGACGAGGCGCGTCAAGGCCTTGTCGAAGAACGGTTTGCGCCGCCCGATCCAATGCTCGCGCGCCTGCCGGATGTCGGGACGCTGGTGCTCGCTCGCCCGGAGTGTCTTTTTTTGTGACTGAGGCCCAGCCGGTGAAGCAGACGGGCCACGTTCGACCGGTGCACCGTGATGCCGCGCCCGTCCAGCTCCACGCACAGTTCATCGAGCGTCAGATCGCCATTCTCGGCCATCCGCTGGCGCACGAAGTCGGCATGAGCGGCCAGCTTGCCGCCGCCAGGGCCGTGGCCTTGCCGGCGCGGCTCAAGCGTACCTCTCTCGGCGCGCAGCTTCATCAGATCGTTCACGAACTTCGGCGAAACCCTAAAATGACGCGACGCCTCACGGTTGCTGTTGCCCTCATCCACAAACGCCGCAACACGCTTACGCAACGCCATCGGTAACGGCTTGCCCATCACGGTTCTCCCTTCCACCGCAATGAATCATCAAACCGTCACTCTGGGAATCCCGAATCCTTTAAAGGGCGACGCGCTTTAGACGACGCGCAACAAGTCCTGTTCCTTATGGACGTTTACCCAAAGCCGCCGCGCAGCTTTGGTCGACATGCCAGCTGCCGCATGCAGGATCAGAACAATTGCCAGGCGGCAGTCAGGGCCACGGCGGCGAGAAGCGCCACCGCGCCAAGGCGAAGTGGAAGATGGAATGACCGCGGCGTCGGCTGCGGCTCGGCATCCTGGAAGCCGCTCATCGAGACACGGGCGGCCTGCTCCAGCTTGTTCGCATCGGCAACCATCATTTCGTTCTCCCAGGTCGCGCACGGGGAGGCACGGGCGGGTTTCCGGCGCATCGACAGCCGGCAACGCAGGATCGGACTTTATGGTGAACAGAGGGTTAAAGGCCTTCGCCGCGAAGCCTGGCGCCATAGGGCGCAATCAATCCGTCTCGAAATTGCCATGCGGGACGGTGAGGCGGTATTCCATACGGTCCTTGCCGATCTCAAGCGTCGCGGAGCCGTTCAGCGACATCGGCACGACGCGCTCCAGCGCCACGCTGCCGAAGCGCTTTTCATTGCGCGGCGCGTCGCCGACCGCCTCCGTCCAGGTCAGCAAAAGGCTGGGCGAGCTTCCGCTTTCGGGTTCAAGCCTTGCGCTCACTTCGACATGGCCGTCCGCTTGCGACAGCGCGCCGTAGCTCACCGAGTTCACAGCCAATTCGTGCATCGCCAAGCCGATATGCAGGGCGGCATTGGGATTGAGATAAGGATTGTCGCCCGCGAACCGCAGGCTCCGCGCCAGATCGGCGCTGTAGCGGCCGACCTGGCCGGATACGAGTTCCTGCAGCGCCGCTCCCCGCCAGTTGGAGGATGTGACCAGATCCTGGGAGGAAGCGAGCGATTGCAGCCGGCCGCGAAACCGCGCCAGGAACTCACCGAGCGTTTCCGTGTAGCGTCCTGTCTGTGTGGCGATGCTCTGGATGATGGCCAGGAGGTTTTTCGATCGGTGACTGACTTCTCGCAGCAATGCCTTCAGCGTCTGCTCGCGACGTTTCTGCTCCGTCGTTTCCACCATGGTGGTGACGATGCCGAGGACTTCGCCGGCGTCGCTGCGGTCGGCATCGATCCAAAGCTGGAACCAACGGACACCCTGGCTTCCTGGAATGCTGAGCTCGAGCTGGTCCGCGTTGCCGGATTCGATCACCTTGAGCTTGACGGCGCTTATGCGTTCGGCCTGTGCCGGGGAAAGCAGGTCCTTGCCGTCGGCGGTTTCGGAGGCCCAGGGCGCGCTCATGTTGCGCGCCCAGACCGTTTTCATCTGCCGATCCTGATAAAGAACCGAGATTCCGGCATTGTGCAGGGCATGAAGCAAGGCTCGCCCCACCTGCATCCCGCTTTCGGCGGGATGCATCGCGATCACCTCGCCGTCACGCTTTTCAGTCCTGTCCTTGGTGGGATCCTCGGGAGGCATCGGAACATCCCCGCACTCGGTCCTTGAACGGTTCAATCCGCAACTGGTTCCGACGCCGCAGGCTGTCCAAAACGGTCCGCCGGACGGCGCTCTTTCGAGACGCCGCCCGGCGGTGGCTGGAAACCGTTTGAGGGGTGCGGCTTCCAGTGTCGCGTCAGGCTCTCCTGAAGAGGCCCGCGATGAGCGAAATCACCAGGAAGGCGAGGAAGATGAAGAACAGGATTTGCGCGATGCCCGCCGACGTGCCGGCGATGCCGCCGAACCCAAGCGCGCCGGCGATGATCGCAACTACGAGAAATACGAGCGCCCAGTACAGCATGATGCGTCTCCTTGTTATGTCGGAAAAAGAACGTGGGTCGGTGCCGTTTGTTCCACCATTTGCTGAAAAAGACGATCCCCTTTGAAGACACTTTTCAGATCGCAAACAGATGAGCCTCATGCGAGGCGCGAGACCTCGCATGACGCTCAAAACGGTCCAGAACTCGGAGCGGATCAGGCGGCGGCCTTGGCCTGCCGGTCGAAGAACAGAGCCTGGCTGATCAGAGCCTTGACCATGTCGGGATTGAAAGGCTTGGTGACCAGGAAGGCCGGCTCGGGGCGTTCACCGGTCAGCAGGCGTTCCGGGAAGGCGGTGATGAAGATCACCGGCACCGGTGTCGACGACAAGATCTCGTTGACGGCCTCGATGCCAGAGCTGCCGTCGGCGAGCTGTATGTCGGCCAGCACCATTTTCGGCCGCGTCTTGCCGAACATGGCCACTGCCTCGGCATGTGTACGTGCCGTGCCGACGACCCGGTGGCCGAGGCTTTCGACCATCTCCTCGATGTCCATGGCAATCAGCGGCTCGTCCTCGATGATCAGCACATCGGTCGCGACCTGTCGCGAAATCTCGCTGCTTGCCTGCGCAAGCAACTCCGAGAACTCGTCCTCGTCGACGTCGAGAATCTCGGCGGCCTCGTCCTCGCTGAAACCCTCCACGGCGACAAGAAGGAAAGCCTGCCTCGGCAAGGGCGCGATTGCGTTCAGATTGGCGGCCGCCCGCTGCTCCCAGGCTGTCTGGGCCTGCTCCTGCGGCACGCGGATGGCAACTGAGGTGAAGAGCCTGGCAAAGACCTTATATATCGCAATACGGTCGCTGGAGGCTTCGGGGAAGATATTGGTGTCGGCGATGATGGCTTCCAGCATCGCGGCGACCAGCGCGTCACCGCTTTCCTGCGATCCGGACACCGCGCGCGAGAAGCGGCGCAGGAACGGAAGATGCGGAGCGATGGTTGCGGACAAACTCATTATTTACGTCTCCCTCAGATGACGTTGCACGTTCAAGGCCATGCTGTTGCCAGCCCCTGGAAAACCAACGCCGGCTTCCGGAAAAAGTTCCGCCGGCCATGGAACTAAATTAGCAGGCCGGCGTTTCCGGGTCTCGGGTTGGGCAACCAGACGAGGGTTCCGCTTGCGTTGTGGGTTGAAGTCGAAGAGCGGTTCCGGTGCTGGAAACTAGGGCTAACATGAAAGAAATGTCAAAAAAACAGATGGCTGATGCCAAGAGCAGGCATCGGAACGGGGATGGCAATCCGCTTGGAGCAAACTCCGAAATTGCCCGCAAGCTCAAGCAATATTACGACGAGCTGGTCTCGGATCATGTGCCGGACCGTTTCGCTCAGTTGCTCAGCCAGCTGGAACAGACCGAACCTGCCCAGAAAAAGGACTGAGGCATGGCGGCGGTATCCCAGAGCTTCAAGACCGAGCTGCTCGGTGCGATCCCGAGCTTGCGTGCTTTTGCCGTGTCGCTGACGCAGAACGCCGACCGGGCCGACGACCTCGTCCAGGAAACGCTGGTCAAGGCGTGGGACAAGCATGAGAGTTTCCAGCCGGGCACCAATCTCAAGGCCTGGCTGTTCACCATCCTGCGCAACGAATTCTATTCGCAGATGCGCAAGCGCGGTCGCGAAGTGCAGGACAGCGACGGCATCATGACCGCCAGGCTTGCCGTCCATCCGGCCCAGCACGGTCAGCTCGACCTCAAGGATTTCCGCGGCGCGCTCGAGCAGCTGCCCGAGGACCAGCGCGAAGCCATCATCCTGATCGGCGCTTCCGGCTTTTCCTACGAGGAAGCCGCCGAAATCTGCGGTTGCGCGGTCGGCACGATCAAGAGCCGGGTCAGCCGGGCGCGCACCAGGCTGCAGGAGATCCTCAAGATTTCCGGCGAGGACGAGTTCGGACCTGACGCGATCTCGGCGCAGGTGACAGGCTCGAACGCCGCCTGATTTTCGGGGCGCGGAGCGCCGCCTGGCTTCCCTAAGTGCGATACCGGCCATCTCGGTGGGCGTGATCGGCTGGCCGAGCTCGGTGTTCACGAGGACTTGCTTGTCAGGTCGGGCCGCAGTTCTATTCTATTCGGCGGCATGGAAACAGTATCTGCAGCATCGGTCTTCCGCCTCCAACTGCTCTTGGACGGGCTGCGGCCGCTCGGTCCGCGAGCCAAGGCGGCCGCCCTTGCCGTGGGGGCCGTGCTTTTCTGGGCGACATGGCCGACACTGGCCACGCTGGCGAGCCCCGCGCCTCCGTTCCTGGTCTTTGGGCTGGCTGCGGCCGTAGGCTTTGTCGCCGCGCTTTTCATGGCGTTCATGCGTGGGCGCACCGCCTCCTTCGTCGCCACGCCGTTCCGCACGGTCCTTCTGGTCAGCGTCGGCCTGCTCGTCAACAATGTCCTTTATCTCTTCGCCATGCCCAGGATCGGGCCAGCGGAGGCGAATGTCGTCGCTTATCTGTGGCCGGTGATGCTGGTGCTCATCATGGCCTGGAAGCGGCGTGAACGGCTCGGCCCGTCGCGCCTGGGGAGCATTGTCCTCGGCTTCGTCGGCGCGGTGGTTGCGATCGGCCCCAGCTTCGCGCTCGGCTTCGACCTTTTTGGCGTGTTCCTGGCATTCTTGAGCGGTCTTACCTTCGCCATCTATGCCGCGGTCCGCTCGGATGGTCGGGAGGCCGAGGACGTCATCGGGCCGTCAATGGGACTTCTGGCGGTGCTTGCGCTGGCCTTGCACTTCGGTTTCGAGGCGCCGATCAGCCTTTCCCCATCCCAGCTGCTGGCGATCGCAGCCATAGGGATCGTTCCGTTGACGCTTTCCAACGCGCTTTGGGATCGGGCGACCAGGACAGGCCATACCGCGCTGATCTCGGCAATCGCCTATGCGACGCCGCTGGCCGCGTTGTCCCTGCTCGCGCTGCTCGGCGTCGGCGATGTTTCTTATGGGGTAGCCGCCGGCGCCGTGCTGATCATCATCGGGGCGCTTGGCGCATCCGGTATCTGCGGAAGGATCCCCGGTTCGCGCAAGCCGTAGCGAAGGTGAACGGGCAGCCTGTAGGGCGGATTCGGCGGACCCTGCGTCAGGCCGAGGGGACCCGGCCGCAGGCCATGGCCACGGCTTCGATCAGATCCTCGCCCGAGTAAGGCTTGGTCACCAGGCGGATGTCGGGGAACGAACCCCGGATTTCCTCCGGATCCGAATAGCCGGAGGCGAATACGAATGGCACGCCCTCGTTGCGCAGCCGGGCGGCGAAATCCAGGGTCGAGACGCCGCCGAGCATAAGGTCGACAACCGCCGCGTCGAATCGCGCGGACAGCGCTTGCCCGTCGATCTCGACGATCTCCCGGGCGATCGTCACCTCCGCCGCGCCATGGTCGCGGCAAAGCTGCTCGACATCCATCGCGATCAGGAACTCGTCTTCCAAGACGAGGATACGCAGTCCGTCAAGCAGTGCTGGCACTTATCGGTTTCTCCTGGCAGGACCGCACTGATGCGCGGAATTTGTTGGCATGTCATTTAAAAAAGACATGGCTAAAAGCACAGGCGTGGAAGCCTGCGGAACCCCTGCCGGTCTCAGGCGTTTTTCTGCGCCCGCAAGGGCAGGGATTTCGAAGAGGGGTCGAAATGTCCAGCCAAAGCGCACGTCCGATCGCCAGCCGTCAATATCGTTGCGAAAAGTGCCCATTGCGGCCTCTGCCTGCATTCCGCGAGTTCGACAAGCAGGAACTGTCATTCATCAGCACCTTCAAGCGCGGTGAGCTTGCCGTCGACAAGGGGGCGACGGTCCTGGTCGAAGGCAGCCACAGCGCCCATCTCTACACGGTGCTGTCGGGCTGGGCGTTCCGCTACAAGCTGTTGCCCGACGGGCGGCGACAGATCCTCAATTTTTCCATGCCCGGCGACCTCATCGGCCTGCAGGGCAGCCTGATGGGCGAGATGCAGCATTCCGTCGAAGCCCTGTCGCCGATGCTGCTTTGCGTCTTCGAACGCGAGCAGCTGCAGGAACTCTACCGCAACCACCCCGGCCTTGCCTACGACATAACCTGGATCGCTTCGCGCGAGGAGCGAATGCTGGACGAGAACCTGCTCAGCATCGGCCGTCGCACCGCGCTCGAGCGCGCCGCCTATCTTATCGCCTTCATCGCCAGTCGGGCTCGCGGCGCCGGCCTGAACGGCAAGACGCCGGTGCAGATCCCGATCACGCAACAGCACGTCGCCGACACGCTTGGCCTCTCGCTTGTCCACACCAACAAGACGATCCGCAAGCTGATGGACCGCAAATTGGTCCTGTGGCGGGATGGTGGCTGTGAAGTGATCGACTATGATGGGCTGAAGAAGCTGGCCCGCTGGGAAGGGCTAGGGGAGGACCGCAGGCCGCTGATCTAGGGCGTGTTCAGATTCAGGTGAGGCCGGCCTGACCTGAATCTGGACACGCTCTAGGGTGCTGTGAGAGGCCAGGCCCGGAACCATGGTGCAGAACGGGCGTTGAAACCAACGCAAACGCAAGGAGTTAGAGAATGGCAACCGCCGCAGGCAAATCCGCAACGGACCAAGCAACCACCGCCGATCTCGAAGCCGATATCGAGCAGTTGAAGGCGGATATCCAGAAACTCACCGAGCAACTCGCCAGGACAGGCCAGCACGGCTACGGCGCCGCGCGACGCGCGGCCGCGGACGGCGTCGAACAGCTGCGCGCGCAAGGCGAAGCCGCGTTCGAGAGCATGCGGGGAAGTGCCGAGGACATTGAGGCACAACTGATCGCCAAGGTCCGTGAGAAGCCGGTGACGTCGCTGGCGATCGCCGCGGGCGTCGGTTTCCTCTTCGCGCTTCTTTCCCGCCGCTAGCCTCAGATGGGGACGCTTGTCTCGCTGATCTCGGCCCTTGCCTCGGGCGAGGCCATGGCTGCTTTGCAAAGGGCGCGGATAACGGCCATCCTTTATGGGCTTGCGGCCATCTTCGCCCTCTGCGGCGTCGCCTTCCTCATCGGCGCCGCCTATATCTGGCTGGCGGCGCGCTACGGGCCGCTGGCGACCAGCCTGGGCTTCGGCATCGGGTTCCTGGTGCTTGCCGGGCTGATCATCGTCATCCACAAGCTGACCGCCAGCGCGCGCGCCAAACGCCGCGCGCGACGGCGACAGGCCGACATGACGGCGGTGGGTGTTACCGCCGCGCTTGCCCTGCTTCCGGCGCTTGCCAGGAGCAAGGGCGGGCTGGCAGCCATTGCGGCGCCCGCCCTGGCTGTCGTCGCCTACGCCATCTATCGGGAGAACACCAGGCCGTCGCCACCAGAGCGAGGTCCAGACGATCTGCATTAGGCTGTCGAGGTCTCCAGCGTGGCGGCCTGCTTGGGCATGACTATCGCGGCTGGCTTGCTGGCGAGGTTCGAAGCCTGCTTCGGGCCTCATTCGTCCAATGATCCTCAACGTGGTATCACCCGCTCGGAACCTTCACGGCAAGGGCTCGTTACCCGATCGTGCCGTGCCCGAAACGCTTGGCCAGACACGCAACATGGAGGCCAATCATGACCAAGATCGTTCCTGAAGACAAAGCCCGCCAGGGACACTGGGGTTGGCACGCGTTAAGGATTCTCGTAGCCGGCCTGTTGCTGGCCTTCATTGCGTGGGGTGCGGTGGAGATTTACGGGGAATTGATAAAGTCGCCGGCTTCCGGCGAGCAGCACGTGCCGCAGCCGCCTGGCACCGAGCAGGGCGCCGCTCCGGGCCAATCGACCGCAAAACCCTGAAGCAGCGCCGTCTTCAAGCTGCCTTTGCGCTGACGCCGCTCGACGGTACAAGCACGTTCAACGCGCCGGGGTGGATCTCGATCGTGGTTTCGCGCTCGAGCCTGATCAATTCGCCGTCCAGGACGGCGCTGAATTTCCTGGCGGGCGAGAGGACCTTGAGGACAACCTTACCGGCCTGATGAACTTCGACATGGGCGCTTCGGCGCAGCCGGCCGCGCAGCATGTCCAGCAGCAGCTTTGCCAGATGGTGACGCCGGCGCGCGACGCTGACATAGACGCCGAGCACGCCGCCGGCCGGATTGTCGGCATAGGGCAGGTGGCCCTCGCCGAACAGATTGTTGGAGATGCCGATGCCGGTCGTGCGCATCACGATCTCCGCCTTGCCGATGCTCAGGCTCACTTTCAGCGCCGGTGGATTCTTGATCGCCGCCCAGGCGGCGCGCACGGAGGCCTGCATCTTTCCAAGGCGCGAGCCGAAATCCATTTTCTCGCGCAGCTGGACCATCTTGGCATGCATGCCGATCGAGAACTGATGCACGAAAGGCTGGCCATTGGCGCTCGCCATGTCGACGGCGATCACCTCGCCATCGGCAAAGGACCGCAGCGCTGCCTCCAGTGTCTGCGGGATGCCCAGGCCGCGCGCGAAGAGGTTCATCGTCCCCGCAGGTAAAATGGCCAGCGCCTTCTTCTTGTTCATGAGAAGGGAGGCCGCGGTCGAGATCGTGCCGTCGCCGCCACCGGCAAGGATCACGTCGATGTTGCGCCTGGCGATGGCCTTCTCCAGCGCGGCAGCGACATCCCGGCCGGCAACGACGTCGATCTCGACCGAATGTCCCGCAGCTTCAAGCGTCTGACGCAACTGGCCGGAAAAAGCTTCCATGTCGATGGTGCGGAGCGTGCCGCCGTCCCGATTAAGCACCGCAGCAAACCGCATACCCGCTCCGTTTCCCTTCAGGCCGCCTTGAGCCGCCAGACCCTCAGCCGCAGGCTGGAACGAGGATGCGGCCGCAAAGGTTCCAGCGCAGGTTTGGCAACCCAGACGCTCGTGAACGTGTTGTGGTTGGAACAACACCCCGCTCACAACGTTGTGAACCTGTCGACACTGCCGCTCCCGACCGCCGTTCAGAGGCTGGCCGCGTGAGCAGCATGCACAAATCAGGCACGAGGAGAGACCATCATGATCCGCACTCTTTTTGCGACCACCGCGATCGCTACACTGCTCGCAACCGGCGCCGTTGCGCAGACGACGCCCGCTCCGGCCCCACAAGCCCCGGCAGCCGAAACCACGGCTCCGGTGCCGCGCGCCGATGGCGCGCTGATGTCCAACATCATCGGCGAGTCCGTCTACAATGGCACCGGCGACGACGCCCAGAACATCGGCAAGGTCGATGACGTCGTCTTCGATTCCAGCGGCAAGGCCAAGTCCGCCATCATCGGGGTCGGCGGTTTTCTCGGCGTCGGCAAGAAAGACGTCGCCTTCGACTACGCGAAGCTGGAATGGGCCGAGAAGAACGGCGACCGCTGGCTGGTCGCCAAGTCGACCAAGGATGAGCTGAACGCCCTGCCGGCATTCGACCGCAAGCCTTATGATCCGGCGCCGGCGCAGTCGACCGATGCCACGCAGCCCGCCAACAACACAACGACGGCACAGGCTCCGGCGGCCGCGCCGGCCGAGCCGGTAAAGAAGGCCGAGGGCAACCTCGCCTCCAACATCATGGGCGAGTCAGTGTACAACGGCACCGCGGACGACGCCCAGAAGATCGGCGACGTGAAGGACATCGTGCTTGCCAAGGACGGCAAGGCCGAATCGCTGGTGATCGGCGTCGGCGGCTTCCTCGGCATCGGCACGAAGAATGTCACCTATGACTTCGCCAAGGCAAAATGGGCCGAGAAGAATGGCGACCGCTGGCTGGTGGCCGAGACCACCAAGGAGGAACTGCAGGCGCAGCCCGACTTCAACCGCAAGGCCTATGATCCGGCGCCGGGCAACACCGCGGCCGCGAACAACGCTCCCGCGGCGACCACGCCCGCGGTGGTGTCTTCGGACACGACCTCCGACAAGGGCGCCAAGCCGGCAGAGCCCGCCAAGTCGACGGCCGAGACCAAGCCTGCGACGCCGCCGGCCCAGAGCACGGCCGAGAACAAGCCCGCCGACAACGGCACCGCCGCAACCGATCAGACCAAGACCTCGTCCATCGACAAGTCGGCGCTGACGGAAATGCCCATGGGCAATATCAGGGTCGACGATCTGAAGGGTACGACGGTCTATGGCGCCAACGACGAAAAGATCGGGTCCATCGGCGACGTCGTGCTGACGCCCGAAAACAAGCCGGACGCGGTCGTCGTCGATGTCGGCGGCTTCCTCGGCATCGGCGCTAAGGAGGTGGCGGTCGGCATGGACAAGCTCAAATTCATGACCGACAAGAACGGCAAGAAATATCTCTACACCAACTTCACCAAGGAACAGCTGCAGGCGCAGACTGCCTATGACAAGAGCAGTTATGCCGCCAATCGCGACCAGCAGCGGATGATGCTGAAGTAAGGGAATAGGGCAGTAGGGCAGTAGGGAGCGATTCCCTACTGCCCCTTTTGCCTACTGCCCTACTGCCTTGGCAACGCACCCAGCCACGCCATCCTCCGTCAGTTCCGCCAATGCCAGCGACTGGTCGAGGTGAGCGGCTCGCCAGGCAAGCATCTTCTCCGCGAACTCCAGCCGTACCGGCAGATAGGCCGGGTCGTTCGCCACGTTGTTCAGTTCTCCCGGGTCTTGCGACAGGTCGAAAAGAAGCGCCGGCAGGCCGCCACCGAAATGGACATATTTGAAGCCGGCCGAGCGGATGACGGCGAGATTGCAGTCGCGCGACTCCATGCCGAAATGGCGTTCGGCTTCGCCCGCCGCGATCGTGCGGAAGTCGAACTCCCAATGCGCGGCGTCGCGCCAGTTTCCGGGCCGGTCGCCGTCAAGCCACGGCGTGAGCGAGCAGCCGTCGAGATGGTGCTGCGGCGCGGCGCCAATAAAGTCGAGCAAGGTCGGAAAGACATCGACGGCTTCGGTGAAATGCTCCACGGATGAACCGGCCGCGGCTCTTCGGCGCGGGTCGCGGACGATCAGCGGAATGTGGTAGCTGGCATCGAAGAAGCCGCCTTTGCCCAGCATGAAATGGTCACCCATCATCTCGGCATGGTCGGATGTAAGGACGACGATGGTGTCGTCCCAGGCGCCGGCCGATTTGATCGCCTGCCAGATGCGGCCGAGCTGCGCATCGACCTCCGAAATCATGCCGTAATAGATCGCGCGGATGCGGCGGAAATTCTCTTCGCTCCAGTCCGGCACGTTGCCCTCCATTCCTGGAACGAATTTCGTTCTTTTCTGGAGGGCGAGATCATAGGCGAGATAGGGGTGGCTTGCGGCTTCGGCTTGCCAATTTGCCGCCCGCTTGAAAGCGGGGCCTTCAGCCGGATCGTACATCGTATTGTAAGGCTCCGGCACGATGAAGGGCGGGTGCGGGCTGATGAAGGAGATGTGCGCGAACCATGGCGCGCCCTTCTCCTGCTCGCCAAGCCAGCGGATAAATTCGCCGGCCAGGAAAGCGCTCGGCGTCTGGTCCTTCGAATAGACCGGCGGCGCGTCGCTGGTGACGTCGCATTCCGCCTGCCCTCCGGCCGGACGGTGGATGCCAGGGCTGCCGGAGCCGGTGTCTATGCCTTGCGCGCGCAGCCATGACAGCCACTGCTTCTGATGCTCGGGCAAAGCCTGTCGGACGGTGAAGCCAGGCAGCACGCCTTCATAACTGCGCAGGCGCGGATCCCCCACCGCAAGCTGGCGCGGGTCGAGCGAGACATCGGTGTAGCCGAACAGGGTTGGATCGTAGCCCGCCGCGCGCGCCGAAAGCGCGATGTTGGCATGGCGCGCGTCGAGCGGCGTGCCGTTGCGGCAGACGCGATTGTTCATTTGGTAGAGGCCTGTATAGAGACAGGCGCGGGCCGGAGAACAAGGCGCTGCCCCGCCATAATGGCGGCGGAAGAGCACGCCCTCGGCCGCGAGCGCATCCGCATTTGGCGTCCTCACGACCGGATGGCCGGCCGCCGATAGGCAATCGCCACGCCATTGGTCGCAAGTGATGAGGAGAACATTCGGGCGGCTCGTCGGATTGTCCAAGATCGTCTCCTTGTGGAAGCGCTCAGATGGAACGGAAATCACATGGGTTGCAAGCCGATGCTGGTGATGGATTGGTGAACATAGTTTGAACGGTCGTTCACGTTTATGATACAGTCCATCCTGTGTTTGCCCGCTTTGCCGCAGAGCCGCCCCTCCTCATATTGGCGTGGACAGCGGCGAGGGCCGCGCAAGAACAAGGGAAGGAGCACAACCATGCTCAATCAGATCCAAGGCCTGCATCACGTCACCTCGATGGCGAGCGACGCACGCCGCAACAATGAGTTCTTCACGAAAAAGCTCGGCCTGCGCCGGGTGAAGAAAACCGTCAATTTCGACGCGCCGGACGTCTATCACCTCTACTATGCCGACGAGGTCGGCACGCCGGGTTCGGTGATGACGTATTTCCCGTTCCCCGATATCGGCAAGGGCCGGCACGGCGTCGGCGAGGTCGGCACGACCGTGTTCTCGGTGCCGGAAGGCACGCTCGCCTATTGGGAAAAGCGCTTCGCCGATGAGGGCCTGGGCAATGTCGCCCGCACTGAAAGTTTTGGCGAGAAGCGGCTTACCTTCACCGGCCCGGACGGCGACAGCTTCGCGCTTGTCGAGGACAAGGCCGACAGCAGAGCTCCCTGGGTCAAGGGCGGCGTTCCCGGCGGCGAGGCGATCCGCGGCTTTCACTCGGTCTCGCTCCGGCTGAAGGACGGCGGCGCCACCGAGGAGCTCCTGAAGTTCATGGGCTATGAGGAGGTCGACAAGTCCGGCAATATCCGCCGGCTGGCGATCAAGAACGGCAATGGCGCCGATGTCGTCGACATCGAATCGCTGCCGGGCGCCGGCTTCGCCAATCTCGGCGCCGGCTCGGTGCACCATGTCGCCTTCGCGGTCGAGGATCGCGCCAAGCAGCTCGAGGTGCGCAAGGCGCTGATCGACACGGGCTATGGCGTGACGCCGGTCATCGATCGCGACTATTTCTGGGCGATCTATTTCCGCACGCCGGGCGGCGTGCTGTTCGAGGTGGCAACCAACGAACCGGGCTTCGACCGCGACGAAGACACTGCCCATCTTGGCGAGGCGCTGAAGCTGCCGACGCAGCATCAGCATCTTAGGCCTTATCTCGAAGAGCACCTGCAGAAGCTGGAAGGCTGAAGCCATGAGCAAGGACGCTTACCTCCACAAAATGCTGCCCGGTTCGCCGGGCAGCCCGCTGCTCTTTGTCTTCCACGGCACCGGCGCGGACGAGAACCAGCTTCTTGGCTTCGGCCGCGAGCTCGTACCTTCGGCGACGATCGTCTCGCCGCGCGGCGACGTGTCTGAGCATGGCGCAGCTCGCTTCTTCCGCCGCACTGGCGAGGGCGTCTACGACATGAACGACCTGGCGCGCGCGACATCGAAAATGGCGGGCTTCGTCAAGGCGCATGTCGAGGCGGCAAAACCATCGGCCGTGTTCGGCCTCGGCTACTCCAACGGCGCCAACATCCTGGCTTCGGTGGTGTTCGCCGAGCCGACGCTGTTCGATGCCTCGGCACTGATGCATCCGCTGATCCCGTTCGAGCCGAAGGTGCAGGGCAGCCTTGCCGGCCGCCATATCCTACTCACGGCCGGCAGGCGCGACCCGATCTGCCCGCCTAACCTGACGTCGCGGCTCGAGGCCTATTTGCGTGCCGACGGCGCGGATGTCACAGTGGAATGGCACGACGGTGGGCATGAGGTTCGGCCGAATGAAATCGAAGCGGCGCGGCAGCTGTTCGCGCTCGCGCCGGCTCCAAAGAGATAGAGCATGATGTCGTCCGAAAACCGCTTCACACTTTTCGGCATCATGCTCGGAGGAGGCAAGGACAATGGCTGACCAATTGCCCGAGATCGAACTGGAAGACCACGGCTCCAAGGGGCGCTATGTGCTGCGCGGCCCTGGCGGCGCCGAGGCCGAGATGACCTTCACCAAGATCGGCGAGCACCAGCTGATCATCGACCACACAGAGGTGCCGGAGGTCTTTCGCGGCCAGGGCGCCGGGCTTCGGCTCGTCACCCGCGCCGTGGAGGATGCGCGCGCCGTCGGCAAGAAGATCATCCCGCTCTGCCCCTTCGCCAACGCCCAGTTCCGCCGCCACCCGGAATGGGCGGATGTGCTGAAGCGGTAGAGGATTTCTTCCTTCCCCCCTTGCGGGGGAAGGTGGCCGCGCAGCGGCCGGATGAGGGGTGTTGGACGGATCGCCGTCCTTGTCAAGCTGGAACACCCCTCATCCGTCTCGGCGCTGGCGCGCCGATCCACCTTCTCCCACAAGGGGAGAAGGAAAAGAGCCAGCCTTCGCATTTGCGCCGGCCGGCCATCTTGCCTAAGTTGACGGTTCGTTCGGACGAAACCTGTCGTCCCGCCCGTCCCCGATTTGAATGGCTCCCCTGATGACCGATACCGATCTGATCCCCGTTTTAGACGGACACAACGACACGCTGCTGCGACTCTACCAGTCGAAGGAAGCCGATGTCGAAAAACTGTTCATCGAGGGAACGCCGGGTGGCCATATCGACCTGCCGCGCGCCAGAAAGGGCGGCTTTGCCGGCGGCATGTTCGCGATCTTTCCGCCGCCGGTCGAAAAGTCGAAGCGCAGCGCCGTGCCGCCGGCGCCGAGCGACAACGAGCCCTTGCCGCCCGAGCTGCCGCAAGCAGAAGCGATCACCTCGACCATCGGCATGGCTTCGATCCTGTTCAGGCTGGAGCGCGCCGGCGCGCTGACCGTCTGCCGCAGCGCCGGCGATGTGCGGGACGCCATGGCGAAGGGCTCGATCGCGGCGATCTTCCATATCGAAGGCGTTGAGGCGATCGATCCCGGGCTCGCCATGCTCGACGTGCTGCACGCCGCCGGGCTGCGCTCGCTGGGCATCGTCTGGAGCCGCCCGAACGCCTTCGGCAATGGCGTGCCGTTCCGCTTTCCCTCCTCGCCCGATACCGGGCCTGGCCTCACCGATGCCGGCAAGGCGCTGGTCAAGGCCTGCAACCGGCTTAGGATCATGATCGACCTCTCGCATCTCAACGAGAAGGGTTTTCGCGACGTGGCCGAGCTCAGCGACGCGCCGCTGGTCGCGACCCACTCCAACGTGCATGCGATCTGCGGCCATTCGCGCAACCTCACCGACTGGCAGCTCGGCGCGATCCGCGAATCGGGCGGCATGGTCGGCCTGAACTTCGCCACCGGCTTCCTGCGCGAGGATGGCCGCATGAACGCCGACACCAGCATCGACATCATGGTGCGACACATCGATTCGCTGCTGCAGGCGCTGGGCGAGGACGGCGTGGGCCTCGGCTCCGATTTCGACGGCGCCATGATCCCGGCCCCGATCGGTGATGTCGCCGGCCTGCCCAAGCTCATCGATGCGCTCGCGGCGCGCGGTTTCGGACGCGCGCTGATCGAGAAGATCGCTTACCGGAACTGGTTGAGCGTGCTGGAACGGACGATTGGGTGAAGCGCGACTTCGTCATCCACGGGCGGAGCAAGGAGCGAAGCGACGCGGCGCAGACCCGAGGATCCATTCCGTGACCTCACGGCGTTGCAGCGGTCCAGGATTTTGCTTCGCCGCTACCGACGAACGATATGCTTGCACCGTTGCGGCGCGCAGCGGTCACGGAATGGATTCTAGGGTCTGCGCCGCGTCGCTACGCTCCTTGCTCCGCCCTAGAATGACGACCGCGAGGAAGGCCTTAAAAAGCCATCCGCTTCAGCCATTCCTGGCCGACGCCGCGGTCGCGGATGATCGCCAAGGGGTTTTCCGCGTCGAGCCGGGCGCAGATGCGGTAGACCTCCAGCGTTTCCGCATTCATCTCGCCGCGCTTGAAGAAATACATCGCCGCCGCGTAGCGAGTGCGGCCGGACCACATCTCGCCGAGCGGCGTGTTCACCAGCTGCCACTGCTCGGCGACCTCTGCTTCCAGGTCTTCCGCTTCGCTTGCCATCGTCAGAAGTCCGCCGGCGGGTTGGCGGTGCGGCGGTCGAGCTTGATGAAGGGCCGCGGGACCACCTTCGCCTTCTTCATCAGCTTCTGGTACTGCAGCTCGCGCATGGCGTAGATCTCGACCCAGAGATCGTCGACGATCGTGTCGCCATAGGGCCGCTGCAAGGAGGCGAGCGCGATGTTGCGCTTGGCCATGGGCGACCACATCGCCGCGCTGACCAGCCCGACTTCCTGGCTCTTCCTGTAGTAGACGATGGCGTGCTCGGCCGGGATGTTGCCTTCGATCTCCAGCCCAACCAGCACATGGCGCAGCTTCTTCCTGGCGCGCGCTTCGAAGATGGCGCGGCGGCCGTTGAAGTGGCCCTTGTCCGGATCGATCATGAAGCCGAAGCCGATCTCGTCGGGCATGCGCAGACGGTCGGTGCGGATGGCATGCTCGGACGTGGTGAAGTCGGCATTGGCGACGATGAGGCCAGCTTCCAGCCTAGCGCGGTTCAGCGCGGTGTAGCCGATGGCGCGGATGCCGCGCAATTCGCCGGCGGCCATCAGCCTGTCCCAGAGGGTCAGTGCCTTGTCGGCCGGTACGAACAGCTCGTAGCCGAGATCCCCGGTGAAGCCGGTGCGCGAGATGGTGACGGCGCCACCGTCATGCGCGAATTCGGCAAGGTCGAAGATCTTCAGCCGCTCGACGCCGGCGAAGCCCGCGTCGCGCAGGATGGCGAAGGAGGTCGGGCCTTGCAGCGCCAGGCCGGCCACGGCTTCGGTCTCCTCCTCGACAGTCACATCGTATCGAAAAGCGCTGTCGAGCAGCCAGGGCAGATGCCGCTCCTGCGAACACAGGCGGAAGCGCGTCGGCGAGAGCCGGAACAGCGTCCCGTCGTCAAGCACGAAACCGTCGTCGTCGCACCAGGCGGTGTAGTGGACGCGGCCGGGCTTCAGCCTTGTGACGTCGCGCAGCGTGACGCGGTCGAGATAGGCCTCGGCGTCCGGGCCTTCAATCCGGTATTTGATCATCGGCGAGATGTCGAACAGCGCCGCCTGGCTGCGGATGGCGAAATATTCCAGCTCCTCGTCCCACAGCGAATGCGGCGCGCGGTAGCCGGCCCAATTGTACCAGTCCTGCTTCAGCCCCAGCGCGTCGATGCGGGGCTGGAACGGGGTTCCGAGCCGCAGCGTGCGGAAGTGGGATTGGGCTGCTGTGCGGGCGTCGCTTGACGGCTTTATGGTGGGATGATGGTTCATGACGGCGTTCCTTCGCCGTAAAGCGCTACTTCGACGAATTTCATCCTCATGCCCTCATCGCGATGATGCGGCGCGCGGCGTTGAGGCCGGGCGCGCCGGAGATGCCGCCTCCCGGATGCGAGCCGGCGCCGGCAAGGAACAGCCCTTCGAGCGGCGTGTCGTAGCCCGACCAGCCGGAGACCGGCCGCGACATCAGCATCTGGTCGGCCTGTAACTCGCCATGGTGCCAATGGCCGCCGGGCATGCGGTAACGCGCCTCGATGTCGGCGGGCGTCAGAAGCTCGGCGTGGCGCACCGTGGCGCCGATCCCAGGCGCATAGACTTCGAGCTGTGCCATGATTGCTTTCAGGAGTAGCGGCTTGCCGGCCGTCCAGCCTTCTTTCAACGCGTAGGGCGCGTATTGCACCAGGGCCGAAAGCACGCAGGCGCCGGACGGTGCAAGCGAGGGATCGGCGAGACTGGGCAGGGTGATCTCCATCACCGGCTCGGGCGAGAACGCGCCATATTTCGACGGGTTGAAGGCGCGCTCGACATGGTCGGGCGAAGGCGCGATGACGAGGCGACCCTTATGGCCGGCGGCATCGACGCCAGCGAATTGCGGCGGCCGGTCGAGCGCCAGATGGAGCTTCGCCGCATCGCCCTTCATGCGGACATTCCGGACCTTGCGCACGAAGCCGGTGTCGACCTCGCGCGGGCCGACGAGATCGAGGATCGTGGTCGCGGGATTGATGGCCGAGACGACGGTCTTTGCGCGCAGTGTCTCGCCGCTCTGCGTGACGACCCCCACGGCGTGGCCCTTCTCGACGATCACCCTGGCGACCGGCGAAGCGTGACGGATGGAGACGCCGGCCTTCTCCGCCGCGGCGCGAATGGCGGCAACGACGGCGCCCATGCCGCCTTTCGGCTGGACTTGCGCGCCCGCAAGGCCGCCGATCTCGCCGGCAAGTCTGTAGTAGAGACCGAGCAGCGAGGTCGGCGAGCGCGGCCCCAGATGCGAGCCGAGCGTCGCGTCGAAGGCGAGCAGGCCCTTCAGCGGGTCGTCCGAAAGCTGCTCGTCGAGCAGGTCGTAGACGTTCATCAGAAGCACGCGTAGGAAGTCGCGCATGTCTTCCTTGCCGAGCCGCTTCAACGCCAGCGCCGTCCGGCCGAGCCCGGTCATCTCGGCCAGCGACATGTTGCCGAGGTCAGGCGGCCGGCGCGACAGGAAAGGCTTAAGCACGCCGGCATAGCGCAGCAATTGCGCGCGCAGTTGCTTCCAGGCAGCTTGCTCCGAAGGGCTTGCGCCGGTCAGCACTTCGCCATAGGCGCCGTGCAGCACCAGCGGGCCGTCCTTGGACAGCGCCACCGACGGCACGAAGTCGCCGCGTTCGATCGTCACCCCGTGGCGTTCCAGCTCCAGCGTCTTCACCACATCGGGATGCAGGCGGTTGAGCAGATGCGCGACGGCGGAGACGCGGAAGCCGGGCGCGAACTCCTCGGTGCGCGCGGCGCCGCCGACCTCTTTGCCGGCTTCGAGCAGCAGCACCTTGCGGCCCGACTTGGCCAGCGTGGCGGCGGCAACGAGGCCGTTATGGCCGCCGCCGATGACGATGGCGTCCCAATTCAGTTCAGATGACGTCATGGGCCGGGCTCATATGCAGGGTCGGCTTGGCGAGATCGCGCAGGATCTCGGCGGCGGCGTTGCGTCCGGGCGCGCCCATGACGCCGCCGCCGGGATGGGTGGAGGAGCCGCACATATAGAGACCGCCGACCGGCGAACGGTATTGCGCGTAGCCCGGCACCGGGCGGTTGAAGAGCAGTTGGTCGAAGGTCAGCTCGCCCTGGAAGATATTGCCTTCGGTGAGGCCCACCTCGGCCTCGATCTCGCGCGGCGTGCGCACTTCCATATGGACGATGCGATCGCGGAAACCGGGCGAATATTGCGCGATCTGGGAAATCACGCTTTCGGCGAAGCCGTCGCGGTCGGCGTCGGTCCAGTCGCGCCCGTCTATCTTGGGCGGCGCGTATTGGACGAAGCAGCTCATGAAGTGCTTGCCCGGCGGCGCCATGGTCGGGTCGAGCGTGGTCGGGATCATCATGTCGAGGAAGGGGTCGGCAGACCAGCGCCCGGCCTTCCAGTCGTCATAGGCGCGCTCCATGCGTTCAATGGAATCGGTGAAATGCATGTCGGCGCGATAGACCGGCGAGTCCTTCGGCAGCGCCGGAAACTCGGGCAGCGAATCCAGCGCGATGTTGACCTTGCCGGACGAGCCGCGAATCTTGAAATTCCTGACACGGCGCAGGAAGATCTCGGGCAGTTCCTTCTCCTCGACCAGTTTCAGGAAGGTGCGCTTGACGTCGGCGTTGGAGATGACGAGCTTGCCAAAAATCTCCTCGCCGCCGGCGAGCACCACGCCCTTGGCCTTGCCGTTCCTGATCAGCACATGATCGACCTCGGCGCCGGTGCGGATGGTGCCGCCGGAAGCCTTGAAGGAGGCGGCCAGCGCCCTGGTGACGGCGCCCATGCCGCCGCGCGCATAGCCCCAGGCGCCGACCGAGCCGTCGACCTCGCCCATATAGTGGTGGAGCAGCACGTAAGCCGTGCCCGGCGACATGGGCCCGAGCGCCGTGCCGATGATGCCGGAGAGCGCGAAATTCGCCTTGATGACTTCGGTCTCGAAATACTCGTCGAGGAAGTCCGAGATCGACATCGTCCAGAAGCGCAGGGTCAGCGCCATCTCCTCGGCCGAGAGGCCGGCGAACTTCTTGCCGAGATAGAGCAGCTCGCCGAGGTCGCGCGGCCTGAAGCTGGTCGGGTCGGGCGCGGTGCGCATCAAGAGCGGCTGGATGAAGCGGCACTGCCGCGTGACGTCGCGCGAATAGCGATCATAGGCCTCGGCGTCGCGCTTCGAGAAGCGGGCGAACTCGCGGCGATGCGCATCGTGGTCGCGGTAGTTGGCAAGATAGTCGCCATCGCGCGTGAACACGGCGCCGCCTTCATAGGAGATCACCTGCAGGCCGAAGCGCGGCAGCTCCAGGTCACGCATGATCTCGGGTCGGAACAGCGAGCAGACATAGGAACAGTTGGAGTAGAGGAAGCCCGGCGTCAGCTCGCGGCTGGTGGCCGCGCCACCGACCCAGTCGTTCTTCTCGACCACTAGCACGTCCAGGCCGGCGCGCTGCAGATAGCAGGCGTTGACCAGTCCGTTATGTCCGCCGCCGATGACGATCGCGTCCCAGGCCTTCATGTGCGCAGAACCTCCATCCGGTAGCCCTATCTTTTTGTTTCTGCGCAACTCCTGACGGAAAACCGCTTCACGCTTTTCCCGAATTGCCCGGTGCCTTTGTTCCCCGATTGCCAGAATTTGGCACGGTTCACGGTTTTTTGTCCAGCCATTTTGAATGAATGTTCAACAAATGATGTTGCGTTTTCCTGTTGATGCGCTAGGCTTTGGCAGCATCTGGACTGATCCACATCGGCATTTGGGGCTGAAGATCCGATGATCGAAACGGCTGACGCCGAGCCGGAATATGACGACACAGCCATCCGTTTCCTCGAAGCGTTGTGGGGCGAGGGCTACCTGTCGCCGGGCGGTCCCGAAGAGGTCGATCGCGTGGTCGAAGGCGTTTCGCTCCAGGGCAAGACGATCCTCGATATCGGCTGCGGAGCCGGCGGCATCACGCTGCATCTGGTGGCAAAGCATGGAGCGGCTCGAGCCACCGGCTTCGACGTCGAAAAGCCGGTGATCGAGGCGGCAAGGCGAGGGGCGATAAGGCAGGGCCTCGAGGACCGCGTCAGCTTCGTCCAGGCGCCGCCGGGGCCGCTGCCTTTCACCGACGCCTCCTTCGACGTCGTCTTCTCCAAGGACGCGCTTTTGCATGTGCCGGACAAGGACGCGCTGTTCGCTGAAATCTTCCGCGTGCTGAAGCCGGGCGGGGTCTTCGCGGCATCGAACTGGATGATCGGACATGACGGCGAACCGTCGCCGGAGATGAAAGCCTATGTCGAGGCGGAGGGCTTGTCCTTCGCCATGGCCTCGCCGGCGCGCTACGCCGAAGCGATGCGGCGCGCCGGCTTCACCGACATCACCATCCGCGACCGCAATCCATGGTACCGCGCGGTCGCGCACGAAGAGCTTTCGCGGCTAAAGGGGGCGCTCTACGCGCAGGCCGCGGCAGCGGCCGGCGCGGCCTATGTCGACAAGAACATCAGGACCTGGGAGGCGATGCAGAAGGTGCTTGACAGTGGCGAGCACCGCCCCACTCATCTGCGCGGTTGGAAGCCGGTTGGATAGCCGGCGATGCTGGAGACCGTCACACCCATGAAGACTGAGGCGAGCGATGCTCTCTCCGAAACGGCATCCAAAGGCGATGCCGAAAAGCGCGGCCGCAAGGCCTCGAAAGAGGTCCGCCGGTTGCAGCTGATCGAGGCGACGATCGATTCGCTCGCCAAGCGCGGTTATGCCGAAACGACGATGGCCGACGTGGCCGACGGCGCGGGCCTGTCGCGGGGCATCGTCAACTTCCATTTCGAGAGCAAGGAAAAGCTGCTCATCGCCACGCTGCAGCACATGTATGACGAGTATTCGGCGCATTGGCGCACCGCCCTCCAGAAGGCGGGCGACGATCCGGCGAGACAATTGCAGCAGCTGGTGTGGGCCGATTTCGACCGATCGATCTGCAACAAGCGCAAGCTCGCCGCCTGGCTCGCCTTCTGGGGCGAGGCCAAGTCGCGGCCGACCTACCAGGCGCTGAGCAGCTCACGCGACGCCTATTACCAGCAGGTCTTCATCGATCTCTGCACGACGCTCAAGGAAAGCGGCGGATACAGCTATGACCCCCAGGCCATCGCGCTCGCGCTCAGCGCCATGCTCGAGGGCCTGTGGCTGCGGCTGATGATGGGGACGGAGGACACCACGCGCGAGACGGCATTGCAGGCGGCGAACGCGTTCTTAGCCGCCGCCTTCCCGAAACACTACGGCTAGCGAGAACTGGGGCTAGCAAAAACCGGGGTTAGCAACAGCCGGCCAAACAAGACCGGCAAACCAAAAGAGGATGGAACTGCATGAAGAAACTCAGCCGACGCCTGACTTTGACCCTGGCGCTTGGGAGCGCGATCGCGGCTTCGGCGGCGGCGCTCGCCGTCGCCGCCGACAAGGACCTGATCGTGTTCGACTGGTCCGGCTACGAGGATCCGAGCTTCCACGGCAAATATGTCGAGAAGAACGGCGACTCGCCGACCTTCGCCTTCTTCGGCGACGAGGATGAGGCCTTCGAAAAGATCCGCTCCGGCTTCAAGTCCGATCTCGGCCATCCCTGCTCGCAAAGCGTTGTGAAGTGGCGCGAAGCCGGGCTCTTGCAGCCGCTCGACACCTCGAAGATCACCGGCTGGAAGGACCTCAATCCCGGCATCATGGCGATGAAGGACCTCGCCACGACGCCCGACGGCAAGGCCTGGTTCATGCCGTGGGACTGGGGCGATACCCAACTCACCTACAATTCCGACAAGATCGCCGAAAAGGACGTGCAGTCGCTGAAGGTCTTCGCCGATCCGAAATACAAGGGCCGTGTTTCAATCGGGGACAATGTCGACGACGCCTATGCGCTGGCCAGCCTCGCCATCGGGTTGAAAGATTGGACCAAGATGACGGACGACCAGTTCAAGCAGGCATCCGATTTCCTGCGCCAGGTGCACAAGAATGTCCGCTCCTACTGGACCGACACCACTGACATCGTGCAGCTGCTTTCGGGTGGCGAAGTCGACCTCGCCTGGGCCTGGAACGACGCCACCGTGCAGTCGGCCGCCGCGGGCGTGCCGATCAAGTCCAAGAAGGACACCGACGAGGGCATCTCGACCTGGGTATGCGGCTACGTGTTGTTCAAGGACGCGCCCGGCAACATCGACAAGGCCTATGATTATCTCAACGCCGTCAACGATCCGGAAGTCGCCAAGGTGCTGGTCAAGGACTGGGGCTACGGCCAGGCCAATGCCAAGGGCATGGCGGGCGTCGACCCGGCGGTGCTGAAGGAAAAGGGCTACGACAATGTGGAGAAATGGGTTGACAAGACGCTGTTCCAGCAGCCGCTGCCGTCGGAGCTCAAGCTCAAGATGATCGCCGAATTCGAAAAGATCAAAGCCGGCTATTGAGCTTTATTTCGGGTGGCGGTTCTTGTTCGCTCGAATGGAACGAGGGTCATAACTCAGGTTGCACCATCGTCCTTTCGAGCGCTGGCGCCGCCCCTCACCTGCCTACCGGCATCCTCTCCCCGTATAGTGACGGGGAGAGGGGCGCTGTCATCGCTGGTTTCGCCAATGGTCAGCGCCGCAACAAGGAGAGCCGACGTTGCGGCCAGCCCCTTCTCCCCGTCACTATACGGGAGAAGTGCCCGGCAGGGCGATGAGGGGTAGCGCTGACTTCGACAATTGCTGGTCTCGGTCGCATGTTGGTCTGAAGCGGTTGCTCGCCGATCCCGCGGGCTCGCCAAAGCTCCTGAATTCTCCTAACCTCTCCCGATATGTCCGCGATGGGGGAGTTTTTCGCGCCATGAAGACCATGCTTCGCCGCCTTGCTTTGGCCGCCCTCGTCACAGTCGGCGCGGGCTCCGCCTATGCGCTTGCCGAAGGTGGCGGCGACCTCGTCGTCTTCGACTGGTCCGGCTACGAGGACCCGCTGCTGCATCCGGCCTATACCGCCAAACACGGCGCCGAGCCGACCTTCTCCTTCTTCGGCGACGAGGATGAGGCCTTCGAGAAGATGCGCGCCGGCTTCAAGGCAGACATCGCGCATCCCTGCTCGCAAAGCGTGGTGAAGTGGCGCGAGGCGGGTTTGCTGCAGCCGCTCGACACCTCGAAGATTGCCGGCTGGAAAGATCTCAATCCCGGCATCATGGCGATGAAGGATCTGGCCACCACCGCCGACGGCAAGGCTTGGTTCATGCCGTTCGACTGGGGCAACACCTCGCTGCTCTACCGCACCGACAAGGTGACGGCGGACGAGGCACAGTCGCTGAAAATCTTCGCCGATCCGAAGTTCAAGGGCCGCGTCACCATCGGCGACAATGTCGACGACGCCTATGCGCTGGCGAGCCTGGTCATCGGCCTGAAGGACTTGACCAGGATGACGGACGAGCAGTTCAGCGAGGCCTCCGCCTTCCTGCGCGACGTGCACAAGAATGTCCGCTTCTACTGGACCGACGACACCGACCTCAATCAGGCCTTCACGGGCAATGAGGTCGACCTGGTCTGGGGTTGGAATGAGACCTATGTGACGCTGAAAGGCCAGGGGATGCCGATCGCCATGAACCGCGACACCAAGGAAGGCATTTCGACCTGGGTGTGCGGCTATGTGCTGCTTAAGGATGCGCCGGGCAAGCTCGACCAGGCCTATGATTTCCTGAGCGCGGTCAACGCGCCGGGCGTTTCGGAGTATATGGTGAAGACCTTCGGCTACGGTCACGGCAACAGCGCGGGCATGGCGGCGATGGACCAGAAGCTGCTCACCGAGCGCGGCTTCGACAATCTCGACAAGTTCCTCGACAAGACGCTGTTCCAGCAGCCGGTGGCGCCGGACCTCAAGCAGCGCATGGTCGCCGAATTCGAGAAGATCAAGGCCGGCTATTGAGCAGCATCATTGAAAGAACGGACGTCGTCATCGTCGGCGCCGGTTTCACCGGCTTATGCGCCGCGCTCGAGCTGAAGCGGGCGGGTATCGATTTCCTTGTCCTTGAAGCACGTGATCGTGCCGGCGGCAGGGTGGAGGCTGTCCGCAACGGGCTCGGCGAGCTGATCGACAGCGGCGGGCAGTTCCTATGCCAGGACATGCCCGAGCTGATGGCGCTGGCCAAGGCGCGGGGCAAGAGCTTCGTCGAGACCTATATCGAAGGCGAGTTCATCACCCATCCGTCGATGTCGGTCGAGGAAGCCGAGCGGACCTATCGGATCGCGATGGCGATCCGCGAGCGCATGAACAGGATCGAGCCGGACGATGCCTCGATCGCCGGACTGACCGTGGCGACATGGCTCGAACGCCAGAAAGACACGGCCGACGCCAAGGCGGCCTTCCGTTCGATGATCGAGGGCCTGTGGTGCCTGGCGCTGGACAAGGTGCCGCTCTGGTACCTGATCGACAATGACCGCCGCATCACCAACGAGGTGTTCGAGCTGCAGTATTTTCTGGGCGACACCATGCAATCGCTAGCCGAGGATCTGGCCGCCGAGCTCGGCGACCGGCTGCGCCTGAACCAGGCGGCGACGCGTGTCGAGCGCGCCTCGCAAGGCGTTCGCATCAGCACCGGCGCGGCCACGATCGAAGCGCGCGAGGTTCTGATCGCGCTGCCGCCGGCGACGGCCGCCAAGCTCGACTTCGCGCCTGCCCTGCCTGCCGAGCTTGCAGGCGCGCTCGGCGTCTGGGAAAGCGGCGCGGTGATCAAGATCCTGGTGCGCTACGCAAAGCCGTTCTGGCGCGAGCGGGGCCTGTGCGGCATGGTGATGTGGCGCGACCAGCCGGGGCTGTTTGCCTGCGACGCCAGCCAGGATGCCGGTCACGCCGCGCTTGTCGTGTTTGTCGGCGGGCCACTCGCGCTGCGCTGGCATCCGCTCGGCGAGGCGGCGCTGCAGGCGGAAATCACCGCCAGGCTTGTCCAGGCGCTCGGCCCGCAGGCCGCCGACATCATCGATTTCAGCGCGCGTGACTGGACGCATGACCGCTGGAGCGGCGGCGCTTATAGCGATCTCATCATCGATGTGACCGCGCGCCATGCCGAGCGCGTGATCCTTGCCGGCGCGCCGCCGGTCTATTTCGCCGCTTCGGAAGTCTCGCCGTCTTTCCCGGGTTATGTCGAGGGCGCGATCGTCGCCGGGCGCATCGCTGCTGCAAAGATTCAGTCGGCCATCGCCACCAAGGCCTCGGGGTCGTAGGCGAGGCGGATCGGGGCGCCGACCGGAATATCGTCGGCGCCGAAATCATTGGTCTCGGTCACCGAGAGCGGTTTTTCGAGTCCCGGTATCTCGACGATCAGATGGGTGATCTCGCCGAAATAGTGGCGCTCCACCACCTTGCCGGCGACCTCGAATTTTGCCGACGCATTGTCCCACAGAACGCGCAGGCGTTCGGGCCGGATGCCGAGCGTCGCCGCGCCGCCATTGCGCATGAAAGCCTTGGGCTTGTCGGTCCTGACGCGGCCGAAGCCCAGCGTGTCGAGCACCAGCGAGGCGCCGTTCTCCTCGACGATCTCGGCCTTGACGAAGTTCATGCCGCCTAGGAAGTCGGCGACCTGGCGGTTGACCGGGCGCTGGTAGATCTCCTTCGGCGAGGCGACCTGCGCGATGCGGCCGCTGAACATCACCGCGATGCGGTCGGACATGGCCAGGGCCTCGTACTGGTCATGGGTGACCAGCACGAAGGTGATGCCGACCGCCTGCTGCAGGCGGCGCAATTCGACCTGCATCTGCTCGCGCAGCTTCTTGTCGAGCGCCGAGAGCGGCTCGTCGAGCAGCAGCACTTTCGGCCGCATGACCAGCGCCCGGGCGAGCGCGACGCGCTGGCGCTGGCCGCCGGAGAGCTCGGTGGCGCGGCGCTTGCCGAGGCCGGTCAGCGACACCTGCGCCAGCGCCTCCTCGACGCGGCGTTCTTCTTCGCCGCCCTGCAGCTTCAGCCGCTTCAGCCCATAGGCGACGTTCTGCTCGACGTTGAGATGCGGGAAGATCGCATAGCTCTGGAAGACCATGTTGGTGGGTCGCCGGTTGGCGGGAATGCCGTCCATCGGCTGGCCGTCGACGGCGATCGAGCCGCTGGTCGGCGTGTCGAAACCGGCGATCATGCGCAACAGCGTGGTCTTGCCGCAGCCCGAGGGCCCGAGCAGCGAAAAGAACTCACCTTCGCGGATCGCCAGCGATGCATTGTCCAGCGCCTTGAACGATCCGTAGCTGCGGGTGACGTCGCGGATGTCGATCATGGTGCGGTCGGATTGGATGCGCTCGGACTGGACCCGCTCAAGCATGGAGGCCTCCCTCGTTCTGGGTGCGTCTCGCCGCGCGGCGGCGCAGGATTTCGGCAATTGTCATCAGGACGAAGGACGCCAACAGCAGCAAGGTGCCGAGCGCCAGCACGCCGGGAAGCTTGGCCGCGAAGCGCAGCTGGCCCCAGATGTAGATCGGCAGCGTCGCCTCGGTGCCGGTGAGGAAGAAGGCGATGATGAATTCGTCGAGCGAGATGGTGAAGCAGACGAGCAGGCTGGAGATGATCGCCGGCGCGACCATGGGCAGCGTCACCCGCCGGAAGGTGCCGAAGGCGCTTTCGCCGAGGTCGGCGGAAGCCTCCTCCAGGCTGCGGTCGAAACCCTCGAAGCCCGAGGTCAGGACGGTCATGGAGTAGGGGATGCAGACCAGAACATGGCCGAGCACCACGGTGAAGAGCGATAGGCTGAGGCCAAGCTGCAGCATGACAAGCAGCATGGAGATGGCGACGATCACCTCGGGCAGCACCAGCGGCGCCATGATCAGGCCGTTGATGGCGCGGCGGCCCGGGTAACGGTAGCGGGTGATCGAGCGGGCGGCGAGGATGCCGAGCACCGTCGACAGGATCGAGGCGGAGACGCCGACGATCAGGCTGTTCCAGGTTGCGTCGATCAGCGCCGGCGTTTTCGGCAGGTCCTCGTACCAGTGCAGCGTGACGCCCGAGAGCGGGAATTTCGGCGTCGCCGCCGTGTTGATCGAGAAGATCGGCAGGAAGATCACCGGCAGATAGAGGAACAGGATGTAGAGCGTGGCGTAGCTCGACAGCCATCCCGGCAGGAGACGTCTTGTCACCGTCATCGCGCCAACCTTTGTAAAGCGCGAATGATCAGGACCGTGGCGCCGGCCATCAGCGAGACGATGACCATGGTGGTGACCGAGAGCGCGGCACCCAGCGGCCAGTTCGACGCCTTGCCGAACTGCGCCTGGATGGCATTGGCGATCATGACGCCATCCTTGCCGCCGACGAGCTTCGGCGTGACATAGTCGCCGACGGTCGGGATCATGACGATCAGCGCCGCCGATATGACCCCGGGCGCCGACAGCGGAAGGGTGACACGCAGGAAGGAGCGCAGCGGCCCGTCGCCGAGATCGGTCGCCGCTTCGACCAGGGTGCGGTCGACCTTCTCCAGCGAAACGAAGATCGGCAGGATGGCGAAGGTCGCCCAGGCATGGGTGAGCGTGATGATAACGGCGGTGGAATTGTAGAGCAGCGCGTCCGACGGCTCGCTGATGATACCAAGGCCCATCAGACCGGAATTCAAGACGCCATTGTAGCCGAGGATCACCTTCCACGACATCACGCGCAGCAGGTAGCTCGTCCAGAACGGGATGGTGATGAGGAACAGCCACAGGCTCTTGTGGCGACCGCCATGGAAGGAAATGAAGTAGGCGATCGGGTAGGCGAGGGCCACCGTCAGCAGGCTGACCGTCAGCGAGATGTAGAGCGAACGCCAGAGCAGGTCGCGGTAGATCGGCTCGGTCAGCGCGATCCGGTAGTTCTCCATGGTGAAGGTGTGGTCGATGGTGAGATAGTTCTGCGTCCAGAAGGAATGGGCGATAACGACCAGGATCGGCAGGACGAGAAGAATAAGGGCGTAGACGAAGGTGGGACTGATCAGGGCAAAGCCCTGGACGGCTTCCGATTGCAGAAGGGGATTTCGTCTGGCCCGGCCATGCGCAGCGGGGGCGACCCTTCCGCGGCAACCGTCATTGCAGCGCTCCGGGCGTGATTTCGGTAGCTGGCTCGGATTGTCCCGCCATGCGGCTTTCCCATTCGCTAGGCCAGGATAACGTTCCGCTGGATCGTTATCCCGGCCTAACTCCTCGTTGAAGCATGATCTTATCCGAAAACCGGTTCCCACTTTTCGGGATCATGCCTTGGCGCCGGCCGCCTGTTCCCGAATTATGCTTGGAGCATGATCGCTCCCTGGCTTGCCGGCTTTCTTTCATCATGAGCGTATCCGCCGATTGAAATCAAGCGCTATTTCTGCGATATTGATTGAACGAACATTCAAAATAGGCGGACAGAAAGCCGGATTTCCGTGGTTTTCCGCGTCGTTTGATGTTCGGTGAGAATTCGGCAGCTCTGGCGATACGAGGCGAAGATGGCGGCTCAAAGCAAGATCAAGGCAATCGAACTGATCGGCCCTGGCGATGACGATGCAGTCGAGCTTGCCAAGCGCCATCTCGTCCAGCCCTGGCCCTATGCCGGTTCGGTCGGTGACGAGGCGCGCACGCTGATCGGCGAGGGCGACGGCATCTACATCACTGACGCCTCCGGCAAGCGGCTGATAGACGGGCCGGCCGGCATGTGGTGCATCAATGTCGGCCATCGCCGCGAGGAATTGGCCAAGGTCATGTACGACCAGGCGATGGCGCTCTCCTACAACACGCCCTGGTACACGATGAACGCGCCCTCGGCGGAGCTGGCGCGCCGCATTGCCGATGCGGCGCCCGGCGATCTCAGCCACACCTTCTTCACCACCGGCGGCTCATCGGCGGTGGAGACGGCGCTGCGCTTCATGCAGTTCTACAACAATGTGCGCGGACGGCCGGAGAAGAAGCTGATCCTCAGTCGCGGCGCCGCCTATCACGGCTCGACCTATCTCTCGGCATCGCTTAACGGTCGCCCGCGCGATCACGACTGGATGGACGGGGCGAGCGATCTGGTGATCAAGCTTTCCTCGCCCGATCCGTTCCGGCGGCCGAAGGGCATGAGCATTGCAGCTTTTACCGACTTCCTGGTCGACCAGTTCCGCGACACGATCGCGCGGGTCGGCGCCGACCGCATCGGCGCCTTTGTCGGCGAGCCGGTGCAGGCTTCGGGCGGGGTCATCGTGCCGCCGGACGGCTATCTGAAGCGCATCCGCGAGATCTGCCGCGACAACGATATCCTCTATGTCTCGGACGAGGTGGTGACCGGTTTCGGACGGCTCGGCCATGTGTTTGCCTCCGGCGACGTATTCGGCATCGATCCGGACATGATCACCTTCGCCAAGGGCATCACATCGGGCTATTTCCCGCTCGGCGGCGTCATCATCTCCGAGCGGCTGCTGGAAGAACTGCGCCGCTCCAACCATCCCGACGCATTGTTCGGTCATGGCCTGACCTACACCAGCCATCCGATCGGCTGCGCGGTTGCCCTGAAGAATCTCGACCTGCTGGAAGAGGGCGTGCTTCAACACACCCGCGAAATCGCGCCCTATTTCCAGGCGCAGTTGAGGACGCTTGAAGAGCTGCCGCTGGTCGGCGAGGTGCGCGGCGTCGGCCTCATGGCTTGCGTCGAATGCGTGGCCGATCGCGAAAGCAAGGATCCGCTGCAACTCGACAAGAATGTCGGCAAACGCATCGACGCGCATTGCCACGAGCTCGGCCTTCTGGTGCGGCCGCTGATCAACATGTGCGTGATGTCGCCGCCGCTGATCATCACCAAAGAGCAGGTCGACGACATGGTGGCGATCCTGCGCGAAGGGATTTCGCGGACGATGGATGATTTGCGGAAGGAAGGCGTCTGGCGGGGGTGAGAGCTAATCTCCCCCCTTGAGGGGGAGATGTCGCCGAAGGCGACAGAGGGGGTCATCTCACGTAAATCGCCGGCGTTGTCTAACGTCCTGAAGTGTTGGCGCTTCACGCGCAGCGACCCCTCTGGCCGCTTCGCGGCCATCTCCCCCTCAAGGGGGGAGACTAGCAGCCTCATCCCCTCGACCGCAGCGCGTCGTTCAGGCCCCACATGTCCTTTTCCTCTGGCGCCGTCTCCAGGTTCAGCACCGGGACCTGCCTGCGCAGATGGTCGTGGTGGGTGCGCACGCCGTACTCCAAATCCGACAAGTAGAAGCCTTCAAAAGCCTCCGACAGCATGGATTCGTTCGACCACACCGAAAGCTGCACGTCCTCGTTCATGGTGTCGCGGTCGATGCGGTAGGCGAGGTAGCGCGCCGCCGCCTGCTCCCTGGTCTCGTCCTTGTAGCGATAGATCGCGCCGCGCAGCAGGGTCTCGCCGGTCGACAGCGGGAACTCCTGATAGAATTGGACGGATTCCGGCATGATCGACAGCGCGTTGTTGGGGAAGATACCGTAATAGATCCAGGCCTTGCGCAGATGCTCCGGCAGATGCGCGGCCTCGGGCGCGAGCTTGATGTATTCGCGCACGCTCCAGCGCCGGCCGGCATGTGGATTGTAGGTGGCGAAGGAGCGCGACACGCCATTGACGAAAGGCTCGTCGAAATAGGTGGCGCCGTAGAGGTCCTGCAGCGCCGGATGCGCCATGGCGACGTGATAGCCTTCATTGTCGACGTCGCGCACCGACTTCCAGTTGACCGGCGATTTCTGGGTCCAGATGCCCCAGGATGGCACCATGTCGGCGACGTTGTAATGCGCCATCTCGGCTTCGATCGGCTTGAGCAGCTCGGCCACCGAGGGCTGCGGGCCGCCCTTGCGGAAGCGGATGAAGATGAACCCCATCCAGATTTCGAGGTCGAGCGGCATCAGGCCGAACTCGGTCTTGTCGAGCTCGGGGAAGGAGCGCGGACGGGCAGCGCCGCGCAGCGTGCCGTCGAGATTGTAGACCCAGCCGTGGAACGGGCAGACCAGCGCGTTCTTGCAGCTGCCCTGGCTGTCGGCGACGACGCGGCTGCCGCGGTGGCGGCACATGTTGTTGAAGGCGCGCACGACGCCGTCCTTGCCGCGCACGATCAGCGCGCGCTCGCCGATGACGTCCATGGTCAGATAGTCGCCCGGTTTCGGCACGTCGGAGACATGGCCGGCGATCTGCCAGTGATTGCGAAAGACATATTCCTTCTCGAGCTCGAGAAGGGCGTTGGAATGGTAGCTCCACCCCGGCAAACCCGCCGGTCCCAATCGTTGGGGATCGCCACGTCACGGAGGTGCGGGTTCATCGGAATGCTCTTCTTTTTGTTGAATACTCATTCAATATAGACATATTTTCCATTGAAATGCAATGGCTTGTAGGAATATGAAAATTCCAAGGCTGTAAGTTCGACCTCGTCCGGGCCGGAAAAATCCCGTAGAATCCGGGCCTTAATCGAGGAAGCGGAACGGCGCTTGCGAGCGCCGGTGCCCG
This sequence comes from Mesorhizobium sp. M2A.F.Ca.ET.043.05.1.1, assembly GCF_003952445.1. NCBI lineage: Bacteria > Pseudomonadati > Pseudomonadota > Alphaproteobacteria > Hyphomicrobiales > Phyllobacteriaceae > Mesorhizobium > Mesorhizobium sp. M2A.F.Ca.ET.043.05.1.1. The sequence goes on from NZ_CP034446.1 coordinate 6,132,020, forward strand.
CGTCGGAAAGGGCATGTTTCGATCGATGCCGAGCTGCGGCAGACGACAGCGACGCGCTCGATTCAAGCGTTGCTGTGTGAGGCTGTTTACAGTCGGGCAGGCGCGACAGGCGCATAGCTGCGCCAACCAGCTTCGCTGGTCGGTCGAGAATGGTTGCCGTGGATCCGAAGGCCGCAGCGCTCAGCGTCTGTTTCAATCCTGTTACACAGGCAATCGCCGCCAATCATCCGACTGTTACGTGGTGCGACTAAGTTCGTTTCACAGCAAAAAGAAAGACAACGAAGGGAACAGCCGATGTTTGCGAAAGTTCATGCCGCCGACACCAAGCGCCGCCAGCATGGCCCGGAGCGCAATGACCGCCGGCCGAAACTTGCGCTGCGCCAGCGCGCCAGCGACCATCCGATGGCGATGTTCATGCTGATCGGCGCCTGCGCCTTCGTCGGCATGCTGGCCGCGCCCGCCTCCGGTCCGGCCTTCGCTTCAATCAACCCGCCGGCCAATGTAGTTGAAGGCGCGCAGACCACGCTCAAGACCGCCCGCCTGCCGGAATCTGCAATAGACTTTGCCTGTAAGGGCCAGAACTGGGGTGCGGAGAGCGTCGAGTGCCTGCGCGCCATCGCCGAGCAGTCCGGCCAGCACCGCGAGCGCGCTGTGCGCATGATCGCCAACGCCGCCCCGGTCACCAACACGCCGAACATTTTTTAAGACCTCCCAGAGCGCTCCCTCCTGCGCTCAAGTCAGGCTCCCGCCGCGAAAATCGGTCGGGAGCCTCTTTTTTCCGGATCTGCCGGTATTCAGGTGAAGCCGGCCTGCGAATGGCAGGTTCCCTGCGCTTCCGGTGCTCGTACTTTAAGTACGCTCCGCTCCGGTTCTCGCGAACCACCATTCTCGGCTCGGCTTGACCTGAATCTCGGCCGATCCTGCGGCGGTGCTAGCTCAAGCTCGGCCACGCCTCTTCGGTTGCGATCTTAGCTCAGAAGTGGACGCTGTTGTCGGCGGCTGCTGCGGCTTCGTCGGCGACGGCCGACAGCACGCCACGCACATCGAGCGTCGAGAAGGGCTTTTCCAGAATGTGCGGGCGCTGCGGCGGTGGCAGCGCTTCGATCTCCGCCTTGGCGCCGATGAGGTCGCCGGTCACCAGCACGAAGCGCTTGGCCAGAGCGGGCTGCTGCGAGAGCAGCTCGCGGTAGATCGCGATGCCGCTGATGCCCGGCATGCGCAGGTCGGAAAAGACGATGTCCGGCGGCATATGGCCCGTGAGCACGTCGGCGGCGGACGTCCAGCTTGCCACCACGCGCGACTTGAGCCCCATCAGCTCCAGTATATCCGAAAGCGAGCCTGCGACATCGGGCTCGTCGTCGATGATCAACGCATGGCGCAACCCGCTCGAGCGCGCCGGCCCTTCACCTGCGCTTGCAGCGCCGCCGGCAATCGCCGGCAATTGCACGACGAAGCGCGCGCCGGTCGGTTGCACTTCCTCGAACCAGATGTTGCCGTTGTGGCGCTCGACGATCGACTTCGAGATCGACAGGCCGATGCCGGTGCCAACCCCGACCGGCTTGGTGGTGAAATAGGATTCGAAGATGCGCGCGCGGATCGCCTCGGGAATGCCCGGGCCGTTGTCCTCGACGGAGAAGCCCGGATTGCCGTGCTCGTTGCGGAATGTCCGCACCTTGATGATCCGCTCGCCGGTAATGCCGGCCAGCGCATGCTGGCTGTTGATGAGGAAGTTGGCCGCCACCTGGGTGATATGGTCGGCGTCGGCCATGGCAAGCAGCGGTCCGGTGGCGAAATCGGTGTCGATGATGATGCCGCTGGAGCGGGCACCATAGGCGGTGACCTCGAGCGCCGAGCGCATCACCTGGTTGAGATCGGTCTCGGCCTGCTCGGTCGGGTGCAGCCGCACCATCGACAGGAAGCTCTTGACGATGCGGCCGCAGCGCTCGGCGGCCGCGCGCACCTTCTCGGCGCGCACCTTGGTCTGCGGGTCGCCTGCGAATTCGTGCAGCAGCGTCGACTGCGCCACCACCACCGCCAGCGGGTTGTTGAGCTCGTGCGAGACCCGGCGAGCAGCGAGCCCATCGCCGCCATCTTCTCGTTCTGGTGCAGCTTCTCGCGCTGGCGGTTGATCTCCTCTTCGGCCTGCAGCTTTTCGCGCAGGTCGCGGATCGAGCCGAAGATCAGGCGGCGGTCGGCAACGCGCATCTCCGTCGCCGTCAGCTCGATCGGGAAAATCTCGCCCGCGGCGTTCTGGGTGACGGTCTCCAGGCGCTGGCCGACCATCGGCGCGCCGCGGCCGGCCATGTATTCGGCACCCGAGGCGTAGCCCTTGCGGTAATATATCGGAACGATGGTATCGAGCAGGTCCTTGCCGAGGATGGCGCTGCGCTGGAAGCCGAACATCTTCTCGGCGGCCGGATTGAACTCGATGATCGAGCCCGTCTCGTCGATGACGATGATGGCGTCGAGCGAGGCCTGCAGCATGGTGCGGCGGATCACCTCGCTGGCATGCGCCTCGGATGGCGAGCGCTCGATGGCGTCGCCGATGGCCAGAGCGATGATGTGCAGCGTCGCCTCTTCCTCATCCGTCCATTCACGCTCGGCGACGCAGTCGTTGACGGCCAGCGTGCCCCAGAGGTGGCCATGCGCGAAGACGGAGACGGACAGGAACGACTTGATGCTCTGCTTCTCGAAATCGGCGCGCAGGAAACCGTCCAGGTTGCGCGTGTGGCCGGAGAAGATCTTGCCCTGCCGCTCGTCTTCCTGCAGGCGCTCCAGCAAGGAATCCGAGTTGATGATCGACTGCATGATCACGGTAGGCGAGGCCAGGTCGCCGCCGAAATCCTGGTCGATCCAATAGGCGGCGACCGACTGGGCGAAACCTTCGCCCGGCAATTCACGCAGCCGGAAGAGAATGCCACGCTGGCAATCCATCTTGCGGCACACCGTCTCCAGTATGCCGTCCATCTCGCGCTGCCAGTCGCCCGCCTCGCGCAGGCGGCGCACGACATGGACAGCCGCCATCGCGGCGCCGCCCGGGCGCGAGGCATGCATATCGGTGCGTGCTCCATCAGCAGTCATGGTCATTCCAGCCCGGAACGTCGGTCGTTCAGAGCATCCTCCGTTCCTGCGGAAACGGCGAACCACTCTATCGCTTTGTTTTGACGCAATTCCGGACGGAAGGCTACGGCGAAACCGCCGAGCCACCACTCTCACTTTCCCGGAACCGATCTAGTTGGCGTCGCCGCTCGGCAGCGAGAAGATATAGCCTTCGCCGCGCACCGTGCGCAGGAATTTCGGATTGGCGGGGTCGGCCTCGATCTTCTTTCGCAACCGCATGATGCGGATGTCGACCGCGCGCGAGGATTCCGGGTCCTCGACGAAGCCGATGGCTTCCGAAATCGCCGCGCGCGTCAGGAGGCGGTTGGCGCGGGTGAGGAAAACCTCGAGCACGTCGAATTCGCTCTTGGCCATCTCGATCACCGCGCCATTGGCGGCGGTGACCAGGCGACCGTCGAAATCGGCCTGAAAGCCGCCGAAATTCATGAAACGCCGATTGCTGGTCTCGGCCTTTGCGGCTTGCGGCTCGGCCGGCTGCGGCACGCGGCGCAAAACGCTGCGCACCCGCGCCAGCACCTCGCGCAATTCGTACGGCTTGACGATGTAATCGTCGGCGCCGAGCTCCAGCCCGACGATGCGGTCGAGCGCGGTGCCGGCGGCGGTGGCATAGATGATGCCGATCGGCGTCTTAGAGCGCAGCCAGCGGCCGAGCGACAGCCCGTCCTCGCCGGGCATCGCGATGTCGAGGATGGCGAGGTGAAAGGGATGCGTTTCGAACAGCGCGCGCGCCGCCACGGCATTCTCGGCCGTCACGACGTCATAGCCGCTGGCGCCGAGATACTCGGCCACGGCCTCCCTCAGATCCGGTTCGTCCTCGACGACGATGATGCGTGCCTTCACGACGCGCTCGCTCCCGCTTTCAGCGGAAAGTAGATTGGGTATAAACATGATGTCCAGCACTCATCTCGAGTTGTCCGTGGCGGGGTGGAGAAAATGGCCGCACGATCCGTCATTGCGCTTGTGTCCGTCGCCGAGGTGGTGGCGGGCGATCTCGCCGACCATCTCGAGCGGCGCGGGCACGACGTGCGCCAGGCCCGCCAGCCCTGGGAGGCGGAGACGCTGCTTTCGGCCGGCGGCATCGATGTCGTGGTGGTCGGCGACGAGGTCACCCAGGCCGAGAGCCGCGAACTGCTCAAGCGTTACAGCAGCCAGGGCGCGGGCGGCGAGGGCGGCCCCGATTTCATCCTGATCTGCCGGCCCCGCGACCTCGTCGACAAGGTGCTGGCGCTCGAGCTCGGCGCCGCCGATGTGGTCGAAAGCCCGCTCAACGTGCGCGAGCTTGCCGCGCGCATCGGCGGCCTGCTGATGAGACGCGGCAGGGCCGCCGGGGAACTGATCGTGCTGGAGAACGCCACCGTCGACCTGCGATCGGCCATGGTGATGCATCGCTCGGGTGCGGAGGATCAGCTTTCCCCGGGGCAGGTGGCGTTGCTGAAGCTGTTCCTGGCGAGCCCGCGCAAGGTGCTGACCCGCGACGACATCATTGCCGCGGCCCCGGCCGAGAATGCTGACGCTTTCGACCGTTCGATCGATTCGCGCATCGTGCGGCTGCGCCGAAAGCTCGACACCGAGACGATCATCACCATCCGCGGCGCCGGCTATCGTTTCGATCCACCAGCCTCGCGCAACGAGTGAATTCGGGTCGACGAGCCTATCAAGCATCGGATTCCCCAAAGCGGTGGTCATCTTGGGTCCGGCGCCTGGCGCTCAGCGCACCACAATGATCGAGGGGCCGGATAAAACGTCGGTGCCGGCGGTTGTCTCGGCGTGGGCGCGCTCCTTGAGCAGCACCGTCGCCAGCGCGGCAAAGCCGAGCAAGCCTTGCGCGTAAAGCAGCGCGGAAAGCACGGAGGCGGCAAACTTCGTCTTCATGTCCCTATCCCTCAATCTCGATGTCGTCGGTGCTTCAGGAAACTCCCGAAGCGCCCGCGCCGCTGACGGAGCCCCCCGCTGCGGCGCGGGCCTTCGGTCCTCTCGGCAGCAAGTAGCCGGAGGGGCCGCGCGTCCTCAGCAGCCGAAGGCCGACCCGCCAGAGGGCCTTCAGCCGGTGGACGCGCAGGCTGGAAACAATCCAGACCGTGGCGATGAACAGAGCCATGTGCAGTGTCGAAACCTCGCCGGACGTCATCGCCGCCAGCGCCGTCACCGGGCTGCCGGCCACCGAGCCAGCGCCGCCGAGCGCGATTGCCGCGACACTGATCCTGAGAAGCCAGGAGCGCAGTTTCGATTTCCTGCCCATTTTCGTTTGCAGTTGTCTGTTCCCGTTGCGTCAAATCTGCCTTCGGCCTGTATCCAGATCATGCCGCCGTGGCTGCGCTTTGTTGCAGTTTGGTTTCGAACCGGGCGTAAGTGCTTAATATAGAAAATGAAATGAGCTTTCGTTTCCGGGGGCTAAGCTCATCGTGCAGCGCCGACCTGCCGCGCCCCGGAAGAAGTCCGATGCAATGGTTGGCCGGACCCTTTGTTAACTTATAGAAACGAATTCGAAACAGAAACGAGCACCAAGCGAAATCTCTCGGAAACGGACGAGAACGATAAGGGCCCATCGAAATTGAAGCCGGACACAACGGCAAAAAACAGAGGGATCGTCATGCATACCGCCATTTCCGCCAAGCTCATCCATGTCGCCGCCGCCGCGTTCACGGGTGCCGCGCTGCTCTTCGGCGCCGGCAATGCCGCTCACGCCAACCAGATCGTCGCCAAGGTCTCGCTGTCGCAGCAGATCATGGAAGTCACCGTCGACGGTCGCCCGACCTACACCTGGAAGGTCTCGACCGGCGCGAGGGGGCACATCACGCCGACCGGTTCGTTCAAGCCGACGCGTATGCATGAGATGTGGTACTCGAAGAAATACGACAACGCGCCGATGCCGCATTCGGTGTTCTTCAGCGGCGGCTATGCCGTCCACGCCACCTACGCCATCAGCCGTCTCGGCCGTCCCGCTTCGCATGGTTGCGTGCGGCTGCATCCCGACGCGGCAGCCGACTTCTATCAGCTCGTCGAGGCCTTCGGCCCCGCCAACACCAGCATCGTCATCGTCAAGTAAAAGGCTGGGTTAGGGTAGCAGGCCGGTTGCCGCCTTCGGCGTAGTTTGTGAGACGCAATTCCGGACGGAAAACCGTTACACACTTTTCCTGGAATTGCTCAGCTGAAGCCGTGAGGCAACCGCAAAAAAAAGAGGCCGGAATTTCCGGCCTCTTTTGTCTTTAGCTGTCGTGCCGATCAGCTCGGCAGCGCCGGCATCAGCTTCGGATCGGGCTTCTCGGCGAGATGCGGCAGGTCCTTGCTGGCAATGAAGGTGTAGAACATAGGCACGACGAAGAGCGTGAACATCGTGCCGACCAGGATGCCGGTGAAGATGACCAGGCCCATCGAATAGCGGGCGGCCGCGCCCGCGCCGCTGGAGATGATCAGCGGCACGACGCCCAGCGCCATCGCCGCCGTCGTCATCAGGATCGGCCGCAGGCGCACCTTGGCCGATGCGATGATGGCGTCGCGGCGGCGCATGCCGTGCACCTCGCGCTGCTGGTTGGCGAACTCCACCAGCAGAATGCCGTGCTTGGTGATCAGGCCGATCAGCGTGATCAGGCCGACCTGGGTGTAGATGTTGAGCGTCCCGAGCCCGATGTTGAGCGGCACGATGGCGCCGAAGATTGACAGCGGCACGGCCATCATGATGATCAGCGGGTCGCGGAAGCTCTCGAACTGGGCCGCCAGCACCAGATAGATCACGACCACCGCCGCGGCGAAGGCGATCAGGATGGTGTTGCCCTGCTCCTTCTCCTGCCGCGACTGGCCGGAATAGTCGATGAAGAAGGTGTCGGGCAGGGTCTCATTGGCGATATCCTCCAGCACCTTCAAGCCGTCGCCGGTGGTCACGCCGGGCAAAGGCAAGGCCGAAATCGTCGAGGAGTTCAGCTGGTTGAACTGCTCGATGGCCGCCGGCGAGGCGTTGGTCGAGATCTTCACCACCGCCGACAGCGGCACCATCTTGCCGTCGACGCTGCGAATGAAATACTCGCCAAGCTTCTCGGGGTTGTCGCGGAATTCCTGCGGCACCTGCGGGATGATGTCGTAGCTGTTGGAATCCCGATCGAACTGCGCCACCTCGGCGCCGCCGACCAGCAGCGTCAACGTATTGCCGATATCCGCGATCGGCAGGTTCAACGCCGCCGCGCGTTCGCGGTCGATGGTGACTGTCACCTGCGGCGCGTCGTAGGCCATCGAGTTCTGCACGACGATGAAGCGGCCCGAGGCTTGCGCCTTGTTCTTGATTTTCTCGGCCTGATCGAAGACCTCCGAAGGGTCGCCAGTGGAGCGCACGACCATGGAAATCGGCAGGCCGCCGCCGGAACCCGGCAGCGTCGGCGGCGCGAAGACGAAGGCCTGAACGCCGGCGACCTTGGCGAGCCGTGCCGTGATGTCGGCCTGCAGTTCCTTCGAATTGCGCTTGCGGTCGGCCCAATCCTTGAAGGCGAAGCCGACGAAGGCGCTGTTGGTGGCGCCGCCGAAGGCAACGGCCGAGAACTGCGCCCTGGTCTCGGGGATGTCCCTCACCAGGCCGAGCATCTGGTTGACATAGGTCTCGGTGTAATCCGATGTCGCATAGCGCGGCGCGGTCACCAGAGAGAGCAGGAAGCCCTGATCTTCTTCGGGCGCCAGTTCGGTCGAGGTCTTGGTGAACATGAAGCCGGTGAGGGCGACAAGCGCCACGACGATGATCAGCGTCACCGGCCGGTTGCGGAGCGAGGCGGTGACGGCCCGTTCATAAACGCGCTCGACGCGGCTGAACGTACCATCGACGATGCGCTGGAAGCGCCCGTGCTGGCCCGCCTTCAGCAAACGCGCCGACATCATCGGCGTGATCGTCATGGCGATCAGGCCCGACAGCACCACGGAGCCGGCCAGCGTCACCGCGAATTCGCGGAACAGCGCGCCGGTCAGGCCTCCGGTGAAGGCAAGCGGGGCGAACACGGCGGCCAGCGTGATGGTCATCGCCACGATGGCCGTCGCGATCTCGCGCATGCCGTTGAAGGCCGCCTGCATCGGCGACATGTGGTCCTCTTCCATGTGGCGGTGGATGTTTTCCACCACCACGATGGCGTCGTCGACGACGAGGCCGATCGCCAGCACCATGGCAAGCAGCGACAGAAGGTTGATCGAGTAGCCGACCGCAAACAGGATGAAGCAGACGCCGATCAGCGACAGCGGGATGGTCACGATCGGCATCATCACCGAGCGGAAGGAGCCGAGGAACAGAAGGATGACCACGATGACGATGGCGACGGCCTCGCCGATGGTCTTGAATACTTCCTCGATCGAGGCGCTGATCTGGCCGGTGGCGTCGTAGACGACCTCGATTGTCATTCCTTTCGGCAGCGTTTCCTGAATCACCGGCACGAGCTTGGTGACCGCGGCCGCGGTCGTCAGCGGGTTGGCGGCCGGCGTCGGGAAGATGGCGAGGAAGGTTCCCGGCTTGCCGTTGAAGCTCACCCTGGTGTCGGTGCTGGCCGCGCCGAGCTCGACACGCGCGACATCGCGCAGGCGCACAACCTCGCCGTTCGTCGAGCGGATCGGGAGCTGGGCGAAGGCCTCCGGCGTCTGCAGGGTCGAATGCACGGTGATCGAGGAGACCACATACTCGTTCTGGGTGTTGCCGGGCGCCGACAGGAAATTCGAGTTGTTGATGGCGGTCAGCACGTCAACCGCCGTGGCGCCGCGCGCGGCGAGCCGGATCGGGTCGATCCAGATGCGCATGGAATATTCCTGGGCGCCGAAGATCTGGACGTCGGCGACGCCTTCCACGGTCGAGATGCGGGGCCGAATGACGCGCTCGATATACTCGGTGAGCTGCTCCTTCGTCATGTTCGGGTTCTGCATCGAGATGTACATCATCGCGAACTGCTGCCCGGTGCCCTTGACGATGACCGGATCCTTGGAGGCGTCCGGCAGGGTGCCGCGCACGCCCTGGACCTTGGACAGCACCTCGGCGAGCGCGACGTCCGGATTGGAGCCGAGCTTCATCTGCACCGTGACCGTGCTCGAGGACGGACGGCTGGACGAGGTGACGTAGTCGATGTTTTCGGTCGAGGCGACGGCGCGCGCGATCGGCGCCGAGATGAAGCCCTGGATGAGGTCGGCGCTGGCGCCCGGATAGGCCGTGGTGATCGTGATCGCCGTCTCGTCAACCTTGGGATACTGGCGGATCGACAGGCCGAAGATGCCCTGGAAGCCCAGCAGCAGGATCATGCAGGCCAGCACCGTCGACAAGACGGGCCGGCGAATGAAGAGGTCGGAAAAGCTCATTGCTGAACCTCTTTGTTCGCCGATTTGCTGGGGTCGATGGTGTTGTCGACGGCAACCGACATGCCGTTGAAGAGGCGGTTCTGGCCGGCGGTGACGACCTGGTCGCCGTCCTTGAGGCCCTCGACGATCTCGACCATGCCGTTGTTGCGGCGGCCGAGCTTGACGAAGATCTGCGAGATGGTGAACGCCTGCTGCTGCGCGGCATCGGCCGGCTTGGCGTCAGCCGGCTTCGTGGCGTTGTCGGCGGGTTTGGACGCGTCCGCCTGCGGCTTGGCGGCATCGGCGGCGGCTTTCTGCTCGTCCGGCTTTGCCGGCGCGGCAGCGGCGCCCTCCGCCGGCTTTGCCGGCACGACCACGAAGACATAATCGCCGTAGAGGCTCGTCGTCACCGCGGTTTGCGGCACTGAGATGACATTGTTTTCCTGCGGCAGCTCGACACGGATCTGGACGAACTGGCCAGGCGTCAGCTTGCCTTCCGGGTTGGCGACCTCGCCGCGGATCGAAACCAGCCGGCTTGCCGGATCGATCTTGGGATCGATGCCGCGGATGGAGCCGGCAAAGGACATGTCCGCAAGGCTGCTGCCGAGCTTGACGGTCTGGCCGATCTTGAGTAGCGGCAGCTGCTGTTCGGGAACCGTGAAGTCGACCCGCATCGTGTCCAGATCCTGGATCGTCACCACCGAATTGCCGGGGGCCAAATATTGGCCGATATCGATCTTCGGGATGCCGACCGTGCCGCCGAAGGGCGCGGACAATTGCTTCTGGTCGAGCACGGCCTGCAGCTTGTTCACCTGCGCGGCCGAGGCATCCGCGGCGGCGCGCGCGGCGTCGAGCGTCGCGTCCGTGCCTACGCCGCGCCGCTGCAGTTCGATCGCGCGGGTCAACGCCGCCTGGTCGGAGGCGGCCTGCGCCTTCTGCGCCACCAGATCGGCCTTCTCGACCGCGTCGTCCAGCTGCAGGAGCACCGCGTCGGTGGCGACCTTCTGGTTGGCGTGGAAGAGGATGTTCTTGACGATGCCGCTCGTTTCGACGGTAAGGTCGACGCCGCGCACGGCGTTGACGGTGCCGATGGCCTCGACGCCCGGCGTCCATTCCGAAGGCTTGACGACCACTGTCGAGACCGTGGCGGCCGGCGGCTTCATGGTGGCGAAATACTGCTTGATGCCGGCATCGCGCATGAAGTTGAAACCAACGATGCCGACGCAGACGAGAGCGAGCAGAATCAGGAACACAGCGATGATGAAAAAGCGCTTCACGGACAGTCCCCTCGAGCCGGCAACCGGCAAAACAATCGATGCCGGGACACATATCGACAACAGGTCCCGACTTCAAACGGCGCTTTACTGTACCGGCTGGACGGTCTTGTCAATTCCGCCTAAGCTAATATAAGGGGGCGTGATGAGAGCACCCAGGGCAAACTCACGCGAAAAGATACTTGCCGCCGCCGCCGACGTCGCCCGCGAGGCAGGCCCGGGAAGCTTGTCGCTCGAGGCGGTCGCCAGCCGCGCGGGGGTGTCGAAGGGCGGCCTGCTTTACAACTTCCCGACCAAGGCCAAGCTGATGCAGGGCCTTGTCGAAAGCTATCTCCGCGACTTCCAGAAGGCGTTGGAAGCGCGCACCGCCGAGGCCGGGCACGAAAGCGCCCTCTCGGCCTATATCAAGCTGTCGGCCGACGACTGCGAGCGACCGAAACCCTCGGCCTCCTGGATTTTCTCGGCGATCGCCGAAGATCCCGATTTCCTGACGCCGATAAAAGCTTTCAAGCACCAGCTGCTCGAGCGGTTGAAGGAAGAGAGCAGCGATCTCGGCTCGCTGCTAGTCTGCTTTCTCGCCATCGAGGGGATGCGCAGCATGAACCTTTTCGATTCCGATGTGCTTTCCGAAGACGAGCATAAGCTTCTGGTGGCCTCGCTCCTGAAGATAGCCGGATAGGTCGCCTGCCGGCCAAGGCGTCACACCAGCTTCATCCTAGGGACATAGCGTCCTTCCCGGTTCTTTGCTGATGCAAATGGAGTGGGACAATGGTGGACGTGGTATCAAGTGAGGCGGGGATCCCGAGACCGGATCATCCCCTGGAGCAATCGAGCGGGGCGAAATGGTTCCTGCCGGCTTTCGGCGTGCTGGTGCTCGTCGGCATCATCTATGTCGGCTACGCGCTCAGCCAGGACCTGGCGATCGCCAAGACGGTGCCCTGGATCCTGCTCGGCATCGCGCTTCTGATTGCGCTGGGCTTCGAGTTCGTCAACGGCTTCCACGACACCGCCAACGCGGTCGCCACCGTCATCTACACGCGGTCGCTGCCGGCCGAATTCGCCGTCATGTGGTCCGGCGTCTTCAACTTCCTCGGCGTCTTGACCTCGAGCGGCGCCGTGGCGTTCGGCATCCTGTCGCTGCTGCCGGTCGAGCTCATCCTGCAGGTCGGCTCGTCATCCGGCTTCGCCATGGTGTTCGCCCTTCTGGTCGCCGCCATCCTGTGGAACCTGGGCACGTGGTTCCTCGGCCTGCCGGCTTCGAGCTCGCACACCATGGTCGGTTCGATCATCGGCGTCGGCCTCGCCAACCAGTTCATGGCTCCGGCCGGTAGCGCCACCAGCGGCGTCGATTGGGGGCAGGCGACCAATGTCGGCACCACCCTGCTGGTCTCGCCGATCGTTGGGTTCTTCGCCGCCGCGGTGCTGCTCTATGCGATGAAGCTCCTGGTGCGTAATCCTGCCCTCTACGAAGCGCCGAAGGGCAAAACGCCGCCGCCATGGTGGATCCGCGCGCTGCTGATCTTCACCTGCACCGGCGTCAGCTTCGCGCATGGCTCCAATGACGGCCAGAAGGGCATGGGCCTGATCATGCTGATCCTGATCGGCGTGGTGCCGACCGCCTATGCGCTCAACCGCACGCCCGACATCAACTATCTCGACGCCTATAAGTCGGCGTCCGTCGCCGTCGAGCAGGCGCTGGGCAAATATGTCAAGCCGGGGGTCACCGTCGTGGATGCCAACGCCGCAAAGGCCGCCGTGCAGGAAGCCGTGCGCAGCAAGTCATGGAACGACCAGACGACGCTCGCGCTGCAGAGCTACATCCACAGCACGACCGCCGGGCTGCAGCCCTTCGCCACCGTCGACAACGTTCCGACCGACCTGGTCAGCAACGCGCGCAACGACATCTACCTGATCGGCGAGGCGCTGAAGCTGATCGACAAGAAGAAGCTGCTGCCTATGCAGGACGCCGACCTGAAGGCGGTCACCGACTATCATAAGGCGGTCGACAACGCGACGAAGTTCATCCCGCTGTGGGTGAAGATCGCCGTGGCGCTGGCGCTCGGGCTTGGCACCATGGTCGGCTGGAAGCGCATCGTCGTCACCGTCGGCGAGAAGATCGGCAAGAGCCACCTGACCTATGGCCAGGGCGCCGCCGCCGAGCTGGTCGCGATGATCACCATCGGCATGGCCGACCGTCTCGGTCTGCCGGTGTCGACCACCCACGTCCTGTCGTCCGGCGTCGCCGGCACGATGGCGGCCAACGGCTCCGGCCTGCAGTGGTCGACCGTGCGCAATCTCCTGCTGGCCTGGGTGCTCACGCTGCCCTGCTCGATCGCGCTTGCCTTCGTGCTGTTCGTGATCTTCCGCCACGTTTTCTGAGCGGGAAGACACTCAAAGAAACGGCGCTGCTCGCGGCGCCGTTTCTGTCTGCGGCCGCTCAGCCTCGGCCCTGCCGAGGCGGCGCAATTGGCGCAGCGACAACATGTGCAGCAGGATCGAGCTTGGCACCACGAAAGCAGGGGTCAGCACACCCGGATAGGCGCCGGCGCCGATGCTCTGCACATCCGGAACGATCAGTTGCAACGGACCGGGCGAGGTGATCACGCCCATGGTGACCGCGACCGCGAAATCGCCGAGGCCGAGGATGTTCCAGAGAGTTGCAGCTCTTCGGCCGCCGACTGTGCCGGTCGCCGCCCCCAGCGCCGCGGGCAGCGCAAACAGCCCGGTCAATACATCGCCCATGCCTGCGGGCACAGCGAACGCTCCGGGCAGAGCACCATGCAGCCAGGCTGCGAGAGCCCAGCCGCCGAATATGCGGTAGAGCTGAAGCGCCACGAGCCAGCTTGCCGGCATCGCATCGAGCACTTGGCCGATCCGCTTCGAGAACAGCAGCGGCGGCGCGCCTATGATCACCGGCAGGAAGATCGCCGATGGCAACAACGGTAAAGACGAGGCGTCCGTGTGGAAGACACCATTGATCGCGGCGCTCCAGGCGATGGCCAGCCACAGCGTATCGGGGATCATGACCACCAGCCAGGTCACGCGGCGTTGGCCTGGCGTCAGACTCGTCCGTTCGAGACCGAGCCACAATCCCAGCGCGATAAGCCCGTGGGCCGCGAGCTGGTGGGCCGTGGTCGGAACGCCGCTGGCCTGGATCGCCGGCAAACAGAAGATCAGCGATAGCCAGAGCGCGGTGAGAAGCGCAAGCCAAAGCAGGCCGCGCCATGCTTCACCAGATGGAACGACAGGGGAAGAAACAGCTCCGGTGGTCACTGGCAGTACTCCGTTGAGATCAGCGCTTTTGCGCTGCTGTCCGGATGTACCCCTGCTCTCCGCGAGCGACTATTTGCGACAATGTTGACAGGCTATGAAGAGCAGCTTCACAGTTTCGCTGCGCGCCGCACCGCAATCTCCGCCGCTTACCTGCTCCGCCTGTAATGGACGCAAGGATCAGGTCGGGTCTTCGCGATGCAGGTCGTGGATGGTGACGCCTTCGGCATTGTCAGGCAGCATCAGCCACTTCTTGTGGCGCAGCGTGCGCTCGGTGTCTTCCAGGCCCATCTCCCAGTGCTCGCGCATCGAGGTGCCGGAGAACTCATAGTCCTTGGCGTGGCCTTCATAGCCTTTGTGCTGGTAGATAAGGTGCACGATGTTGACCACGCCAGCGTCGGAATAGTCGGCGATCAGTTCCCTCTCGCCGTCCTTCAACTGCTCCGGCGGCACGCGCTTCAGCGCATCGAGCAGCTTCATCTTGAGCGCGTGGATGCGCTGGAAATTGTCGGTGTTCTGGCGCGTGCGGCTGGAATACATGATGTCCTTGTGGCGCGACAGGACGTCGGCCATGCCGCGCGGCAGAACGCCGCGGGCGCTGAACAGATCGACCTGGAAAACCAGCGAGGAGCGGTCCTCCTCCTGGTCGAGCAGATATTGCAGCGGCGTGTTGGAGACGATGCCGCCGTCCCAGTAATACTCGCCCTCGATGCGGATCGAGGGAAAGGCCGGCGGCAGCGCGCCGCTCGCCATGATATGCTCCGGCCCGATGCGCACCTTGTCGGTGTCGAAATAGACGAAATTGCCCGTCCGGACATTGACCGCGCCGACGCTCAAGCGCTTCCTGCCGTCGTTCAGCACGTCGAAATCGATCAGGCTTTCCAGCGTGTCCTTGAGCTCGGCGGTGTCGTAGAAGCTGGTGGCGCCTTCGGCGCCCGAGAGCTGGAACCAGGGGTTGGGGTTGCGCGGCTTGAAGAAGCCGGGCTGGCCCATGGCCATGGTCATGAATGACGAGGTCTGGTTGCGGATATCGCGATAGATGTCGCCTTCCGGCGTATAGGCCCAAATCTTGCGGCCCGAGACGGTCTGCCAGAACTGCTCCAGCCGCTGCAGGCGTCGGCTCGGCTCGTTGCCGGCGATGATCGAGGCATTGATGGCGCCGATCGAGACACCGGACAGCCAGGTCGGCTCGCAGCCGGCGTCGGATAGCGCCTGATAGACGCCGGCCTGATAGGCGCCGAGCGCGCCGCCGCCCTGGAAGACCAGGGCGATGCGGTCGTATTGCGCGGTGATTTCAGCGATGGTGGCGGCGGCCGCCTTGTTGCGGTTACGCTCAAGCACCGGCTTTCTCCAACGCCTTCGCCCCGGCAGCCGATCGGCCGTGGTCGGCGAGATAGTCATGCACGACTTCGCCGAGGCCGAGCGTCAGGTCGGCGGTGAAGTGCACGGCCGAGACGATGGCGAGCACCGGCAGCTTGGCCACGTCGGCCATGACATGGGGGCGCAGGTCGAGCGCGGCGGGCGCCGTCCAGGCCTCCTTCAGTGTGACGTCGGTGAGATAATAGCGGACCAGCTCGCAGATGCGCGGGCTGCCGTCGACATGCGGGATGATCTTGATCAGGAAATTGGGCGCGGCGAGCGAGGCCAGCACCTGGTCGTGATCGGCCTCGCGATGCTTGTAGCCCATGGTGCCGGTGGCGCACAGAACGCTGCCATAATGCAGCGTACCGACCACCACCTCGCCCTCATGCACGATCTTGGGGCTGGCGAGCTTCTTGGGGAAACCCCAGAGCTCGCGGCCGCCGGCGATCGGCGCGTCGTCATCGAGATACATGGAATGCACATAGCCGCCATGCTGGCCTTTGTAGCGCACCGGGATGACCTGGCCGGTCTCGGTGTAATCGCCGAAGCCGGTCGAATCCGGCATGCGGATGAACTCGTATTTGACCAGCGGCTCGTCAATCTCGAGCGGCACGGGCACGACCGCCTCCAACGCCTCACGCGTGGTGCGGTAGGTGATGATGATGTATTCGCGGTCGAAGAAACGGTAGGGGCCGGGCGGGAAGGAAGGGTTGGTGAGCGGCATCGCGTAGGCGCGCTTCACGACATCGTCGATTTCCAAGCTATTCACCCATCGGTTCAGGAACGACACGCGCTGGACGCGCGGCAGGATATGTTGCATGGCACCATGACAGTGCCATGTCAGCCGCATCGAGCGCCAGCTTGGCGGGCATCGGACAGCATCACAACATTGTAATCGCTACGACATATGGTCATGGCATTGTCATGCTGCGGCGCACAAACTATGTGCCCTTATAGTTCCCTTCCCTCCTGTCGCGAGATCTCCCATGGGTTCCCTGTCTTCGAAGAATGCGCTCGTCACCGGCTCGACCAGCGGCATCGGCCTGGCAATCGCCCGGGCCTTCGCCGCCGAGGGCGCCAACGTCACCATCAACGGCCTGGGCGATGCCGCGGCGATCGAGCAGGAGCGGGCCGGCATCGAAAAGGATTTCGGCGTCAAGTGCCGCTATTCGGGCGCCAACATGATGGACGGCGCCGCGGTCAGCGCCATGATCCATGAGGCCGAGGAGGCGTTCGGCAGCCTCGACATCCTGGTCAACAATGCCGGCATCCAGCATGTCGCGCTGATCGAGGAATTTCCCGACGACAAGTGGGAGGCCATCATCCGCATCAATCTGCTTGCCGCCTTCTACGCCATCAAGGCAGCGGTGCCGGGCATGAAGAGCCGCAAATGGGGCCGCATCATCAACACGGCCTCGGCGCATGCGCTGGTCGCCTCGCCGTTCAAGTCGGCCTATGTCTCGGCCAAGCACGGCATTGCCGGCCTGACCAAGACGGTGGCGCTGGAAGTGGCGCAGGACGGCATCACCGTGAATGCGATCGCGCCCGGCTATGTCTGGACGCCGCTGGTCGAGAAGCAGATCCCCGACACGATGAAGGCGCGAGGCATGACCGAAGAGCAGGTCAAGCACGATGTGTTGCTGGCCGCTCAGCCGACCAAGGAATTCGTCACGGTCGAGGAGCTTGCGGCGCTGACGCTTTTCCTGTGCTCGGACGCCGCCAGGCAGATCACCGGCGCGACCCTGCCGATGGATGGCGGCTGGACGGCCCAGTAAGGGCAAAGGCTGTTTTCAGGGAAGGGCGGAGCGGAGCTCGCGTCCTCATAGAGCAGTTCACCGTTTCACGGAAACAGTGAACCGCTCTATCTCTCTGTTTTTGCGCAATTCCGGACGGAAAACCGCTCACACTTTTCCTGGAATTGCTCTAGGCAATTTGATTTCTTGACAATCGCCGGGGACCGTTCCAGCATTCCCGCAAGGGGTTCCCCGCGACGACCCCGTGAGGCGTCAGCCCAACGATCGCGTCCAGACTCTCTCTGTTCAGGAGGTGGACGCCATGCCGTCAACAACCGCAATCACCGTTCCGCAGCTTTCCCGTCTCGTCGGCCTGCCCGACGCGCCTTGCCTGGTCGATGTGCGCACCGACGAGGATTATGAAGCCGATCCGCGAATTTTGCCGGCTTCGTACCGGCGCGATTTCAGGACTGTCTCGACCTGGGCGGCCGAGTTCTCCGGAGCAAAAGTCGTCGTCATCTGCCAGAGGGGGCAGAAACTCTCGCAAGGCGTTGCCGCATGGCTGCGCCATGAAGGCATTCCGGCTGAGTCGCTGGAAGGCGGCTTCGAGGCCTGGGTCGCCGCCAAGGCGCCATTGGTCAGCGCCAGCGCGATCCCGCCGCGCGACGAAATGGGGCGTACGGTGTGGGTCACGCGTTCGCGGCCGAAGGTCGACCGCATCGCCTGTCCCTGGCTGATCCGCCGCTTCGTCGATCCCGGTGCGGTGTTCCTGTTTGTCGATCCGGCCGAGGTGCCTCTGGTGGCCGATCGCTTCGGCGCGGTTCCCTTCGACATCGAAGGCGTGTTCTGGAGCCATCGCGGCGATCGCTGCAGCTTCGACACGATGATCGAGGAATTCGGCCTGCGCGTAGACGCGCTCGACCGACTGGCGCTGATCGTGCGGGCTGCCGATACTGCGCGTCTCGACCTCGTCCCGCAGGCGGCCGGTTTCCTCGCCGCCTCGCTCGGCCTGTCACGCATGTTTCGCGACGATCTCGAGCAGCTGGAAGCCGGCATGCTCTTCTACGACGCCTTCTTCCGCTGGTGCCGCGACGCCGCGGACGAGACGCATAACTGGCCGGCCGGAGGCAAGGCGCCATGACCGCGCTCGCCAAGGACGACGACGCGCCGCCGGTGGATACCCCCGCCACGCCGAGCTTCCGTGAGGCGACGCGGCTCTGGGCTAAGATCGGCCTGCTGTCCTTCGGCGGGCCGGCCGGGCAGATCGCGCTGATGCACAAGGAACTGGTCGAGGAGCGCCGCTGGATCGGCGAGGAGCGTTTCCTGCACGCGCTCAACTATTGCATGCTCCTGCCTGGACCCGAGGCGCAGCAGCTTGCCGTCTATATCGGCTGGCTCTTGCACCGGACGGCCGGCGGCCTCGTCGCCGGCACATTGTTCGTGCTGCCTGGCGCGCTGGTCATGCTTTGCCTGAGCAGCTTCTACATGCTCTACAATGATGCGCCGGTGGTCGAGGCGCTGTTCTTCGGCGTCAAGGCGGCGGTGCTGGCCGTCGTCGTCGAGGCGGTGATCCGCATCGGCAAGCGGGCGCTTAAGAACCGCGTCATGATCGCGATCGCGGTGGCGGCCTTCCTGGCGATCTACATCGCCAAGCTGCCGTTCCCGCTGATCGTGCTTGCGGCAGGCCTCGTCGGCTGGATCGGCAGCCGCTTCGCGCCAGGCCTGTTTTCCGGCTCGGCGCATGGCAAGGGTGGGGCCACCGTCGACAGGATAGGCGTGGTCGACCTGATGTTCGAACGCGGCGAGCTGGCCCACACCCTGCCCACCAGATGGCACGCGGCCCGCACCATCGCCATCTGGCTGCCGCTCTGGCTCGGACCGGTGGCGCTGATCGCCGTGCTGGCGGGCCAGGCAGCGTGTGGGCGCAGATCGGCGGCTTCTTCAGCCTGATGGCCGTCGTCACCTTCGGCGGCGCCTATGCGGTTCTGGCCTATGTCGCGCAGGCGGCGGTCACCTCTTTCGGCTGGCTGTCACCCGGCCAGATGGTCGACGGGCTAGGCCTCGCCGAGACAACGCCCGGACCGCTGATCCTGGTGCTGCAATTCGTCGGCTTCGCCGCCGCCTATCGCCATGCCGGCCTTGCCAGCCCGCTGCTCGCCGGGTCGCTCGGATCGCTGCTGACGCTCTGGGCGACCTTCGTGCCCTGCTTCTTCTGGATATTCCTGGGCGGCCCCTACATCGAGCAGCTGAGGCAGAACCGAGCGCTGGCAGCGGCGCTCGGCGCGATCACCGCGGCGGTGGTCGGCGTGATCATGAACCTGGCGCTGTGGTTCGCGCTGCACGTCGTCTTCGGCAAGGTCGCAAGCGTCGCCTGGGGCGTGGAAGTGCCTGTCCTGTCCTCGCTCGACTGGCGCGCCGCGCTGCTGTCGGTTGCGGCGATGGTCGCCATGTTCAGGCTGAAACTCGGCATGCTGCCGACGCTGGCGGCATCGGCGCTGGCGGGACTTTTGCTGTCGGCGCTGTAGGCTGCACGCCATTCCGATCACATCAGCGTGAACGAAAAAGCGGAGCGGCCGGGAATAAATGGCCCGGTCCGCCGGTCTCCAAGGCATGCGCCGCGTTTGCGCAGCAGCAGGAGACCATCATGAAGCGGCATGAAGACAAAAGCACAGGGACCGGAGGCGGCGAAGGCGTCTACCGCAGCCGTCCCTTGGAGCGCTGGCGCTGGGCGCATCTGTTTCGGGCGATGCCGCCCCGCCGCCGGCCCTGATCGATGCCGGTCGCAACCATTGAGATCCACGACCATGACGGCGAGCACCCTGTTGCAGCCAGCGATGCGCCGTCCCCTTGCGAGGCGCCCCTTGCTTCCGAGACACTTGACTCCGGTGACACCAATGCCCTCTCTTCCCCCGAAGCAGGCGCCATCGCCTGCGGTCGCGATCTTCACGCGCACGAGCAGGGACAGATCGTCGCCTCCCGCTGAGGGCGGCGGCAGACCCATGGCGGGAGCGCCCGACGGCGGAACGGTGTTGAGCGAAAAGATGCTGGCCGCGCGTTTTGCCGAGGTGGTGCTGCCGCATCTTGGCGATGCGCTGTCGCTCGCCCGCTGGCTGACCGGCAATCAAGCCGATGCCGAGGATGTCGTGCAGGAGGCCTGCCTCAAGGCGCATGCGGGCATCGCCGGGTTCGCTGGGGGAAATCCCCGCGCGTGGCTGCTCACCATCGTGCGCAACGCCTCCTATACATGGATGGCGAAGAACCGGCCGCGCAGCGTGGTCGCCGTCGGCGACCTCGCCGATCTCGATGACGTGTCGCCGCCGCCCGACAATGATGCCGACAGCCCGGAGGCGGCGCTGATCGCCAAGGCAAATTCGGCTGCGGTGGAAGCGGCGATCGCCAGGCTGCCGCAAGCCTTCCGCGAAACGCTGGTGCTTCGCGACATAAACGGTCTCAGCTACCGCGAGATCGCCGCCATGCTCGGCGTGCCGCAAGGCACGGTGATGTCGCGGCTGGCACGGGCCCGCGGCCTGTTGATGACGGAACTTGGAGGGCGGCATGAGCCCGCATGAAAATCGCCCGCGTGAGGATGGCCCCCGTGAGGACGGATTGCCGCAAGACCCGCAGGACATGAAGCTGATGATCCACGCCCTTGTCGATGGCGAGCTCGATGCCGCCGCCGCACTTGCGGTCGAGCGCCGCATGGCCGCCGATCCGGAACTGGCCGCCGAGCATGCGCGCCTGGTGGCGCTGCGGGGCGCTGTCGCCAACCTGCCGCGCCCGACCGTCAGCGACGATTTCCTGGCGCGTATCGCGGCGATTGCCGAGGTGAAAAGGCCGGAAGAAGCGGAGGCGCCAAACGTCTCTTCCGCGAAGGCGGAGCCGCTGCCGCCCCAGCAGCAAGGCAATGTCGTCGCGATGCGGCCGCGCGCGTCGCGCTGGTTCAATTCCTTCGACTGGCGCCAGATGGCGGCCTCCATCGTACTGACGGCGTTTCTGGCCAGCGGCGCGACGCAGTGGCTGGCGACGGCGGACAACGGGGCTGAAAGTTTCGCCGTGGCCGTCGCCAACGGTCATCGCCGCAGCCTGCTCGCGGCGACGCCGGTCGACATCGTCTCGTCCGACCGCCACACGGTGAAGCCTTGGCTCGACGGCCGCATCGGCGTGTCGCCGGCGGCACCCGACATGGCCAAGGACGGTTACGCGCTGCTCGGCGGCCGCGTCGAGGTGATCGGCGACAGACCGATGCCGGCGCTGGTTTATCGCCATCACGAGCACCTGATCACGCTGGTTGCGGCGCCCCGGCAGAACGAGGCCAAATCGATGCCGGTGGCGGACGACTTGTCGGCAGGCGGCTTCCTCCTGGTCCACTGGACCGACGACGCCTTCTCCTACTGGGCGATCTCGGATGCCGAACGCCCGGCGCTTGACGATTTCGTCGCCCGCTTCCGGGCGGCGATCATCGCCAATCCGGCAGCGGGCAGTCCGGGGTAGGGAAACGAAACCTTTTATCGCCGCTATTCCTGAGGCCGATAGTCCGTTTGGCCGGATGAGCGAAGGCAGGTGCCTGTCCAAGATGATCGCGCCAAAGCACTTGCCCCGTTGCGCCGGCCCCAAGGCGCGCAAGTAGATAGGTCAAGGTCGACTTTGCTATGTTATAAACGCTCCATTCTCGGGGCGGATACGGGGCAATGGATCAGGAACGACTTCTAGCCGCAGTCCTCCTAGCTGATGTCGTGGGCAGCACGCCGCTCTATGAGCGCATCGGCGACGATGCCGCCCTGCGGCAGGTCTCGGATTGCCTCGACGCGATACGCGCGATCGTCGCCGAGCACGGCGGTGACTTCATCTACTCGAAGGGCGATGACGTGCTCAGTCTGTTCGAGAGCTCGGAGGCGGCGCTGAGGGCCGTCTGCCAAATCAACAGCCAACTGACGAGAGGGCCGTTGAGCGCCCGGATCGGATTGCATTTCGGCGCGGTTATTCGCGCGCGCGGCGCGGTGTTCGGCGATGTTGTCAATGTCACCGCAAGGCTGTCCACCACGGCCAATCCGGGGGAGGTGCTGATCAGCCAGAGCTTCTTCGAAGCGCTTTCGGCTGGCAGCCGCAGCGCCTTGCGGCTCCTCGACAAAATGGCGTTCAAGGGCAAGCAGGAACTCTTCGATGTCTATACGCTGCGGAGCGACGATGGGGTCCCCAGCACGAACGTCGCCAGCCGGGGCACCATTATCGAAAGGCGCTCCGCGCCGCCGCGGCAGATCAATCTGGTCATCCGCTATGGAGATCAGTTGGGATCCTGCCGAAACAATGAATTCGTGACGATCGGCCGATCTCCGGAATGCGATATCGTAGTCCAGCGGCCCTGGGTCTCAAGGCACCACGCGACCTTCACCATTTCGAATGGCAAGGCACGGCTTGTCGAGCGGAGCTCGTCGGGCACATTTGTGTCGATGGGACCCGGCCAGGAAGAAGTATTCGTACGCCGCGAAGATATCCTCCTCTTCGGCTCCGGCGTCATCTCGCCCGGACGCAGATCGTCCCTCGGCGACGCCCAGATCCTGCACTACGAAATTGTCTCAGGCTGATCTGGCCGGTTGGGCGGGACCGCCGCACCAACTTTCATCAGCCGCTTGATAATCACCTTCAACGCGCCGCTTCCGGCAGGATCGCGGTCGACATTTCGGGCAAGGTCTGCCCGCCGTCTACGATGATACTTTGGCCGGTGATGTAAGCCGCTTCATCGGAAGCGAGAAAACGCACCGCGTGGGCAACGTCCTGCGGTGTGCCGAGACGGCGAAGCGGCACGGCGGCGCATTGTGCATCCACGAAACTTTGTGACTGATGCTCCATCACGCCCTCTGTCAGGATGTTGCCCGGCTCAACGGCATTCAGCGTAACGTTCCAAGGCGCAAATTCGAGGGCCGCCGTGCGCATGAAGCCCAGAATTCCTGCCTTGCTAGCCGCATAGTGAGAATACCCAGGAGAAGATACGCGCGCACCCGTTATTGAGGACAAAAAGACCACCCGGCCGTGGCGCTGCCGCTGAAAATAGGGCAGGCAAGCCTTCGCCAGCAGGAAGGGCCCGCGCAGGTTGACCGCCATGACGCTGTCCCACTCGCTTGGCGTGATCGAGGCGATGTTGGTGTTCGGGTAGATCGCAGCATTGGCAACGGCAATATCAAGTCGACCCATCTCGGCAAAGATATCATCGATCACGTGCGTGACCTCCGACTCATCGCTTGTATCCATGCGGCGATAAGTTGCTGCCAGACCCATTGCGCAAATGTTGGCGGCGGCGCGATAGCCGTCGACGTCCTTTATGCCCGTCAGGACGACTTGCGCTCCGGCGCGCGCCAGTTCAGTAGCAACACCCAGTCCGATCCCGCGTTGTGCGCCGGTGACGATGGCAACCTTTCCCGACAGGTCGAAGCCACTCATTGGGCAGCCCGAGCAAAAGCGGGCAACAAGCTGCCATGAGCTTCGATCAGCGCATCCACCAGGGAATCGATTTCGGCAAGCGAAAGCTCCGCTGCCGTGTGAGGGTCCATGGCGGCTGCGTGGTAGATGTGCTCGCGCTTCCCGGTGAGGGCGGCCGTCACGGCCAGCTCCTGCACATTGATGTTGCTCCGCATGATGGCGGCAAGCTGAACCGGGATGCGTCCGATGCGGATAGGCTGAATGCCGTTGCGATCGACATGGCAAGGAACTTCAACCGCAGCGTTCGATGGCAGATTTTCGATTAGGCCCCGGTTGGCGACATTGCCGTAGATCAGGCTTGGCTCACCCGTCACGCAGGCATGAATGATGGCGGCAGCATACTCCTTGCTGCGCGAGACTTCGATCGGCCGACTCTCGTCTTCCAGTTCGTGGCGCAGTTCATGCCATTGCGCGACCTGTCTTTCGCAACGGGTGATGTATTCGTCGAGCGGCAACCTGAATTCTTCCAGCAAGTCCTCGCGTCCGCGCTTGATGAACCAGGGCGTGTATTCCGAAAAGTGGATGGAACTCTCGGTAACGAAATGGCCGAAGTGCTTCATGACCGCGAAACGAACTGCATCATCGACGGGAAAAGTCCCATCGCGAGCAATCTGCCGAAGCCGCGGATAAAGGTCTACACGGCCGCCGCCGGGTAGGCGTTTTTCGAACTTGAGGAAAAAAGCCACATGATTAAGGCCGGCACACAGATAGTCGATGTCGGCAATATCCTCGCCGAGAGTGCGGGCCAGGAATTGCGATGTTTCCTGAACGGAGTGACACAGGCCGACATAGCGAATGTCCGGATAGCCCTCTGCCATGGCCCAGCTGATCATGGCCATCGGGTTCACATAGTTCATCATCAGCGCCTGCGGGCAGTGCTTGCGCATGTCGTCGGCGATGGCAAACACGACCGGAATTGTACGCAGAGCCCGGAAGATGCCGCCGATGCCCAGAGTGTCGGCAATGGTCTGCCTCAGGCCGACCCTTTTCGGGACTTCGAAATCGGTGACGGTGGCCGGCTTATAGCCGCCCACCTGCATCATCAGGATGACGAAGTCGGCGTCCTTGAGGGCGATTGCCCGATCGACTGTCGCGACGAGCCTTACCTCGTCCTCGATCCCAAGCGCGCGGCAGATGCGGCGTGTCATGATCTCGGAGGTGGCAAGGCGGTCCGGATCGAGATCGTGAAGCGCGATTTCGCAACGCGAGAGAGCTTCATTGCTCAGCACGTCGCTGAGGATGTTGCGGGCGAACACCGTGCTTCCGGCGCCGACGAGACAGATCTTGGGCATTGCGGGTATCCAGTCCTTGCTATGCGCTTTCGACGCAGCTTCCCTATTGCCATTGGAAACCGGAAAATGCTTGCTTGAATGCGATTGATATTTCCGGTTTTTAAGTGGAACCGCGCTAGCCGGGGCGCGCAAAACGGAGGGAGCGAATGCGTCAGCTTGACCCGCGCCAGACCGGCAACCGTTTTCTCAAGCCGGACGAATTCCTGGCTGAGACGCATATCGTGGAGCCTATGCCGGAAGCCCACTGGCACGACCATGTGGAACTCAACGTCATCACGCGCGGCGGCATGACCTATCTCATCAATGGCAAGCAGGTCAGCCTGCGCGAAGGTGCCATCTACTGCTTCTGGGCCGCTGTTCCTCACCAGGTGATATCTGCTGGTGACGGAACGGAGCTCGTCTGCATCTACGTGCCATTCGCCGATCTGCTGTCCCTTGCGGTCTCAAGTGATTTCAAGAACGACCTCATGGCGGGTCACGTCGTCACGGGCTCGTCCATCGACGCTGCCGACACATTATTGGTGACGCGCTGGGCGCGAGAGTGGGACACCAACAGCGAACTGGCCGCCGACATATTACGCGACGAGGTTCGCCTTCGTCTTCGCCGGCTGGCGGCCGACCCGCGCATCGCCGAGATAGGCCTGGGCGCCCTCGAAGCTGAACATCGGCGCCAGGCGATGCATGTCGCCGACCGGCGGGTGGTTGCGCGGGTGCAGCAGATGACGACCTTCATCAACAACGAATTCGCCAGGCCGATCAACGTTGCGGACGTAGCGCTTGTCGGCGGACTCCATCCGACGAACGCAACCGCGACCTTTCAGAAGGTCCTGGGACAATCCATCGCGCAATATCTGCGCCGCCGGCGGCTCAACCACGCACTGAAGCTTTTGGCCGACAGCGACATGGCAATTATCGAGGTGGCTTTCGAAAGTGGCCACGGCTCTCTCAGTCGCTTTTACGATGCCTTCCAGCGGCAGGTTGGCTGTACGCCGAAGGACTACCGGCGCCGCTTCCGCGCCTGAACATCACCCGGACGTTGACGCTTCATCACCAGCGCCGGATTTTTTGCTGCTGCGACAGACCGCAGGGCTGAAAAACCTGAAAATTTGGGTCGAAACCGGCAAGAATATCAGAATTTCCAGCGATAGCGTTACCGTCTATTGGTGCGGGCAGCGGCCAAAAAGCGTAGTGGGAACAATGCTGCCCGCTCGCGACGTCACGGGAGATAATCATGCGTTTGCCGAAGTCTGATCTGGTCTTCGCCTTCAGCGTCGTTTTGATGGCCATTACCAGCGGAATTGCGCTGGCCGATGATGCCAAGCCCTTTGCGGGACAAACAGTTTCGGTGCTCCTGCCCTCGCCTCAGGATGCAAACATGGCGGCTGATTTCGAGAAAGCCACCGGCATCAAGCTTGATCTGCAGACGGCGTCATGGGACGACGTGTCGGTGAAGATTTCAACGGCGTTGCTGGCTGGCACGGCGCCGGCTGACGTGACCGAGTTCGACTGGTCCTGGACCGGCCAGTTCGCTGCGGCAGACTGGTATACGCCGCTCAACGACACCGTTGACGCCGCGACCCTAGATGACATCAAGGGGTCGACGATCTTCAACGTGAACGGCAAGGTTCTGGCCATTCCCTACACAAATGACTTTCGCGTCATGCTGGTGAACAAGAAGCAGTTCGCCGACGCCGGCGTGACCGTCATGCCAAAGACGCTCGACGAGCTTGTGGCGGCGGCGAAGGCCGTCAAGGCCAAGGGAATCGTAAAGTATCCGATCGGCCTGCCGCTTTCCGCGACAGAAGGCGCATCGACAAGCTGGTATCTTCTGACCAAGGCGTTTGGTGGAGATCTTTTCGACAAGGATATGAAACCTCTGTTCATGGCGCCGGACTCGGCCGGCTATAAAGCGATGGCCTTCGAGATGATGCTCTTGAAGGAGGGCCTGGTTGATCCCGCCTCCACCGGTCTTAAAGACAGCGAGATCAATGAGACACTTTTCGCCAAGGGCCTGACCAGCATCATGATCAGCGGCGAACCGGGCCGCCTTGGCGCTTACAATGATCCTGCACAGTCTGTCGTTGCGGGACAGGTTCAGGCAATTCCGGTCGCCACCGAAAGCGGCAAGACGCGCTCATTCGGGTTGCTGGAGGGCCTCGGCATCCCAAGGAATGCCCAGAACCCGGAAGCGGCCAAGGAATTCATCAAATGGATGACATCCAAGGACTATCAGATCCACAACTACGGGAACGGGGTATTGCCGACGCGCACGTCCGCGCTCGCAGAGCTGCAGCAACAGGGCAAGCTGGTCAGCGGCGAGGCGCTTGTGGAGCAGGCGCCAACCGTCGAGGCGTTGTTCCCATCCGGCGCGCCCGCCTGGTATCTGCAATTCTCGCTGGCCGTAAACACCTCGATCAACAGCGCCGCAAAGGGTGAGATCAGTGTGGACCAGGCCGTTCAGCGCATCGCCGAGGCCGCGGCTGAAGCCGTGAAGCAGTGACGTCGCAAGCGGTAACTGTCCTCCCGCGACAAGGTCGTGGCGCCCGCAAAGTTGGGGACGCCACGACCGCCTTTTTGATGGTGCTGCCGATCCTGCTCACCATGGGCGGGCTCGTTTTCTACCCATTGCTGAGCACCGCATGGGACAGCTTGCACCGCGTCAACCCGATGCAAGCAGGAACCCCGTTCGTCGGCATCTCCAACTATACGCGCGTCTTCAGCGACGTAGAGGTGGGACAGGCTTGGCTCAACACCTTCAAATATGTCGTAATCGCCGTTTTCGCCGAGACGGTGCTGGGGGTCCTGGCGGCTTCACTCATCAATCAGTTGAAGAGCGGGCGTCAGTGGGTGTTGGCAGCCGTTGTCCTGCCGTGGGCGCTGCCCGGCGTGGTCAGCGGCGTCATATGGCAATGGATCTATTCGCCCGGCCCTGGCCTGCTCAACGGGCTGCTGGTGATGATCGGTTTGGACTACGAGGGCCACCTCTGGTTCAACAACAGCACCAGCGCCATGCTTGCGGTCTCGGTGGTGCATGTCTGGCGCATGTTGCCGCTGACCATCGTTATCGTGCTGGCGGCGATGCAAAGCATTCCGGGCGACCTCTATGAGGCCGCGCGCATGGACGGCGCCAGTCGCCTTGTGATGTTCCGCAATATTACCTTGCCGCTGACGCGCGGGGCGATCGCGGTGGCGATGACCAATGCCACGGTGTCGGCCTTCAACCTGTTCGACGAAGCGATCGTGCTTGCCCGCAACAGTCTGGAGACGCGGCCGATCCTGCTGCAGATCTATCTTGAGGCCTTCAAGAAACTCAATTTCTCCTACGGCATGGCATTGTCACTGATGGTCACCTTCATTTCGCTCGCCATATCGCTTGGCTATGTGCTGCGCATCCACCGCAGCACGAGGCTCGACTGATGAAGGAACCTTGGCACATCCGTCTTGGAATCTGGGCCGGCGTTGCGCTGCTGCTCGCCTGGTCGCTTCTTCCGATCTACTGGACACTCGCCTCCAGCCTGACGCCGACGGTCGAGTTCAATGCGCGGCCGCTTCATCTTTTTCCCGAGCATCCCACCGGCGAGCACTACCTGAGGCTTCTTGGCGTGCTCGATGGCCATATGGGAGGCGTCGACGTGGCCGGTGAGTTCCGGCTTGCGCTTTTCAACAGCATACTCACTTCGGGTGCCGCCACCGTGCTTTGCGTGCTGATGTCGCTGCTTGCGGCCTATGCCTTCGCGCGCCTGAACTTTCCCGGACGTGAGGTGCTTTTCTATGCTGTGGTGGGGACCATGGCGGTGCCGGGATACGCGGTGCTCATCCCGCTGTTTCGGCTGATGGTGTCGCTCCGGCAGATCGACGCCTATCTCGGCGTGACGCTCATCTACGTCTCGGCGTTCCTGCCGCTTTGCCTTTGGCTCCTGAAAGGCGTCATGGACACGCTGCCACGATCGTTGGAAGAGGCGGCGCGTATCGACGGGGCAAGCCACATGCGCATCCTGTTTTCCATCATCGCGCCGATCGCTGCACCAGGACTTACGGCGACTGCCATTCTCACCTTCCTCGGCGCCTGGGGGCAATATGTTGTGCCGCTCGTCTTCTCACCCAAGGACACAAAGCCGCTGACGGTTCTGATCCCGGAATTCGCAGGGAAGAACTTCGTCGACTACGGGCTCATCATGGCCGGCGGTTCCATCGCCATTGCGGTGCCCTGCCTGCTGGTGATCTTCCTCAATCGATACCTAATCTCCGGCTTGCTTGCAGGGTCAACCAAATAGCGTCCGTAGGCCACAGCTGGAGCAACGCCGCAAACGGCGCAATCCTTGAGACGGCGGTCGGCGTTAGTGGAACACGATCTCCGCCCTGTCGCGCGTCAATAATCCAGACCCTGCCGGAAAGCGCCGATGACCACCGACAGGCCGCTCACTCGCTACAGCGCTACTAACGGCGCGCGAGCGAGCGGCTCCACAACCCTCAGCTACACCATCCGGTGGGACACGACCCTTGGTGATCCCGACAGGAATCGAACCTGTGACCTACAGATTAGGAATCTGCCGCTCTATCCTACTGAGCTACGGGACCACGCGGCCCGACACATAAACGCTTCGGGCCGGTTCGCCAAGAGGAGTCTGAAAGCCGATCAGGCGGCCGTCTGCGATGGGCGGCCGCCTCCTCTTGCCAAGCCAGTGCCGTCAGGCCGCCAAGGCCGTCTCGGCCAGCTTCACCCAGTAGCTCATGCCGTGCGGGATGACCTCGTCGTTGAAGTCGTAGGCAGGGTGGTGCAGGCCGGCCGAGTCGCCGTTGCCGATGAAGATGAAGGCGCCGGGGCGGGCTTCCAGCATATAGGAGAAATCCTCGCCGCCCATCACCGGCTGGATAGCGCGATGGACATGCGCGTCGCCGGCGACGTCGGCGGCGACATCGCTGGCGAAGACCGTCTCTTGCGCATGATTGAAGGTGACGGGGTAGTTGGCGTCGTAGTCGACCTCGATGGTGGCGCCGAAGGCGGCGGCCAGCCCGGCGCAGAGCGCGCGGATGCGCTCTTCCGATTTCTTGGCCACCTCCTTCTTCAGCGTGCGGACCGTGCCGGCGATCTCGGCGCTTTCGGGGATGACGTTATAGGCATCGCCGGCGTGGAACTTCGTGACCGACACCACCACGGCCTCGACCGGATCGGTGCTGCGCGAGGCGACGGTCTGCAGCGCGCCGACCAGCTGGCTGGCGATGACGATGGGATCGATCGTGCCGTGCGGCATCGCGGCATGGCCGCCGCGGCCCTTGACGGTGATGGTGAACTCGGCCGTCGCGGCCATGATCGGACCGGGCTTGATGGCGAACTGGCCGACCGGCAGGCCCGGCATATTGTGCATGCCGAACACCTTCTCGATGTCGAAGCGTTCCATCATGCCGTCCTTGACCATCTCGTTGCCGCCGCCGCCGCCTTCCTCGGCCGGCTGGAAGATCACCGCCACGGTGCCGGCGAAATTGCGCGTCTCGGCAAGATATTTGGCGGCGCCCAAGAGCATCGCGGTATGGCCGTCATGGCCGCAGGCATGCATCTTGCCGCGCACGGTCGAGGCCCATGGCTTGCCGGTGATCTCGTCGATCGGCAGCGCGTCCATGTCGGCGCGCAGTCCGATCGTCGGGCCATCGCCCTTGCGGCCGCGGATGATGCCGACGACGCCGGTCTTGCCCAATCCCGTCACTACTTCGTCACAGCCGAAGGCCTTCAGCTTCTCGGTGACGAAGCCGGCGGTCTGGAAGACGTCGAAATTCAGTTCCGGCGTCTGGTGGAGATGGCGTCGCCAGCCGGCGACTTCTTCCTGCATTTGTGCGGCGCGGTTGAGAATCGGCATGATCGGTCCATCTCTTGGTTGATTGGCGGCGGTCGGTTCAGAACCGATGCTCAGCAATTGTGATTGTGTTGAACTTTGCCATTTTGGCGTCACATAGGGTAAATAGCACCGCAACAATGGGGTCCGGGTCGAGGGGCCGGGCCGCATTTATGCTGGCGATGGGTAACGAAATCTTACGGACCCGGTGGCGATTACGGCAAGAGGCGATTTCGG
Organism: Mesorhizobium sp. M2A.F.Ca.ET.043.05.1.1; assembly: GCF_003952445.1. NCBI lineage: Bacteria > Pseudomonadati > Pseudomonadota > Alphaproteobacteria > Hyphomicrobiales > Phyllobacteriaceae > Mesorhizobium > Mesorhizobium sp. M2A.F.Ca.ET.043.05.1.1. The sequence continues at coordinate 6,162,895 of NZ_CP034446.1, forward strand.
ATTTGATCATGCGGCAGAGGCATTTCCTCAACCTGTTGCTGGCGGGCGCGTTGGCGCTTCCGGCGTTTGCCGGCGTTGCGCGCGCCAATCCGGTGGTCCTGTTCGACCTCAAGAGCGGCTCCATTCTGGAGCATCAGGACGCGTTCAAGCGCTGGTATCCGGCCTCGCTCAGCAAGCTGATGACGGCCTATGTCGCCTTCCGTGCCATCCAGGCCGGCGAGGTGGCGCTTGATTCGCCGATCAAGGTGACGAAGCATTCGGCCGGCGAGCCGCCGAGCAAGATGGGCTTCAGGCCCGGCTCGGTGATGCGGCTCGACAATGCGCTGAAGATGATGCTGGTCAAATCGGCCAACGACATCGCCATGGCCGTGGGCGAGAATATCGGCGGATCGCAGGCGGCCTTCGCCGACCGCATGAACGCCGAGGCGGCCCGCCTCGGCATGGTCGGAACGCATTTCGTCAACCCGAACGGGCTCTATTCGCCGGAACAATACACCACAGCGCGCGACCTCGCCGTGCTGGTGACGGCGCTGCGCAATGATTTTCCGCAATATGCGCCCTGGTTCTCGATCGAAGGCCTTGCCGTCGGCAAGAAGGCGCTCCCGAACTATAATCTGCTCATCGGCCGCTATCCCGGCGCCGATGGCATGAAGACCGGCTTCGTCTGCTCTTCCGGCTTCAACATGATCGGCTCCGCGACGCGCAACGGCCGCACGTTGGTCGCCGTGGTGCTTGGCGAGAAATCGGCGGTCAGCCGCGCCGAGGCGGCGGCAAAGCTGCTCGACCAGGGTTTCGATACGCGGGCGGAGGGTTCGACGACGCTGGCCGCTCTCAAGCCCTATGGCGACACGCTGTCGCCCAACGACATGCATGACGAGATCTGCAAGAAGAAGCCGAAGGAGGAGCAATCCGAGGCAGCCCCCGAAGTCGCTGCCAAGGATAAGCCCAAGTCGCCCTATCAGGTGAAGCTCGACCATCCGACGCTGATCGCGGTCGGCCTCGGCGGCGCCACCGGCCCGGCGCCGAAGGCGTTCGTCGACCAGACCGATCAGAACTATGCCGACGTGCCGGTGCCGAGCTGGCGGCCCGACAGGCCGGCGCCGGCCGGCGCCGAGCCGGCGGCGACCGCCGCAGCAGGGGCGCAAGGCGACCAGCCCGCCAAGGCGGCGAACTAGGGATCATGAAGGGCGGCTTTCCCATCCCCGTCTCCGTTCTCACCGGCTTTCTCGGCGCCGGCAAGACGACGCTGCTCAATCGGCTGCTCAAGGATCCGGCGCTTGCCGACACGGCGGTGATCATCAACGAGTTCGGCGAGGTGGCGATCGACCACCTTTTGGTCGAGCAGGCATCCGACGGCATCATCCAGCTCTCCGACGGCTGCCTCTGCTGCACGGTGCGTGGCGACCTGGTCGACACGCTTGCTGATCTGGTCGACCGGCTGCAGACCGGCCGCATCGCGAAACTCGCCCGCGTCGTCGTCGAGACGACGGGCCTCGCCGATCCGGCGCCGGTGCAGCAGTCGATCATGGCGCATCCTGCGCTGGTGCAGGCCTTCCGGCTCGACGGCGTCATCACGCTGGTCGACGCCGTCAATGGCGAGGCGACGCTCGACGCCCATGTCGAGGCGGTGAAACAGGCGGCGGTGGCCGATCGCATCGTGCTGACCAAGACCGATCTTGCCGACGCGGCCGAGGTCGAGGTGTTGCGGGCAAGGCTGAAGCAGGTCAATCGGGGCGCCGTCGTGCTCGACGTCAACGAGGCCGGCGCCGCGGCGCTGTTCAATTGCGGGCTTTATGATCCTGAAACCAAGTCCGCCGATGTGCGGCGCTGGCTTGGCGAAGAGGCGGCGCATGATCAAGATCATCACCATGATCAAGATCATCACCATGATCAGGATCATCACCATGATCAGGATCATCACCATGATCATGGCCATCATCACCATGACGGCGATCATGACCATCACCATCACGAGCACCGCCACGATAGGCGCGTGCGCACCCATTCGCTCGTCCATGACGGCCCGGTGCCGTTCTCGGCGATCGAGATGTTCCTCGACCTTCTGCGCTCGGCGCATGGCGAGAAGCTCTTGCGCATGAAGGGCGTCATCGAGCTTGCGGAGGATCCGTCGCGGCCGCTTGTCATCCATGGCGTGCAGAAGATCCTGCATCCGCCGGCAAGGCTGCCGGCATGGCCGGACGGCCAGCGCGGCACCAGGCTGGTGCTGATCACGCTGGACATGCCGCAGGACTATATCCAGCGCCTGTTCGCGGCCTTCACCAACAAACCGTCGATCGACACGCCGGACCGGGCCGCGCTCGAGTCCAATCCGCTGGCAATAGCCGGGCTATAAGCAAAAAAACGACGCCGGCTCAGGCCGCGCTGCCGCGCTCGACCAGGAAACGATGACCGCCGGTGACCGCGGCCGTTTCGACCAATTGGTGACCGGCATCGGCGCAGAAGGCCGGGATATCGATGACCGCGAGCGGATCGGTGGTTTCCAGCCAAAGCTGGCTGCCCGGCCGCATGGCCGCCAACCGCTTGCGGGCTTTCAGCACCGGCAACGGACAGTTCAGTCCCTTGAGATCGTAGATGGCGGGCGGCTTTGCCCTTTGTTCATGCATGTCGTTATCCCAAAACCGCCTTACACCCTCGGGTCAATGCCCGAGGGCATGCTTTTGGGCGACATGCATTGAGTCTCAGCCGCCGAACATGCCGAGCAGCTTCTTCTTCAGCTTCGACACGGTGCCCTGGTCGGCGTCGGCGGCCTGCTGGGTTTCCTGCGCAGGCGCTGGCTCGACGCCGGCGGTGACGACCGGCTGCTGCGCGGCCTGCTTGGCGGCTTGCTTCTCGGCCAGCGCTTGCGCCTTGGCCTGTTCCTTGGCGGCCTTGGCCGCCTCGATCGCCGCCAGGCGCTGCTCTTCGGCCTTGCGCTTGGCTTCCTTTTCCGCGTCGAGCGCGGCCATCTTGCGGCCGGCCGGCGAATCGATGCGGCCCATGCGGGTCGTTTCCGTCACCGAGCCATCCGCATTCATCGACGGCGGCTCGATCGGCACGCGCTCGCCGCGGGCGCGGCGCTTCGACCAGTCGGAGACGATGCTGGCTTCCTTGATGCCGGCAATGGTCGGCTTCGGCGGCGGGTTGCTGGAATTCACCGCCGAATTGAAGGCTGCGTCGTAGCTCTTCTCGTAATTGGCGAAAGCGGTCTTCAGCGAATCCGGCTGCGTCGTCGGGGGGCAGGGGCCGGTCGGGTCGAAGGTGGTGCCTTCAGGCGCGACCTGATTGAAGACGTAGCGCTTCTCGCAGACGTCGACCTTCGGCGGCACCTTGGTGATCTCGAAATTGTCGTAGCCGACCTTCAGCATCTTCCAGAACTCGTAGTTCGGGTCGTTGCGGTAGCGCGCCATGTTGGCGGCGGTCATGCGGAAGGGGAAGGCCTGGATCTGGAACTCGGTCTGGCCGCCCTGGAAGGCGTCGCGGCCGAAGGCATAGATCTGCTCGATCTGCGCGTCGGTCATCGAATAGCAGCCCGAGGATGAGCAGGCGCCGTGCACCATCAGGTTCTGGCCGGTGCGGCCATTGGCGCGGTCATAGGCGTTGGGGAAGCCGATGTTGAAGGACAGATGGTAATTCGAGCGCGGGTTCATCTGCGATGGGCGCACCGTGTAGAAGCCTTCCGGCGCCTGGCGGTCGCCCTCGGTGTATTTGGGGCCGAGCTTTCCTGACCATTTGCAGATGTCGTAAGTGGCGACGAGATCGTAGCGGCCGTTGGTCTTGGCCTTCCAGATCTCCAGCTTGCCTTCTTCCTTGAAGATGCGCGCCATCACCGAGGAGGTGCGCACCATGCCCTTGGCCTTCATGTCGGCGAGGATCTTGTCCGGCAGCGGCTTGTTGGCCTCCGGCGCGAAATCCTTCATCGACGAATCATTGCAGCCGGCGACGCCGATGGCGGCGATCAGGACTCCGGTGCGGGCAAGCTTGGCAAACATCGGTGCGGCTACGTCTCTTCTCTCGGGCCAACGACTCTCGGCATGGCCGGGCCCGCAGGCTGAACACCAGTGGACCGTAAGCCCGTTAACCTTGAAAATTCCTTACCGCAAGCCTTCGTCACAAATCTGGGCAAACCCCTCACGGCAAATCCCATTGAGCCGAATCCGGCGGCATTTTTGTGGCGAAATTGGTCGTGGCCGCCACAGTTTACCGCGAGATACCCGATTAGAGGCTGCGGCCCATCGCCAGATATTTCTCGCGGCGCTGCTCGCGGAAATCGGTGTTGGCGCCGGCAAAGTCCTTCATCGTCCTGGCGATGAGGTCGCCGGTGGAGGCAATCACCGTTTCCGGCGCGCGCTGGGCGCCGCCCATCGGCTCGGGAATGATGGCGTCGATGATCTTCATCTCGAGCAGATCCTGCGCGGTGATCTTCATATTGGTCGCCGCGTCCTTGGAGCGGGTGGTGTCACGCCACAGGATCGAAGCGGCACCCTCCGGCGAGATCACCGAATAGATGGCGTGCTCCAGCATGTAGACCCGGTTGGCGGTGGCGATCGCGATGGCGCCGCCGGAACCGCCTTCGCCGATGACCACCGAGATCGACGGCACTTTCAGCGAAAGGCAGGCGGAAGTCGAACGTGCGATCGCTTCGGCCTGGCCGCGCTCCTCGGCGCCGACGCCGGGATAGGCGCCGGCGGTGTCGACCAGCGTCAGAAGCGGGATCTTGAAACGGTCGGCCAGTTCCATGAGGCGCACCGCCTTGCGGTAGCCCTCCGGCCGCACCGAGCCGAAATTGTGCTTGATACGGCTTGCCGTGTCCGAACCCTTTTCCTGGCCGATCACCGCCACCGGCTCGCCGCGGAAGCGGGCGAAGCCGCCGACGATCGCCTGGTCGTCGCCGAAATTGCGGTCGCCGGCCAAGGGCGTGAAATCGGTGAACAGCCCTTTGATGTAGTCGACGCAATGCGGGCGGTCGGGATGGCGCGCGACCTGCACCTTCTGCCAGGGGGTGAGCGCCTTGTAGAGGTCGCGCAACGCGTCACGCGAACGCTTTTCCAGCCGGCTGATCTCTTCGGCGACATCGACCGCCTCGCCGTTCTCGGCAAGCTTCTTCAGCTCGAGGATCTTGAGCTCCAGATCCTGCACCGGCTTTTCGAAGTCGAGGTAGTTGTACATGCTTGAGCGGACCGATCCGTCGGAAGGCGAAATGGCTGGCGGAACCGCTGAAATGCCGGCTCCGGGCGGTGGAACGTCGCCCTCACATAGCGATATGAGGCCTAGTCGGCAAGCGGATGATGATCGTTGACCAGCCGCACCAGCCGCTCCTCCAGCACATGGGTGTAGATCTGCGTGGTCGAGATGTCGGCATGGCCAAGGAGTTGCTGAACGGCTCTGAGATCGGCGCCGTTCTGCAGGAGATGGCTGGCAAAAGCATGGCGAAGCACATGCGGCGAGATTTTCGCCGCAGCTATCCCCGACCGAGCCGCCAAGCCCTTGAGATCGCGTGCGAAAACCTGCCGGGAAAGATGGCCGCTGTCGGAGGAGGCGGGAAACAGGAAAGGGCTCTCGGCAAAGGCCGGGCGCTCGGCCCTTGCGGCAAGCCAGGCGCGCATGGCCGTGCGCGCCTTGGCCGACAGCGGCACCATGCGTTCCTTGTCGCCCTTGCCGCGCACCATGAAGAAGCGGTCGTCGCGCAGCGCCACCGTCACCGGCAGGCCGACCAGCTCCGACACGCGCAGGCCCGTGGCGTAGAGCACCTCGACCAGCGCGTGCAGGCGCAACGCCGCCATCCGGTCGCCATCCGGACCAGCTTCGCCGGCTTCCTGCGCCGCCCGGTCGAGCAGGCGGCCGGTCTCGGCCTCGCTCATCGTCTTCGGCAGCGGCCGGCCCTTGCGCGGGCTGTCCAGCGTGCCGGTCGGGTCGTCACCGCGCAGTCCCTCGGCGTAGAGGAATTTGAAGAACTGGCGGATCGCCGACAATTTGCGCGCCTGCGAGGTCGGCGCGAAGCCGCGCGCGGCAATGTCGTCGAGATAGGCGCGGATGTCGGCCGATCCAGCGCCCGCAAGTCCGCCCTTGATCGCTTCGGAAGCGTCCTCGAGGTCGCGGCGGTAGGAGGCAAGCGTGTTCTCGGCCGCCCCCCGTTCGGCGCTCATCATTTCGAGGAAGGCTTCGATGCGGGCGGCGCTGTTCATCGGGCCGGGTTTGTCAGTTCTTCTTGGGGTTGAGCTTCTCGGCGGGAATGCGGATGCTCATTTCCGCTTTTTTGGGCTCCACGAACATCGCCAGCGCGAACATCGCGCCATAGGCAATGCCTGCAAGAACCGCCAGCGTCACGACGAAGCGAAACAAAGTCGGCATTCAAATTTCGCCCGTCTTGTTGTTCTGCGGTTCCAAAGCCCTGTGCCCTTATGGGACGCCAAACTGGGCAATTCAAGGACCAAGGATTCCGGTCGCTGCAGGTTTTTGCCGGAAAGGCGTCGGACCCGTTCGTGCACCCGCGCTTGACGCAAACAGGCTTTTGATGTCGATACGGCGCAAAGAGGCCCCGATGAACGCTCTGCCACCAAATCCGACGGACGAAGGCTGTGCCGCGCTGGTCGAACGGCTCGGCAGCCGTTCGATCGTCTTCGTCGGGCTGATGGGGGCCGGCAAGACGGCGATCGGCCGCAAGGTGGCGACGATGCTGTCGCTGCCCTTCATGGACAGCGATCAGGAGATCGAAAGCGTCTCGCGCATGACGGTTCCGGAACTGTTCGAGCGCTATGGCGAGCCGGAATTCCGCGCGCTGGAGCAGCGCGTGATCCTGCGCCTGCTGGAAAACGGCCCGCAGGTGCTGTCGACCGGCGGCGGCGCCTTCATGAACGCGCAGACGCGCGAGGCGATTTCGGCGCATGGCATATCGGTCTGGCTGAAGGCCGATCTGGACCTCTTGATGGAGCGCGTCTCCAAGAAGCAGAACCGGCCGCTCTTGAAGAACCCCGATCCGCGCGCCGTGCTGGAAAAGCTGATGGGCGAGCGTTATCCGGTCTATGCCGCCGCCGACCTCACCGTGCCGACGCGCGACGACCGCAAGGAGATCATCGCCGGCGAAGTCGTCGCGGCGCTCTGCGCCCATCTCGGCGTCGAGGCGATCGCGACGGGCGCTACAGGCGCCACAAATGACGAGGTGCAGCCGTGAGCCACGCCGAACCGGTGAAGGTCGAGGTTGGACTCGGCGACCGCGCCTATGACATCCTTATCGGTTCCGGATTGCTGGCGCGCGCCGGCGAGGAGATCGCGCGCCGGCTTCCTGGCACCCGCGCGGCCATCGTCACCGACGAGAACGTCGCCGCCGCGCATCTCGACACGCTGAAGGCGGGATTGGAGAAGGGCGGCATCCAGTCCGCCGTCATCACATTGCCCGCCGGGGAGAAGACCAAGAGCTTCGCCCATCTCGAGCAGGTGGTCGACGGCGTGCTCGCCGCCAAGCTCGAACGCCGCGACGTGGTGATCGCGCTCGGCGGCGGCGTCATCGGCGACCTCGCCGGCTTTGCGTCCGGCATCGTGCGGCGCGGCATGAATTTCGTGCAGATCCCAACCTCGCTGCTGGCGCAGGTGGATTCCTCCGTCGGCGGCAAGACCGGCATCAACAGCCCGCGCGGCAAGAACCTGGTCGGTGTCTTCCACCAGCCCAGGCTGGTGCTGGCCGACACCCAAGTCCTTGACACGCTGCCCATCCGCGAGTTCCGCGCCGGTTATGCCGAACTTGCCAAATACGGGCTGATCGATCGCCCGGCCTTCTTCGCCTGGCTGGAACAGAACTGGCGCGACGTCTTTGGCGGCGGTCCGGCGCGGGTCGAGGCGATCGCCGAGGCCTGCCGCGCCAAGGCCGATGTCGTCGCCCGCGACGAATTCGAGACCGGCGACCGCGCCCTGCTCAATCTCGGCCACACATTCGGCCATGCGCTGGAAGCCGCCACGCACTATGACGGCGCGCGCCTCGTCCATGGCGAGGGCGTGGCTATCGGCATAGCGCTGGCGCACCGTTTTTCAGCGCGGCTCAACTTGGCGAGCCCGGACGACGCGGAACGTGTGGAGGCGCATCTCAGCGCCGTCGGCCTGCCCTGGCGGATGGCCGATATTCCGGGCGAGTTGCCCGACGCGGAGGCGCTGCTCGGCTTCATCACCCAGGACAAGAAGGTCTCGCGCGGCGCGCTGACCTTCATCCTGACGCGCGGCATTGGCCAGTCGTTCATCGCCAAGGACTTGCCGCCCTCGGAGGTGCTGGCTTTCCTCAAGATGAGCCACCCCGCGGCGCTCAAGACGAGCCATCCCGAACGGTCCAAGAGGAGTCGTTCTGGATGACCGATGCCGGCTGGATCGTCGCCGCCATCCTCGCCGTCATCCTGCTTTCGGCGCTTCTGTTCCGCGCCCGCTTGCTTGCCGCTTTCGGCTACGCGCTACGGCCGATCGAGCCGCCGCAGCGGTCCGAGCGCAACGGCAAGGATCACGACAGCGACGATCCGCGTCGCGACGGCGAAGCCGGCCGCGAGGAGCGCAACCGGCTCGAGGGCCTCTTCGAGCTTGATGAGCTCGAAGTGTCGGACGTCATGGTCCACCGCACCAATATGCGCTCCGTCAATGCCGACAATGCGCCGGAGGTGGTGGTGCGCGAGATCCTCACGAGTCCGCACACCCGCATGCCGCTGTGGAAAGGCTCGCTCGACAACATCGTCGGCGTGCTGCACGCGAAGGACCTGCTGAGGGCCCTCAACGAGGTCGGCAACGACTTTTCGCAGATCGACGTGATGAAGATCGCGGCGAAGCCCTGGTTCGTGCCCGACACCACCACCTTGCAGGAACAGCTCAACGCCTTCCTGCGGCGCAAGACGCATTTCGCCATCGTCGTCGACGAGTATGGCGAGGTCGAAGGGCTGGTGACGCTGGAAGACATCATCGAGGAGATCGTCGGCGAGATCGCCGACGAGCACGATGTCGACATGCAGGGCGTCAAGAAAGAAGCCGACGGCTCGGTCGTCGTCGACGGCACCGTGCCTATCCGCGACTTGAACCGCGCGCTCGACTGGGACCTGCCCGACGAGGAGGCGACGACGATCGCCGGCCTCGTCATCCATGAGACGCAGTCGATCCCGGAGGAGAAGCAGGCCTTCACCTTCCACGGCAAGCGTTTCGTCGTCATGAAGCGCGACAAGAACCGCATTGCGAGGTTGAGGATCAGACCCGCCGGGGAAAGCTAGGTGTGTCGATATTCAGGTGATGCCGGCCTGCGCATGGCAGCTTCCTGCGCTTCCGGTGCTCTCGTACTTTTAGTACGCTCCGCTCCGGTTCTCGGAATCCACCATTCTCGGTTCGGCCTGACCTAAATCTCGACACACCTAGAGCGTTTCACCGTTTCACTGAAACGGCGAACCGCTCTATCTTTTTGTTTTTGAAGCAATTCTGGACGGAAAACCGCTCACACTTTTCCTGGAATTGCTCTAAGCGGAGCGGCTTGCGGTCTTACAATTCCTTCGTCCAGCGCTCGCTGAGCGTCGCGCCGGTTCCGGCATCGATTGCCGCCAGGCTGACCTCGTAGCCCCAGAGGTTGCGGATATGGCGCAGGGTTGCGTCGCGGCTCTGGCCCTCGAGCATGATGCCGTCCTTGACCTTGTGCTGCAGCCGCAGATGCCGGTCGCCCAGCAGGTCCACGTCAACCACCTGGATATCGGGGCGGCTGGCGCCGATATCGTAGCTTTGCGCCAGCGCCGACCTTATCCTGGCATAGCCGCGCTCATTGTGGATCGAGGCCACCTCGTAATGCGGCTCGTCGGCGCCGTCGGCCAGCGCGAAGAGCCGCCATTTGCGGATCAGCGCCGGGCTCAGATACTGGCGAATGAAGGATTCGTCACGGTGGTTGGCCCAGGCGTCGAGCAGGGTGTCGCGCCAGTCGCCGCGGCCGGCGATGTCCGGGAACCAGTCGCGGTCCTCGGCGGTCGGCGCGGTCGAGATGCGCTGGATATCCTGCATCATGTCGAGGCCCAGCGCGTAGGGATTGATGCCGGAGTAGCGCGGATCGTCATAGGTCGGCTGGAAGACCACGTTGGAGTGGTTGCGCAGGATCTCGAGCATGGCGCCTTCGCTGATGCGGCCGCGATCGAACAGCGTGTTCATGATCGTGTAGTGCACGAAGGTGGCGCAGCCTTCGTTCATCACCTGGGTTTGCCGCTGCGGGTAGAAATATTGCGCGATGACGCGCACGATCCTGACGATCTCGCGCTGCCAGGGCTCAAGGACGAGGCTGTTCTTCTCGAGGAAATAGAGAAGGTTTTCCTCCGGCAGCTTGAGCGATTTCTTCCGCTCGGCAAGGATTTCTTCCCCCGCTTCCGGCTTGCTCTTTCCCTGCGAGGGCGGCAGCGTTCGCCACAGATCGTTGAAGGAGCGCTCTTCATATTCGAGGCGTTCGCGCAGCCCCTCGCGCTGCTGCTCGGACGACAGTTTAGGCGGACGATGGTAGCGGAAGACGCCCTGCTCCATCAGCGCGTGGGCCGAGTCCAGGATCGCTTCCACGGCCGCCAGGCCATGCCGTTCCTCGCATCGGGCGATGTAGCCCTTGGCAAAATCCAGATAGCTCAGAATGCCGCCGGCATCGGTCCATTGCCGGAAGAGATGATTGTTCTTGAAGAAATGATTATGCCCGAGCGCGGCATGCGCGGTCACCAGGGCCTGCAGGGCCATGGTGTTCTCTTCCATCAGATAGACGATGCACGGGTTGGAGTTGATGACCAACTCATAGGCCAAGCCGCGCGCGCCCTTGCGGTAGAGAAACTCGTCGTAGAGGAAACGCTTGCCGAACGACCAATGCCGGTACATCAGCGGCATGCCCACCGAGGAATAGGCATCGAGCATCTGCTCGGAAGAGATGACCTCCATCTGCACAGGATAGATGTCGAGGCCCAGTTCTTCGGTCCCGAGCGCCTCGATCTCGTCATAGACGCTGGACAGCTTTGCAAAATTCCAGTCCGAGCCGGAAAACAGCAGTTCGGATTTGCGCGCCTGGCTGACCATTTCCGAAGCCCCTCAAGCGCTCTTGCGCAGGGCGGGCTGCCTGGCGAAGAGCTCACGGAAGACCGGGTAGATATCGGCCGGCGCGGCAATGCGCCTCATCTGGAAGTTCGGCCATTTGCCGTCGACGGCGTTGTAGGCGCGCCAGAGCGACGTGCCGTTCTCGGTCGAGCCGAAGATGTGGCTTTCCCGCTCGTCGATGATCTCCACATAGGCGAAATACTGGCAAAGCCGCATGAGCTTGCGGTCGAGCAGTTCTATGCAGCGCTCGGAGTCCGTAGCGAAGTTGTCGCCGTCGGAGGCCTGGGCGGCGTAGATGTTCCACTCGGCGGCCGGATAGCGTTCTTCGATGATGCGGTGCATTTCCTCGAGCGCGGTGGAGACGACGGTGCCGCCGCTTTCGGTGTGGTAGAAGAACGTCTGCTCGTCCACCTCCTTGGCCTGGTGGGTGTGGCGGATGAAGACGACCTCGATGCGTTCGTAGCGGCGCGTCAGGAAGAGATGCAGCAGCACGAAGAAGCGTTTGGCCAGATCCTTCTCGCGCTCTCCCATCGAACCCGAGACGTCCATCAGGCAGAACATGACCGCGTTCGCATTGGGCACAGGCTGGGGATCGAAGCGGTTGAAACGAATGTCGACCGGATCGACATAGGCAATCCGCCTGCGCCGGCGCTCGAGCCGGTCGAGCTCTTCGCGCAGCGCCGTGATGCGTTCGCGCACCGCAGCGCTTGCCGGCTTCGCTTCCAGCTCGGCGATCTGCTTGGCGATTTCGTCCAGCTCCGCCTGCTTGGGGCGCCTCAGCGCGATGCGGCGGCCGTGGCTGTTGCGCATCGTGCGTCCGACATTGATGTTGGTCGGCGCCCCGCTTGCGGCGAAGCCTGCCCGCCTCGGCTTGAAGCTCAGTATCTGCTTGAGGTTGAGCTTGACCAGATCCGGCAGTTCGAGGTCCTCGAAGAAAAGGTCGAGCACCTCCTCGCGCGACAGCACGAAGCGGAAGTCGTCTTCGGATTCCGTGGTCCCGGGAGCCGATCCGTAGCCTCCGCCGCCGCCAGGCTTGTCGATGAGATCGCCAGGGCTGAACGTCTTGTTGCCGGGCAGGATGTGCTGGCGCCGGCCGCTTTGCCTGTCGTCGCCGAAGCTCGGCTCGTCGGTGCCCTTGCGCGGCATCGGCACGGCGTGTTCGCGGTCGAGATCGGCGATGCCGCCGGTGCGGACCTTGTCGCGGATGCTGCGCTTGAGATCCTCGCGGGCGCGCCTGAGGAAGCGCTGGCGATTGCCAAGGCTCTTGTCTTTCGGGTTCAGACGGCGGTCGATGAAGATCGGCATGGCACCGTTCGGGCGTCCCTCAACCCGCCTTGTTCACGCGCATGTACCAGTCGACCAATCGGCGCACCTGCCGCTGGGTATAGCCGCGCTCCACCATGCGCTGAACGAATTCATTGTGCCGCTTCTCCGTGACGCTGTCCTGCTTGGAACCGAAGCTGATCACCGGCAACAGATCCTCGACCTGGCCGAACATGCGCTTCTCGATAACCTCGCGAAGCTTTTCATAGCTCGTCCAGGAAGGATTGCGGCCATGGTTGCGCGCCCGGGCGCGCAAGGTGAATTTCACCACTTCGTTGCGGAAGTCCTTGGGATTGGCGATGCCGGCCGGCTTCTCGACCTGCGACAACTCCTTCTCCAGAACCTCGCGGTTGAGGATCTGGCCGGTGTCGGGGTCCTTGTAGTCCTGATCCTCGATCCAGGCATCGGCATAGGCGATGTAGCGGTCGAAGAGGTTCTGGCCATACTCGCTGTAGGATTCCAGATAGGCCTTCTGGATCTCGTGGCCGATGAACTCGGCATAGCGGCTAGCGAGTTCCGACTTTATGAACTCGAGATAGGCGGCCTCCGTTTCCTTCGGGAATTGCTCGCGCTTGATCGCCTCTTCGAGGATGTACATCAGGTGGACGGGATCGGCGGCCACCTCCTTGGTGTCGTAGTTGAAGGTCTGCGACAGGATCTTGAAGGCGAAACGCGTGCTGACGCCGGTCATGCCTTCGTCGACGCCGGCGGCGTCGCGATATTCCTGCACCGATTTCGCCTTCGGATCGATCTCCTTGAGGTTCTCGCCGTCATAGGCACGCATCTTGGTGTAGAGCGGCGAGTTCTCATGCTCGGCAAGGCGGGTCGAGACGGTGAAGCGGCTGAGAATGTCCAGCACCTCCGGGGCGCAAGGACTGTTCGCCAGTTCGCTTTCGCGCAGCAGCTTCTCGTAGATCTGCCGCTCCTCGGTGATGCGCAGGCAATAGGGCACCTTGACCACGAGGATGCGGTCGAGGAACGCTTCATTGTTCTTGTTGTTCTTGAACTGCTGCCACTCCGATTCATTGGAATGGGCGACGACGATGCCCTGATAGGGGAAGGCGCCGAAATTCTCGGTGCCGTTGTAGCTGCCTTCTTGGGTCGCGGTCAGCAGCGGGTGCAGGACCTTGATCGGCGCCTTGAACATCTCGACGAATTCGAGCAGGCCTTGCGTCGTCCGGTTCAGACCGCCGCTGTAGGAATAGGCGTCCGGGTCGGACTGGCTGAAATGCTCCAACTGCCTGATGTCGACCTTGCCGACCAGCGCCGAGACATCCTGATTGTTCTCGTCGCCGGGTTCGGTCTTGGCGATGGAGATCTGGCGCAGCCGCGACGGCATCAGCTTGACGACGCTGAATTTCGAGATGTCGCCCTTCAGCTCATCCAGGCGCTTGGCCGCCCAGGGCGAGATCAGTCCGTTCAGGCGGCGGCGGGCGATGCCGTATTTGTCCTCCAGCAGATCGCCCATCCGGTCGGGATGGAAGAGGCCGAGCGGCGATTCGAAGATCGGGCTGATCTGGTTGCCGACCTTGAGCGTGTAGATCGGCCGCTCTTCCATCAGCTTCTTCAGCCGTTCGGCGAGCGAGGATTTGCCGCCGCCGACCGGGCCGAGAAGATAGAGGATCTGCTTGCGCTCCTCGAGGCCTTGCGAGGCGTAGCGGAAATATCCGGCGATGCGCTCGATCGTATCCTCCATTCCGTAGAAGTCGGAAAAGGAGGGATAGATCTTGATGGTGCGGTTGGAAAAAATCCGGCCGAGCCGCTCGTCCTTGCTGGTGTCGACCAGATTCGGCTCGCCGATCGCCTCGACCATGCGCTCCGGCGCCGAGGCGTACATGGATTTGTCCTCGCGGCAGGCCAGCAGATATTGCTGAAGGCTGATCTCTTCCTGTGCCGCATTGGAATAGATCTCCGAAAACAGATCGAAGACGTCGGATTGGTTCTCGCGCATGATGCTTTGCCTCGGAGCCGATAGGCTGCCAATCGGCTCATCGCTTCATCAACCACCGGAAAGCATTGTGGTTCCCTTCATCTGAAGAGAGAGCGCACAATGCACCCCGACATTGGCCTTCGGGACACCCCGATTCGGCCTTAAATGCTCGCCTATGAACATACGTGGTGATTGCCAGCGGACGGTCAAGGAGCGGATTTGGTTTCGCACCGAAAGTTGTCATTTTTGGTTCGTAAACGAGGCGCGTGGCGAGCATCTGTGCCCGCCGCGACACAACCTGGCCGGAGATGACGATGATCGATCGACGCAGCTTCATCGTGGCAGGCCTGGCGGCGCTGTTGCCCCTGGGTGTGTCAGCCGGCCGTCCGGGCCAGCCGGAACCGCAGACCCTCGATTACGGTCCGGCCAAGCTCGACATCTACGCGCCGGCCGGCGCGAAGAACCTGCCGGTGGTCTTCTTCGTCCATGGCGGCGCCTGGCGGTTCGGCAAGCGCAGCCAGGTCGGCTCAAAGCCGGACTTCCTGCTCGCCAATGGCTTCGTGTTCGTCTCGATCGACTACCGCATGCTGCCGGAAGCGGATGTCGCCACCCAGGCCGGCGATGTCGAAAAGGCCTATGCCTATGTGCGCGCCAACATCGCCCGGCATGGCGGCGATCCGGACCGCATCGTCGGCATGGGCCATTCGGCCGGCTGCCATCTGGTCGCGCTGACCGGCATGCGCGGAGGATTGCCGGGCGTCGCCGCGCTGATCCTGGACGACACCAGGGCCTACGATCTTGCCGCGCTTGCGAGAAATGGCGGCATGGTGCGCGCCTATGCGCGTGTCTTCTCCGACCCGAAACAATGGGCGGCGCTCTCGCCGTCGAGCTATGTCGACGGCAGGAAGCATCCGCCGACCTTCATCGCTTATTCACGCGCGCCCGGGCGAGGCGAGGAGTCGAAAGCTTTCGCGGAACGCCTGCGCGCCACCGGCACCAAGGTCACGCTGTTCGACGGCAGCGCCTATACGCATATGTCGATCAATGGCGATTTCGGCGAGGATGGCGACGCCTTGACCGCGGCGGTCCTGGCCTTCCTGAAGGCGACGGTGGCCTGATTACCAGCGCGTCTTCTCGCCGGGTGCGGCCGGCTCGATCGCCAGCGCGTGCACGCCTGCCTTCAGTTCGTCGGCAAGCAGTTGGTTGACGGCGCGGTGGCGGTCGATGCGACTCATGCCGGCAAAACTCGGCGAGACAATGCGGACGCGGAAATGTGTCTCGCCGGTGCCGTCGAACGTCGCGTGATGGCCGGACTCGACATGGTGATGGCCTGCATGAAGGTGGCTTTCATTGATGACGGCGAGCCGTTCGGGCGAAAATGCCGCTTTCAGCTTGTCTTCCATGTTGGCCTGTATGGACATCAGGGCTTCCCTTCACCACATATGCGGCACAGCCGCAAAATCTTGTATTTCGACCGCTTTTAAGCCGCGATTCAGCGGTTAGGGCGATCATCGGCGAAATGTCAATTCTTGTTTCGCATATGCGAACAGCCCATAAATGGGTGAGATGAAAGCGTATCCCAAATATTTCGAGAAAATCCGGATCCGGCCGGAAAAGGACGCGGAGCTGAAGTCGCGCGCGCCGATCTGCCAGTGGGACGGCTGCAACGAGGCCGGCACGCACCGGGCGCCAGTCGGGCGGCTCAAGGAGGGCGAGTATTTCCGCTTCTGCTTCGATCATGTGTGCGAATACAACAAGGGCTTCAACTACTTCTCCGGCGTGTCGGACAGCGAGATCGCCCGCTTCCAGAAAGAGGCGCTGACCGGTCACAGGCCGACCTGGCGCATGGGCGCCAATGGCGGCGGGACGCGCTCGGCGCCGGATTTCGCGCAGCAGCGCTCAGGGCGCGCCGGCTACTACAACCGCATGCGCGACCCGTTCAACCTGTTCGGCTCAGGCGCGCGCGAACCGCGCGAGCGCAAGGCCAAGCCGCTTGAGGCCAAGGCGCTGGAAACGCTTGGCCTTGATACAAAGGCGACTGGTCAGGACATCAAGGCGCGTTATAAGGAACTGGTTAAGCGCCACCATCCGGATGCGAATGGCGGCGACAGAGGTTCGGAAGACCGGTTCCGCGATGTGCTGCAGGCCTATCGCGTGCTCAAGCAGGCAGGATTGTGCTGAGCGGCCCTACGGTTCGTGGCGTTTTCCAACTTTCATCAGGTTGGAAAAGGCTCTAAGACCGCCCCCGGACAAAATCGATTGCCGGCGAAACGCGGCGTTTCGCCCGTGGAGACGTTGATAGAGATGAACAAGGTCGATCGCGACATCGCCAACCTGCCCGACACGACGGTGTCGGTGAAGGAGAAATTCGGTTTCGAGTCCAAGATGGTCGTTCCCGCTTATTCGGCGGCGACCGAGCATGTCCCGGACATCGACCCGGATTATCTGTTCGACAAGGCGACGACATTGGCGATCCTCGCCGGCTTTGCCTACAACCGCCGCGTGATGGTGTCGGGCTATCACGGCACCGGCAAGTCGACGCATATCGAGCAGGTGGCGGCACGGCTCAACTGGCCCTGCGTGCGCGTCAACCTCGACAGCCATGTCAGCCGTATCGACCTCGTCGGCAAGGACGCCATCGTGGTCAAGGAAGGCCTGCAGGTCACCGAGTTCCGCGACGGCATCCTGCCCTGGGCCTATCAGCACAATGTCGCACTCTGCTTCGACGAGTATGACGCCGGCCGGCCGGACGTGATGTTCGTCATCCAGCGCGTGCTGGAATCGTCGGGGCGGCTCACGCTACTCGACCAGAGCCGTGTCATCCGCCCGCATCCGGCCTTCCGGCTGTTCGCCACCGCCAACACGGTCGGTCTCGGCGACACCACCGGCCTCTATCACGGCACGCAGCAGATCAACCAGGCGCAGATGGACCGCTGGTCGATCGTCACCACGCTCAACTACCTGCCGCATGACAATGAGGTGAACATCGTGCTGGCCAAGGCCAAGCACTATCGCGACAACAAGGGCAGGGACATCGTCAACAAGATGGTGCGCGTCGCCGACATGACGCGCTCGGCCTTCATCAATGGCGACCTGTCGACCGTGATGAGCCCGCGTACCGTCATCACCTGGGCCGAGAACGCCGAGATATTCGGCGATATCGGCATGGCGTTCCGGCTGACCTTCCTCAACAAATGCGACGAGCTGGAGCGTTCGGTGGTGGCCGAGTTCTACCAGCGCGCCTTCGGCGAGGATCTGCCAGAGAGCGCCGCCAACGTGGTGCTGGGCTAGGCGCGCAGCTGAATGGCCTCCGGCCGTTCAGCATGAAAACGCGCAGGGAATGATCAATGGCGGGTCCGGGCGACAACACGCGCAACAAGCCGAAGAACGGGTCTGAAGCGGACAGCTTCAAGCGCGCCGTCACCGTGTGCATGCGCGCCGTCGCCGGCGACAAGGATCTCGAGGTCGGCTTCGCCAAGGACCGGCCGGCGCTGGCCGGCAACCGCGCCCGGCTGCCCGAGCTGCCGAAGAAAGCTTCGCGCAACGACATCGCGATCACCCGCGGGATCGGCGATTCCATGGCGCTGAAGCGGGCCTGCCACGATCAGCGCATCCACAACAAGCTGGCGCCGGAAGGGAAGCTCGCGCGATCCATCTTCGACGCCGTCGAGCAGGCGCGCGTCGAGGCGATCGGCAGCCGCGCCATGCAGGGCGTGGCCGACAATATCGGCTCGATGCTCGAGGACAAATACACCAAGGCCAACCTCGTCGACGTCAGGGACAAGGCCGACGCCCCACTGGAGGAAGCGATCGCGCTAATCGTGCGCGAAAAACTCACCGGCCGCGCTATCCCGAAGAGCGCCGAGCGGCTGGTCGATCTCTGGCGCCCCTGGGTCGAGGAGAAGGCAAGCGGCGATCTCGACGGCCTTTCGGCCAAGCTGGAGGACCAGCAGGCCTTTGCCCGCGTCGTGCGCGACATGCTGGTTTCCATGGAGATGGCCGAGGAACTCGGCGACGACCAGGAAACCGACGACTCCGAGGAAAACGAAGAGAACGAGCAGCAGGGCGAGGAACAGAGCGAGGAAGGCGGCGAGGAGGATTCAGGCTCCGAGCAGTCGCAGTCGGAAGATGCCGAGGCTTCCGCCGACGAGGAAGAGTCGGCCGAGACGGAGGCGACCGACGCCACATCGGACGACCTCTCCGACGAGGACGATTCCGACGCCGAGACGCCCGGCGAAGCCAAGCGCAACGACAACCCGTTCCTCAATTTGCCGAAAGAGATCGACTACAAGGTCTTCACCACCGCCTTCGACGAGACGGTGGGCGCCGAGGACCTGTGCGAGGAAGAGGAGCTCGACCGGCTGCGCGCCTTCCTCGACAAGCAGCTCGCCAACCTGTCCGGCGTCGTCGGGCGGTTAGCCAACCGGCTGCAGCGCCGGCTGATGGCGCAGCAGAACCGCTCCTGGGATTTCGATCTTGAGGAAGGCTATCTCGATCCGGCGCGTCTGGTGCGCGTCGTCATCGATCCGATGCAGCCGCTGTCCTTCAAGCAGGAGCGCGACACCAAGTTCCGTGACACCGTCGTGTCCCTTGTGCTCGACAATTCGGGCTCGATGCGCGGCCGGCCGATCACGGTCGCGGCGACCTGCGCCGACATCCTGGCGCGCACGCTGGAGCGCTGCGGCGTTTCGGTCGAGATCCTCGGCTTCACCACCCGCGCCTGGAAAGGCGGGCAAGCGCGTGAAAAGTGGCTGAAGGACGGCAAGCCGCCCAATCCCGGCCGGCTCAACGACCTGCGCCACATCATCTACAAGTCAGCCGACCATCCATGGCGGCGCGCCCGGCGCAATCTCGGTCTGATGATGCGCGAGGGCCTGCTCAAGGAAAACATCGACGGCGAGGCGCTGCTTTGGGCGCATAACCGGCTGATCGGCCGGCCCGAGCAGCGCAAGATCCTGATGATGATCTCGGACGGCGCGCCGGTCGACGATTCCACCCTCTCGGTCAATCCGGGCAATTATCTGGAGCGGCATCTGCGGGCGGTCATCGAGCTGATCGAGACGCGTTCGCCGGTCGAGCTTTTGGCCATCGGCATCGGCCACGACGTCACGCGCTACTACCGCCGCGCCGTCACCATCGTCGATGCCGAGGAACTGGCCGGGGCCATGACCGAGCAGCTCGCCTCGCTGTTCGGCGAGGAAAGCGCGCGCGACACGCGCCGCGGCGGGTTGCGGCGCGCCGGATGATGTTTTCGGGGCGGCGTGCGCGGCGGACGCTCTTCGCCTGCGTGCTGACCTGCGCCTCGCCGGCCATTGCCGCCCCGAGAGCTCCCGTCGAGACCGTCGAGATTTCGGCGCGGCCGATCACCCAGTTCCATACCGGCCATGACGAGACGCGGTTCGGACCGTTCGAATTCGTCGGCGGGCTGGAGATGACCTCGCCGGCGCGCGATTTCGGCGCGCTGTCGGCGCTTCGTTTCTTGAAGCCGAGCAGCGACTTCATCGGGGTCGCCGACACCGGCTTCTGGTTCTTCGGCACGATCGCGCATGACGCCGGCAAGCGCCCCTCGGGTGTCAAGAATTTCCGCATGCAGCAGATGGTCGACGCTTCGGGACGGCCGATCGACCGGAAATGGAAGGTCGACGCGGAAGGGCTCGCGGTGAAGGACGGCATCGCCACCGTCGGCTTCGAGCGGGACCAGCGCGTCGCCCAGTTCAAGATCGACCCCGACAATATGAAAGCGCCGATCAGGCAGCTCGACTATCTGGTTCCCGCCCAGGAGCTGCGCCAGAACCGCGGCTTCGAGACCGTCGCCCATGCCAATCCTTACGGCCAGCATGCGGGCGGGCTGGTCGTGGTTTCGGAGAGGAGCCTCGACAAGGCGGGCAACGTCTACGCCGCCATTATCGAAGGTCCGCACAAGGGCGTCTTCACCGTCAGGCGCAACGGCGATTTCGACATCACCGACGGCGCCTTTTTGCCGGACGGCGACCTGCTGCTTCTGGAGCGCAGTTTCTCGATCGCGCGCGGGGTGAAGATGCGGCTGCGGCGCATCTATGGTGAGAGCGTCGAGAAGGGCGCGGTTGCCGACGGGCCGGTGCTGATGGAGGCAGACCAGGGCTACGAGATCGACAATATGGAAGGGCTCGACGTCTGGACCCGCGACGATGGCGCGCTGATGGTGTCGCTGGTATCCGACGACAACCATTCGATCCTGCAGCGCAACCTCTATTTGGAATTCATCCTGCATCAGGACTGAACAAGACCGGCCGGCGGGCGCCGGGAGATTACCGGCCGACGTGGCGGACTTCGTTCATCACGAAATTGGCGACGCGCTTGCTCCGGTTGCGGATCTTGAGTGTCGCCGTGTTGTCGACGAAATAGGTGTGAAGGATGCTGTCGCGGGTGCGGACTTCCGGCCCGACAGTATCGACCGCGTGCCAGGTGTCGGCGCCGACCGCAAAGGCGTAGCCCGTGTTCGGCGAAAACAACATCCGGCGCGAATTCTCGAAACGCCCGTCCGGCATGCGCTCGGCGAAGCGGGTGCCGATATGGTTGATCGAGTCGTCCTCGGGCAAATAGAACTGGACCGTTATGCCCTTCCATTTCGTGTCGGTGTGGAAGCCGATCTTGTAGCCCGCCACGTCGCGCGTCAGCATCGGCACAGGATACATGCCGACCTTCATGAAATCCGAGCCGAACCGGCGCTCCAGGCCCGGGGCAAGGCGGCGCATGAAGGCCTCCTTCAGTTCCGGCGCGTGCAATGCCTTGCCGACCAGGGCCCAGACGGCCCGTTTCTCAGCCGGCAGATGGCGGATATATTCGGGGTAGAGGTCGATCTTGATCCGCGTCGCGGTGCCGTCGGCCTTGATATTCACATTGTGGCGCCCCTTGAGCGCGCGATATTCGCGCGCCTCGGGCATGGCGGCGCGCATGCGCTGATAGAGGTCCGCCGGGAAGACTTCGGTCATTTCCAGATGCCAGAAGGGCTTTTCCACGAACGCGGCGCGGTTCACCGCCTCCACCATGTGGGAGACAATATGCTGCAGCGTTTGTCTGGCTGATGCTGGCGCCGTCGCGCCGTCTATGACCGACATGGATAACCTTCCCCAATCCGAAGAACCCCGACCGTGCGGAATGCTAACCAAAGCACAGGCTGGATTGCAATGATCCACGGACTGGCTTCAATCGCCGTATCCAAAACACGAGGTGATGTTGCATCGGCGCAAAGCAAGGGCGTTGCGAGGCACCCGGCGACGGTGCTGATTTGGCCCCAAGCCGATATTCAACGGACCTTGTATATCTCGATCGGCTTGCCCGCGGTCGACTGGTCCAGTTCAAGCCATGCCGGCAGGTCGCCCCGCAGCAACGCCGCGGCAAGGCCATCCGGCGCGTCCAAGCCCAGCGATATCTCTTCCGTGTTGCCGCGGCAGATCGCGATCAATCCCACCTGCTCGCGCTGGATGACGGCGCGGGCTGCTTCCGGCGTTCCCATGAAAGCGTCGAGCATGGCGAGATTGCCGCCGACATTGCGGTGGTAAGGGCCGGCCAGAGCCCGGTGGCCGGTGAACATCAATATCCCCGAGCCGAGATTGGACGAGGCAAGCACGGTCGTCGCCGGCATGGCGGCCAGATCGCGGAAGTCGTCCGGCTTGCCGCAGGTCACGGCATGATCGGGATCGGAATGGACCTCCTGCGGCGCCTTCTGGACCACGGATTGCGCCGCCACCGCTACCCCGGCCCAGGTCGCATTGAGCGAGACCAGCCACGCCATGACGATGGCGATGGAGATCCGCCAAGAGGGCGCGGCGCTGGCCCTGAGGCGGATTTGCGCGATCCAGGCCGAGAGCGGCAGCACGGCGAAGGCGACGGAAAAGGTCGAGCCGCGCACCTGCCAGAGGCTGACGCCGAAGGCGACGACAAGCAGGATGGCGGCAAGCATCTCCTCGCGGCGCAGGCGACGGCTTCGCAACTGAAAGCCGATCAGCAGGATCGCGATGAAGGGCGTCACATAGCGCGCCGCCATCAGCTTGGGCTGGTGGATGGCGACGCTCCAGAAGGGCTGCGCTTCGACCACGTCGGCCAGCCAAAAGGTGCGGATGCGCTCGTCCATGCCCGCATAGGGCGATGCCAGGCATTGCGGGAAGGCCGCTATCACGGTCACCGCGACCACGACGGCCAGCGCCAGCATCGAAACGAACCGTGCCTGGACCGTCGATACTGTCAATGTCGAGGCAATCGCGAGGCCGAAGCCGGAAAGCGCCGCAACCGCGAACTGGAAGGACGAGAACGCGTCGCATTGGGCAACGCTCCAGTCGGACGGCCGGATGGTCGCCACGAAGACCCCCAAGGCGACACCGGCAAATCCAAGGCCGAAGCCTCGCGCGGTGGCGCGCTCCTTATCGTCGAGGATGAACAGGACCGCGGCGCAGATGCCGAGCGTCGCCACATAGGGAGCGGTTTCCATGCCGACAGCGAGCGTCAGGCCGGCGCAAATGCCCGACAGCAGGGCGGCAGGCCGCCAGAAGGGTGCTTCCATCAGAAGCCAAAGGCTGGCCGCCGTCAGCAGCAGCTGGACATTGTGATGATCGATCACGCCGGGGCTGTAGACCATCAGGAAGAAAAGCGCGGCCGTCGACAGGATCAGCGACGGCATCGCGACGTCGGCGTCGGCGAAGCGCCGCGAGGCGCGCATGAGCACGAATATGGTCAGTCCGTAAAGCGTGGTCGGCCAGATGATCCGCGCCGCCCGTTCGGCGGTGGCGGCGCCGGCGCCCAGCGCGTCGAAGGCCATGACAAGCAATGCGAGCGGCGCGTCCACCAGCCGGGACCAGTGCATGACGAAACCGCCCGCCGTGCCCATCCTGTATTGATGGAGATCGAACCAGCCCTGGCCGGCGAGCAGGTCGCGGACCTCGACCAGCCGCAGCATGCTGTCATTGTCCGCGCCATAATTCGCAAGGGTCGGGAAGCCGGAAACCGCGTTGATCGTCAGCACCACCAGGGTAGCGCATGCCGCAAGCAGGAGATCATTTTTCCAACCGGTGCCTTGCACGGTCATGGTGGTTGCGAAGCCTTGGAGAATTTTCGCGATCCTGCACCATCAGCCGTAACAAAGCGTAAAGCCGCCGTGGCAATCCTCTCGGATCACGGAGCCTTGCTTGCAATCCAGATGACGTGGCGGGCTCCGCGCTTGCCGTGGGCGCGCGTGTTGACCTCCTCGACCGCGAAGCCTGCCTGCTTCAGCCGCCGGGTGAAGCCGCCGTCCGGCCCCTGCGACCAGACCGCCAGGATGCCGCCTGGCTTCAATGCGGCACGCGCGGCGGCCAGCCCGGCCGCGTCATAGAGTGAGTCATTGCCCTTGTAGACGATGCCCTCGGGACCGTTGTCGACGTCGAGCAGGATGGCGTCCCAAGCGGCTTTCTGCGTCCTTATCAGCTTGCCGACATCAGCCTCGCGAATGCTGACGCGAGGATCGTCGAGGCAGCCGCCGAAGATCGTCGACATCGGCCCACGCGCCCAGCCAACGACCGCGGGGACAAGCTCGGCGACAGTGACGGCGGCATCGCCATCGAGCGCGGCGAGAGCGGCGCGCAAGGTGAAGCCCATGCCGAGCCCGCCGATGAGGATGCTTGGCCGCTTGCGGCCGGCGATCCGCTCGCAGGAAAGCCTGGCGAGCGCCTCCTCGGAGCCGCTGAGGCGGCTGTTCATCAGCTCGTTGGTGCCGAGCATGATCGAGAATTCAGTGCCGCGCTGCTTCAGGCGCAGTTCCTGAGCGCCATCGGGCGTGCGGGCGGAATCAAGCTGAACCCAGGGGATCACGTTCCCTCTTTAGGCTTGAGCATGATCTTTTCCAAAAACCGAGTCCCACTTTTTGGGATCATGCTCCGACGGCGACCGCCGGCTGGCTCCAGCGCGCGGCGAGCAGCCGGTAGGGGATCAGCGCCACGACGGCGATGATGAGCTTGACCGAAAGGTCGCCAAGCGCCCAGGAGACCCAGCGCATCGTCTCGACCGGCAGCACGCCCATCAGCGGCGCGTTCTCCAGCGCGAAACTGTCATTGGGACCGGCAAAGGCGAAGGCGGCGGAAAAGGCGACGCCGAAGAAGACGAGCGTGTCGAACACCGAGCCGACCAGCGTGCCGACGATCGGCGCGCGCCACCAGCTCTGCCGGCGCAGCCGGTTGAAGACGGTGACGTCGAGCAATTGCGCGGTGAGGAAGGCGGCGCCGGAAGCGGCCGCGATGCGCACCAGCCGATCGGCGGCGGTCTCGAACTCGATCAGGCCATGACGGAACAGGAAGGGCGGGACCAGGATCGAGCAGGTCACCGCAGTCATGAAACCGAAGAACACCACCTTGCGCGCCACGGCCGGGCCGTAGCGGCGGTTGGCTAGGTCGGTGACCAGGAAGGAGAAGGGATAGGTGAAGGCGCCCCAGGTGAGCAGGTCGGCGAGCGACAGGTCGCCGACCTGGCCCTGCATCGGGAACTGCACGAGGATATTCGACGCCACGACGACAAGCGCCATGGCGGCCACAAAGGGCAGGTATCGCGTCAGGAAATTCATTTTTTTATCCTGGGTAATGGAACCAGCCGAGCGTCAAGGCGACGCTCGCTCATATCCGAGCATCGGTCTGGCCGGTGCCCGAGGCGGTCGTCCCGCGCCCGAATGCTTTAAGCGGCCGACTGCTCGGCAAGCTTCTTGGCGATCTGCTTCTTCAGCAGACGAGCGCGCTGCGACAATTCCTTGACGTCGGCCTTGACCAGGAAGGCGTCGAGGCCACCGCGATGCTCGACCGAACGCAGCGCGTTGGCCGAAATGCGCAGCCGAACGTTCTGGTTCAGCGCTTCGGAAATCAGCGTCACATTGACGAGGTTCGGCAGGAAGCGACGCTTGGTCTTGTTGTTGGCGTGGCTCACATTGTTGCCGGTCTGGACTGCCTTGGCAGTGAGTTCGCAGGTGCGGGACATTTGTCTAACCTTCAGTTTCTAAACCTGCCAAACCATTCTGCCCGCGCCAGGCGGCGCGCGGTCTCGGTCAGGCGGCCTTTGGAAAAGTTGGCGTTCCATAGTGGCATTTCGCCATTGCGTCAAGCTCCGGCGCGTCGCCTGCCGTCGGGCCCGCTCCATATAAAGGCCGGATTTAATACTATAAGCCCTTAGCGAAGGGATATGCCAGGCTGGAGCCGTTGCGTTCCGGCCGAACCGCCAGGGATTCGCCAGCCGCCATGCTCCGTCCATCTCATGCGTTCGCCACCCTTCTTGCCCTTGCCGTGCCGGCAACAAGCTTCGCCGCCCCCTCGCCACAGTCCTTCAAGGGCGAATATACGGTGTCCTATCTGGGCCTTTCGATCGCCAGGGCGACCTTTTCCAGCCGCTATGTGGGCGATACCTACGCCATCAACGGCACCGTCTCCGCCGCCGGGCTCGGCAGGCTGTTCGACGACACGAAAGGCACGATTTCGTCGAAAGGCATCATTGCCGACAAGCGGATGACGCCGCAGGTGTTCAGGGCCGACTATACGTCCGGCAAGAAGTCCTCCATGGTCGACATCCGCTTCAGCAACGGGGCGGTCTCCTCCACGCAAGTCGTTCCCGCTCCAGGGAAGCGCGATCCGAAGAGCTGGGTGCCGATCGGCGACGGAGACCTGAAATCGGTGCTCGATCCGATGGCCGCGACCGTCATCCATGCCGACAGCCTGGACAAGGTCTGCGGACGCACGGTCAAGTTCTATGATGGCGAGATGCGCGCCGACCTGACACTGACCTATGCCTCCAGGGGCTCGATCGCGGTGCCGGGCTACAAGGGCGACACGGTGACCTGCAAGATGGGCTTCGAGCCGGTGGCGGGCTATCGCAAGGGACGCAAGGCGCTGAACTACCTCAAGAGCAAGAGCCGCATGCTGGTGACGTTTGCACCGGTCGGTCAATCCGGCGTATATGCGCCGATCCGCGCCACGGTCGGGACCCAGATCGGTCCGCTGACCATCAGCGCCGGACGATTCGAAGCGGTAAATTAGGTCAGGCGCCGCCGCGCGCCGGCGGGGGAGATATGGGGCGCGCAACATTGATCGGGTTTTCGGCGGTCGCCATGTGGGCGCTGCTGGCGCTGCTCACCGACGCCTCGGGGCAGGTGCCGCCATTCCTGCTGTCGGCCATCACATTCGCCATCGGCACCTGCGTCGGGCTGGCGGCCCGGCTGGTGATGCCGGCGCCCGACCGCAGTGAGAAGATCCCGCCACAGGTCTGGGTGATCGGCATAGCCGGCCTGTTCGGCTACCATTTCTTTTACTTCACGGCGCTGCGCAACGCGCCGGCGGTCGAGGCGAGCCTGATCGCCTATCTGTGGCCGCTGCTGATCGTGCTGGGTTCCGCGCTGATGCCGGGCGAGCGGCTGGCCTGGAACCATGTCGTCGGCGCGCTGCTCGGCCTTGCCGGCACCTTCCTGATCGTCACCAAGGGCGGCGGGCTGGCCTTTGACGCGCGCTATGCCTTCGGCTACGCGATGGCCGCCATCTGCGCGCTGTTGTGGTCGTCCTATTCGCTTCTGTCGCGGCGTTTCCCGTCGGTGCCGACCTCGATCGTCACCTGGTTCTGCGCGGCGACGTCGGTGCTTTCGCTGGTCTGCCATCTTCTGCTTGAGAAGACCGTGCTGCCCGACGGCCCCGGACAGTGGCTGGCGGTCATCGGGCTCGGCCTGATGCCGGTCGGCGCGGCCTTCTATGCCTGGGACATCGGCGTCAAGCGCGGCAACATCCAGGTGCTGGGCGCCGCGAGCTATGCCGCGCCGCTGTTGTCGACGCTGGTGCTGATCGCCGCCGGCGTCGCCGAGCCGTCGTTGCGCATCCTCGCGGCTTGCGTGCTCATCACTGGGGGTGCCGCGCTGGCCGCGAAGTCTCTGCTGATGCGCAAGCCGGCGGTCAAACAGGTGAACGCATGATGCCGTTTGCCGGCGGCATCGAGGCCAACGCCAACGCGACGCTTCTGTTCTCGTTCGTCGCGGCCGTGATCTACGCCTTTGCGCTCGACATGCCGCCGAAATGGACGCGCACGGCAGCAAAGACGCTTGCAGTCGCCTTGCTGGCCGTGCTTGCCGCCATGCAGGGCGGTCCGCTGCTGCTTGTCGCGGCGCTGGGCTTGAGCGCCATCGGCGACGCCTTCCTGTCGCGCGACGGCGAAAAGGCCTTCCTCGGCGGGCTGGCGAGCTTCCTCGCCGGCCACATCGCCTATGTCGCGCTGTTCTCGCAGTCGGGTGGCGGGCTCGGCCTGTTGAGCGCCGAATCCTGGCGGGGCGTGATCGCGCTCGCCATGGCCGTATTCGGCATCGTCATGCTTGCCGCGCTCTGGCGCCGCGTCGGTCCGCAACTGCGCATCCCGATCGCCGTCTATGTCGCGGCGGTCCTCGCCATGGGCATTTCGGCGCTCACCACCGGCAGAGCATGGGTCATCGCCGGCGCGGTGGTGTTCATCGCTTCGGACGGGTTGCTGGCCACCGAGCGCTTCCTGCTCGCGGCGATCTCGCCGCAGCGCCTGTGGATGCGCTACGCGGTCTGGGTGCTTTATTACGCCGCCCAGCTGGCGATCACGCTGGGGTTTCTGCTGGCCTAGACCGGCCGCCAGCCGGGCTCAGCCAGCTCGAAGGCCGCGAAATCGAAGCCCGGGGCCACGGTGCAGCCGACCAGCGTCCATTCACCTAAGCTGCGCGCCGACTGCCACCAGCCGGCCGGCACGACGATCTGCGGCCGCTCGCCCGCGGCAAGGGCCGTGCCAAGCACCTGCTCGATGACCACGCCTGCGCCCTCCTCATGCATCGACAGCGCCAGCGGCGCGCCGGCATAAAAATGCCAGACCTCGGCCGCGTCCTGCACCCGATGCCATGCCGAAAGCTGACCTTGCTCGAGTAGGAAGTAGATCGCGGTGGAATGACCGCGCGGGCCGCCCGCAGCGTCGCGAAACGTCTCGGCGTACCAGCCGCCCTCAGGATGCGGCTCAAGGCCTAGCGTTGCGATGATCTCGGCGGCGCTGGTCATTGGCGGTCTTTGGCCCGGTGCATGTCGCTAAATGCGGTGGAATTAGAAATTATCCTTGCGCTTGCGGATCTCCGCGAACACCTCGGCGTCCGAGGCTTTCTCCATGCCGAGATGCTTGCGGATTGCCGGGTCGTGCCAGCGCAGGAACGGGTTGGTCGACAGTTCCTCGCCGATGGTCGTCGGCAGCGTCGGCTTGTTGTCGGCGCGCAACGCCTCGATCCTGGCCGCGCGATCCCTCAGCAGCGGGTTGCCCGGGTCGACCGTCACCGCGAAGCGGGCATTGGCAAGTGTGTATTCGTGGCCGCAATAGATGGCGGTTTCCGCCGGCAGCGCCGCCAGCTTCTTCAGCGATTCATGCATAACCGGCGGCTTGCATTCGAACAGGCGGCCGCAACCCAGCGCGAACAAAGTGTCGGCGGTGAAGGCCACTTTCGAGGTTGGCAGGTGATAGGAGACATGGCCGGCGGTATGGCCGGGCGTCTCGATGACTTCGATCCGTTCCTCGCCAAGGCGCACGACCCAGCCTTGGCTGACCGTCTCGTCGATGCCGGGAATCTTTGCCTTCTCGGCTTCCGGGCCGATGATGCGCAGCTTGAAGCGCTCCTTGAGCGCCAGATTGGCCTCGACATGATCGGCATGATGGTGCGTGGTGAGAATCAATGTCGGCGTCCAGCCGGTGCGCTTGATCGCCGCAAGGATCGGCGCTTCTTCCGGCGCGTCGATGATCGCCGTCTCGCCGCTTTTGGGATCGTGAACCAGCACGCCAAAATTGTCCGTGCGACACATGAACTGCTCGATCTCTACGGCCATAGGCATCTTTCTCCATCCATCGCCGCAGACATAGGGCGACCGGCCGCCGATGTCATCCGGGTTTGTCGAACTTGGCGCGTTCATCGAACTTGCCGCCTTTGTTGAACTTGGCAGGCTTCACGGCTACCGTCCCGCGCATGCATTCGGACATCGTCGACCTGCGTTCCTTCTACTCGTCCACGCTCGGGCGTCTCGCCGAGCGCTCGATCACCATGGCGCTGTCGTCCATCTGGGCAACCGTCCCCAACGAGCGGCTGGTCGGCCTCGGCTACACGCTGCCATGGCTGGAACGCTTCGGCACCGATGCCGAGCGTGTCTTCGCTTTCATGCCGGCAACGCAGGGCGCGGTGGTGTGGCCGGCGTCGGGACCGACGGCAACGGCGCTGGTCTTCGACGAGGAACTGCCGCTGGTCGATTCCTGCATTGATCGCGTGCTCCTGGTGCATTCGCTCGAGCACGCCGAAAACCCGCGCGAGACGCTGAACGAAATCTGGCGCGTGCTGTCGCCGGCGGGCAGAGTCGTCATCGTCGTGCCCAACAGGCGCGGCGTCTGGGCGCGCTTCGAGCACACGCCCTTCGGCAACGGCCGGCCGTTCTCGCGCGGCCAGCTGACCGAGTTGCTGCGCGAGGCGAATTTCACCCCGGCGACGTGGAGCGATGCGCTGTTCTTCCCGCCGTCGCCGCGGCGTTTCCTGATGCGGTTCCACAATGTGCTGGAGCGGGCCGGCCGCCGATTCTGGCCGATCTTTTCGGGCGTCATCGTCGTCGAGGCGCAGAAACGGCTCTACCAGGGCGTGCCGGTCGCCCAGCGCGCCTCGCGCCGCGTCTTCGTGCCGGTCTTCTCGCCCCAGGGCGCGACGCGGCTCGGGCGCAAGGCGGCGGACGTCGCCGCCCGACGAGTGACGCGTTCGTGATCGGTGTCGCGCCTTGTCCTTTACCCCCATCGCCACCCTATCTGAGGGAAAGCTTCGCGGCGCGGCTCCGTTGATCGCGCCCGAAATCAGGGATTTCCTTTATGGCTGACCAAATGGACTACAAGCCAGGCGCCGAGCAGGCCGCGTTCTCGATCGAGACCAGCAGCCTTTCCGACCAGCTGGCCACGATACGCATGGCGCTGAAGACCTCGCCGGTGCGCCGGCCGCTTGCCTGGGTCAGCGTCGGCATCGTCGCCGTCATCATCGCGACATCGATCGGGCAGGTTCTGCTCAACCGATGGAACCAGCCTTTCTACGATGCGCTGGCGCGGCGCGACCTCGGGGGCTTCCTGCACCAACTGATGATCTTTGTGGAAATCGCCGGCAGCCTGCTGGTGCTCAATATCGGCCAGACGTGGCTCAACCAGATGATCCGGCTGAGGCTGCGCGAGGCGCTGACGCTCGACCTCATCGATGAATGGATGGCGCCGGCCCGGGCCTTCCGGCTCGCCCATGCCGGCGCCATCGGCGTCAATCCCGATCAGCGCATGCAGCAGGATGCCGCCCATCTGTCGGATCTGTCGACCGACCTTGGCGTCGGCCTATTGCAGTCCTTCATCCTGCTGGCGTCCTTCATCGGCGTGCTCTGGCAGCTCTCTTCCGGCTTCGTCTTCCATATCGGCGGCCATTCGCTCACCATACCGGGCTACATGGTCTGGGCTGCGGTCCTCTATGCCGGCATCGCGTCCTGGCTGAGCTGGCTGGTGGGCCGGCCGCTGATACGCTTCAACAGCGACCGCTACACCCGCGAGGCGGAGCTGCGCTCCTCGATGGTCCGGGTCAACGAGAATGTCGATGCGATCGCTCTGGCCCATGGCGAGGCCGATGCCAGGCGCCAGCTCGAGCTCGACCTTGGCACCGTGCTTGGCGCCATGCGGCGTATCTACAGCGCCCAGATCAACCTTTCCTGGGTCACCGATGCCTATGGCTGGATCACCGTGGTAGCCCCAATCCTGGTGGCCGCGCCCGTCTATTTCGCGGGCGACATCAGCTTCGGCGGGTTAATGATGGCGGTGGGCGCCTTCAACCAGGTGAATTCCTCGCTGCGCTGGTTCATCAACAATATCGGCGCCATCGCTGACTGGCGGGCAACGCTGATGCGCGTCGCCGACTTCCGCATCGCGCTTGGCGAAACGGACATCCTGCACGACAAGGAAAAGCGAATCGAGGTCGGCGAGAATCCGGACGGCAAGCTGACATTCGACGAGCTCGAAGTCGCCTCGCCCGACGGCTGCACCAGGCTTGCCGAGACGAGCGTCGAAGTCCATCCGGGCGAGCATGTCATGATCACCGGCGATCCGCGCGCCGGCAAGACGCTGTTCTTCCGCGCCCTTGCCGGCCTGTGGCCCTGGGGAGGGGGCCGCATTGGCATGCCCGACGGGGAGAAGCCGTTCTTCGTACCGCGCACGCCCTATTTCCCGCTCGGTTCGCTGCGCGATGTGCTGAACCACGCCGAAGGCGTCAAGATCGACGACGCCGAGATCAAGGCCGTGCTCGGCGAGGTCGGGCTGGAGCGCCTGTCGTCCCAGCTCGACCGCTCGGCGCGCTGGGAGCGTGAGCTGGCGGACGACGAGCAGCGCCTGCTGGCTTTTGCGCGGCTGGCGCTGCGGAAGCCGAAATGGGTCATCATCGACGAGGCGCTGGACACGTTGGACGGCGCGACGCTGCGGCGCGTGCTGGCGATGCTGCAGGCCAGACTCCCGGATGCAGCAATCCTCAATATCGGGCGCGGCCTGCACAACAACCAGTTCTTCCCGAGGGCCTTCACCATCGTCAAGGACGTCTGCGGCCCGGCGCTCAAGCCGGCGCGCGTCCGCGCCGGAGCGATCGAGCCGCCGCCCCAGGCGGCGCACCGCAAGAAATAGCTTTATTTTGCCGCGATCGCCGGGAAGAATCGCCGGCGTCGACAGAACGCCTGCAGCCATGCTCGAGATGCTCAGCCTGCTTGCCTGTTTCGCCTGCGCCGAGGCGGCTTCGTTGCCCGTGCCTGACGGCGGCACGCCGGTCGATGTGGAACTCGTGCTCGCCGTCGACATCTCGCAGTCGATGGATGAGGACGAGTTCGCGCTGCAGCGCGCCGGTTATGTCGAGGCGCTGCGCCATCGCGATTTCATCAACGCGGTGCGTTCGGGGACGAACGGGCGCATCGCGCTGGCCTATTTCGAATGGGCAGGGGTGGTGCGCGACGACGGCGTCATCGCCTGGCAGGTCATTGACGGCGAGGACAGCGCCAACGCCTTCGCCGACAGAATTGCCGCGCGGCCGTTCCGCAGCTTTCGCGGCACCTCGATCTCGGGCGCTCTCGGCTTCGGCGCAGGGCTTCTGGAGAAAAGCGCCTTTTCGGCGCCCCGCCGGGTCATCGACATATCGGGCGATGGCCCCAACAATACCGGACGGCCTGTCGCCGCGATCCGCGATGCCGCCGTTGCCGAGGGTATCGTCATCAACGGCCTGCCGATTCTCATCAGGCCGTCGCCGAGCGTCAGCCGCCTCGACCTATACTATGCCGATTGCGTGACCGGAGGAGACGGTTCCTTCGTGCTGCCGATCTATGCGGCGTCCGAATTCTCGACCGCCATCCGCCGCAAGCTGATCCAGGAGGTGAGCGGCCTCACCGACGCCAGATCCATTCGCGTCCAGGATGCGGCGCCCGTCGATTGCCTGCTGGGCGAGCGCCTCCGGCAGCGCTTTTCCGATCCCTATTTTCCGGAACTCGACCGATAGCTGTCTTGCAGCCGCGTCAGACCGCCCGGGCGCCGTATTTGGCGCGGAACTCGTCATAGCAATCGCGGCGCCAGCGCCGGCCGACGACATAGCCGCGCAGGAGCTTCGGCAGCGAATAGCCGAGCGCCTTGGACGAACGATTGGCGAGATAGCCGGAAAAGGCCTCCTGCAGCCGGCCCTTCAATGTGTCGGCGATGATCTGGCGAGCGATCATAAAGGGCGGGACATCGGGATAGCGGTCGGCGATATAGGGATGCTTGTCGATCAGGTTGGCATAGGCCGCGACATAGCCGTCGCGCCGGCGGGAGATCGAGTTCTCCGAATTGTACTTCTTCCAGTCGATGTCTTCGGACAGCTGGGCGCCGCCGCGGCGGGCAAAGCGCAGCAGAAGGTCGAGATCCTGCATGCGCGTGATGTCGCTGTCATAGCCGCCGATCGCCAGCAGCGATTCGTGCCTGGCGGTGATTGCCGAGCCGGCGATGAAAATAGTCTGCGAGACCAGGGCGCGCTGCAGCGCGCTTTTATCAAGAAAGGTTTCGCGGTTGATGCATTTGGTGCTGCGGCTGCCCTTCAGCGACAGGAACGAGCTGATCAGGACTTCGAGCGAGGGATTCTGGTCGAAGCGCGCCAGCGTCCGCTCCAGCCGGTCCGGCAGATAGACGTCGTCCGAATCGAGGAAGGTCACCACGGGCGCCCGCGCACGCTCGATACCCGCGTTGCGGGCGGCATTGGCGCCGCGCCATTTGGCGCCGACATAGATCAGCCTCGGGTCGCGGATCTCGGCCAGCGCGGCGGCCGTCCCGTCGGTCGAACCGTCGTCGACCACGATGTGCTCGAAGCGGGTAAGTGTCTGCGCCAGAACGCTTTTCACCGCACGTACGACCTGACTGCGCCGGTTGTGGGTCGGCGTGATCACTGAGATCAGCGGAACGTCCTGGTTCGACGTCGGACTGCCATTGCCGGTCGGATCTGGCGCGTGTCGGATGGGTTTGATGGCTATGTTCTTATCCCACCTGTGATTTGCGGTCGACGCTACAAAAAAGCCACCTGTGTGTCACGCCGAGCCGGCCGAGAAATGCGAAATGGGGCTTTTTCCGCAACGTTGCGGTTTGATGGCAACACAATCGGCCTTCCGGCCCGCGGAGGCCGTCCGCCGGCAAAGCCGGCGGTGAGAATCATGCGCGCATGGAACCGATCGCGCGGCGTCAGCGCCTGAGCAGAAACACCGCTTGCTGGCCGAAGAAGTTCCAGAACCACCACGGCATCGACAGGCCGATCTTCTGGCCGTTGGCGTCGAGCGCGGTCGCCTTCTCGACGGTCGCGCCAAGCTCTTCGCACAGGTTGACGAAGTCGCGGATGGTGCAGAAGTGGATATTGGGCGTGTCGTACCAGGAATAGGGCAGGTCCTTGGTGACCGGCATCCTGCCCTTGATCAGCAGCGAGAAGCGCACGCGCCAATGGCCGAAATTCGGGAAAGAGACGATGGCGCGGTTGCCGATCCGAAGCAGCTCGTCGAGCACCACCTTCGGGTTGCGCGTCGCCTGCAGCGTCTGCGACAGCACGACGAAGTCGAAGCCCTTGTCGGCATAGAATTTCAGATCCGTGTCGGCGTCGCCCTGGATGACGGAGAGCCCGCGCGCCACGCATTCGTTGACGCCGCGCTGCGACAGTTCCAGCCCGCGGCCATCGACCTGCTTGGTCTCCTGCAGCAGTTCCAGAAGCACGCCGTCGCCCGAGCCGACGTCGAGGACGCGCGACTTGGCCGGAATGAGATCGGTGACGACTTCGAGGTCGACACGCTGGGCGCGGTTGACGCTCATAGGCTGAGCCCCCTTGCGCGTGCTGCCGAACCGATGAAGCCGTTGATGGCCGCGAACAGCTCCGGCTCGTCGAGCAGGAAAGCGTCGTGGCCGCGGTCGGTCTCGATCTCGACGAAGGAGACGGAAGCGCCCGCCGCGTTCAAGGCATGCACGATCGAGCGGCTCTCTTCGGTCGGGAACAGCCAGTCGCTGGTGAAGGAAACCAGGCAGAAGCGCGTCCTGGTGCCGGCGAAGGCATCGGCGAGGCGCCCGCCGTGATCGGCGGCAAGGTCGAAATAGTCCATCGCGCGGGTCAGATAGAGATAGGAATTGGCGTCGAAGCGGTCGACGAAGGTCATGCCCTGGTGGCGCAGATAGCTTTCGATCTGGAAATCGGCGTCGAAGCCGAAGGTGAGCGCCTCGCGGTCCTGCAGGTTGCGGCCGAACTTGCGGTGGAGCGCGGCTTCCGAAAGATAGGTGATGTGGGCGGCCATGCGCGCGACGGCGAGCCCCTTTTCCGGCCGCTTGCCGAACTCGAGATATTTGCCGCCATGCCAGTCCGGATCGGCCATGACCGCCTGCCGGCCGACCTCGTGGAAGGCGATGTTCTGCGAGGAATGGCGGGCGCCGGTGGCGATCGGCAGCGCCGAGAAGACCCGCTCCGGATAGCTCGCCGCCCATTCCAGCACCTGCATGCCGCCCATCGAGCCGCCGAGCACGCAAAACAGCTTTTCGATGCCGAAATGATCGACCAGCATCGCCTGCGCGCGCACCATGTCGCGTATTGTGATGATAGGCAGGTCGAGGCCGTAAGGCTTGCCGGTCGCCGGATTGGTCGAGGCCGGGCCGGTCGAGCCGAGGCAGCCGCCGATGACGTTTGCGCAGATGACGAAAAAGCGGTTGGTGTCGATGATCCTGCCGGGGCCGATCAGCACTTCCCACCAGCCCGGCTTGCCGGTCACCGGATTGGTGTTGGCGACGTGCTGGTCGCCAGTCAGGGCATGGCAGACGAGAATGGCGTTGGAGCGCGCGTCGTTCAAGCTGCCGTAGGTCTGATAGGCGATCTGGAAAGGCGAGAGCAGCGTGCCGGCGTCGAGCTTCAGCGGCTTGTCGGGGCCGAACTGCAGCACCGGGCTCGACGGATGATCGGCCTCGTCGTTGGTTCTTGCAGCGCGCTGAGCGGCCATGTCCGTCCTCGATCCTGTCCCGCATCTGTCTCGACACGACGCGCTGTCCGGCCGGCGGCGGACAACAAAAAACCGGCTTGCCGTCGCAAAGCCGGTTACAGGTTGCAAACGGCCCTTTAGCGAGTTGTTTAACGTGGCTGCAAGCCGACCGGCCAAATCACCACGGAAGTCTGGCTGACCTTCTAGGACCGGAGCCGCTGTTCGTCAACGGGGGTAGCCTCCATGCTGACAGGGGCTGGCGCAAGCGCCAGCACTCGACATTGCAGCCCGTGGCCTGTATTTCCGCTGCGGCCTTGAGGCCCTCTCGACGGATTTGTGACATGAAGCAGGATCAGCCCCGTCCGACGCCCCGCGCGGGCATCATGGACATCGAGGCCTATGTGCCGGGAAAAAGCACCGCGCCGGCCGGCGTGACGAAAGTCTACAAGCTGTCGTCGAACGAAAATCCGCTGGGGCCCTCGCCGAAGGCGATCGAGGCCGCGCGCGAGGTGGCGGCGAAGCTCGACGTCTATCCCGACGGCACGGCGCGGCGGCTGCGCGAGGCGATCGCCGAGGTGCATGGACTGAACCCGGCGAACATCATCTGCTCCAACGGCTCCGACGAGATCCTGGGTCTCCTGGCGCAGACCTATCTCGCGCCGGGCGACGAGGCCGTGTTCACCGAACACGCCTTCATGGTCTACAAGATCTACATCCAGGCGGCGGGCGCCAAGCCTGTCGCGGTCAAGGAAACCGACGAGCGCGCCGATGTCGACGCGATCCTCGCCGCGGTCACGCCCAAGACGCGTATCGTGTTCCTTGCCAATCCGAACAACCCGACCGGCACCTACCTGCCGTTCAGCGAGGTGCGGCGGCTGCATGCCGGCCTGCCCAAGAATGTGCTTCTGGTGCTTGATGCAGCTTACGCCGAATATGTGCGGCGCAACGACTATGAAGCCGGCATCGAGCTTGCCGGCAGCGCCGAGAACGTGGTGATGACGCGCACCTTCTCCAAGCTCGGCCTTGGCGGCGCGCGCGTGGGCTGGATGTACGGGCCGGCGCATATCGTCGATGCCATCAACCGTATTCGCGGCCCATTCAACGTCAATGCCACCGCGATCGAGGCCGGCATTGCCTCCATCCGCGACCGTGCCCATATCGAGCGCAGCGTGACGCATAACGAGAAATGGCTGGGATGGCTCAGCGCGGAGCTCATCGGGCTCGGCCTGCGCGTCACGCCCAGCGTCGGCAATTTCGTGCTGATCCATTTTCCCGACGACAAGAAACATTCGGCGGCGGCCGCGGACGATTATCTGAGCGCACGCGGCTATATCCTGCGCCGCGTCACCGGCTACGGTTTCCCCAACGCGCTGCGCATGAGCGTCGGCACCGAGGAAGCCAACCGCGGCGTCATTGACGCGCTGAAGACCTTCCTGAAAAGCTAGACACCATGGCATCACCGATGTTCGAGAAAATAGCGCTGGTCGGCATCGGCCTGATCGGCTCATCGCTCGCCCGCGTCATCCGCCGTGAAGACCTGGCGCGTCATATCGCCATCGCGACGCGCAGCGCATCGACGCTGAAGCGCGCCGAGGAGTTGGGCCTTGGCGATTCCTATACGACGGAGGCAAAAGAAGCGGTGCGCGATGCCGATCTCATCATCGTCTCGGTCCCGGTCGGCTCGTCCGGCGAGGTCGCGGCCGAGATCGCGCCGGCGCTGAAGAAGGGCGCCATCCTCACCGATGTCGGCTCGACCAAGGCTTCCGTCATCGCGCAGATCGAGCCGCACGTGCCGGAAGGCGTACACTTCATTCCCGGACATCCGCTCGCCGGCACGGAAAAGTCCGGACCCGATGCGGGCTTTGCCGATCTCTTCGAGAACCGCTGGTGCATCTTCACGCCGCTCCCGGGCACCGATCCCGCCGCGCTCGAGACGCTTTCGGAGTTCTGGCGGCGCTGTGGCTCCAACATCGACTCGATGGACCCGCAGCATCACGACATGACGCTCGCGATCGTTTCACATCTGCCGCACATCATCGCCTACAATATCGTCGGCACGGCAGACGACCTGGAAGCGGTGACCAAGAGCGAAGTCATCAAATATTCCGCCTCCGGTTTTCGCGATTTCACCCGCCTTGCCGCCTCCGACCCGACCATGTGGCGGGATGTTTGCCTGCACAACAAAGACGCGATCCTGGAGATGCTGGCGCGGTTCTCGGAGGATCTGGCCTCGCTGCAGCGGGCGATCCGCTGGGGCGACGGCGAAAAGCTGTTCGATCTCTTCACCCGCACCCGCGCCATCCGCCGCTCGATCATCGAGGCCGGCCAGGATATCGATGTGCCGGATTTTGGCCGGCAGGCGATAGAGCATCCGGCCAAGCCGTAGGCTTTTCCCTCGTTCTCTGGCGTGGATTTGACCTGTCGGTTCGGTCAGCCTTGGCAGATGACAGGCGCTGGAGATTGGCCGAGACAGCCATCGCGATCGTCATCCACGGGCGGAGCAAGGAGCGAAGCGACGCGCCCAGACCCGAGGATCCATTCCGTGACTTCCGAGCGCTGCCGCGCTGCAGAATTCTGCTCCGTTGCACTCCACGGCTCAGATCACGGAATGGATTCCAGGGTCTACGCGACGCCGCTTCGCGGCTGCTCCGCCCTGGAATGACGAGGTTGAGCGGCTTCGGCCAATCCCCAGCGTTGGTGCCGATTGCGTGCTACCCTTGTTCCGATGGCGGCCAGTGCGCCGCCATCATGGCGAGCGTCTCGGCTCTGTCCGGCGCGCCCAGCCTGCCGCCGAAACGCAGGCATTTGAGCGCGGCTGCGGCGCTGGCGAAGCGCAGGGCCTCTTCCATCGGCATGGCCTCGGCGAGGCCGACGGCAAAGGCGCCGTGGAAAACGTCGCCGGCGGCGAGCGTATCCACCGCCTTGACCTTCGGCGCCTCGACATGGCGCACGCGTCTGGTCGCCCGGTCGTGCCACCAGGTTCCAGCGGCGCCGCCGGTCACCGCGACAAAGGCATCGGTGCGCGAGGCGAGGTCGGCGCAAGCGCTTTCCGGGTCGAGCGCATGGCCGCAGACGATGCGCGCCGCAGGCTCGGACGCGACGATATGCGAGGCCAACGGCAGAAGCCGCCCCAGCACCTCGACGGGTGCTGTATCGGCATCCAGGATCGCCGGACGGCCGATCGATCTGGCCGCGCTCAAGGCGAGCGCCGCGGCGCCCGGCCAGCGGACATCGACCAGAAGGGCGTCGAAGCCGGAGAGGTCGGCGAGCGGCAGCGTTTCAGGATCGGCCTGCGCCTTCTTGTCGTAGAAGGGGACGATGATGCGCTCGCCATGCGCATCGACCACGATCGCGGCCAGCGCCGAACGCGCGCCGGGAACCCGGCGGATAAGGCTGCAGTCGATGCCTTCGGCCTTGATGTCGGCGATCAGCTGGTCGCCGACCGGATCGTCGCCCGCGCTTGCCCATAGCGAGACCTCGGCGCCGAGGCGATGCGCGGCGCAGGCGGCGCTCGTCGCCATGCCGGAAGCGATCTGGACGCCGTCGCTGGCGATGAACTTGCCCTGATGCGCGGGCAGCGTCTCGACTCGGAGAATGGTGTCGAGGGTGAAGGCGCCGACGCTGAGCAGTCTGACCGGCTTCGCCATCGTCGTGTTACTCGAGCGGCTTGATCTTGCCGAGCGGAATGAAGCCGAGCGAAGCCTTACCCTTGACGATCTTCAGCGGCATCGACGGTTCCTTCCCGAGCATCGCCAAGGCGGCAAAACCCTGCTCGATTTCGCTTTTATGCTCGGGAACGGCACCGGCGAGGATGGCCGCCACCGCTTTCGGGTCCTTGAGTTTGATCATCAGGTCCCCGTCGACCAGCCCTTCCGCATCGACGGAGACCGGTCCTGATACGGTGATGCGCGCGGTTCCCGATGACAGGTCGAGTTTGGTAATGTCGATCGACTGGCCGCGCAGGCTTTTGGGCGGGGCCGCGATCAACGCCACGCCATTCTTCAGCGTCACATCGCCGCTGCCGTCCAGCGCCGGCAGTACGCGTCCCTCGATAGCGTCCGCATTGATCTCCAGATCGCCGAAGCTGCCGACATAGTTGATGTCCTGGCCGGCCGGCTGCAATTGCCCGGCCGCCTTGCCGGCGCTAAACAGCTGCATCGGATCCGTGTCGTCCTGCGGGTCGGTCTGGCCGTTCAGGCCTTCGGCCTGCAGCGAGACACTGCGCGGCAGCGGCCACCACACTTTGACATTGGCGTGCAGCTGGTCCCAGTCGATCCAGAGCGGCGGCATGCCGGGCGCGATCGTGCGCAGCGGCCCGCGCAGATCGGCGACCGGCGACAAGAGACCAGTGATGCCAGCGACGGCGTTGAAGCTCCCGGTAGACGCAGCGACTTTCCGGGCGTCGTCCTCATAGGCGATGTTGTCGCAGGAGACCGTGAAGCTCATCGGATAGCCGCTGACGGTAAGGTTGGCGCAGCCGGCGGCGATGCCCTTGCTGCCTAGCCGCGCCACCGCCTGGTCGGCCTCGGTCTTGAGCCTTTCGGCGAGATAGAACCAGCCGCCGCTGTAGATGGCGAACAGCACGACGACGAACGCCGCGAGCCAAAGCAGCCGGCGGCGGGATTTGGGCGATCGCTCGTCACTTGACGTCATGCTGCGGCTCTCGTTAACCCCGGCGTGCAGGCGTTTGCTTCACGCAAACAAGCGGGGGCAGAAGAAGCACCTTATCGGTGCGGCGTCGTTCACTCGAATGCGATCAGGCTTGGCGATATGGGCGATTTTTGGGTTTTTGGCTATGGGTCGCTGATCTGGCGGCCCGGATTCGCCCATGTCGAGACGCGCCGCGCCAGGCTTTACGGCTACCGCCGCTCGCTGTGCGTCTACTCCTTCGTGCATCGCGGCACCGCGCAAGGCCGGGTCTGGTGCTCGGCCTCGACCGGGGCGGCTCCTGCATCGGCCTCGCCTACCGCGTCCCCGGCAATCTGCGCGACGAGGTGCTTTCCTACCTGCGCGAGCGAGAGCTGGTGACCAGCGTCTATCTCGAACGCATGCTCAATGTCCGACTGGGCAGGGACGGGAAAGGAGAGGGCGTTTCGGTCGAGGCGGTCGCCTACACCGTCGACCGGCGGCATGAACAATATGCCGGCGCGCTTGATGCCGATCACGCGGCAAAGATCGTTCGCGGCGCCGTCGGCCAGTCGGGCCGGAATGAGGATTATGTCTTGAGCACGCTCGAGCATCTCGAGGCGCTCGGTATCCGCGATCACTGGCTGGAAGAGGTGGGCCGCCAGGTCTCGTCTTCGTGAAGTGCTTTTTGTTTACGCAATTCCTGACGCAAAACCGCGACGCACTTTTGCTGGAATCGCTCTGGTCCGATCAAAAAGCAAAACCATGCCTTTGACCTCGGCCGGCCACGACCTAGCTTAGCGGCATCCCATCCCTGGGCGTCAGGCCCGTTCCAGCATCACGGAGATCAGTCTTGCAGAAACGTCGTCTCGGTCGCACCGACCTTTCCATCGCGCCGCTGGTCCTGGGCGGCAACGTCTTCGGTTGGACCGCCGACGAGAAGACCTCCTTCGATCTGCTCGACCGGTTCGTCGGGGCGGGCCTGAACGCCATCGATACGGCCGATGCCTATTCGCGCTGGGTTCCCGGCAACAAGGGCGGCGAGTCGGAAACCATCATCGGCAATTGGATGAAGAGCCGCGGCAACCGCGACAAGGTGGTCGTCATCACCAAGGTCGGCTCCGACATGGGCCAGGGTAAGCGCGACCTCTCCGCCGCTTATATCGAAAAGGCGATCGAGGCATCGCTCAAACGGCTGCAGGTCGATGTCATCGACCTCTATTTGTCGCACTGGCCGGACCCGGCCACGCCTTATGAGGAGACGCTCGGCGCCTATCAGCGGCTGCTCGAAAAGGGCAAGATCCGCTATCCGGGCTGCTCCAACCTCGATGCCGGCCAGTTGCGTGCCGCGCTCGATGTGGCCAGCCTGCGCAGCCTGCCGCGTTACGAGGTGCTGCAGCCTGAATACAATTTGTACGATCGCTCGTCGCTCGACGGACCGCTGCTCGATCTCTGCAAGGCAGAGGATATCGGCGTCATCACCTATTTCAGCCTGGCCAAGGGATTTTTGAGCGGCAAATACCGCAGCAAGGCCGATCTCGGGCAAAGCGCACGCGGCGAGGGTGTGGCCGGCTACCTCAACGAGCGCGGCATGCGCATCCTTTCCGCGCTCGATGCCGTGGCCGAACGCCATTCGGCCAAGCAGGCGGAAGTGGCGCTGGCCTGGATCATCGCGCGTCCAGGCATCACCGCGCCGATCGCCAGCGCCACGACGCCGGCCCAGATGGACAGCCTGATCCGCGCCGCGTCGCTCACGCTTTCGGCCGACGATGTGGCGGCGCTGGACCGCGCCAGCTCATAATCTCAACACGCCTTGGCGCGCCTCGCACGATCATCCAAGACGCCCGTGACGGTCCCTCCTAAATCCTCTTGCATCGTGGCAGGAGGAGGGTTCGGCATGGCTGGCAGTGGTCTGGGCGATGCATCCTGGCAGCAAGTGCTGGCGCTTGTTGTGGCCGCGACGGTCGTTATGGGCAGTCCAGGACCGGCGACGATCAGCGTGACCGCCGTTGGCGCTGCTTTCGGCCTGCGCCCTTCGCTGGGTTACACCGCGGGCGTCGTGCTCGGCACGATCGCCGTGCTTCTGGCGGTGGCGGCCGGGATTTTCGGCCTACTGACCTCGGTGCCGGGAGTGGCGCCGGTGCTGGCGATCCTTTCGGCCGCCTACATCCTTTATCTCGCCTTCAAGATAGCGACCGCGCCGCCATTGGCCGAGCGCGGGAGCACGGCGACGAAGCCCGATTTTCTCGGCGGCGTCATGCTCGCCGTCGCCAACCCGAAGGCCTATGTGGCGATCGCTGCCGTGTTCGCCGGCGCAGCCTCGCAGGCCGATGCGCTGGGCGCTTCCACCAGGCTGCTGGTGCTTGCCGCGATGATCGTCGCCATCCACGTCGTGTGGCTGCTCGCAGGAACGGCTTTCGCGCGTTTGCTGCGCCATCCGCTGGCGTCGCGGATCATCAATCTGGTGTTTGCCGCGACGCTGGTGCTGACGACGCTGCTCGCGGCGCTGCGGTAGCCGATCAGCCCTTGGCGGCTACGCCGAGCTCCGCCAGCCGCTTCAGCGCCGTCGGCGGCATGGGCGGCGGGTTCGGCGCCTGCGCGGCCTCGACTAGCATCTGGTCGCAGGCGGCTTCCGTCTCGCCGATCAGCCGCTGCATGAATTCCTCCTTGCCGAGCCCTGGCGGGATCGGCGGCAGGAAGCGGGCCTTGATGGTGCCCGGATAGCGCAGGAACTTGCGGCGCGGCCAGTAGAGGCCGGCGACATGGGCGACCGGCACCACGGGGACACCTAGCTGGGTGTAGATCTCGACGATGCCGTATTTGTAGGACGGCTCGGCGCCCGGCGGGCGGCGCGTGCCTTCGGGATAGATGATCAGTTGGCGCGGATTGCGGTCCATCTCCTGCCTGGTCGCGACGACTACCGCCTTCAGCGCTTTCGAACGACTGCCGCGGTCGACCGGGATCATGCGCATCTTCATGATGTACCAGCCGAAGAAAGGGATCCAGGTCAGCTCGCGTTTCAGGATGTAGAGCGCGTCGTCGAGATAGGGGAAGAACGCGATCGCATCCCAGAAGGACTGATGCTTCGGCGCCAGGATGAAGGACCCCTCCGGCAGGTTCTCGACGCCCGTGATCTCGCTCTTGGTCGCGGCGATCTTGTCATAGAGCCACATCGAGGTCCGCGACCAGAATTTCGGCACGAACCAGGCACGGTGGCGCGGCGCCAGGAAATAGAAAGGCGTCCAGAAGATCATCTGGACGATCAGGCTGAGATAGAAGACGAGGTTGAACGCCAGCGAGCGGATGATGAGCATGCAAGGGGCCCGTGAGGAAGTGTGCGTTGGTTACACCAAGCGGCGGCAAAAAGGAAACGCCGCCATGCTCGAAACGCCGGCCACTCTTGCTTTGCCGCAATTCCGGACGGAAAACCGCAAGGCACTTTTCCTGGAATTGCTTACAATGACCGCGCCAGCCGCTCCTTGAGGCGCGGCGCCGCGAAATCGAGGAACGCGCGCAATTTCACCGGCAGCCGGCCCTGGCCGGCATGGACGAGGCTTACCGGCCAGGGCGGCGGCTCGAACGGCTCCAGCACCACACGCAGCGCGCCGGCGCGCACGGCAGTATCCGCCTGGTAGGAGAGCACTTTCGTCAGGCCAAGCCCGGCGATGGCGGCATCGATCGCCGCCTCGGCGGTGTTGACTTGCAGGCGCGAGCGGACCGGGATCGTGGTTTCCGTCTTGCCCGCTCCGAAGCTCCATGTCGCGGGAGAGGCAAGGCCCTCGAAGGTGACGCAGCTGTGACCCGCAAGCTCAGATGGTTTCTCCGGCGTGCCATGCGAGGCAAGGTAAGCCGGACTTGCGCAGACGATGCGGCGGATCGAGCCGACGCGGATCGCGACCATGGCCGAATCCGGCAGCTCTCCGATGCGCAGGGCCAGATCGATATGCTCCTCGACCAGCTGGGTGATCCGGTCCGACAAGGTCAGGCGGACGTCCACCTGCGGATAGACGGCGAGAAAACCGGTGATCACGGGCAGCACATGCAGGCGGCCGAAGACGACCGGTGCCGTGATGACCAACTCGCCTGTCGGGCTCGAATATTCGCCGGCAGCGGTACGCTCGGCCTCATTCACCTCGGCGAGGATGCGGCGGCAGGCGTCAAGATAGGATTGGCCGGCGTTGGTCAGCGTCAGGCGCCGCGTCGAGCGGTTGAGCAGGCGCGTCCCCAGGTGCTTCTCCAGCTCGGAGAGTTTTCTGCTGACGGTTGCCAGC
This sequence comes from Mesorhizobium sp. M2A.F.Ca.ET.043.05.1.1, assembly GCF_003952445.1. Lineage (NCBI taxonomy): Bacteria > Pseudomonadati > Pseudomonadota > Alphaproteobacteria > Hyphomicrobiales > Phyllobacteriaceae > Mesorhizobium > Mesorhizobium sp. M2A.F.Ca.ET.043.05.1.1. The sequence goes on from NZ_CP034446.1 coordinate 6,207,600, forward strand.
GGCACGCCAGCGCGCCTGGCGGCGGCGGAAAGGCTGCCGGCCTCCACCGTGGCGACGAACAGGGACATGGCGTCGAGGCGATCCATCATTCTTCCGAAATCTGGAAGGATAGGTTGCAGCTATGCCATCTACATCCGCTTTTCGGAAGGGACTATTTGACGTGGAATCCTGTCCAAGGAACGCGAGCATGAATGAATTCACCAGCGACGTCGCTTTCACGCCGACCGTCAAGGCCATCCAGTCGCGCAAGGGATCGCGCGATTCCTATGCGCGCGTCGAGCAGCGCGGCGGCTGGCGGGCCACGATCACGCCGGACCTTGCCGCCTTCATCGAAGCGCAGACCAGCGCGTTCCTGGCGACGGCCAACGCCGATGGGCAGCCCTATGTCCAGCATCGCGGCGGGCCGGCCGGCTTCCTCAAGGTGCTCGACGAGCACACGATCGGCTTTGCCGATTTCTCGGGAAACCGGCAGTTCATCACCCAGGGCAACCTGCAGGACAACGACCAGGCCTTCCTGTTCCTGATCGACTATATGCTCAGGCAGCGCATCAAGGTCTGGGGCAGGGCGCGGATCGTCGAAAACGACCCGGAGCTGACGGCGAAGCTGATGCCGACGGACTACAAGGCAAAGCCGGAGCAGGCGATCCTGTTCACGGTCACGGCCTGGGATGCCAATTGTCCGCAGCACATACCGCAGCGTTTCGAGGCGGCGGATGTCGCGGCGGCGCTCGCCGAGCGCGATCGGCGTATCGCCAGCCTTGAGCAGGAGATTGCCCGCTTGCGAGATAATTTGGAGGCTAAGGTCTAGTTCTTCACCGCGGTCGATGCTTCGGCAAGCGTCATGCCTTCGGGCGTCGTGCGAAGCGGCAGGAAGCCGCGCGCCAACGACAACACATATTTGCTGTATTCCGTGAGCAGCACGCGCAGCGCCTCCGGCTTGGTCAGCCAGCCGCCATTGCCGAGATTGGTGTTGACCACCGGATAGGGCTCAAGGCGCGCGCCATGCAAGAGCCGGCCCATCTCGAGCAGGCTGCGCGGCATGTGGTAATTGTTGGTGACAATGATGATGCTGCCATAGGCGTGGTTTTCCACCCATTTGGCGCTTTCCTCGGCATTGCCGATGGTGTCGAGCGCGGCACGGTCGATGTCTACACAGCAGGAGAAGAGCCGCTTGTCGCCGCCCATCGCCGCCTGCAACTGGCGTTTTGTGGCCGACGGATGGACGCCGCTGATCAGCAGCCGTTCGCCCTTGCCGGACGCCAGCAGGTCCATGGCGGCGTCGAGCCGCGACTGCCCTCCGGTGAGCACGATGATGGCATCCGCCCTGGCCGGATCGAGCGGGGTCGTCATATGGCTGACCTTGTCGGCGAACCAGCCGAAGCCGCCGGCGAAAAGCACCAGCGCGGCGAGAGCGACAAAACCGCAGACGCGCAGGGCGAGCCGCAGACGACCAAGCCTGGCGGGGGCGGCTGCGCGCGCACGCACTGCCGGCATCCGTCCAGCCGTCTCGATCTGCTCCCGCGCTTCCATCATCCCCGGGTTAATCCTGAAAGCTTCTAATGGTTAACTCCGAAATGCGGCCTTTGATAGGTGAGACGGCGCACTTTGCGTTACGGCACCTGCCCAAGCCGTGATCGTTGCCTTGTTTGTATGCAACGCCTTCCACGGGCTTTCGGCTGGAGCTCATGGATCAGCCCGCATCCGGCTGGCGAACGTCGATGTCGCTGAGATAGGCGACGACGGTCACGTGCGAGGTGGCCGCGGTCAGCGCGCCGATCACCAGCACCATCAGGCCGACGCCGAAATAGCCGGCGGAGCCGATGGCGAAATTGCCGAAAAGAGCGGTCGCCTGGTCGGCCTGGGGCGTCGCCATGTTGCGGGACGACCACCAGGAGAAGACGATGAAGACGGCGATCGCGAGCGCACCGCCGGCGGCCGCGCCCTTCATGCCGGTGACCAGGAAATGCCAGCGGAACTCGCGCGCGATGAAGCGCGCTTCGGCGCCGACGAAATGCAGCACCTCGATGATATGGCCGTTGCCGGCCATGGCGCCGCGCGTGGCGAACACCACCGTCAGCACCGTTGCCGAGAGCATCAGCGCCAAAACGGCGATGCCGATCGTCACCGTCGTGTGCGCCATAGCGACGAGGCGGTCGACCCAGGTGCGGTGGTCGTCGAGCGCGGCGGTCGGGATCTTGGGAGTGATGGCGGCGCGCATGGCGGCAAAGTCAGGCGGGCTGGCCTCGTCGATGGTGACGATGATGAGGCGCGGCACCGGCAATTCGTCGATGTTGAGGCCGCTGCCCAGCCATGGTTCCAGAAGACGCGCGGTGGCGTCGCGGTCGATGATCTTGGTGCCCTTCACGCCGGGGAATTCGCTGGCGATCTGAGAGGCCTGCGCAAGCGCCGCCTCCATGTCGAGGCCGTCGGCCGGCTTGATCTGGATCGTCGCCTCGCGCGAGATCTGGTTCTCCCAGACCGAGGCGGTGTCGCGCACCAGCGTCACCGCACCGAAGGTGAGGCAGGACAGGAAGGTCATGATGGCGATGACCAGCACCAGCGCCCGCCCGGCGATGTTCTGCGCCGGCACGATCGGCGCCGTCTTGCGCTGGACGCGCCGGACTGTCACCGGCGCCTCGGCGGTTTCATCCTGGAGGTGATCGGCCGGAAAGTCAGTCATAGACGTCCAACCTTCCACCGGCCAGAATCATGCGGCGCGCATCGACCTGCTCCATCAGGCCCAGGTCGTGGGTGGCGATGACCACCGCGGTGCCCAGCCGGTTGAGCTCGATGAAGAGTCTTAGCAGCCGGCGCGCCAGCGGCGGGTCGACATTGCCGGTCGGCTCGTCGGCCAAAAGGATCTCAGGCTGTTCGATCAAGGCGCGCGCGATCGCGGCGCGCTGCTTCTCGCCGCCCGATAGCACCGGCGGCAGCACATGCATACGGTCGCCAAGGCCGACCCATTTCAGTAGCTCGGTGACGTCGGTGCGGTAGCTCGCCTCCTCGCGCCCGCGCACGCGCAGGGGCAGCGCGACATTCTCGTAGGTCGTCATATGGTCGAGCAGGCGGAAATCCTGGAACACCACGCCAATGCGGCGGCGCAGCAGCGGCAATTCGCTGCGCGAGATGCGCGACCGGTCCTTGCCGAAGATGGTGATCAGGCCGCGCGTCGGCTTCAGCGACATGAACAAAAGGCGCAGCAACGTCGTCTTGCCGGCGCCCGAGGGGCCGCTCAGGAACTGAAAGGAGCGCTCCGGAATGTGCAGGGAGATGTCGCGGAGGATTTCCGGACCCATGCCATAGCGGAGGCCGACATTTTCGAAGCGGATCACGTTCGGCGACCTGAAACTTTCGGCGGCGACGCGCCACGATCTACATTAACAGACCATCGGCCGGCATGGTTAACCGGCGGTTAATTTTTCGACGATCGGTACTCGCCAAGGCCATTCCGGTGGGGAAGCGTTAACCAATTCCGTTTACGCAAAAGAAACGAAGACTGCACTGGTGCCGTAATGGCTGAGAATAGAACCGCGCGCCCCGTTTCCGGCGAAATAATGACCGGCACGGCAACACATGCCGCGCCGGAGCGCGCCATGTCCAATGCGGCTGACATCGTCGATGCCGACTATGTGGTGTTGCCGCGTTTTGCCGCGCATCCGGAGCGGCCGCCGCCCCAGCCGCAGATCCCACCGACCCCGTCGATCGAAGGCATGGGCATGCTGCGCAAGCCGGATGCCGCGCCGTCGCGGCCCTCACGTGGCGGACCGATGTTCTGGACCGCCGGCGTCGGCATAGCTCTCGCCTCGTTCTGGGTGTCGGGCGGTCATGCGCTGGTCCGGCACAGTCCGTTCTGGGTGACCGCTGGGCCGGCGAGCGCGCTCACCATTTCCGGCGTGACGTCACGCATCGATGCGTCGGGCCTGAAACCGGTGTTGTTCGTCGATGGCGAGGCAGCCAATGACGGTGTGACATCGCAAGCATTGCCGCCGCTCGAAATCCGCGTCACCGACAACAACGCCAACATCACCCGTTACAGGCTGGGGACATCCAATCGCGCATTGGCGCCCGGCGAAAGATTCGGCTTTTCCAGCCGGCTCGATGTGCCTAGAAACGGCGTCAGGACTGTCTCAGTAATCTTCGCCGGCTAGGTATGCCGATATTCAGGTGAGGCCGGCCTGCGAAGAGCGGCTTCCCCCGCTCCCAGGTGATTTTGAAGGACGAAAGAATGCCAGTTGTGCGTGGCAAGGACATCGAGGTCCTGTTTTCGGCGTCGGCAATCGCGCGCCGCAATCTCGAGCTCGCCAAGGAAATCGCCGGGCGCGACTACCATGACCTGCTGGTGATATCGATTCTCAAGGGCTCGTTCGTCTTCGCGGCCGATCTCATCCGCGCCATGCATGATGTCGGCCTGTCGCCGGAAGTCGAGTTCATCTTCATCTCGAGCTATGGCGCCGGCACTACGAGCGGCGAGGTCAGGGTGCTGCGCGACATCGACAATGAGGTCGCCGGCCGCGACGTGCTGTTGATCGACGACATATTGGAATCCGGCAAGACGCTTTCCTACACCCGCGACCTGATGCTGTCGCGCGGCGCCAAGAGCTGCGCCATCGCGGTGCTGCTCGACAAGCGCATGCGCCGCCAGACCGCGCTCAACGCCGATTATGTCGGCTTCGACTGCCCGGACTATTTCGTGGTCGGCTATGGCATGGACGTCGCCCACGCGTTTCGCGAACTGCCGTTTGTCGGGGTGGTGAAGGGCGACGCCTGAAGAGCCCCCGTTTCGCCCCGAAAAGCCGCTGATCGTTAGAATTTTCAGAAAACGTCAACGTTTCGGCGGCATCTATCTCGGCATGGCAAAGCTTCTGATCGTCGAGGACGATGAGTCCGTCCGCACCCTCGCCGCCCGCGCTCTGGAGCGCGACGGCCATGATGTCACCGTCGCCACCGACGGCGCGCAGGGGCTGCACACGATCCGGCAGGCCCGCGGCGGCTACGATCTGGTGGTGTCCGACATCCGCATGCCGGAGATGGACGGCATCGAGATGGCCACTGCCGCCTCAAGAGAGTTCCCGACGCTGCGGATCATGCTGATGACCGGTTATGCCGACCAGCGCGAGCGCGCCGAGGAACTCAACGGCATCATCCTCGACGTCGTGCAGAAGCCGTTCACGCTTGCCGAGATCCGCGCCCGCGTTGGCAAGGCGTTAAGCTGCTTCGCTTGAGACCGCACCGGCCGCGGGTGCTGCGCTTCGCCGGCGCTCGCCGTTGAGCGCAAGCAGCCCGGCGCCAATGATCAGCGCCGCGCCGAGCACGGTCGTCTCGCGCGGCACTTCGGCGAAGAACAGAAAACCCCACAGCGGCGACCACAGTATGCCGGTGTATTCGAAGGTGGCGACGCGGTTGGCCGGCGCCATGCGGTAGGCCTGCGACAGCAGGATCATGCCGGCTGAAGCGACGAAGCCGCAGGCGGCCATCTTCAGGAAATCCGGCATCGTCGGCCACACCCATGGCCGCACCAGGAATTCGACGCTCGGATGCGCCGCATGGGTGATGCCGGCGAGATGGAAGACGGTCGCAACCGCGATGGCGCCGCTGAGATAGGCGCCGTTCTGGTAGAAGGCCATCACGGTCGACGATTCGGTGTCGCCGATGCGGCGCGCCATCAACTGCGAAAAGCCGTAGAGGAAGGCCGAGCCCAGCGACAAAAGCGCCGCCCAGTCGAACACGCCGGCGCCCGGGCGCACCATCACCAGCACGCCGACAAGGCCGATCAGCACCGTCGCCAGCGTCTTCCAGGAGACGCGCTCGCCGAGATAGGGGCCGGCCATCGCCATTATGAACAGCGGCGCCATGAAATAGAGCGCCACCGCATCGGCCAGCGGCAAGGCCGCGATCGCCAGATAATAGACCGTATAGGACGAGAACTGGATAAAGGCGCGCAGCGTCAGCAGGCCGAAGCGCTTGGACAGCACCGCCTTCAGGCCGACATCGGCCTGGACGATGACGATCAGGATCGGCAGCGCGACGATGGCTCGGATCGCCATCACCTCGGTCACCGGATAGCCGCCCGACACCGCCTTCACCAGCGGGTCCTGCAGCGAAAAGACCAGCACACCGAGGCAGAGGCTCAGAATGCCAAGCACCATCCGGTTTTGCATCAGTCTCGGCCCCCGCGAGCCGTAATCTAGCAGCAAAAAGAACCCGCTACCGTTTTCAGGGCAGCGGGCACGAGTGAGGACTCTTCGATTGGTCCGCGGCCGATTCGCGACCGCATATCCAATGGGTATGGAAACTATCCTGCGGCGTTTGACATGTTGCAAACGAATTGGAATGATGCCAGCAATCAGATTTTCTTATGGCGATTTTCGATGAGACCAGTCCTCGACAGCGACCTCCTGCGCACCTTCGTGGCGGTAGCCGAAACCGGCAATTTCACACGCGCGGCGGAAAAAGCCGGGCGCACGCAATCGGCCGTGTCCATGCAGATGAAGAAGCTGGAGGACATGGTCGGCGACAATCTGTTCGAGCGCGGCTCGCGCGGCGTGGCGCTGACGCGCCGCGGCGGCGAGTTGATCGCCAATGCGCGCCGGATCGTCTCGCTGCTCGACGAGACGGCGGCCTCGCTGGTGGCGCCGCCGCTTGGCGGGCTGGTACGCATCGGCATCCCGGCCGAATATGGCCGCTCGATCCTGTCGCGGGCGCTGGGCGAATTCGCCAAGCGCCATCCGCGCGTCGAGGTCACGGTGCGCTACGCGCATTCGGATTCGCAGGTGAGGGCGCTCGCGGCCGGCGAGCTCGATCTCGCCGTGGTGTTCGAATGGGAGGGCTCTTCCGGCGGCGAGGTGCTGATGCACGACCCGACGGTCTGGGTGACATCGACGCTGCACCGCATGCATGAGGAACGGCCGGTGCCGATCGCGCTTTACAGCCGCAACGGCTGGTGCCGCGACTTCGCGATCAAGTCGCTGCAGCAGCGCGGCCTCGACTACCGCGTCGCTTACACCAGCGACACCAATGGCGGGCTGACCCTTGCCGTTACCTCGGGCCTGGCGATCGCACCCATCTCGCGCAGCAACATTCCGCCCGATTGCCGGGAACTGACGGCCGCCGACGGCTTCGGCGACATCGATTCGTCAAACGTCGTCCTGCATCGCAATCCGCTCGCGACCGGCGAGGCGATCGACGGCATGGAAAACGCGATCCGCGACGCCTTCATGCTGACAAGGCAGGCGGGCGCGGCGGCCGGGCTTTAATCCGGCGGGCCGCTTTCGATCTGCCGGTGCCAGCGCATGGCGTCGTCCAGACGATCGTCGCCCCAGAACAATTCGCCGTCGACCACGAAATTCGGCGAGCCGAAAATGCCGAGCGACTTGGCCTGTTCCGTCGCGGCGGCGAGATCAGCCTTGGCGGCGTCGCTGTCGGCCTGCCGCAGGACTGATTCCGGTTTCCGCCCCGCCTTCCCGATGCTTGCCGAGATGTTCGGCTCGCTGCCGGCGGGCTCGCCCATCTCGAACCAGCGCCGGTAGCTCTCGCGTGCATAGGCCTCGCACCAGCCCTCGCGCGCGGCGATGACGGCGACACGGTTGGCGCGTTCCAGTTCGGCGAGCGGATAAGGCGCCGGCAGCTTCGGCACCATCCTGTGCATCGCCGCGCGGCGCTCGATGTCCCGCCACATATAGGCGGCCTTCACCGGCTTTTTGGCAAAGGGGACATTGTCCATCTCGATCATGATCGAGCGCACATTGAAGGGCCGCCAGCGGAATTCGATGCCGGTCTCGGCCTGGACCTCCGCCAGTCGCATCACCGAAAGGTAGGTATAAGTGCTGCCGATGGAAAACCAGAAGTCGATCATCGCCCTGTCCTCCGGGGCATGACGGTATCGGTTCCGATTTTGCGGGGCAATCTGGCAACGCCGATCGGCGGGCTATTTCAGCTCCAGGAGCCGTTCGAGATAGCTGCGCTCGATGCCGGGGCTGAGCGCATTGCCGAGCCGCTTGCGGATCGCGTCGAGGATCTGGCGGGCGCGCTGGACGTCGATCTCGTCGGGAACCTTGACCGAGGTGCCGTCATCGGGGCCATTGGTGGCGCGCGGCCGTCCCAGCGGGTCACGGTCGGCATTCTGCTCGCGACCGCCCTGCTCGCTGCCCCCCTGGTCCCCCTGCATGGCCTGCATCTGCTTCATCATGTCCTTGGCGCCGCGGCGCAGCGCTTCCAACGCGCGACCCTGGTGGCCGACGGCCTGGTCACCGTCGCCCTGGCCGAGCGATTGCTCGGCATTGCCCATCGACTTGCCGGCTTCGCCAAAACCCTCATTGGGCTCCATGCCCATGCCTTCGAGCCCTTTCTTCAGCTGATTGAGCTCGCTCTGCAGCTGGCCCTGGCCTTCCTGCAACTGCTTCAATGCATCGGCGAAATCCTTCGGCGACATTTTCGGTCGTGCTAGCGGATCGCGATCTTGGCCGGGACCCGGCCGCTGCTGGTCATTGGGCTGGCCCTGTTCACCATCCTCGCCAAGCTGCTGCTGCTCGCCGCCTTCGCCACGCTGGCCGCGCTGCATCTGGTCCAGGCGGAAGGTGTCGTTCATCATCTCCTGCTGGCGACGCATGATGTCGCCGAGCTTGTCCATCTGCTGACGCAGCTCGCTGTCCTGCTCGCCGCCCTGCTGCTGGCGGCCGGCCTGCAGATTGTTCATCATGTCCTGCAGCTCGGAGAGAAGCTGCTGCGCCTTGTCGCGATCGCCGGATTTGGCCATGTTCTCGATCTGATCCATCATGCGGTCGATGTCGCTCTGGCGCAGCTCGCGGCCGTTCTGCTGCATCTGCGGCGCGTTCGGGTTCTGCTGCGCGCGCTCAGCAAATTCCTGCAGGAACTGGTTCATCGCCTCGCGCAGTTCCTTCATCGCCTTCTCGATCTCCTGATCGCTGGCGCCGTTCTTGATGGCGTCCTGCAACGCTTGCTGCGCCTGGCGCAGCCGCCGCTCGGCGGCAGACAGATTGCCCTCCTCGATGCCGAGCGCGATCTCCCAGAGATAGGAGACGACGTTGCGCAGCTGGTCGTCGCTCTCGGAGAGCTTCAGACGGCTCCTTGCGCTCATGATGGCCAGATAATTCGACATGTTGTCGAACGTATCCTCGGGCCGCAGCGTGATCGCGTCCATCAGGTCGAGAACGCGCGGCTTGGCGTTGGTATCCAGCGCCAGCAGCCGGCGCTGCTCGATCACCGCGCGGGCCAGCGGGTTGGCGAAGGGCCGCTCAGGCATCACGAGCGTCTTGGTTTCGCTGGTCGCGGTGTGGCCGGCATCGTCGGTGACGCTCAGCGTCAGCTTGATGGCGCTGCCGGCCCAGACATGCTCGGTCAGGTCCTTGGTCGTCTTGGCGGCGTTCGTCTTGCCGCCGCGGCGCGGCAGGGTCAACGGCAGGTCCGGCGGGCCGTAGAGCGGATGCGCATTGGCGGCCGGTGCGTCCGACAGATCGAAAACGGCCTTGGCCGAGGCTGCGCCGTAATCGTCATCGACCTCGTAGTTCAGCTCCATGGAGCCGTTGACGGCGCGCTTCGGCTCGCCGACGAAGCGGATCGCCGGCGGCTTGTCGGGAATGACGGCAAAGGCCCAGTGGCCGAGATCGCTTTCGGCGGATTTGAGCGTCAGCGTGCCGTTCGAATCCAGCTTGCCGGAGAACTGGCGCACTTTGGGCGCGGCCTGGCTGGCGGGCGCGGGGCCTTTGGGCGCCGCGGGCTCGATGGCGCGCGCATTGCCGCCCTGATCGGCGTAGCTTAGCGTTTCCTCGCCGGAACCACCGGTGACGCGCAGCGAAACGTCGCTGCCTTGCGGCACCGAGAAGGTCTGGACTGCCTGGTTGGCGTCGGCCGTCAGGAACAGCGGCGCCTTGCCGGTATAGGCGGGCGGCGTCACCCAGGCGTCGATGCGCGGCGGCACGGTATCGCGCGCGGCGCGGGCAACGAAGCCGTCGCTCACCCTGCCGCCGAAGGGTCCGAAGGAGAAGGCCAAAGCGGTGACGAACAGCAATCCGGCCACCGCGCGCAGGCCCCAGCGGTCGTAGTCGGGGACGCGGCTGCGCGGCCGGTCGGCGCCGAGGCTCGACAGCCGCTCGGCCATCCGCTTCTGGTGCTCGCGCCACAACGCCTGCGAGAAGATGCTCTCGGCGCCGCTCGGGCGGTCGCTCTGCACCTGCACCGGGCTGTGCAGCAACTGGTTAGCCGCCTCGATGCGCCTGTCGATCTCGGCGGCAGAGGGTATGCGGAAGAAACGCAGCGGATAGAGCGCCGCGACCCCGGACAGGGCGAACAGGACCAGAAGGCCGATGCGCGCGACGTCGGGCAGACGCGGGAACAGGCCGAACCACGAAAAGCTGAGAAACAGACTGATGACGATCAACAGCGGCAGCACGAGCGGCCAGCCGCGCTCGAAGACCATCGAGGCCCGCGTCGCCAACCGGCTGAGCGCCAGGCGCAGGGCCAGGCCGCGTTCGCCGCTGGAAATGGGTCGTTCCGTCATCGGCCCTTCCTGCCCGGGCACAACAGCCCGGACGTCATCACCAGAAGGATACCAACAAACACGGCAAAGGCGAGGCGGGTTCCAAAAACGTGAAGCGGTTTTGCCGGGTTATGATCAGAAATTGCCGGGATTCGTGTTGGAACCACAGACCAGGACCGCCACGCGCTCGCCCTCCGTCGGCACATAGCGCCCGGAAAGCATGGCGGCGAAGGCCGCGGCGCCACCCGGCTCGGCGATGATTCGCACCCGCTCCCACAGCGCCTTCTGCGCAGCAACGATGTCGTCGTCGCTGACCAGGATAGAGCGCTCGACGAAGGCTTCGGCGATCGGAAACATCATCTCGCCGACGCGCTTCGGCGCCAGCGAATCGGCGGCAATGCCTTCGGCCGGGGCATCGACCGGCTCTCCGGCCTCCAAAGCGCGATAAAGCGTCGGCGCGCCCTCGGGCTCGATGGCGACGATGCGGATGCGACCCGCGAACCAGGCGGCTATGCCGCCGATCAGGCCGCCGCCGCCAACGGCAACCAGCAGCGTGTCGATCTCGGGCAGATCGGCCTCGATCTCCAGGCCGAGCGTGCCCTGGCCGAGCAGCGTTTCCTCCTGGTTGAAGGCGTGGATCTGGAGGGCGCCGGTCCGGGCCGCGAAGTCCTCGCTGGCGGCCAGGGCCTCGGCATAGCGCGCGCCGCCGACGACCAGATCCGCGCCGTAGCCACGGATGCGCGCGAGCTTGGCCGGGGGGCTGACCTCGGGCACGAAGATCGTGGCCTTGTGCCCTAGCTTCATGGCGGCGTAAGCGACGGCCGCACCGTGGTTGCCGCCGGACGCGGCCACCACACCTGCCTCGGGCACCTGGCGTTCGAGCAGGTTGGTGAAGGCGCCGCGCGCCTTGAAGGACCCGGAATGCTGCAGGCTTTCGAGCTTCAGGTCGACCGGAAAGGCGGGACGGCCGAAATCCGCCATGTCGACGCGCATGACCGGGGTATGGCGGATATAGGGGCGGATGCGCGGCTCCACGGCGGCGATGCGCTCGCGCGTGATCGTCTTTTTCTCCAGCATGGCTTGCTCCTTAAGGCGTCGCCGCTCGGCTACTTCAGCCAGTCGGGAACCGAATCCAGCTCGATCAGGTCCTCATAGGTCTGGCGCGGCCGCACGACATGGAAGCGGTCGCCGTCGACCAGAACCTCCGGCACCAGAAGCCTGGTGTTGTAGGTGCCGGCCTGCACCGCGCCATAGGCGCCGGCGGTGGAAACGGCGATCAGGTCACCGGCCTTCAGCCTCGGCAGGTCGCGGTCATGACCGAGGAAGTCGCCGGTCTCGCAGACCGGGCCGACGACGTCGACCTTCATGCGCGGCGTGGACGCCGGCGACTGCACCACCGGCCGGATGTCGTGGAAAGCGTCATAGAGCGTCGGCCGGATCAAGTCGTTCATGGCGGCGTCGACGATAAGGAAATTCCTGGCGTCGCCTTCCTTCACATAGATGACCTCGGACACCAGGATGCCGGCATTGCCGACGATCAGGCGGCCTGGCTCGAACATCACCTTGAGACCGAGCCTGGTGACATGCTTCCTGACGATCTCGGCATAGGCGTCGGGCAGCGGCGGCGGGCTGTTGTCGACGCGGTAGGGAATGCCGAGGCCGCCGCCGAGATCGACATGCTCGATCGCATGCCCGTCGGCGCGTAGCGCTCCAACCAGCTCGACCAGCAGCGCGAAGGCGTCGTCGAAGGGCTGCAGCTCGGTGATCTGGCTGCCGATATGGGTGTCGATGCCGGTGACCTTGATGCCCGGCAATTCGGCCGCGCGGGCATAGACCTGCCGCGCGCGCTGCCAAGGGATGCCGAACTTGTTCTCGGCCTTGCCGGTCGAGATCTTCTTGTGCGTCCTGGCGTCGACGTCCGGATTGATGCGCAGCGACACGGGCGCCACTTTGCCGAGCGCCACGGCGCGCGCCGACAGCAATTCGAGTTCAGGCTCGGATTCGACGTTGAAGCACAGAATGCCGGCGGAGAGCGCGAAGTCCATCTCGCGCGCGGTCTTGCCGACGCCGGAAAACAGGATCTTGCTGGCCGGGATGCCGGCGGCCAGGGCGCGGCGCAATTCGCCTTCCGAGACCACGTCGGCGCCCACACCTTGCCTGGCCAGCGTCCTCAGCACGGCCTGGTTGGAGTTTGCCTTCATGGCGTAGCAGACCAGCGCGTCGAGGCCGGCAAAGGCTTCTCTGAAAACGCGGAAATGCCGGGTCAGCGTCGCCGTCGAATAGCAATAGAAGGGCGTGCCGACCTCGGCTGCTATATCGGGGATGGCGACGTCCTCAGCATGGAGCACGCCGTCGCGGTAGTCGAAATGGTTCACGAGGGTTGGTCCCGGAAAGTTGGAGCGTGGTGAGATCGAGCGATCCCGTCGGCTCTAGAGCAGGGGATCGAGGATGAACTTCCTATCCTTGACCGGTTTTTCCGGCTCTGGCGGTACCGGCTGCTTGGCGCGTTCGGCATCCTTACGCGCCTGCTCCGCCGCCTCATAGGGGGTGTCGAGCCCCGTCTTCCTGCCGCAGGCGGTGACGGTGACAACCGCCGCCAGCAGCGCCAGCGTCACCAAAATCCTGCTACGGGTCATCGATCCATCCGTTTGAAACTGTTTCCTGTGCCGCCGCTTTTAGCCGAGTTTTCGGCGCTTTGCATCCGGGCAATTGTTTGATGCATGTCGTTGTCCCAGAACCGCTACACACTTCTGGGCGACAGGCATTTGTTTTGATGCATGTCGTTATCCCAGAACCGCTATGTACTTCTGGGCGACAGGCATTAAGCCTTGGCGAGCCGCTTTTTCCAGTAGCGGATCTGCTTGCGCACTTCGGACGGCGCCGTGCCGCCAAAGCTCACCCGGCTCTTCACCGAATTCTGCACGGCAAGCACCGAGAAGATGTCGTCGGTGATGCCGGGATGGATCGAGCGCAGGTCCTCCAGCGAGAGCCTCTCCAGGCCGACCTTCTTCTCCTCGGCGAGCGCCACGGCGCGGCCGGTGACATGATGTGCCTCGCGGAAGGGCAGGCCGAGATTGCGCACCAGCCAGTCGGCGAGGTCGGTCGCGGTGGCGTGACCGGCGCCGGCGGCCTTCTTCATGGCGGCGGCGTTGACGGTCATGTCGCGCACCATGCCGGTGGTCGCCGCCAGCATCAGGTCGAGCGCCTCGGCGGCGTCAAAGACCGCTTCCTTGTCCTCCTGCATGTCCTTGCCATAGGTCAGCGGCATGCCCTTCATCACGGTCAGCAGGCCGATGAGATGGCCGTTGACGCGGCCGGTCTTGCCGCGCACCAGCTCGGCGGCGTCCGGGTTCTTCTTCTGCGGCATGATCGAGGAGCCGGTGGAGAAGGAATCCGACAGGCGGATGAAGCCGAATTGCGGCGTCGACCAGATGATGATCTCTTCGGCGAGCCTGGACAAATGCGTCGCGCAGATCGCGGCGAGGCTCAGGAATTCGAGCGCGAAATCGCGGTCCGAGACGCTGTCCAGCGAATTGCGCGTCGGCTCGCGGAAACCGAGCGCCTTCGCCGTCATATGGCGGTCGATGGAAAAGCTGGTGCCGGCAAGGGCCGCCGCGCCCAGCGGGCTTTCATCCATGCGCTCGATGGCGTCGCCGACGCGCGAGAGGTCGCGGCCGAACATCTCGACATAGGCCATGCAGTGGTGGCCGAAGGTCACCGGCTGCGCGGCCTGCATATGGGTGAAGCCGGGCATGACGGTCGCCGCATGCTCCTCGGCGCGTTCGAGGAACGCGGCGATCAGGTCCTTCAATGCCCCGGCGACGCGCTGGCATTCCTGCTTGACCCAGAGCCTCAGATCGACCGCCACCTGGTCGTTGCGTGAGCGGGCGGTGTGCAGACGTCCGGCCGCAGGGCCGATCAGGTCGGCAAGCCGGGCCTCGACATTCATGTGGATGTCTTCCAGCCTGGTCGAGAATTCGAATGTGCCGGCCTCGATCTCTTTCAGGATCGTGTTCAGCCCGTGAGCGATTTTTTCTTGATCGGCCGCCGAAATAATGCCCGTTTCAGCCAACATCTCGCTATGGGCGATCGATCCGCTTATGTCCTGCGCATAGAGCTTGCGGTCGAAGCCGATCGACGCGTTGATCGCTTCCATGATCGCGGCCGGACCCGAGGCAAAACGTCCGCCCCACATCTGGTTGCTGGCCTTCTTGTCGCTCATCGCTATAACCCGTGCTCCGGAGCAGTTTTGAAAATGGCAGACGGCAGTAGATTCTTCCCGGCCCCGCGCCTCATCCTAGCCGCTTTGGTGGCGGGCGTGCTGGCCGGCGCGGTCGCGGTATATGTCAGCGAGAGCGGTTCTGGCAACAACGCTCCGGAGAAGGTCGCTGCGGCCGCCGGCAAAGACGACGCCGCCTGCGCAGCCAAGGCAACCCGGGCCAAGACCATCGCGGCGAAAGCCGTCGGCCAGGTCGCGGCGCTGCAACCGGCCGATCCGCCGCAATCGCTGAAAAGCCTCGCCTTCAACGGGCCAGACGGCAAGCCGATGACGATCGCCGACCATGCCGGCAAGACGGTGCTGCTCAATCTCTGGGCGACCTGGTGCGCGCCGTGCCGCGCAGAGATGCCGGCGCTCGACGCGCTGCAGAAGGAGAAGGGCAGCAAGGACTTCGAGGTCGTCGCGGTCAATGTCGATACGGGCGACGATACCAAGCCGAAGAAGTTCCTCAAGGAGATCGGCATCGAGACGCTCGGCTTCTACCGGGACCCGACGATCGCGCTGTTCAACGAGGCGAAGACGCGCGGCCTGGCGCTCGGGCTTCCCGTGACCATGCTGATCGATGGCGAAGGCTGCCTGATCGCGCATATGAACGGCCCAGCCGAATGGTCGAGCCCCGACGCCAAGCGGCTGGTGGAAGCGGCTCTCGCGCCGTGATGACTGGCATCCAGGCGCAGGTGAGGGAAGCCTCTTGTGCGTTTAAGAAATTTCCTCTCTACTGAGAGAGCGATTCTTAAACGCGAGGAGCACACATGCCGCTTTTCCGCACTTCTGTGATCGAAAATCCGGTTGACGCAAGCCGCAGGCTTGCGGACTTCGACTTGACGGTCGATCAAATGTTAGCTGTCCGTGACAGCGCGCGTGCGGCATCCGATGATGCAAGCCCGTTGATGCCGCAGAATGCCCCTGGCACACTAGCCTATATCTATGGCGTTGGAGCGCTCCGTAGCCAGGTTCTGGACGGCGAGTGGGTGATCGACCGGACGCTTGGTGTCGAGGCAGTCATCAATCATCGGCTGGGCATCCGGATTGGCTATCAGAATGTGGATCGTTCGTGCGACCCGAACTTTCCGCCGATGCCCCGCTCAGAAAAGGGCAGCGGCTCGGCCCGTCTGTGTCGCCTGCCTCTGTTCGACTTCTACGGCGTAGTTCTGGAGTCCGACACAGACCGTTTGCCTGGTGACGATGTGAAGGATCCGCATAGCGACCAGATTGTTACCTATTTCGTTATGGTTGGCGAAGACGGCAGCGTGGAGCTGTCCTGTCCTGTCATCGCGAATAAGAAGTATGCCGAATTCGTGGAACGCATCTTCATCGACCGCCCCGATGACGGCTTGGACGTGCGCATGGATCCGGAGACCGGGCCTATCGACGACTTTGATGTCCCGGTGATCCTTAAAGAACGCGCCGCGTGATGTTCTGTGCAGAGAGATTGAAGGTAGCCCGCCATCGAAAGAAGCTAACGGGAAAGCAGCTAGCAGAAGCGGCGGGACTTACGGATGTCACCGTCTCCAAGGCGGAGAATGGGCATCAACCGGATGATGCAACTGTTGACAAGTTAGCGGAGGCACTCGGCTATCCGCGAGCGTTTTTCTTTATGGATAGCCCCGAGGTGCTTGAACCCAGGGCAGTATCATTTCGCAGCTTGAAGAAAATGAAGGCTGCAGAACGCAATGCATCGCTTGCGGCAGGATCAAATGGCATTGCTCTTTATCAATGGATAAGCGCGCGATTCGATTTGCCGGCACCAGACTTGATTGATCTGAGCAGGGAACAGGCTCGCCCAGAAGTGGCAGCACGTTTGCTTCGCCAACATTGGGGATTGGGGGATCGGCCTGTAGGAAATATACTGCGGTTGTTCGAGTCGAAAGGTATTAGAGTGCTCTCCCTGTCTGAGAACACTCACAATGTAGATGCTTATTCGTTCTGGCATGCAGACTATCCTTACATCTTTCTCAATCAGAAGAAGACTGCCGAGCGTTCCAATTTCGATGCCGCCCATGAACTGGGTCACTTGGTCCTGCACTTCCATGCACAGGCAGAATCGCTGCCAGAAGACGATGCTGAGCGGCAGGCCAATATGTTCGCATCGGCCTTTCTGATGCCGGATGCAGACCTGAAAAGCGTTTTGTCGTCTATTTATAGCTCATCGCAGATCATCAAGACGAAGGTGCGATGGAAGGTGTCGGCCCTTGCCCTGGCCAACCGACTTCATCACATCGGAATGCTTTCTGATTGGAACTACCGATCGATTGTAATTGACCTCGGGCAACGTGGTTTCAGGACCGGGGAACCTCTGGGAGTGGAACGTGAAACGTCCACCCTGTTGCCCAAAGTTTTCGCAGCCCTTTGGGGTAAGGGCATTACGCGTGGCGACATCGCCAATGATCTAAATTTACCTTGGGATGAGGTCGAAATGCTTGTATTCGGCCTGACCGGGTCGACGCCTTCGCGCCCACAACGGCCGAGCCTTTCACTTGTAGGCACTAGGGCCGAGTTAGATGATGGATGACCCGTCATTGTTGCCGAGCTGCTTTCTATCTGCTAGAACCAAGAGGACCCTTTAACTTAATTTGTTGGACGTTATTGCAGTTTCGAACAGGAATATCATTCCTCATTTTCATCGGCTCCTACCTGCCGTTGAGTCTGATTCTGCTAGCTCAGAACTACGATTATAGTTTTTTTGGGAAATCTATTTGCTGGGATTTCTGGGCGCCAACCTGTATAATTCCATTCAAGAACCCTTGGTTTTCGATAGGAATCTTCGTCTTTTGCTTCGCCTGTCTTATTGTGACTCTGGTGTTGCTCGCGACTTTGAGGCCATATACCTCAATAACAGTTCGTGGAGCGTCGCATACGCCAGCTGACCTCATGAATTACTCGCTACCCTACGTCGTATCTTTCATGAGCATCGACTATCAGGATGCAGGAAAATTCATCGGCTTTCTAATCTTCCTGGCGTGGATGTTTTGGATAACCCATCGCTCCGGGCAGATACTTCTCAACCCGGTGCTCATAGCCTTCGGCTGGCGCTATTATGAAATCACTTACAGTTTTGGTGGGGAAACGACCGAGCGAACCGGCCATGCGTTGGTCCGAGGTTTCATCGCACCCGGCGAAAGCGTCAATCAGTTGACGATTCAAGAACTGCTTATCATCAAACCGACAAGAGCGCTGGAAGGTACCTGACGATGCCTATTCCCGATGCCTTGACTGACTTCAACATCGCTGATGCTGCGGTGTCTGTTTGGCTATTTCGGAAATCAGGTTTATCCGAGGCCCCAGTTTTCACCGGGCGCTGGGTCCCGACTGACGACGCCTTGAGGGGAGCGCTCAGGGAGGCAATCCATGAGATCCGTGCCGGAATTGATGAGGCCGAGCCCTATGGATTGCTCGCAGCAATTGGAGAAGGCCAGGCACTCACGATTAGTTTGGACGAGACCCACGCAGGATTAGTTGTAGACAGCGCCGCTGCCGAACTGCCCCAGAGGCGAGCCCTCAATGTGGGTCAAATGCGGAATACGGACTTCTATGTTGTCAAATTGACTTATCAGGACCAGGTTCTCCACGCAGTCACAAAGACCAATTCATCATGGAAGTCACGTCAGATCCAAAATCTATTTACTGTCTATTTCAACGGTGAACAGCTCGGGTTGGAACATGACCCCTCGTTTTCATTATCGCGTAGCGTCGATTTCTTCGTTGTCGGTGAGGACATCGTAATTCTCGACAAGGCTGATTTCGAATCGGTCCTGAACTATAAACAGGCACACGCTACGGACTTCGTTGAACTCCAAGCCGAACCGGGGTTCGCTGGTCTCTTTGTCGACATGGCGCCTCTAGTAGCCTTCGTTGGGACCAACAAGCTCCATCTGCGGCGGGTAAGCGCCATCCGGCAAAAAGGATACTATTTGAACCAAGAGTTCATGAATCGTCTCCGCCAGAACTATGCCCAAGCTGGGCTTGATCTCACGTTCGATGGCAACGGTCGTCTTGTCGCGACCGAGGCGCAATGCCCGGACATTATTCGAGCCCTTTTGGATCACCGGTTGTTGTCGGTCTTCTCGGAGGCATACTACGACGTCCAAAACGCGACAGCAGTCGTTTGAGCATGCACAGCTAGGGCCAATGCTTTAGGATTTGGAAGCGGCGCTCGCGCCCTGATCGTGTCAAACTGAACGCGCGGCCGCGGCCGGCTGGAGCATCAGGATGCTGCCGCCGCGGACATTTTCGACCTTGGCGGTTGCCGCGTCGTCTTCGTTGACGCGGTCATCGGCCGCCGGAACACCCGTGAGCTCGCTGAACGCCTCGATCGGGCCGGGCCTGCCCAGAAAATATCCCTGACCGATGTCGCAATCCTCGGCATCGAGGAAGCGCAATTCGTCGAGCGTCTCGACGCCTTCGGCCAGGACCGGCAGGCCGAGGCCGCGCCCCAGGCCGAGCACGGCGCGCACGATGGTCGCGACCTGGCCGTTGCGGTCGACCTGCTTGATGAAGGACCCGTCGATCTTGATCTTGTCGAAGGGGAAGGCGCGCAGGTTGGACAGCGAGGAATAGCCGGTGCCGAAATCATCCATCGCCACGCGTACGCCCAGCGCCTTGATCTGACGCAAGGTGGCCAGCGCGCGCGGCATGTCCTTCACCAACGCCGTCTCGGTGATCTCGAGTTCGAGCCGGCCCGCCGCCAGGCCGGTGCGAAGCAGCACCTCATGCACCTTGCGGCTGAAATCGGGACTGTGAAGCTGCACCGCCGAGACGTTGACAGCGACCGTCAGCGGGTTCTTCCACGTCGCGGCCTCCTCGCAGGCGGTCGACAGCACCCACTCGCCGATCTGGGCAATCGAACCGCTATCCTCGGCCACCGGGATGAACACCGAAGGCGGGACCTCACCGCGGTCGGGATGCTGCCAGCGGAGCAGGGCTTCGAAGCCGATCAGCCTGCCGCTGCTGATTTCCTTCTGCGGCTGGTAGACGAGCCGGAATTCGCCGCGCGCCACTGCCTGGCGCAGATCCTGCTCCAGGCTGCGCCGGTCGCGCGCTTCCGCACCCATGGAGGCCTCGAAATAGCGGAAGGTGTCCTTGCCTTCGGCCTTGGCGCGATAAAGCGCGGTGTCAGCATGGCTGACCAGCGCCGCCTGTTCGTCGGCATCGAGCGGATAAAGCGCGATGCCGATGCTGGCCGACACCATGCCGCCGGGCGACAACCGGTTTTCCTGGCGCAGCGCCGAAAGCACCGCCTCGGCTATGCGGCCCGCCGCCTGCGGGTCAGGAAGGTTGGGGGCGATGATGGCGAATTCGTCGCCGCCAAGCCGGGCCAGCATCTGACCGTGGCGCAGCACGCTGGAGGCGCAGTGAGCCACCTTTTGCAGCACGGCGTCGCCAGCGGCGTGGCCGAAGAGGTCGTTCACTTCCTTGAACCGGTCGAGGTCGAGCAGCATGAGCGCCAGCTGGCTACCTTTGCCACTGCTTTTGCCATCTGGCGCGGACGCGGCGATCTCGGCTTCCAGGCGGCTGGTGAAGCTACGGCGGTTGGCAAGGCCGGTGAGCGGGTCGTAATTCGCAAGCCGCATGATCTCCTGTTCGGCCTTCCTGCGTTCGCGTATGTCGCGCACGGCCACGACCAGATGCGGCTTGCCGCAATAATCGATTCTCCTGGCGATCAGCTCCACCGGTATCCGGCTGTCGTCCTGACCGCGGAGGTCGGCTTCCTGCGCCTGGCCGTTGCCGGTGGCAACGGCCGACGCAATTCGTTCGCCGAACAGCTCGCCCAGCCTCATCGTGTTCAGCGTGCCGGCGGCGATGCCGCTCAGCGCCGCGATGCTGTCATTGGCGCTGACGATGCGGTTGCCGTCGCAGACGATGAGGCCTTCGACGGCAGCATTGGCGAGGCCGTGCATGCGCTCCGCCTCGATCCTGTGACGGCGGAAGCGCAGATCGATCCACAGCGCGGTGGCCGCCAGCACCAGGATGACGAGGCTTGCCGTCGCGGCTGCGAAAGCCTGCGACATCGGAGCGATCGTGAATTTCGAGATCTCGATCGAGGAATCCGGATAGATCGAGACGGCGGCCATGGCGATGAAATGCAGCGTGCAGATCGCCAGCGTCAGCAGGACGGCACCGGCGACTGTCGCCAGGGTCGACGGGCGACGCAGCACGACAAACAGCGAAAGCGCGGCAAGTGATATACCCGAGACCAGCGATGCCGCGACCAGCAGCTGGTTCCAGACGATCCGGCCTTCGACCTCGAAAGCCGCCATGCCGGTATAGTGCATCGCCGCAATGCCGATGCCGAGCACTGCGCCACCGACGAGATAGTGGTCGATGCCGCTGCGCACGGTTGCGATCCATATCCCAGCGGCCGTCAGAAGAACGGAAACCGCCAGCGAAGCGACCGAAAGCTCGGCGTTGTAGGCGTTGGGTATTCCCGGCGTGAAGGCGATCATGGCGATGAAATGCGTCGCCCAGATGCCAAAGCCGGTCGAAGCGGCGGCAATCAGCAGCCAGGCATAACGGTTCCGGCTGGTCGATTGCACGACATGACGGAGCAGATTGACAGCGGTGAAACAAGAAATTCCACAAATCAGCGCGGCCAATGCGACCAGTCTCAGATCGTGCTCGTTCACGATACAATTATAGACGGTCAACATCTTGCTTCACCTGATCTTCCCGCTCAATCAAGGCAACGGAATTGATTAGGGCCCGGCAGCTGAAGAATCGGTTATGCCGCCCGCAACCACTGCGTGCCTCCCAGGTTGTATCTGTCAGGGAGGCTACGCCTGGAATCATTGGGCCGAGCCAGCGGGAATTGGTCGATCCTGAAGGCCGTCACTTCACCCGCACCGTGACCACCAGCGCCTCATGGTCGGCGCTCGGGCTGCCGTCCGGCAGCACCGCCGGCAGCGTCGCCGGCGCGCTTGCCGAAAGGCCGCGGGTGAAGAACCAGTCAATATGGCCGGTGGGCGTCAAGTCGCCGGCCGCGCGTCGCTGCGTCGGCTTGTCGAAGGCGTTGGCGTCGCGCCAGTCGTAGCCACGCTCGGCCATGACCGCGAAGAGGGGCTCGTGGCGGTCCGGACGCATCAGCCGGTCCGGTTCGGCGGCGACGCGCTTTCGCCACGCGGCCGGGTCGTCATTGCGTTCGGGATAGGTGGCGGTGAGCGTGTTGAAGTCGCCGCCGATGAGAACCGGCGCTTCCGCGTCATAACTGTCGACGGCGTCGAGCAGATGACGCGTCTGGTCGGCGCGGCCTGCCGGCGTGGTGCGGTTTTCGAGATGCACCGAAACGACAGTGATCCGGCGGTCGCCTAGCATCACCTGGCCGCCGAGCGCCATGCGGCCGCCGATGCGCGGCTGGCCGTGCTCCGGCAGGAACCAGGCGCCGGCGGCGTCGAAGCGAACGAGAAAAGGCCGCAGCAGCGGAACGGCGCTGGTTATGGCGTTGCCGTGAAAGCCCTCCGCATTCTCGGCGGCGCCATTTGCCGCCTGTTCCACCTCATTGCCGGTGCCGAGTTCGAGGAACTCGACGCCATATGCGTAGGAATGGCCCAGGCGATCGGCAAGCCGGCTCAAAAGATGGCCGTTGCCGGAGCGCGCCATGCCCTTGTCGACTTCCGACAGCAGCACGACGTGTGGCGCCTGGCCGGCGATCGTTTCGGCGATGGCATCGACGTGGCGCAGCCGCTCGACATTCCAGGCCATGACGGTCAGGCTCTCGCCGGCGCTTTCACGCGAAGCCTTGCCGCCGATCTCGATCTCGCCGAGGGCGGGAACGGCGGCGGCGTGGCGCAGATGAGTGGCGCTGTCGCGCGGCCCATCCCGCATGGCGTTGCGGACGGCGACCGGCACGTGCGTGAGCTGCGAAACCAGCATGTCTCTTCTCATCCAGTTAGCCGGTTAATCAAAGAGGTCTTTTCGCCGCCTGGCGGCGCCCTAGCTTCCTGGATCAGGATGACGTTTCGTTGAATCGCCATCCTGATCCAATTCTTTGTTGGAGCATGATCTTGTCCGAAAACCGGTTCCGACTTTTCGGGATCATGCTCTAGAGCGCCGATGTGACGTTTTCATGCCGGCGCTGCCGCTGCCAGGGGAGGAGAGACTGGCTG
Organism: Mesorhizobium sp. M2A.F.Ca.ET.043.05.1.1; assembly: GCF_003952445.1. Taxonomy (NCBI): domain Bacteria; kingdom Pseudomonadati; phylum Pseudomonadota; class Alphaproteobacteria; order Hyphomicrobiales; family Phyllobacteriaceae; genus Mesorhizobium; species Mesorhizobium sp. M2A.F.Ca.ET.043.05.1.1. The sequence continues at coordinate 6,230,470 of NZ_CP034446.1, forward strand.
TCCTCAGGGGCTTCGGGCCCACAACAGAACTGTCACATACCTTCTCTATGAGAGCGGGCAAGGACTTGCGCAAAACCCTTGTCACACTGCCACTCAAGAGGGAAAACCATGACGATCATCAAGCGGGGCTTCGCTGCCCTTGCCGCCGGCGCGCTCAGCACCGCGTTTGCGGTTCCTGCTATTGCCGAGCCGGTCAAATTCGATTTCTGGTTCGGTCTTTCGGGTGATCTCGCCCGCGTCGTCGACACGCTGTGCAAGAACTTCAACGCTTCGCAGAAGGATTACGAGGTCGTCTGCACCAGCCAGGGCAACTACGACGCCACGCTGCAGAACACGATCGCCGCCTTCCGCGCCGGCAAGCAGCCCACCGTCGTCCAGGTCTATGACGTCGGCACCGCCACGATGATGCTGTCGGGCGCCTACAAGCCCGCCGACAAGCTGATGGAGGAGAACGGCTACAAGATCGACTACAGCGACTATTTCCCGGGCATCGCGCGCTACTACGCGACGTCGAAGGGCGAGATGCTGTCCTTCCCGTTCAACTCCTCGACGGCGCTTATGTACTGGAACAAGGACGCCTTCGCCAAGATCGGCAAGACCGAGGCGCCGAAGACCTGGGAAGATGTCGGCGCCGATCTCAAGGCGCTGAAGGACGCCGGCTATGATTGCCCGATGGCGATCAACATCTCGGCCAATGAAAGCTGGCAGCTGATGGAGCAGTTCTCGGCGCTGCACAACCAGCCGATCGCCACCAAGAACAACGGCTATGACGGCCTCGACGCGCGTCTGGAAGTCAACAAGACCAAGTTCGTCCAATACGTCACCGACTTGAAGAAGTGGTATGACGCAGGTCTCATCAAGATCAAATCCAAGGACCTCGGCCAGGATATGGTGCAGGCCTTCGCCACCGGCACCTGCCAGCTCATCCTGACCTCGGTCGGCGACCACGGCACGGTCGGCCGCACCCAGAAGGAAGGCATGAAGTGGGATGTCGCCGAGCTGCCGGTCTATGCCGGCACCGAGCGCAAGAACTCGCTGGTCGGCGGCGCCTCGCTGTGGGTGCTGTCCGGCAAGTCGGACGCCGAATACAAGGGCGCGGCCGCCTTCCTCAACTTCATCCACGACCCCAAGACCGCTTTGTTCTGGTCGACCAACACCGGCTACATTCCGGTGACGAAATCGGGCTTCGATTTCATGAAATCCAACGGCTTCTACGACAAGGCACCCTATAAGGGCCGCGAGGTGGCCATCGCCAGCCTGACCGCGTCGGAGCCGACCGAGATCACCCGCGGCATCCGCCTCGGCAACTTCACCCAGATCCGCGCCGAGTTCGGCACGCAGATGCAGGCGATCTTCGCCAACAAGGTCAGCGTGCAGGAAGGCCTCGACGCGCTGGTCAAGAACGGCGACGCCATCCTCGAGCGCTTCCAGCAGACCTATCCGGGTAAGACCCTGCCTTGATCCCGGATAGCGCAATGGCCGCCCGTCGAGATTCGACGGGCGGCCATTTCATAATCTAGTTTGTCCGCGAAGGCGGGCTGATGGGTTCCACTGCATCGGCGGATCGATGGAAAAACGCGTCACTTTCGGCAGATGGACGATCGGCATCCTGTTCGCGGTGCCGCAGCTCATCCTGATCTTCACCTTCTTCTACTGGCCGGCCGGCCAGGCGGTCTACTGGTCGCTGACGCTGCAGCAGCCCTGGGGCGGCGGCAACATCTGGGTCGGGCTCGACAATTTCCGCTCGATCCTCGGCAACGCCGACTACTGGAATTCCATCACCGCCAGCATGATCTTCGCCGGCATCAGCACGAGCCTGGCGATGGTCATCGCGCTGGTGCTCGCCGCCCTGACCGACCGGCAGCTTGCCGGCTCGTGGCTCTATCGCGTGGTGCTGATCTGGCCTTACGGCATCGCCGCGCCGGCGCTGGCGCTGGCATTTCGTTTCATCCTGGCGCCGGAGGCCGGCTTCATGGCCGTCGTCAACAAGGTCTGGCCCGGCTTCTGGGACCCCGGCCTCGACGGCGCCGACGCGATGGCATCCGTCATCATCGCCTTTTCCTGGAAGTATGTCGGCTACAACTTCATCTTCTTCCTCGCTGCCTTGCAGGCGATCCCGCGTTCGCTGATCGAGGCGGCGGCGATGGACGGCTCCGGCGTCATCCGGCGGTTCTGGGACATCCAGTTCCCGCTGATCACGCCAACGATCTTCTTCCTGCTGGTCATCAACATCACCGAGAGTTTCCAGGATTCCTTCGGCATCGTCGACATCATGACTGCCGGCGGGCCGGCCAACGCCACCAATCTGATGGTCTACAAGATCTATTCCGACGGCTTCAAAGGCCTGGATTACTCCGGCGCGGCCGCGCAGAGCATCATCCTGATGCTCTTGATCATCGCGCTCACCATCGTCCAGTTCCGCTTCATCGAGCGGCGCGTGCATTATCGTTGAGGCGGGCCATGGTCGAGCGCACTCCGATCCTCAATTTCTTCACGCATCTGATCCTGTTCGCCGGCTTCGTCTTCTGCGTGGCGCCGTTCGTCATCGTGGCGATCGCCGCCTCGCACAATCTGAAGGACGTCAACGACGTGCCGATGTCGCTGCTGCCGGGCAGCGACTTCTGGGTCAACATCAAGACGGCATGGGCGACGGCCGATCTCGGCCCGAAGCTGCTCAATTCCTTCATCATGGCGTTTGGGGTTGCCGCCGGCAAAGTGATCATCTCGGCGCTCACCGCCTTCTCGATCGTCTATTTCCGCTATCCCGGCCGCATGCTGATCTTCTGGCTGATCTTCATCACGCTGATGCTGCCGCTCGAAGTGCGCATCGTGCCGACCTATGCGGTGGTCGCCAACGTGCTCGAGCCCTATCAGACGATCATGGACCTGACGGGGCTGTCCTGGCTGATCGAGAAGATATCGGGGTTCAGGTCCAGCTCAGCCTGGGGCTGCTCAATTCCTATAGCGGCCTGATCCTGCCGCTGGTCGCGACCGCCACCGGCACTTTCCTCTACCGCCAGTTCTTCCTGACCGTGCCGGACGAGTTGACCGAGGCGGCGCGCATGGACGGCGCCGGCGCGCTGCGCTTCTTCGTCGATATCCTTCTGCCGCTGTCGCGCAACAACATGGCGGCGCTCGGCACCATCATGTTCCTGTGGGCCTGGAACCAGTATCTGTGGCCGCTGCTTATCACCACGGACCAGTCGCATGCGATGGCGGTGACCGAGCTGAAGCAGCTCATTCCCAATGTCGGCGGCGCGCCGGAATGGCATATCGCCATGGCTGGCACGCTGATCATCATGCTGCCGCCTATGATCGTCGTGGTGCTGATGCAGCGCTGGTTCGTGCGCGGCCTGATCGCCACCGAAAAATAGGGAGACGATAAAATGGCCTCCATCACCATCCGCGGCGTCAAGAAGAACTACGCCAAGACGCAGGTCGTGCACGGCGTCGACCTTGACTTCGCCTCGGGCGAATTCGTCGTCATTCTCGGGCCGTCGGGCTGCGGCAAGTCCACGCTGCTCAGGATGATCGCAGGGCTGGAAGAGATTTCCGACGGCACGATCGCCATCGACGGCACGATCGTCAACAAGCTCGAGCCGCGCGAGCGCGGCTGCGCCATGGTGTTCCAGAATTACGCCCTCTACCCGCATATGAGCGTGGCGCAGAACATCGGCTATTCGCTGAAAGTGGCCGGCGTTCCGTCGGCCAAACGGACCCAGCGCATCCAGGCGGTGGCGCGCGTCCTGGAGCTGGAGCACCTGCTTGACCGCAAGCCGATGGCGCTGTCCGGCGGCCAGCGCCAGCGCGTTGCCATGGGCCGTGCCATGATCCGGGAGCCGAAGGTGTTCCTGTTCGACGAGCCACTCTCAAACCTCGACGCCAAGCTGCGCGTGCAAATGCGTTCGGAAATCCGCAAGCTGCACCGGCGGCTCAATGCCACATCCGTCTTCGTCACGCATGATCAGGTCGAGGCAATGACGCTGGCCGACCGGCTGGTGGTGATGAATGGCGGCCGCGTCGAGCAGGTCGGCACGCCGGCGGAAGTTTATGGCCGGCCGGCAAGCCGCTTCGTCGCCACCTTCGTCGGCGCGCCGGCGATGAACATGCTCGAAGGCACGGTAACGCTCGACGGCATTTCGCTGCTTGGCGGCAGCCGCAAGCTCAACGTGTCGCGGGCCGGGCTAGCGGTGGGCTCGAAGGTCGCGGTCGGCGTCCGGCCGGAAGCGGTGCGCATGGTGGCGCCGGGGACGCCCGGAGCGCTCGCGGCGACGGTCGACCTCATCGAGGAATTGGGCGCCGGCCGCGTCATCTATGTCGATCTCGACGGCGCGCCATTCTCCGTCGTGACGTCTGAGGCCGTCCACCCCGAACCGGGCAGCACGATCGGCCTGCAGTTCGCCGAATCGGACCTGCACTTCTTCTCCTCGGAGACAGGCGGTAGGCTGGAGGTGTTCAAGGCTTCTGTGCCGGAGCCGGCGCTACAAGGGTGATCCCTTTCCGTCGGTTTTTGCGAACATTTTGATTGAGGGTTCAGGGCATGAAGATCATCCAGGTTACCGACGTCCATCTCGGCCGTCTGCGCGAGATACAATATGGCGCGAACCTGAATGAGCGGCTCGATCGTTGCATCGACCATATCAATCAGCGCCACAGCGATGCGGCGCTCTGCATCTTCACCGGCGACCTGACCGACGACGGCGAGGCCGACAGCTATACCGACCTGAGAGCGGCGCTGAGCCGGCTTGCCGTGCCTTACCGGCTGCTGCCTGGAAACCACGACCGGCGCGCCAACCTCATCGCCGCCTTCCCGGAAAACGGGACCGACGGCAACGGTTTCGTGCAGTCGGTTTTCGACACGCCGGAAGGGCGGCTCATTTTCCTCGACAGCCTGGCGGAAGGCCGCGTCACCGGTGAGTTGTGCGACGACCGGCTCGGCTGGCTCGATGCCAGGCTCGCCGAGGCGGCGGGCAAGGCGGCCTATGTCTTCCTGCACCATCCGCCGGTCGAGCTCGGGCTTACGCTGCTCGACCCGCTCGGGCTCGAGCAGCCGCAGGGGCTCATCGACGTGCTGACGCGCCACGGCAATGTCCGTTACATCTTCTTCGGCCATGTCCACCGCGACATAGCCGGCACCGTCGCAGGCATTCCGTTCTCGGTGCAACGCGGCCTGCATGCCCGCTTCATGCTCGACGTTGTCGGCGACGAGATGGTGGAGCAGGCGCCGCCCGCCTATTCGATCATCCTGATCGACGGGCAGCGCGTCGTCATCCACAGCCACGACTTTCTCGAGCAATGGCCGCTCTGGTCGCCGGCGACGGGACAGCGCGTGCGGTAGATCACCCGAGCAGCAGTGTGGGCGTTCCCTGTCCTTCGACCAGCTTTGCCGCTTTCCTATCGAAGGACACGAAGGTTTCGCCGCCGAGCCACTGACCGTCGAACGCTATCACGCCGTCGGCGAAATCTCCGCCGGCGTCGAGCACGGCCAGGCCGGCCTCGATCGTTGGTCGGTTGGCTACGACGTTGCGCATATCGAGGATGCGACGGATCGAGGCTGATATGTCGGGCCGCGCGACCCGGTAACTTCTGTCCAGCACCCAAACGAACTCGCAGAGCGCTTGAACGCTGATCGCGACCAGTCCGGCCCTTTCCAGGGTCTCGGCTGCGGTCTGCTGCTGCGCTTCGTCGTCACCGACAATGAGGCGCAACAGCACATTGGTGTCGAGACTGACCTTCACTTGCGCTCGATTCCGCGCATCCCGTTTGAAGCGCCGGCGTCGGCGATCGCATCGTTGATCTCCTCGATCGAAAGCCGTGCGCCGTTCGTCTTGCCCTTGAGCATCCCGCTCAGCTCTTGCCAGGAGCCCTTGCCCTGGTCGGCTTTCAGCTCCGCCCTCCCACCAGGCAGAAGATCAAGCCTGATCTTGTCGCCGGGCTGGATGCCGAGGTGCTTGAGTACGTCCTTCCGGAACGTGACCTGACCCCGTGCGGTAACCGTCAATGTCGTCATATGTAGCCTCCAGCGCTAAAAATAATGCAAAACTGCATTATTTCAAGGCAGAGATTAGGCGAATACGTGTGCCTTGCCGGTGACGGTCAGCCGCACGATCTCGCCGACGGACGGCGCGTCCATGCCTGTCCTGCGCAAGACGAGCGGCGTGTTGCCGATGGCGGCCGCGTCCGGCGGATCAGGGCTGTTGAGCAGCCGTACCGCCACGGTGCAGACGGCGCCCGCGAACTCGCAGTCCGTCACCTCGCCGAACAGCATGTCCGGCGTGCCCGACATGCCTTCGCGGGAGGTGAGCTTGAGCAGAATCTGCTCGGGCCGCAGCATGATGCGTGCGACATCGCGCCGTTCCTTCGTATCGACAGCGATGCGGCCGAGCCGCGACACGGCGAAACCGTCCGCGATCCTGGCGGGCACGATGATGGCGTCGCCAAGGAATTCAGCGACCATCCTGTCCTTGGGCTGGAAATAGAGCTCACGCGGCGTGCCGACCTGCGAGAACAGGCCGTCGCGCATCACCGCCACCTGGCTGGCGAAGGACAGCGCCTCGGCCTGATCGTGCGTGACCAGGATGGTGGTGATGCCGGCCTCCTCCAGAAGCTCTGCCACCGCCTTGCGCATCGAAGCGCGAAGCCCGGTGTCGAGCGCCGAGAAGGGTTCGTCGAGCAGCATCAGCCGCGGCTTCATCGCCATGGCGCGCGCAAGCGCGACGCGCTGCTGCTGGCCGCCGGAAAGCTCATGCGGCCGGCGTTTCAGGACCGCCTTGTCCAGCCCGACGATATAGGCAAGCTCGACGATATGCTCGGCCCGCTTGTCGGCATTCCGCGCGATGCCGAAACCGATATTGTCGGCGATGCTAAGATGCGGGAACAGGGCACCATCCTGGGCCACCACGCCGATGCCGCGGCGATGCGCCGGCACGGCCGCGTCGCCATTGGCGAGCACCTTGCCGTCAAGCGCGATGCGGCCGCGGTCCGGCGCCTCGAAGCCGGCGATCAGCCTGAGCAAGGTGGTCTTGCCGCAGCCGGACGGTCCGACGATCGCGGTGCGGCTGCCGCTTTCCACCCGAAGGTCGACGCCGGCCAGCGCCGTCACCGGACCATAGTTCTTGGCGACATCGCTGAGTTCGAGAAAGCTCATCGTCCGGCCATCCGCTTCGACTGGACGTAGAGCCACCAGGTCATCGGCAGCGACATCGCCACCATGATCAGCGCGTAAGGAGCGGCGGAGGCGTAGTCGATCTCGCCGCTGTAGGACCAGAAGGCCATCGCCAGGGTGCGGGTGCCGTTGGGCGCCAACATCTGGGTGGCGGTGAGCTCGTTGGTGATGCCGAGCGCCACCATCGCCATGCCGGCCGCGGCGCCGGGCGCCGACAGGCGGATGGTCGTCGCCCACAGCGCCTTGACCGGCGGCCGGCCGAGGCTGGAGGCGGCGCGCTCCAGCTCCACCGGAGCCTGCGCGATCGAAGCGCGCAGGCTTATCAGCGCGCGCGGCAGGAACATCAGCGCATAGCCGAACAGGATGGTGAACAGCGTCTGGTAGAGCGGAAGCGCAACGCGCACGGTGATCGTCACCAGCGCCAGCGCAATGACCACGCCCGGCAAGGCGCCGACGATGTAGTTGCAGCCCTCGAGCAGGCGCTGCAGCCGGCCCGGCGCGCGGATCGAGATCCAGGCCATCGGCATGGCGGCAACCGTCGCGAGCACGGCGCCGACGAGGGCGAGGAACATCGTCTGGCCGAGCGCCAGGCCGATCTCGTCCCAGCGCCAGACATCCGCGCCCCCGGCGAGCAGCCAGCGGCCGACAGTGACGAAGGGCACGCCGAGCGACAGCAGTGCGACGGCGGCCGGCAAAAGCAGGCAGGGCAGGGTGGCGCGGCCGAGGCGGGCACGCTGCTGCTTGCGCGCGGCGCCGGAACCGACACGCGCATAGCGCTCCTCGCCGCGTATCATCACCTCGAGGGCGAGCAGGAAAAGGCAGCAAGCCACAAGCACGGCGGCCAGCATGTTGGCGGCCGGGCCGTTGAAGGTCGACTGGAACTGGTCGACGATCGCGGTGGTGAAGGTGTCGAAGCGGATGAAGACATAGAGGCCATATTCGGCCAGAAGATGCAGGCCGACCAGCAGCGAGCCTCCGCAGATGGCAAGTCTCAACTGCGGCAGCACGACGCGCGCGAAAACCCGCCACGGGCCAAGGCCAAGCGCCGCCGCCGCATCCTCCAGCGCTGGATCGAGACGGCGCAACGCGGCGGAGATCGGAAGATAGAGGAAAGGGAAATAGGCGATGACGGAGACCAGCACGCCGGCCCAGAGCCCGTGCAGGCCAGGGACAAAGCTGATCCAGGCATAGGAGTGCACGAAAGCAGGGATGGCGAGCGGCGCCACCGACAGCCACGAGCACAGCCGACTGCCAGGCAGGTCGCTGCGTTCGGTCAGCCAAGCCAGCGCCACCGACAGCGTGATGGCGATCGGCACGGTGACGATGACAAGGAGCACGGTGTTGATCAGCAGCTCGCCGACGCGCGGGCGGAAGATCAGCGCCACCACCGTATCCCAGCCGGTCTGGATCGCCATCCAGACGATGAAGGCGAGAGGCAGCAGTGCGATGAGCGAGATCAAAGCCGCGGCGAGCGTGATCCACGACATGGCCCGGCGCTTCTTCATTCCGGCCGCCGGCAGCGCGGAAGCCGTGAGGTGGATCGCGGACGCCATCAGTCGGAATAGGCCGCCCGGAAGCGACGTGATGAACCGCGGCCGGGGCCGCAAACGCAGATGATCGTCATCGACGAGGCCATCTCCAAAACAAAAGCGCTCCCACGGAAGCGAGTTCCCGCGGGAGCACGGTCGTTTGCCCTTTTAGGACGAACGCGAACTAAAGCAAGCCGGCTTGCGTCATCAGGTCGATGACCTTCTTGGAATTCAGCGTCGCCGGATCGATTTTCGGCGCCTGCAGGTCGGCCAGCGGCACCAGCTTCGGGTTGGACTGGGCATCCTTGCCGACCGCATATTCATACGACGTGCCCGTTTTCAGCACGTCCTGGCCGCCCTTGCCGGTCACCCATTTCAGGAACGCCTGGGCTTCCTTCTGATGCTTGCTGGAGGCCAGCACGCCGCCGCCCGACACCGAAACGAAGGCGCCCGGGTCCTGGTTCTTGAAATAGTGCAGGCCGACATTCTTGCTGTTCTCGCCGGTCTTGGCCTGATCGCCGAACCAGTAATAGTGGTAGATCACGCCGCCATCGATCTCGCCGGCATTGACCGCCTTCATGACAGTGCTGTTGCCCTTGTAGGCGGTGAAATTCTCCTTCATCGCCTTCAGCCAGTCGGCGGTCGCGGCCTCGCCCTTCAGCTGGAGCAGGGCGCTGACGATGGCCTGGAAGTCGGCGCCCGACGGCGAGGCGGCCCAGCGGCCTTTCCAGCTCGGATCGGCGAGGTTCAGCAGCGACTTGGGGAGCTGGTCTTCCTTCAGCTTGTCCTTGTTGTAGGCAAAGACGGTGCTGCGGGCCGCGACGCCGACCCACTTGCCGCTCGACGGCTGGTATTCCTGGGGAACCTGGGCGAGGGTGCCGGCGTCGACCGGGGCGAACAGGCCGGCCGCCTCGACCAGCGCCATGGCCGGCGAATTCTCGGTCAGGAACACGTCGGCCGGCGAGGCCGCGGCCTCGGCGACGATCTGGTTGGAGAAATCGCTGTCGCCGCCATTGCGCAGCGTGACCTTGATGCCGGTCTCCTTGGTGAAGCCGGCAGCCCATTCCTTGGCGAGGCTCTCATGCTGGGCATTGTAGACGACGATGCCTTGATCCTCCGCCATGGCCGGGCCGGCGATCAGGCCGAGCGCCATCGCAGCGCCGGCGAGCGTGGAAAGGGCAATCTTCATGGGGCATCGTCCTCGAATTTAGAGACAGGGGTTCAGGCTCGGTTCACCTACCAATACCTGATTATTGTAGTCAAGATTGTGACCCTGCTTCAATCCGTCGCCATGCCGCAAACTTTCGTGATTTTGCGGCAGTTTGGCTTGGACATTATTTCGCCGGGCACGTAACAAACCAGGGCCGAGACGCGAACTTCGGGGGTAAACTCTTGTGACCGGCAAGGACGAGGCAGAGCTCTCCGGGCTGCTCAGGGCCGCGATCGCGGGAGACGAAAGGGCTTATGCCGACTTTCTGCACCGCATCGCCGCCCTCGTTCGCGGTTTTGTCCGGCGCAAGGTCGTTCAGGGCGGGGTCGACCCCGAGGATGTCGTGCAGGAAACCTTGCTGGCCATTCACGTGAAACGCCACACCTGGCGGCCGGATGCGCCGGTGCTGCCCTGGGTCTACGCGATCGCCCGCTTCAAGCTTATCGACGCGTTTCGCCGGCGAGGGCGCCGCATCGAGGTCGAGATCGACCAGATCGCCGAGACCTTCGCCGAACCGGAGACGGAGACGGTCAGCGAGCGCGATATCAGCCGGGCGCTCGAGGGACTGCCGCCGACGCAACGCTCGGTCGTCTCGTCAATCTCGGTCGACGGCCATTCGATCGGCGAGACCGCCGCCAAGCTCGGCGTCAGCGAAACGGCGGTGCGCGTGTCGCTGCATCGCGGCCTCGCCGCGATCGCCAAAAGATTCGGGCGACAGTGACATGAGGACAGAGGATCTGATCAAAGCGCTCGACGCGGATGCCGGCAAGAAGGCCATGCCGATGGGCGGGGCCTGGTGGCTGGCGGTCGGCGTTGCCGTGGCGATCGCGGCAGCCGTGTTCTTTACGACCATCGGGCCGCGTCCCGACATCATGCCGGCCATGCACACGATGCGCTTCATGTCGAAATTCGTGTTCACGCTGGTGCTTGCGGCCAGCGCCTTCGCGCTGATCCGCGCGCTGTCGGTGCCGGGCGCTTCGACCAGGCGGAGGATGGCCTGGATGCTCGCCGCGCCGCTTCTGGTCGTGCTGGCGGTGGTCCTCGAGCTTTTCGTCGTGCCCCAGGCCGATTGGGGCAAGCGGCTCGTCGGCTCGAACATGATGATCTGCATGACTTTCATCCCGCTGATCGGCATCGGCCCGCTAGCGGTCTTCCTCGGCATGCTGCGCTACGGCGCGCCGACGCGGCCGGTGCTGGCGGGCGCGGTGGCCGGGCTGCTCGCGGGCGGGCTCGCGGCAACCTTCTACGCCGCGCATTGTTTCGACGATTCGCCGCTCTTCGTCGCCACCTGGTACACGATCGCCATCGCCTTCCTGACGCTGCTCGGGGCTATCGGCGGGCGGCTTTTCGTGCGCTGGTAGCCCGCCGGGGCTATTTCGAAACAGTCCCTTAATCATGCCGGCAATTGTTTGCCGGTTAGCGGAGCGATCGCCATCATCTGCGCAACCATTCCTTAAAACCGATCCGCCAGGGTTGTGGCAACGTGCAGTTGCGTGGTGGGGTGGATCGCATCGTGGCGTGGTTGAACTGGATAGGGCTTCGTGCCGACAGGCACGCCGCGCAGGGTTTGCTGGCAATCGGCCTGGCTGCCACCGCTGTGTCGATCCTGCTGCCGCGCCTCGACTTTGGCGCCGACGCGCTGAGGCTCAGCCTGCAGATTTCCGTCGCCATCACGGCCGCGACGCTGTTCCTGTCGGCCATGTTCATTCACCGCATCGTCGACGACCGCCGGCAGATCGCCGAGAGCGAGCAGCGCTTCCGCCGCGCCATGGAGGATTCGGCGATCGGCGTCGCCATTGTCGGCCTCGACGGACGCATCCAGCGGGCCAACCCCGCTTTCGCCGACATGCTGGGCTATAGCCGCGCCGAGATCGAGGCGCTGACCTTCCCGCAGATCACGCATCCGGACGACCTGCCGATCGGCCGCGAGACGATGCTGAACGTGAAGGAAGGCAGGATCAACTCCTACCATTTCGAAAAACGCTACCTCAGGAAGGACGGGACTCCAGTCTGGGCGCAACTTGCCGGGTCGGTCATCCTCGACGAGGACACCGGCAAGCCGCTTTATCTGGTGTCGCAGATCGAGGACATCGACGCCCGCAAGCAGGCGGAGGCGCGCATCGCCGAGGCCGAGACCCGTTGGAATTTCGCGCTCACCAGCACCGGACAGGGCGTCTGGAGCCTCGATATGCGCAAGGGCGGCACAACCTATTCTGAAACCTGGGCGAAGATGCTGGGCTATGCCGATCGCGAGCTCGACGGCGACCCGGACCGTTGGCTGACCATGATCCATCCCGACGATCAGGCACGCGTCGCCGAGGCGGATCGCGCGCACCTTGCCGGCGAGACGCCCTTTTTCGAAGCCGAGTTCCGGATGCGGCACAAGGACGGCCACTGGGTCTGGATCCTCGACCGTGGCAAGACGATCGAGCGCGATGCCGAGGGCCGGGTGATCCGCGCCATCGGCAGCTTGACCGATATCACGCAGCGCAAGGAGGCCGAGACGCGGCTGATGGTTTCGGCGGCGATGCTGGCCGACGAGAAGGAGCGTCTGAGGGTCACGCTGCAGTCGATCGGCGACGCGGTGATCTGCACCGATGCCGCCAACCGCATCACCTTCATGAACCCGGTCGCGGAAAAGCTCACCGGCGTTGACGTCGGCGAAGCCCTTGGAAAGGTGCTCGGCCATGTCTATTGGGCGGTCGACGAGGAAAGCGGGCAGAGAATCGCCCTGACGCGTCCTTCGGCGAGCGAACGGCCTCGCTGCGACCAGAACACGCGCGCGGTTCTCGTGCGGCGCGACGACACGCGCTGCAGCATCCGCCAGGTGGTGTCGCCGATCATGAACGACCGCGAGCAGTTCTGCGGCCTGGTCATCGTCTTCCAGGACTTCACCGACGCGCGCGCCCTACAGCGTCAGCTGGCCTATGCCGCCGCCCATGACGCGCTGACCGGGCTCGCCAACCGTTCGAGCTTCATGCGCACTATGGAGGAACTGGTCGACCAGTGCCGCCTCAATGGCGGCGAGCACCAGTTCATGTTCGTCGACCTCGACCATTTCAAGGCTGTCAATGACACCGGCGGCCATGCCGCCGGCGACGCGCTGCTCAGGCGCGTGGCCGACACCTTGCGCAATGTGCTTGGCCCGGAAGAGATCGTCGCGCGGCTCGGCGGCGATGAGTTCGCCGTCATCCTCAAATCGGGCGACGCGGCGCGCGGGCCGATCGCGGCGCGCTCGATCATCGATGCAATCCGCAACCTCAATTTCAGCTGGGACGGCCGCCCGCATTCGATAGGCGCCAGCATCGGGCTCGCGCCGATCCGCGCCGGTTGCGGCGAGGTGGATGAGATCATCGCCCGCGCCGACGCCGCCTGCTACGATGCCAAGGCGGCAGGCCGCGGCTGCGTTTCCGCAGCACCGGACGAAGCTTCGAGAGATGTGCCGCCCATGCCGCTCGCCGCGGCGTCCTGAGCCGCGTCGGTAGGGTCCAGCCGCGGAAGATCAGCGCGTCGGCACCGGATGGTCGCCGCGATAGTCGTAGAAGCCGCGGCCGGTCTTGCGGCCGAGCCAGCCCGCCTCGACATATTTCACCAGCAGCGGGCAGGGGCGATATTTCGAGTCCGACAGGCCCTCATGCAGCACCTGCATGATCGACAGGCAGGTGTCGAGACCGATGAAGTCGGCGAGCTGCAGCGGGCCCATCGGATGGTTGGCGCCGAGCCGCATGGCGGTGTCGATGGCGTCGACCGTGCCGACGCCCTCATAGAGCGTGTAGATCGCCTCGTTGATCATCGGCAAAAGGATGCGGTTGACGATGAAGGCCGGGAAATCCTCCGAGACGGTGATCGTCTTGTCGAGATGCTTCACATAGGTCTTGGCTGCCTCGAAGGTCTGGTCCTCGGTGGCGATGCCGCGCACCAGCTCGACCAGCTTCATCACCGGCACAGGATTCATGAAGTGGATGCCGATGAAGCGCTCGGGGCGGTCGGTCTGGGCGGCAAGCCGGGTGATCGAGATGGACGAGGTGTTGGTCGCCAGAATCGCTTCCGGATTGAGCTGCGGGCAGAGCTGCGCGTAGATCTTGCGCTTGACCGTCTCGTCCTCGGTCGCAGCCTCGATCACGAGGTCGGCGGCGGCGAGGTCGGCCATGGCCGGAGCGGCGGAGATTCGCGCCATCGCTTCGTTGCGCGCGTTTTCCTCGAGCTTGCCGGAACCGACTTGGCGGGCCATGTTGCCGCTGATGGTGGCGATGCCCTTCTCGATCCGGTCGGCCGATATGTCGTGGATCAGGACCTTGTAGCCACCCAGCGCCGAGACATGGGCGATACCGCCACCCATCTGACCCGCGCCGACAATGCCGATCGTCTCGATCTTGCTCATGACCCCGATCCCGTCCGGAACGCCCGCACTTCCTTGAAGTACAAAGACGCTCCTGCTTGTTTGTTTCCCGCAATCCGGAGGCGAACCGCCGGATTGGCTCCGGGCCTTGATGGCCCGCTTTTTGTGCAGTGCAAACTAAAAGGGCGGGGCGACTTCGTCTACCCCACCCTTCGGATTTTAATATGCCGGAACGGACGGCGTCAAAGTGCCTTTTGCAGCTCCGGCAAAATGACGAAGAGATCGCCGACCAAGCCGTAATCGGCAACCTGGAAGATCGGGGCTTCCTCGTCCTTGTTGATGGCGACGATCACCTTGGAGTCCTTCATGCCGGCCAGGTGCTGGATGGCGCCGGAGATGCCAACGGCAATGTAGAGGTCGGGCGCGACCACCTTGCCGGTCTGGCCGACCTGCCAGTCGTTCGGGCATAGCCGGCGTCGACTGCGGCGCGGGAGGCGCCAACCGCGGCGCCGAGCTTGTCGGCGACCGGCAGGATGACTTCCTGGAACTTCTCCGAGGAGCCGAGCGCGCGGCCGCCGGAGATGATGATTTTGGCCGAGGTCAGTTCCGGACGATCGTTCTCCGAGAGCTTGTTCTCGACGAAGGACGACAGGCCGGGGTTGGCGGCGGCGCCGACCGTCTCGATCGCGGCCGAACCACCTTCCGGCGCTGCCGCGAACGAGGCGGTGCGCACCGTGATGACCTTCTTGGCGTCGGTCGACTGTACAGTCTGGATGGCGTTGCCGGCATAGATCGGCCGCTTGAAGGTGTCAGGCGAGACCACTTCGATGATTTCCGACACCTGGGCGACGTCGAGCAGGGCGGCGACGCGCGGCGCTATGTTCTTGCCGGCGGAGGTGGCCGGCGCGATGATCGTGTCATAGCCGCCCGCAAGCGACACGACGAGAGCCGCAGTCGGCTCGGCCAAGCGCTCGGAAAGTTCGTCGGCTTCGGCCAGCAGCACTTTCCGAACACCTTTCAGCTTGGCGGCGGCGTCGGCCGCGCCCTTGGCGGCCTTGCCGGCCACCAGCACGTCGACATCCGAGCCGATCTGGAGCGCCGCCGACAGCGCCTTGGCGGTCTGGTCGGAAAGGCTTGCGTTGTCGTGTTCGGCGATGAGGAGAATTGCCATTGTCTTTGTCCTTTCCCGATCGCTTAGAGCACGCCGGCTTCGTTCTTCAGCTTCTCGACGAGCTCGGCCACCGACTTCACCTTGACGCCAGCCTTGCGGCCGCCCGGCTCCTCGGTCTTGATCACCTTGAGGCGCGGCCTGACGTCTGCGCCGAAGTCGGCCGGGCTCTTCTCGTCGAGCGGCTTCTTCTTGGCCTTCATGATGTTGGGCAGCGAGGCATAACGCGGCTGGTTGAGGCGAAGGTCGGCGGTGACGATCGCCGGCATCTTCAGTTCGACCGTCTGCAGACCGCCGTCGACCTCGCGCGTTACCTTGGCATGATCGCCGGCGAGCTCGACCTTGGAGGCGAAGGTGCCCTGCGACCAACCAAGCAGCGCGGCCAGCATCTGGCCGGTCTGGTTCGAATCGTCGTCGATCGCCTGCTTGCCGAGGATGACAAGGCCGGGCTTCTCCGCCTCGACGACGCCCTTCAGCACCTTGGCGACGCCGAGCGGCTCAGTCTGCTCGTCGGTCTTGACCAGGATGGCGCGGTCGGCGCCCATGGCGAGCGCGGTGCGCAGCGTCTCCTGCGCCTGCTGCGGGCCGACCGAGACGACGATGATCTCTTCCGCCTTGCCGGCTTCCTTGATGCGGATCGCTTCCTCGACCGCGATCTCGTCGAACGGGTTCATCGCCATCTTGACGTTGGCGAGTTCGACGCCCAGTCCGTCGGCTTTCACCCGGACCTTGACGTTGGCGTCCACAACCCGCTTCACGGGCACAAGGATCTTCATTTTCCTGTCACCTCTCCTGAGATAGTCGGGGCGCTATAGCAGCGTACGCCCTGTCAGAGTTGTCGAAAGCCGACATTAGCGGCGGAATATCCGCCCAGCGGTGCCGTTTCCGTAGTGGCGGCAAATCCGCGCGTCAATATCCCACGACGCACCCAAATCGGTTCAGTCCCGAGGCGTCGCTGCTCCACGGCCCCATTGCGACCCCGGCTGCGCCGGGGTGCCGTCGCTCGCGGCGGGCTCGACGGGAACAGGCGGCTGCTGGATGTTCGGCGTCGGGTCAGGCTCGCCGTCGGCGCCGGCCAGCAGCGGCACGCCGCGGCTGCGCAGCACCAGCACCAGCACGAATCCGGCGATGATGCCGCCGATATGGCAGGCCCAGGAGATCCGGTCCTCGCCGCCGGCGGCGAACATCACGATCTGGAACAGGATCCAGAGGATCAGCGGGATGAAGGCCGGAATGCGCAAGGGGATGCGGGCAAAGGCCAGCACCCAGACTTTCACGCGAGGGTAGAGAATCAAATAGGCGGTGACGACGCCGGCAATGGCGCCCGACGCGCCGATCAGCGGCACCTGCGAATCCCAGGCCACCAGCCCCTGGAAGAAAGCGCCGGCGACAGCACAGGCCAAGTAGAAGATTAGGTAGCGGATGTGGCCGAGCGCATCCTCGACATTGTCGCCGAACACCCACAGGAACAGCATGTTGCCGCCGAGATGGAAAATGTCGGCGTGTAGGAAGGAATAGGTGAGATAGCTGAGGCTTTCGGGGATGACGACGAATTCGGGCGACAGCTCGACCTTGTCGTGGACCACCGAGGGGATGAAGCCGAGGCCGAGAACCGCGGCATTGGTGAAGTTCTCACCGCCAAGCGTGGTTGCCAGATAGACCAGCGCATTCACCACGATCAGGCCGATCGTCACATATTGCAGGCGGATATGGCGCAGCCTGTTGGTGTCGTAAAGCGGGATGAACATCGGACCCTCCCGCCCCCGAATTCAGCGGTTCATTCAGCGGTTCTTGCCGGGCACCCATAGCACGTCGGCCTTTCCATTGTCATTGACCGCACGGGCGGCAACGAACAGGAAATCCGAGACGCGGTTGATGTATTTGAGCGCCTCGCGGTTGACATGCTCGGCCGGATCCTGCGCCAGCGCCACGATCAGGCGCTCGGCCCGGCGCGCCACGGTGCGGGCCAGATGGAGCGCGGCCGCGGCCGGCGTGCCGCCGTTCAGCACGAAGGATTTCAGCGGCTGCAGGTCCTTGTTGAGGAGGTCGATGTCCTGTTCGACGCGGCCGGTCTGGGCGGCGACGATACGCAGCGGCTCGTATTCCAGGGGCTTGCCGTCGTCGGGCACGGCGAGGTCGGCTCCCAGATCGAACAGATCGTTCTGGATGCGCGACAGCATGGCGTCGATCGCAGGATGTTGGCCGGCGGTATGGATGCGGGCCATGCCGATGCAGGCATTGGCCTCGTCGACCGTGCCATAGGCATCGACGCGCAGATCGGATTTCGGCCGCCGCTCGCCGGTGCCGAGCCCGGTGGTGCCGTTATCGCCGGTGCGGGTGTAGATCTTGTTGAGCTTGACCATAACGTCCCCAAAAGACCTCTATTTGCGCGTGAAATAGACCACCAGCAACAGCAGCGCCAACGCCACGGCCTGCAGCATCACACGGGCTTGCATCAGCTTGTTCGAGGTGACGCCGGAGCCGCCGCGCATCATGTTGATGAGCCCGCGGACCAGCACGATCAGCACGGCCGCCATCGCGATGACGGCGAGAATCTTCAAGACGATGACCATCTGGCTGGCTCCGGTTCAGTTTCGGTCAGGCGCGCCCGGCGAGCACGCGATAGAGCAGGGACGCCGGCAGGATGCGTTTGAGTGCTGCGCCGATCCTGGCCGGCACCGTTACCACATAGTGCGGGCGCGGGCGCTGTGACAGAAGCGCGTGACGGAGCGCCTTGTGCACGACCTCCGGCCCCGGCTTCAGCTTCGACACGCTGCCGCCGGCCTGCAGCCGGGCGAGCTGCGCCTGATAATCGGCGCGGTGGACGGAATTGTCGACGTCGATGTTCTTCAGGAACCAGGACAGGCCATTGCTGGCGATCTTCGACGTCACCGGTCCCGGCTCGATCAGCGAGAGATGGATGCCGCTGCCTTCGAGCTCCTGGCGCATGCACAGCATCAGGCCTTCTATGGCATGTTTGGACGCCGAATAGGCGCCGCGAAAGCGGACCGGCGCCAGTCCGAGGATCGAGGAGCAATGGACGAGACGGCCGTGCCCCTGGCGCCGCATGACCGGCATGACGCGCCGGGTGAGATCATGCCAGCCGAAGAAATTGGCCTCGAACTGCTCGCGCAGCGCTGCGACCGGCAGGTCCTCGACGGCGCCGGGCTGAGCGTAGGCGCCGTTGTTGAACAGCGCGTCAAGCCTGCCGCCGGTGCGTTCAAGCACCGCCTCGACCAGCGCGGCGATGGATTCGGGCTCACGATAATCGAGATAGAAGGCCTCCAGGCCGTCGGCCTCGAGCACGGCGATGTCAGCCGGCTTGCGCGCCGTGGCGAAGACCCGCCAGCCTTCCGCCTTCAGCGCCCGCGCGCAATAGGCGCCGATGCCGGAGGAGGCCCCGGTGACGATGACGGTGCGCAACTCTTTCGCGACGGTGGACGTTGTCTGACCTGGGGTTGCCATTTGCCGCAATCACTTCCCATATTCGCGGCGTCGACACAATCGAGCGGAGCGCGGGTCCTTGCTCAGGAATATCGTCGCCGTCAAACGCGTGCTCTACGATGCGATCGGCCATTTCACCAATGACGACGGCTGGGCGATGGCCAGCCATCTCGCCATCACCTCGCTGATGGCGTTGTTTCCGTTCCTGATCTTCGCCACGACACTGGCCAGCTTCCTCGGCGCGCAGGCGTTCGCGGACACGGCGGTGCATCTCGTCTTCGACACCTGGCCGGAGCAGATCGCCAAGCCGATCGCGCGCGAGGTGCAGAACGTTCTCACCGTCAGGCGAACCGACCTTTTGACCTACGGCGTCGTGCTTGCCGCCTATTTCGCGTCGAACGGCATCGAGGCGCTGCGCACCTCGCTCAACCGGGCCTATCGCGTCACCGAAACGCGCGGCATCATCCACCGCAGGGTGCAAAGCATCATTTTCGTGCTGATCGCCACGGCCTGTTTCCTGGCCGTCAGCGTGCTTCTGGTGTTCGCCCCTCTGCTGGCCAGGCTGGCGGAGGCGCATCTCGAATGGATCAAGCCCTATATGGGCACCATCACGCTGTGGCGTTACGTCGTCGCCTCCACCGTCATCGTCATCGGGCTGTTCTCGGTGCATATCTGGCTGCCGGCCGGCAAGCGCCGCTTTGTCTCGATCATACCCGGCATCGTCTTCACGCTGATCGCCTGGCTCGCCGGCTCAACCATCTTCGCCACCTATCTCGATCATTTCTCGTCCTACGTGACGACCTATGCGGGGCTCGCCTCGATCATGATCGCGGTGGTTTTCCTCTACATCATCTCGGCGATCTTCATCCTCGGCGGCGAGCTCAACGCCGCGATCAGCCGTTATCTGGACGCGCGTGCGCGGGTCGGGTGAGTTGCGCCGGGAGAAGGGGAAGGGGAACTGGGGAACTGAAGAACTGGGGAATTGAAGAATTGAAGAATTGAAGAAATGAAGAATTGAAGAAATGAAGAAAAACACAGCGCCAGTTGTTGCCGCGTTTCCTCGGTTCCTCAGCTCCTCAGTTCCTCAGTTCTTCAGTTCTTCAATTCTTCAATTCTTCAATTCTTCAATTCCCTTCCCCTAGCCTGCCCCGCCGTCGCCAGGCCTACGCCAAGGGTCGCGATCGCCATGCCGGCGATCTGCAGCAGGTTGAGCTGCTCGTCGAAAAGCATCCAGGCGATGACCGCGGTCACGGCGGGCACGAGGTAGAACAGCGAAGCGACCTTCGACATCTCGCCGTCCCTGATCATCACCATCAACAGGAAGATGGCGCCGACCGACAGCACCAAGACCAGCCAGGCCATGGCAAAGATCAGCTCGCCATTGACGGTGACGGCGCGCGTCTCGAAGGCGAGCGAGCCCAGGATCATCACGACGGAGCCGCCGACATACTGCCACATCGTCGCCGACACCAGATCGCCGCCGGAAGCATAGCGCTTCTGCCAGATGGTGCCGGCGCTCATGGCGAGCACCGAGACAAGCGAGGCGGTCAATGTTGCCGCGGTCACGCCTCCGCCGACCATTCCGAGCTTCGGCCACAGCACAATGACGACGCCCACAAGCCCGACAGCGAGCCCGGCCCAGTGGCGGGGCAGGATCGCCTCGCCGAGGAACCTGCCGGCGAGCACGGCGGTGATCAGCGGCTGCAGGCCGACGATCAATGCCGAAAACCCCGCCGGCATGCCCCGGTGGATCGCCCAGAAAACGGCGCCGAGATAGACGCCATGCATGAGGACGCCCGCCATCGTCGAATGCAACGCCTCGTCGCGCGTCGCCTTGCGCGAGCCCAGCAGCACGGCGAGGCCGGCAAACAGGATCGCCGCGATCACGAAGCGGATGGCAAGGAAGGTGAAGGGCTCGGCCCAAGGCATGGCGTAGCGCGCGCCGATGAAGCCTGTCGCCCACAATACGACGAAGGAGGCGGGAATGAACCGCTTGATGCTCTGCATGGGTGGGAGGCTGCCGGGGTGAACGGTTGATGACAGCAATTGCTCTAATGCCGTTCAATCCGGCAAGCAAAACGAAACGGTTGATCCATAAGCTAAGTCGAATTCAACAAACCGTGCCAAGAGGGGCATGGCGCGTCAGCGCGCCATGGGTGGGCATGTTTTTGCATCTCGACACGACCTGGCTGTTGTTCGCCTTCTTGATCATCGCTGGCTTCGGTTTCTTCTTCGGCACGGCGCTCGACGCGATCATGAAGGAGAGCGGGTTTGGCCCGACCGGCAACACGCTGCTGTTCATCTTCGGTTTTTTTGCCGCGATGGTGATAGCCCACAAGCATGGCATCAGCCTGAGCGATCTCAGGCTGGCGGTTGCCTGTGGGCTCGGCGGCGCCTTTGCCTTCATCAGCGCGCTGGCGCTGATCAAGGCCGGGATGGCGCGACTTTAATCAAACTCGACAAGCCGCCTGACGTCTTGCTGCGACATGCCTGCCTCGCGAAGCGCGGCAAGACCGGTGTCCTTGAAGCTCTTGGACAGTTTTCTGCCGTCCGGGCCGAGGATCAGGCGGTGGTGGAAATAGCGCGGCTGGGGGAGGCCAAGCAGTTCCTGCAGCAGGCGCTGCACGCCGGTTGCCGCATAGAGATCCTGGCCGCGCACGACATGGCTGACGCCCTGCAGCGCGTCGTCGAGGATGACGGCGAGATGATAGCTGGTCGGGATGTCGCGGCGGGCGACGATGACGTCGCCCCAGGCCTGCGGTTGCGCTTCGATCGCTCGTGTTGCCGACATCGTCTCATCGGTGAATTCGGTCCATGACAGGTCGGCGGTGACGCGCATCCTTGCCGCTTCGACGTCGAGCCGCCAGGCGAAGGGCATGTTCTCGGCGATCCGCCGCTTGCGCTCCCTGGCCGGCAGGGCCTTGTCGAGCGGCGGGTAGAGCGGCACGCCGTCAGGATCGCGCGGCCAGTCGCGGCCGCCTCTCTCGGCGATGAAGGCGCGGATCTCGCCCCGGCTCATGAAGGCCGGATAGACCAGTTCCTCAGCGACCAATCGGTCGAGCACCGCCTGGTATTCGGCAAAATGTTCCGACTGGCGACGCACCGGCTGTTCCCAGCGCAATCCCAGCCATTCGAGGTCGCGGAAAATGCCTGCCTCGAATTGCGGCGTGCAGCGGGTGATGTCGATATCCTCGATGCGCAGCAGCAGCCGTCCGTCCGCTTGCGCCGCCATCCGCTGGTTGAGCAAGGCGGAATAGGCATGGCCGAGATGCAATTCGCCGTTCGGGCTCGGCGCGAAGCGGAATGTCAGGAGCGTCATCTTCGAGACGGCATTCGGGTTGTCAGGTGCTTTCGTCGGTTGATAGTTAGCCATCCATTGCCATTTCGCGAGCGCCCTGGGAACAAGCAACGTGCAACGCATCGCCTCGCTCGACGACATTGCGGCAGGGCTCGACGCGCTCTGCCGGATCGATCCGCGGCTGGAGACGGTGCGCGGCAAGGCGGGCGAGGTGCCGCTTCGGCTGTCGGAACCGGGGTTTCGAAGCCTGGCCTCGATCATCGTTTCGCAGCAGGTTTCCCGCGCCAGCGCCGATGCGATCTTCGGGCGGCTGGTCAAGCTGGTCGATCCGCTGACGCCACAGGCAATCCTGGCCGCCGGCGAAAACGTGTTTCGCGAGGCCGGGCTGTCGCGGCCGAAGCAGCGCGGGCTGCTCGCCGTGGCCGAAGCGGTGGCCGGCGGGCTCGATCTCGATCACCTGTGCACCCTGGATGCCGGCGAAGCGATCGCGGCGATGACGGTAGTGCCCGGGATCGGCCCATGGACGGCCGAATGCTATCTGTTGTTCGCCGCTGGCCATCCGGACGTCTTCCCCGCGCGCGATGTCGCGCTGCAGACAGCGGTCGGCCATGCGCTCGGCATCGACCCGCGTCCGCCGGAAAAAATGCTTATCCGGCTGGCCGAATCATGGAGCCCCTGGCGGGGTGTCGCGTCGCGGCTTTTTTGGGCCTACTATCGTGAACTGAAGGGCAGGGACGCGGCGCCTCCAGTCGAAATGGCCAAAAAAGCATGAAAATCATGCGTTTTTGAGAGTTTCGGCGAGAGACAATCCGCTTCACATCCCTGTCATGTCGGGCTTACAGTATCCGCGCCGTTCGGTTTGGAATGTAGGAGGCGAAGGACGTGACGGTTGCCGTATCTCCGGATGGGCTTCCCGCGCTGGTGCTGAATGCGGACTACCGCCCGCTCAGCTATTACCCCCTGTCGCTCTGGTCGTGGCAGGACGCCATCAAGGCTGTCTTCCTCGACCGGGTCAACATCGTCGCAGAATACGAGCACGCGGTCTCCTCGCCGACCTTCTCGATGAAGCTGCCGAGCGTGGTGAGCCTGAAAGCCTATGTGAAGCCGTCGCGGCATCCCGCCTTCACCCGCTTCAACGTGTTCCTGCGCGACCGTTTCCAGTGCCAGTATTGCGGCACGCCGGAGGATCTGACGTTCGACCATGTCATCCCGCGCCATCGCGGCGGGGCGACGACCTGGGAGAATGTCGTCGCCGCCTGCTCGCCCTGCAATCTTCGCAAGGGCGGCATGATGCCGGCCCAGGCCAAGATGTGGCCGCTGCAGAAGCCGTACCAGCCGACGGTGCACGACCTGCACAACAACGGCCGCCTGTTCCCGCCCAACCATCTGCATGAAAGCTGGATGGATTATCTCTACTGGGATGTCGAGCTGGAACCTTAGAGTTCGGCAGAAATCCGCGAGCCCGGCCGTCTGCCACAGCTTTCTGCGCTTCCGGCGCTCACGTACTTAAATACGCTCCGCTCCGGTTCTCGAAAGCCGCGCCAGCCAATCCGGGCTGGCGAATTTCTGGACGAACTCAGCGTTGTGCCGCTCGATTGGGATTAGTCCCGCGCAAGCGCGCTGCGGAAGGCGACGGCGGCCAGCAAGAGGCTGGCGATGGCGTTCCAGCCGGCGAGCGAGAGGCCGAGGATGCGCAGCGCCGCCTTGTCGCAGGAAGGCGGCACGAATTTGTCGAGCGCGTCGAGCACGCCCTTGCCGCCGGTGTCGACCGGGCCGGCGCCCGCCGTGCAGTCGGTCGGACCGGCCCACCAATGCCATTCGACGCCGGAGTGGTAGACGCCGAGATAGAGGCCGTAGAGCATCAGCAAGCCGCCGATCGCCAGCAGGCCGCGCGTCGCCCAGGCCGGCGCATGAAGCATCGAGGCGATCACCGCCAGCAGCATCAGCGGCGCGCCGACATAATAGGGCGTGCGCTGCTCGAGGCAGAGATGGCAGGGGATGTAGCCGCCGATATATTGGAAAGCCAGCGCCGAGCCGACGGTCGCGGCCATGGCGACGGCGAGAAACAGCGCCGCGCGCGTGCGCTGGCGTCCGGTATCGGCATTCATGGTCGCTGTCATCTAATCGGGTCCGTTGGTTGCGTCGCTATCCGTGGGCGTATCTGACGAGGATATAGAGCAAAATCAGGGCAGCCGCGCCGGCGCCGACGATCAATCCCAAGCGCTTTTCGATGAACTCCCGGATCGATTCGCCATAGCGGCGCAACAGCCAGGCCAGCAGCAGGAAGCGGGCGCCGCGCGCCACAATGGCCGAGACGACGAAGACAAGAATGTTGACGTGAAGCGCGCCGGCCAGAATGGTGACCACCTTGATCGGCGGCAGGTGCGCAGCGCCGGAGGTGACGAGCAGCACCAGCATCAGCCCGGTGCCGGAGGACTGCCACCTCTCGAACGTGTCGAGGCCGCCGAAATGCTCCAGGATCGGCCGCGCTATCGTGTCATAGGCATAATAGCCGATCAGCCAGCCGGCAATGCCGCCCAGCACGGAGGCAACCGTGGCGGTCAGGGCATAGCGATAGGCGCGATCGGGCCGCGCCAACGCCATGGGCAGGAACAGCACGTCGGCCGGTATGAAGAACACGGAGCTTTCGACGAAAGCGATGAAGGCCAGCCACCATTCGGCGGATTTGCGCGCCGCCAGCGACAGGGTCCAGTCGTAAAGTCCGCGAAGCATCGGCTCTCCTAATGCGGTCGACACAATTCCGGACGGAAAACCGCAGCGCGCATTTCCTGGAATTGCTCTGATCAATGTCACCCGGGACGCTTGGCGGTTTTGGGCAACGGCAGGCAGGAAGACAAGGACCCAAAGCGCCGCATCCAGCTTGCGGATGCGAGGCGCTCAACGCTTCGCCTGTCTAGAAAGATTTTCCGCGCCGCACAATGTCTGCGTCGCCACGAGGCCGAAGGGTGGGCGATGCCGCCGGTTGCGCGGGCAAATCCGCAACAGGCCAGTTGACGAACACCCATCCGCCCGTATAGTCCGCGCCCATCCAGGCCGCCCGGCCTGAGCCCCTATGGCGGAATTGGTAGACGCGCTCGACTCAAAATCGAGTTCCGCAAGGAGTGCTGGTTCGATCCCGGCTAGGGGCACCACCACCTTCATGCAGGTGTTGACGTATTTTACCGTCGGGTCGACCGGCGCTGGGCGCTTAACAAAAGCAAGACCGTCACCCACGGGCGCCAATAGGTTCACCAACCATCGGCTTGCGCTTGCGGAGCACCCGGTCCGGCAACAGGCTGGCAAGATCATCGATCAATTCCGTGCGCGGAATGTCCGGTTTGCGTGGGATGATCGCCGTCAACCCACTGGACGATCATCCGGAATTGCACTTTCGCTTGCGAATAGGAGCGATAGAAGTCGAGAAGTTCCCCTGTGGGTTCCGACAAGCGTTGGAAGCCCGAAATAAAGGCGACGACCGTGCCGATCGTCGTCTGCCCGCGGATCACAAGATAGCCGCCAACGATCAGGACCACCAGGGACCCCGCCGCGTTGGCTATATTCAGCAACGTCTTCAGCCCGAATTTCAACAAATAGAATTCGATGCGGGTGCTGAAGATCGTGCGTATGGTGCGAAAGGCGGCTCGGCGCTTCGTCGAGTGGCTGGCGAAGGAATTGACTGCTTGGTTGCCAAGCTTTCGGACCAGCGCGACCTGCCGTTCCACGAGTGTGTTCAGGTCCTTCTGCATGTAAAGCGCAAGCAGGATTTGCGGCAGGAGTGACACGCCGCTGACCAGAGCGATCACCGGCTGCATGTAGGTCATGTAAGATGCGACGCAGACCATCAGCGTGACGTTGACCACGCAATCAGAGATGCTGGTGCCGACAAATCCGCCAACATAGTCGATCTCGTTGCCGATGATGCCGGCGGTCTGACCACTCCTTGCGTGCTCGCGCGCGGACCTTTGCGTGGCGACGAGAGCGAGCTGGTCGCGGGCCGTCTTCACCACGCTCTCTCCGACCCAGCCTTGATAGACGATCAGTGCGTATTTCAGGCCCGCATGCAGGAGTATAGCCCCAAGATAAAGGCCGCCGAGCATCAGCAGCCCCCGTACGTCCTTGTCGGCAATTGCCACATCGACGACCCGTCTCTGCAGGTCGATGGGTAGAAAGTTGGCCAAGGCAACCGAAATTGCGATCACGCTGACATAGACCTGTTGCATGCCGCTGGCGCGCCGGACAAAACTGGGAAACTTCTCGCCAGGGCGCATCGCGTCGGCCACCGGCTCAAACGGGGTGAAGCGCCGCGCAATTGTCGCGAAAATTCCGCTCACCTTCGGTGCGCCTCCGTCGTATCCATTTCCGGTCCAACCGATCAGAGCAACGCACCCTGTCGGTGACCTGCTGACAGGCAGCCTCTGTCAGGCCCGGGACTGCCGCCCGGTCATGCCTTTTGCCAGCCCACGCCACATAAGAAGGCTGAGTTCTCTATCTTCACGGTTTGATAGCGAAGAAGGCCGCGAGCCCCTTTGATCGGCATCAAGGCCAGGGGAATTTACGATCCGAGCTGAACCAGGCAGGCTGCGCGATAGATACGCTGGAGAGCTCAGAGCCGTCCGTGTCGATATTTTGAAGTATGCGTTTCAGGCTTGGAACGATCGGCGCGAGCGTGGCAGGCATTGGCGCGCACATCGCTGCAATTCCCGCTCCCCGACATTCGGACCCTCTGCAAAGTGGCAGGCGTGACGTTCAAAGGATCGTGCAGGTCGACTACACAATGCCGGCTGCGTTGAGTCTATTAGCGGCGTCCAGCCTCCCTACCGCATATTTCCCGTATGCCCCTGCGAATACCGTCCGGGCTGCGGCCATACGGTGAGCCCATGCGGCTCGACACCGACGCGGATTTTCGTCACCGCGCCGCTCACCGTGTCGATCATATAGACGTCGCTGTCGAAGCGGCCGGAGAGCCATAGCTGCTTGCCGTCGGCGCTGACATTGCCCATGTCGGGGCTGCCGCCGCCGGGGATCGGCCATTGCGCGACGACGGCGCGGGTGGCGAAGTCGATCACGGTCACGCTGCCCGGACCCTTGGCCTTGCCCTGCTCCATCTTGTGCGAGCCGCGGTTCGAGACATAGAGCCGCTTGCCGTCGCGGCTGACGACGAAGCCGTGCGTGCCGATGCCGGTGGGGATGAAGCCGATTTCCTTGAAACTGTCGCCGTTGACCAGGAATACGCCGTCATTCATCATGTCGGCGACGTAAAAGACCTTGCCGTCGGGCGACAGGCGGATGTCCTGCGGCATGCCCATCCTGGAGAGGTCGAGATGGCCGAGCACCTTCTGGTTCTTCAGGTCGATCTTGGCCAGGCCGCCATTGCCATATTCGCAGGTGAAGATCGCATAGGAGCCGTCGACCGAGAAATCGGCATGGTTGATGCCAAGGCAGGTCGGCGTCGGCAGGCTCGATTTCAGCGCCATGGTGTGCGGGTCGCGGAAATCGAGCTGCTGCAATGCCTCGTCGACGACGATTGCCGCGCTGCCGTCCGGCATGAAATAGAGGTTGTAGGGATCGTCGACCGGGACCTGCTGGCCGGGCTTGGCCGTCATCGGGTCGATCGGCGTCAGGCTGCCGTTTTTGCCGGTGCCGTTGTTGGCGACCCATAGCGTCTTCAAATCCCAGGACGGCACGACGTGCTGCGGCTTGCTGCCGACATTGAAGCGGTCGACTTCCTTGAGCGTTACGCTGTCGATCACCGAGACGCTGTTGGAGGAGCGGTTGGGCACATAGACGCGCGGTAGCGACCCGGTCGTCACGGGGCTGAGATGACCGGCGGCGGTGTGTTTGTAGATGTTGACGGCGGGCGGCGGCGGTTCGCTGCAGTCCTCGGGGCAGGTATCGGCCCAGGCTCGAGCAGGCCAGGCTGGGACAGACGACAGCGCAATCAGCAGCAGGGCCGCACGAAGACTGGTGTGACGCAAAAGACTTCTGATCATCTGGATGGTTTCGTGAAGGCCCGGCCCGAGTTCCCGCCCGGACCCATAGCTGGTGTCCCGCCGTTGATCTAGCGCCTTTTCAACAGGCTCCGCATGCGGTTGCGCAGCAGGCGCGCCATGTTGCGGGTCTCGCGGTAGAGGTGCAGTTGCGAGGCCGCCTGGCGGGCCAGCCGGTCGGCGTCCGGCGTCAGCCCGACCACCAGCGTGCCCATCGGCTTGCGCTCGCTCCACAGGCGGCTCATCACAGGATGGTCCGGAACCGCGCAGGAGTCGGTCATGACGATGTTGGGATCGTCGAGATGCTGCTTGGTCACCTCGATCATCAGCAGCGTGCCCGGCGAATAGGCGGAGAGCGTCTCGTCATAGGCCGTCTTCCAGGTGTAGGCCACGCCGGCCTCGACGAAGACGACCAGGCAGGCAATGGCGCGGCCGTCGAGCGTCAAGAGATGGATGCGGCACATGTCCTGCTCGGCCAGCCGGTGCACGGCCTCGCGGGCGAAGGCGGCGCGGTAGCGGTCGATCGCCATGGCGGTGCGCTCGCGGCCTTTCCAGCCGGCGGCCTCCAGCGTCAGGAAGCTTTCGATGGCGTGGCGGATCTCGTCCGGCCCGCGCGCAACGACGTGCTCGAGCTTGCCGAGGTCGGCGATGCGGCGCTTCAGTCGGCGGAATTCGCGGTAATGGTGCGCGCGCAGCGATGCCTTGAGGTAGTCCTCGCCGTCGGCGTCGCTTTCAAGCACCGGGCGCTCGAGCTTGCCGGTGGTCACCAGGGTCAGGCCGCGGCTGTCGGCAAACGAGGTGAGCAGGCTCGCGACCGGACCGTCGAGGCGCATGTCGGGCAGCACGAAGACTTTTGGCAGCTTGAGATGCGGCCGCGACAGCATCGAGAAGAAATCCTCGATGACGCCGATCGGATCGTCGCGGTCGACCAGCGGCGTGCCGAGCGGGCCGAACGGGCTCGACCATGTGCGCATCACCGGAACGCCAAGCGGGATCGCCGGCCGCTCGACCGAGAAGGGCACCAGAAGACGCAGCCGGTTGCGGTATTCGTCGCCGTCGCGGATGACGGCCAGCCGCACCTCGCGGTCTTCCAGCCGGGGCATCGCCGGGGCCAGGAAGCGCGGGTTGAAGAAGACATTCGGCTCGACCGTGCGGGCGCTGAGATAGTCGAGTTCCTCGACGAGGTCGAAACCGGCCGAGGCCGGGTAGATGGCGAGCTTGCGTTCGGGCCTGTTGCTGGCGAAGAGCTCGATATGGGCGGGGTCGACCTCGCGCGCCAGGCCTGCAAGGTTGGAGACCATGGCGCCGGCCGGGCCGCCGCTGGTCTCTTCGAGCAACGGGACGGCGGCCATCAGGCAATTTCCTTCTTTGCAGGCACGAAGATCGCCATCACGATGCCAAGCTTGCGCCAGACGGTGAAGGAGAGCGCGCTGGCCTCGAAGACCATGGCAAGGCTTGTGGCCATCGCCGCGCCCCAGAGGCCGAATAGCGGGATCAGCAGCACGTTGAGGCCGATGTTGAGGGCGAGCGTCATGGCATAGACGGCGGCGCAGATGTTCTGGTTGCCGCTCATGGTGAGCAGGCTTTCGCAGGGGCCGACGGCGGCGCGCGCCACGACGCCCAGCACCAGCAGGAAGAGCAGCGGATAGCCGGCGGTGAATTCGGGGCCGAACAGCACCAGCATCGGCTCGCCCAGCGCCAGCACCAGCAGCGCCATCAAAAGCGAAGGCCAGAAGGTCCAGGAGACGGTTTCGCGGGCGAAGGCGGCAAGCCTGTCCGGTTCGCCATGGGTGAACTGGGCGTAGCGCTGGGCAACGCCGGCCTTGACCGCGAAATAAACGAAATGCACCAGCGCCAGCGTCTTCACGGTCGCGAAATAGACGGCGACATCGTTGGGCGGGAGGTAGGCGCCCACCATCAGCACATCGGCATTGGTGAGCAGGAAGAAGAAGCTCTCGACCAGGAAGATCGGCAGCGAGACGAGGATCCATTGGCCGAAATGCACTGTCATCGGCCCGGGCGGGACCTTCTTGTCCATGCGCGAGGTGACGGCCATCAGCTGGCCGAGCGTCGTGACATAGGTGGCGGCGATCGAGGCGAAGATCGCGGTCTTGGCGTCGGGCAGGTAGTGCAGGCCAAGCATCAGCGCCATGAAAGCCAGGATCAGCACCGGCCGCACCAGATAGGTCGGCGACAGCGCCAGCAGCGCCCAGGAATTGGCGCGCGCCAGCCCTTGCACGAGATCGCCGAGCGCGATCATCGGCAGGCAGATGACGCCGAGGATGAAAGGAATGACGTAGTAGTTCTCGATCCAGTCCGAGGCCAGCCACACGCCAAGGGCGCCGAGACCGGCGATCAGCGTCGAGGCGACGAGCACGAACAGGCGGCTGGCAAGCACGATGCCGCGCAGCTCGGCCAGCATGCCGCGCTCGCGATACTCCGGAATGAAGCGGATGACCGAGGTGTGGAAGCCAAGGCAGGCGAGATTGCCGACGATGACCATCGTCACCCAGACCAGCACCGAGATGCCGTATTCGAACGACCCCATCCAGCGCGCCATCAGCACCTGGCTGACAAAGGCGATCAAGGCGCTGATGATGCGGATGGAAAAGGCGATCAGCGACATGCGCCCGGCTTCGCCGCGCGCATCGGCGGTGAAGAGGATGGCATCGATGCGGCCAAGCAGCGGCGTGATGCGCAGCGCCCAGCGCTGCGGCAAGAACCGCCCGGCAGTCGTTGCCGCGGAAAAGCGCACCCAGAACTCTCCGTTTTCCGCCTTTTTCCAGGGTTCGGGTCTATCCGAAACACCTTAAGAAAGGGTGGGTGGAGAGCGCGGCTCCTCCTTCTCCCCTTGTGGGAGAAGGTGGCCGCGAAGCGGCCGGATGAGGGGTTTGGAAGGATCGCGGCGCAGCAGATTGAGCACCGGGATTCCTTCAATCTTGGAGGTCGCACTCCGCTGGAGCACCCCTCATCCGTCTCGGCGCTGCGCGCCGATCCACCTTCTCCCACAAGGGGAGAAGGAAGAAGCGCCCCTCACATCCCCTTCATCGCATCGCACGAGACGTTCGGGTTCATGTCGGCGAAGGCGCCCGTCGGGTTCTGCTTCCAGGCCCAGACATGCAACTCGTAGAACGGGCCGAGGCCGTAGCGGTTGGGCGCGGTGTTGAAGTTGAACAGATGGCCTTCGAGCGAGGCTGGGCCCTTCGACGTGATGTATTCGACGGCGATCAGCTTCAGCGTGCCGTCAGCCATCGGCTCGTACATGACGGCTTCCGGCTTGGCGACGTCGACCGCATCGTCCTTCAGATAGGCGGCATTGACGTAGTGGATGCCCATGGCGCCGCCGGTGAGGCCGCTGGCGCAGGGGATCGGCGCATAGCCTTCGGCCTTCGCCACCGCGACGTCCTCGAAGCGGCTGTCGAGCGCCCGCACCTTTTCGGCGAGCGGGTTGACGGTTTGCGCGGTAGCGGCGCCCGCCATCAGCAGGATGATCGAGGCGGAGGCGCCGATGGCGCATCTGGGTGAGGTCTGAATGTTCATTTGTCTCTCCATTGAGTTGCGGTGCGCGAGCGGTGGGAGTCGGCCGGTCAAAGCCAACTCCGCAGGCCGGCGGCGTCTCTCGGTAAAAAGGATGGTCGCTGGTCCGGACGCTGCGGGATCAGTGGTGAAGCAACCAATATTCCCAGTATTCGCGCGGCATCTCCCGCTCATCGAGGCCGATGTCGCGTCTCAGGTAATCGTCCCGAGGCGGCAGAAGGCGGCGGCGGTTTCGCAACGGCGAAAGCAGCGCCGACAAGGCCCGTCGCATGATGCCGCGCCGTGGCGGGAGGTTATCCGCCGCGGCGGATACACTCTCGCTGTCCGGCACGGCGTCAGGTCCGCCGGCGACGGGTATGGTCTGCCCGACACGGTCTTCCCCGTCAGCGATAAAAGTAGGGGTCGAGGACCCGCACCTCCGTGATCTTGTCGACAGGAAGCGCATTCTTTTGCGCGGTGCTGCGGATCGCCTCCGGCGAGGGCGCGTCGTAGATGCAGAAACTCTTGCCCTTGTCGGGCGAGACGAAGGATTGCACCCAGGTGACGCCTTTCTCGGCGTTGCGGGCGATGACGCCGCCCATCGCGGTGGCGCCGGCATCGTTCATCGGCACATGCAGGCCGTCCGGGAAGGTGCGTTCAACGAGATAACGTGGCACGATCGTCTTTCCTTTCGTGATTGGATTGCAAGTTTCCACGCAATTCCGGACGGAAAGCCACGGCGAAGTCGCCGAGCCCAACAGCTACGCAGTTTTCCCGGAATTGCCCGGTGCTCGTTTCGAGCAAGGCGGATACCACCATTTCGGGAAAGCCCATGCATCGGAGCCATTCCCCATATCGCCCGGGACGATTCCCTATCTTTGGAACGTTTTATGTGGAAGATGGCACTTGAATGTGTGGAAGGTCACATTTCAGGGCGTGTCTCCCACGCTATCGCGGCGGCGATCCGCCACGATGGAATTCCAATTTCGCGAGAGAGCGATGATGCTTCTGGAACGGCAGCCGCAGCTGCAGCAGATGGATGCCCTGTTGGCGGACGCAATCGGGGGCCGCGGCCGCGTCGTGGTCGTCTTGGGCGAGGCGGGCGCCGGCAAGACGGCGCTGGTCGAGGCGTTCGCGAGCCGACTGGATGATGGCCTGACAATGCTTCGCAGCGCCTGCGAGGATCTGTCCATCCCGGATCCGCTGGGGCCGCTTTATGATCTGGCCCGCGACGCGCGGTGGGAACTGCCGCGGGCGATGGACGACCGCCAGGTGCAGCGGCTGCCGTTGTTTTCCGAGGCGCTCGACGTCTTCGAGGCGAAAGGCCCGTGCCCGCTCGTCATCGAGGATCTGCACTGGGCCGACGACGCGACACTCGATTTCGTGCGCTTCCTCGGCCGGCGCATCGCAAACACCCGCATCCTGCTCCTGATCACGGCGCGGACCGATCGCAGCGAAGGGCAGATGCGCGTGCGCCGGGCGCTCGGCGAGATCCCGGCCGGCAATGTCGTGCGTATCGACGTGCCGCTGCTCAGCGAAAGCGCCGTGCTGTCGCTGGCCGCAACCGCCGAGCGCGACGGCGAGGCGATCTACCGGGCAAGCGCCGGCAACGCCTTCTTCGTCACCGAGCTGCTCGCTGCCGCAGGCGATGGCGCCTTGCCGGCAAGCGTGCGCGACGCCGTGCTGGCGCGCGCCGAAAAACTGTCGCCCGGCGCGCGCTCGATGCTCGACGCCGTCTCGGTGTTTCCACGCCGCGCCGACGCCTGGGCGCTGAGCGGCCTTTGCGGGATTGCCGCCGCCGGCCAGCTCGCCGAATGCGTCGCCAACGGCCTGCTCGAGGATTTCGGCGACGGCTATGCCTTCCGGCACGAGATCGCCCGTACGGCAATCGAGATGGCGCTGACGCCGAGCAAACGGCGCGAATACAATGAACGCGCCTTGTCGGCCTTGCGCGAAAACCCGCAAGTGGCCACCGCCAGGCTGGTGCATCATGCCGTGGAAGCGCAGAACCTGGACGTGGTGCGCGAGCTCGCGCCGACCGCGGCGCGCGAGGCTTCGCGGGTCGGCGCGCATCGCGACGCGGTGGGTTATTACGAGGTTGCCCTGCGCTACGCGGATATGCTGCCGGTCGAGAAGCGAGCCGAGCTCTATGAGGGCCATGCTTTCGAGTGCCACTTGATCGGCCGCGTCGAGGCGGCCATGGAGGCGCAGGAGCAGGCGCGCCTGCTGCGCCAAGCGCTAGGCGATCGGGTCAAGGAGGGCGACGGTCTACGCTGCCTGTCGCGCTTTGCCTACCTGCTCGGCGATCGCGAGACCGCGGACAGGTTCGGAGCACAGGCCGTGGAGCTTCTGGAGACAGCGCCCGACGGTCCCGAACTCGCCATGGCTTATTCCAACCTCTCGCAGCTGGCGATGCTCGCCGAACGGCTCGAGGACACGCTCATGCTCGGCGGCAAGGCCGTGGAGCTGGCGGAGCGGCTCAACCGGCCCGACATCCTCTGCCACGCCCTCAACAATGTCGGCGCCGCTGGGCAATGGCTGGACTTCGCCAAAGGGCGGCGCGATCTCGCCCGCAGCTTGGGAATCGCATTGTCGGGCAACTTCCAGGAACATGCGGCGCGCGCCTTCACCAACTGCGCCTGCGTCGAGATGAACAGGCTCAACTTCAAGGAGGCGTCCTCGTTGCTGGAGCGCGGCATCGGCTACTGCGTCGAGAACGATCTTGCGACATGGCGCGACTACATGCGCGGCGTGCAGGCGCAGCTTCTGCTGAGGCTCGGCCTCTGGGACGACGCCGCGGCGGTGGCGCATGAGGTTGTCGATGATGAAGCAACGACGCCGTTGGTGCGCTATCCGTCGCTGGTGGCCCTGGCCAGATTGCGTATCCGCCGCGGCGACCCGTCGGCCGAGCCGATCGTGGAAGAGATGAGGCGGTTCCTGGACAAGGGCATGGAACTGCAACGGCTTGTGCCTTTTGCCGAGGTGATGGCCGAGCTGGCGTGGCTGGGCGAGGGCGACAGGGATGAAGCGCTGCATCTGATCGCCCTTGCCGAAGGCCTCGCGCCGACGCGGGCGGTGTTCGGCGGGCTGGCGGCCTGGCGGCAGCTTTTGTCGCCGGAAAGCGATCCCGGCGAGACCGACGGCATGGCCGAGCCGCATCGCTTGCAATTGATCGGCGACTGGCGCGCCGCCGCTGCGTTTTGGGCGAGGATGGGCGCCCCTTTCGAACGGGCGCTCGCCTTGCTGCAGGGCGACGAGGCAGCGCAGCGTGAGGCGCTGGATATTTTCGAGGCGCTCGGCGCAAGACCAGTAGCGCAGCATGTGCGCGGCCTGCTGCGGCAGAGCGGCGTGAGCGGCATTGCCAGGGGTCCTAGGCAGGCGACGCGCGCCAACCAGGCCGGCCTCACGCAGCGCCAGATGGAGGTCCTGCAGTTGATCGAACGAGGCTTCTCCAACAAAAAGATCGCCGCGCATATGGCGATCTCGCCGAAGACGGTCGATCACCACGTTTCGGCGGTGCTCGGGAAACTGGAAGCCGTCTCGCGCGGCGAAGCAGCGGCCGCGGCGCGCGCGTCGGGGCTGGTGTGACGGTTGGTGCGTTCCCCGACACAAGGATTTTGAAAAGTTGCCGTTTGTCTTGGTGTAGATTTTGCGTTCATTTGCATGAAATCAGCGCAAACGCCGGGGATTGACTGAAGCCGCCCCAACCTCGTCATTCTATGGCGGAGCAAGGAGCGAAGCGACGCGGCGCAGACCATAGAATCCATGCCGTGACTTGGAAGCGCCGCCACGGTGCAGAATTCTGCTCCGTTGCACGCCTTGGCGAAGGTAACGGCATGGATTCCAGGGTCTACGCGACGGAGCTTCGCTCCTGCTCCGCCCTGGAATGACGATCGCGATGGGCGTTTCGGCCAATCTCCCACGATGCCGCCTGCCGACGCAGACAGAGCCGACCGGTCAAAATCCCTGTGCTCGGGAATTAGTTGCTGGGGAAGCCTAACTCGGCGTTCCACCGGATCGCGGAACGCCGGCGCTGCCCCTCATCCGCCCTTCGGGCACCTTCTCCCCGTATAGTGACGGGGAGAAGGAAGACTGCGTCAGGCGAAGGCGCCGTGGCAGTGCTTGTATTTCTTGCCGGAGCCGCAGGGGCAGGCTTCATTGCGGCCGACCTTGCCCCAGGTCGCAGGGTTCTTCGGGTCGCGGTTTTCCGGAGCGACAACGGTATTCGAATCCTGGCGCAGGAGAAGCGCGGTTTCGCCGCCCTGGAAATCGTCCTCGCCGGTGGAGCCGTCGATATGGCTGCCGAACATCTCGGGCGCCTCGGGCGGCGGCGCGTCCGCAGCCTCGCGTACCAGCTCGACGCGCATCAGCTGCGCGGTGACCGCTTGGCGCAAATTGCCCAGCATGCCCTGGAACAGCTCGAAGGCTTCGCCTTGTATTCCTGCAGCGGGTCGCGCTGGGCGTAGCCGCGGAAGCCGACGACCGAGCGCAGATGATCGAGATTGACGATATGCTCGCGCCACAGATGATCGAGCGTCTGCAACACCACCGAACGCTCGACATAATTCATCACGTCGGGGCCGAAGCGGTCGGCGCGCTCCTTGGCGGCGGCGTCGGCCGCGGCGGTGATCCGCTCGCGGATGTCGTCCTCGGCGATGCCCTCTTCCTTGACCCATTCCTCGATCGGCAGGTCCAGGTTGAGGTATTGCCCCACCTCTTCCTTGAGGCCAGCGACGTTCCATTGCTCGGCATAGGCGTTTTCAGGGATGTTCTTGGCGACGATCTCCTCGATGACGCCTTCACGCATCTCGGCGATCGTCTCAGACAGGCCTTCGCCGTCCATCAGCTCGATGCGCTGCTCGAACACCACCTTGCGCTGGTCGTTCGAGACGTCGTCATACTTCAACAGATTCTTGCGGATGTCGAAGTTGCGCGCCTCGACCTTCTTCTGCGCCTTCTCCAGCGCCTTGTTGATCCAGGGATGGATGATCGCCTCGTCTTCCTTGAGGCCGAGCTTCTGCAGCATGCCGTCCATGCGCTCGGAGCCGAAGATGCGCATCAGGTCATCCTGCAGCGACAAGAAGAATTTCGAGCGGCCCGGATCGCCCTGACGGCCGGAGCGGCCGCGCAGCTGGTTGTCGATGCGGCGCGATTCGTGGCGCTCGGTGGCCAGAACGTAAAGGCCGCCGGCGGCCAGCGCCTTTTCCTTCAGGCGCTCGACATCGTCGATGATGGCCTTCTCCCGGGCCTCGCGCTCGGGGCCGGCCGGCATGTCGCCAAGCTCCTCGGCGATGCGCATCTCGGCATTGCCGCCGAGCTTGATGTCGGTGCCGCGGCCGGCCATGTTGGTGGCGATGGTGATGGCGCCGGGCTTGCCGGCCTGGGCGACGATGGACGCCTCGCGCTCATGGTGGCGAGCGTTCAGCACTTCGAAGTCCTTGATGCCTTCCTTGCGCAGGCGCTCGGCCAGTAGCTCGGATTTCTCGATCGAGGTGGTGCCGACCAGGATCGGCTGGCCGCGGTCGCGCGCGTCCTTGATTTCCTTGACGATCGCCTTGTATTTCTCGTCGACTGTACGGTAGACCTCGTCGTCCTCGTCCTTGCGGGCGACCGGCAGGTTGGTCGGGATCTCGGTGACTTCGAGATTGTAGATGTTGGCGAATTCCTCGGCCTCGGTCAGCGCCGTGCCGGTCATGCCGGCGAGCTTCTTGTAGAGGCGGAAATAGTTCTGGAAGGTGACGGAGGCCAGCGTCTGGTTCTCCGGCTGGATCTGCACATGCTCCTTGGCCTCGAGCGCCTGGTGCAGGCCTTCCGAATAGCGGCGTCCGGGCATCATGCGGCCGGTGAACTCGTCGATGATGACGATCTCGCCATTGCGCACGATGTAATCGCGATCCTTCTGGAACAGCAGATGCGCCTTCAGCGCGTTGTTGACGTGGTGGACGATGGCGACGTTCTCGACGTCGTAGAGCGACTCGCCCTTGAGCAAGCCCGCCGCTGTCAGCATGTTTTCGAGCTTCTCGGTTCCCTCCTCGGTGAAGATCGTCGTCTTCTGCTTCTCGTCGACCTCGTAGTCCGCCGGGCCGAGCCTCAGCATGAAGGCGTCGATGGTGTTGTACATTTCCGAGCGGTCCTCGAGCGGACCGGAGATGATCAGCGGCGTGCGCGCCTCGTCCACCAGGATGGAATCGACCTCGTCGACGATGGCGTAGGAGTGGCCGCGCTGCACCATCTGCGAGCGCTCATACTTCATGTTGTCGCGCAGATAGTCGAAGCCGAGCTCGTTGTTGGTGGCGTAGGTGACGTCGGAAGCATAGGCCTCGCGGCGCTCGTCGTCGGAAAGGCCGTGGACGATGATGCCGACGGTCAGGCCGAGGAATTTGTAGACGCGGCCCATCCATTCGGCGTCGCGCTTGGCGAGGTAGTCGTTGACGGTGACGACATGCACGCCCTTGCCGGCGAGCGCGTTGAGATAGACCGGCAAGGTGGCGACCAGGGTCTTGCCCTCGCCGGTGCGCATCTCGGCGATGCCGCCATTGTGCAGCACCATGCCGCCGATCAACTGGACGTCGAAAGGCCGCATGCCGAGCACGCGGCGGGCCGCCTCGCGCACCGTGGCGAAGGCCGGAACCAGCAGGTCGTCGAGCGAAGCGCCGTTGGCAAGATCCTGGCGGAATTTTTCCGTGCGCCCAGCGAGTTCGGCGTCGGAAAGCGCCCGCATCTCGTTTTCCATGGCGTTGATGGCCTCGACCCTGGGCCGGGTCGACTTGACGCGCCGGTCGTTGGAAGAACCGAAAACCTTACGGGCGAGACCGCCGAGACTGACCATCCAATGGTCCTTTCGATAGCAATTTTGGCCGTTTGCGACAGGCGCCTGGCGGGCCCATCAAATCCGCGTGAATGCGGACAAACGCAAAAAGCGCCCGGAAAACGGTTCTGGACGCCAAGTCGTTGGACAGATAAGAGGGGGCTCAATCGATGTCAACGCCGCGTTAGCCCTATGGGCAGCGCCAAATTCCGCCACAATCCGACTGATCTGGAACCCTTCCGCTCACGCGATCCTCATTGGCAATCCCATTGGAGTTATCTTGATGTCCCTGTCGTTCCGCCGCGCCTCGCTCGCCAGCCTCGGTCTGGCCTTCGGGCTCTCGGCTCTCTGCCTGTCGCCGCTGATGGCGCAGGAGACCAAGCCCGCGGATGCCACCGCGCCTGCCGCTCCCGCCGCGCCGGTCGATCCCAATGCCGTGGTTGCCACCATCAATGGCGAAAAGCTGACCGAGGCCGATCTTCAGCTCGCCGAAGGCGAACTCTCGCAGCAGTTCGCGCAGCTGCCGCCCGATCAGCGCCGCGCGGCCGCCCTTTCGGCGGCGATCGAAATCCGCGTCATGGCCAAGAAGGCGGTCGACAGCGGCCTCGACAAGGACGCCGACTTCCAGCGCCGCATGGCTTTCCTGCAGGCGCGCGCGCTGCATGGCGAAGTCGTCGAGAAGGAAGTGGTCGACAAGGTCACGGACGCCGAAGTGCGCGCCCGCTACGACCAGGAGATCGCCAACACGCCGCCAGTCAACGAAGTGCATGCGCGTCACATCCTCGTGAAGACGAAGGAAGAGGCCGAGGCGATCATCAAGCAGCTCGACGGCGGCGCCGATTTCCAGAAGCTCGCCAACGAACACACCAACGACCCTCGGGCAAGACCAGTGGCGGCGATCTCGGCTGGTTCGGACCGGGCCAGATGGTGCCGGAATTCGACAAGGCGGCCTTCGCGCTCGACGTCGGCAAGTACACCAAGGAGCCGGTGCAGACGCAGTTCGGCTGGCACGTCATCAAGCTCGAGG
Organism: Mesorhizobium sp. M2A.F.Ca.ET.043.05.1.1; assembly: GCF_003952445.1. Taxonomy (NCBI): domain Bacteria; kingdom Pseudomonadati; phylum Pseudomonadota; class Alphaproteobacteria; order Hyphomicrobiales; family Phyllobacteriaceae; genus Mesorhizobium; species Mesorhizobium sp. M2A.F.Ca.ET.043.05.1.1. The sequence continues at coordinate 6,269,961 of NZ_CP034446.1, forward strand.
ACAAGCGCGCCAAGCAGCCGCCGGCTTTCGACGACGTCAAGGACCAGGCCAAGCAGGCGGTAATCCGCGACAAGTATTTCGCCATGGTGAAGGACCTGCGCGCCGCCGCCAAGGTCGAGATCCCGGACGAGAAGCTCAAGAAGGACGTCGACACGCTGGAAGCGGGCAAGTAATCCGCTGTCGGCCTGGTTATCCTGAAAGGGCGCCAACCGGCGCCCTTTTGCTTTTGGCTCAGGCGGTCAGAATCCCCGCGTGATGTAGCCGACGGCGGCGCGGATCGCCGCCTCGTCCTCGTCGAGCCGTCCGGTCAGCAGATGCCGCCAGGCGTAGGACGCGATCAGATCGGCGACGATCCCGGCATCGACATCGGCCGCCACCTCGCCCGCGCCTTGGCGCGCTCGATGATCCGGCCGGTATGGCTGCGGCGTTCCCTCGAATACTCGGCAAGCACGGTCGCGGCTGCCTCGTCCGACTGTGCCTCCGCGATCAGCGAGCGGTAGATGTTGCCCGACGGGTGTCGCGCCAATGGGCGAAGAGATTTTCGAGAAAGCCGGCCAGGTCGTCCTTGACGTTTCCGGTGTCGGGTGTCTCGACATGCTTCTGCCTCTGGTAGATCTCGATCAGCAGCGCCGCCTTGCTCGGCCACCAGCGATAGATGGTCGGCTTTCCCGCCCGCGCCCGCCGGGCGACGGCCTCGATCGAGAAGCCGGCATAGCCCGCCTCGCGCAACACGGCCTCGGCCGCCTCGATGATGGCATCGGCGCTCTCGGGATTTCGTTTCGCGCCGATCGACTTGCGCCCGCGAGCGGCGGCTTCGCCCATCGATGTCTTCCTTAGCCGGTGAATCTAGGGACGATCATATTGGCTTCGCGAGCGAAACGAAACGATCCGTTTCCAGACCGCGAGTGCTTCGGCTGGGGCGATCAGGCGTGGCCAGAACGCCCCTTGCGCCGGGACGCGCTATCGGGCAAACCGGCCTTCCTTTCGCTTCATTGCCGTTCCGGGGTTCCGATGTCCGCTACGATCTCGCCGCTCGCACCGAAGAAATATCCCAAGATGCCGGTCATCGAGGGTGTGCGCATCGCGACCGCCGAAGCGGGCATCAAATACCGGAATAGAACCGACCTGCTCGCCATGGTCTTCGATCCGGGCACGGCTGTCGCCGGCGTGTTCACCAGGTCGAAATGCCCGTCGGCGCCGGTCGACTTCTGCCGCCAGAACCTGCCTGCTGGCAAGGCGCGCGTGCTGGTGGTCAATTCCGGCAATGCCAACGCCTTCACCGGCAAGAAGGGCAAGGTCTCGACCGCGCTGACCGGCGAGGCGGCGGCGAAGGCCGCAGGATGTTCCGAAAGCGAGGTATTCCTGGCCTCGACCGGCGTCATCGGCGAGCCGCTCGACACCACCAAATTCAGCCATCTGCTCGCCGGCCTGGTCAAGGACGGAAAGCCCGATCTGTGGACCGAGGCGGCAAAGGCCATCATGACCACCGACAGCTATCCGAAGGTGGCGACGGCGACGGTCAAGCTCGGCGACGCCGACGTGACGATCAACGGCATCGCCAAGGGCGCCGGCATGATCGCGCCCGACATGGCGACGATGCTTTCCTTCATCGCCACCGACGCGCCGATCGCCGCGCCCGTGCTGCAGGACCTGTTGTCGCGCGGCACGGCCAAGACCTTCAACGCGGTGACCGTCGACAGCGACACCTCGACCAGCGACACTCTGCTCATCTTCGCCACCGGCAAGGCCGCCGCGCGCGGCGCGCCGGTGATCAGCGATGCCAAGGACGCGCGGCTTGGCGCGTTCCGTCGGGCGCTCGGCAAGGTGTTGAAGTCGCTGGCGCTGCAAGTGGTGCGCGACGGCGAGGGCGCGCGCAAGCTGGTCGAGGTCACGGTGACCGGCGCCAAATCGGCGCGTTCGGCCAAGCGCATCGCGCTTTCGATCGCCAATTCGCCGCTGGTCAAGACGGCCGTCGCCGGCGAGGACGCCAATTGGGGCCGCGTCGTCATGGCCGTCGGCAAGGCCGGCGAGCCGGCCGACCGCGACCGGCTGTCGATCTGGTTCGGCGACAATCGCCTCGCGCATGAGGGCGAGCGCGATCCGGCCTATTCGGAGGAAGCGACGTCTGCCTATATGAAGCGCGACGACATCCGCATCCGCGCCGATATCGGCATCGGCCGCGGCAAGGCGACGGTGTGGACCTGCGACCTCACCAAGGAATATGTCGCCATCAACGGCGACTACCGGAGCTGATGGCGCCGGTGTCCAGGCATCCGGCAAGCGTGCTGGCGGTCGTGCGCCGCTACGAGGCGGCGGGCTTTCGCGCCTGGCCGGCGGCGGCCGTCCATTATGACGGGACCTGGGTGGTGCGGCTGACCGCCGGGCATCCGGCCAAGCGCCTGAACTCGGTCAATCCGCTCGATCCGGGCGACACGCACGCCATCGAGGAGCGCATCGGCCGCGCCGCGCGCCGCTTCGATGCCTATGGCAGGCCGCTGACCTTTCGCATGTCGCCGCTGTCGGGACAGGTGCTGTCCACGCATCTCGACAAGGCCGGCTGGAACAGGTTCGACGAATCCATGGTCATGCGGCTGCCGCTCAAGGACCTCGAGCTCGGCGCGGCCATGGACCAGATACCGCTCAAGGACATCAGCCGCTTCATCGGCGCGTCGCTGAGGACCAGCGGCTCGGACGCCTCGCTGCGGCCCGGCCTGTCGGAGGTCATCGGCGCCATTCAGCCCGAAGCTGGGCTGTTCGCGCTGGAGGACGGCAACGAGCCGCTGGCGACGCTGATCTGCGTCCATGATGGCGATCTCGCCGGCCTGTTCGAGGTCGCCACCGAAAAATCGGCCCGCAAACAGGGCCATGGTCGCAATCTCATCCTGTCGGCGCTGAAATGGGCGCGGCTGCGCGGCGCGCGCGAAGCCTGGCTGCAGGTCGAGGCCGGCAATCTACCGGCGCTCTCGCTCTACCGGTCGCTCGGCTTCGAGGAAGTCTACCGCTACCACTATCGACGGCCGCCGGGCGCATGAGCGAGGTGAAGCCAGCCGGAAAGCGCCTGCTGCTGGTCGCCGCCTGCGCGCTGGTCGATGCCGACCGACGCGTGCTCCTGGCGCAGCGCCCGGAGGGCAAGCAGCTTGCCGGCCTATGGGAGTTTCCTGGCGGCAAGGTCGAGCCCGGCGAGACGCCTGAGGAGTGCCTGGTTCGCGAGCTGCATGAGGAACTCGGCATCGAGACGGAGATTCCGTGCCTGGCGCCGCTCACCTTCGCCAGCCATTCCTATGACGATTTCCATCTGCTGATGCCGCTTTATGTCTGCCGCCGCTTTCGCGGGATCGCGCAGCCCAGGGAAGGGCAGGGGCTGAAATGGGTCAGGCCGCGGCAGATGCGCGACTATCCGATGCCGCCGGCCGACGCGCCGCTGATCCAGTTCCTGATCGATCTGCTGTAATTTCGCGACCTGTCTTCGCGGCCGTTCACCGTTTGCCGAAAGCGTCGTTTTCCGGAGCTGCTTTAGCCAGCGTTAATGGAAGATTTATCTCGACGTGAAAAATTGCGGGAGGCCGTTTCGCGCGGCAACATCGTTGATGACCGGGAACAACGGCATGAGTCTTGAAAGAGAGTGGGACTCGATCCGGCCTGACCGAGGCTTCCGCGCCGCGGATGCCGGCATGGGCATCCTGCGAGTAACGCTTCTCTTCGGCTCGGCCGCCGTGGCGCTGGCGCTGATCGCAACGCCTTTCCTGGACAGCCAGACGCGATCGCAGGGCACCCGCGACGGCTTGCCTGTCGGGCTCGACATGACAGCGACCGGGTCGATCGGCCATCGCACAAATACATACACGGTGCGCCGCAGTGTGCTGCAGCCGATGCCCAGTTCAATCTGCGTCATCCGCAATGACGGCAGCCGCAGCGGCGAGTGCTGACATGGTTAATGATTTTTGGGACACCGGCATTTCACTCGCCGTTAAGCTTTCACCGTTAACCTTTCTTAACGGGTAGGACACTAGAATTTCTGCATAAGGGATGGATGGCCATGAAAAACCTGCTGCAGCAATTCGTAAGGGATGAGACCGGCGCCACGGCCATCGAATATGGCCTGATCGTTACCGTGCTGTCGCTTACCATCATCGGCGGCGTAGGCAGGGCAGCGGATGCGCTCCAATGGCTGTTCAGCGACAACAACAGCAGGCTGGTCCAGGCCTTCTCCCACTGACGAAACCGATCGGGCAATCAGAGACGCAGTCAGCCCTTCGGCGGATTCTCCAGGATCGCCTTCAGCGATACCTTGGCTGATCCAGGCTTGAGCGGCTTCTGCTGCGAGGCGTCAGGCGCCCAGCCGGACATCCAGACAATCGAAAAGCTTGCGCGGATGCGGCCATCCGGGTCTGAGAACCGTTCGGCATAGATTTCGGCCGCGTGGGCAAACAAACGCCTGCTGCCGGGTCGCCGGCTGCGGTCGATGAGCGGGCTGGTCTCGCCCATGGCGCGCAGGTCGGCGGCGAGATCGAAGAGCGTATCGTAGCGCACGGCGACCGCTTCGACATCGGCGACAGGCAATGCCAGGCCGGCGCGCTGCAGCAAAGCGCCCGCATCGCGCACGTCGGTGAAGGGAAGAATGCGCGGGCTCGCGCCGCCGTAAAGCTCCGTCTCGGCCGTCAGCATGCTTTCGCGCAACTCGGCCAGCGTACCCGCGCCGGCAAGAGCGCCAAGGAAAAGCCCGTCCGGTTTCAGCGCCCGGCGGATTTGCGCCAGCACGCCGGGAATGTCGTTCATCGCGTGCAGCGAGAGCAGGGAGACGACAAGATCGAGGCTGCCGTCCTCGAACGGCACGGTTTCCGGCGGCGCCACCAGGCCCGGGCCGCCGGCCAGAAGCGCTTCGTCCATCTCGACGCGCACGATCTCGCCGACGTTGCCGCTGGCGGCGAGCACGTCGGCCGCCGCCGACGTTTGGCAGAACAGCGCGGCCGCCTTGCCGAAGCGGCGCTCGACAGCACCCAGCCGATCGGCAAGGTCTTCGGCCGCTCGACGCATCAGGAAATCGGCACCCTCGACGGGGCGGGCGAGGGCCCGGCGCTTGCGCGCGAGCCAGAGCTCAGTGTCGATCAAAGGCTGCAATCAAAAGCTTCCTGTTGTCCGCGCCCGCCAGAGTGGTGTTAATGTGGCGAGGGGTTTCCTTTCACGTGGCCGATCCGGTGCACAAGATCAAGACCAGCGCGGTTCAGGACATGACGCGGCAGGCACTGGCCTGGCCGGCGCGTCTGTTGTTTCCGCCGGTTTGCGCCGGCTGCCGTCGCCATGTGTCGCAGCCCGGCGTCTTGTGCGGCGCCTGCTGGCCGAAGCTCAGGCTGCTGGAGAAGCCCTGGTGCCCGGTGATGGGCACGCCCTTCACCCACGACATGGGCGAGGGGTTTCTGTCGGCGGAGGCGATCGCCGATCCGCCGCCCTTCGAGCGGGCGCGCGCCGCTGTCATCTATTCGGGCGTCGCCCGGCAGATGGTTCAGGGGCTGAAATACCAGGACCGGACGGACCTGGCGCCCTGGATGGCGAACTGGATGCTCCGCGCCGGCGCGGAGCTGATTGCCGAGGCCGATCTGGTCGTGCCGGTTCCGTTGCACTGGCGGCGCTTCTTCCGGCGCCAGTTCAACCAGTCTGCGGAGCTTGGACGCGCCGTTGCAAAGCTCAGCGGGCTGCCATTCTCGCCATCCGCGATCAAACGCGTGAAGCTGACGCGCCAGCAGGTCGGGCTCGAACGGCATGAGCGCGAGGAGAATGTGCGCGCCGCCTTCCGCGTTCCATCGGAGGCCGAGATCGAAATCTCGGGCCGCCGGGTGCTGGTCGTCGACGATGTCTACACCACCGGCGCCACGGTGAGGGCGGTCGCCAAGGCACTGAAGCGGGGCGGCGCCGGAGCGGTCGACGTACTGACGTTCGCCCGAGTCCTGCCGGGGGACTTTCGGGCGGATGAGTCCGCGACTATATAGAAACTCAAACGTTGTTTTTGGTGCAGGTCGCGTCAATACAACCATTGGCGACATGCATTGGCAGGATTGTGATCGATGGTCGATGTGACGATCTATACAAGGATGATGTGCGGCTACTGCAGCGCCGCCAAGCGGCTGCTCGACCGCAAGGGCGTGAGCTATACCGAGCATGATGCCTCGTTCTCGCCGGAACTGCGCCAGGAAATGATTTCCAAGGCGCATGGGCGAACCACCTTTCCGCAGATTTTCATCGGCGACACGCATGTCGGCGGCTGCGACGATCTCCATGACTTGGAGTCGCAGGGCCGGCTGGATGTGATGCTCGCCAACGGGAGATGATCATGGGTGTTTTCAAGGCCGCCGCCGTGCAGATGCGTTCGGGCACGAGCCCCGAACGCAACGCCGCCGACATGGAAATCCTGGTCCGCCAGGCCGCCGGCCAGGGCGCCACCTATGTCCAGACACCGGAAATGACGGGTGCGCTGGTGCGCGACAAGGAAGCCGGCGCGGCCGCTTTCACCACCGAGGACAAGGACATTGTCGTCGCTACCGCGCGCAGGCTGGCTAAGGAGCTCGGCATCCACCTGCATATCGGCTCGACGGCGATCCGTCGCGCCGACGGCAAGCTCGCCAACCGCGCCTTCCTGTTTTCACCCGACGGCACGCTGACTGCCGGCTACGACAAGATCCACATGTTCGATGTCGACCTCGACAATGGCGAGAGCTGGCGCGAATCCGCATCCTACGAACCGGGAACGGAAGCGGTCGTTGCCGACATCAATGGAACGAAGCTGGGCTTTGCGGTCTGCTACGACCTGCGCTTCCCGCAGCTGTTCCGCGCCGAGGCTATGGCCGGGGCCGAGGTGCTGACGGTGCCCGCCGCCTTCACGCGCCAGACCGGCGAGGCGCATTGGCATGTGCTTTTGCGCGCCCGCGCCATCGAGAACGGCGCCTATATCGTCGCCGCAGCGCAGGGCGGCCTGCATGAGGACGGCCGCGAGACCTATGGCCATTCGCTGATCGTCGATCCGTGGGGGCGCGTCATCGCCGAGGCCGCGCATAACGAGCCGGGCGTGATTGTCGCCGAGATCGATCCGGTGCAGTCGCTTGCGGCGCGCCGCAAGATTCCCAACCTGAAGAACGCACGCGACTTCACCGTCAATGCCGGCGCAGGCGAAGCGCCACGTCTCAGGGGTGCTGCCTCTTGATCCGCTTTTCCCTGATCTGCGAGCACGAGCACGAATTCGAAGCCTGGTTTCGCAGCAATGACGACTTCGACACCCAGAAGAAGCGCGGCTTCGTCGATTGCCCGAGTTGCGGTTCGCACAAGATAGAGAAGGCGCTGATGGCGCCGGCCGTTTCGACCTCGCGCAGGCAGGAGAAGGTCGCTCTAGCGATGGGCGAGGCGCAGAAGCAGGCGCTGGCGCAGTTGAAGGCGCTGGCCGAGAAGGTGCGCGAGAATGCCGACTATGTCGGCGACAAGTTCGCCGAGGAAGCGCGCAAGATCCACTTCGGCGAGACCGATCCGCGCGGCATCTACGGCGAGGCGACGCCGGAAGAGGCGCAAAGCCTGATCGAGGACGGCGTCGAGTTCATGCCGATACCCAGCTTTCCGGACGACCGGAATTAGGACGGCGAACTCAAACTTCCGATCAGTTTTTGCAGCAGTTTCGCCAGCATTTCCCGGTCCTCGCGCGTCAGGCCGGCGAGCATTTCGTGCTCGTTGGCGACATGAGCGGCGAGTGCGGTGTCGGTCAGCTCCCGGCCTTTCGCGGTGAGCTGCACGACAACGCCGCGCCGATCGCTCGGGTGCGGCGCGCGTTGGATCAGACCGGCCTTTTCCAGGCGATCGAGGCGGGCGGTCATGGCGCCTGACGTCACCATCGTCGCCTCATAGAGCTCGGTCGGCGTCAGCGCATAGGGTGAGCCCGACCGCCGCAACGTCGCCAGCACGTCGAACTCGCCGGCCTGCAATCCGAACCGGGCGAAGACCGGCGCGAGCCGGTCGCGCGCAATGAGCGCCGAGGCCTCGTTCAGCCGTCCGATCACCCCCATCGGCGACACGTCGAGATCCGGCCGCTCCCGCCGCCACTGTTCCATAGCCCTGCCCGCCCGATCCATATCGCTTACCGCAAAGTATCTTGACGTAAAGAATCTTCACGCTATCTTATCGCATGAAGAACCGGCCGCCAAGCGGTCACGCAGCGACAGGACAGCCCGATGAAATTTCTCTGGGATTCGGCGATCGGCCTTCTGGTCGTGACCGGCGGCCTGCTCGGCATGACGCTGCCCTTCGGCAAGCTCGCCACCGCCGCCGGCGCGCCGGCCATGGTCTGGGCTTTCATTATCTCGTTCGGCGCCGGCGGCGTGCTGTTGCTTGCGCTTCTGCTGCGCGGCGAGCGCATCCGGCTGACGCCGCACAAGCTGCGCTATTTCTTCGTCACCGCAGCGATTTCCTATGCCATCCCCAATCTTTTGATGTTTTCCGCCATCCCGCATCTCGGCGCCGGCTACACCGGCATCATGTTCACGCTGTCGCCGGTGATCACGCTGGTGTTCTCGATCCTGCTCGGCGTCAGGCGTCCGAACCTGCTCGGCGTCATCGGCATCGCCGTCGGCTTCGTCGGCGCGGTGATGGTCGCGCTGACGCGCGGCGAGGCCGGCCAGGCGGCGGACTATTTCTGGGTGGCGATCGGTCTGCTCATTCCGGTCAGTCTTGCCGCCGGCAACATCTACCGTACCGTCGACTGGCCGGAAGGCACCGGCCCGATCGAGCTCGCCGTCGGCAGCCACCTGGCCTCAGCCACGCTGCTCCTCATCGGCATACTGACGCTTTTGGGCTGGCAGGCCTTCGCACCGCTCGCCAGCGTGCCGCTGGTGATCGTCGGGCAGGTCGCCTCGGCCTCGGCAATGTTCGTCTTCTTCTTCCGCCTGCAGGCCGTCGGCGGCCCGGTCTATCTCAGCCAGATCGGCTATGTGGCGGCGGCCGTCGGCTTGTTCGCCGGGACGATCCTCCTCGGCGAGCACTACCAGTTTTTGACCTGGCTGGGTGCGGCCATCATCACCGCTGGCGTGTTCATCACCACCAAGGCGCAAAACCAGGCTGGTGCGCCGGCGCCGGTTCGCATCGAGCCAGCGTCGTCCCGCAGCTAATCCTCTTTGCTCGCGGCGCACGTCCTTATCCCGAAACCGGTTCCCATTTTCGGGAGACATGCTTTAAGTTCGCCTTGACGCTGTTCCAGACAGAGAACGACTACGCATCTTTCGTGAGATTGCTTTCGGCGAAAAAGGAGAAAGCCATGGCCAACGCGGAAGGTCCGGTCAGCGTCGCGGATTTCCGCGCCGCCATGCGGCTCATCGTCGGCAATGTCAGCGTCATCACGGCCGGCGTCGGCGACGACCGCACCGGCCTCGTCGTCATCTCGGTGGTGTCGGTGTCGGCGGAACCGCCGAAGGTGATCGCCTGCGTCAACCGCTCCTCGTCGACCTGGCCGATCATCGAGCGCCACCGGCATTTCGGCGTCAACTCGCTCGGGCCTCAGCACCAGCGGGTGGCCGAGCGCTTCTCCGGCTTCGGCGGCATCAGGGGCAAGGACCGTTATGAAGGCGCCGAATGGACGACGCTGAAGACCGGCGCGTCGTTGCTCACCGATGCGGTGGCCGCGTTCGACTGCAGCCTCGACGAGATGATCGACCGCGGCACGCATTCGATCGTCATCGGTTCGGTCGAAGCTGTCAGAACCCAGGACGCTGGGCAGGCTCTGATCTACTGGCGGGGCGGCTATCGGCCGTTGGAAGCCTGAGGTCTGACGCGATCAGACCGAGGCTTTCTCCGCCAGCACCATGTAGTTGACGTCCATGTCCTTCGAGCGCTGCCAGCGGTCGGCCAGCGGATGATAGATGACGCCGGTGCGGTCGATCACTGTGAGGCCTGCGGCGCCCAGCGCCTTTTCCAATTCGTCCGGCCGCACCAGTTTGCCGAACTGATGCGTGCCGCGCGGCAGCCAGCGCAGCACATATTCGGCGCCGATGATGGCGAGCCCGAGCGCCTTCAGCGTGCGGTTGATCGTGGCGACGAACATGATGCCGCCCGGGCGGACCATCTGGCCGCATTTGGCGACGAACAGATCGACATCGGCGACATGCTCGACCACTTCCATGTTGAGAATGACGTCGAAGGTCTCGCCGGCATCGGCCAGTTCCTCGGCCGTCGTGGCCCGATAATCGATGCTGACGCCGACCTCCGCGGCATGCAGCTTGGCCACTTCGATGTTCGTCGCCGAAGCGTCGGCGCCGACCACTTCGGCGCCAAGCCGGGCCATCGGCTCGCACAGCAAGCCGCCGCCGCAGCCGATATCCAGGAAGCGCAGGCCCTCGAAGGGCCGCGCCGCGCGCGGATCGCGGCCGAAACGCGCCGCCACCTGGTCGCGGATATAGGCAAGCCGAATCGGATTGAACTTGTGCAGCGGACGGAACTTGCCGTTCGGGTTCCACCATTCGGCGGCAAGGGCGGAAAAGCGTTCGACTTCTCCGGCATCGATGGTCGATCGGCGGGGTTCTGGCATAGGCGGGTCTCCAGCGCATGACTCCGAAAATCGGAATCGATTTTCGGAAAAGGATCATGCGCAAAGTCAAACTGCTACAGCGTCCTTTGCGCGTCCGAGAGAACGCGCGGCGCTGTAGAGCGTTAGGAAGTCGGGTCCTTGGCGCCAAAAGTCAAGGCAGGGTTTTTCGGTTGCTGCCACACGTGTTACCGGCAACCCCGCGGCGCGGCCCGGCGTTCCGTAGAGGCAGCCGGCCTTGTCGACATCGACCTCGGTTTCACACCCGCCACCAATCTTCAATACGGGTGCCTCGATCCTGGTCCCGGCAAGACGACGCCCGCGCCAGCCGCCTATCTGGCTTTCCCCAGCTCGAGTTTGTGCCCCTGGATCAGACCTATCGTCGGCTGGACGAAAACCGCTACGCCTACAGCGCGCCCATGTTCGGTTACGAGGCCGTGCTGGATGTCTCGCCGATCGATCTGGTTCTCGATTGTCCCGGCCTGTGGACAAGTGTGGCGCGCCCAGGCTGAGACGAGCCGGATTCGGCAGCCTTTAACATCAAATTTACTGGGTTGACGATTTCCAAGGACGTGATCGGCCTTTGGCATGTACATTGCCGGCCGTGTGTCGAGAGAGGGCTTGATGCGCATCAAGACCCAGATCATTGCCACGCTGCTGAGCGCTGCGGCCCTAATCGGCGTGGTGGGCGCTATCGCGATATTTTCGCAGATGTCCCTGACCAGGTCCGACGCACTGGCCGAAGCAATAAGCGCGGGGCGGCAACTGGCCGAGGCCATAGCCTTCAAGGCTGCCGATGCGCCACGGCCTGTGTTCGAGAGACCCGGCGCGCTGCGCGAGTTCGTGACATCGCAGCACAGCCGGTCGAAACGCGATCTCGTCGTCGTCGATCGCGGCAAGATCATCCTGGCCGATATTCCCGGTGAGGAACGGAATGTCGGAACGGTGTTCGAGCATGATCGCGGCAATGAAGTCGGCCGCACGCTCGACGATGGCGAGCCGCGCGGCTTCGTCGAAGACAGCGCCGACGTGTCCGAAGCGATCAACCTGGTCGTTGTGCCGGTCGAGGGCGCTCCCGACGAGATCGTTGGCGCCGTGCTGTACGAATACACGCCCCTGCTGCAGGCCGCCCAGGACCGCACCAATGCGATGCTCTGGCTGGTCGGCCTTTCCACCGTGGCCGCCATGCTGGTTGCCGCGCTCTCCGCCTTCCTGTTGCTCAGCCGTTTGGGCTCTGGTCTTGCCTACCTCAATCGCGGCATCGAAGCGCTGGCGCGTGGCGATGCCGGAGCCCGTATCGGACTCGTGTCCAGGGATGAGTTCGGACAGTTGGCGCAAGGCTTCGACAGCATGGCGTCGGAGCTGGAATCCTCGCGGCTGCAGCTCATCGACCAGAAGGCCTATATCGAGGATATCGTGCGCACCGTCGCCGAAGGCATCGCCGTCATCGATGGCGAAGGGCGAGTCGTATCCGTCAACCCGGCCGCGGCCGACCTCGCCGGACGGCACGCCAGCAGAATCGAGGGGCAGGAGTGGCGCTCGATCCTGGATATGCGAAGTGCTTCCGGCGACAAGCTTGCGCCCGGAACCTCTCCGGTCGAACTGACCCTTGCCACCGGCCGGCGGCATCAAGGCGAGGTGCGGTTGGTAAGGCCCGACGGCTCGCAACTGCCGGTGATCGCCAGCTGCAATCCGCTCAACCGGGCCGATGGCGGCATCGTGCTGACGCTCAGCGATATCAGCGAACTGCGCAGCGCCGAGCGGGCGGTCAATGACCGTGCCGAGGAACTGGCGGTGCTGAACCGGGAACTGAAACAAACCACGGAAGCCACCAACCGCCTGGTCAAGCTCGGTGAACTGCTCCAGGCCTGCGTCACCTTTCAGGAGGCGTTTTCGGTGGTTGGTTCGGCGATGCCGGACTTTTTCGGCGGCTTGAGCGGAAGCGTCCACCTGACCAGCGCCTCGCGCAATCTGGTCGAGGAGATGGCGCATTGGGGGGAAATCCGGTCCAGCGTGGGGCAATTCGCGCCTGAAGACTGCTGGGCCCTGCGCCGCGGCCAGGAGCATGCCGCCGGGCCGGGCATGCTCACGCCGCGTTGCAACCACATCAGCGAGAACGGCGGGCGCGGCTATCTCTGCGTGCCGCTGGCGGCTCAGGGCGAAACGCTGGGCATCGTGCATCTCTGCGAGCCCAACGCTGCCGATAGGCCGGATTGGGTCTCCCAGCGGCAACAGGTGTTGCGCGGTGTCGTCGACACGCTGGCGCTGGCGCTGGCCAATTTACGGCTGCGCGAGACGCTGCGGCAGCAATCGATCCGTGATCCCAACACCGGCCTCTACAACCGCCGCTATCTCGAGGAGACGAGCAGCCGCGAACTGCGGCGCCTGGAACGCTCGGGGCAGCCCATGGCGGTGATCATGCTCGACGTCGACCATTTCAAACAGTTCAACGACACATTCGGTCACGAGGCCGGCGATCTCGTGCTCAAGCAGGTGGCCAGCACGCTGCTCGACCATGCCCGGGAAAGCGACGTGGTGTCGCGCTATGGCGGCGAAGAGTTCGCGGTGATGATGCCCGGAACCTCACTTGTCGATGCCGCCGAGCGCGCCGAGGCTCTGAGAAAGGCGGTCAAGCAGCTGCATCTGGCGCATCGCGGGCGCACATTGGGCACCATTACCGCCTCGTTCGGTGTATCCGCCTTCCCCGAACTCGGCTCCTCATGGGCCGAAATCGTCAACGCTGCCGATCGTTCGCTGTACCAGGCAAAGGCGGACGGGCGCGATCGGGTTGTCGCCGGATTACGCAAGACCGATCCCGACTGGGACATTCCCGCTCCGGGCAGAAGCGCGGCTGAGGGCTGAGCTGCGGCATCCGCTTCGGGCGAAATGCATCAGCGCGACAGCGCAATTTCGGCATGGCTCATGACAACGCTGGCGGGCTCGATCGCCTGCACGGCCTCGCTGTCGCCGATCTCGGCGATGATGCGGTCGGCCGCCGCCTGGGCCTGATCCAGGCTCTGCCAGCGCACGACGTCCACCCAGGCGCCATCCTCACGCCTGCCGAGGTGGCGGGCAAGAAAGCCCGGCTGCCGGGCAAGCCAGTCGGTCATGACCCCGTTGTTGGCGACAAAGCCGGCTTCGGTGCCGGGCTTGAGGCGGAAGGTGACGATTTCCAGGGTCTCGGTCATGAGAATCTCCAAAGGCCGGGTTTCGGCAGTTTATGGCACGATCGGCGACAGAAATCCGTCAGGATGAGCGTTGTCGGGCCGGCTATAGCCCGCTCGCTTGCGAAGCCTTGTTGTTTTGGCTAAGGAGGCCGCGCATTTCCGCGCCTGGCTTAACCCCTGGCGTTTCCTTCGGTTCCGGCCTTGCGCCGGCTTCAGTCAAAGGCATTTCGCTTCCATGGCGCGTATCGTGATGAAATTCGGCGGAACCTCGGTCGCCGACATCGCCCGCATCCGCAATGTGGCGCGCCATGTCAAACGCGAGGTCGATGCCGGCCATGAGGTGGCGGTCGTGGTGTCGGCGATGGCCGGCAAGACCAACGAACTGGTCGCCTGGACGCGCGAGGCCTCGCCGATGCATGACGCGCGCGAATATGACGCGGTCGTCGCTTCGGGCGAACAGGTCACCGCCGGCCTGTTGGCAATCACGCTGCAGAGCATGGGGGTGCACGCCCGCTCGTGGCAGGGCTGGCAGATCCCGATCAAGACTGACAATGCGCATGGCGCGGCGCGCATCCTCGACATAGACGGCGCTTTCCTGATCAAGCGCTTCGGCGAGGGCCAGGTGGCGGTGATCGCCGGTTTCCAGGGCATCGGCCCGGACAACCGCATCGCCACGCTCGGCCGCGGCGGCTCCGATACAAGCGCCGTCGCGATCGCCGCGGCGGTCAAGGCCGACCGCTGCGACATCTACACCGATGTCGACGGCGTCTACACCACCGATCCGCGCATCGAGCCGAAAGCCCGGCGCCTGGCCAAGATTTCCTTCGAGGAAATGCTCGAAATGGCTTCGCTCGGCGCCAAGGTGCTGCAGGTGCGCTCGGTCGAGCTTGCCATGGTACACAGGGTGCGTACCTTCGTGCGGTCGTCCTTCGACGATCCCGATGCGCCCGGAATGGGGGATTTGCTCAATCCGCCCGGAACGCTCATTTGCGACGAGGAAGAGATCGTGGAACAGCAGGTCGTCACCGGAATTGCCTACGCCAAGGACGAAGCGCAGATTTCGCTGCGCCGCGTCGGCGACCGTCCAGGCGTCGCCGCCGGCATTTTCGGCCCGCTGGCCGAAGCCAACATCAATGTCGACATGATCGTCCAGAACATCTCCGAGGACGGCAAGTTCACCGACATGACCTTCACCGTGCCGTCCGGCGATGTCGACAAGGCGCTTGCCGTGCTGGAGAAGCTGAAAGCCGAAGTCGGTTACGATGTCGTGCAGTCGGAAGCCGGCATGTCGAAGGTCTCGGTCATCGGCATCGGCATGAGGAGCCATGCCGGCGTCGCCGCCACCGCCTTCAAGACCCTGGCCGACAAGGCGATCAACATCCGCGCCATCACCACTTCCGAGATCAAAATCTCGATACTGATCGACGGTCCCTATACGGAACTTGCAGTTCGTACTTTGCATTCCGTCTACGGTCTGGATAAGCAATAGCAAGAACTGAGTCAGTTGTTGCGTGAACGCCGGCCGCAGGAGAAACTGCAGCGGGCGAAATGCCCATTGGAGAACAAGCCGCGATGCGTGATACGGCCGGTGGCCCGCGCGTTCTGCTCAAACGGCTTCGCGAGCTCATGCAGGAGCCGCTGGAGCCGCAGGAGCGGCTCGACCGCATCGTGCGCGACATCGCCTCCAACATGGTGGCGGAAGTCTGCTCGCTCTATGTGCTGCGCGCCGACTCCGTGCTCGAGCTCTACGCCACCGAGGGTCTGAACCCGAACGCTGTCCACCTGTCGCAGTTGCGGCTGGGGCAGGGCCTGGTCGGCACGATCGCCGCCAGCGCGCGGCCGCTCAACTTATCCAACGCGCAGGAGCATCCGGCTTTCGCCTACCTGCCGGAGACGGGCGAAGAGATCTACAATTCCTTCCTCGGCGTGCCGGTGCTGAGGGCGGGGCGCACGCTGGGCGTGCTGGTGGTGCAGAACAAGACCATGCGCCATTACCGCGACGACGAGGTCGAGGCACTCGAAACCACGGCGATGGTGATCGCCGAGATGATCGCCACCGGCGATCTCGCGCGCCTGACCCGGCCCGGGCTGGAGCTCGACCTGCGCCGCCCGGTGAGCTTCACCGGCCTCTCCTTCAATGACGGCGTCGGGCTCGGCCATGTCGTGCTGCACGAGCCGCGCATCGTCGTCACCAACCTGTTCAACGAGGACAGCGAGGAGGAGGTGCGCCGGCTGCAGTCCTCGCTCGGCTCGCTCAGGCTTTCCATCGACGACATGCTGGAGCGGCGCGAAGTCGCCTTCGAGGGCGAGCACCGGGAGGTGCTCGAGGCCTATCGCATGTTCGCCAATGACAGCGGTTGGGTGCGCCGGCTGGAAGAGGCGATCCGCAACGGCCTGACCGCGGAAGCGGCGGTCGAGAAGGTGCAGAGCGACATGCGCGCCCGCATGCTGCACATGACAGACCCTTATCTGCGCGAGCGGATGAGCGATTTCGACGACCTTGCCAACCGGCTGCTGCGCCAGTTGATGGGGCGCGGCCCGGAGGATGTCGCGGCCTCCCTGCCCAAGGACGCCATCATCGTCGCCCGTTCGATGGGCGCGGCCGAACTGCTCGACTATCCCAGGGACAAGCTGCGCGGCCTGGTGCTGGAGGATGGCGCCGCGACCAGCCATGTCGTCATCGTCGCCCGCGCCATGGGAATTCCCGTCGCCGGCCAGATGAAGGGCGCTGTTTCCATGGCGGAAAACGGCGACGCCATCATCGTCGACGGCGAGGAGGGCACCATCCATCTGCGGCCGCAGTCGGACCTCGAGGCCGCATACGCAGAAAAAGTCCGGTTCCGGGCCCGGCGGCAGGAAGTCTATCGCGAGCTGCGCAAGAAGCCGTCCGTGACTAAGGACGGGGTTCCGGTCGATCTCCTGATGAATGCCGGTCTTGCCGTCGACCTGCCGCAGCTGACCGAATCGGGCGCCGCCGGCATCGGCCTGTTCCGCACCGAATTGCAGTTCATGGTGGCCTCGACCTTTCCGCGCGCCGAGGCGCAGGAGCGGCTCTACCGTGACGTCCTCGATGCCGCGCGCGGCAAGCCGGTCACCTTCCGCACCATCGACATCGGTGGCGACAAGGTGCTGCCTTATTTCAAGGGCGCGATCCAGGAGGAAAACCCGGCGCTCGGCTGGCGCGCGATCCGGCTGACGCTCGATCGTCCCGGCCTGCTCAGAACGCAGATTCGGGCGCTGCTGAAGGCCAGCGGCGGCCGCGAGCTGAAGCTGATGCTGCCTATGGTGACCGAGCTGTCGGAGATCGCGCAGGCGCGCGAGATCATCGACCGGGAGGTCCGGCACCTATCGCGCTTTGCCCATCACCTGCCCACCAGCCTCAAGCTCGGCGCGATGCTGGAAGTGCCCTCGCTCTTGTTCCAGCTCGACGAATTGATGAAGGCGGTGGATTTCGTTTCGGTCGGCTCCAACGACCTCTTCCAGTTCATGATGGCGGTCGACCGCGGCAACACGCAGCTCGCCGACCGTTTCGACACGCTTTCGGCGCCATTCCTGCGGGTGTTGAAGACGATTGCCGATGCCGGCGTGCGCAACAACACGCCGGTGACGCTCTGCGGCGAGCTGGCCGGCAAGCCGATCTCGGCGATGGCGCTAATCGGCCTCGGCTTCCGCTCGATCTCGATGTCGCCGGCCTCGATCGGCCCGGTCAAGGCGATGCTGACAGAGCTGCCGCTGCAGGAGCTGAAAGACTTCTTCAAGGACAATCTGATGGCGCCCAGCCTGGGAACGCCGATGCGGGCGCTGCTGCAAGCCTTTGCCGACGACCGTTCTATTCCGCTCTAGATTCACGTGAGGGCGGTCTGCAAATGGCGATTTTCTGCGCTTCCGGTGCTCATGTACCTAAATGTACATTCCGCTCCGGTTCTCGAAACTCGCCATTTTCGACTCGCCCTGACGTGAATTCCATCGAAGTTCGAAGACCATGATCAACCTGCCTCGCGACCGCATGGATCAAGTCGTCAAGCGTTTCGACATGCTCGAAGCGCAGATGGCGGCCGGGCCTGCCGCCGATCAATATGTCAAAATGGCTTCCGAATATGCCGACATCCAGGAGATGGTGGGCAAGATCCGGTCGTTGCGAGCCGCCGAGCAGGAGCAGGCGGATCTCGAGGCGATGCTCGCCGACAAGGCAACCGATGCCGAGATGCGGGCCTTGGCCGAGGCGGACCTGCCTCAGGTGGAGAGCCGCATCGAGGCGCTGCAGAAGGATATCCAGATACTGCTCCTGCCCAAGGACGCGGCCGATGAGAGGAACGCGATCCTCGAAATCCGCGCCGGCACCGGCGGCGACGAGGCAGCGCTGTTCGCAGGCGATCTCTTCCGCATGTATGAGCGCTACGCCGCCTCGCGCGGCTGGCGGTTCGAAGTCGTTTCGGCAAGCGACGGCGAGGTCGGCGGCTACAAGGAAATCATCGCCTCGGTGTCGGGAAAGGGCGTGTTCGCGCATCTGAAGTTCGAATCCGGCGTTCACCGCGTCCAGCGCGTGCCGGAAACCGAAGCCGGCGGGCGCATCCATACCTCGGCGGCAACGGTCGCCGTGCTGCCCGAGGCCGAGGAGGTCGATATTGATATCCGGCCGGAGGATATCCGCATCGACACAATGCGCGCCTCGGGGTCCGGCGGCCAGCATGTCAACACCACCGACTCGGCGGTTCGCATCACCCATCTGCCGACCGGCATCATGGTGGTGCAGGCGGAGAAGTCGCAGCACCAGAACCGGGCGCGCGCCATGCAGATCCTGCGCGCGCGTCTCTACGACCTGGAGCGTAGCCGCGCGGATGAGGAGCGCTCGTCGTCGCGAAAATCGCAGGTCGGGTCCGGCGACCGGTCGGAGCGCATACGCACCTACAACTTCCCGCAAGGGCGCGTCACCGACCATCGCATCAACCTCACGCTCTACAAGCTCGACCGGGTGATGATGGGCGAGCTCGACGAGGTCATCGACGCGCTGATCGCCGACCATCAGTCGAAGCTGCTTGCCGATATGAGCCTCGATGGCTGATCGACTGCCCGCTGCGCTTGGCCCGCTGCTCAGGGCGGCGCGCGAACGTCTGGCCGCCGACGGCATTGACGATCCCGCGCTCGATTCCCGGCTGATCGTCGAACATTTCTCCGGCACGACCCGCACCCAGGCCATTGCCGAACCAGGGCAAAAGGTGGGTTCGGCGGCGCTTTCCGCCATCGAAGCGGCCCTGAGGCGTCGCGTCGCAGGCGAGCCGGCGCACCGCATCCTCGGCTACCGCGAATTCTACGGCTTGCGACTGTCGCTCTCCCCGGAGACGCTTGAGCCCCGGCCGGACACCGAGACGCTGGTCGACGCCATTCTGCCTTTCGCCAGGACAACTGCCGAACGGCTCGGCGAATGCCGCATTCTCGATCTCGGCACAGGCACCGGCGCCATCGCGCTGGCCCTGCTCAACGCCGTTCCGGCTGCCAGCGCGACGGGCGTCGACATTTCACCAGACGCATTGGCGACTGCGGCCGGAAATGCCCGGGATCTGGGGCTCGGCGGGCGCTTCAAAGCCTTGCATTCCAACTGGTTCGAAAAAGTTTCGGGGTCCTACCATGTAATTGCCTCGAACCCTCCCTATATACCCAGTCGAGAGATTGGAAATCTGCAGGACGAGGTCCGCGATTTCGACCCGCACCGGGCCTTGGATGGCGGTGCGGATGGTTTGGACCCCTACCGGGTCATTGCCGCCGGAGCGGCAGGATTTCTGGAAACGCAAGGCAGAGTAGCGGTCGAGATCGGCCACACGCAGAAAAACGAGGTCAGCGGAATATTCGCGGCAGCGGGCTATGTGTTAACCGGGACACATCGCGACCTCGGTGGCAATGACAGAGTTCTGGTGTTCGAGCGGCGAAAGCCCTGATGCAGCGCGAAAAAACCGCTTGGCAATATAAGGGAATGCAGTTAGGGTCCGGCTCAACCGGATGAGACGAAGCAGGCAGTGCTCCCAGCGATTCGGTTTTCCTTGGAAATAGCTGCCTTCTTGCGCAAACGACGCCCAAGCTTCGTGCGGGAATCGTCCGGCAAGTGATGTAACCGGAACAGGATGGCACGTGGCGCCAACGCAATTGATGCGGGCGAACGCCGGTGAAGAAACGAAACGGCTGGCTGCATGAGCGCCTCCGTTCGTGAAGAGTTTTTCGAAAATTCACTATGAAGAGAGTCTAATGAGGCCACAACAGCAGAACAGGCGCATGCGCGGTCGCAATAACAATGGCGGCGGTGGCAACAACAACAACCGCAAGGGGCCAAATCCCCTGACCCGCACCTACGAGAGCAACGGCCCGGACGTGAAGATCCGCGGATCGGCTCAACAGATCGCCGAAAAATACGCCACACTCGCCCGTGACGCGCAGAGCTCCGGCGACAGGGTGATGGCGGAGAACTATCTCCAGCACGCCGAGCACTACAATCGCATCATTGCCGCCGCGCAAGCGCAGATGCCGATCCAGAACGCCCAGCAAAACCGCGACGACTTCGACGACGATCTCGATGAGGATCGTGACGAGTTCGATTCTGTCGGCAACAGCAACGGCAGTGGAGCCGAGGCGCCGGCCGCGGCGAATGGCTCAGGGCCGCAGCCTGTGATCGAAGGCACGCCGGCGGAACTTGCCTACAACCAGGAAAACGGCCGCGACAACAACCGGCGCGACAACAACCAGCGCGACAACCGCGACAACCGCGACCGGCATCGTGACCGCCGCAACGGCGGCTATGGCCAGTATGGCCAGAACGGTCAGCGTGGCGACAACGCCCAGCGCGGCGAGCATGGCGGCCAGCAGTTCGACCAAAACCGGCGCAATGAGACCCCGGCGCAGCCCGAGGCCGCTGGAGAGGCCGGATCCCAGGCCGAGCAGGCGCCGCAGTTCGACAGTTTCTCGCCGGCAGCGCTCGCCGCACAGGCGGAGCTCAACGAAGCCGCCATGGACAATGGCGGCGGTCGCCGGCCGCGGCGTCCGCGCCGCCCGCGCGGCACCTACGCCGACCAGGCCGGCAATGGCGAGCAGGGCGACCAGCCGCAGGGCGCAAGCCCCGAAAATTCAGGCGAAGCACATAACGCGCCGAGCAATGGCGGCGAGGCCGGCGCCAAGCCGGCCGAAGAGGCAAGGCCGGCAAGCGAGCCTGTCGCCAGCGAGCCGGCGCCGGTCGCCGGCGAAGCTCCCGGCGAGCCTGTGACCGCCGACGCCAACAACTGACGCAAACACCATTTCAGGCATTGCAGACGGCGGGGATCTTTCTCCGCCGTTTTCCTTCGCGCGCGGCTAAAGCGCGTCACGGCGCGCTTTAGCTCTCTTTGCTCGATGCATTTCGCTTGCCCCAAAACAGCCGCGCACTTTTGGGCGACATGCGGTGGAATATTCTGCTTTGATCGGCATCAAGGCGTCTTGAGGGACCGCGGCCCATACACCATATCTCGGCTGAACAGGGCTCGGCTCCTATGAGCGGGTCCGTCACCGCAATCTGATCCGGTGCCGCAAAGCGGGCCGGTGACGGAAGGAGACAGATATGAATCTTGAAAAATACTCGGAGCGCGTGCGCGGCTTCATCCAGTCCGCGCAGACCATGGCGCTCTCGCGCAACCATCAGCAATTCACGCCTGAACATATGCTGAAGGTGCTCGTCGACGATGACGAGGGCCTTGCCGCGTCCCTGATCGAGCGCGCCGGCGGCAATGCCCGCGACGTCAAGCTCGGCGTCGAGACGGCACTCGAGGCAATGCCCAAGGTCGAAGGCGGCAATGGCCAGCTCTATCTTGCCCAGCCGCTCGCCAAGGTGTTCTCGACCGCCGAGGACCTGGCCAAGAAGGCCGGCGACAGCTTCGTCACCGTCGAGCGGCTGCTGCAGGCGCTTGTCATGGAGAAGTCGGCCAAGACCGCCGACATCCTGTCCAAGGCCGGCGTCACCGCGCAGGCGCTCAACCAGGCCATCAATGATATCCGCAAGGGCCGCACCGCCGATTCGGCGAGTGCCGAGCAGGGCTATGACGCGCTGAAGAAATATGCGCGCGACCTGACGGCCGACGCCCGCGCGGGCAAGCTCGATCCGGTCATCGGCCGCGACGACGAGATCCGCCGCACTATCCAGGTGCTGTCGCGCCGCACCAAGAACAACCCGGTGCTGATCGGCGAGCCGGGCGTCGGCAAGACGGCGATCGCCGAGGGCCTGGCGCTGCGCATCGTCAATGGCGACGTGCCGGAATCGCTGAAGGACAAGCAGTTGATGGCGCTCGACATGGGCGCGCTGATTGCCGGCGCGAAATATCGCGGCGAGTTCGAGGAGCGGCTGAAGGCCGTGCTCAACGAGGTCACCTCGGCCAGCGGCAACATCATCCTGTTCATCGACGAGATGCACACGCTGGTCGGCGCCGGCAAGGCCGACGGCGCTATGGACGCGTCGAACCTGTTGAAGCCCGCGCTGGCGCGCGGCGAGTTGCACTGCGTCGGCGCGACCACGCTCGACGAATACCGCAAGCATGTCGAGAAGGATCCCGCCCTTGCCCGCCGTTTTCAGCCCGTCTTCGTCGACGAGCCGACCGTGGAGGACACGGTTTCGATCCTGCGCGGCCTGAAGGAGAAATACGAGCAGCACCACAAGGTGCGCATCTCCGATTCGGCGCTGGTGTCGGCGGCGACGCTTTCCAACCGCTACATCGCCGACCGCTTCCTGCCGGACAAGGCGATCGACTTGGTCGACGAGGCGGCGTCGCGGCTGCGCATGCAGGTCGATTCCAAGCCCGAGGCGCTGGACGAGGTCGACCGCCGCATCATGCAGCTGAAGATCGAGCGCGAGGCGCTGAAGGTCGAGAAGGACGAGGCTTCGAAGGACCGGCTTGCCCGGCTGGAGAAGGAACTCGCCGGCCTGGAAGAGGAGTCCACCGAGCTCACCTCGAAATGGCAAGCCGAGAAGCAGAAGCTCGGGCTCGCCGCCGACCTCAAGAAGCAGCTCGACGAGATGCGCAACGAGCTGGCGATCGCGCAGCGCAAGGGCGAGTTCCAGCGCGCCGGCGAGCTTGCTTATGGCAAGATCCCGGAACTGGAGAAGAAGCTCAAGGAAGCCGAGGCCCAGGACGGCAAGACCGGCATGGTGGAAGAGGTGGTCACCCCTGATCACGTCGCGCATGTCGTGTCGCGCTGGACCGGCATTCCGGTCGACAAGATGCTGGAAGGGCAGCGCGAGAAGCTGCTGCGCATGGAAGACGAGATCGGCAAGCGCGTCGTCGGCCAGGGCGAAGCCGTGCAGGCGGTGTCCAAGGCCGTTCGGCGCGCCCGCGCCGGCCTGCAGGATCCGAACCGGCCGATCGGCTCGTTCATGTTCCTCGGGCCGACCGGCGTCGGCAAGACCGAGCTCACCAAGGCGCTGGCAAGCTTCCTGTTCGACGACGAGACGGCGCTGGTGCGCATCGACATGTCGGAGTTCATGGAGAAGCACTCCGTCGCCCGGCTGATCGGCGCGCCTCCCGGCTATGTCGGCTATGAGGAAGGCGGCGCGCTGACCGAAGCGGTGCGGCGCCGGCCCTATCAGGTCGTGCTGTTCGACGAGATCGAGAAGGCGCATCCGGATGTGTTCAACGTGCTCCTGCAGGTGCTCGATGACGGCCGCCTGACCGACGGTCAGGGCCGCACGGTCGACTTCCGCAACACGCTGATCATCATGACGTCCAACCTCGGCGCCGAATACCTGGTCAGCCTCAGCGATGATCAGGATGTCGATGCCGTGCGTGACGAGGTCATGAGCGTGGTGAAAGCCTCGTTCCGGCCGGAGTTCCTCAACCGCGTCGACGAGGTGATCCTGTTCCACCGGCTGCGTCGGCAGGACATGGACCGCATCGTCGAGATCCAGCTCAAGCGGCTGGAGAACCTGCTCGTCGACCGCAAGATCACGCTGTCGCTCGATCACGACGCGATCGAGTGGCTGGCCTCGAAGGGCTACGACCCGGCCTATGGCGCCCGGCCGCTGAAGCGGGTGATGCAGAAGGAGCTGCAAGACCCGCTGGCGGAGAAGATCCTGCTCGGCGAGATTCTCGACGGTTCGACCGTCAAAGTCACGGCGGGTTCCGACCGGTTGAACTTCCGCTCGAAGCCGACGGTGGTGGCGACGGAAGCCGCCGCCTGATCTCCGGCAAGTTGGAATGAACAAGCGCGTCGCACCGAACCGGTGCGGCGCGCTTTGTTATTTTCGGGGACTGCGCATAATCGGCTGCCGATTCGGATGACCGGGAAGGACTCGATGAAGCTCGACGATTACAACGGCTTCTGCGCTTCATTGCCCGCCACGACGCATGTCGTCCAATGGGGCGGCGCCCATGTCTGGAAGGTCGGCGGCAAGGTGTTCGCCATCGGCGGCTGGAACGACGGCGGCGAGCTTTTCGTCACCTTCAAATGTTCCGAGATGGCCTATGACGTGCTCAAGGATCAGCCGGGCTGCCGGCCGGCGCCCTATCTCGCTTCGCGCGGCATGAAATGGATCCAGCGTCAGACAAGCCAAAGCATGGATGATGCGGCGCTCAAGGACTATCTGCGCGAAAGCCACCGCCTGGTCGTGCTGAAGCTGACCAGACAGGCACGCAAGCAATTGGGGCTCGCGCAGACTGGCTAATGTTCGTCAAGGTACTGGAAATCCGCCATCTTCATGCCCGGTTCATGTTGGAACCTTAACTTGGGTAACTGGTTTGCTGGCGAAGATTCGCCCGTCAGAAGCCAGAGTCGACCGGAGAGCTTGACCCCCATGCTGCGCTTGATCTTTTCCCTTTCGGCACTCGCGGCCGGGCTGGCGTCTTCCGGCGCGTTCGCCGCGCCGAGCGCGGATGGCCCGCAAGGCGTGCGCCCGGCTGAGCGCGGCGCGCTGATGCTGGCCCAGGAAGGCAATATCGATATCTATTACGACGCCAGGGGCAATCGGGTGCTGGTCGATGCCGACACCGGCAAGGTCATCGCCATCCAGCCGCCGGGGAGCAGGCTCGACCGCCGCGCGCTTCGCCGGCAGATGCGCACGCAGGAGCTCGGCCGCGTGCCGGCCGAGGATGACGACCGCTACTATCTCGACAATCCCGAGGACATGGCCCGCTTCCGCCGGCGGCAGCTGGAGGAGAACGGCCGGGTCATCCCGCCGCCGGCCGACGAATACGATCCCAACAGCGGCGACAATTCCGTCGATGCTTATCCGCCGGCGCCCAACAATGACGAAGGCTACGCCACCACCTATCCGGAAGAGCCGAAGTCCAACACCATCAAGCGCCAGCCGCTGAACGAGGCGTCGATCGACCCGGAGCAGCCGGGCCAGGGCGAGGTGCTGCAGACCAATCCGGAGGCCTCGTTGCCGCCGAACACGGGCGGTAAGGCCAGTGTCGATCCGTCGCTGTCGCTCGGGGTGCGTCAGGATGTCGCCGCGCTGCAGGTGCTGCTCGATCGCGGCGGCGCCTCGCCGGGCGTGATCGATGGGCGCTTCGGCTCCAATGTCGACAAGGCGCTGGCCGCCTATAACGAAATAAACGACACCAATCTCAAATCGACCGATGCGGTCGGCATCCAGGCGGCGCTCGCCCAGTCGGGCGGCGACGCCTTCGCTTCCTACACGATCACGCCGGAAGATGTCGCCGGCCCGTATGTCGCCTCGATCCCCGAGGACTACAGCCAGAAGGCCAAGCTCGACTGCATGTGCTACACCTCGGTCACCGAGGCGCTGGCCGAGCGCTTCCACATGGACGAGACCTATCTGAAGTCGATCAACAAGGGGGTGGACTTCAATCGCCCCGGCACGATGATCAAGGTCGCCAATTTCGGCAAGCTGGTCTCGACGCCGGTGACGCGCATCGTCGCCGACAAGACCAAGAAGGAAGTCTACGCCTATGATGGCAGCGGCAAGCTGGTCGCGGCCTATCCGGCCACCATCGGCTCGGCCGACACGCCGTCGCCGACCGGTATCCATGCCGTCTCGCGCATCGCGCTCGACCCGAACTACACTTACAACCCCAACATCAATTTCAAGCAGGGCCAGAACGACAAGATCCTGACCGTCCCGCCGGGACCGAACGGTCCGGTCGGCTCGGTGTGGATCGCGCTAGACAAGCCGACCTACGGCATCCACGGCACGCCCGATCCCTCCAAGATCGGCAAGACCGAGAGCCATGGCTGCGTGCGCCTGACCAACTGGGATGCGCGCGAGCTTGCCAAGCTGGTGTCGCCGGGCGTCACGGTGGAGTTCGTCGGCGGACCGACAATCGCGGAGGTCGGCGGGACCTCAACCGATGAGTTTACGCAGCAGTGAGGCGCGCGGCGCGGCGGCATAGATGAGCTGCACCAGCAGGATGAAGCCTATGCTGAGCAGCGGCGTGATCAGGCACAGCGCCGCGCCGACCGCCCACAGGGCCTGCGCCTTGACGATGCGATTGTAGACGGTGCGCCGCGTTTCAGCGTCGACGTCCTCGGCGATCATGCCGTTCCTGTCGGCATACCACCAACTGGCGAACAGCGTCGCGCCCAGCATCAGCAGGTTCAGCCAGTAGACCAGCACCGCGATCCTGAACTCGAGGAAATCGGCCAGCAGGTCGGTCGAGAAGGGCAATAGCGCGATAAAGGCAAGAAAGCACAGGTTGAGCGTCGCCAGCCTTCGGTCCGACTTCGCGATCAGGCCATGCTGCGCCTGCTGCCCGAACCAGAAGATGGTGAGCGTCAGGAAGCTCAGCGCATAGGTCAGAAAGCGTGGCGCCAGCGCGAGGATCGCGCCGAGCAGCTCGCCTTCCGAATGCACCGCCTCATGCGCCGGCACCCTGATCTCCAGCACGATCAGGGTCAGCGCGATGGCGAAGACGCCGTCGGTTATGCCGACAATGCGCCCGCGTCCTTCCGCCGATGGTTCGAGCGGCCGCTTCATGGCTCCCCCTACACGCAATGCTGGAACCTAGCACGCGATCGGCGGTTTGCCTTCAAGATTGGCGCCCACCTCCCCACCCGGCAGAGCCGGATGATGTCAGGTCGAATCGACCTGAAATCTGAATCCGTCTTTGAATCAAAAGAGATGGAGCATGATGTCGCCCGAAAACCGCTTCACACTTTTCGGCATCATGCTCCAGTGTCGCCTGGTTTCAAGAACAGCGATGCTCTGGCTCGTTGTTGCAATCATTCCGGAGGGCTAAGCAGGGATTCATGTCATCCGCGAACGAAACCACCGCCGATTCGCATTCGACCGCGCGGGCGAACGGCACATTCTGTCCCCAGACGCAGCACAAATTCGTGCTGGTGTCGGCAATCCTTGCCTCGGCGCTCGGCTTCATCGACGGCTCGATCCTGGCGATCGCCATGCCGGCGCTGCGCGCCGACCTCGGCGCCAGCCTGGCGGAGGCGCAGTGGATCTCCAACGCCTATGCGCTGACGCTCTCGGCGCTCATCCTGGCTGGCGGCGCCGCAGGCGACCGGTTCGGGCTGCGGCGCGCCTTCGTGACCGGCATCGCGCTGTTCATCGCCGCCTCGCTCGCCTGCGCGGTGGCTCCCGACCCGGCCATATTGATCGCCTTCCGCGCCATCCAGGGCATCGGCGCGGCGATCATGGTGCCGGGCAGCCTCGCCATCATCGCCAAAGCCTATCCGAAGAAGGAGCGCGGCCGGGCGATCGGCATCTGGGCGGCCGCATCGGCGCTGACCACGGCGCTCGGCCCCGTTCTGGGCGGCTTCGTTTTGACGACGTTCGGCAACGGGGTCTGGCGCGCTATCTTCGCCATCAACCTGCCGCTCGGGCTGATCTCCATCTATCTGCTTTTGGCCAAGGTGCCGGCCGACAAACCGACCGAAAAACGCAGCCTCGACCTTGGGGGCGCCGCGCTGGCGACGCTTGCCTTCGGCCTGCTCGCCTATGGACTGACGGCCATGAATGCCGAAGGCGGCGGAATGCTGTCAACGCCCGCGATTGTTGCCGGTGTGGTCCTGCTCTTTGTCTTCATCGCTTATGAGCGCTGGCAGCGCGATCCGATGATCGATCTCGGCCTGTTCCGCATCCGCGCCTTTGCCGGCGCCAACCTGGCGACATTCTTCCTCTATTTCGCGCTGTCGGCCAATCTGTTCTACCTGCCGATGCTTCTGATCGCCGGCTGGAGGTTGAGCGAGGCCGAGGTCGGCTTCATCTTCCTGCCGTTGTCGGCATTGATCGCGCTTCTGTCCGGGCCGGTCGGCCAGTGGTCGGACCGGATCGGTCCGCGCTTTCCGATCGCTTGCGGCAGCATGGTCGTCGCCATCGCCTTCGCCGGCCTCGCTTTGCTCACGCATTTCGGCATCCACAATTTCTGGACCGGGACATTTCCGCTGATGGCGCTGATGGGGCTAGGCATGGCGCAAGTCGTGTCACCGTTGTCGACTGCGGTCATGACGTCCGTCGAGGACAAGGATACGGGCGCCGCGTCCGGCATCAACAATGCGGTCTCGCGCGTCGGCGGCCTGATCGCGGTGGCGGCGATGGGTTCGCTGGCGGCCTGGGTTTACGCGCGGATCATCGGCAATGCTTCCGGAGTGCCAGGTTTCGGCGAGCCGCCCGCTTCCGGGCTTGCGGCCAATCTCGACGCGGCCAGAGTGGCGGCAAGCGATTCGGCTTTCACCGCGGTCGCGGCGGTCACGGCGCTGCTTTGCGTGTTTTCTTCCCTTATCGCCTGGTTCACGGTTTCCGGACAGGCATCGCCCTGGCCGCGGCAGACAGACGAATCGCGCGATTAGAGCAATTCCATTGTGAGCGGTTAGGCCCGTCGACTTCGCCGTAGCCTTCCGTCTGGAATTGCGTGAAACAGGTGGAGCGGTTCCTGGAACTGCTCAGTTCGGAAGCTGCGAATCAGTCTTGGCGCTGGCGACCTTCAGCGAGTTGCCGTCTTCCTGCTTCAGAAGATCGTCGATGCGCTCGCGCTCTTTCTTGAAGGCCACGAGATCGTCACCCTTCAGCACCTTGCCGACCGGCAGGCGCACGCGCATTGAATCGACCTTGGTGCCGTTGACGATCAGCTCGTAGTGAAGATGCGGGCCCGTCGACAGGCCGGTCTGGCCGAGATAGCCGATGACCTGGCCTTGGCGGACATGGACGCCGGGCTCGATGCCTTTGGCAAAAGCGCTCTGGTGGTTGTACGACGTCTCGTAGCCATTGGCATGGCGGATGATGATCTGCTTGCCGTAGCCGCCGGCCCAGCCGGCCTTTTCCACGACGCCATTGCCGGCCGCGATGATGGGCGATCCGATCGGGGCAGCCCAGTCCGTGCCGGTGTGCATGCGCACATAGCCCAGAATCGGGTGACGGCGCGCGCCGAAGCCGGAGGTGAAGCGCCCGTTGGGCAGCGGGTTGCGCAGCAGGAACTGCTTGGCGCTCGAACCGTTCTCGTCGAAATAGTCGGTGCTGCCGTCCTGCATCTGGAAGCGATAGAAATTCCGTGTCTGCCCGCCGAAGGTCGCCGACACGTAGAGAAGCTCGGAATTGTCGGAGGTCTGGTCGTCGCCGTCGGGCTGCGAGAACAGGACCTCCAGTCGATCGGCCGGCGAAAGCCGCGACTGGAAATCGACGTCGGAAGCGAGAAGCTTGATCAGCTTCTGCGTCATCGCTTTCGACATGCCGTAGGAATAGGCGGTGCGATAGATGCCGTCATAGACATTGGGCAGGTTGCCGCGCACCACCACGGGCTGCGAATCATCGAAGGCGGTCAAAAGCTCGGGATTTGGCTCCGGCTCCTGGGCCGGCACATACTGGCCGCGGTCGTCAAGCGCGATGGTGACGATATGCGTGGTCTTGTCATATACGCTGGTGCGCACGACCTTGGCGATGTCGCCGCGTACTTCGAGCCCGACACGCAGCACCGTTCCGGCCTTGAGCGCCGTGGTGTTCAACAGCTTGCCGATCGCCTCCGCCATGCCGGTGGCGTCAGCGCCGGTGTAGCCCGAATCGGCATAGGCCTCGGCGATATCGGTATCCTCGGTGAGGGGAATGATTTCCTCGGCGAAGGCCGGCGTCTGGTCGTCCAGCGTGGCGCGCGGCGCCACCGAAACGTTTTCCTGGGTGATCTTCACGTCGTAGGAACCGGCCATCGATTCGGCGAAGGCGTCGCCGAATCGCTGCGGATCGACATAATGCAGCGCCGCCACCTGGACGGCGCCGTCGCTCAAGCCGTTGCTGGCATCGCGAACCACCTTTTCCACCTCGTCGGCCGACAGGTCGCTTTTTTCGTCGAATGAAGCCGTCTCGATCGGGAAATCGACCGTCTTGAGGCTCATTTCGCTCTCGACCTTGGCGCCGTAGATC